>NZ_CAJHBS010000005.1 GCF_904846705.1 Psychrobacter sp. Pi2-52
TCAAAGCTTTTCATGCTACCAGCCATTTGCTCGGCCAGTTTTTTAATGTCAGATTGAGTAGTCATTGCTTATTCTCCTGTTAATGGATTATAAGCAGTTACACAGTTTTTAGGAAACTCCCCCACCAAAACGATGACTAAGAAACTGACTCACTTCTACAGCTTGATTAACTGAATTTGCTTATGTCCTAATTCAACTGCAACGACCCTTTCGCATTCATCAACAGCTCAACCACATCATCACCGCTAATCACTTCAAAGCGCTTGTCGATATCTGACTCTTCTACACCGTTGTGTTTCATACAAGCGCCGCAGACCAATACTTGGCCACCTTTTTCGATAAAGGCTTCTAGTACCTCACCAGCTGGCTCGAACGGATCGCCGATATCTACATTGTCTAGCGCGTTTGGTTTTGCCAGATGCACCGCATCCACCATTAATATCACAGTAGCAGAATGGCCTTTTTTCAGTGCCACGCCTGCCATGGTAAATGCTAAAGTAATTTTGCTTGGGTTTGATTCGCTATTATCAAATAACGTGCCGACATAATCTGTTGTATTAGCCATATTATTCTCCTTATAAGACTATATTTGTTTTATCTGAGTATGTACTCACTACTATCCTAACATTTATTATATATATTTATATAATGAGTTGTTATGAAATAGTAGCTATAAGGTTGCTTGCTTGTACCATCTGTTAAATAAATTAAAAGTAATGGATTTCTAGCTTATAAAGTTAAGTTAGTCAGCTGTATCGACAGGCGGCCACGGACGATCAGCATCACTTTTGATCCATTCAGCCACGTAACCTTTTGGCGGTAGATCCCAATCAGACTGGCCCAGTGCAGCCAGTACTTGTGCCGTGTCGATCACTCTACCACCCTTTGTCACACCAGTACGCAGTAGTCCAGATGAGCAGGGCTGTCCTTTGACCCACATTGATTGTTCGATATAGAGCCAGCGCGCGTCGATACCTACGATTTTGGTCTTGAGTGTGACTTTTTGAAAGGCGCGAATACGCTTACGGTATTGGATAGTGCTGCCAGCGATGACCAAGCCCCAGCGTTGTTTTAACAATTGCTTGCCAAGACCAGTCCGTACTGCAAAGTCCATACGACCCAAATCATAAAGCGTAAACACGCGGCCGTTATTCATCTCCAAAAAATTATCTATATCGGATAAGCGGCAGCGAAACTGAATTTCACTGGTGTCCTTGAGCGCCAAAGTATCGCCCTTTTTTGCTTTTAGGGCAGCATGAGCGATGGTGCTAGCATAACGGATAAATGGGTACATAAAACACTCTCAAAAGGTTATAAACGTTGGCGTTATTATTTTGTCATTGATGACAGTGATTATTTATTGTCAGAGACCACGTCCTGAGAAGGTTCGCTAGTAGAAGCCACACCAATCCAACTAAAATAAGCGCTGACCGTCTCAGGTATCCAGTTAATATCGAATTTTGAAGTCTTGGACTCTTTATCATTGGTAACAGACGATTTGCTTTTGGAATGACCGTTGTCTGATCGATAACGTAGATAACCGATGTGACCACCATGCTCAGTATCTAAGATAGTGACACTATCAGAGACATCATTTGGCGTAGCAGTAAAGCCAATAAAAGGATCGTCCTTTGCACTGATTAATAGCAGAGGGTGAGTGACGTTGCGCAAATATGGCATTGCGGATGCAGTATGGTAATAGTCGTTTTTGGAGCGATATCCATGACGCGGCGCAGTAAAGATATCATCAAAATCACTGATACGATTGGCAGCTTTGATAGAGTTGATTTCATCTTGAGTGAGATCGTTCGCCAACGCTTTTTTGATAATTGGGTTAAGCAGATACGGCGTATAGATACGATGACTTAAAAAGCTGTGCATAGTAATAGCAGCTGAAGACATATCGACTGGCGCGGAGATAACAACGGCACCTTTACAAAGGACTTTGTCCTCATATTCGCCCATGTATTTGGCCAGTGCATTGCCACCTAACGAGACGCCAACCGCATAAATATTGGCATACTGCTCACGCAAATTCTGTAGCGCATGATGCACCTCATCAGTGTCGCCTGCGTTGTAGAACACTGTGCCACTGGCAGGAATACCGCCGCAACTGCGGAAATGTGCCACCACAAAATGCCAGCCTTGCGCGTGCATTTGATACGCCAGTGCGCGCGCATAATGACTGTCACTACTACCTTCCATGCCGTGGAAGAGGACAATCAATGGGGTTTGCTCAAGCTCACCATTTTTTGACGCTTCTATAGGGTGCGCATCATAAAAATCATAAGCAATATCACTCTCGTCCAATGAGTCTTTTTCGACCACGCGGCGGTAGGTGGGTGCCTTTGGCGCAAAAAACTTAGGTAAGATGCTTTGCAGATGTGGATTGGTTAGCCAAAATGGTGGCTTAAAAGGTGCTGGAGAAAAAGGTTTGGTTGAAGTTGACATATATTGGTCTTATTTAATAATCGTGGAAAAACAAATAGAGTAGCGTGGTAAGGTTTTTTTATCATAACGCCAGTACCTGTGAAAACCAATAATTTTCAGTGAACGCATGATTACTGAAAACAGTTATTGAAAACAGTTACTGAAAAATCTAACAAATAAATATATTGAAAGGAGAGCTGTCCAAAATTTGCGATGAGAGTAGTTAATCAGAAACTTTTAATCTTCTGGCTTATCCAATACTTGACCATCCATTGCTAAGCGCGCTTTTAAATTTTCGACATCTGCTTCAGCAAGTGTGGCGGTTAAGGTTACTTGCTTGCTATAGGCGACATCGTCGATATGACCGCCAAGGCTCTCTATCATATAGCGGCATTGCGCTTCAGTCGCAAATTCTGCCAGTATCTGAATCTGGGTCATCGGTACATAAGGGTTTAATATCATCTCGTCGACGGCCGCTTGAGCAGAGCCCGCATAAGCACGGGTAAGACCGCCAGCACCCAATTTGATACCACCGAAGTAACGCACCACGATGATAATCACGTTGCCGATCGACTTATGCTGCAGTACATTTAATATCGGTCGACCCGCTGTACCACTTGGCTCGCCATCATCATCGAAACCAGCACTAGTGGTGTTATCAGGGTCACCAATGATGTATGCCCAACAAAAATGCCGTGCATCAGGATATTGCTCGCGCAGTTGTTCCACGTGAAACATTGCTTGCTCGCGAGAGGTCACCGGGTAGGCGTAAGCGATAAACTCAGATTTTTTAATTTCGAGTCGCGTGGTAACGGCACGTTTTAGCGTTTGATAGCTCATATTTCATCAGGCTTAGGTTGGATATGTTAAACTGGTCTGACTTTCACTGGCTTTTGTATTGAGCACAGTGTTCATTTAATTTTTCATTATAGTACCATTTCTAACCATCGAAGATAACGAGCCGCTCACGGCTGAGTGCTGGCGTCGTTAGTTTCTGATTTAGGGCTGGTATAATAAAACCGATGGTAGTAAATAGTATGCGTTTAGATAAATTCATTAGTAAAGCCACCGAGCTGTCGCGCAAAGAGTCAAAAAAGATCATGCACGCAGGCGAGATTACCGTAAACGATCAAGTGGTTAAAGATCCTGGCCTACATGTCGATGTGGTCAATGATGATGTGATGTGGGCAGGCGAGCCGTTGTCGGTCGCTGCGGGCAATCGCTATATCTTGTTGTATAAGCCTGAAGGTTTCGAGTGCACGCTAAAAGTTAAAGAGTATCCAATCGTCACCGAACTGATTGCTGTACCAGAATTGGGTAGCCTGCGTATCGCTGGACGTCTCGATGTCGATACCACTGGCGCATTGCTCATGAGTGATGATGGCGGCTGGCTGCACCGTGTCACCAGTCCTAAGCACGAGCATGCAAAGGTATACGAGCTGACATTGGCAGATGCAATGGATAGTGATGCACAAGAAAAAGCTGTGAAAAAAGTCGCTGAAGGGATTTTATTAGAAGGCGACTATGAGCCGACCAAGCCAGCTATTCTTGAGTTCATTGATGAAAAACATGCACGTCTGACATTAGAGCAGGGCAAATACCATCAGGTCAAACGTATGATGGGTTACTTTGGTAATCGAGTCACTGAGCTGCACCGTGCCAGTATCGGTCATATCAATCTAGAAGGCCTAGAAAAAGGCGACAGCCGTTTCTTAACGCCAGAAGAAGTTGCCAAGTTTTAATAAATGAGCACTGAAACTATTAAGCTTTAGCCTTAGTATTTATCTTGAAACTATCGTTTTAAACCAATTAGCAGCCGCTACTTAGTGTGCTGCTTTTTGCGGTCTGCTATATTGTATTTATGTCTACTACCTACCTGTATTGCCTATCTCTTAAAGCTAAGTAGCAGTTTTGCGACATTAGCCATTTAGTGCTTTGCAAAACTATCCCATATGCTACAGTCTTTTTTATCTATATTTTTATGATAGACAATGTTTAAACCAATTCCAAAAAGCTGACTAATCAGAAAATGTATTGCTACCTTTGAGTTAGTAATAGCTTTGGAATTGGTCTTAATATCGAAAACTGCCATTATTAAAAACTGCCATTATTAAAAACCAGATAGGAATCTCTCTGTGACACTACCTGTATGTAAGTCCGCTAGCCTAATCAGCATCATACTATTAGCAACTACTGCTTGCGCTCAGCCAAGTTCGGCAGATGCCAACAGTAATAACGTAACGCAAAGCACTGCAAGTTCGCAAGTAGCTCAAGCAGTAAGTGCAGCTGTTGATAAGCGATTGCGCCAAGTACTGACCCAAGCAGGCATCAAAACACAGATTACTTCTATTGTGCCATCCAAACTGCCCAATATGTATCAAGTGAATTTGGCCGGCCAGTTGCCGCTGCACATCACCGAAGATGGTCGTTACGTCGTTCAGGGTGAGCTACAGAAAAACCCAAGTAAGCAAGTTATCACTAAAACGCCAGTACGTAGCACGAGTGCGCAAGTAGGTAAACCTGTCAGTGCTTCAGTCAAGTCTGACATGCTAGCAAATATGGCTGCGCTTAAGAACATGAGCGCTAAAACGCCATTCTTTTATACCGCAGTACCGGGTGTTATCTGGGGAGCAACGCTAGAAGGCGTGCCGTTTTTACTATCGGACGATGCGCAGTATATTACCGATGGTGAAATATCAGTCATCGAAAACGGTCAATTTATCGGCCTCGATGAGAACTTTGAAAAACGTAAAAACCAGTCTGTGTTTGCGTCATTGGACAAAAGCCAGCTGATTACTTATCCAGCAACCACTACTGAGAGAGCCGTTATCTATCTGATGACGTGAATTGCCCTTATTGCCGCCGATTACATCAGCAAGTCCCCTCACTCAATGCAAAAGGCGTACAGTCAATGTTATCGGCTATCCGATATATGAGGCGTCACCAAAGCAGATGCGTGGTATCTGGTGCCAAGCGGATGAAGACAGTCGTCATCAGGCATTTGACAAAGCGATGCTACAGGGTGAAATGACGCCTGCATCAGCAAGTTGTACAGTTGACCATGTAACACCCAATCGTGAAAAAGCAGCTGGACTCGCGGTAATGGCGACGCCTGCCATCTATCGTGAAGATGGCGTGCTATATCAAGCGAGTTTTGAGAGTCCAGAATTTCTAGAATTCTTGGGTGTTGAATAATCGATTGGTAGGGTTAAGTGCTTCAGTAATTCAAAAATTTAAGATATTGGACTGCTAGTCAAAGTAAAAAAACCGCCTTGTGAATCAGTTCATAGGGCGGTTTTTTATGGTTCTATTCAGACGTTTTTGCATATCAGAAGCTGTCTTAAATAATTTATGGTAAGACGATATCAACGATTTTCCAATTGATAAGCCCTTCACGCTGCATCTCGATAGTAAGAGGATAGCCTTTTACCTGACCACTAATACTAAAACAATTGATACCGCAGTAGCTAAGCGTTGGCTTTTCACTGTCATTGCCTTGGGCGACTTGCTGCTCAAGTTCGGCAGCTTGTTTTTTCATGACTTGCTGCATTTGGCTTTTGACCACGGCATCGACATCACCGCGCTGAATAATTAAGCTCTGAATTAGGTTTTTCAAGTCGACTTGATCGCTAGCGATGGCCCATGCTGCAGCTAGCTCTTTGGTTGCTGTATTGGCTTGACCTTGGGTATTAATCACCTTTTCGATATTCTGCGGTGTGATGGCACCTTCAACTGCCTGCGCGATAAAACCATTCGCGGCTTGGGTCAACGGCTCACCGCCCAATTCAGAAATTAATGGATATTTAGTCATTGTCGTCGCAAATTGGCTGGTTAGCTGGTTTTGAACGCTTGGTCGCACTTGCTCATAATCAATAGCCGCTGCGATAGTGGCACCGTCTTTATCGTCATAAGCGTTTTTGAGCTGATAAGCGCTGTAATAAGGCGAGCCTGCATATACTGCTACCGCAATGATGATTAATAGAATAACCAGCTTTTTCATAAGACTTGATACCTTGTCGCAAGCGTCATCACTATGAGTATAAATGACCGTAGATGTGGCGGTAAATATTAGCACGACTGGGCACCGCTCAGGTACGAAAAGCTTTGCAGTAACCTTAATGAATCGTTTGGCTTTTGCCGCAACAATGCCAACTGCTAATTTCATCATTTAAGAGCTTGATAAATCAGCAGACCATCTCCATAAATAGCGCAAACTTTTTATAATTGATTTGGCTAAGCAGCCTTCACCGTATTTGTTGGTTAAGTCTAAGCATTATGGTTCTATAGCATGGTGAGTTGTTGTGTTTCATGTGAAACGTTATATATATCTGATGGCTAAGAATCACGAATAAGATTAAGACAATTATCAATTGAGCTGATGACTTGACGAGCCGGTGTGGCTGTAAAGACGATAGGAGAGAGCATGAGTAAGCGCGATTTTTATGAAATATTAGGTGTCAGCAAGACCGCTGACAGCAAAGAAATTAAGCGAGCCTACCGTAAGCTTGCCATGAAATACCATCCAGATCGCAACTCTGATGATCCTGATTCGGAAGACAAATTCAAAGAAGCTTCAATGGCTTATGAAGTATTGAGCGACGAAGAGAAACGTTCAGCCTACGACCGTATGGGCCATGCAGCCTTTGAAAACGGCATGGGTGGCGGCGGCTTCGGCGGCGCAGGTGGCGGTAACTTCCAAGATATCTTTGGTGATATCTTTGGTAACTTCGGTGATATCTTCGGTCAGCAGCGTGGCGGCGGCGGTGGGCGTTCGCGTCGCGGCTCTGACTTGCGTTATGTGATTGAGCTGACATTAGAAGAAGCTGTACGTGGCTGCAAAAAAGAAATCAGTTTCACGGCTCCTGCGCCTTGTGATACCTGTGATGGTAAAGGGGCAAAAAATGCTTCTGATGTGGTTACCTGTCAGACTTGTCATGGCCAAGGTCAAGTACGTATGCAGCAAGGTTTCTTTGCGGTACAGCAAGCTTGTCCTCATTGCGGCGGTACGGGTAAGCAGATCAAAAACCCTTGTTCGGACTGTCATGGCAATGGCGTAAAAGACAAATCACGCACCTTAGAAGTCTCTATCCCTGCAGGCGTCGATGATGGTGATCGTGTTCGTCTAGCTGGCGAAGGTGAAGCGGGCGGTGCTGGCGTACAAAACGGCGATCTATATGTCGAAGTACGCGTCAAACAGCACAATGTATTCACCCGTCAAGGTGCTGACCTATATATGGATGTGCCAGTAAGCATCACTGATGCAGCATTGGGTAAAGAAGTCGAAATCCCAACCTTAGATGGCAAAGTAAAAATCAAAGTGGCAGAAGGTACGCAAAGCGGTAAGTTGCTGCGTGTACGCGGCAAAGGTGTGACGCCAGTCCGTACTACTATGAAAGGTGACTTGATTTGCCGTGTGGTTATCGAAACGCCAGTAAATCTAACTCGTGAGCAAAAAGACTTATTACGCCAATTCCAAGACACGTTGGATGACGACAGTAAGCATCAACAGTCACCACATAAAAAGTCATTCTTCAAGAAAATCGGCGACTTATTCGATTAAGAAATAATCTAACTAAGTAGCTAGTATTAAACTAAGCCCAAAGGTTTCATGTGAAACCTTTGGGCTTTTTATTGATGGTATAAAAAGCCATTCATGTGATGATATTTGCTAAACTTACGATAAATATGGTCAAAGATAATTTCACCAAATATAAAACATCTAAGGTAAAAGTATGAGCGAACAAGCAAATAATAAATCTATCAACGTTGGAGTAATCGGTGCAGGCGGCCGTATGGGTCGTATGCTCATCGAGGCAGTACAGAATAACCCGCAAACTACATTAAAAGCAGCGATTGAGCGTCAAGGCTCTAGCCTAGTCGGTGCTGATGCCGGCGAAGTTGCTGCTATCGGTCATTTAAATGTACAAATCGTTGATGACTTAGCCGCTGTGATTGCTGATATCGATGTACTGATTGATTTTAGCTTGCCTGACGCTACTGAAAAAAACATGCAAGTTTGTGCTGAGCATAACGTCGCTATGGTCATCGGGACGACAGGATTCAATGAACAGCAAGAACGAGTACTGGCAAAAGCAAGTGAGAAAATCACTATCGTATATGCGGGTAACTATTCGACAGGCGTTAATTTATCATTGAAGCTACTCGGTATGGCTGCCAAAGCGTTTGGTAATGATGCTGATGTAGAAATCATCGAAGCCCATCATAAACACAAAATCGATGCGCCTTCTGGTACGGCATATATGATGGCCGAAGCCGTCGCAGAAGCACGCGGACAAAACCTAAAAGACGTTGCTATTTATGGCCGCGAAGGACAAACGGGCGAGCGCGAATCTGGGACAATCGGTATCCACGCGGTACGTGGTGGCGAAATCGTAGGCGACCATACTGTGATGTTTATCGCAGATGGCGAAGTGGTCGAGATTACCCATCGTGCGCGTGCGCGCATGACATTTGCCGCGGGTGCCGTACGTGCCGCAACTTGGGTTGTTGAGCAGGAAGTAGGTCAGTACAACATGCAAGATGTACTTGGATTAAGTGACTAACGACTATTTATAGTTAATAGTTGATGATTGACTATAGCGTTATGACTGATGGCTCGATGACTTAATAGCAGCAAGGGAGCGGGTATGAATAGTATCAAACGTTATGTTAAACATAAAATGATTAGTGCTATTTGTACCATCAACCTTACGAGCCGTGTATGTCTGTCTGTTGGTGCACTGAGTCTAGCGGTTCTACCAATTACCGTACAAGCCAGCACCTCTCAAACCTATGTTATCCATACTTATGGCGGGGCTAGCCTACTACCTGCAGTAAGGCAGCAATTAAATAGTAGCGCAGACGGTGGTACGGTGACTACGTATCAAGATAAATTGGTACTGCGGACGACGGCACGCAATTATGAGGCGGTACAGCAGTTGTTGTCTCAAATTGACCGTCAGCCACAGGCATTGACGGTCGCTGTACGTGTTGGCAATAGTAGTAGCGGGCAAGGTAGTATTCAGCAGGGTCAAGTCATTATCACCAATCGCGGTATTCAAGGTGCAGGGGTCATTAGTCAGCGTAGCAGCCAGCAGCAGGGTAATAATCTATATCAAGTACAAACACTATCTGGCAGTGCGGCGAGTATCAGCACAGGTACGATCTACTCGCTAACTCAAACCTACAATGCTAATAACTATTCAACTTATCATCGTTCAGCTAACGATAACTTCAAACCACAGATCGTGATTCAGCAGCAAATACTACTGCCAATGACACAAGGGATTGCTATCACACCAAGACTGTTGCCTAGCGGGCAGGTGGAAGTACAACTTTCCCAAGTGGAAGAAAGCTTAGTGCAGCCGAATTCACCTTATAATCAAATGAGTTCTACTGACAATTCTACTAGCAGTGCTAGTAATCCTGTTCGAGGTCAAAGATTGAACAGTACGATGATCGTGCCACGTGGACAATGGGTAACGATTGGACAGATTTCACAAAACTCAAGCAGTAGTACCAGTAACGGTAGCCGAACTATTAATAACAACAATAGCGTGCCTATTTCCTTACGAGTTGACTAGTTATGAAATCGTTACGTACAAAAAAGCGCGACACGAGTATTAACAACCGTGCCGCGCTTTTTTGTGGAACATTACAAATACTAGTCAATATAAACCACTTCGAGCGGTGGGAAACCATTGAACTCTACCGATGAGTAAGAGTTGGTATAAGCACCAGTGGTCAGCCAGTAGATTTTATCACCAATCTCAAGCTCTTCTGGTAGCTGATAACCCGCTTCTTCATACATGATATCGGTTGAATCACAGGTTGGGCCTGCCAATACCACAGTACCCTCGCTGGTAGACGTTTCCATCTTAGGCGTATAGACAGGGTACTTGATAGCTTCGCCTAGCGTTTCGATTAAGCCTTGGAATAGACCAACGTCGGTATATACCCAACGAGTCAAATCGGTATCTGACTTACGAGAGATCAGTACCACATCACTAACCAAGACACCTGAACCACCAACGAGTGAACGGCCTGGTTCTAAAATAATCTCAGGCATCTCATCATCATTATAATCATCAGTCAAATAGCTGGTAATCTCTTCTGCATAGACCTTAATAGGGTTGACTTCGCTGATGTAATTGGTCGGGAAGCCGCCACCCAAATTGATCATTTGTAGCTTGATACCTTCTTCGTTCTTCATCCAGTCAAACATATATTTAACTTTGGCTAATGCATCATCCCATGCAGCGACGTCTTTTTGCTGGCTACCGACGTGGAACGAGATACCATAAGGTACCAAGCCCAACTCGCGTGCTTGAACCAGTAGGTCGATTGCCATATTAGGATGACAACCAAACTTACGTGACAATGGCCATTCTGCTGTCTCTGAGCCTTGCACCAAGATACGCACAAATATTTTAGAGCCTGGAGCGTGTTTGGCAATGTTTTTTAGATCTGCTTCTGAGTCAGTCGCATATAGATCGATGCCTTTTTCAAAGGCATACTTAACATGTTCAGCTTTTTTGATGGTGTTGCCATATGAGATACGAGATGGCTCAACGCCGCAACCAAGCACGCGATCAAGCTCATAAATAGAGGCACAGTCAAAGTTAGAACCAAGGTTTGCTAGTAAATTGATTACTTCCACCGCAGGGCTAGCTTTCATTGCATAATGCAGTTTTGCATTAGGAAACAGACTTACCATTTCATGGTATTTGGTTTCGATACGACTAAGGTCAACTACCAAGACAGGCGTCTCGCGACCTTCAGCAGCCTTGGTAAATTTCTGCCAGCTGGCAGGTTCAAAATATTGGTCAATTTTGATCATTGTCATAGTAGTAAACCTTTTGTGGAAACTGTATCGGTTAGAAAAATTATCGCCAAACGGTGAATGCTAAATATTAACACTCACTGTGACGTAACTATGTGAAGGATAAAGACGAAATAAAAAAGATAAGAATAAAGAGTAGGGCTTTAAGAATTGACGGCTTGTGTCTGTTTTTCTGCTGATTGAGCTTCTTGCTTTTCGCGTATTTTAAGAACTTTGCGAACTTTATCACGAGCACGAGTCTGTTTAAGACGAGACAAGTAGTCAACGAAGATTACGCCATTTAGGTGATCCATTTCATGCTGGATACAAACAGCAAGCAGTCCTTCGACTACTTCATCGATGACCTCACCGTTACCGTCTAACGCTTCAATACGGACTTTATTAGGACGCTCGACCTTGTCATAGACATCAGGTACAGATAAGCAGCCTTCTTCATACGGTTGCTTTTCTTCTACCAGTGGCGTGACTTTTGGATTGATAAAAACTCTAGGAGAGCTTTTGTCTTCAGACAAATCCATAACGATAAGCTGAATATGATGATCCACTTGACTGGCTGCAAGACCAATGCCTTGAGCATCATACATCGTCTCGATCATGTCTGCGATTAAGGTTTTGATTTCAGCAGTCACTTCCTTGACAGGCTTGGCGATGGTACGCAAGCGAGGATCTGGGTAACTTAAGATAGGGAGTAGTGCCATAACGCTCACCTCAAAGATAAGGACAAAATAGGGTTGATATTATAAGATAAATGGGGACAAAAGTAATGCTTATCAATACTTTCGCAGTCATATGATGCTATATGCATATAGAAAGACTAAATTTTGATGATAAATGGCATAAAAAAGCCCTGCTTAATGCAAGGCTTTGTTTATATAGTATTTTAATTAGCTAATAATCATTTATGACCAAACTATGTACGGTTTATAACTAATTATGCACGGCGTTTATTGACAATCATTTCATATAAGAACAGTAAGATAATTGCACCAATTACTGAGAAAATAAGACCAGTGAAACCACCATCAGCATTGATTCCGATTAGGCCAGCTAAGAAACCACCTAACATTGCACCAACGATACCCAATACGATAGTCATAATCCAACCCATAGGGTCGTTACCTGGTTTAATAGCACGTGCTAATAGACCTGCGACTAAACCTACAATAATCATCCAAATAAAGCTCATGTTATTCTCCTAATATTATTAATATTTATAATGTGTTACAAGTTTTGATAAATCTATTGTAAACACTCCCTGAACGCAAAAGTAAGCATAAAATGTTACTACTGTAGGGGCTATGTGAGGAAAAAGTCCGATTTGCTATTGAGTAAGAGCAATAAGTAAACGAAAGGTTACAAAGGTAGCAGTGGTGCTAACAGCGTTTATCAACGTGGTACTTGTAAGGCTGAATCCATATAATGAAGACATATAAATATTAGAAATAAAAAACGCAGCCATCTATTAGATGAGCTGCGTTTGTGTATAAAAGAATGAGAAGAGCTGTCTCTTTATAAGAGCTGCTTTTTTATCTTAATTAGAAGCGTTAGCCGTTATGTAATGCGGTTAATAAACGCTGATGAATCCCTTCAAAACCGCCATTCGACATGACCACAATCGCATCACCTGCTTTTGCATGACTGCTAATATGCTCAATGATATCATCAATGCTTGATAGCACTTGTTGGTTACCGATAGCGTCGCTAGTAGCCTTAGCTTGTTCGATGACCTCTTTTAAGCCCCATTCCAAACCAGTAGGCTCGTACCATAATGTGTAGTCAGCAAGTGCCGCTGATTGAGCCAAGCTGTCTTGATGAATGCCCATTTTCATGGTATTGCTACGCGGCTCAATGATAGCCCAAATACGTCTATCCGCCAGCTTCTTTTTGGCACCATCTAATGTGGTTGTAATAGCTGTTGGATGATGGGCAAAATCATCAAAGACTAAGATGTCATTGACGTCGCCAATCAGCTCCATCCGGCGCTTGATACCAGCGAAATCTGATAAAGCAGCACAGGCAGTCTCAACACTGACGCCAACGTCATGTGCTGCAGCCACAGCAACTAATGCATTGTTGACGTTATGGATGCCGCTCATTGACCAGTTTACAACGGCAGAGGCATCTTCATTAGCGGCAAAACTGACTTTGAACTGGCTACCGTCTTCTTGAATCAGCTCAGCCTGCCAATCGCTACTATCTTTCAGAGCACGCGCATTTTCGCTAGTATCAGCTAAAGTAGAGTCGATGACGGCAGTACGCCAGATAGGTGTCCAAACCCCTTTCGCTAGCGTATCTTCTAAACTGATGGTCGCGGCTGGCATAATGATTTTGCCAGTGCTTGGAATCATACGCACCATATGGTGGAACTGAGTTTGTATTGCATTGAGATCCGCAAAGATATCTGCATGATCAAACTCAAGGTTATTCAAAATAGCAGTACGCGGACGATAGTGAACGAACTTCGAACGCTTGTCAAAAAACGCAGAATCGTACTCATCTGCTTCAATCACGAAGTAACCAGATTTATCATCATCGCTTTTATCAGCGCCCAAATAGCTGCTGTGCGCAAACACTTGCTGTAAGTGCTCGTCAGTCGTATCAACTAATGGCACACCGCCAATCAAAAACCCTGTATCGATACCAGCATAATGTAATATCCACGCAAGCATAGTCGTGGTTGTAGTTTTACCATGCGTACCTGCAACGGCGATTACGTGACGTGACTGCAATACTTGCTCAGATAAAAACTGCGGACCTGAGGTATAGCGCAAGCCATTATCTAGCATATACTCAATCACATCCATGCCGCGCTTCATCGCGTTCCCAACGACGACTAAGTCTGGCGTTGGTTGCAAATGTTCTACTAGGTAGCCCTCTTCTATAGTCACGCCAGCATTTTCGAGCTGAGTGGACATAGGAGGATAGACATTGGCATCTGAACCCGTAACCGTATGCCCAAGCGCACGTGCTAGCAATGCCAGTGAGCCCATAAAAGTACCACAAATACCAAGGATATGAATATGCATAGACGTTCCGTACGCGCTTGAATGAAAAGAATAGAGAGCTGATAAAATAAAGTATGAAGTGCCTAGCTGTCATCAGTAAAAATAACCACTTTGATAAACAATGATCAACCTATCAGCTTGGCAAACAAGCAATCATTGTAAAGTAAACCCTGTTCGATGACCAATAAAAAACGCCTAACAAGTAGGCGCTATGTAGCTAATGTAATTTGGTCGTTTTAGTATGTAGAGATACGCCAACTAACAGTCAGCATGATGACGCTTTTATTTGCGAGATAACGTATAGTCATCCTCTAAATTATCGTGCTCATCGATCCGTATCAAATGGTTGTCTTGGATATGGTAGGTTTCGATATTTTTCCCTTCATAGACAATGGTGATTTTGTCATTGTCTTGTCGGTAGATGCCCGATTCGAGTAGAGGTGTTTTTGGTTTTTCAGGATTATGATAATAACTTGTTTTTAGTACGGAACCATCAGCGAATAAGTTCAATGTAACGTCGATACTGTCGCAATCTATACAAGAGACCATGCCGCCATAATCGCCCATCAATGTTGCTTGCAGCATACTGCTTTTTGCTTCTGATCGCTCCATAGAGCTGTCTACATAGGTATCTTTATTTGACTGAGCAGCAGCAATTAATGATTGCCCTTCCACCATTTCGCCTGTTTCATCATCATTCGCTAGCTCAGCATTCCTAGCGTTGTCATCTTGCAATGATTGTGAAGCATCTTGCGACTCAGAACCAGTCGACGCGAACGTAGATACCATGTCTTTATCGGTATTGGACGAGGCACTATCACAGCCTACGAGTAGCACGCATAGTGACGCTACAAGTAACGAAGGACGCCAGCGTTTTACGATAGCAAGCGTAGTAGAGCAAACGGGAGCAAAATATATCATGGTCATACCAAAAACAGTTTTTAACAAGTATTTTTCAAGCTCATCTATACTATCGACAACGTAAAGCCATTGTCAAAGATAAGGATAATAAGGCATGGGCGCGTAGTAATAATATAAATTAAGAACTTGATAGCATTATCTTATATTCAAAATACAGATAGCTTATGAGTAGAAAGCGACAAATATCTAATGCTTATCTGTTTATAAGGCAAGCTGACTAAAGATATCAAAGGCTTGATAATATCTCTGTGGGCTTTTTGTTGTTGCCCATATGTCTAAAAGGAATAAGTTGACATTAGCGATACCTGTTGGTAAGGCTAATATGGGTTGTAAGGGCGGGTTAATAGTAGACAAAAAAACAGACATTGTATCGAAGATAGCAATGTCTGTTTTAAAAGTAGAACTAGGAAAGCTAACGTTTTATTGAGTCATACGATCTTAATTAGCAGATTTTACGATACGCATTAATATCAACACATGTACGATTAGCAGCACACTAAATAGAATCAACGACTGCTCAGGAATACTTAATCCCATAAGCGTCCAATCAACAGAAGCGCATTCGCCAGAGCCAGCAAATACTTCCTTGAATACTTGTAGAATAGGGAGGGTATCAAGCCAATAGTTCAGTCCTGGACCACAAGAAGGTACTTGGTCAGCAGGCAAATGTTGCAGCCATACATGGCGTGCTGCTACCGCAGTTGCCCAGCCGATACCTACTAGACTACCAAGCCATAGCAGTAGTCTTATCACTTTAGATTTAGGATTAAACAACGCTGATATCAGGGCGAATCCGCCCATGACGATTAGACCAACACGCTGAAAAATACAGAGTGGGCAAGGTGAAAGTCCTAAATGACGCTGTAAATAAAACAGCGCAAAGCTCATGCCTATCACGGCCATTATCACCAAAAATACTTGCAGGTTACGGTAAGTGGTTAGCTGTCGCATTGTGCGGTTACTCTTATGGGTTTATCTATAATAGATGTAGGGTAGCAATCAAGATTAAGCAGTCAAAATTTCACAGTCAGACTTTAACAATGAGGACTTAGTAATTAATAACTAGCAACTTAGCGATACTGCTGTAAAAATTCCGCAAAGTCTTCTGTTTCAGACTGCTCAATCTCAGCTTGCTGTAAGATAGATTTTTCTGCCAATACTTCGTATTTAGCTTGAGTGTTTGGACTAAGTGTCTGCTGTAATAAAGACTCGCGATGCTGCTGAGCCAACGTAAATCCAAGCTGCCATAAGCTGCCTAAGCGTTTACTGTCGGAATTTACTTGTGCAGAGATAGTCGACTCAGAGTGTCCTGCTTTGCCTTGCATTAATGCTACGGCCGCGCGGTAATCGTTACCACCGTAGTGAGCATCAAGCAATGCAGCAAGCGGCTGCATACGCTCTAGATGCGTGAGCATCCAGCTTTCGAGTGACTGCTCTTGGCCATTATTGATAATATGCAAGTCATCACGGCGACCTTCATTGACCACACGCTCAAGATTGATAGCGAGCGTGTCTTCTTCTTCAGGTAGCAGGTCTGGTGAGTCACTGAACAGACAATACAGCGCCATCACTTCCAAGAAGCAAGCACTAGAGAGGCGAATACCTACGTCACTATATGGGTCAAGATCGATAGCACGGAACTCGACATAGGCGATACCACGACGCTCAAGCGCTTCGGTTGGTGTTTCACCGCTCATTGCGATTTGTTTAGGACGAATAGGGCTGTAGTACTCATTTTCTATCTGCAGAATATGATTGTTGATTTGGATCGGGTTACCATCTTCGTCTTCTAAGCCAAGCTTAGCAAAGCTTTCGTGCGGTGTTTGGATGGCACGGCGCAGACCATCGACATACTCTGGCAGATAGTTATAACGGATATCAAGCTGCTCTTGCACGCTATTGGTATAGCCAAGCTTGCCCATACGTAGGCTAGTCGCAGCAGGTTTGTAATAGGTCGAATCATTGAGCAGTTCTAAATCGTGCTCACGCCCTGCCAAGAAACAAGGACATACGCTCGGACTGGCACCCAGTAAATATAAAACAAGGCTGGTTAGACGTTTAAAGTTACGAATCAACCCTAGGTATTTTTCGTTTTTGAACTCTGTCAATGTTTGGCTTTGGGCAGTCGATGTTTTGGCTTGCCATGTCTCAAACAACGTATCACCAAAAGACAAGTTGTAATGCAGACCAGCAATCGTCTGCATACGGCGACCATAGCGGATACCAAGGCCACTACGATATAGGGTTTTTAGCTTACCCGTATTAGAGCTACCATAATCAGCTAGTGGGATATCTTCGTCTTTAGAAGACAACATGCAAGGCATCGATAATGGCCACATCAGCTCACCTTCAGGTATGCCCTGATAGACCAATACGTGCAATTGGCGCAGCATATTGAGGGTCTCTTTTGGTGAGGACTTTGGTTCAGTGATGAGCTCAAGCAGACTTTCTGAGTAATCGGTAGTGATAAAAGGGTGGGTAAGTTTTGACCCAAGTTTGGCTGGATGCGGGGTCTGTGCCAAGAAACCGTCAGGCTTTACTCGCAGGCCCTCTTTTTCAATACCGCGGAGCATACCCGTTAAGTGTTGGCTATCAAACCAATTAGGGATTTCGAAATTAACAAAGCTACTCGCAAAAATACTCATAATCGTCATCTATTGTTATTTATTATGGCGGATCAAAACACGATAAGCGTTTGTCCATAAAATAGGTAAATGTTAGGTCAATAATTCCGTCAGTTTAGCTCAAAGCTGCCTTGAAAACCACGGACAATTACAAATACGATAAGCTTTAGGCAAAGCGATTTGTGAGGATTTTGACCCTGTTTTTAATACAAATTCATCTCGAATATAGCGTTATTCTGGCCAGACATTTTGATAAAAAAAGCATCTACCTGAGAGATAGATGCTTTGTTCATTATGCCTACAAGCCATTTGACATAGTATTGGCACACTATCGCATTATCTTAATAACCATAGCGCGACCGCGTCTATTTAGCTTATATAGAGAATGACGAACCGCAGCCGCAAGTGGTCGTGGCATTTGGATTGGTCACCACAAAACGTGCCCCTTCCAGTCCTTCAGTATAGTCAACGGTAGAGCCTTGCAAGTATTGATAGCTTAGCGAATCGACGACTAACGTCACATCTCCATTATCAAAATTGGCATCGTCTTCGTTTAGATCGTTGGCAAAGTTAAACCCATAAGAGAAACCAGAACAACCGCCACCCGTCACATAGACACGTAGCATAAGATCGCTATCGCCTTCTTCTTCACGTAGACGGCGTACTTTTTGCGCCGCACTATCAGTTAGGCTTAATACGGTTGGGTCTACTGGCTGGCTTGAGCTTGGACTAAATTGGTTGGCTGATTCGTTCATATCTACCTCAGTTGCTAGGATCAAATGCGGTCGTCGTCCTGTTTGGGTTTGCAATAGGGTACTTGCAAATAAAGATACGCACGGCGTTTGATTTAATTGGGTGCTGTCATTATGGCAAAGCTATTGGTGCATTATAAGCTGTTTGTACAATTTCAAAATAGTATTTGTGCCACCACAACGTTTTATTGGCTCTATTGATAGTGGGTACTTATCTTTTATCAGTATATCATAATGGGGGTGCTAATTCGTTTGTCAAGAGTGATGTAACTACTGAATTTTACTAATGAATAGCAGTGATCTAATTTTGATATTGTGTTTTTTAAAATAACTGCGTCAATGGGCTAAACCAATAACCAGACTAAAAAATAATAGCGTGTGATGATATAAAACACTACTTAATAATATTAGGCAGTCTTAAAGCTTATTAGTCATATTACGGTATTTTACGGCCATAACCTTTATAATAGTAACAACCATGTATGAGCTCAAGAGTCGCTTGTGCAACTTAAGGTGTTTGGCGTAATAAATACTTAGTTTTGAAATAGTTATTTAATTGTTTGCCTATGGGGCAAGCGTTTGAAATAATAGCCGCCAGTTGGCATACCCTATGTGTGTTTCTTATTGCCCTATATCTATATTATTGTTGAGATGAAGAAATTATATGATCGAATTTAAAGACGTTGGTGTTCGCCGTGATGGTCGTGAATTGTTTGCAGGTGCAAGCTTTCAGCTCCATCCAGGTCACAAAGTTGGACTGACGGGCAACAACGGCACAGGCAAATCTACCTTATTTGCGCTACTACTGACGCAGATGGGTACAGGCGATACAGAGGTCACCCTTGATAAAGGTGAAATCAGTATTCCTGATAGCTGGCATGTGGCGCACATGGCGCAGGAAGTTGGTGCTACGACGCAGTCTGCAATCGATTATGTATTGAGCGGTGATGAGCAGTGGTATGAAATTAATGCTGCGCTAAATGATTTGAACAGTGTCAGTGATGAGCAAATTGGTGTGCTACACCAGCAGTTCGATGAAATCGACGGATATCGTACGCCGACCAAAGCGGCGCAAATTATGGCAGGTCTTGGTTTTAAGACTAGCCAGCATGAGCTGCCTGTAGAAGGGTTTTCTGGTGGTTGGCGTATGCGCTTAAACCTTGCCAAAACCTTGATGAGCCGTGCTGATCTGATGTTGCTCGATGAGCCAACCAACCATTTGGACTTGGATGCTATTCTGTGGCTTGAGACATGGATCAATGCCTATATGGGTCTGGTCATCGTCATCTCGCATGACCAAGCGTTTTTGGACGCAACAGTTGGTCATATCCTGCATGTAGAGCAACAAAAAATCACCCTTTATACTGGCAACTATCAGCAGTTTATCCGTACCCGTCATGAGCGTATGGCGCAGCAGCAGCAAGCGTTTGAAAAGCAAGAAGCGACAAAGGCTCACTTGGATGACTTTATTCGTCGTTTCCGTGCTAAAGCCAGTAAAGCTAAGCAAGCACAGAGCCGTATTAAACAGTTAGAGCGCATGGCAGAGCTGTCACCAATGATGGCTGATAACCCTTTCTCGTTCCAGTTCTATGAGCCAGCAAACATGAGCTCACCGCTAATTGAGCTGACCAACGCAGATATTGGCTATAGTGAGACACCGCTTCTACACAATGCCAATGTACAGGTAACCCCTGACACCCGTCTTGGCTTATTGGGTATGAACGGCGCTGGTAAATCAACGCTGATTAAAGCATTAGTCGGTGAGCTTGGCGTACTAACAGGGAAATATCGTGTTTCGGATACCCTAAAGCTAGGCTATTTCAATCAGCATCAAATGGATATCCTAGATGCCAAAGCAACGCCTATAGAGATGTTACGTCGCCTAGCGGGCAAAACCTCTGATGCGATGCTACGTTCATTCTTGGGTAGCTTTGACTTCCGCGGTGAGCGCATTGATACCCCAAGCGAGCTATTCTCAGGGGGTGAGCGCGCGCGTCTAACATTGGCATTGATCGTTTGGCAGCGTCCCAATGTTCTCGTACTTGATGAGCCGACCAACCATTTGGACTTGCAGATGCGTCAAGCATTGACGATTGCCTTACAAGGATTTAAAGGTGCAGTGGTACTGGTATCGCATGATCGAGAGTTGATTGCAAATGTCTGTGATGAGCTGTATCTGGTACACGATGGCATCATCGAAGAGTTCGATGGCGACATTGGTGACTATGGTAAGTGGCTAGCAGAGAAGCGCAAGCAAGAGAACGCATCAGATAAAAATACAGGTAAGAAAAAAAGCAAAAAAGAGAGTAAGAAGTTTGTTTCACGTGAAACAGATAATAGTCAAGTAAGCAACAAAGCATCTGATATCTCATCAAAGAGTAAGGCTGCGACGCCTGCACTTAGTAAAGAAGAGCAGCGTAAGCTAGCGGCTGAACAGCGTAAAATGACAGCACCTATCCGCCGCGAGATAGAAGAAACAGAAAAGACATTGGCTAAGATTGATAAGCAGCTTGTAACGCTTGAAGAAAAACTGGCTGATACAGAGCTGTACGAAGAGAGCCGTAAGTCTGACTTACTTGTATTGCTCAATGAGCAAACGGCGCTACAGCAGCAGCATAGTGATAATGAAGAGAAGTTACTACTATCAATGACGACTTTAGAAGAGATGGAAGCTAAGTTCGCATAAAGCATTCTAGATAGTTAGTTATATAAGCAGACATAAAAAAGGGATGGCATAAGCCATCCCTTTTTTATTACATTATTCCTTACGATATTTGCCATCACCGTACGACAGTATTTCCATCGTGGTCGTACAAAGCTGACAGTTTATTTCACCAGCAGCGGCTTTTGATAAATCAAGGATACGACCTCTAATAAAAGGTCCTCTGTCCGTGATTTTTACAACGACGCTCTGCTTTGTCTTTTGATTGGTTACTTGTACCTTCGTACCGAACGGTAACGTGCGATGTGCAGCGGTTAAAGAGTTCATGTTGAAGATACTGCCACTAGCTGTGCGCTTGCCATGAAACTTACTACCGTAATAACTGGTATTGGCTGCAAAAACTGTGGTGCTAAGTAGTAGCGATAAAGTGACAACCAAAGACTTGATTAAATAAGACATTTAATACCTTTAAGCAATTAATAAAATAGACAGATGCTCTTGCCTACGTTATCTATACTCCCTATGAGTATGAATAATAGGGGATTCTACAAGAGCTAGCTTGTCATAGTATTACTGCCGTGTAAAAAACTCACGAGGTCAAATACCTGTTTTTTAAGGAAAAATAGATATTTTTTAGCAAAAATAATGATGACGTAGGTACTAAAATTAGACTTATAAAGAGTGATTCTCATAAAGAAGCCGACAAAATATTGGAAAGCCAGCAACGTAATATAAATAGGTAATATATAAAGACCAAATCTATCGATATAGCATAATTATCGTTATGAAAGCTCAAATAGTAATAGATAATATAATGTAAAAAAACCTTGCTATATTCTTACTATTTTGTAAATAAAGAAGGTTTAGTATTATTGTAGTGCCAATAGAAAGTTGATGATTCTAGATTTTTAAGAAATCTAACTTAAGGTAAAGGTGTTCGCTTATTTACATTAGAGAATATTGTAGATATCCCTTGGCATCACTACTGGTAATATTTATATAACGGTGTTTGTTATAATTATTGCTATGATGATAAGTAGGCTACAAAAATTGCTATAGCAAAATCTAGTAGCTATTTATACCGTATCGTTTGAAATTGGCAGACTGATACCACTAATATGTTTTTATTTTGGGGAAAATAACATGGCAGAGAAAAACTACTATGACATTTTAGGGGTCAAAAAAGACGCCTCAGACGCTGATATCAAAAAAAAATACCGTAAGCTCGTTCGTCAATACCATCCCGATGTCAGTGATCATCCAGACGCTGATAATAAAATTGCAGAAATAAACAACGCTTACGAAACGATCAGAGATAAAGAAAAGCGCGCCGAATATGACGCTATGCTAAATAATCCGTTCGCGGGTCAAAGTAGATCGAGTGGGTTTGGTGGTAGTGGGCAAACTGGCGCAGGTCAAGGTGGTTTTCGCTGGGAAGATATCAAAGATCAGTTTGGTGACGGTGAGGCCTTTGGTGATGGTGGTTTTCGTTTCGATGATATTTTTTCAGCATTTGGTCGCGGCGCACGTGGGTCAGCTGGTGGGCAAACTGGCAGTCGCTCTCAAAGCAGCGGCTTCGATCAATTTGGTGGTGGCTTTGGGACGCAAGATAGCAAAGGTCAGGATCAGCATGCTGAGATTACCGTTGATTTGTCTTCAGTCTATAGTGGCGACGACTACAGCATTAAGCTAAACGTCCCTGTTCGTCAGCCCAATGGTAATGTCGACTACGACAATAAGACTCTTAAGATAAAAATCCCTAAAGGTATCACTGACGGTAAGCAAATTCGTTTAGCAGGGCAAGGTGCTGCTGGTAGCAGTAATGGCAAAAATGGCGATTTGTTTTTGAAGGTTAAAATTCGTCATGATGCCAATATTCGTATAGAAGGCGCAGACGTTTATCAAACTGTGAATATTGCACCGTGGGAAGCGGCATTGGGTGAAAAAATCAACGTCAGTACGCCAGCGGGTACGCTTGGTGTGACCATTCCTAAGAACAGCAAGTCCGGTAGCAATTTACGTCTCAAAGGCAAAGGTATCCCTGCCAAGCAAGCAGGTGACCTGTATCTAACTTTAAATATCGTCAATCCTGATGTCAGTAGTGATGCGTCGATACAGGCTTATGAGCAGCTAAAGCAAGCCTTTGCGGATATCAATATTAGTCGTTAAATAAGGTTATAAATAACTGTCATTTATTACTGAAGTAATAGACGAATAGCAGAGATGAATACGATACCGATGAAATAAAGAGAAAACGAGGATAATAGCTATGAACCACTCGACTGAATTTACAGACATCATCATGAGCTTAGATGAACTGGTCTCTGCCTGTGGCCAGGAGCGCCAATGGGTCATCGAATTAATCGAAGAAAATATCATTGAATATGATGTACCAGAGCATGAAAAATTTACTGGTTATCAGCTGACGACAGTGCGCCGTGCATCGCGATTGAGTCGTGATTTTGAAGCCAGCGTACCAGCAATTGGTTTGATACTTGAGCTGTTAGATGAAGTTGAGCAACTGCGCCAACTTAAACGTCAGATAGAGCAGCAAACACCAGTCATCGAAGTCGACATAGATAATCTAAAGTAAACTAACAATCAAGATAACGCGTAAAAAAAGGGCCCTATAAAGGCCCTTTTTTTATGTCTATATAAAACACTTCAGCAGAAATTAACGCGAATACGTCGGATCCGCTGCTGCGGTAAATAATACATCAGTAGAAGAGTTCAAAGCAGTCTCAGCTGAGTCCTGAATCACACCGATGATAAAGCCAATCGCAACTACTTGCATCGCGATATCATTTGGAATGCTAAATAAGCTAGCAGCGAGTGGAATCAATAGCAATGAACCACCAGCAACACCAGAAGCACCGCAAGCACTAATCGTAGCAACCAGACTGAGTAGCAGCGCTGATGCAAACGTCACTTCGATACCCAACGTATGAGCAGCAGCAAGCGTTAAGACGTTAATCGTAATCGCAGCACCCGCCATGTTAATGGTGGCCCCTAGTGGGATGGTCACCGAATAAGTGTCTTCATGCAATCCAAGCTTACGGGCAAGGTTCATGTTGACTGGGATATTGGCCGCTGAACTACGTGTAAAGAAGGCAGTAATTCCTGATTCGCGCAGACATCTGAACACGAGTGGATAAGGGTTCTTGCCAGTTTTGATAAGGACGATAAGCGGATTGGCAACCAACGCAATGAATAACATGCAGCTGATTAATACCATTAAGATACGTGCGTAGCCTGCCAAAGAAGCAAATCCTGTTTCAGCAACCGTGCTAGCGACTAGGCCTAAGATACCAAATGGGGCTAAAGCAATAATCCATTTAACCACTTGTGAGATGGCATCAGCGAAATCACCGACAACATTACGAGCAGTATCACTGGCTTGGCGCAATGCAAAACCGATAATAATTGCCCATGCTAAGATACCAATATAGTTGGCTTCAGCGATTGCATTGATCGGGTTAGCGACCAAGTTCATGAGCAAGTTCGTCAAGACTTCTTTTAGGTCAGCAGGTGGTACTTGCGCGATATCGGCGTTGATCAAGACCAGCTCAGTCGGGAATAAAAAGCTGGCACCGACTGCCGTTAGTGCTGCCAAAAAAGTGCCGAACATGTACATGATAAGCACCGGCTTTACGTAGACTTCATTGCCACTGCGATGTTGACTAATGGCTGCCATAACCAGAATAAACACTAGGATGGGAGCGACTGCTTTTAGTGCGCCGACAAAGAGTGTACCAAGCAACCCTATGGCGGTGCCGATACTTGGCGCCAGCCAACCAATCAATACCCCTAATACCAAACCAATAATAATAAGCGGCACCAGCCCTATACGCTGATACATCGCAATCAATGAACGCATCTGTACACCCTCAAGTCCGTTAAAAGTAAGTGAATTGTCACAACAGAAAATTTATCGAAGGATGGTAGCATTTTTTGACATATTCGCATACCGCTCATAGCAGTAGCTGTTGCGTGCAAACAGAGGGATAGTAGAGTTATAGAACTAGTATAAAAAAGAATGCAGCACTTATAGGCAAGGGCTAGCTACTCAGAATACCTCATTAATAAGAAAGCAGAATTAGGAATATATAGCGTAAGGAGTATGTTTTGCTGCAAAAATAGAAAAAGATACGAGGGAAAATAACCGGCAGAGCTACACCTTAAAGTGGGTCAGATCGTAACCTAATTGCTGGTAGGCTTTATATTTATTGCGACCTTCTTGTGTACTTGTGGCATCAGGTAGGATCAGCTCAAGGACTCGAGAGGGTTTTGAATTATTGGTAGCAGTCATAAAATCGTTGACGGGACGTGTCGTCGTATTGAGCACGATACCATTAAAATTTGCTGGCATATGATTGCCTAGCAGTACAGGCGCTAATGATTTATGAGCAACAATGTTGATGTTGCTATCATCAGTACCTCTATCATTGGTACTTTTATTGTCAGTATCAGAAAGACATTGATGCGGTATAAAACTCGTGGACTCTTGTGCCCAAAGTGCCGTATCTAGATTTGATAGTAATGTCTCGTCTTCAATTAAAATCAGCAAAGACTGAGCGCTTTTGTTAAGCGCCGTCTGAGTCAGCTGACAAATAAAGCCCAAGAAATCTTGGGCCTTACTTTCACTTAATACATAAAAACTAATTTTCATAAATGGATTAAGCCATCTCTGCGCTGTTTTTTAGATATTGCATAAACAGTGGTACAGGACGTCCAGTGGCTGCTTTGTCTTTGCCTGAGTTCCATGCAGTACCAGCAATGTCTAAATGGGCCCATGCTTGACCTTCTTCAATGAAACGCGACAAGAAGCAGGCGGCAGTTACCGCGCCAGCACCTTTACCACCGATGTTTTGCATATCAGCGATTGGTGAGTCAAGCTGAGCTTGATATTCATCATCCAAAGGCATATGCCAAATAAGATCGCCTGATAGGTTACTGGCATTTTCTAAATCAAACAGGACATCTTCATCATTACTAAATACTGCTGAACGAACATGACCTAGTGCAACCACACAAGCGCCAGTCAAGGTGGCAACATCGATGATGGCTTTTGGCTGATAGCGCTGCACGTAGCACAAGGTATCTGCTAGTACTAAACGACCTTCAGCATCAGTATTTAAGATTTCGACTGATTTACCATTCATCGCTTTGACGATATCGCCTGGACGTGTTGCATCACCTGATGGCATGTTTTCAGCACAGGCTAGCGCACCAACGACGTTGATTGGTAGACGAGCTTCGCACAACGCTTTGATTGTACCAAGTACTGACGCCGAACCACCCATGTCAAACTTCATCTCATCCATCGCCGCACCTGGCTTGATTGAGATACCGCCTGAATCAAAGGTTACGCCTTTACCGACTAATACGATAGGTGCGTCGTCATTGGTCGCTTGTGCATGGTCATTGCTATTTTTGCTTGCATTTTTAGCTGACTTTTTGGTTGGTAGTTTATCGGCCAATGCCTTTAGACCACTCACTTTTGCGTTGCTAGTGGTGTGCTCGGTAGTGCCTGCATTTGAACTAAATTCTGATTTACCACGGTACTCCATGAGTACCAGTTTACCTTCTTTGGTAGAGCCTTGTGCAACGGCCAAGAAGCAATGCATACCTAGCGCTGACATCTCGTCCTCACCTAGTACCTTCACGGTTAATAGGTCAGGGTAAGTTTTTGCAAGTTCTTGAGCTTGTTCAGCCATGTAAGCTGGGAAGCATATATTGCCAGGTTCATTGGCCACATCACGAGTGAGGCTCTGACCAGCAAATACTGACTGAGCAAATGCTAGCGCAGGCTGTAGTGACTCATCAGCTAACAGGTAAACATCAGTCAATACAGGCGTGGCTTGCTCAGATTTATATTTATCAAAGCGGTAGCTAGCTGCCAACAGATTAAGGGCAAATTGACCAAAATGATTTTCTTCTAAAGCATCGCCTAATGCGACCGTGATAGAGGCCACGCGTTTTTGCGTACTGTTATAAATGGTATTGGCGATTTTTTGCAGTACGGTGTTGTTAAACTTATCAGTGTTACCTACACCGACCAATAGCAGTTGAACAGGGTTTTGCTTAGTGGTTTTTTTGTCACCTGCCAATGCATAGTCGGCAACAGTCTCACCCAGTGAGCCTTTGAAGTGTGACACTTCAATCAGCTGCTCAATACGGGCAGTATAGTCAGTCAGTGCTGATTCAGCTAAGATATTTTTCTTACTGTCAATTAAAACAACCAAGCAAGCGCTGTCTTTACTGTTGGCTTCTTTTTTTAGAATCTTTTGGGTATGTGTCTTTGGCAGATGCTGAGATAATTTGATATTCATACAGTTATCCTTATTAGCGTTATGATGATTATAACGTTCGTGTATTGCTTATGATTATTAGAGTATTTGGTCTATTGAGCAATCACGATAGTGTAGCATATTGCAATATTGCTATGCAGTTAGCAAAGCTTAAGTAAAAAGGTTTGAGCTAGGTTACTGCGTCCACTCATCTAAACCTTTGATGGTGATATCAGAGGCTTATTCAAGTGCATAGTTTACGTGGATAATGACTAAATCGGCTGTTCTAGCCAGTTAATCATTTGGCCACCTAGCAATTTAGTTACTTAGCAACTAGGCAACTTAGTCATTGACCAATTCATCGGTCGTTACCATCGCGGCAAATCTATCTTGTAATGCCGCCATCGCTGTATCATGCATCACCTCAGCGCTGATAGCATCTCTTTTGGCACTAGGCAAGTCACGTGTGGCACAGGCATCGTGGCAAACAAAACTATCGAAGCCTAGATCAAATGCTGCGCGGGCAGTTGAGCTAACGCACATATGGCTCATAAAACCCGCAAAAATAATTTGCTGCTTTGACGCTGATGTAATCAATGACTGTAGCTGCGTATCATGAAAAGCATTTGGGTGTTTTTTGGCAATCACTGTCTCGCCATCATGTGGTTGTAGTTGCTCAACAATCTCGACCTTAGACGATAAAGGGTCGAATACATTGCCGTTTTCTGCGCCATGATGCGTAATGTGAAAAATCGGAATGTCTTGCTGACGGGCTTTATCAAGTAACAGGCGTGCATTTGAGATGGCTGTTGCACCTGCTTGCCCCAATGGCATCGCACCGTCGACGTACTCGTTTTGATAATCAATTAAAACAAGCGCAGCGTTTGACCAGTCGAGTGTGTCGAAAGCGCCACCAGCGAGTTCGAGTAAGGTAGCGGGGTTGGTTGTGGTTTTATTCATTAGTATTATTCTCCATTTGACGATATAAATATATTTTTCTATCGGTCAGTCTAGCAATTAATAACAGAGATAAATGTTCGATGATACGAATGACAAACAAACCTTTCTAAAATAAATAAAGCAAAAACTTAACGCCATAAATACTATCAATTCGATGCAATTTAAGGTTTTAGCAATTATTCATCCAATAATTGCTATATTTGTTACTTACTGTCAATAATGCGCTCTCAGCAAGGTGTAGGTAATGTTTTCAAACACATTTCACAGCCATTTTTGGGCAAAACATGCTAGCATTAGCGGTTATATCTGTCGCTTGTGTTTATTGAGTATGACTAACCAGTCGCTTAGTGACGTTTACCGTTATTTGAGTATTTAAATGACTCATATCATGCTGGTGATATGTCGTCGTACGACCTAAATATTCAATAAGCTTATCACCAATTGCGCACATACCAACCGTTTAAGAGTACCCATTGTGATATTACGCCGCTACATGACACAACAAGTTGCCTCGACCACTGCCTTAGTGTTGGGGTTTTTGGTAGTGATGATGCTCGGCGGTCGTTTGATACGCTATTTTGGCATTGCTGCTGAAGGTCGTTTGGACGTCAGCCTACTGTTTACGATCATTGGGTATAACCTACCGTATTTTTTAGAGCTGATATTACCGTTAGCATTCTTTATCGCTTTGATGCTGGTATTTGGTCGCTTGTATGTCGATCAAGAAATGGCAGTGATCAATGCTAGTGGCGTGTCTCGAGGTCGGCTTGCTCGATTGATGACACCATTAATATTAGCGTTGTTCGTCGGCGAAGCGGCGCTATCTGTCGTTGGTAAGCCTTGGGGCGTACGCTCGTCTGAGGCTGTGTGGCAGCAGCAAGCATTGACCAGTGCGTTCGACTTGATTCGTCCGAACGAGTTTATCAGTAGCGGTAATTATCATTTATATGTGGGTAGTCTCAGCGATGATAAGAAAAAGTTGCAAGATGTGATATTGATACAATCAGAACCTGCTAAAAAAGGTGGTGCTGCTGAAGATGTCGATGCTAATGTCAATGCTACTAATATGAATAACACGATTGACAGCGAAACAGCTGAACAAATTGGCATCTCTGATATTCCAAAAGATATTATAAGTAGTGGTGCAAAGGACATCAGCAAAGACACGATCACGTTGGCTAAGCGTGCTGAGCAAGTAGATACTGGCAATAGCGGCGTGACCCAGTTGGATTTGTTCCAAGGACGTCGTTACGAAGTTGGCGCAGGCAGTCTCAAATATAATCAAGTCGCTTTTGATCGCTATCGCATCACCTTGACTGAGTCTTCGCAAGAAGTTATCACCGAAGACAATATTGAAACGCAACAGATTGGACCATTGTGGCAAGCCGCCACGAGTAGCTCACCATCAGGCACGAATAGTACAATGCGTGCTGCACAAGGTGAGCTTGGCTACCGTTTGGCGCTACCATGGCTGATGATTATCGCGCCTATGTTGGCCGTGCCACTGGCGCAAGTCCGTCCGCGTCAAGGACGTTGGCTGCGCTTGTTCCCTTCTATCTTATTATTTGTCAGCTGTGCATTAGGTATCATCTCGCTCAAAAACGCAGTGAGCAAAGACAGCATCAGCGTATGGGCGTATGCATGGCTTATCTTAGGATTTATGGCATTGGCGCTTTATATGAATTGGGGTAGCCGTGTGCAACATCGATTGCGCTTTCGCAAACAAGAAAATAGGCTAGCCGCTGCCGCAACTAGTTCAGTTAGCGACATCGATAATCAGAACAACAGCTCACAAGGAGGGCAGTCTTAATGCGCTCTTTATTTGCTAAGTCAGCCAAGTCTAATCAATTGGCTAAAAAACCTGCCAATCTAAAAGTCCTCAGTCGTTATGTTAAACTCAACGCTCTATTGGCTATTATCGCTGCCGTTATTGGCTTATGGGCGTTGCAGCTGATTTTTTCTTACTTATCAGAGCTTGATTCGTTAGATGATAACTACACCATGGGCGAGGCGCTCAAATATATCTTTTATCGTTCGCCATACTTTTTAGAGCAATTTATCCCAACGGGTGCGCTATTGGGTGCTGTTATTGGCTTAGGTTTGCTAGCTAATAAAAGTGAGCTGGTCGTCATGCGCGCGGCTGGGGTCAGTATCTATCGCATCGTCGGCTGGGTATTGCAGCCCGCTTTGATATTTGTACTGTTGGCCTTGGCTATTAATCAGTTCGTTCTACCGTCTTCTAATCAGTTGGCAAAACAGATTAATGATGAGGACAGTACCTCACTGGTCACTTCGGTACGCGGCTACTGGACGACACAACCACGATTCGAAACCGCAGAAGATGGCAGTGCTACACCTGATGGTAGCGACGTTTTATATATTGATTATGCTGATGTAGCAGGCAATATTGGCGAAGTGAAACGCTGGCATTTGGATAACAACGGAAATTTGCAAACCGCTGTCCATGCGGAAGGTGGAAAGTATACTGGCCGTGAACCAATTGATGTGAACAGTGAAAAGCCAAGCGAGCAGTATCGTTACGAGTGGCAGCTAAATGATATGGTTGAGCTCTCTATCAATCAGGGCTTTGAGAGTAGCCAAGCTATTTCACCATCAGATACGTTAAGCTTACCTTTTGCCCCAGAGTCTGTGTATCTACTGACGCGCAAGGCAGAGGATTTGTCTCTGACGCAACTATACGAGCATCGTCAGTTTATGCGAGGGCAGGGCAAGCGCTCCTTAGATCATGAAGTCGCATTTTGGCAAAAACTGCTATCGCCTTTGTCGATATTATCATTGGTAATCGTTGCTTGCTCGTTTGTCTTTGGCTCACTACGGACGCACAGCTTAGGCTTACGTATCGTCGTGGCATTGCTGTTTGGATTGCTATTCAGCTATATTCAGGACTTGGTCGGCTTCGTATCACTAGCGACAGGTTTTTCGCCTATGCTGATGGTGTTATTACCGATTATCGGCAGCGCGCTATTGGGTGGATATTTGATAAAACGCCAGATGTAAAAAGACAGTTGGTCATACCAAATAAAAAGCACGCTAAATCTAATTTAGCGTGCTTTTTTATGTCGATTTCAATTTGAGCCTCAGTTTAAATGGCTGAAACTCAATCAGGCAAAGCTAAAACTAGTCTTTGGTCGCCATCGTAATCGTATAGGTTTTACCTTGTTTGATTTTGTCGCTATTGCCAAACACTTCGGTAAACGAGCGTTTCACAAATTGGCGCAGACCGTTGATGGTCACCACGTAAAAACGTCCACCTTTACGCATGCGTGCATAGGCATCGAGGAAGTATAAATAATGCTGCTCTTTACCGACTTTGGCTGGCAAGTTCGACATCACAAGGCTAAAGTCTTTGTCTTTTGCCACATGATTAAAGCCATTTGATAAATGCACATCGACATTGTTTAGACCATTTTTCTCACAGTTACGACGTGCGTATTCTACTGCCATAAAATCTTTATCAATCAGCGTATGCTGACCATTCGGACATTCACGCGCTGCCGTCATACCAAGTACACCATAACCACAGCCCAAATCAATCGAATCATCATCTTGCTCAAAATCTACATAATCAAGCAGCATCAAGCTACCATCATCGAGCTTTTGCGGTGAAAAAATGCCCCACGTGGTCGCAAAATCAAACGGCTTACCCAGCACTTCTTGGCGAAAATTGATATCTTCGCGCCAGTGTTCGGCGTTTTTTAATAGGTCAGCAGGTGGTCTATGGCTCATGGGATTCTCGGATAATAGATAGGAAAAAGGTAGTGCGCAGCCCATTTAGGCAGCATGTATATCATGACGCACTTTAATAAGGGTATTGTAACGAGAAAAGGATGGGTTTGCAGCTATCTATTTCTAGAACTGCATTTTGCTATATCGCAAAAAATTCTAAGAAAAATGTTAGAGACATTAGATAAGAGGCATCGCTTAAGATAGAATCAAATTTAACCTGATAGTCGCTAAGTATTATTTATGCCAGACATTATATTCGTATCTAAAGTAGACTTCTGGCTTGGACTGCTACTCTGGGGTTTGAGTTTATTTACTGTGACTGTTCCATTATGGCAGTGGCAGCGAGGTGCTCACAAATCTTTCATACAAACTATATTAATGACGGTTATTCTCATCCCTTTTGCCGCACTAATGCTCATCCCTTTTTTCGGTACTGAGTACATATTAACGAATGACCAACTACAAGTAGATAGTGGGTTCTCTGTTCAAAAAATTGAGATTACAGATATTACCTACATTACGCCGACTCGAAGTATGAGTTCTGCGCCAGCACTATCATTGGATAGGATTAAAATATCATATCAAGATGAAGAAATACTAATTTCACCAAAAGACAAATCACGTTTTTATCGCGAGATACAGGCACGTAATCCTAGAATAGTGATAGATACTGCAGGCGAATAGAGTGGCATTATAGTTAGCCGCATTCAGCTATACATCGTTCCTGATATTGAATTTTTTTCGAAACTACTTCCCCAGACTCTTCTTCAGTAAATGATCAAATATAAATGGCCCAAATGGTAAAAACGAGCCAAGCACGCCAGCAGGTAGCGCCCAAAGCGGCATTTTTATTCTGCTCGCCGTAATGATTAGCACCACGACATAGGCAACGAATAATACCCCGTGCACTGGACCGACATAGCTTACCGCTTCTGGAATATCGAACATATATTTGAGTGGCATCGCGATACCAAGTAACAATAGAAAAGACGTGCCTTCTAAATAACCCATGATAGTAAGGTTTCGGAGGGCGAAGTTTTGACGCTTCGTTAAGGCAGACGGTTGAGCTTGCGACACGATATATTCCTCTTACAATCATCAATAATATTAGATTTCAATGCTGCCTATATGGCAAGGCTACCCACGTGGATGATGCTCAGCATGTAATTTCTGCAATCTCGCTGTTGCCACATGAGTATAGATTTGCGTGGTGGATAAATCGCTATGTCCTAGCAATAACTGCACACTACGCAAGTCTGCACCATGATTGAGCAAATGCGTGGCAAAGGCGTGACGTAGCGTATGCGGGGATAACTCTTTATCGATACTGGCAACTTTGGCGTACTTCTTAAGTAGATACCAAAAGTTCTGCCGCGTCATATAGCCACCTTGCGCCGTCAAAAATACCGCTTGGCAATTGCCTGATTTTAAATGAGCAATCAAGTCGCCACGCCCATGAGACAGATAATCTTCCAATGCATCCGCTGCATATTCGCCGAGGGGCACCAATCGCGTTTTATTGCCTTTCCCCGTGATTTGTAGCCAGCCTGAGTTTAGATTCACTTGCTCTAATGAGAGGTTAATCAACTCACTCACCCGCAGACCGCAGGCATAAAGCACTTCTAGCATGGCTTTGTCACGCAGTCCAAGTGCCGTACTGGTATCAGGTGCGGCAAGTAGATTATCGACATCCGCCTCGGCTAAGTCTTTTGGCAGCGGACGTCCGAGTTTTGGACTTTTGATACGCTCACAAGGATTGTCCTCACGCAGATTACTGGCAATCATCCATAGGTAAAACTGACGCAAGCTTGAGAGCATACGCGCTTGGGTACGTGGGGTTTTGCCATCTTTAGCAAGGAGCGACAGACAGTGCAGCACATCATCAGGCTGCCAACGTGTCAGGGCGATAGGGTTGGTCAGCTCGCAAGAGCGCAGGTCACGGACGTACGCATTACGAGTACGCGTCGCTAGACCTCGCGCCAGCATGGCTTGACGAAACTCAGTCATATAAGCTGGCTCATCATCGACCGCCAATGCTTTAGGCTGTCGTTGTTGCACGGCACGATCACGGCTCATAGGACGATACTCAGGTAGGGGTTAAGTTAGCGATGACAGATAATTATTAAAATAATGCCAAACCTATCATGCCATTTTTTTCTTAACCAGATAGCGATACAGTGTTACGCTCGCAGGCGTATCATCATCGCTATCGATGGTGATTTCATCAGGATCAGCGTCTAAGCTCACGTTTTCAGCCAATGTTTCTTGACCGATTAGCTCATGACCCAAATGACGACAGAAATTTGGAATATCGCGCGTAGTAGCAGGATCTGTCGCCAATATTTCAATCACTTCACCGCCATCTGCTTTGCGAATGACGCGATGTAGCATCATGACGGGCTCAGGACAGATCAGTCCTTGAGTATCTAAGTGATGGTGGATAGGCGTATCTGGTATCGAAGTGGTCATAGTCATTATCGTAACGCTAAATAAGTGAGTTTGAGGGTAAGTAGTTTGCTTAAGTACTTATCGTGGCGTACTTTGTCGATCGTCTATGCTTCAGTACTTTCAGCCTCTTCGTCGGCATCAGGTACATCAGCTACTTCTAAAAAGCTAAAAAATCGCTTAAAACTTACTTTAAATAAAAATGCCACGCCCAGCCAACAAGATAGTCCTAACCATGCAGTATCGGCAAAAATTAATCCACCAACCAATATAATGGTCGATACGCCAAGACTCATGGCAATCATCGACGGTTGATTTAAGCGATAGCGATAAACGACCAATGCATCATAAATAGTAATGGGTATCGTGAGGGCTACGAGGGCGTAGGGTAAATTATAAAATAATTGATAAAGCAGCTGGTTATCATGGAAGGCTTTGATACTAGCAATCGTGCCAAAGACCACAAATGCAAAAATAGCCGCATAAATGAGATAAATCGCTATTTGGTTGGCACGCTGTGCGCCTTTAATACGGGCAATAGCAAGTGGAGCAAAACCATGCTGTGACTTATGTTGCGAAGATTGGTCTGAGACAGTGGTCATAGTAATCAGTCATTTATCCGTTGAGAGGTATGATGTATCGAAGTAACATTATAGCCGCACACGTGTCTTTTACCTATTTGGCTGCTTTATTCTGCTTTGATTGCATCGATAGCGATACTGCTATTAGGATCAGCAAAATAGGTCGACATCAGAATACAAGCGGAGATATCATCGATTGGGTCGCGTTCGTTTTTGATCCAACCATTGTCCCATGCGATTTCTCTTGCTTCGATTGAAGTCAGCCGCTCATCACACAGTGATACGGTCACTGGCAGATGTTGCTCCATCACTCTATGGGCCAGACGACGAGCGAATTTGTGCGCTCGTTTTGAAAGCATGGAGCTAGTGCCATCCATATTAAGCGGTAGACCAACCACGACTTGCGCCACGCCCCAGACTTTGATGATACCAATTAAGTTGTCCCAATCTGGCTGGCCGTTATTCATTGCCAAAATGTCAAAGGCACGTGCCGTCTGTGTGATGGTATTACCGAGCGCCATACCCATCTTTTTGACGCCGTAGTCTAGCGCCAAAATAAGATGTGGCTTTACTTCTGGCTCAATAGTTTCAGCAGTGATATTGCTATCGTTATCCAGAGTATCAATATCAATGTCATTATCTATAGCGTCTGTGCTACTGGCTGTCAAAGTGCTATCTACCATAGTAATGGGTGTCCTTTATGTTTTTATCTAAATTCGCAGAGCGTATGATATTACGCATGACCTATGTCACTACTAAGGTAGTCAAAGTTGACTCCGATTTTGTCGGCTGCAATTTGCCAGCGTTCTTCAAACGGTGTATCAAATAATAAGTTCAGATCAGCGGGGCAGACTAACCAATCACCATTACTGAGCTCTTGGTCTAGCTGTTTTTTGCCCCAGCTGGCATGTCCTAGACACAGCTGATAGTGACCAACACCTTGCCCTGCGGCAATACGCTTTAGAATATCTTGGCTAGTCGTGATGCAAACGTTCTCTGAAATAGCAAAAGAAGACGCCCATTCTGGCTGACCAGTATGCAGCACAAAGCCGACCTCAGGATACATAGGGCCGCCCTCTAATGCCACATCTTCCATCACCTGCGGATTGGTCACTTCAATATCTAAATCTTCTAGCAGCTTACCTACGCGAGATTGCTCGAGCGGACGATTGACCATCAGACCTAGTGCACCATGCTTGTCATGACGGCAAATATATATAAGTGCCTGCTCAAACCTTGGGTCTGACAGCTCTGGTGCTGCAATCAAAAAATGATGGGTCAAATTGGTTTTAGACATAGAAACAAATGCAACCTAATAATAAGGGTGAAAGACTACTATATGGTGATAATCAACAGAAAAGCAAGATTCGCACTAATTGCTACTGACCATCATACAGACTCAGATAACCATCCGTTTTGATGAAAACGAACGTTTATTTAACGTTAGATAGGTCAGGTAGAGCGTTATTTAACATCGGATAATAAGCTGCGGGCATGATCGCGCGTGACATCGGTAATAATGACACCACCAGACATACGCGCTAGCTCGTCTACTTGTGCACTGTTGGTCAGTATGAGTAGCTCGCTTTCGGTCTGTTCTTGATGGTGCTTTTGTACCAAGATATGTTGATGCGCTTGCGCTGCGACTTGTGCTTGGTGTGTGATGGCTAGCAATTGCTGTGTTTGCCCAAGTGAGCGTAGCAGCTCACCGACCACTTGCGCAGTACCGCCACTGATACCAACATCGACTTCATCAAATACTAGCATCGGCTTAGCGGCATTATTATCGGCATTGGTCGCTTGCAGCACTTGCATCACCAGTGCCATTCGTGACAGCTCACCGCCTGAGGCAATCTTATGTAATGGCTGCATAGGCATACCGACGTTGGCGCTAAATAATAAATCGATATCATAGCAACCTTGCGCACTATATTGGCTGGCATCGGCTTTTTTGGTAAAGACAAACTCGCAGCGGGCATTGGGTAGCGCGAGCGGTTGTAGTTGCTGCATTAATTGTTTGCTGACGATCGGCGCGGCTTTCGAGCGCTCTTTATTTAGCTGAGCGGCGAATGCAAGATAGTCTTGCCAAGCTTGTTCAATTTGTGCCGCCATCGCATCGCTACTTGGCTCGTTTTCTAACTGCTCTAATTGCGCTTCCCACCCCTTTGCTTCATCGATTAAGTCGCTCGTTGGCAAGCTATGCTTACGTGATAAGCGATGACCTAAGCTGATTAGGTTGTCTAATGTCTGTAAGCGTTCAGGATCAGGTAGCTGCTGTTCAGCATAATCTGATAGCAGGGCAGTCACTTCAGTGATTTGCTGCTGTGCTAGATGGAGCTGTTCAGAAGCTTGTTCAAACGTTTGACTGACGCTTACTTGATTGTCGCAGAGTTTGATTACTTGCCCGAGCAAGGTCATTACATCTGGCTCATCGGTATCGTTGTCGAGCAGATGCAAGCCATGGCTGGCCTCTTGCATTAAGGCTTCAATATTAGAGAGCTCCTCGTGCTCAGATTCAACTTCTGCATAGTCCACAGCCAATAGAGGGGTGATGTCTGCCAGTTGGCTTTGTAAAAGTTGAATACGATCTTGACGTTGAGCCTCACGGCTCGCAATATCGTCAGCATGGCGTTTGAGCTGCTGGTAAGCTTGATAGCTACTGGCGGTTTGTATGGCTAATGGCGTGATTTGTGCCATCTCGTCGAGCCATTGCACCACAAACTGCGGCTTGAGGAGCGCTTGCTGAGCGTGCTGACTATGGATATTAACTAACAATGCACCTAAGCTCTTGAGCTCCGCCAAGCTGACAGGCGTGCCATTTAACCACGCTTTTGAGCGTCCGGTATTGCTGAGCTGACGACGAATGAGGACTTCAGGTTCTTCTAATGGTCTATCATTTTTGGCAAACCAATCAGCGATGACGGTATTGTTTTCTACGTCAAACTGCGCATAAATATCGGCTTGCGCCGCCCCGTGTCTGACCATCGCACTGTCTGCGCGCTCACCAACACATAAAGACAGCGCATCCAATAATAATGACTTGCCAGCACCGGTCTCACCCGTGATGACATTGAAGCCTTCAGCCACACTCAGCTCATGCTGAGCGATCAACGCAAACTGATGTAAAGTTAATGATACTAGCATCAACGCCTCTCATGACAGACAATAGACTTCATATACATCTTAAGAAGCCATATATAAAATAGGGTAGATAAGGGAATGAAATTATTCATTTAACCGTGTTAATGAGATAAATATTATAGGCAAATAGTATGGTGTTAAACGCGCTTAAATACAAACTTTCAAGCGATATATAATAGATTTTATTGTTGGAAGATTACCATAAAAATGTCAAAGACTGGCTATGAGTCATCATCATAATATTCACAATATCAATCATTAAGGTGATTAAGCCTGTCAAAATGATGCTTGTATACTAAGCATGGTTGCGAATTAAACTTATAAAAATAGCCCAATTGTAGTGATCAGGTGCTGACTCAAAAAAAGGTGAGTAAGTAAGTTTAAGATTCGCATCAAACAGCATTTTCCTAGTCGCTTTAACAAACTTTATAGATATAATGTGGTAGCATAATCTCACATAATGATAAACTCTTCTTGTTATATTGATGACATACGGTGCATGATAACGAGTCATGATTTTGTAAAATTACAGGCGTATAGTGAGAAGAGTATGCCAATCAGTCATTATTCCAAAGCGTTTTCATAGAACCTGTGGCTACTCTTAGCACGCAGATATCTAGTAGAGAAGGATACCGCACTCAGTGCAGAGAGGTGTGTTGATGACGCGGCTCTAGCGGTAACCAGTTACTTATTTTTTAGTTTTACCATAATTATTTGATAAGGAAGCCACTATGACAGCGGCGCAATTTACTAACGTAACAGTTAATGCCCAAGCGACAGTATCTTATGATGGTCGCTGCTCAAGCCATACCATTATGTTTGAGGATGGTCGTCATAAAACGCTAGGCGTGATCTTACCTTGTGACAACTTGGTTGAGCATTATCACTTTAGCACTAATACTTCTGAGCGTATCGAAATCACTAGTGGTGAGTGTGAAGTGAAGATCAATGGTGATGATGAATTCAGCTACTACCGTGCCGGTCAATCATTTGTCGTTGAAGGCAATAGCGGTTTTAACCTACGTACTGAAGAGATTGTTCAATATGTCTGTCATCTAGAAGGCTGATATTATTAATAGGGCGCTCGAGCTTTCATTCTAGCGCCTGTTCTATCACACATTAGTGTTTCGAGAAAATAAACAATATCGGATTGGTATTGTTTATTTCTTTTTTGACGTTTGGTTTACTGTTCTCTCATCATCAATGAGCTATGACATTTAAAGCCGACGTTACCCTCTTTTATTCCGTCGCCTAGTGCGATATCCACTTTATATTTAGTAGGCCTATTATGGCAAAACCCATTTATTTTTACGGCATTCATGCCATTGATGCGTTACTTGAACATCGTCCTCTTGATGGCCTTAGCTTGTTTGTGCAGCAAGGGCGTGAGAGTGACAGTCATGTACAAGCTATCATGGCCGAAGCGGAAGCAAACGGCATTAGTATTCAACCAACCCAAAAAGACAAGCTAACGCAATTATGTGGCAGTCCGCAGCATCAAGGCGTGGTGCTCAATGCTCGTCCGTTAGGTTTCGCTGATGAAGGTTTGCTTGATACTATTATTGGCCGTGAACAATGCTTATTGTTGGTACTAGATCAAATTACTGATGCACATAACTTTGGCGCCTGCCTACGTACCGCAGTGGCTATGGGTGTGGATGCAGTGGTTTGTCCAAAACACCATGCAGCGAGCCTAACGCCAACAGTCGCTAAAGTATCAGTTGGCGCAGCAGAGATGATGCCGATTGTCAGCGTTACGAACTTGGCACGCACGTTGTCGCAAATCAAAAATGCAGGCGTTTTCGTATTTGGTACGGCACTTAGTGAAGAGGCTAAGCCAATACATGCCGCTGACCTAACTGGCAAGACCGCTATTATTATGGGTTCAGAAGGAGAGGGTATGCGTCGCCTGACAATGGAGAGCTGTGATGAGTTGGTTTATATTCCAATGTCAGGAAACGAGCATGGTAATCTACAGAGCCTAAATGTGAGTGTTGCTACTGGCATGGCGTTGTACGAGGTTAATCGCCAGCGAACTTTAGCTGCTGGGCAAGCGTAAGATACTCTTGGTGCAAGGGTTCTAACTGTAGATATAGAGAGGCAAGGTCGCTCTCATTGAGTATGACATTGTCTGCATGACGATTACGCTCTTCACGACTCAGCTGATTGGTCATAATGGCTTTAATCTTTTGTATGCTTTGATCATCACGCTGACTGGCACGCGCAAGCTGCGTATCTTCGGTCGCATCCATGACCAAAATACGTTGACATAGATTGGCCAGTCCTGCCTCTGCCGCCTCTATAAGTAGAGGCGCAGACAAGATTATATACGGTGAAGTACTAGCATCTAGCTGTGCTTTTGCTGTCTCACGTATTGCTGGATGCGTGATAGCCTCAAGCTCAATCAGCGCTTCAGGATTTGCAAATACGTGTGTACGTACAGCAGCCCTATCCATTGACCCATCACCATTTAACACCCAATCACCGAATCTTTTTTGGATTTTGCGCAGAGTATCGCTGCCTTTAGTAACGATCTCATGAGCGATCACATCGGCATCGATAATATCGATCCCTTGCTCAGAAAACCAAGCACTAGCGGCAGATTTACCACTACCGATACCACCCGTCAAACCGACTACGAGCTTCTTATTTTTTGGTTGCGTGGTTTGTGGCTGGTGTGAATAAAATTGCGATGTATTTTTTGACATAATAATGGCTTATCTGACAGATAGAACAATGAATGCAGTTTTGAACTCACAATCGGCCTTTTAAGGTTTCGTTCATGGGTCACTGCCGAAAATTTACTACAATAATCTAGTGTACGCTATCAGTTATTAGACATACATACCAAGATACCAACTGACAATATCTGAGCCGTATAATAAGGCAACAATACCTGCAATAGCGATATAAGGCCCGAAAGCAAAAGGTCGACTTTCACCCTGTTTTTTCATCAAGATCAATCCAACGATAGAGCCAAGTAAAGACGATAGTAGGATGATTAAGGGTAACATCATAGGTCCGAGCCAAGCACCTAACACTGCTAGTAGTTTAAAATCCCCTTGACCCATTCCATGTTTTTTAGTGATTAAATAGAATACCTTGACTACTATCCATAGCGATAAAAACCCAAGTAGTAATCCCCATATGGATTGTGTTGGTGAGACGAACCAGCTTTGTGAGTTTACCGCCAACCCTAAGCCTGCTAATGGAAAGGTCAGGCGATCAGGTAGTAGCTGCGTATCAAAGTCGATACCTGTTAGAGCTATCAGTGTCCATACTAAAACCAATGCGGACAAACCTGTAGCATTTACCCCAAACTTATATATTACTAATACGGATAGGATGGCAGTTACTAGCTCAACGAGAGGATAACGCAGACCGATAGCCGCTTTGCAGCTTGAACAGCGTCCACGTAATAACAGCCAACTTATTAAAGGGATATTTTTATACCACTTAATTTTATGTGCGCAATGAGGACAGCGTGAGGCAGGTCGACTTAAAGTAATTGGTTGGTCAGTAGCGACAATATTTGCTATGGGTAGCGTATGCTCGCGTGGCATATCTGCCTGTTCAGACATAAACTGGCTACACTCTTGTCTCCACCCATACACCATCATCAGCGGTATGCGATGAATCACAACATTTAGAAAACTGCCAACACAAAGACCTAATAGGCCAAATACGAATAAAGCTAGGGTACTGTTCTCTTGTAGTAACTGTATAAATTGCATCAAATAATTATCCTACTACTGAGCCCATCTGGAAGATTGGTAAGTACATTGCGATGACTAGGCCACCAACTAACACGCCTAATACTGCCATAATTAACGGCTCCATCAAGCTAGTCAGACCATCAACCGCATTATCAACTTCATTCTCGTAGTAGACAGCGACTTTATCTAGCATTTCTTCTAAGCTACCAGACTCTTCGCCAATACCAACCATTTGAATAGCCAGACTTGGAAATAAGTTGGTCGAACGTATGGAAAATTGTAATTGCTGACCAGTAGATACATCATTTTTGATTTGCTGGGTAGCATTGTAAAATACGACATTATTGGTAGCACCGGCAGTAGAATCTAAGGCTTCAATAAGTGGGACACCAGCAGCAAATGTCGTAGACAATGTACGAGCGAAACGAGCAATAACAGCCTGATAAGCAATATTGCCAAATATTGGGGCTTTTAATATAGCGCGGTCTAAAAAGTCACGGAACTTTTTGGAGCGTTTTTTTGATTCTGAAAAGCAAACAATAATAGCACCAATAGTAATTACTACAATAAACCACCATGACTGCATCCACTCAGACATATTAACCACCATTTGAGTAAACGCCGGTAGCTCTGCGCCAAATGAACCAAATAGCTCTGAGAATACAGGTACTACTTTTATCAGTAGAATCATAGTGACAATGACTGCAACTACGATAACAGCAATAGGATATTTCATTGCTTTTTTGATTTTTGCTTTTAGTAATTCACTTTTTTCTTTGTAAGTAGCGACCCGTTCGAGCATCGTTTCAAGTGCACCTGATTGCTCGCCGGATTCGACAAGTGAGCAAAATAAGTCGTCAAAGTAGCGGGGGTGCTTGAGCAACGCAGAAGCAAACGTACCACCTGCCTCGATATCTGCTTTTATTTGCAGTACTAAGTCTTTCATACTCGGGTTGTCGAGGGAGTCGGCGACAATTTCGAAAGATTGTGTTAATGGCACGCCTGCTTTCATCATTGTTGCTAATTGCCGAGCGAAAATGGCAATATCAATGGCTTTGATGGCTTTTTTAAAGGTATAAAGTGGTTTTGGTTTTTTCTTAATCCCTTTAACTGTGATACCTTGTTTACGCAGGGTCGCTTTTGCTAGTTCTAAACTACGACTGGTAGTTTCGCCCTTCACTTTCTGTCCGCGTCGATTTACACCGTCGTAGACAAAGTCCAACAAAATATCGGTCTTAGCTTTTGCCATGTTACTACCCTCAAAATTGTCCAATATATATTGTAAATTCACAATAGAATACCAGACTTAAGATACCAGTCAGGCATACTTTATTTTAGCGTAAAAAACCAGTGGTCATCTGTTTTATTTTTAAAAGTATCTGATAATGAAAGTTACAGGTTTATAAATTACTTAACAAAATAAGTAGCAGTTAGAATAAAAAACGTATTGTACATATTTTATAAAATTTACTTATTATTCAGAAGTCACTCGCATCATTTCCTGAATACTCGTGACACCTTGCAACACCTTTAAAATTCCAGAACGACGTAGGTCACGAAAACCGTTTTTAATGGCAGCGTCTTTGATATCTATTGCGTTACCATCTTCCATAATAATGCGTGAAATGTCAGGGCTGACTTTCATCACCTCATAGATACCTACACGGCCTTTATAACCTTCACGGCATTCATTACAGCCGACTGGTTCATAAATGATATTATCAGTGTTATCTAAATCAGTATCGGTAAAACCAATCTCTAATAAGCTCTGACGCGGGATGTTAATAGGTTTTTTACAGTTCTTACAGAGACGTCGTGCCAATCGTTGAGCAATGACTAGGTTGACTGACGTGGCAATATTAAAAGAAGCGACGCCCATGTTGCGTAGACGCGTTAATGTTTCAGGCGCTGAGTTGGTATGCAAAGTAGAAAGAACCATATGTCCAGTCTGTGCTGCCTTAATAGCGATCTCAGCAGTCTCAAGGTCACGAATCTCACCAACCATGACAATATCAGGGTCTTGACGCAAAAAAGACTTGAGCGCATTGGCAAACGTCAAACCAACTTTGGCATTGACATTGACTTGGTTAATCCCTTCAAGGTTAATTTCGACTGGATCTTCAGCCGTTGAGATATTGGTTGCGCCAGTATTCAAGATGTTGATACCAGTGTAAAGTGATACTGTCTTACCAGAACCAGTAGGACCAGTGATAAGCAACATGCCTTGTGGTTTGTGTAATGCCTCTAAAAACATTTCCTGCTGATCTGGTTCATACCCCAATGCATCAATACCTAGCATAGCTGATGATGGATCAAGGATACGCAAAACAAGCTTTTCACCGAATAACGTCGGTAATGAGTTTACCCGGAAATCAATGGCTTTATTCTTAGAAATTTTTAGTTTAATACGCCCATCTTGCGGTACCCGACGTTCTGAGATATCCATTTGCGACATGACTTTTAGACGTGCTGCAATTTTATTCGCAAGTTGAACCGGTGGGCTGGCCATTTTTTGCATGACGCCATCGACACGAAATCGTACTCTGAAAGACTTTTCGTATGGCTCGAAATGTAAATCAGAAGCGCCCATACGAATAGCATCAACCAACATTTTATTGACGAACTTTACGACAGGTGCTTCATCGACACCGTCATTAAGTTTGGTTTCCCCATCTTCTGTATCTTCATCAGGATTTTCGAAGTCAACGTTTAGATCGCTATCAGAAAAGCTATCAAAGCTTTGCATAGTATCCGCATAAACACTTTCAATACGCTTCTTTAGCTTATTTTCTTCGACAACAATGGTTTCTATCGACAGTCGAGAATTAAAGGCTATTGCATCAATGGCATCAACGCGTGTGGGATCACTTAGTGCGACAAATAGTCGTTGTCCTCGTTTAAATAGTGGTAAAGCATTAAACTTACGAACGATTTTTTCATCAACCAAGTCTTTTGGAATAACATCAACGTTTAATGCATCAAGATCGAATAGAGGGTCGCCGAAAGCTTGGGATAGCATTTGGGCAAGTTGATAAGCATCGGCCAATTTGTTGTCTACTAGATAGGGTACCAATCCTATTTGCTGCTGTTGCGATTCAATTTGTGCCGTCTTCATATTCGCTTCACTAACGACACCGTCGCTAATCAGTTGCTGCGCTAGACCGCCGTACTTACTGGTTGCGATAGACATTGTAACCTCTCCTTTGATACAAAATATTCTGTAGAAATGCTTGATATTACAAGCTATACACTTGTCGTTGCTAGTCGATAACTGTCTTGCTTTGTTTATCCTATCTACCTGTATATCTATATATAGAACCAGCAATAATATTTGATTTTATAAACTCTGTAGTATAGAACTTTACTTTAGTTTGAAAAAATTATATATACCATTAGACGACTAGCTCGTAAAAATAAGGGTCTATTGATGTATTATCTGTAGATAAGTTTGCAGAAGTGATTCTGCTCATGGTGGCACGCTACTATAGCACTTACGAATTATTTGTTATACTGACGCGCATATTAGCCGAATTGGCATGAATACATGAGACAAGGTAAATAAGTATGCAAGCTTGGGTAATTGGCAATTGGAAACAGAATCCTGCGACTAACAGTGCTGTCAATGCACTGTTGGACGACTTATTGACTAAAGTTAATACTGAAGAACAAGCCAACTTACAGGCGTCAAAAAACCGCTGTAAATTAATGGTAGCGCCAAGTTGTGTTCATTTAAGTACAGTGAGTACGCGTCTAGCAGGTAGCTCAATACTTTGCGCAGCACAGGACGTTAGTACTTATAGTGCAAGTACAGGAGCCTATACGGGTGACTGCTCAGCACAGCAGGTAGCAGATGCAGGTGCTACTTGGACGCTACTTGGCCACTCTGAGCGTCGTCAATATCACAAGGAGTCTCATAAATGCCTGATAAGCAAATTGTCTCATGCGTTTTCTCAGAACTTAGGCGTGGTATTTTGCATCGGCGAAACGCAAGAGCAGTATGACAATGGTCAAACACTCGACGTTATCAATGAGCAACTCTCGGTTATTAAGGATTTACTGACTCAACAGCCAGATTTAGCATCATCGTTATCTGAAAAGCTGCTCGTCGCTTATGAACCTGTATGGGCCATTGGTACAGGTAAAGTGCCTACTGTGGCAGAAGTGAGTAAGACTCATCAGTATATTAAGCAAACGGTTGCAAGCTTTGCTGATATAACAAATACAATTACCGTGCTGTATGGCGGTAGTGTTAACGCTGATAATGCCAATAGCTTTGCTTCTGATGCCATGATCGATGGTGCATTAGTGGGCGGTGCTTCGTTAAAAGCAGAGAGCTTCCTAGCGATTGCCGATGCCTTTAACCAAGCCAATGCTTAAATGAATAAATAACGCTCAGATATCAAGATCATAGCTTATAGACAGTATGGTTTTAGCGGTTAGTAAAAGTAGGTTTAACACTGCCCTTGCAATCGTGTACAATGCGCCTTATTTATATAGTCGATTTGGCATTTGAACATGTCAAGTGTCATTATATTAACCTTACGTTTTATTTTCCGTTATCAGTCGTCATTACGCGGCAAAAGAGGCCACCATGTTTACGTTTATATTAGCCCTGCATATTATTGTGGCCATTGCCATGATCGGCTTAATTCTGATACAGCATGGTAAAGGGGCAGACGCTGGAGCTTCTTTTGGTGCCGGCTCATCAGGTACCGTGTTTGGCGCAGCCGGCACTGCTAATTTCTTGACGCGTGCTACAGCAGTACTAACGGTCATATTTTTTATTACGAGTATGACGCTTGCTGTTCATGCTCGTAAGCAAGCAGAAGATCAGTTTCGTCTAGATGCGCCAGTTTCAGCACCGCAAACGCCTCGTCCATTGACTCAAAATCCTGAGTAAGCCTCTTTTAAGTAGGCAGCGCTTGCTATTTTGGTAGGTTAGATTTACAATGCTTTCCTGTTTTCGCAACTCCTGTTCTATAGATGCCTACCTTAAGCATCATTGATTATAGATTGGATGATAGGGACAGAGCAGTATAATGCGATTGTGGTGGAATGGTAGACACGCCATCTTGAGGGGGTGGTGGCGAAAGCTGTGGGGGTTCAAGTCCCCCCAATCGCACCAAGTTTTACACACGCAGCATAGCGTCAGGTTGGATTTTTAGTAGATAATACTTATTTTATAATTAATTTAAAAAAAGTATTGACACTTCTACAAAACCTCCCTATAATATGCGTTCTAGATTGATGCGGGGTGGAGCAGTCTGGTAGCTCGTCGGGCTCATAACCCGAAGGTCGTTGGTTCAAATCCAGCCCCCGCTACCACTTTTTATACTGATGTTTTGTACACTAAATTTGTCAGTACCGATTAGCCCACCATTATGTTTGTGGGTTTTTTTGTATCTGAAGGTCAGTGTTATCGCGGTATCTATCCTACTTATGCTAAGCTCTAAGTCTATAGAGTACGATATTACTCGTCACTGGTCATCATCGGCCGCTACCGGCACGATGCTTCTTAAGCAACACTATCTTTTATTCCTCATACTTTTATCGATAGTAGTGCTTTATAAATAATAAAAGCATTGTTTGGCCGAGCTTGATGTTTTTTACGCTCGTCCCTATATAAATGCACAATATGTATCATATATTTGTGATTTAAAATTATATACTGACCGTGATTCTTATCATCATAAGATTGTTATATATATAGATAAGAGTCAATCTTTAATACGGTTTACTAAGTACGATAGATAAGTGAATAGGAAAATACAAAGAGATTATGAAGCTTTCGACTAAAGTTGCAGAACTGACTAATATTATTGCCCCTGCCGTGGCCGCTTGTGATGTGTCATTATGGGGTATCGAGTTTGCGCCACAAGGTCGTCGCTCTTTACTACGTATCTATATTGAGGCATTGCCAGAAGAGCAAGCCCAAGATAAACAAGTAACGATTGAAGACTGCGCGGCAGTAAACCATCAAGTAAGCGGTATCTTAGAAGTTCATGATCCTATCGCTGGTGAATACATCTTAGAAGTATCTTCACCTGGTTTTGATCGTGCGTTTTTCTCAGATGAGCAAATGCATGCGTATGTTGGTCAAACTGTGAGCTTGCGTCTGATTCAAGCTATCGGCACAGGCGATCAAAAACGTCGTAAAGCCACAGGTACTTTAGATAGTATTGATGAAAACTCTTTAAAACTGACGTCAAGTGATGGCGAGCAGTTTGAGATTGCATTAAGTAATATTGATAAAGCCAATTTGATTTATGAAGATGCCTAGATTTTTACTAGGGTAACTGTTTATAGATAGACAGTTTTATCTTCCAATAGCTTATGTGGCTTATAGCAACTATATAATAGCAGCACCCAAATTATAAAATTTAAGTCAATTAAAAAATGATAGGACAGGTATAGCATGAGTCGTGAAATCTTAACGGTAGTAGAAACTGTCAGTAATGAAAAGGGCTTAAATCCTGAAGATATCTTTGAAGCAATTGAAGACGCTTTAGTGGTATCGACTAAGAAGAAAGTATATACCGAGCAGCCAGAAGTGGCTGTACGGGTAGCAATCGACCGTGCAACTGGCGATTACGATACTTATCGTTACTGGACAGTGGTTGCAGATGAAGACCATGAAATGCCAGCTTGTCAGCTTGCTATCACCGATCTTGATCAAGAAGAGTGGTCAATTGGTGATATTAAAGAAGAGCAAATTGAATCAATCGAATTTGGTCGTATTGCTGCTACTCAAGCCAAACAAGTCATCATCCAAAAGATTCGTGAAGCTGAGCGTGCACTAGTTGCAGACGCTTTCGAGCCACGTGTTGGTGAAATGATGTATGGCGAAGTCAAAAAACAGACTCGTGATGGCTATATTATTGATTTGGGTGACAATGCCGAAGGTTATTTGTCACGTGATCAAATGTTGCCACGCGAACAACTCCGTGCAAAATCACGTATTAACGCTATCTTGTACCATGTGAACCGTGAAAACCGCGGAGCACAGTTACTGTTATCTCGCACGCATCCTGAAATGCTATCAGCATTGATGCAAAAAGAAGTGCCTGAGATTGCAGAACAAATTATCGAAATTCGTAACGTCGCTCGTCTGCCAGGTACTCGTGCTAAAATAGCCGTGAAGACTAACGATCATCGTATTGATCCAGTTGGCGCTTGTATTGGTATGCGTGGTACACGTATCCAAGCAGTACAGCAAGAGCTAGACGGTGAGCGTATTGATGTGGTGGTATGGTCAGATGATCCTGCCCAGTTCATCATCAGCTCTCTAGAGCCTGCTGACGTAAGCAGTATCATTTTAGATGAAGATACGCAAACGGCAGATATTATCTTTAGCACTAATGATCAGTTGGCGCGTGCTATTGGATCACAAGGTCAAAACGTACGTCTAGCGTCTGAGTTGACGGGCTATAAGCTGAATATGATGCTTGAAGAAGAGTATCAGCAACGTCAACAAAACGAATCAAAAGCGTTTATTGAATTATTCTATGAGCGCCTAGAAGTAGATAAAGATTTAGCACAGGCATTGGTTGATATTGGTTTTACCAGTATTGAAGAAGTGGCCTATGTACCAGTTGAGACTTTCTATGATATCGAAGGTCTAGACGATGAAGCGATTGATATGATTCAAGAGCGTGCTAAAGAAGTCGTCATCGCTGATGAACTGGTCAAACAACAGAACATGAAAGAGCCAAGTCAAGAGCTTCAAGAGCTTGAAGGTATGACAGTCAGTTGGGCTTATAAAATGGCGCAAAAAGACATTATTACTGTTGATGACTTGGCAGAACAAGCCGTCTTCGATCTAGAAGATATCGAAGGATTAGACTCTGAAACTGCAGGAAAACTCATCATGAAAGCTCGGGAATCTTGGTTCGATGAATAAGCGGTAACTGCATATCGCTGTCTTTTGGTGATATGCTATTGAGAATAAAGCGCTGATATCTATTTATAAGTATCAGCCTTAACCCAATCATTTGTAGCCAACAACTGAATTGAACATATAGCAAATAATAGACAGTAGGTGATAATAAATGGCAGATAAGACCGTCAAAGAACTGGCAGAAATGGTAGGCAAAACTACAGATGCTGTAAAGCAGCAATTAGTAGATGCTGGCCTGCCTGCTCGCGCAGAGGATGACCTAGTCACCGAGCTTGAGCAAGAAAAGCTGGTGACGTATTTAAAGCAAAGTCATGGTCAACAAGAAAAGCGTCGTATTAGTCTTAAATCTAAGACGACCAGTACTGCACGTGTGACCGGCTCTTCTGGTAAATCTAAGAGCGTCAATGTAGAAGTGCGTAAAAAGAAAGTATTCGAAAAGCCTGATCCAGAAAAGATGGCTGAAGAACTAGCCGCTCGTGAGCAGGCTCTAATTGAGTCTCAAGAACGTGCAGCAAAAGAAGCTGAAGAACGTGCCGCTACTAAGAAAAAAGCGGAAGAGCGTCAAGCAGCAACGCTAGCAGCAATGCGCGCAAGCTTAGGCTCTAGCAAAAAATCAGACGACAAAAACGATGATATTTCTACATCAGTTGTTGTCAAAAAAGGCGGTAAAGCGAAGGCTGAAGTTAAGCCTAAAGAACAGCCGAAGAAGAAAGTTGCTGCAACTAAGCCTAAAGTTGAAACCGCTGCTGAGCGTAAAGCTCGCGAGACTCGTGAGAAAGAAGAAGCGCGTCTGCGTGAAATCGAATTAGAAACCCGCCGCACACAAGCTGAAGAAGCGCAAAAGCGTACACTTGAGCAAATGCGCAAGATGGCTGGTAAATATACAGATCGTGAGCCTGTTACTGAAGTACGTAAAGATGAGCCATTGGCTGAAGGTTTGGTCGGTGATGCATTAGAAGAGTCTTTCGAAAAAGAGCGTCGCGAAATCAAACGTGGTTCGAACAGTACTGGTACTCGTGGTCGTCGTCGTAAGAACCAAGATGAGCGTGAAATCAAAAATCGCAAAAACGGTTTGCGTTCAACTCAAGCATCACAGCATAAATTTGAAAAACCTGTTGAAAAAATCGTCTATGATGTCGAGATTAGTGAGCAAATTTCAGTTGCCGATCTTGCTCAGCGTATGGCGGTTAAAGCTCGCGAAGTAACCAAATTACTTATGAAAATGGGTGAAATGGCTCGTGAGTCAGATACGATTGATCAAGCAACCGCAAGCTTGCTTGTTGAAGAGATGGGTCACAACCCAGTACCAGTTAGTGATACTAAAGTCGAAGATGACTTACAGTACGCAGTTGATGAGCGTAGCAGCAACATCCAGACTCGTCCACCAGTAGTGACTATCATGGGTCACGTTGATCATGGTAAGACCTCACTACTAGATAAAATTCGTGAAACGAAAGTTGCGAATGGTGAAGCGGGTGGCATTACACAGCATATCGGTGCTTACCATGTAAAAACTGATCGCGGTGTTATTACTTTCCTTGATACTCCAGGTCACGCAGCGTTTAGCGCAATGCGTTCACGTGGTGCTCAAGCGACTGATATCGTTGTATTGGTGGTTGCAGCTGATGATGGCATGATGCCACAAACAGCAGAAGCAATTGATCATGCACGCGCAGCTGGTACGCCAATTATTGTTGCTATCAACAAAATGGATAAGCCAGGCGCTGATCCTGACCGTGTTCTTAATGAATTAACGACGAAAGAAGTTGTTTCAGAAGAATGGGGTGGCGATACACCAATGGCTCGTATCTCGGCCAAAACAGGCGAAGGTATCGAAGACTTGCTAGAGTTCATTAGCTTGCAAGCTGAGCTAATGGAACTAGAAGCGCCATTAGACGGTGCTGCTCAGGGTGTGGTTATTGAATCGAGACTTGAAAAAGGTCGTGGTCCTGTCGTTAGTGTCCTAGTGAAAAAAGGGACATTGAAACAAGGCGACTTGGTTCTAGCTGGTGAGCACTATGGTAAAGTTCGTGCATTGACCGATGAGCATGGCCAACGTATTAAATCAGCTGGTCCTTCTATTCCTGTAGAGATTTTGGGTCTACCTGAAACACCTGCTGCTGGTAGTGAGTTCCTAGTTGTAACGGATGAGAAAAAAGCTCGTGAAGTTGCGGACTTTAGAACCAACCGTGAGCGTCAACTCGAACGTCAAAATGCGATGCGTTTGGAAAGCATGTTTGATCAGATGGGCCAAGGCGATGTGTCATTCTTGAATATCGTACTAAAAACAGACGTACGTGGTTCACTTGAAGCACTACTAGCTGCCCTAAATGAATTGTCTACTGACGAAGTAAAAGTCAGAGTTATCAGTTCAGGCGTTGGTCCTATCTCTGAGTCTGACGTAACCCTTGCCGAATCTAGTGAAGCGGTACTTTTAGGCTTTAACGTTCGTGCAGATGCTACCGCACGTCGCAAAGCAGACACTGCTAACATGGATATTCGCTACTATAGCGTAATCTATGGTTTGATCGATGATGTTAAATCAGCAATGAGCGGTATGCTTGCTCCTGAACATCGTGAGAAAATCCTTGGTGTCGCAGACGTTCGTGAAGTATTCCGTTCTAGTAAGTTCGGTGCTGCTGCTGGTTGTATGGTGGTTGAAGGTACAATTTATCGCAACAAACCTATCCGCGTATTGCGTGATGATCAAGTTATCTTTACTGGTCAATTGCAATCATTGCGTCGTTATAAAGAAGACGTTAATGAAGTACGTACTGGTATGGAATGTGGTCTGGCCGTTCGTGGCTATGATGTTGAAGCTGGTGATAAGATCGAAGTCTTTGAAATCCAAGAGTTCGCACGTACTATCTAAAGCTGCTGTTCGATAGCAGAGTATGTCTTAATGCAATATGCGTAATCCGCTGAGCTGTTTAGATACTTTGCTAATATTCAGCTGTACTTAGGCCTAACAGGTACATCCTGCTAGGCCTTTTTTAGCACATATCAGTGCAACATTTATTAATCAGCAGATTTATACAGTAATAAAATAAGCCCATTAAAGTAAGGTAATAACATGAACCAACGTTTACAAAGATTATCGGATCAGATTCAGCGTGAGCTTGCTGTTCTTATTCGTGATGAAGTCAATGACCCTCGTCTAACGGGTTTTGTCACAATCTCTAGTGTCAAAGTTAGCCCAGATTTAGGCTATGCGGACGTCTATGTCACTATCATGGAGCCTGAGCTCAATGATTCTATGAACAAGACCAATCATGAAGAAAGTATCAAAGTATTGAATAAAGCAGCAGGGTTTTTGCGTACGGAACTAAGCCATAGCTTAAAAACACGTACTACGCCGCGCTTACGTTTTCATTATGATGAAGTAACGGCTCGTGGTAACTATATGATGGACTTGATTAGTAAGGCCGTGACTAAAACTGAGCAAAACGAGAATGACGAGTAAATTATTATTATGTCTATAGCGTCTAAGCAAGTTGATAAAAAAGCCAATAAATTACCTGAAAAAGTAAAAGTTTCAGGTGTCATATTGGTGGATAAACCCAAAGGTATGACCTCGCAGCAAGTCGTGTCAAAAGTGAAGTATTTATTTAAATCACCGATACACGATAGTAAAAAGGCAGGGCATACAGGGACGCTTGATCCGATGGCAACTGGCCTGTTGCCTATTTGTTTGGGTGAAGCCACCAAGTTTAGCCATTATCAACTGGATGCTGATAAATCTTATCAAGCGACTATCTTGCTAGGTAGTCAAACCGATACTGGTGATGCTGATGGTCAAATCGTAACGCAGGCATCTATTCCCGTATTTGACGAAGCATCATTGGCGACTATTGTCCAGCAGTTTTTGGGTGCTCAGCAGCAGATACCTCCGATGTATTCAGCGCTAAAAAAAGATGGCAAAAAACTGTATGAATATGCTCGCGCTGGTATTGAGGTTGATAGACCGCCTAGAGATATCACGATTAAAGCAATCAATCTACAGATGATAGATGATACCCAGATTAATCTAATGGTTACTTGTACTAAAGGTACTTACGTACGTGTATTAGCGGAAGATATTGCAAAGCAGCTAGGTACGCTAGGACATTTGACGGCATTGCGTCGTACACAAGTAGGGAGCTTTAACATTGATGATGCGATCGCTTTATCTTCATTAGAAGAGCATGGTTTAGAGGAGCGACAGTCTTGGCTACTGCCCATCGATGCTTGTATTGATATCGATGCTGAGCTAACCCTGACAGAGGAACAATGCGCCCGCGTACATATGGGGCAACGCTTAAACGTATTTGATGAGCTAACAGGTAAGCTCAAGGATTATGTTGCTAGAATGGTTTCTGACCAGCTGTCTAAGAATAGCTCTGTCGATATTAATGATGATGCTAGTACTCACAGTAAAGCTAATATTGGTCTTGATGCGCCTCAGCTCCTAGAGCATGAAATACCTATTGATATACGTTTACTCAATGAGCAGGGAGAATTTCTCGGTTTGGGGTCTGTGAGCTTAAACGGACGTCTACAACCTAAGAAATTGATTCAGCGCTAATAGTAAAGTTTTCATCAATGCTACTTAAATAGAGAAACTACCACCTAATATTGGCTTGATTTACTAATAGTTTACACTAATCACATACCGTCACATTTTATTGCAGGTTTCGCCTATGGTGAAACCTGTTTTTTTTGTACTCTAGATTCATCAGATAGGGAATGCTGAGTTAAAAAATAAAACGGACAAATATTATAAAAATAAAAAATTGCCATAAGGTTAATAACTAAAACGATAAACAATTAAAAGTAAAAACCAATGCAGAAAGGACGCATTTGAACAAAAATAAAATAGTTCAAAGGAGAATGTACTGCCAAACAATAATAAAACTAACTTATAAAAATATACTGGCTCACAAAAACTAATAGATAAGAAGAAGGAAAGTTATGAAAACGATCGCTTTTTTACTACATAACCACTTTGAACAAGCAGAGTATGAAGACGTCAATAATCAGCTAAAAGACAAAGGCTATAAAACACTTCTCATAACAACAAATGATAAAAAAGAAGTGCAAGCCATGCAGCAAGACGTAGATAAGAGTGATACTTTTACTGCTGATATCTTTGTAGAAGATGCTAACGTTTCTGACTATGATGCATTGGTGTTACCAGGTGGTACTGTCAACGCTGATACTATTCGTGGTAACGAAAAGGCTCATCAAATTATCAATGCTATTAATGAAGCAGGAAAGCCACTAGCTGTTATTTGTCATGCTCCTTGGGCTCTCATCAATACAGGTATTGCTAAAGGCAAAACCCTTACCGCTTATCCTACTTTGCAATTAGATCTAGAAAATGCTGGAGCAAACTACGTAGATAAGACAGTTCAGGTAGATGGTAATCTTATTACTTCGCGTAACCCAGATGATATACCCAATTTTGTTGATGCCATAGATAAAGCATTATCTTAGAACTTTGGCTTCTAACTAAAAAAATTTAATTAAGTACTACTAAATCTTAACTCTGTACAATTAATATTTATAACCATAACTAAGGAAGATACTATGTCAAATTCTAATCCAAATGACACCAAGCTTGAGCAACAACGTTCTGATTCAGCAGAAGCAGCGCTTAAAGGTCAAACTGAAGACAATCATAGTGAAAACAGCGAAGCAGCAGCAGAACGTATCGCAGCTAACTTAGAAAATGCGAAAGAAGATAAGTAGGTTTTTAATATGCCACCTATAATAGGTGGCATCGATATGTTTATAGTTTGCACGTCTTATGATCGATGAGTGCAACGACAGTTAGTCCACAAAATAATAATTCAGGAGCTAATATGAGTAATTCACCGAACAATATGGACAAGCAAGAAAAAGAGATTGAAAAGCTTGCAGAAGAAATCAATCCAAGTGAGCATACCGCCCCAGACAGTCTAGCGGAAGTGACTACTGCCGCGCCTCTTGAAGATGATGAACTAGGCGGCAATGCGACAGAGTCTGACGCTAATAAGTAGCCTAAGTAGCCTAGGTAGGCTCTTAATAGATAGTTATCTATTAAATACTAGTTATTAGAAATTAAATGTCGCTTTACAAGTATTATGAAAAACTGCTGCTAGTTCAGCAGTTTTTTGTTATAATTACCCCCACATTTAAATTAGGTTTTGAATGATGTACTGTAACTAGCCCATTACTTTGATTAAGTAGTGCTATAGCTAAATACAATGTACGATTTAAAATATATTAAATGGTTGTTAACCGAGCTTGTCGTACACTAGGTCAACTCTAGTAATGCAGGGTTGTCCTGAATGGCGTACAAGTTATTTTATTTATTATTCTATTGCTTTAATACTGACTCAAATTGTAGTCCGTTTTTTAAAGTTTTTAGCATTGCCGGAGATATTTATGCTAACTAATACCGATCGTGAACAAATCATCGCTCAATACCAACGTGGCGAAAATGACACTGGTTCTCCAGAAGTTCAAGTAGCTTTGTTGAGTGCTCGTATCAATGATTTGCAGAATCACTTTAAAGCACACAAAGCTGACCATCATAGCCGTCGCGGTCTTATCCGTATGGTTAACACGCGTCGTAAACTGCTTGATTACTTAAAAGGTAAAGACCTTGGTCGTTACACTACTCTAATCAGCCAGTTAGGTCTACGTCGTTAATCTAACGACAATAGTACGAGTGGATGCTAAATTTTTTGCTAAATCGCTTGGAACTTGTTTGTTGTTATCGATAAAATAGATTTTTCCAAAAACGGTGTGGAATAGTTTCACGCCGTTTTTTTATGCTTATTCGTTTTAGATACCGTGTTCAAATAGTAAGAGCTATAACTCCTTCTATAGAATCGTTAAGAGGGATATTGGTACAAACTGTACTAACCAAGTCTCAAGTACGGTATTTCCTGACGATAATTGCGCTACTGTGCAATTAATTGGTCAATGGCTATAAATCACTGTAAAATAATGCCTTGTGAGCTTGATAGCGCATCTGCTACAGATATGGCGATTATTGATAAAATATTTATTATTTGGCTTGGTAATCAGCGCAGATAGCTGATATTTGAAAGTTCAGAAAATAGCCTATAGGGTTTTTAGCATCGAAGTCTTTTGACTTAATGTCTTTTTGATAGTATTTATAGTAAAGCCAAAATTGCACGACCGAATATACATAATAGTACGATGTCTAACTCAGACAAATATATGAGATAACCAAGTAACGTTATTGGCATTGGTTGCGATGATTTTTAATAGAAAACATGTCAACTGATAGCCATATACACAGAATTTTAATGACAGATATCAGCTTTTTTGACGCTGATATCAGTTTTGTCAGTCAACATTAGGAAGATTATATGACAATGTTCAACACCATTAAGCGTGAATTTCAGTATGGCAACCAGCAGGTTGTTATCGAGACAGGCCGTATTGCCCGTCAAGCAAACTCTATCTTAGTACATATGGGCGGCGTAACAGTATTAGTTGCAGCAGTCGTAAAATCAGAAGCTAAAGAAGGTCAAAACTTCTTTCCGCTAACGGTTAATTATCAAGAAAAAATGTATGCAGCGGGTAAAATCCCAGGTGCCTACGGCAAACGTGAAGGCCGTGCGAGCGAATTTGAAACTTTAACTTCACGCTTGATTGACCGTCCGATTCGTCCGCTATTCCCAGAAGGCTACGTAAACGAAATCCAAATCACTGCAACAGTTGTATCATCAGATAAAACTCAGTCTGCAGATATCGCTGCACTAATCGGTGCTTCAGCAGCACTAGCTATCTCTGATGCGCCATTTAATGGTCCTGTTGCTGCTGCTCGTGTTGGTTTCATTAACGGTGAATACGTTCTAAACCCAACGTCTGAGCAGCTTGAAACCAGTGATCTAGACTTGGTTGTAGCTGGTACTAAGTCTGCGGTATTAATGGTTGAATCTGAAGCGGCAGAGCTGTCAGAAGACCAGATGCTAGGTGCAGTATTGTATGGTCATCAGCAACAACAAATCGTCATTGATAACATTGCGTCAATGGCTGAAGAAATCGGTACTGCTAAGCAGCAATACTCTGCTCCTGAGCGTGATCAAGCACTTACTAGCAGCATGAAAGAGCAGTTCGGCGAGCAAGTTGCTGACGCTTATACCATTACTGATAAGCAAACACGTTACACGAAGCTTGATGAAATTAAGCAGTCAATTATTGATGTACTTGCTGGTGATGCTGAGTCAGAAACTTATGCTGATACCGTATCTGAGCTTAAAGAAATCTATAACGACCTTAAATATCGTACTGTTCGTGACAACATCTTGTCAGGTAAGCCGCGTATCGATGGTCGTGACCCTGAGACAGTTCGTGCGCTTGACGTACAAGTTGGTGTATTGCCATATACGCATGGTTCAGCATTGTTCACACGTGGTGAGACGCAGGCATTGGTTACTACCACACTTGGTAACAGCCGTGACGTCAACATGATTGACTCACTAGGTGGCACGATTCGTGACCATTTCATGCTGCATTATAACTTCCCACATTTCTCAGTTGGTGAAACGGGCCGTGAAGGTATTCCAAAACGTCGTGAAATCGGTCATGGTCGTCTAGCACGCCGCGGTGTACAAGCGATGTTGCCAGATAGTGAGCGTTTCCCGTATGTGATTCGTGTGGTATCAGAAATCACTGAATCTAACGGTTCATCTTCTATGGCTTCTGTTTGTGGTGCAAGTCTGGCATTGATGGACGCAGGCGTACCATTAAAAGCACCAGTGGCTGGTATCGCGATGGGTTTGGTTAAAGAAGGCGATCGTTTTGCTGTATTGTCAGACATCTTGGGTGATGAAGATCATCTAGGTGATATGGACTTTAAAGTAGCCGGTTCTAAAAATGGTATCACTGCACTTCAGATGGATATCAAAATCGAAGGTATTACCCCTGACATCATGGAGCAAGCGCTTAAACAAGCCCATGCAGGTCGTATCCATATCCTAGAAGCAATGAACCAAGTATTGCCTGAGAGCCGTACTGAAATCAATGCTCATGCACCAAACTACGCGGTTATCGAAATTAACCCAGACAAGATTCGTGACGTTATCGGTAAAGGCGGCGCAACTATCCGTCAGCTAACCGAAGAGACTGGTGCGGTTATCGATATCGATGACGCTGGTACGATTCGTATCTTTGGTGAAAACAAAGCAGCGACTAAAGCCGCTATCGGTAAAATCGAAGCAATAACTGCTGAAGTTGAAGTTGGTAAAACTTATGAAGGAACCGTTGCTCGTATCGTCGACTTCGGTGCATTTGTAAATGTCTTGCCAAACACGGATGGCCTAGTACATATTTCACAAATCGCAGAAGAGCGCGTAGAGAATGTATCAGACTACCTAAAAGAAGGCCAAATCGTTAAAGTGCTCGTACAAGACGTTGACAACCGTGGTCGTATCAAACTAACTATGAAAGGTGTTGAGCAGAACTAATACTCAATATCTGATGTGGTTTAAGTAATAAAAAACCGCCTTGAAATGCTCGTTATGAGTATTCAAGGCGGTTTTTTTGTATGCTCAAAAGGACGATGACTGGCTAGCTAAAAGGCCATTTATAAATCAATGCTTTTAGGAATATGTATATCGATACGAAGTTTTGGTAGGTCTTGTAAGTACTCAGTCAGTAATGGCAAAGTATCAGCATGCCAGTCTAAGGCCAGGGTATCTACTGTAGTATTTTCATTGAATACGAGATCACGTGGTTTGCCTGAGATAAGCGGCCGCGCAAGCAATGCAACTCTGCGTATGCCTTGGTAACGTATAAGCGGTATTATTTGCTGTTGTAAATCAATCAAAGCAGCAGTCAGCCAACGTATGCGCGCTGGATGATAAGGATGGTTTGATATCACAAGGTTGGCAATATAGTTTGGCTGGTTACCGTTACTACTGATACCAAGTCCGACCTGCTCACGTGTACGCTTATTAAGTAAGCAGCTACCAACATTCAGACTACCATCGCGGCATGCACGATGATAGTGACTATAGTTATCAGGAAATAGAGTTTTCGCTCGTGTGAGTACAGGATCTAAAACGATACCAGTATTGTTGACAGGTAAAACAAGCAGCTGTGCATTGCTATTTAAAATAGAGGCATGTGTGAATTGCAAAATCGCCATCGTAAGCCTCTCTATAACCAAATCAAGTATACGGTTATTGAACCGTCGCTTTATTAGAGTCGTTTGCTTCTAACTGAGCAATTTGTTGTTCGAGTAGCGCAATTTGTTCTGCCTTCATATCAGTCAACTGCTTATTCATAGCCACTTGTTCAGCGGCTAACTTTTCTTGTTCGGCCAGTCGCTGACGCTCATCTTCTAAACGATCAATCTCTTCTTTCGCCAAGCTATCATTTTCTGGTAGAGGCGCATCTAATATAGCAGTAGGATTTGGTATCGCGTTATTGTCATTATTGGCTGCTCCAGAGTTTTCATCCATGAGCACACTATTGTTAATCACAGAGTCATCTGTTGTCTCAGATATATTGTCTGTTGTTGACTCTTTCGGCGTTTGCTCAGTTACTGGTGCCGAAGTGGCGTCATCTACAGGGAGTATGGACTGAGTGCCAGATCTTCCTACGATAAGGTAGACAACGACGATAAGTAACAATATGGAGATAAGTACTGCCAGAATTTTCTGACGTGTTTTAGTCTGTTTTTTCTTGGAAGCGCGGGTTGATGAAGGCCGGATGTTGTCTGGTTTCATATTATGATCGATTCATGTCAAGAATATAAGTAGCCATACTATAGCAAACTCAAAATAAAAAGCCTATCTATTGATAGATAGGCTTAATAGACCATTAAATAATAAAGGATTTAATCTGTTTTTAAGTATGAAAACTAAATCGCTAAGACTTAAATTTTACAGTACCGCTGGTGCCAGTCGCCATCGCATCGCGAGCCATTTGATCTTCTAAATGGTTCTTTGCGCTAATGGCATCAGGATCGGGACGGTGCTCTGTGTGTCCGCACTGAGTACATTCAATATACTCATCTGGGGCAGGAGTCACGATATTAACTTGCACCACAGCGTCCATCTCCTGACATTTTGGACAACGTACCCCTGCTAAAAATCGGCGCTTAGGACTAGGTGACTGATAACGCATTTAAATGACCTCGCGAGTCGTTTGAGTATTTGCCGCATCAATATTTTTAACATCAGTGAAACCATTATGACGTAGTAGGGCGTCGATACTGGCGCTACGACCACGGAAGTTTTCAAAGTTGGTCTTCGCTGGGAAACTGCCGCCAACAGATAAGATAGACTCACGGAACGCTTTGCCTGTCGCTGGGTTGAAAATACCGTCTTCTTCAAACTTGCTAAACGCATCAGCTGATAGCAGTTCTGCCCATTTGTATGAGTAATAACCTGCAGCATAACCACCCGCGAAGATATGACTGAAACCATTAGCAAAGCGGTTATAGTCAGGTGTTTGCATAACGGAGATATCATGACGGACAGTATTGAGCGTCTCTAAAATACCATCGTAACTAAGTGCTGGCGTATGAGCATGAATGAGTAAATCAAATAGAGCAAACTCAATCTGACGCAGCGTTTGCATGCCGCTTTGGAAATTTTTGACTGCTAGTAGTGCATCGAGCTTGTTTTTAGGTAATGGCTCACCAGTCTCAACGTGACTACTGATAAGCGCGATACCTTCAGCGTCCCAAGCCCAGTTTTCCATAAACTGACTAGGAAGCTCGACCGCATCCCACTCGACGCCATTGACACCAGCGACATCACCCACCATCACTTGAGTCAATAAATGATGTAAGCCATGACCAAACTCGTGGAATAAGGTTAATACTTCATCATGAGTCAATAAACTAGGTTTGCCATCAAGTGCTGGCGTGAAATTGCCAACCATAAAGCAAACGGGCAGCTGTTGATGGTTCTGTTCTTCATAGCTATAGCGAGATTGAAAACCACTCATCCATGCACCGCCACGCTTACCGCTACGCGCAAACAAGTCAAAGTAGAAGCCGCCGAGCAAGCGATCATCAGCGTCGAATAATTGATAAAAACTCACATCGTCATGCCAGCGAGAGACTGAGTCACTTTCTGCATCCTTATGACCTTGCTCTTGTACTTTGATACCGTATAGACGCTCAACGATAGTAAACAAGCCATTAATCACTTTAGGTAATGGGAAATATGGACGAATTTCCTCTCGCGATAAGCTGAATTCACTTTGTTTTACCTTTTCAGCGATGTAGGCGCTATCCCACGGTTGCAATTCGTCAATGCCATAATCGCTAGCGTATTTCTGTAGCTGTGCCAAATCTGCTTTGGCAGCAGGGGTTGCTTGCGTTGCTAAGTCACGTAAGAATGTTTCAACTTCTAAGACGCTATCTGCCATCTTGGTCGATAGCGATACTTCAGCATAATTTGCAAAACCAAGTAGCTTGGCTTTTTGCTCACGTAATGAGAGGATTTGACTCATATTGTCAGCATTATTTAATGAGTTTCCTTTTGCATTGGTATGCGTATCAAATTCAGAGGCGCGTGTGACGTAAGCATGATACAACGTCTCACGCAGGCTACGATCGTCCGCATGAGTCATGATCGCTAGATATACAGGAATATTTAAACTGGCCACATAATAAGGCGTTGGAAGCGCATCTATATCTGTTTGACTCAGAGTGCCATTAGTAAGCTCACGCGCTTTGTATTGCTCACCTGCATCTGCCAATAGTGCCAAACCACTCTCTGTTAAGCCTTTTAATTGAGAGTCTTCTAAAGGCAGGGCAAATGCTTGCGTCGCATCCAAGATATTGTCCGAAAAGGTTGCAGACAGGGTCGATAACTCACTTTGGATAGCGGCAAACTTTTCTTGCTCAGCTTGAGGTAACGCAACGCCTGATAACTCAAAGCTACGTAATGCCAGTTCGATTGCACGTGCACGAGCAGGCTCTAACGTAGCAAAGAAATCTGTGTCATTGACGATAGTTTGATAGCGATTAAACAAAGGCTGATGTTGGCCCACTCGCGTACCGTAAGCAGATAGCTTTGGTAGCAGCTCATGGTGAACATGACGAATCTCATCGTTGCTCATCACGCTATTGAGATGCGACAAAATACCCCAGCTACGATCTAATGCCAAATTGATATGGTCAAAGCTCATCACATCTGCCAAAGCTTGTTCAGCGCTTATTTTTTCAGCACTGTCACTTTCTATCGCGGTTAAGGTATCTAAAAAAGCATTGGCAGCATCAATAGCGTCAATTACTTGGTTCTGTAATGTATGTGGTGCAGTGTCGGTAAAATCGACAAGGCGTAAATCTAAAGGAGAAGGTGTCATATAGGTATCCGATATCAATGAATTATTATTAATCAAAATGAGAATGAGATAAATCTGGCTACTATTGAAATATACAGTGTGTTCTTATTTTATATATAGATTATATAAAAGATGGGTTCGTTTGGTAAAAATACAACCTAAGCATTTTTATACGATTCAAGTGAGTAAAGCAGTGCTAGCAATCTGAAAGTAAATATCGAAATTTTGACACTTAGATTCCACTTCTTAAGATAATTATCTGAATGTGTAGTTATGCTCGCTAAGGCATTTCTTTAACAATATAGAGTGCTCTACTTACAAAGCGCTATCATTTGCTTGCAAATTAACCCTACAGGGAGTGGGGTATAGCTGTTAGCATCAAGATAATGGAATTTAAATATTATGCATCGACAGGATGCAAGAAAAACACGGACAGAAATTTCTATGTTCATAACAGTATATGAGTGAAGAAATACATAAAGTTAAAAATGAACGATAATAAAACAAGGAGCAATATATGAAAGCGACTCTTAAAAGTTTACGTGAAACTAAAGCGAATCCTGCTGTAAGTATCTTTGTTAAAACGCATCGTGAACATCCAGCTAATGAGCAAGATCCTATCGCTCTAAAAAACCAATTGAAAGTTGCCGAAGATCGTCTGACAAAAGAGTACGATAAACGCACAGCGACTACCATTCTAGATAATATTCAAAATAAAATCAGTGAGCTCAATCACAATTATAACCTCGATACATTAGCTATATTTGCTAGCACAGATGATGTACAAGTTATCCGTATGCCAATTGATACAACAGAACGCGTTGTGATCTCAGATAGATTTGCTACTCGTGATTTGGTTCGAGATATGGCAAGTGCGGTACATTACTATACCGTGGTCCTAACTCGTGATAATGCTCGTTTGATTGAAGCGTCTAATGATCGCGTCGTGAGAGAGTTCGATAAAGATGACGATGCACAAAACAACATGGAGAACATTCAGTTCCCTGTTGAAAATAACGGACTATATACAACAGGTGACGGTGGCTCAGATCGCTCATCAAACAACGAAAGCAGTCACTTAAAAGAATTCTTTAACCAAGTTGATAAAAGTGTCCAAGAATTGTGGGGCGAGCATAAAATGCCTCTTGTCATAGTTGGTGATGCAAAAAATATTGGCTACTATAAAGAAGTCTGCGATCGTCCAGATAATATCATTGCTACAGTATCGAATGCGACCAATCTAGAAGATGGTAGTGCACAGCATATCGTTGACAGTGTGCAAGAAGCTGTAGAAGAGTATCGCACATCGCTGCACAAAGCTGCATTGGGTGAAATAGATAAAGCTCGCGGTGCGAATATGTTGCAGACTGATTTGCAGGAAGTATATCGCAGTGCTTTCCAAGGAGCTGGTGAGACACTTTATGTACGCCGTGGTTATATACAATCCGCTAAGATTGACGAGAAAGCACAAACGTTAAGCCCTGCCAATGATGCGACTACGGAAGGCATCACAGATGATGCAATCGGTGAAATCATCGAACACGTCATTCATAATGGCGGCGAAGCTGTATTTATGCCACAAGACATCATGGGCGAAGATCAACCAATAGCGTTAGTAACTCGATACTAATCTGACGCTGACACCTATGCGCGATGTTCATTTATGAATCAGCCATTTATGAATCAGCCATTTATGAATTAGCCATTAATAATACATAGGTGTAATATGGGAGCATTGGTTCAGTATGAGCCAGTGCTCTTTTTATGTCTGTCATTACCATCACTATGGGTGTTGTCGTAGCTGAGCTATTGATCTTTACTCCATAAATAATGAGCGTACAACTAACCAAACTATGACTACCACCTCTTTTGTTTTAACCAGCTACAATATCCACAAAGGCATGTCACCGCTGAATCGCCAAGTGAAGATGCAAGGTATTGCTCAGGCGCTAGAGTCTGTCGGTTCAGACGTCTTGTGTTTGCAAGAAGTGCAAGGCCAAAACCTCAAACGCAATATGCAGTATAACGAGTACCCAGATCAGTCTCAGCATGAATGGTTTGGCGAATTTTTAGATCTACAAAACAGTTATGGTAAAAACTCAGAGTACGAAAACGGCCATCACGGCAATGCCGTATTGAGTCGCTTCCCGCTAGATCCCAAACACAATGTAAATATTACGGTCAATAAGCTTGAGCAGCGCGGGGTTCTGCACTGTGAGGTACAGCCTATCGGTTGGGAGATGCCAGTTGTGGTGCTGTGCGCACATTTGAACTTGTTTGAGCGGGATCGTATCAAGCAGTATCAAGCGATTAGTGACTATGTTCGAAATGAGATTGCGCCGAATCAACCGCTCATCTTGGCAGGCGACTTTAATGATTGGAAAAAGATGTCTTGTGACAAACTGGCATCAGATCTCGGTATGATAGAAGCGTTCAAACATTGTCATGGCAAGCTGTTGCCAACCTTTCCCGCAAAACTGCCAGTACTCAGCTTAGATCGTATCTACGTGCGCAATTTGCTTGTGAAGGATGCTTGGGTACACACTGGAAAACCTTGGTCATCGCTATCAGATCACCTGCCCATTAGTGCAGAGCTGATGTTGCCCTAATACCTAACTATAATAATTCGTCTAAATGTATTATATTGGCAATCTATCGATATATGAACAATTGTCTTTATTGATCATATTATTGATTAACCATGTTCTCGATTGAAAGTGCTATTAACAGCACAACGTTTCAATAAAATAGATAACAAGTACAGCCTAATAAACAAAATATAAGGATATTCTACGATGGCAACAGCGTCTACTACTGATGATAATCACCAAGCTAACCACAACATACCTAAGACACAGCACGCCGTACTCATACGCGAGTTCGGTGAGCCGGAAGTAATGAAATATCAAGATGGTGCTGATGTCCCTGAGCTACAGGACGACCAAGTACTGGTAAAAATTGCCTATGCTGGGATTAACCCTGTCGATTATAAAACCCGCCAAGGTAAAGGCTGGGGTGCGGAAAACATCCGTAAAGACAAGTTTGAGAATGATCAGCCAGCTATTTTAGGATTCGATGTATCAGGCGAAGTAGTCAGCAGTAATAGCGATGAGTTTGCTGTCGGCGATAGAGTAGCGGCTTTGACCTTTAGCGGTGGTGGTTACGCGCAATATGTGGCAGTAGATGCCAAGTTGCTTGCGAAAGTACCAGAAGGTGTCACTTTAGAGCAGGCAGGTGCTTTGCCTTGTATCGGACAAACGGCACTACAATTTGTGGATTTTGCTGATATAAAAACAGGCGAGCATGTGGTGATTAATGCACCAGCAGGTGGTGTTGGTCATTTACTAATCCAATTGCTCATGAATAAAGTGGCACAAGATAACATCAAGGTGACGGTAATTTGCTCACCAGAAAAGTACGCCAAGCTTGATGAGTTGATAGACGTATCTAAGCTGGCGGGTTGGATAGATTATACCAAAGATGAAGCGTTTCCTGATCTACAAGCCGACGTGCTGCTTGATTTAGTCGGTGACGAAGCAGGTGTCCGCGCGCTTAGCGTTCTCAAGACAGGTGCTCGAGTAAATGTGTTGCCAACTATCTGGGTTGATAAGCTCAAAGAAGCCGGTCAGCAAAAAGACTTGGAAGTAGCAGGTTACAAAGCGCAGCGTAGTGGTCAAGATATGGCGCGTATTTTACAGGAAGTGGCCGATGGTAAGCTGACTTTGAAGATTCAAAAAACCTATCCACTCTCAGAAGTTGTTGCAGCGCACCATGAGCTACAAAAAGGCGATGCTTTTGGCAAGATTGTCTTAGCGGCAGCTGAGTGAATGTCAAGATTGCCCAAATATTAGGTAGTGTTTGGTAGGATTTATTAGTAAGGGGATATCTGTTGAAACCCAGTAAACCTAACTGATGATTTAACAAATCATACAAAAGTTTTATTTTGGACAACAGAACGTCCCTGTAGTCTTCGCTTATTTATCATAGGATAGAAAGCGAACGATACTAATAAAGGGAATAATATGACTATCAACAATAAGACCAGCAATGAAAAAACAGATGACCACATTGCTTATGAATCCAAAGTCCGTGCAGAAATAGAAGCATGGAAGAACCCTGATAAAGGGATTTTGGATAAGACGCTCGCAGTGCTTAATACCCCTGTGGTAGCAGCCGGTGATGCGTTAATGGAGGCTCCACAATTTGGCGATTCTCTAAAAAAAGCAACTGAGGAAACGATTACTGCTTTGAGTGATGCAGCCAATTGGACATTGGACACTCAAGACGTTATTGATAGCTATCAAGAGATAGCGGATGTTGATAGCTCCTCGATTGCAACACTAGCTGATATTAAACGTCTACCCATTGTGGTTGTAGACAAACAAGTTAAGTTTTTCAAAAGCAAATATGTAGCGCTAACCAGTGCGCAAGGGGTGACTACAGGGGTCGTAGGCTGGGCAGGTATCCCTGCTGATGTCGTTGGGCTTATTACAGCCAATCTACGTGCGATTGGGGAATATGCAACGTACTATGGCTTTGATATCAATAATGAAGGCGAGCAGCTATTTGCTATGTCTTTGTTGGCTGTAGCAACTTCTGCCTCTGTTGAAGAGCGTAAAGCGGCGTTAGATGACACTCAGGCAATGATTAAAGATCCACAAACTCAAGCATTCAATCAGATTAATGAAGAAGTCGTGTCTCGTGTACTGCGTCAGACAGCGACTAAAGTAGCCACTAACATCGTTAAGACAAAAGCGGCGCAAATCATTCCAGCGGTAGGCGCAGTAGTCGCAGGTGGTGTTAATGCTAGCTACACTGCTAATGTGTGTGAAGCTGCTTATCAGTGTTACCGTGAGCGTTTTTTGGATCGCATTGCATAAATATCAGATGACTCGTTAAGTCAGCGATAGTATCAAGATGTAAGCATATGCCGAAACGTTAGACTGATTCGCCCAGCATCGATCGTCTTTGTCTTAGTAATCGTATGCTTCCAAAAGGTTTGTGTGTCACCATGCATCACAACGAGCTGACCAGACTCAAGATAAAGTTCAACTTTGTCTTGAGTTTTTTTATGCTTAAAAACAAATTTACGTGTTGCACCAAGCGATAAGGAGGTGATGACTGGTTGATGACCGAGCTCTTTTTCGTCATCAGCATGGTAGCCCATACCATCAGCGCCAGAAGGATAGTAATTAAGTAAGCAGGTATTAAAATTGGCAGTTACGCCAACATCTGCTAAAGCTTGTTCGATTTTCTGTTTCACGTGAAACACTACATCTGACCATGAAACGGTTTGCCGCACGTGTCCTGAATATTGATAGTCTGCATCTGTATCTCCCATCCAAACGATTTGCCGAGTAGTTATATGGGTCTTACCAAATAACGTCACGATGTCTGGCTGCCAAGGTAGCTCATTTAGTAGAGTATTATAAAGGGCAGTGGCATCGTCGATAATCACGCCTAGATCATTCACCTTACCATCATAGGGTAGTAAGTTATCCGTGGGTGCAGGAGCAAAGAGGTCAGTCATAATTCAGTCGTTATAAATCCTTATTTACTGCTTTGATAGTGCTCGTTGATAATTTGAGCACATAGTTCAGGCGCTTCCATTGGCAATAGATGACCATAATCTGACAGCGAAATAAGACTGCTATCTGGGACAAACTTTTTCCATTGCTTTCGTACTTTATCATTGATGAACAGGGTAGGCTTGCCTGTAATCAACGTGTAAGGACAGCGTAGTTTCTTGAGCGCAGCATCGATATGAGGGGCGCCAAAATAATTGGCCAGCTCTTGTTCTGGTGCAAACATAAGCGTATAGCTACCATCTGCATTCTTGCTCAAGCTTTGCTCAGCAAACACTTGCAAATGCTCATCGCTGATACGCTTATAAGCACGCTGCGCACGTAGGCTCTCGTAATAACTATGGGTACTTGGCCAAGTAGATTGCTTGGTTAACGTGCTTTTGAAAGGCTCGCGGCTTAGTAGGACAGAGCGTGGCAAAAGGTTATATAAGGTAGTTTGGTTTCTGGTAAATGTGACAGGCTCGATCAAGTATAACTGTGAAAATAGCTCTGGACGTTTGGCAGCTGCCATTGCTGTGGCTGTTGCGCCTTGCGAATGACCAATACCGACGACAGGCTTATCTTGGGTCTTTTCTAAAAACTCAATCAGCATATCAGCATCTTGCTCGCGCGTCAGACGACGGCTCTGCGGCTTATCATACCAGTAGCCACGTAGAGCAAGTGAGCTGATATCAAATTCGGTGGATAGCTTACTCAATAGTGGTGTATAAGTACCAACAGTAAAACTATTGCCACTATAAAAATGTGCTGGCGCGCGGGGAGTAGAGCTTGAGTCTAACGACTGATTAAATTGGCTAAGGTCATAATAGCGAGCCTGTTTTCCGCCAAGATTAATACGGTTTGTGAATGCTTCCATAAAATAAACACTTCCTTGTGACTTATTTTGAGTGATTTTTTTGTAGATTGTCTTCTTATGATTGCTCTTAATGAATCTTAGTTGTCTTCACCTAAGAAGCCACCGCTTTGACGTTGCCACAGTCGAGCGTAGACACCATTCAATGCCAATAGTTCATCATGACTACCTTGCTCGATGATGCTACCTTGATGCATAACGACCAGTCTATCCAATGCGGCAATAGTAGACAGGCGATGGGCGATAGCAATAACGGTCTTGCCAGTCATGATGTCATTTAAGCTTTCGGTAATGGCATATTCAATCTCAGAATCTAGCGCACTGGTCGCTTCATCCAAAAGTAAGATCGGCGCATTTTTTAGCATAACACGTGAGATAGCGATACGCTGACGTTGACCGCCAGATAGTTTGACTCCGCGTTCACCCACTTGGGTATCAAGTCCTGTATTGCCTTTATCATCGTACAGATCTTTGATGAAATCCCATGCCTGAGCTTGTTTGGCAGCGATCATAATCTCTTCGTCAGTAGCATCAGGACGACCATAGGCGATATTTTCACGCACGGTGCGATGTAGCAATGACGTATCTTGAGTCACCATACCAATCTGTTGACGTAACGATTCTTGCGTGACCTCATCAATAGCTTGACCATCAATCAGAATCTTACCGCTATCGACATCAAAAAAGCGCAGTAACAGATTGACCAAGGTCGATTTACCAGCACCTGAACGCCCAACCAAACCAATCTTTTCACCCGGCTTAATATCTAAGTGGAAGTTGTCTAACAATTTGATATATGAGTTAGGAGCGCGTTTAGCAATGTTGGCACTATCAACAGTCTCGCCAGTTCGGCCATTGTCTTCTTCGTCATTCTCATAACTGAAGTCGACATGGTCGAACACGATGCGACCGTCCGTGACGGCTAGCGCTGGTGCGTCAGGTTTATCAATGATTGTCTGCGGTGCTGACAACGTACGCATACCATCTTGAACTGTACCGATACTCTCAAACAAACTGGCTGTCTGCCACATAATCCAACGCGTCAAACCATTTAGACGTAACGCCATAGCAGTCGCAGCAGCAATGGCACCAACACCAACTGCGCCTTGTTGCCACAAGTACAATCCAATACCTGCCGTACTACTGACCAAGATCACGCTGATAAGATGGGTCGATACTTCTAAATAGCTGACCCAGCGCATCTGCGCATGTACCGTACCTAAGAATTGTCCCATGGCATTTTTAGCATAGCCAAGCTCACGACGAGAGTGGCTAAATAGCTTTACGGTCATGATATTGGCATAAGCATCAGTGATTCGCCCTGTCATCAAGGCACGAGCATCCGCTTGCACAATCGCTGTCTCCTTGAGCTTAGGGATAAAGTACCAAATGGTGATGGCAACCAAGACCAGCCAAATGACAAATGGAATGAGTAGTAAGCTGTCTAAATTAAACAAAATCACCCCTGAGGTGATAAAGTAGACAGAGACATACATAAACATATCGGTGACGGTCATCACAGTATCGCGTACTGCTAGCGCTGTCTGCATTACCTTAGCTGAGACGCGCCCCGAAAACTCATCCTGATAGAACTGCATGGATTGCCCAAGCATGCGCTGATGGAACCGCCAGCGCATCTGCATAGGAAACACGCCCTGCAAGGTCTGAAAGTGGATAAACGATGACAAGGCAATCCACAATGGGCTTACTATCATGACAGCGAGCATGATGAGCAGCATATCGCCTTTTTCTACCCATAAGTTTTGCGGCGTATAAACGCCCAACCAATCGACGATATTACCTATCCAAGCAAACAGCATGGCCTCGTAGATACCGATACCAGCGGACAAAATCATAAAGATTAGTAGCCAGCCGCGTAGGCCATTGGTACATGCCCACAAAAACTTCAGCATGCCATCGCGAGGTGATGGCAATGGCATAGGGGTGTCTGGAAAGGCGGGTAGGCGGTTTTCAAAAAAGCGAAATAAAGCATTCATAGGCATTAATAAAACATCAATAGCAGTACGTCAAGATGAACGAGAGGACTCGTTATCTAGAATCTTTACTTTTGTGATTGGGATTAGGTGCTATTTTAGCAAAATTACTAATCATACCTGCATGCTAATTGTAATTTGCTTAAGAATAGCTATGTTTTGAAAGCTTCAGTTATAACCATAATAAATAGGTTGCTGTGGAAAACATATTTTGTTACATTCTACATCCAAACTTATTCATGGTTTAAATATTGCTTTTATAAGTATGATTTTATTGCGAAAATCAGCTGATTAGCGGGCATTTTATTTAATGGTTTTTATAAATATACGAACAGTAATAACTCAACATTGAAGTTCAAAAGGTAGCAGTGAATGATGTATTTAATAATAGCGGTGCTATGTAGCGTCGCTGTCTCCGTACTTTTGAAAATATTGCGCCAGAAAAATATAGATATTCGTCAGACCATCGTGGCAGGCTATCCTGTGGCTTTTTTACTTACTTGGGTATTACTAAAACCTGATGTAGCTACCATTCATGCGCTTGATAGCGCTTGGGGCATCATCATCGCGCTTGGGGTACTATTGCCTGCCGTATTTATCATTCTGGGGCGAGCCATTGAAGCGGTGGGGATGGTAGCAACCGACGCGTCTCAGCGCTTATCACTTATTATTCCTATCGTAGCAGCTTTTTTGCTGTTCGGTGAGGTGCTAACTGGTACACGTATACTTGGACTGGCGTTGGGCTTTTTGGCATTAGGTGCGCTTGTCTATCGACCACAGCATAACGATATTACTCGGCAAGCAAAGCATACGCCACTGTGGTTATTCGGGGTATGGGCAGGCTACGGCATTATTGATATCTTGTTCAAACAAGTTGCCAAACAAGGGGCGGCCTTTCCGTTAACTCTACTGGTTAGTTTTGGCGTAGCAGGTATATTGCTGCTAATCTATTTACTTGTCACAAGGGTACATTGGCAAAAACAAGCGCTTATGACAGGCTTGCTGCTTGGTGCACTAAACATGGGCAATATCTACGCCTATGTACGGGCACACCAAGTGCTGCATGATTCTCCCAGTATTGTTTTCACTGGTATGAATGTCGGCGTTATTGCCGTAGCGACATTGATTGGCGTAGGTGTATTTAAAGAGCAGTTAAACCGTATCAATATAGTAGGCTTAGTATTGGCAGTCTGCTGTGTAGGGGTACTATTTTTGGCGTAATGCACACTGTCCAAAAGTATTGGTTTCATGGTTTTTTAGCTATATTGTCACGTATCCTATATAGGCATACAAATCATCCTATGATAAGGTTATCTACAAATAACACGGCTTGTATGGAATAAAAAAGCTTAATTTATGATAGTTAACTTAACCAATAAAAATAGGATGCAGGCTCAATGGAATACGATAAGCAATTACAGCGTATAAAAAATAGCTCAGGCTTTATTGCTGCTCTTGATCAAAGTGGTGGCAGTACACCAAAAGCGTTAGAGACTTATGGTGTCAGCAGCGATGCTTATGATAATGATGAGGCCATGTTTGATTTGGTTCATGAAATGCGTGCTCGTATTATGACGTGTGACTGTTTTGATAGTGAGCGTGTACTTGGCGCAATTTTGTTCGAAGACACCATGGAGCGCGAAGTCAACGGTAAGTCGACGGCTAATTACCTATGGGAAGATAAAAATATCGTACCATTTTTAAAGGTAGATAAAGGTCTGGCTGAGCAAATGAGCGGTGTACAAGTCATGAAGCCGATTCCGAATCTAGATCTATTATTAGATAAAGCAAAAAACTATCCCGTATTCGGTACTAAAATGCGCTCAGTCATCTATGAGCCAAATGTCGATGGTATTGAGCTTGTGGTACAGCAGCAGTTTGATGTGGCTAAGCAAATTATTTCAAAAGGTTTGATGCCTATCGTCGAACCAGAGGTCAATATTGATAGCACTCAAAAGCATGAGTGCGAGCTACTACTAAAGGCAGATATTCTACGCAATCTGGAACGCTTAAGTGACGAACATCAAGTGATGCTCAAGCTGACCTTGCCAGAAGAAGCAGGGTTTTATCAGGAGCTGATTGACCATCCTAAAGTGCTAAAAGTAGTGGCATTATCTGGTGGCTATAGTCGTAGCGATGCTTGTGCCAAGCTCAAACAAAACCCAGGTATGATTGCGAGCTTCTCGCGTGCCTTTACTGAAGGCTTGAGTAAGCAACAAAGTGATAGCGAGTTTGCTGAGACAATTAATGCTTCAATTGAAGAGATTTATGAAGCGTCAAAAGTGTAAACGTAGTAAATAAAAATTCGCACATAAATCATGAGTAAATAAGCAAAAAAGCCCTACTAGATAAGTATAAAAATACTTGAATAGTAGGGCTTTTCTTATTTGAAAAGTATCGGTTATTAACCCTACACCTCTTTATATAACTGGCGTCCTTCGTTGTTATATTTTTTAGTCATCTCGGCCATGCCTTGGCGAATTTCCTCAGCAGTGGCTTCACCAACTTGTCCAACGAGCTCTGTATCTACCTCTTTGATTAGGTGACCAGCATCGGTTAGGTCACCCGTTTGCGGCGTTACTTTTTGGTTAGCGGTATCTTTATCCAGTCCTGCTGCATATTCACGCACATTTTGAGTGATTTTCATTGAACAAAACTTAGGACCACACATGGAGCAAAAGTGTGCCGATTTGTGAGCGTCTTTTGGCAACGTCTCATCATGATATTCGCGTGCCGTATCAGGGTCGAGCGCTAGATTGAACTGATCATCCCAGCGGAATTCAAAACGTGCTTTAGATAGTGCATTGTCACGTGCCTGTGCTCCTGGATGACCTTTAGCAAGGTCGGCAGCGTGTGCAGCAATTTTATAAGTGATAATGCCGTCTTTGACGTCTTTTTTATTTGGCAGACCCAAGTGTTCTTTTGGCGTGACATAGCACAGCATCGCTGTACCAAACCATCCAATCATTGCAGCTCCGATGGCGCTAGTGATATGGTCATAGCCTGGGGCGATGTCTGTGGTTAATGGCCCTAAAGTATAGAAAGGCGCGTCAGCACATAGCTCAAGCTGCAAGTCCATGTTTTCTTTGATGCGGTTCATCGCAACGTGTCCAGGGCCTTCGATCATCACCTGTACATCGTGCTCCCATGCCACTTTAGTCAATTCACCAAGCGTACGTAGCTCACCGAACTGCGCTTCATCATTGGCATCTTGCAAGCAACCAGGGCGTAGGCCATCACCTAGACTAAATGCTACATCGTACTGTTTCATAATCTCGCAGATGTCTTCGAAATGCGTATATAAAAAGCTTTCCTTGTGATGGGCTAAACACCACTGCGCCATGATAGAGCCGCCGCGTGAGACGATACCTGTCAGACGTTTTGCGGTGAGCGGCACATAGCGTAATAGCACGCCAGCGTGAATAGTAAAGTAATCTACGCCTTGCTCTGCTTGCTCGATCAACGTATCACGGAATATCTCCCATGTAAGATCTTCAGCGACGCCATCGACTTTTTCTAATGCTTGATAAATCGGTACCGTACCAATCGGCACAGGAGAGTTACGGATTAGCCATTCACGGGTTTCATGAATGTGATTGCCCGTTGATAAATCCATAATAGTATCCGCACCCCAACGTGTTGCCCACGTCATTTTAGATACTTCTTCATCGATAGACGAGCCCAACGCTGAGTTACCGATATTGGCATTGATTTTCACCAAGAAATTGCGACCGATGATCATCGGCTCAGATTCAGGATGGTTGATGTTGTTTGGGATAATTGCGCGTCCAGCTGCCACTTCATCACGAACAAATTCAGGGGTGATGATTTGAGGCGTATTGGCACCGAAGCTTTCGCCATCGTGTTGACGCATATCGGTCAGTTCATGCTGCTTTTGCGTTTCGCGTATGGCGATATATTCCATCTCAGGGGTGATGATGCCTCGGCGCGCGTAGTACATTTGCGTGACGTTCTGTCCTGCTTTGGCGCGACGCGGTTTATCAATATGGGCAAATCTAAGGTTAGCAGTGCTGATATCACGAGCACGTGCTTGTCCGTATGAGCTAGATAGGCCGCTTAATTGCTCGGTATCATTGCGTTCCGCGATCCAGCTTTCACGCAACTTTGGCAATCCACGTGTTAGGTCGATATCGACATTAGGGTCGGTATATACACCTGAGGTGTCATACACGTAAAACGGTGGATTATGCTCACCGTCTTTATCTCCCGTACCGCCTACAGGTGTATCAGCCAAGCTGATTTCACGCATCGGTACTTGGATGTCAGGTCTTGATCCTTCGATATAGACTTTTCTTGAGGCAGGTAAAATACGGTGCAAGTCGCGCGCATCTTCTTCGAAACGGGCATCACTTGCGGCACGGTGAGCAGGGGTTTTTAGCGCATCTGCTTTTTTATCTGCTTTGACGTTGGTTGTGTCAGCAGCATTTGAAGCAAGCGTTGAGTTGTCGGCTGGGTTATGCGTTTGGGCTTTCGGTGCAATTGAGGTGGTGTCTGCAGTAGTCATATGCTGTCCTAGCGTGTTGGTTTTTGAATAAAATCAACACCGCCAGTATCTGCGGGGGTAGGCATCCATCATCTAGACAAATTTATATCATGAACCCACAACTTCGACCAAAAAATATCGTCGCGCATGGTGCTCATCAAATATTGGACGCAGCTTTATATCCTCTCTTCTTATCTGGCTATGCATCACGCATATTAAGACAGTAGTGACGATAAAAATGTATTTCTACGCGCCCTTTGTCATAAATAACAAAGTGCTTAAGACTTCCCTGCGTCGGTACTAACCGCATCAGGTTCGGCGGGTGATCTCTCAGCGAATGTATCAAGGCGACTACTTTAATAAAGCAAGTTTAATAAAGTGAGCCAAAAATACACCGCACCCCGAGTCTGTCAGTGTTGTAAATCAGCCTTCATACTAACAAAATTCTGTACCAACGGCTAATAGTATTTGGATACAAATATTCCGTGTCACACATACAGTTCCATATTTTCGTGAATAATTTTTTGAATGTTAATAGATGAGGGTGCTTAGTATTGCTAGGTTGTAGACGAATTATTCAAATATTATGTAAAGCGAATGAAGGATTCTAGAAGTTGTCATTAAACTGTCATAAAGATTTGGCAAGATAACACGCATATCACAAGCAATGCTTTTTTATACCGTTGTTAAACTTCAGGAGTCCTACATGCGTTATTCGTTATTAGCAGTGGCCGTCAGTTGTACATTAATGCTTACGGCGTGTAATAAGTCAACAGATACGGCGGAGCCAACTGCTGATACTAGCAGTAGCGCTGTGACAACAGCTGAAACAACCTCTCAGACAGCATCTTCTGCTACGTCAGATTTTAAATCTGCTGAAAATATCGCTATGAATATTACAGGTGCAGGTGCGTCGTTCCCGCAGCCTATCTATGCGAAATGGTCATATGACTACAATGCTGCGACCGGTGGCCAAGTCAACTATCAGTCGATTGGCTCATCTGGTGGTATCAAACAAATCCAGTCAAAAACAGTAGACTTTGGTGCTTCTGATGCACCGATGACGCCTGAAGAGTTAGACGAAGCAGGTTTGATTCAGTTCCCAACAGTTATCGGTGGTGTTGTACCAATTGTCAACATCGACGGTGTTGAGCCTGGTGCACTGAAGCTAGACGGCACAACGTTGGCTGATATCTATTTGGGTAAGATTAGCAACTGGAATGACCCTGCGATTAAGGCGATGAACCCAGATTTGACCTTGCCAGATGCCGCAATCACAACAGTATTCCGCTCAGACGGTTCAGGTACGACGTTTAACTTTACTGACTATCTTGCCAAGGTTTCACCAGACTGGAAAGACACCGTTGGCGTTGATAAAACCGTCAAGTGGCCGACCTCTGCTACTGGTGCAGGCGGTAAAGGTAACGAAGGCGTCTCAAGCTACGTAAACCGTATGAAAAACTCTATCGGCTATGTTGAGTATGCTTACGCTAAGCAGAATAAGATGTCACATACTGCGCTGAAAAACGCAGCTGGTAACATCGTACAGCCATCTGCTGAGACGTTTGCTGCAGCAGGTGATATCGACTGGTCACAACAAGAAGGCTTTTATAAAGTCATCACCAACTCTGAAACTGACCAAGCATGGCCTATCGCTGCTGCGACCTTTATCTTGGTACATAAGCAACCAGAAAATCCTCAGCAAGTCGCTGGCGTGTTGAACTTCTTTGACTGGGCTTATACCCAAGGTGATGACAGCGCCATGGAACTAGACTACGTACCATTCTCTGACACGGCAGTAGCCTTGTTCAAAGAGAAGTGGAACGAAGTGAAAGGTAGCGATGGACAGCCTGTCTACAAGCCAGCTCAGTAATTTGTTTCTGCTAAATACTATTTAGTATCCTACAAGTTATCCTCTCGAATAACTATTCTCCGGTAGTTGTTTGAGAGGTTTTAACACAGCAAATTTGATGAATACATCTCGATAGATATGCTTACTCATACCGTTTAAGTTTGTTGTGTTAAAACCTGAGATACATCTTTTTAATATTTCGATTCATCCCATTCAATGCTGAGACACTTATGACAGACTTAAGGTCCCAACTGGCTAAACAAAAACGTTACGACGCTTTATTTGTTAACTCTACCAAAGCGTTTGCCATACTCGTCCTTCTATCTCTAGGGGGCATTTTGGTGTCTCTAATTGTTGGAGCATGGCCGAGTATTCAAGAGTTTGGTTTGGGATTTTATACCAGCAATAACTGGGATACAGTCGCCAATGAATACGGTGCATTAGCGCCTATTTACGGTACCTTAGTCACGTCATTTATCGCTATTGTTATCGCGGTTCCAGTCAGTTTCGGTATTGCGATATTTTTAACCGAGATGTGCCCTAAGTTCCTCAAAAAACCACTTGGTATCGCCATTGAGTTATTGGCTGGTATCCCATCTATCATTTATGGCATGTGGGGACTGTTCGTATTTGCGCCATTCTTTGGTGATCACATTCAGCCATGGTTCATTGAGCACGTTGGGCCTTTGCCTATTATCGGTAAACTGTTTGCAGGTGCGCCTATGGGACTGGGTATGTTTACCGCTTCCCTAGTACTTGCCATTATGATCATACCGTTCATCGCTGCCACCATGCGCGATGTTTTCTCTGTCGTACCTGACTTACTGAAAGAGTCAGCATATGGCATGGGCGCAACGACTTGGGAAGTCATGTTCAAGATTATCCTGCCTTATACCAAAGCTGGTGTCGTTGGTGGCGTAATTTTGGGACTGGGTCGTGCATTGGGTGAGACGATGGCAGTTACTTTCTTGATTGGTAATGCGTTTAATATCAGTCCAAGCCTATTCACGTCTGGTGTGACGATTACATCGGCCTTGGCCAATGAGTTTGCTGAAGCGTCTAGTGAGCTACATCTTGCGTCTTTACTACATCTAGGCTTAATCTTATTTGTCATCACCTTCATTGTGCTGTCTTTAGCAAAACTGATGCTCATGCGCATGGATCACAAAGCAGGTAATCGATAGATCTGTTACCGATTTATTGAACCTTGATAGATATTGATAAAAGATATGGGAAATAAATATTATGCCTGCTAACAATGCGATCAATGCACCACTACCTACTAAGCCAAACGGCGCTACCCGCTACAATCAAAGTCTTTATAACAAGCGTCGTTTGACCAACAAGTTAGGTCTGGGTTTTGCTATGTCAGCGATGGTTTTTGGCCTGTTTTGGTTGTCATGGATTTTGGTGACTTTGTTTGTTGAAGGCTTCCAAGGCATGGTGCAGCTACCAATCTTTACCGCCGATACGCCGCCACCGATGAGTGCAGGCGGTTTACGCAATGCTATCGTTGGTTCGGTCATGTTGGCTTTTTCAGGATTATTTATCGGTGCACCTATTGGTCTTATGACAGGTATTTACTTATCTGAGTTTTCTAAAGGCAGTATGCTGGGCAAGGTCACACGCTTCTTAAATGATATTCTATTGTCAGCGCCATCGATTGTCATCGGTCTATTTATCTATGCACTGATGGTAAAAGGTCAAAGTTTCTCTGGTTGGGCAGGCGCGTTGGCATTGGCATTGATTGTTATTCCAGTGGTCGTACGTACGACAGAAAACATGCTGAACTTGGTACCTAATAGTCTACGCGAAGCAGCCTATGCGCTAGGTACTCCTAAATGGAAACTGGTCACTCAGGTAACTGTAAAAGCTGCACGAGCTGGACTGACCACAGGTGTGCTATTGGCTTTTGCTCGAATCACTGGTGAGACAGCACCGTTACTATTTACCGCACTTAACAATCAATACTTCAGTACAGATATGGGTCAGCCTATTGCTAACTTACCCAATACCATTTACCAGTTTGCGATGAGTCCTTATGACAACTGGCATACATTGGCTTGGGCAGCAGCACTGCTTATCACAGCATCTGTCCTAGTATTGAATATTTTGGCAAGATTTATCGGTGGTAGAGGTCAGCCCAAATAAGGGCTGAGAGCAGACCAGACTGTAGTACGCTGCACGCTAAGCATTTACTTAAACTTATATGAAATTAATTGAGCTAGGTTGAAATATTATGAATGATGTCCTAAGCAATGTCCGTACGAACACGACTGCTGACAACTTTGATACGGCAACAGGCAGCCTATTAAATAGACCCATGTCTACTAGCAACCAAGCTCAGCAACCAAACACTGCTGATTTTAATAAACAAACGATTCAAGATATTCCTAAGAATATGCCTGCTGCAAAAATGGAAGTTCGAGATCTAAACTTCTATTACGATGACTTTCAGGCATTAAAAAACATCAATATCGATATCGCGGATAAAAAAGTGACCGCTTTTATTGGTCCTTCAGGTTGTGGCAAGTCTACGCTACTGCGTACCTTTAACCGCATGTACGATCTATATCCAGGTATGCGTGCAGAGGGCAACATCAATCTAGATGGCAAAAACATCTTGGGTAAAGACATCGATGTGAACTTACTGCGTGCACAAGTTGGTATGGTTTTTCAGAAGCCAACGCCGTTCCCAATGTCAATCTATGACAATGTCGCCTTTGGTGTACGACTGTATGAAAAATTAAGCAAAGACGAGCTGGATCATCGCGTCGAGTGGGCACTGAAAAAATCAGCGCTATGGCCAGAAGTAAAAGACAAGCTAAAAGCATCAGGACTGTCGTTATCAGGTGGCCAGCAGCAACGTCTGTGTATCGCTCGTAGTGTGGCGACCAAGCCTGAAGTACTGTTGCTTGATGAGCCGACATCAGCACTGGATCCTATCTCGACGGGTGCTATCGAAGATTTGATCGAAGATCTGAAAAACGACTACACCATCGCTATCGTCACTCACAATATGCAGCAAGCAGCACGCGTATCTGACTACACAGTCTATATGTATCTAGGCGATATGATTGAGATGGGTGAGACCGATCAGATATTTACCAAACCTACCCAAACCGCGACAGAAGACTATATTACAGGTCGTTATGGCTAACATTGATTGAGATTGAAATCGGTACAAGCAGACAATGCTGATTAGCATGTCATAAGCCGACTTTCTAACTTCACAAGCACACCGCGCTATTAAAATATAGATTCTAGGGAATACCTCTCATGCAAAGTGATAAGCATATCTCCAAAAGTTTCGACCAAGATCTTGATGAAGCCATCCGTTTATTTTTATACATGGGTGATAGCGCGGCTAACCAAGTGGCCAAAGCCATTCACGCTCTGATCGATAAAGACGAAATACTGGCGCAAGAAGTCATCGATATGGACTTCGATATCAATCGAATGGAGGTCGAACTCGACGAGCATATTTTATTATTGGTCGCCAAACGCCAGCCAGCTGCCAGTGATTTGCGCTTAGTCATGTCGATCAGTAAAGGTGTGGTTGATTTGGAACGTATCGGCGATGAAGCAGTAAAGATTGCGCGAATGGCCAGTAAAATTGCGGCAGAAGGCAACTCAGCATACGGCTATGCTGAGGTTCAGCACTTGAGCAATCAAGTTCGTCTGATGCTAAACAACTCGCTAGAAGCTTTTAGTCAATCAAATGCGGAGCAAGCGTTTGAAGTGATGCGTAATGATAGCGTGGTCAATACCGAATATCAGTCAGCTATACGCGCCTTGATGACCTATATTATGGAAGACTCGCGCCATGTATCAAAAGTCATTAATATTATGTGGATATTACGATCGCTAGAGCGTATTGGTGACCATGCACAAAATATCGCAGAGCTAGTGATTAACTATATCAGTGGGCAGGACGTGCGTCATTCAGACTATGCGATGGTCGAAAAAGCGGTGCAAGAAGCCAATGATCGCTTAGCTGCTCGTCAAGTTAGTACATTGTCAGCCAATGAGCTAGAAACGTCAGATAGTGATGAAGGCTGATAGGAAATACATTGATTTTTACCTTATAATAAAAAACGCGCTATAGTGAGCGCGTTTTTTTATAACTACTAAATGTAGCTAGTAGAAAGCCAGTAAATACTAACTTTCTGGTGTCCAGCCTTGTGCGCGCTCATAGTCTTCATTGTCTAAGAACTTATCACGCTGCTCTATTAAAAACTTTTTGGCAGCAGGATCCATCATGCTTAGATGGTTTTCGTTAATAAGCATTGTTTGATGCTCAAGCCACTCTTTCCACGCCTTTTCAGATACGGTCTCTTGCAGCTCTTGACCTTTTTTATTAGGGAAGGGTGGATGCGGCATCTTTGGCAAATCTTGCTTATATTTACGGCAAAACACGGTATTTGCTTGAGGGTTAAAAGTCTCAGTCATAAGGCATTCCTTATTCATTATATTAAGTGGTTAAATCAAATATCATATGAGTCTATGATAACGGTCTTGGTAGATTTAGCAAAGGGTACTAATGTATACCGTCAAGCCTCTATTCATTTGTTATACAGTCTCTGGTAGTTGGTGTATGACAAATACTATCTACGTTTAACCTTTTTATTGAGGATTTAAAGGTAGTGATATTTTGAAAATGACATTGGCCAAACCAGTAGAGGTCATAGGACAAATAAAAACACCCGCATAAGTAGCGGGTGTTAAGTTTAAATTAGCAAGTTGGCTGTTATTTGCAAATTAATGATTAAGCAAAGGCTTTTAAGCGAGCACGGCCATTGATCACCGCTTGCTTGACTTGGTTTGGTGCAGTGCCACCTAAATGGTCACGAGCTGCTAATGAGCCTTCTAGCGTTAGATAGTCGAAGACATCTTCACCGATAGCATCGCTAAATTGCTGTAGCTGTGCCAATGACAAATCACTTAGATCAACACCCTCTTTGATGCCTAAAGCAACAGCGTTACCAACGACTTCATGAGCGTCACGGAATGCCACACCTTGACGTACTAGGTAATCTGCCAAGTCAGTCGCAGTCGCATAGCCTTTCATCGTAGCGGCACGCATGGCATCGACGTTTGGCGTAATGTTGGGTAGCATATCAGCAAATGCTAATAGCGAACCTGTCAACGTATCAACGCAATCAAATAAAGGCTCTTTGTCTTCCTGATTGTCTTTGTTGTAGGCGAGCGGCTGGCTTTTCATCAGGCTCAGCAAAGTCATCAACTGACCAAAGACACGCGCCGCTTTACCGCGTACCAACTCAGGTACGTCAGGGTTCTTCTTTTGCGGCATGATCGATGAGCCAGTACAGAAGCGATCTGGTATTTGCACAAAATTAAACTGCGCTGACATCCAAAGAATAATCTCTTCACTCATACGCGACATATGCATCATCAGGATAGATGCTGCTGAAGTAAACTCAATCGCAAAGTCACGGTCTGAAACGGCATCGAGTGAGTTTTGGCAAATACCTTCAAAACCTAGTAGTTCAGCAGTGATGGTACGATCGATTGGGAAAGTCGTACCAGCAAGCGCTGCGCTACCAAGTGGCATCTGATTGATACGGCGACGTGCATCGACAAGACGCTCAGTATCGCGATACAACATCTCAAACCATGCCATCACGTGATGCCCAAAGCTAACAGGCTGTGCCGTTTGCAAATGAGTAAAGCCTGGCATGATAGTATCAGTATGTTGCTCAGCCAAATCAAGCAAGCCGCTTTGCAAGCGGACTAATAACTCAATAATATTATCAGTCTCTTCGCGCAACCATAGGCGAATGTCTGTGGCTACCTGATCATTACGGCTACGTCCAGTATGTAGCTTTTTACCAACGGCACCTATGATGTCAGTCAAACGTGACTCGACATTCATGTGCACGTCTTCCAGAGCGATCGACCAGTTAAACTCACCTGCTTCAATCTCGCGCAATACTTGCTGCAAGCCATCGATAATGGTGGCAACTTCATCAGCAGTTAAAATGTTACATTCTTTTAGCATCGTTGCATGAGCAATCGAGCCTTGAATATCGTGACGAGCAAAGCGTTGGTCAAAGCCTACAGAGGCAGTAAAGGCGGCAACGAAGCTATCTGTCGCTTCACTAAAGCGCCCGCCCCACATTTGTTGGCCTTGGCTACTAGCAGGCGCAGTCTGCGTTGTGGTACTTGTTATCGGAGCATCTGTGCTAAAATCAGAGTCAGATGAACTTTTACTTGATTCAGGATTACTAGGTTTTGAAGAATTGGCGTTCATATCGGTACAAGACAAGTCAAGAGAATAAGAACTCGAGTATAGCAAATGATGAGGTTGCCTTACTAGCTACACGCTTAGAGTTTTTTATTCCTAAACTCATGGAAATCATGAGGCCTTGGCAGTGGCTGACATATATCTTTTTTTGGTCCTTGTTCCTAACGGTAATGGAGCGCCATAGCTTAGCCACTTGGTCAGACTTCATGATTCAGTTTGTAAGTAGCTTCACTCAAAACACTCTGACGGTTATTCCCTCACTGTATTTAGTTGACTATTTACGCCCTGCCTTCAAAAACGCCAGTATTCTTAGCTTAAGTATGCGGATTGTACTGTTACTAATGTTTGCTGCTGCAGTTTCGATGGCGTTAGTCACATTATCTATGATTAATTTCGGTTGGCTAACATATGATAGTCGCACGTTTATATTGAATATCGTGCTCAATACAGTGTTGTCTGGCGGTTTTACCACTGTGTTTTTATTATATTTTCTGCGCAGCTACCGTGAGCTTAATGCGCTCAAGCTGTCCTTTGAATATAAATTGACTGCACAAAATGACCTAATAAAAGCCCGTACGGCCCCGCACTTTTTCTTTAATACTATCAATACACTCGTATCACTGATTGAATCAAACCCGCCCAAAGCCGCTGACTTATTACAGCACGTCTCTGCATTGTTCCGTGCTAGTTTTAGTGGTACACGTGAGATTAGCTTTGAAGAAGAGGTTGATCTTTGTGAGCATTATTTGGCAATCGAATCTAGTCGTTTAGCAGACAAGCTCGAAGTCAATTGGACGTTACCTGAAGAAGATATCATGTATGACATGGTTATCACTGCGCTAACGCTACAAAGCGTGCTAGAGAAAATACTCCTCAATGTGGTAGAGCTGACCACAGAAACTATCTGTATTAATATTGAAGTCACGTGGGAACAACACCGAGTTAAAATCATGATTGATGTTGCGCTTCCCAAAAAGACACTAATTATCAATCATGACTTGCGTCAGCATATGAATTTCTATATTCAAGCTGATCGTTTGCGCGCCCATTTTGGACAAAGTGCTGATATCCAAAGTTCGGTAGCCAGTACTCAAATTATCACCATCATCGACTATCCTCTACAAGACGTCGGTTTATAACTTACTGTTCTTTATTAGCTTTCTCCATTCTTTTAACTCTTAAAAGCCTAGGTGGCATACTTATTGCAGTACCATGTATAAGTATCACAATTTGTGTTTGATAAATAATGATTACGAATCAGTAATATCATAACTACCGTGAAACACAATTACACCATATAAAATCTACCGATAGCAGGAGTATATTGTCCGCTATAAAAACTGGTAGTTTTCGTCAGAATTTTATTAAATAATTTAGATTCTATATTCTAAGTGATTGATAATGAATGCTAATATAGCCGTAATACTATTGAAAAAAATATTAAGTATGTCCTTGGATGGGAGTTTGCATGCGTATCGTAGTTTGTGATGATGAGCCCCTAGCGCGTGAGCGCTTGGTGAGAATTGTACAGGAGTCAGGCCATGAGGTAGTTGCTCAGGCCACAACAGGTGCAGAAGCTATCGTCGCTGTAAAAACCCAGCAGCCAGATATTATATTATTAGATATCCGAATGCCTGAAATGGACGGAGTACGCTGTGCTCAAGAACTTGCCAAACTTGAGCATCCACCAGCGATTATCTTTGTGACGGCATACGACCATTATGCGATCGCAGCGTTAAAAGCCAATGCAATTGGCTATTTGTTGAAACCTGCAAACAAAGATGAGCTACTAGAGGCATTAAACAAAGCAAAGAACTTAAATGCCGCTCAACTAAATGAAATTCGCAAGCTTGAAGACCCGACAGCACGTCCGATACGTGAACATATCGCTGCTCGTACGCATCGCGGTGTTGAACTGATTAAGCTAAAAGATATCTACTATTTTGCAGCAGATCAAAAATACGTCAAAGTGCGTCACAAAGATGGCATGGTATTGATCGATGAAACGCTAAAAGAGTTAGAGCAAGAATTTGATGATCGTCTGTTCCGAGTACATCGCAATGCCATCATCAACCTTAGTTATTTGGACTTTTTAGAAACCCTAGACGCAGGTCAGTATCAGATACGTTTTAAAGGTATTGATGAGACGCTAGCGGTCAGTCGTCGTCACTTACCTGCCTTACGTGATAAAATACAAAGCATGTAATAGGCTGTCCTGATAGCGACCAATCATTCCATATCATCAAACCCTTATTTATGCTTAAATAGGGGTATTTTTTTTGCGTCAGCATCTACTATTAATCATTTGAGTCGCCTATGCTTTGGCAAACTTGCCCTATCGAGTAATATCGATATTATTCAGTATAAATATGAACAGTACTGACATAGGGACTATAGCCATTATAGTATTAGTATCGAACTTATTGAGGCCCTTTATGAGCAATCTGCAGCAACCTGTTTTGACTACTTTAAATATCGCCACACGTCAAAGTCCTCTAGCCTTATGGCAGGCTGAGCATATTCGTGATCGTTTATTGGCGTTGTATCCTAATCTGACGATTAATTTACTAAAAATTGTCACTAAGGGTGACAAGATTTTGGATACACCTTTGGCCAAAATCGGTGGTAAAGGATTGTTTGTAAAAGAGCTTGAACAAGCGTTGTATGACAAACAAGCTGATATTGCAGTGCACTCGCTAAAAGATGTACCCATGCAGCTTCCCGAAGGCCTCACATTAGGCGTCTACTGTAAACGCGCCTCACCAACAGATGCCTTTGTCTCTAATACTTATAATAGTATTGATGAGCTACCACAAGGTGCAGTCGTTGGGACATCGAGTTTACGTCGTCAATGCCAGATCAAAGCCTATCGTCCTGACCTGCAAATCAAAACGTTGCGCGGCAATGTCGGCACTCGTTTGGGCAAGCTGGATGCAGGTGAATATGATGCCATTATTCTGGCAACGAGCGGCTTGCAACGTATTGAGTTGGACGAGAGAATACGCGGTGAGCTTGACATTGCAGCTTGCTTGCCTGCAGTTGGGCAAGGTGCCTTAGCAATCGAATGCCGTGAAGGCGATGAAGAAGTCCTTAAATTACTTGCACCACTCAATGATGACAAAGCCCGTATTCGACTTATCGCTGAGCGTGCTCTGAACCGTCATTTAGAGGGCGGCTGCCAAGTACCGATCGCCGCTTATGCAGTTCTGCAGACAGCTGAAGAAACCAGCGTTAATAATGATAACAATGGTGATAACGGCAATAACGACAGCGGGAATGTGCTATGGCTACGCGGTCGAGTGGGTCAGGCCGATGGTAGCGAATTGTTGAAGGCAGACAAACGAGCTACGTTGGTTGGGACACAAGCTGAGCAAGAATCCCAAGCCAACCAACTGGGTATCGATGTCGCAGAAATGCTACTTGCCGATGGTGCAGGCGCTATTTTGTCAGCGATCTATCAGCCTGAGTAGTAAAAGTACAGTCGCTATAGGTTGGATTAACCGTAAGATAGGCTGATCTAAGCATCAGCCATTTTTATATACTTAAGCCTTTTTCATTCGTTTTTGTCATGGTATATCGATGTCATCAATGCCAACTCAGTCTACATACATAACTTCTCATAAGAATTATGCTAATGATAAGTCAAAAGTAATGCCGCAAATTGTCATCAATACTCGCCCAGTAGAGCGAGCAGCACCGTTGACGCAGCATTTGCAAGCGGCAGGATTGGTAGTGATTGAGATGCCAATGTTGACGCTACGACCACGACCAACAACTGATCTAGATATTGCATTAATGCATCAGTGGTTGGCGGGGGCGTACAAAGCACTTGTTGTCGTTAGCCCAACTGCAGCGGCTTCAGGGTTAGCCGTTTGGCAATCACTTGAACATGAAAAGCGTAAACACAAAACGAAAGACGATAATGACAAGTACGCACATAGTTTACTAGAAGGTTTATCATTACCTAGTCCTCTGGTTGCGGTTGGTGAAGCAACGGCGGCAGAGTTCAGTCAGGTGCGTATAAATACAACAGACTATCAAATACTTCAGCCTGAGACTGCCAATAACGAAGGCATGCTAGCAATGACTGAAATTGATAGCTTACAAGCAGGCGATAAATTGCTGATATGGCGCGGGCTTGGCGGACGACGATTATTGGTTGATACATTGCAGGCGCGCGGTGTACATATCGATAGTATTGCTTGGTACGAGCGTACAATGCCTATCGATGCAATGGCTGAATATCAGCAGTGGCAACAAGCATTTCTTACTCATAGTACTACGTCAGATATTGCCCTACCAAAGCAGCCAAAGCCAATTGTCGTAATCAGCAGTGCGGCGGCTTTTGAGCATTGGTCAAGTATCGTCAATGACGAGCAATCGAAGACGTTAAAAAAAGAGCAAAATTCTGATGCAGTGGCTGATATAGAACAGCGGCTTTCGCTTACGCTAAAAGATTTTTTTTACGTTGTGTTGGGTGAGCGTCTGGCCAATATGGTTGACGCACAGCAGTTGAGCTACTGGCGAGTAGAGGATTTGTCGCCAGATACGATTCTCTCAGCCATTCATTCTAAAATATAATACCTTAAACTTCCCATTTGCTTTAAACATGTTTATCTATACCAATAACGGTACTGCCTTATGTCAATGAATTCTGAGTCCTTATCTAAGGATCCTTCTACTGTTCAGCAGCGCCGGCAAGCAAATATTTTGCTGCTACGGATGCAATGGCTGGTTATCTTATTACTGATCGCTGCATTATTGTGGCTATATATTAGTCAGCAGCGCTTTCAGCATAGTGTCAACGACCGTTTGCAGAGTAATGAGCAAGTAATCAGTCGACTAAACGAAATGGACGACCGTCTATTTGCCATGAGTCAGCAGACGTTGCCAGAACCTAGAGTTAAGGCCAGTAGCCAAGCTCAGAATCAGTTGGACCTATTGCGTATCCAAATTAAAGCGGCTGATAGACTGTTGGCGGATAGTAATGACAGTGCCGCGATTGAGTTATTGCGAGGTCTACATTGGCAGTTATCGCAAAGCAGTAATGAAATTGCACCTGCGCTAACCATCGTTATAAAGCAAAGTTTGATTAAAGATATTGAGCGTCTGCAGGCACAAAGCTCACAGCCAAGCCCGTGGCAAATACAAAATCTTGCGATTCAGAACATTCAGGAGTTTTTGCACAGTCATGAGCGTCTTGGCAGTTATGAAGGTACGGATCTACAGCGTCGAGAGCTGGTAGATGCAGCTACTGAGAACAAGCAGCTACTCAAAGCAACCAATGCCACTGATACCTCAGCGACTGGTGATACAAATTTAACGCGTCGTCAGCTCACTATCCATGAAGTCATCATGACGTTGAATTTAGCAAGCCAAGCCAGCAATATGCGTAAGCAAGATCAACTTGTCAGCTATTTGACGCAGGCACGCAAACAGTTAAAAACGTTGGTACCTAAAGCTTCAACTAGCGATAATAAAAAATCAGTACAAGCTGGCGCGATTGGAATTGTACAAGCAAATAAAAAACCAATCGATGGTCAAAGTAATCTTGAGACAATGAAAGCACCGAGTGACATACCAGAAGTAATTGTATGGCTAAATCAGTTGATTGCTCATGCACCAAAACCAACGCCATTATTGACGACAGAAATTTTAGACAAGCCGCAACGCTAAAGAGAGTTAGTCACAAGAGTTAATACAGAAAATATAAAACGTAAGGTAAGCAATGACCCACTCTAATGAAAAGTCAGTATCTATATCTGATGCAGCAAACGAACACCGCCCTGAATTACTAGCTCATTATCCCGTTATTCATCATCAACCTATCCAGTGGGGAGAGATGGATGCCTTCAATCACCTGAACAATGTGGTTTACTATCGTTACGCTGAGTCAGCACGCATTAGTTATTTGCATGCGCTAGGTATGTTTGATGGCAGTATGGTCACTGTTTTAGCCCAGTCTAGCTGCCAGTATTTACGCCCAGTTATTTATCCTGATACATTATTATTAGGAGTTCGTTGTAAGCGTTTAGGCAATACAAGTATGGCGATGGAATATAGTTACTATAGTACTGCGCAAGAGATCATCGTTGCTACGGCAGAGGCTGTGGTAGTACGTCTGGATAGTGATGGAAAAGGTAAATTGCCATGGACAGCAGCAGAGCGTCAACAGCTGCTAGCATTGGAAGCCAAGTTTGGTCATACGCCTGAGCTTTAGGTTGGTTTCTATATGAGTCGATGATTCATTTTTTCAAAAAAATTATTATAAATTAAAAGCTAAAAACAAAAAAGGCACGCTAACATGATGTTAGCGTGCCTTTTTTATCACTCATTCTGCAACTACTTTCTTAAATAGTCGTTAGTCTTGTTGTGGTGCATGAACAAAATCAACCACGTTTAGATCAAAACCTGATAATGCAAAAAATTTCATTGGCGATGATAATAAGCGCATATCACGGACACCTAAATGACGTAATATCTGTGCACCAACACCGATGCTACGATAAGGTTGCTGCGTGATGGTTGATTGCGACTCGTTGTCCGCGGCTTTATCCAGCGCATCTCCCAAATCAACTGGCTGATTACTACCAATCCATACGAGCACACCGCGATCTGAAGCACTGATTTCTTCTAGTGCTGACTGTACGCTCCAACCACTACGGCCAGTCATATCATTTTTAGCAGCGAATAAGTCGCGTAATGGGTGGAAACCATGAACACGTACAGTGCTGATGCCTTCGCTAACATCACCTTTTACCAAGGCTAAATGTGTTTCTTCAGCGCCAAACTCACGGAAGCGATGTAGCGTAAAAGTACCGTGTTCAGTTTCAAACGGATGTGACTCAATCTCTTCTACCGTTTGCTCATTAGCGATACGATAATTGATAAGGTCAGCAATCGTGCCTATCTTGATGTCATGCTCTTTTGCAAATATTTCAAGGTCGTCACGGCGCGCCATCGTACCATCTGCATTGATAATCTCTACAATCACCGCTGCTGGCTCTAGACCTGCTAAACGTGCTAAATCACACCCTGCTTCTGTATGGCCTGCACGGTGAAGAACACCGCCGTTTTGTGCCATAATTGGAAAAATATGTCCAGGCTGAACGATGTCTTCAGGCTTTGCTGATGAAGATACCGCTGCCTGAATAGTACGTGCACGATCACCAGCAGAAATACCAGTGGTGACGCCTTCAGCTGCTTCAATCGAGACAGTAAAGTTGGTGCTGAATTTAGCTTCGTTACGATCTGACATTAGTGGCAGTGCCAATTGCTGGCAACGCGCTTGTGATAAGGTCAAGCAAACAAGACCACGCGCGTGAGTAATCATAAAGTTAATATCTTCAGGGCGGACATGCGTCGCTGCCATGATGATATCACCTTCATTTTCGCGGTCTTCATCATCCATCAAGATGACCATTTTTCCAGCACGAATGTCTTCGATAATCTCAGGAATTGCATTTAAACTCATAGTAAATCTCAATATTTTATTATTTATAAATAGATGTCATTTGGAATATAGGGCTCTATCTGCTTATTGTAGCAGTAGATAATACAAAGCGCTGTTACGGTCAAGCAAAGCGCTACTACGGTCAAGTAAATCGCGCTATAAGCAATATCATTTGATATAAAAGTGACTCGCTTAATTGCCTGTATATATCATTATGAGGTTATTTTAACGCTTTTCAGCGTCACGTGCTGCGCCATCTTCCCACTATATCGTTCAGTATGTCAAAAATAGTCATAAATATTATCAATGAACATTAAAACTGACTCGTAAATCTGTGCGTTATCTTTTTTATTGATCTATATCACAGTTAATCATTGCTCGCCGCTTGGCTTTTTAGCCAGTCCATAAATTGCTTACTGTGCTGCTCACGCTGATTATCTGCAAACTCGTAGAAACTGCTACCAACCAAATTATCTGGTAAGTAGCTTTGTGGATAGTAATGGTTAGGATAGTCGTGCGGGTAAGCATAACCTTGACCATAGCCTTGACTATGCATCAGTTTGGTCACGCCATTGCGCAAATGTAGCGGTACAGGTGAAGCATCTTTTTCAGCCAACGCCATCGCAGCATTGATTGCTTTATAAGTGCTATTGCTTTTGGCACTGGTCGCTAAATACACCACAACTTGCCCTAAAATAATACGTGCTTCTGGCATACCAATAGATTGCACACTACGTAATGCTGCATCAGCTAGGAGTAAAGCATTAGGATTGGCATTACCGATATCTTCACTGGCCAAAATCACCAAGCGCCGCGCAATAAAATCAGCAGGTTCGCCGCCTACGAGCATACGTGCCATCCAATACAATGCCGCATCTGGATCTGAGCCGCGGACGGACTTTATCATCGCTGAGATAATATCGTAATGCTGCTCGCCATCTTTGTCATATCTTACCAAAGCAGTCTGTGCCACTCGGCTGACCAATTCATCATCGATAATCACTGGCGACTGCTTGGCATCAGCAGTCTGAATGGCTAACTCTAATAAATTTAGCGCTTTTCGAGCATCACCGTGGGCCAATTGACTAATGGTATCTTTTGCTTGTAAATCGACGGTCAATCTTTTGAGTATATTGTCTTCCGAAAGGGCTCGTTGCAGCACGGCACTTATCTGCTCAGGTGTTAACGGCTCTAAACGATATACTTGGCAACGTGACAGTAGAGCGTTGTTGACACTAAATGACGGGTTCTCCGTAGTGGCACCAATCAAAGTAATATCACCAGACTCTACCGCACCCAATAGTGCATCTTGCTGTGCTTTATTAAAGCGATGAATCTCATCGATGAAGACCACAGGTGATTCAAATGCCAACGAATCTTTATTATCTAAGACTTCGCGTAACTGTTTGACTCCAGTATTTAACGCGGAAAGCGCATGAAAAGGTCTATTCACGGCATCGGCTAACAACATCGCAATGGTTGTTTTGCCAATACCTGCTTCACCGTGCAGGATAATAGATGGCAGGTGTCCTTGCTCTACCAAACGTCGTAACGGTGCACCAGTTGCCAGCAAATGCTCTTGACCAATGATTTCGGTAAGAGAAGTAGGGCGCATACGCTGAGCAAGTGGGGTATCGGCATGGAAGTTAGGTGGCATAAGATTCTCTATCGAAAAATAAAAAAGCTATCTACTAGCTGCAATGGTAGTAATGGCAAGGTCTTTATAGTTAAATCTAAATAACAGCATACTAGTCTAACTCCATCATTCTCATTGGGTTTCGACACTCATATATGTTTGGCATGATTTTCGCAGCAATTTTATAATAGCAATGAGTATTAGACATCAGCAGTAGAAGTAAGCTAGTTTATAAGGATGGTACTTGTTATAAGTCATACGCGCTAGGTTAGCGCAAAAATATGTTAATGAAAGCTAACTAAGCGTATAGCTTGTGTCCGGAGTACTTTAGTTTTCATCATTCATCTATATTAACGGCTCTACTATTAACAGTTCTACCGTATCGATGAGAAAAGTTAGCCAATCGCGACCATTAACTATTAAAAATGGCTTATCAAATATAAGGTATTGCATTAACGATGTCTGAACCGACTCTTAAACGCTTATTCAATAGCTACTTGCGTAGTGATACAGGTAAGCAGCAGTCACGTTATCTGACAGCTGGCGAGATAGCGTTGGCGTATTCAGTATTTGGTGACAGCATCAAACTTGATGAAGTGCAGTTAAAGACAGTGTGGTGGGTACTAAAACATTATGCAGTTAGCCCTAATGGCAATATTTACTTTAATTCAGTCGATTGGATTAAGGATTTTAGCGAAGCTCCACTGAGCAAACAAAGCTGGCTCATACACGAGCTAACGCACGTATGGCAGTTACAGCAAGGCTTAAAAGTGGTACGCGGAGCAATCATCAACCGAAAATATGACTACGTGTTAGAAACAGGTAAATCATTTTTTAAGTATGGTATTGAGCAGCAGGCACGCATGGTTCAAGACTATTTTGTACGTCGTCAGCGTGGTCAGAACTGCCAAGAGTGGGAAACTTGTATTCCATTTTTGACAGAGCAGCCTATTGTTAAGACAGAAAATACTGATGATCCATCAGTCATCTAGTTTTTAAAAAAAACAGTAAGCTTGGTTATGATAAGCATAACCGAGCTATAGAACGATTGAGTTATATAGTAATTGAGATACAGGACAGTTGGATAAATACTGGATAACTATATTGGGCAATTTAACAGCCAACTGTGTCGCTAAAAATCAAAGAATAACGAACCGCAATGGTAATTTACCCTTTAATAATTTTGCTTTACCAAAGGATATGTACTCTCATGTTTAAATTTTTGTCAGTAAAGCCTAATGTTGATACCCGCTATCCACCGACTTTGCTTGTAGCCGCACTGTCAGGAGTGTTGTTTTTGACAGGCTGTCAGCAGTCTGACACAGCGTCTGTAGCTGATGACAGTCAAACCAGTGAAAAAACAACCGTAGAAGACAGTCAGCCTATGCCAAAAAGCGACTCAGCTGCTGCGCGCATAAAACAATTTCAGCCGATATATGTCGCACAGGCGCAGAGTTTACAGAGACGATTGCAAGCAGAATATGAGTCATTGCAAGCGGCAGATACGTCAGACAGTGAGGAGCTATTATTACTGAGTACTAATAATAGTGAAAATACAGATAGTAATAACGAAGTAGCGACCGATAATACCGCTCCTATTGCAAATACTACTGCTACCAGTTCTGAAGAAGTGGTGTCATCGAATAACGATATCGCCCCGATAGACAGCAATTCAAATGTAGATGCAGAGGTTGACGTCAATACTAGCACTGAAGTTGGTGAGCGTGATTTGACGGTGTTAAAACGCATCAGTCTTGAGCCGCGTAAACCTGTTATGTTGACCGAGGACCAAATTATAGAACGCTATCAGCAGACCATGGACGCTTTATATCAACCGGTGACAACACCGCTGAGCGCAGAGGATTCTGATACATTAATCAATGTGGCAACCTTGGTTCCGCAGTTACTTGAGCATGCAGAGATTGCTGGCAGAGTAAGTGCGAAAAGTCCAGCACTTGCCCGTTTAATCATTCAGCATCAGGTATGGGAACAAATAGAAGCTCAACAAGTGGTTGATATGCAGCAAATGAAACAGCAGCAGCAACAAGAGTTTGAAGCTTTAATGGCTAAATTTAATGAAACTATCGAAGGATACGATGAGCAGATTGCCAAATATGAGCAGACGTTAAAAGAGTTTCAGTAACTGACTATATTTTTATGAACTGATTGAATTAATCATTTCTCATAAAACAATCAATATCAAATAACGAGAGTTAAGACAATAAAAAATCCCGCACGATGTCGGGATTTTTTATTGGGTAACGATTATTTTTGCTTACTTGCGATCTTCAACTTTTACAAAATCACGGCGCGTTTCACCAGTGTATAACTGACGTGGACGACCGATTTTGAACGGTGCACTGTGCATTTCTAACCAATGGCTGATCCAACCTGAAGTACGAGCCAATGCAAAGATTACGGTAAACATTGACGTTGGGATACCAATGGCTTTCAAAATGATACCAGAGTAGAAATCAACGTTTGGATATAAGTTACGCTCGATGAAGAACGGATCTTCTAACGCAATTTTCTCTAGTGCCATTGCCAATTCAAGCTTAGGATCGTTGATACCTAGTGCTTCTAGTACTTCATCACAAGTCTCTTTCATTACTTGAGCGCGTGGATCGAAGTTTTTGTAAACACGGTGACCAAAGCCCATTAGCTTCACTTCACGGCTCTTCACTTTTTCCATGAACTCAGGCACGTTCTCAACAGTACCGATTTCGTCTAGCATCTCAAGAACAGCTTCGTTCGCGCCGCCATGTGATGGTCCCCAAAGGGCTGCAATACCAGCAGCGATACATGCATAAGGGTTTGCACCAGTAGAACCAGCTAAACGTACCGTTGACGTAGAAGCGTTTTGCTCATGGTCAGCGTGCAAGGTAAAGATTTTGTCCATTGCGCGAGTGATAACGTCGTTTTTCTCGTAGTCTACATCAGCAGGCGTTGCAAACATCATGTATAAGAAGTTTTCTGCGTAGTTAAAGTCATTACGCGGATACATGAACGGTTCGCCTTGTGAGTATTTATAACTCATCGCAGCAAGCGTAGGCATCTTAGCAATCAGACGAATAGCTGTGATTTCGCGATGCTCTTCATTGCTCACGTCTAGGTCTTCATGGTAGAACGCTGATAAAGCACCAACGACACCAACCATGATAGCCATTGGATGCGCGTCACGGCGGAAGCCTTCAAAGAATTTACGCAATTGATCATGAACAGCAGTATGCTCGCGGATTTTTTCAAAAAATTCTGCTTTTTGCTCAGCAGTAGGTAGGTCACCATGTAAAAGTGCATAAGCAACTTCTAGGTATTCAGCATTGTTCGCTAGCTCGTCGATAGGGTAGCCGCGGTGTAATAACTCGCCTTTGCCACCATCAATATAAGTAATCTTTGATTCAACAGGAGCAGTTACTTTAAAACCAGGGTCATAAGACCAAAATCCTGATTCTTGTAAAGCAGCAATATCGATAACTGGGCGCCCTAAAGTACCTTTAATAATAGGAAGTTCGTATTCTTCACCATTCACGGTTAGTTTGGCATTAGTATCAGCCATAAATTGCTCTCCATTGGTTTGACTTGTTAGAATAAATTACTACAGACGCATACCCTCGCGTCATTGTCGGTTGAACAGTAAAAGTGCATTCAACTCATTTAGTACGCAGGGTATATTAGCAGCAATTCTTGATGATTTGAAAAAACTTTTATGGAGCATGTGTCCAATTGGCGCGGTGTGGCGGTAGTTATTCGCTGCAATTTTTGTATCAAAATATGTCTGTCAGGTTATTTTGCTTAAAATTCCTCTGTTTTTGAGCAAGTTTATAGCAGCATTATCGGAGCAATATTTTGGGTTTCTAAATATATTTAAGAGACAAAACTCATAAATAATGACACCAAAAACTGGCAGACTATGCCTAGTAAGCGGATTAAAGTTTGTCATAATAATCACTGTTAAAACCAGTATTATCCTTATCCATTCATTTATTGATTAAATATGTATATATTCTTACTGAATGGATAAATTTGTAATTATTGCTCAGGCATTTTATAATTGTAGGAATTAACTGGCACTAGCTTTGCGCGAATTAATAAATGACCATGTTATAGTGTCGTTCAGAGCGTCTTCTATTCATGCTTATTTACGATTGTCTGATGTTACGATAGACCAAACCGCATTCTATGGTTTGAACTTTCTTCTTAACCGATATTTTTTATTTGTTTGGCACAAGATTTTGAATGCCTAATATAAGGTCTGCTCTGATATAGAAGACATAGTAACGTTGTCTTACTATTCATACGACCTCTAAAATAGACTGGTTAGTCGATGTTACTCATGTTTATTCTCTTTGTTGTATAATAGATAGGTTGTTTGATAGGCCTGTCGATTCGACAAGCGACATTGAACAGTCTATCAATACCTTTATATACATGATCCTTTCTTCATATTTAGCGCAAACTAAACGAAGTCAGCTAGCTCTTCCTTACTTTATTCGTCTCGTGTGTTGCTCAATGCTCAATTGGCACTATTTATGTCAGGCGTTGATAGCAGATACAGGAGTATAACCGCAAAAGGATGCCCGCTGTGAAAAGCAACCGACCTATTGATCTGCCTTTAAGCCAAGTGATTAGCGTTAATCGCTCACCGATCGCGATCGCCTCTATCTTGCATCGTATCTCTGGCATTATTTTATTTTTATTGATTCCTGTCATGTTATGGATACTACAGAACTCATTGGCATCGCCTGAGAGTTTTGCGACCGTATTTGACAACGTACTTGTGCGCTTTTTAGCATGGATATTTGTTGCCGCCATTGCATATCATTTTGTGATGGGTATCAAACATTTATTTGCTGATATGGGCATGAACGAAGAGCTAAAATCTGGCCGCACTGCCTCTATGGTCAGTTTTGTGATTGCAGCGATTTTAGTTGTCGCGTCATTTGTATGGGTGATGTTCTAATGATAAAAAATGATTCAGGAATCAAAAGTGCTACTGGTCTGACAGGTTCAGGCTCACGTGATTGGATTATTCAGCGTATTAGTGCTGTTGTTTTAGCCGTTTATAGTGTGGTATTGCTGGGCTTCTTTTTGACCCATGGCGATGTCACTTTTGTTGAATGGTCATCATTTATGACCAGCCTACCAATGCGTCTATTCAGCTTGGTTGCAGTACTTGCACTAGCTGGTCATGCTTGGGTTGGGATGTGGACAGTATTTACTGACTATATTACAACAGGCAAACTGGGCTCAAGCGCAGCAGGTTTACGTTTAGTACTACAGTCATTGATGATTATCGCTATTTTAGTCTTTCTATTTTGGGGCATCATGATTTTTTGGGGTAACGGTTTCGGTATCGCTACCGTTTAACCATCTCATAAAAAGCTCTGATATCTATATATAACGACGGATGCATCCAACTGATACATTAGTTGGTAAGGTACTTTAGAGTCATCCGTTGATAGCCAAGAATAGTCATAGCATTGGACTAGCATTACTGATCAGCTAATCTGATTATAGTTGAGTATGCTTAGTTCAGTATAACGATAGATATGCAAATTAAGTGGTTAACGACTATTAATACTCTTTATTTTATAAGCTTAGAAATGGCCAAATAGTAAGCCTTTATAGCTGTAATAGAGATGTCTCAAACAGTCTTTGATTTACTTTTACGCATTAACAGGCATTAGGAAAACCGTAATGGCAACTAGACAAGACAATACCATTAGTAATATCAAGACCCTAAACTACGATGCAGTTATCGTTGGTGGCGGCGGCTCAGGTATGCGTGCTTCATTGCATTTAGCGGAAGCAGGCATGAAGGTTGCAGTCCTTACCAAAGTATTCCCAACGCGTTCGCATACGGTTGCCGCTCAGGGTGGTATCGGTGCAAGTTTGGGCAACATGAGCAATGACAACTGGCACTTTCACTTTTATGATACCGTTAAAGGATCAGATTGGTTAGGTGACCAGGACGCTATCGAATATATGTGCCGTGAAGCGCCAAAAGTAGTCTATGAGCTTGAGCACATGGGCATGCCGTTTGACCGTAACGAAGATGGTACGATCTATCAGCGTCCGTTCGGTGGTCATACGTCTAACTATGGCGAAAAAGCAGTACAACGTGCTTGTGCCGCTGCTGACCGTACAGGTCACGCACTATTACATACGCTATATCAGAAAAACCTAGAGCAGGGCACTGAGTTCTTTATCGAGTGGATCGCCCTTGACTTGATCAAAGACGAAGCTGGTAACATCAACGGTGTCGTCGCGCTTGAGCAAGAGACGGGTACGATTGCAGTATTCCAGTCACCAATTACTGTCCTAGCGACAGGTGGTGCTGGTCGTATCTTCGCAGCTTCTACCAATGCTTATATCAATACTGGTGACGGTATTGGCATGGCAGTACGTGCTGGTATTCCATTGCAAGACATGGAATTCTGGCAGTTCCATCCAACTGGTGTTCATGGTGCAGGTGTACTATTAACTGAAGGTTGCCGCGGTGAAGGCGCTATCTTGCGTAACAAAGATGGCGAAGCGTTCATGGAGCGTTATGCACCAACCGTGAAAGACTTGGCACCACGTGATCTCGTATCGCGCTCGATGGACCAAGAAATCAAAGAAGGCCGTGGTTGTGGTCCTAATGCTGATCATATCGTCATGGATATGACGCATCTAGGTGTTGAAACCATCATGAAGCGTCTACCATCAGTATTTGAGATCGGTAAAAACTTCGCCAACGTTGACATCACTAAAGAGCCAATTCCAGTAATCCCAACCATTCACTACATGATGGGCGGTATTCCAACCACTATTCATGGTCAAGTGATTGTGCCGGATCTAGAAGCGGGTACTGATGAAGACGGTCTATATGCAAAAGGCAATGTGGTTAAAGGTCTTTATGCAATCGGTGAATGTGCTTGTGTAAGTGTACATGGTGCTAACCGTCTAGGTACGAACTCTCTGCTAGATCTATTGGTATTTGGCCGTGCAGCTGGTAAGCATATCGTTGATGAGTTCCACCATGCAGATCACAACTATAAGCCGCTTGATCCACGCGTACTTGACTTTACAGTGAAGCGTTTAGACAAGCTGCAACAGTCTACTGAAGGCTACAATGCTCAAGACGTGGCTGATGAGATTCGTGCTACGATGCAAAAACACGCTAGTGTATTCCGTACGCAAGCGATGATGGACGAAGGCGTTGAGAAGATTTTAGCGCTAGGTGAAAAAATCGACAAGATTCATCTTGGCGATAAATCACAAGTGTTCAACACAGCACGTATTGAGGCATTCGAAGTTGCTAACTTATATGAGGTAGCAAAAGCGACAATGATATCTGCAGCGAAGCGTCATGAAAGCCGCGGCGCACACAGTGTATCTGATTATGATCGTCCAGAAGATGATGATTACGCACCTAACGGCCGTAATGACCACGATTGGATGAAGCATACTTTATGGTACTCTGAAGGCAATCGCATCATTTATAAGCCAGTACGTAAAGTGCCATTAACCGTTGATTATATCGAACCAAAAGTCCGCGTCTACTAATTCTAGACTGCATGCTTTATATATAGTTGATAGATAACAGCAGTGTTAACGTTTTATCCCTTATTAATTTATTAAAAAGGTGACCGCCAGCTACATGCTCATGCCAGCGCTACTACGCTATTAATTGGTACCCGATACTGGTTATCAGTACTGATTAATAGCTAGCGCAAATATGTTGCAATCTTTGTATGCCCGCCATCACCTACGTGTGGAGTTTAGCATTATGAGCCGAGGTACTCGCACCATCGAAATCTATCGCTACGATCCAGATCTGGACGCAGCGCCACGTATGCAAACTTATACGATTGAACTACTTGATTCAGATCGTATGTTGCTTGACGTATTATTACGCCTAAAGAAAGAAGATGAAACGCTTACTTTCCGTCGCTCTTGCCGTGAAGGTATTTGTGGCTCTGACGGCATGAACATCAATGGTAAAAACGGTTTGGCATGTCTAATCAACATGAACACGCTACCAGAAAAAGTAACGGTTCGTCCGCTACCTGGTTTGCCAGTGGTTCGTGATTTGGTTGTTGATATGAACCAGTTCTATGAGCAGTATGAGAAAGTACATCCATATTTAATTAATGATCAGCCAGCACCACCAACAGAGCGTTTACAGTCGCCTGAACAGCGTGAAAAGCTGAACGGTCTATACGAATGTATCCTATGTGCTTGTTGTTCAACCAGCTGCCCATCATTCTGGTGGAACCCTGATAAGTTCCTAGGACCATCAGCGTTATTACATGCCTATCGCTTCGTTGCTGATAGTCGTGACGGTGATACTCAAGCACGTTTAGCTCGCTTAGACGATCCGTTTAGCTTGTTCCGTTGCCGCGGTATCATGAACTGTGTATCAGTTTGTCCAAAAGGCTTGAATCCAACCAAAGCGATCGGTCACTTACGTAATATGTTGATTGACCAAGCTGGTTAAGCACAAATAATTAATCTTTATAGTTACCATACGAAAAACACCACCTATTCATTAGGTGGTGTTTTTGTTAGTTAAAAAGCTGATATATAGATTTACTACTTTTATAGCTGACCTGTCATTTAAAAGATATGATGAATTTAGCCTATTGAAAAATAGGTTTTAAATGATTTATGAGTAAAACTGTATGGTCAATACGTTGGTCGTATGTAAGAAGAAATAATACATAGACAATCACCCTATATAATCGAATATAGACACAGTCGAATTTTGGTATAATTGTATTTGGTATTTAATGAGATGATCAAAGCGTCTTTTTTAGCGCTTAATATGTATCGTTTGAGCAGATTATGACATTATCAGGCTAAAATACTATGCGCACAATGATTATGCGTTTATAATTGATGATAGATATTCATTACATAAATACCTAGTATTGAACAAACAAACTATGTCGCAAAAAATGGGCATGATAATCTATACAGCAATGTATGTCTGTCTGAAAAGGCAGGATTTATCAGCAAATTTAGGGTAACTCAGCATCAATAACCAGTTTATAGGTTAGCTGAAAATATAATTATCTATTAATAGCTTATCATTAATGGATTGGTTATGACTCAAAGAAGTATATATAAATTAATGTTGTGAAACGAGCTAGATAAGAAAACTGAGCGTTCACAAATAGTTTTATTTTTAGACGGGTATTGCAATAAGACTTGTTACCACTATTTAGCATCACTTGCTCTTGTAGACACTGACAGCAATATTCTATGGTGATGGCAATACTTAGGGATAAAAGTGTTTTATCGAATAGTATTTAACAGGATATGACACATTGTCTAACTACCTGAGCATACAACGACTGACACAATAATAAGCACGATTCCATTCATTTATCTATCAAATAGACGATTATTATGAATAGTATAACCAAAGAAAAATCTGGCCAAGTACATACTGAACTGGCTGCCGATAACGCCAACTATATAGAAGCTCTCTACGAGCAATACCTAACAGACCCTGATAGTGTTGATACTGACTGGCAAACGTACTTTGAACAGTATAAGTCGCAGAACGATGCTCAGCATAACGCTATCAAAGATCAGTTCTTACTACTTGCTCGTAATCAAACGGCAAATAAGAGTAGCAGTACTGATACCGACTCTAGCAGCTCTGCCAACTGTGATCCTAAGCAGATGGGCGTACAGCAACTAATCTCAGCATACCGTCGTCGCGGTCATCGCCGCGCCAAGCTTGATCCTTTAGATTTGCATCCACGTGCAGAAGTAGAAGATTTGACGCTTGCTTATCATAATTTGTCAGAAGCTGATCTTGATACCGTATTCCCGACAAATGATTTAGTCATCGGTAAAGATGAAGCGACATTGCGCGAAATCATCGAAATCATGGAACGTGTTTACTGTGGCCATATCGGTGTCGAGTATATGCACGTTACCACCAGTACAGAGAAACGCTGGATGGAAGAATACCTAGAGACTAATCTAGGCTATATCAAATTCGATAAAGAAAAACGTTTATCTATTCTTGAGCGTTTAACCGCTGCTGAAGGTCTAGAAAAATACCTTGCTCGTAAATACACGGGTGTTAAACGTTTTGGTTTGGAAGGGGGCGAGAGCTTCATTCCTGCGATCAATGAAATCATTCAACGTGCTGGTGGATATGGCACAAAAGAAATGGTCATTGGTATGGCTCACCGTGGCCGCCTCAATCTATTAGTCAATATCTTAGGTAAAAATCCTGCAGACTTATTTGATGAGTTTGATGGTAAAGTGCAGCCAGAAAAAGGCTCAGGTGACGTTAAATACCACAATGGTTTTTCATCTAACGTGATGACACCAGGTGGCGAAGCGCATTTGGCTTTAGCATTTAACCCATCGCATCTTGAAATTGTCGCGCCAGTACTACAAGGCTCAGTACGTGCTCGTCAAGTACGCCGTAATGATCAGCCACTACTAGACAATACTGGTGGTAATTCAGTATTACCTATCGTGATTCATGGTGATGCCGCTTTTGCTGGTCAAGGTGTGGTTCAAGAAACCTTCCAGATGTCACAGACCCGTGCTTATACCACTGGCGGTACTGTGCATATCGTGATTAATAACCAAGTTGGCTTTACTACTAGCCGTCAAGAAGATGTTCGTTCAACTGAATATTGTACTGACGTTGCCAAGATGGTTCATGCTCCTATCCTACATGTAAACGGTGATGATCCTGAAGCAGTCGTATTTGCCGCTCAGTTAGCATTAGATTATCGTCATAAGTTTGACAAAGACATCATCATTGATTTGTTCTGCTATCGCCGTAATGGCCATAATGAAGCAGATGAGCCATCTGCAACTCAGCCATTGATGTATGCTGTTATTAAGAAGCTTCCAACTACTCGTACTCTTTATGCGCAGAAGCTTATCGCAGAAGGTATCTTAAATACTGAAGAAGAAAAACAGTACGAAGATGACTATCGTGAGTCGTTAGACCGTGGTGATTATGTTGTTAGCTCATTGGTTCAAGAGCCTAACGAGCAGTTATTTGTAGATTGGAAACCTTATCTAGGTCATGACTTGGTTGATGACTGGGATACCAGTGTTGATATAGAAAAGCTGAAAGGTTATGGACGCCGTATGGCCGAAATGCCAGAAGGTTATAAGCTACAACGTCAGGTTCAAAAAGTCGTTGAGCAGCGTCTAGCGATGCAAACGGGCGAAGAGCCTCTTAACTGGGGTGCGGCTGAGACATTGGCTTATGCATCATTGGTCGATAACGATGGCGTACTAGTACGTATTACTGGTGAAGATGTAGGCCGTGGTACTTTCTCACATCGTCACAGTGAAATATACAATGTCAATGATGGTAGCATGTATGTACCGTTGTCTCATCTGAGCGAAAATCAAGCGCGCTTTGCTACTTACAACTCATTGTTGTCAGAAGAAGCGGTACTAGCCTTTGAATATGGTTACGCGACCACTGTACCGAACGCATTGATCGTTTGGGAAGCACAGTTTGGTGATTTCGTGAATGGTGCTCAGGTTGTGATTGACCAGTTTATCTCAAGCGGCGAGACCAAATGGCAGCGTGTTTGTGGTTTGACGATGTTGTTACCACATGGCTTTGAAGGTCAAGGCCCTGAGCATTCATCTGCACGTTTAGAGCGTTTCTTACAGCTATGTGCTGAAGACAATATGCAGGTCATTACCCCAACGACTCCTGCGCAAATTTATCATGCATTACGTCGTCAGGCAGTACGTCCTATTCGTAAGCCATTGATCGTTATGTCACCAAAGAGCTTATTGCGTCATAAGCTAGCGACTTCTAATTTAGAAGAGCTTGCTAACGGTAAGTTTGAGACGGTATTGCCAGAGATGGACGATCACAACGCAGATAAAGTGACCCGTATGGTTCTGTGTGGTGGTAAGGTCTATTATGATTTGTTAGAGCAGCGCCGTGCATTAGGTCTTGATCATGTGGCTATTGTTCGTATTGAGCAATTGTATCCATTGCCAGAGACTCGCTTAATCGCTGAAATCGAAAAGTACAGTAACCTAACTGAAATTGTATGGACGCAAGAAGAGCCATTGAACCAAGGCGCTTGGTACTATTTGGCACCGCATATGTTCCGTATTGTCGTACCGCATCCAACCAAAGCAAAAGTCATGGAGCCAGTAGCGCGTCCTCCTAGTGCAGCCCCTGCAACAGGATCACCAAAACTACACGCTCAACAACAGCAAGCACTCATTGCTGGTGGCCTTGGCATAAGTGTTGATGAATTAGCTCAGTAACACCTTGTCTAATCAAAAGATTATAGAAGATAAATGAATCAGGCGATGACAGTCAGTGTTTTTTAATAAAATATAAGCAAAGTTATTAGAAAACTACTGACTGCCTATCACGACTTAATAATAAGTATGAATATCCAAATCTAAGGAGTATATCGATGGCTGACATCAAAGCCCCCGTTTTTCCAGAATCGGTTGCCGATGGCACAATCGTTGAGTGGCATGTCACTGAAGGTCAACAAGTTAATCGTGATGACCTATTGGCTGAAATTGAAACTGATAAAGTTGTATTAGAAGTTGTGGCACCTGATGATGGTGTATTGACCAAAATCGTAAAGCAAGTTGATGATACTGTGTTGTCTGATGAGCTTATCGCTCAGTTTGAAGCCGGTGCAAGTGCTGGTGCTAGCGCAGAAGAAGCGCCAGCAGTAGATCCTGATCAACCAGCTGCGCCAGTTCAGGCAAGACAAGCTGCCGATGGTGGCGAGCCTGTTCAAGCAACAGATAAGAAAGGCGAAGCTGATCATAAAGATCAAAGCCCAGCAGTTCGTAAAGCAGCAAAAGAGTCAGGCATAGATCCTAAAGAAGTTGAAGGTAGTGGCCGCGGTGGTCGTGTAACCAAAACTGATATGGCTAACCCTACATTGAAATCAGACAGCAGCATCAAGTCTGATAGCGGCCGTCCTGTTGCTGAATCAATGGGTGAGCGTACTGAAAAACGTGTTCCAATGACTCGTCTTCGTAAACGTGTTGCTGAGCGTCTATTATCAGCATCACAAGATACAGCGATGTTGACGACGTTTAACGAAGTGAACATGAAGCCATTGATGGACATGCGCGCTAAGTACAAAGAGAAGTTTGAAAAGCGTCATGGCGTACGTTTAGGCTTTATGTCGTTATTCGTAAAAGCAGCGACAGAAGCACTGAAACGCTTCCCAGCAGTAAACGCTTCACTAGATGGCGATGACATTGTTTATCATGGTTTTTATGATATCGGTGTAGCAGTATCTTCAGATCGTGGTTTGGTTGTTCCAGTACTACGTGATACTGATCGCATGAGCATGGCTGATGTTGAAAGCACAATTCGTGAGTTTGGCGGTAAAGCACAGCAAGGTAAGCTTGGTCTAGAAGACATGACTGGCGGTACGTTCACTATCTCTAACGGTGGTGTATTTGGTTCATTGATGTCAACACCTATCTTGAACCCACCACAAACTGCTATCCTAGGTATGCACGCTATCAATGACCGTCCAATGGCTGTAGATGGTAAAGTTGAAATCTTACCAATGATGTACCTAGCGCTATCTTATGACCATCGTATGATCGATGGTAAAGAAGCAGTACAGTTCTTGGTAACTATCAAAGAGTTGGTCGAAGACCCTGCAATGCTACTACTAGACCTGTAAGCTTTTAAGCTTGTATTGGCAACCGCTGATACAAGCTTTTTAACTTTGGTATAGATAATGATTTTTATTAGTCAGCGATCTCTTTATGCGCTGATAACTGTATTTAAATAAATTTAATAATGGTGACTTGCTATCGATTATTGATGAGTGAGTCTATCTCATTGACATAGTGTATTAACTGTTCAGTGTAGATAACGCTGATCTATCAGCGAGATAACAACCAGTTTAAATGACACATACAATTAAAAATAGGAACGTACTATGAAAGACAATTATGATTTAGTCGTCATCGGCGGCGGTCCTGGTGGTTACGAAGCAGCTATTCGTGCAGGCCAGCTCGGTATGAGTGTTGCTTGTATCGAAAAGCGCGTTTATAAAGGCGAGCCAGCACTTGGCGGTACTTGCTTAAACGTTGGTTGTATCCCATCAAAAGCCCTACTTGACAGCTCACATCGTTACGAAGCTACTAAGCATGACCTTGACGAGCACGGTATCAGTACTGGTGACGTTGCTATCAATATCGAAAAAATGATAGAACGTAAAGAAGGTATTGTTAAGCAGTTGACTGGTGGTGTTGCTGCGTTGCTAAAAGGCAATGGTGTTGATTGGCTACAGGGCTGGGGTACTTTAGTTGACGGCACGGGCGCTGACAAAAAAGTCAAATTTACTGCTCTAGAAGACGAAAGCGAAACGACGATCACTGCTAAGAATGTTATTCTTGCGGCAGGTTCTGTGCCTATCGAGATTCCTGTTGCCAAGACTGACGGTGACCGTATTGTTGATTCAACTGGCGCACTTGATTTCACCTCAGTCCCTAAGCGTTTAGGCGTTATTGGTGCTGGTGTTATCGGTCTTGAGCTTGGTTCAGTATGGCGTCGTCTAGGTAGCGAGGTCGTCGTATATGAAGCACTTCCTAGTTTCTTAGCTGCTGCTGACAAAGACATCTCAAAAGAAGCTGGCAAAATGCTGAAGAAGCAAGGTCTTGATATCCGTGTCGATACCAAAGTAACCAATGCTGAAGTACAAGGTGACCAAGTTGTCGTCACTAGCGAAAGCAAAGGTGAATCGAGCGAGGAGAGCTTTGATAAGCTAATCGTTTGTGTTGGTCGCCGTGCTTATTCTGAAAAGCTACTTGGCGATGACAGCGGTATCACGTTGACTGAACGTGGCCTTATCGATGTTAATGACCAATGCAAAACCAATCTTGATGGCGTTTATGCTATCGGTGATTTGGTCCGTGGTCCTATGCTTGCGCACAAAGCTATGGAAGAGGGTATGATGGCTGTTGAGCGCATTCATGGCGAAAAACCTCAAGTTAACTATGACACTATCATCAATGTCATTTATACTCACCCAGAAATCGCATGGGTAGGTTTGACTGAGCAAGAAGCTGAAGAAGCTGGCTATGAAGTTAAAACAGGTTCTTTCAACTTAGCTGCTAACGGTCGTGCATTAGCGCAAAGTGAAGCGCAAGGTTCTGTGAAAGTAGTTGCTGATGCGAAAACAGATCGTCTATTAGGTATGCATGCTATCGCTGCTGGTGCTGGTGATGTCGTCCATCAAGGTATGATCGCGATGGAATTTGTGTCTAGTATCGAAGACTTACAGTTGATGACATTTGCTCATCCAACTATTTCAGAAGCAGTGCATGAAGCTGCTCTATCTGCAGATGGTCGTGCTATTCACGCTATCCAGCGTAAAAAGCGTAAAAAATAAGTAATTGCTAATTTAGTTATTATCGATTTACAACCTGATTGTGGTATCGCTATTGTGGTGATGCCACAATCATGAGTGCGTCAGACGTATGATTAATATGTATATGTGCGCACTTGATTTCACTTTTTATTAATTGTAAAAAATAAAGGATACAATCAATGAATTTACATGAGTATCAAGCAAAAGAGCTATTAAAAAGCTACGGTTTGCCAATTCAAGAAGGCATCATCGCTCATAACGGCGAAGAAGCTGCTGCAGCTTTTGATAAAACCCCAACTGATATTGCGGTAATTAAAGCGCAAGTACATGCTGGTGGTCGCGGTAAAGCTGGTGGTGTGAAGCTGGTTAAAACTCGTGAAGAAGCTAAGCAAGTTGCTGAAGAGCTGATCGGTACTAACCTAGTAACGTTCCAAACTGATGCTGATGGTCAGCCAGTCAACTTCGTATTGGTTGCAGAAGATATGTACCCAGTACAAACTGAGCTATATCTTGGTGCAGTCGTTGATCGTGCGACTCGTCGTGTAACCTTCATGGCATCTACCGAAGGTGGTGTAGATATCGAAGAAGTAGCACACAGCACTCCAGAAAAAATCTTCAAAGTAAATGTTGATCCTTTAGTAGGTTTAATGCCTTTCCAAGCGCGCGACGTTGCGTTCAAACTTGGTCTAGAAGGTAAGCAAATTAACCAGTTCGTTAAATTGATGACTGGTGCTTATAAAGCATTTGTTGAAAACGACTTTGCTCTAATGGAAATCAACCCATTAGCCGTTCGCGAAAATGGCGAAATCGTTTGTGTCGATGGCAAAATCGGTATCGATTCAAACGCATTGTATCGTCTGCCTAAAATTGCAGCGCTACAAGACAAAACACAAGAAAACGAGCGTGAGCTTAAAGCCGCTGAGTTTGACCTAAACTATGTTGCTCTAGAAGGTAACATCGGTTGTATGGTTAACGGTGCTGGTCTTGCGATGGCGACCATGGACATCATCAAATTGTATGGCGGCAAGCCTGCTAACTTCTTGGACGTTGGCGGCGGCGCAACTAAAGATCGCGTTGTTGAAGCATTCAAGATCATTCTTGAAGACAGCAGCGTTGAAGGTGTTCTAATCAACATCTTCGGTGGTATCGTACGTTGTGACATGATTGCAGAAGCTATTATCGCTGCTATCAAAGAAGTTGACGTACAAGTACCAGTCGTTGTTCGTTTAGAAGGTAACAACGCTGAGAAAGGCGCGCAAATCCTAGAAGAGTCTGGTCTGAAATTGATTTCAGCTCAAGGTTTATCTGACGCGGCTCAAAAAATTGTCGATGCTGTTAAAGCGTAAGTCTTTAAATATAAGTGTTTAGAGATAAACGCTTAAGCATAGTAGTCAAATCGTAATAGTGGTTTTTATAATAAAAATTGGTTATCAAAATTTGATAATGATAGTCATAAAGGCCACTGTTACAAGACAACCGAATACAAGGAAAATATAATGAGTGTATTAATCGATAAAGATACCAAAGTATTGGTACAAGGTTTTACTGGTAAAAATGGTACGTTCCATTCTGAACAAGCCATCGAATACGGTACAAAAGTAGTTGGTGGTGTGACGCCAGGTAAAGGCGGTCAAACGCACCTAGGCCTACCAGTATTTAACACTATGGCGGAAGCAATGGAAGCGACTCAAGCTGACGCTTCTGTTATCTACGTACCAGCACCATTTGTACTAGATTCTATCGTTGAAGCAATCGATGCTGGCGTTAAGTTAATCGTTGTGATCACTGAAGGCGTACCGACTATCGATATGCTAAAAGCAAAACGCTATCTTGAAGAAGCTGGCGATGTGCGTCTAGTTGGTCCTAACTGCCCAGGCGTTATCACTCCAGGTCAGTGCAAAATCGGTATCATGCCAGGCCATATCCATCAGCCAGGTAAAGTAGGTATCATCTCACGTTCTGGTACATTGACTTATGAAGCCGTCGCTCAGACTACTAAGCTTGGTTTTGGTCAGTCAACTTGTATCGGTATCGGTGGTGATCCTATCCCTGGTATGAACCAGATTGACGCATTGAAACTATTCGAAGCTGATCCACAAACTGAAGCTATTATCCTAATCGGTGAGATCGGTGGTACTGCTGAAGAAGAAGCTGCTGCTTACATCAAAGATCATGTAACTAAGCCAGTTGTTGGTTATATCGCTGGTGTTACTGCTCCAGAAGGCAAGCGTATGGGCCATGCTGGCGCTATCATCTCTGGTGGTCAAGGTACTGCTGAAGAGAAATTCAAAGCGTTTGAAGATGCTGGTATCGCGTATACACGTGACCCATCTAAGCTTGGCGACAAGCTAAAAGAAGTTACTGGTTGGTAAGATAGGCATTAGTCTACAGTTAAACTACTAAATCTACATTGAAATATGATAAAGACACCCCTACAATGGGGTGTCTTTTTATATCTGAATCTCTTATGAAAACCAAGATACTAGTTACGGGCGGTGCTGGATATATCGGTTCCCATACCTGTATAGCATTGCATGAAGCAGGCTATGATATTGTCGTATACGATAACTTATCTAATAGTAACCGTGAAGCTATCAATCGAGTCTCTATTCTGATTGGACAGCCTATTGAGTTTATCGAAGGTGATATACGAGATACTGAGTTACTTAGAGAAGTCTTTGCTTTACACAAATTCTTCGGCGTGATTCACTTTGCTGGGTTAAAAGCAGTTGGAGAGTCGGTCTCCAAGCCATTGCTATATTATAATAACAATGTCAGCGGCACCATAACCTTATTAGAAGTTATGGCAGAGTATAGCGTTAAGAATATAGTTTTTTCATCATCTGCCACTGTCTATGGTGATCCTGAATCCTTACCCATCGATGAGAGATCGAAGCGTTCTTGTACCAATCCTTATGGACAAAGTAAGCTTGCAGTTGAACATATCTTAGAAGATCTAGCTGCGTCCGATGACAGTTGGAACCTGATTGCTCTCAGATACTTTAATCCAGTAGGGGCACATCCATCAGGACAGATTGGCGAAGACCCAAATGATATTCCTAATAACTTGATGCCTTATATTTCCCAAGTGGCCGTCGACAAACTTGAAAAGCTTAGCATCTTTGGTAATGACTATTCTACTGTCGATGGAACAGGTGTCCGTGACTTTATTCATGTCACTGACTTAGCTCAAGGTCATGTGGCTGCCTTCGATTATTTAGAGAAACAAAGCAGACTAAACGAAAGTGGTACGACACAACAATATTCAGTAGGCTTTTTACCTATTAACTTAGGTACTGGCAAAGGTACGTCTGTATTAGAGTTGGTATGTGCATTTTCTGATGTATCTGGTCAGGCTATTCCTTATCAGTTTACAGATCGTCGAGCAGGTGATATTGCGAGTTGTTATGCCAGTGTCGATAAAGCGAAAATGTTGTTAGGGTGGCAAGCTGAATTATCGATTACTGATATGTGTCAAGATACATGGCGTTGGCAGAGCATGTACCCAAATGGCTACGATGTTTCTTAAGTCACATGGCGTTACAGCTGTCTAATAATGCGTTATGATTGTCTCATTTTCACCCATCTTCTTAATATAGCTAACATACTATGAAAAAAATCACCCACGCCATTATTCCCGTTGCAGGCTTTGGGACACGTATGCTGCCATTGTCAAAATCTGTGCCAAAAGAGTTGTTACCGCTTGGCAATCGCCCTGCTATTCACTACGTGGTCGAAGAGGCCATCGCTGCGGGTGTCAAGCATATTGTCTTGGTCGGTCATGCGCAAAAGAGCGCGATTGAAAACTACTTTGATATCAATGCCGAATTGGACAATCAATTGCGTCATAAAGGCAAAGATGAACTGGCTGATAGCTTAAATTGGTTGCCAGAAGATGTGACTGTGTCGATGATACGTCAAGGTAAAGCGTTAGGTTTGGGACATGCAGTACTGGCAGCGCGACCAATCATTGGTGAGCATGACTTTGCCGTATTATTGCCTGATGTCGTGCTTGATCCTTTTACTACTGATATGTCAACTGACAATTTGGCGTTTATGTTAGATGCCTTTGCTACAGATGGTCATTCACAGATATTGGTTGATCAAGTAGCGGATGAAGATGTACATAAATACGGTATTGCTCAACTAGATGAAAAGCTCAGCGATACTAATGACATTAGTGAAGAAATAAATACTAATACTAGCTTTAAAGTGGCTGGTTTTGTAGAAAAGCCCAATTTAGATGATGCTCCTTCAAATCTGGCTGTGGTAGGACGCTATATATTTAGCAATAAGATATTCGATTACTTGACAAACACTAAAGCTTCAGTCGGTGGTGAAATTCAGCTGACAGATGCGATTGACGCGCTCATTAGTGAATATGGTGTCCATGTCACAACTATGCGTGGCGATAGCTACGATGCAGGCGATATGCGCTCGTATATGCAGGCATTCATCTACTTTGCCGAACAGCAATTAGCAGACGATGAGTAGCTGATGGAAGAGATAAAGGGCGACAAAGCATATAGCAGTGCTCGACATTCTAAATACTGGCAGCAACTACAGACGCTTGCAAAACATCCATGGTCGCTTGCACAGTTATTTGCGCAAGATGATAATCGCGCTAAGCATTTCAGTGTGCAGGCTGGTGCGCTGTATATGGACTTTAGTAAGCAGCGTATCGATCAGACAGTATTGTCTAACTTACTAAGTTTGGCCGATAGTTGTGAGCTAGATGCTCGTATTGATTCGTTACTACAAGGAGCGATGGTAAATACCAGCGAGCAGCGTGCTGCATTGCACACAGCATTACGATTGCCAGAGACAGCGACATTACAAGTCGATGGACAAAATATTGTCACTGATGTACATCATAGTTTGGCACAAGTAGCACGCCTCTCAGAGCGCGTGCGCAATGGCACGTGGCGCGGGTTTTCTGGCAAGGCAATTACAGATGTTGTCAATATTGGGGTTGGCGGTTCTGATCTTGGCCCACTCATGGCAACTACAGCGCTCGACGAATGGGCAGATACCAGTATTGAAGTGCATTTTGTCTCCAATATGGACGGTACGCAGCTTGATAATCTACTCAAGCATTTAAATCCTGAGACCACACTATTTATTATCTCTTCCAAATCCTTTGGTACGGTTGACACTTTATCGAATGCTAAGACGGCATTATCTTGGCTACTTGTGACGGCAAAACTCCGTGCAGGTACAGAAGATAGTGTATTGCGTCGTCACTTTATCGGCATCTCAGCCAATAGTGAAAAAATGAGTGCTTGGGGAATTCATCCTGAGCATCAGTTGCAGCTTTGGGAGTGGGTCGGCGGTCGATTTTCTCTATGGTCAGCAATTGGCCTTGCCATTGCTATTCGTATCGGTATGAATGGCTTTAAGGCTCTATTAAGCGGTGCTCATAGTATGGATGAGCATTTTGCACAGGCTGATTTTGCTGATAACTTACCAGTATTGCTAGGCTTACTGGCTGTTTGGAACAGTACTTTTTTACAAGTAAACGCGCACACTGTATTGCCTTATGATGGCCGATTGGGCTATCTACCTAGCTATCTTACCCAGCTAGAGATGGAGAGTAATGGTAAGTCTGTTACTCGGAATGGGGATCATATTGACTATGATACGTGTCCAATTCTATGGGGTGAAATTGGCTCAAATGCACAACATGCATTCTATCAGCTGCTACACCAAGGTACGCAGCAAGTCTCCTGTGATTTTATCGCTTGCGTGCGACGCTACGGTGATGAGGCGCAGAACTCATCATTGCAGCAACAGCACGAATTGTCTTTAGCCAACTGTCTTGCGCAAAGTCGAGTATTGGCATTTGGCAATGCTGCTGTGACAGATCTGGTTGATCCACAGACAGTGTCTCATGCGGACAAATATAAGTACTACCGTGGGAATCAACCGTCAACTACATTACTGATTGATGAGCTGACGCCGCATAGCTTAGGCGCATTGATAGCGCTCTACGAGCATAAGGTCTATGTCATGGCCAGCATTTGGGATATCAATCCGTTTGATCAATGGGGCGTTGAGATGGGCAAGCAAATGGCAGACTCCGTACACCATGCTATGCAGCACGTGCAGAAAGATTCTCAAGGTCTATTTGATACGTCTACTGACCAATTACTACAGCGTATCAAACAGCTGTCCTAGCGATAATGGTGTGTCAATAATATAGGAAAGCACGCTCATGGAAACGGCTTTAGATGGTAGCCATATGAATAAATATAACAATAAATCTGAACCAAACCAATTAACTGATTCCACAGTCTGTGTGCTTATTGGTCACAGTATAGAGGCGATTACCAGTGCAGTAGTGCTGGCAAGTCTTGGTCAGTGTGTGCATCTTTACGCAGACAAGGCGCTACTGACGCAGCAGATACAACAGTATGGTTTTGAGCATCATCTGCAAGCGCTGTGGCAAATGTATGAGCAGCAGCAGGTCATTATCAGTAAGGAATTACCAGCTAGAGCCGATATGCTAATAAAAGGCTACGAAGCAGCTGGTCATAACGAAACTGATGCTCAAAATACGGTGACGCTTTATTGGTTGTTTTTAGACAGTGTCAAGCTAGCATGGACAGAAGACAGCTGGATTACCGTGTTTAATCACAGCTATCAGCAGGCGCTACCTGTGATTATGAGCGGCATTGAGCAATTAGGCCATGTAGCCGATTTGGCTCAGCGTTTACAACGTGCTTGGGTCTATTATGTGCCATTTGTATTCTTACAAGATGGCGATGCGTATAGCTCGATGTTGAATCCTTCGTTATGGCTACTGGGTGAAAAGACAGCAAGTAGCAGCCAGCACTTGAATGTACTGAAGCCTTTAATGCAGCACGCACGCGCTACTCATCATGCTGATATCGCAACGATAGAGTTTGCTCGCAGTAGTATCATGGCGATGCTAGCGACTAGAGTGAGCTTTATGAATGAGATGTCACGTTTGGCTGATAGTCAAAATGTTGATATCAGTCAAGTCAGTCGCATTATGGGATTGGATGAGCGGGTAGGCAGTAGTTATCTAAAAGCAGGGTGGGGCTTCGGTGGTAATACTTTGCCCACTGAGCTGGCTAAATTGCAGCAGTCAAGCTATAGGCATAGCTTAGATATGCCTTTATTACAATCTATTATGCATATTAATGAAGATCAAAAAGAGCTGATATTCCGTAAATTTTGGCAATATTTTGATGGTTTTATTGATAATAAAACAGTCATGATTTGGGGCGGTAGTTATAAATCAGGTTCAGGACGTACTGCTAGCTCAGCTATCCATCCGTTATTAGCATTACTGTGGTCTTATAATATTCGCACACTGGTTTATAGTGATAAGGCACAGCACGAGCTTGCTGAGCTTTATCAGCAACAACCCTTGCTTGAGCTGATTACTAGTCCCTATCAACAGCTTTGCGATACCCATGCTATTTTTATTGTTAGTTGGTCACCACGAGATCAATTGGATATTGGCAAAATCAATCAACAAGCCATGCCAGTATTTGATGCGCAAAATGCACTGACACGCTCGCAAATTAATAGCTTAGTAGGTGACTATATGGGTATTGGTCGAACTAAATAGTTTGATTTAAGGTTTTCTGTGTATAGAAAAAAGGCTCGCTAATACTCATTAGCGAGCCTTTTTCGACTGACAATCAGAATTATTTTACTGGGGTAATCACTTTATGTTGGTACGGCACCTTGAGTTGCTAGCCACTGCTCTATCTCTTGGGTTTTAGCAGCTAGTAACGGTTGCTCGCCGCGACTTTCGATATTTAATCTGATAAGTGGTTCGGTATTCGATGCTCGCAAATTAAAGCGCCACTCTCCAAAGTTAAGACTTAAACCATCAAGTGTCGATTTAATTGGTTGCTCGTTGCTGAATTTGGCTTCAATAGCGCTGATGATAGCTGGTGCATCGTGAGTAGTGAGGTGAAAGTTTAATTCGCCTGAGCTAGGATAGGCGGCAATATAGCCTGTGACCAATTCGGATAGTGTTTTACCGGTGATAGACAATAGCTCAATAGTCAATAACCATGGAATCATACCACTGTCGCAATAGAAGAAGTCGCGGAAATAGTGATGGGCAGACATTTCACCACCATATACAGCACCTGAGTCACGCATGACTTGCTTGATAAATGAATGTCCAGATTTGCTAATGACAGCTGTACCGTTATGTTCTTCTATCACTGCTTCGGTATTATAAATTACCCGTGGATCATAGACGATTGATTCACTCGGATATTTGTTCAAAAATGCTTGAGCGAGCATGCCGACGATGTAGCTACCATCGATAAATTCGCCACGTTCATCAAATAAGAAGCAGCGATCAAAGTCCCCATCAAAAGCAATACCAAGATCCGCGTTGTTTTCCAAAACGGCTTTCTGGGTGGCCACTCTATTGGCTTCAATCATTGGGTTGGGGATGCCATTAGGGAAGCTACCATCTGGTGTATGATGCAGTTTAACGACTTCAATCGGTGCATCTGCCTGTGCTAATTTATCGATTAATAAATCGACCACAGGACCTGCGCTACCATTGCCTGAATTAACGACCAGTTTGAGTGGTTTTAGTTTATCAGTATCGATAAAAGTCATGACATGATCGATGTACGCGCTTTTATCCGTCAATAACTGTAATTTGCCTGATTGATTATCCGTAGTGAACTGCCCAGATTCTGCCAGTGCTTGAATCTCTGCCAAACCATCATCAGCGCTGATTGGTTTTGAATGTTCTTTAACCAGTTTTAGGCCATTATAATTGATAGGGTTATGACTGGCAGTCACTTCGATACCACCTAACGCCTGATAGTGACTGGTAGCAAAATATACTTCTTCAGTACCACTCATGCCCAAATCAATCACATCAACGCCTGCATCCATCATACCTGTGATAGCTGCTTGCTTTAACTGCTCACTAGAGTGGCGAATATCACTACCGATAACGATAGCAGGTTTTAGAATTGCTATATCATTGGCTTGAGTTTGAGCCGCTGCCTGATAACACTGATACAAAATCTGTGCAAACGCGCGCCCGATACGGTAGGCAATCTCTTCATTGAGATTGACCCCAAGCTCACCCCGAATGTCATAGGCCTTAAATGAGCTGATAGTAATAGGGTCGAATGTCGCAGCTGGTTGATAGTTGGTGGTCGCAGAAGTGGACATAATGATAAAGTTCCTCTCGCATGAGCAGTGGTAAAATGAAGTCGTCAGTAGCACAATTATAAGCCAAGCTGTGTTCAATGATACACTAACTATTAGACGAATCAGCAAACAACACATAAAACGATAAGAGCCATCCTTATGAGTATTTCAGACAATAAAATTACCGTGCCCAAGCCCGTGCAAGGAACTCCAGACGCTACTGGCCAGCTTGATGATTTGTTAGCGTTGATGGCACGACTAAGGGCAGACTGTCCGTGGGACAAAAAGCAAACCAATCATAGCCTTATTCCGTACGCCATTGAAGAGGCTTACGAGCTAGGCGAAGCGGTACAAAGCGACGATGATGAAGACATCAAAGGTGAGCTTGGTGATGTGCTGCTGCAAGTGGTATTTCATTGTCAGATGTATGCGGAGCAGGGGCGCTTTGATATGAGTGATGTTATTACGACCTTACAAGAGAAGCTGGTTCGTCGTCATCCACATGTGTTTGAAGCCGAAACGCTTAAAGACGATGCAGCAGTAAAAGTACGCTGGGATGAGATTAAGCTCGAGGAGCAGCAGGCACGCGAAGCACGTGGTAAATCAAAGCGTCGCTTAGATCAAATCAAAGCGGGTAGTGCTTTGATGCAGGCGCAGGATGTACAAAAGCAAGCGTCAAAGTTGGGTTTTGATTGGGAAGGTATTGCAGGTGCCGTAGATAAGCTAGACGAAGAGATTGCTGAGCTAAAACATGAGCTAACAGATAAGTCTACAGCCGAGGTTAAAGCTAACATCAGAGAGGTCGAAAAAGAATTAGGCGACTGTATGTTTGCACTCGTGAACGTTGCACGCAAACTAAACCTTGATGCAGAAGCGGCTACCTTAACCTGCGTGCACAAGTTTAAATCTCGCTTTGGTTATATTGAGGAGCAGCTAGAACTCGCTGGCAAGCAGTTAGAGGACAGCGATATAACAGAAATGGATGCACTGTGGGAAGCGGCGAAACAACATGAACGCTCATCGTAAATTTTCATTTGCCAGCTTACTGACGACCACAGCTGTTAGTCTCCTATTGTCTGTGGTCGCACTCAGCAATGCGAATGCAGATCCTTGTTTTGACGACCCTAAACGTGCCTATGAGTATTTAATCGCAAAAGAAAAAGCTATTACACAAGCGCGTGAACAGAAAGTCATTAATATCAATCGAGCCAATGAAGGCGAGCTAGTTTCGTTAGATGGTATCGGCAGCAGTAAAGCGCAGGCGATAATTTTATATCGTGACATGTTTGGCGATTTTAAGACAGTGGATGAGTTAGCCAAAGTGAAAGGTATCGGTGCAAAAACAGTCGAGAAAAACCAAAGACGTTTAAGCGTGCGCGATTAATGATGGTGTTTTGCATTAATTAACCCTAATATTGACAAAATAGCATGTAAGTAAATGTCATAACACCCCCAGTAGGTCCAAAATTTGTTAAACTAGCGGGTACATCCGCCTGATAAACGCTGTGTTATTCAGGGGTAGTTAAAGAATACCGGCGAGGAGTAGATGCATGGCCGAGCGTGCCGCCAAGCAGTTAGAACTGAACAAATCTGAATTACCCAATTCCATTACTGAAGTGATTGCCACATTGACCCGTGCTGGGTTTGATGCGTATATCGTTGGTGGTGGTGTGCGCGATACTTTATTAGGTCTGCGCCCGAAAGACTTTGATGCCGTCACCGATGCCAAGCCACATGAGATTAAAGATGTCTTTGGTAAGCGCTGCCGCATTATCGGTCGCCGCTTCCAGTTAGCGCATGTATACTCAGGTCGCGAGCTGATCGAAGTTGCTACTTTCCGTGGTCCACCAACCAGTGATGCCAATACCAATCAAGATGGTATGATTCTGCGTGACAATGTTTGGGGCGATATCCGACAAGATTTTTCCCGTCGCGACTTCTCTATTAATGCGCTTTATTATCAACCGCTCAAAGGCATCGTTCATGATTTCTGCGGTGCGCTTGATGATATTGACAACAGAATCATTCGTCTATTGGGCAATGCGCCAGTACGTATCGAAGAAGATCCTGTGCGCTTGCTCCGTGCCTTACGTTTCAAAGCCAAGCTAGGTTTTGAGTTTGATGAAGCGTTGTCCGAGCAATTCAATGACGGGAACTGGGCGCTGCTTGAGCAAATATCACCGCATCGTCTCTATGATGAAACGCAAAAGATGTTTACCGGTGGCTATCTAGTACCCCTATTGCCATTATTGTTTGAATCAGGTGCGATTGATAGCCTCATTATCTATCCACCGTCTGAGCCAAGTGCTTTAGTCAATCAGGTAGCTATCAATACCGATAAGCGTATTGCGGCAGGCAAGAGTATCAACCCTGCGTTCTTCTATGCTGCCTTACTGTGGGAAAATTACCTACATCAATTGGCAAAAGCTAAGAAACGCAATATGCCGTTTGCCGAAGCGCAAATGCATGCGGCTGGTAAAGTCATCGACCGTCAGCGTATCAAAACCGCTATTCCGAAATTTGCTGAGCAGTTTATCCGTGATATCTGGATATTGCAGCCGAAACTTGCAGCCCCACGTAGCAAGCAAATCGTTCAGCTATCTGAGCATCCACGTTTCCGTGCGGGTTTTGACTTTTTATTATTGCGTGAGCAATGTGGCGATGCAGAGCATCCGCTATCAGAGTCAACCAACGATATGGGTGACTGGTGGCAGACGTATCAAACCTTATCTGAACAAGAGCAGCAGCAAGCGATTGATGAATTTGACGAAAATATTCGCCGAGGTGCTTATAAAAAAGGGCAACGTGGTCGCGGACGTAATCGTCAAGAATCAACAATACAGACTACTGATAATGCAGCACCTAATCAGAACAGTACAAAGCAAAATAAAGCCGATGACCGTGCTGAAAAAGGTAGAAATGATCAAACAATGGTAAATGATTCGTCAAATATTCCAGCCCGTCGCCGCCGCGCTGCCAACCAATCTAAAGCTGGCCGCACTGACAGTGGTAGACACAACGTGCAGCAAGTAGAGCAAGACAATAATGAGCTTGCTCAGCTACAGCAGCTGTCTCTTGCTAGTAACAAGCAATCGGCAAGTCAACAGGCAAAGCCTAAGCCATTGTTTGTGATCGAGCACGAGAATGTCGTGCCGCCATTGCAGAAGCAACTGTCAGCTGATGATACGTCGAAGCGCAGCAAAGCACCTGTACGAAAGCAAGCATTAACCAATCAAGATGCATCAAAGCAAGTGGCTAAAGCCGAGCGCGTAAATAGTAGCACTCAGCCGTCTAATAATAACCACCCAGAAGATCAAGCATCAGCTAGTCAGGCTAGACCAGCTCGCTCAATCGCAAGATCACCTGCGTTAGTTAGTATGAATAACGAGCCGATCCCGCATAAGCGTCGCCGTCGTCAACCTACTGTAAATAGTGCGAGCAACATTGAAGTACAAAGCAATAGCGATGCGAAGGGCAATAATGGCAAAGCACAGCTAGCAGCGAAGTATGCGAAAAAAGCGCCTAAACCTGCAGTTGAATCGCCTGATAAAAGCGATACTAAAGTTGTAAAGGAAGTAGGTAGCAAGGCAGTAGATAGCAAAGACGCGGCAAAAACCGCTGCACCTGCGAGAGCCAAGAAATCGGTGAAAGCAACTACTGCAAAGGCTGCTAAAGCGAAGCAAGATACGAGCGATCAAATGCCTGCTGTGAAAGTAACTGATAACAAAGGCCCTGTACCATCGAAGCGCCGCCGCCGTCAGCCTAGTACTGAAAGCGTATAATATGGATAACAGTACAGATAATAGTAACTGGGTTACCTGTTATGTGGGCTTGGGTAGCAACCTCGCTAATGAACTAGGTTCGCCTGCCGATCATTTGCGGCAGGCGCTTGCAGTAATGCGAGCACATGAGCAGGTACGTGAAGTAAGTGTCTCTTCTTTTTACGCTTCAGCACCGATGGGTCCGCAAGATCAGCCGGATTTTGTTAATGCAGTAGCTGGTTTTGAGACAACGTTTGCCCCTTATGAGCTGCTTGCTTTTTGTCAGCAGTTAGAGAGCATGGCCAAGCGGGCACGTTTGCGCCGTTGGGGTGAACGTAGTCTAGATGTTGATATTTTGCTATACGGCGAGACACAGATTACTGATCCAACACTGACAATACCGCACGCTGGTTTAAGTGAGCGCAATTTTGTCTTAATACCACTGCGAGAGTTGGCACCAAACTTAACCATCGCCGGTAAGTCGATAGGTGACTATTCCCAAAGTCGCGATTGGACAGGTTTAACATTACTATCAAGCGATTGATTATAAGCAACTAATACTAAGTGAGAGTTAATAAATGATTGGGAGGTTTGTCTAAGACATCTCAATCATAGCTAGAATAGTAGCAATATTGATAATAAAAGGCATTGCAGATTAATTGAGGGTCATATGACGACATTATCTACTCTAAATAAGTTTAAAAAAGACGGTACCAAGTTCACTTGCTTGACCTGTTATGACTCGATGTTTGCACGAATGATGGAAAAAGCCGAAATTGATACGATTTTAATTGGGGATAGCTTGGGCATGGTTGTACAAGGCCATGACTCAACATTACCTGTAACAGTCAATGATATGGCTTATCACACTGCCAATATTGCCCGTAGCAACAAACACGCGCTGATATTGGCTGACCTACCGTTTATGAGTTATGTGACACTACCAGAAGCCGTTGCTAATAGTCGCACGCTAATGCAAGCAGGGGCGCATGTCATAAAAATCGAAGGCGGTAGCGAGCTGTGTGAATTGGTAACGACCTTGGCGCAAGCAGGTACACCAACTTGTGTACATCTTGGTTTGACTCCGCAATCAGTCAACGTGTTTGGCGGTTATAAAATTCAAGGTCGCGGTGATGAAGCAGCTGACAAACTGCTTGCTGATGCCAAAGCAGTCGTTGACGCTGGCGCTGCACTGCTAGTATTAGAATGTGTTCCAGCCGCACTTGCAAAAGCAGTGACAGATGCGGTTGCCGTGCCAGTTATCGGTATTGGTGCTGGAGCCGATACTGATGGTCAGGTATTGGTTATGCATGACATGCTAGGTATGGTGCATGGCCGAGTGCCACGTTTTGTCCATGACTTTTTAACGGATGAGCGTAATAGCGCACACAGTATCGAAGGTGCTTTTGCGCTCTATCAGCAGTCAGTACGCGAAGGTAGCTTCCCGACTGAGCAGCACCAATTTAGCTGATTTTGAAGCTATTGAACAACAGAACGTTTGAATAGAAGAAAAGTAATCATGTCTCCAATTATTTATCATGATATCTCATCACTACGTGAAGCGCTTCAGCCTTATCGTGGTCAGCAAAGTGGCAAACAAGGCCGTCAGCAGCGCATTGCGTTAGTACCAACGATGGGTAATCTGCATGACGGTCATCTTGAGCTGGTAAAGATTGCCAAACAGCATGCGGATGTAGTGGTGGTCAGTATCTTCGTTAACCCTACGCAGTTTGGCGTTGGAGAAGATTTTGATAGCTATCCGCGTACGCTAGATGCAGATGTGGCTAAGCTTGCGACAGTTGATGCAGATTATGTGTTTGCACCTAGTATTGATGCGATGTATCCAGTATTACCACCACCTACTGCGGTGTTGGCTGGTGCTATTGCCAATCAGTTATGTGGTCAATCGCGTCCTGGACACTTTGATGGTGTTGGTATTGTTGTTGCTAAACTATTCAATATCGTACAACCAGATGTGGCAGTATTTGGACAAAAAGACTATCAGCAGCTTGCTATCATTAAGCAATTGGTACGTGACTTGAGTTATCCTATTAATATCATTGGTGCGCCTATTGTTCGTGCTGATGATGGCTTAGCGCTATCATCGCGTAATCAATACTTAAGTGCAAATGAGCGTCAAGCTGCCCCTGTATTACATCAAGCATTGCAAGAATTAGCACAGAGTTTGAAAAGTAAGGCTCTTAGTCAGCAAGCATTTGATAAGCTATTAGTAGATACGCGAACACGTATTAGTGACGCAGGTTTTATTATTGATTATCTGGAAATAAAGACTGAAGAGCTATGTTCTGTCGTAAGTGACTCTAAAACCTTTAATATAGAAAACAAAAACATCGTTATTTTAGTCGCAGCATGGCTAGGAAAAGCGCGTTTGTTAGACAATCAGTTGGTAGTGGTAAATTAGCTTTTATGATATAGCAGTAGACTAGATACAATAGACTTGGATGAGTAGATCATGGGTGTAAGTCAGGATCAAAATAGTAATGCGGCAGCAACGATAGCGGATCAGACGTCTACGAATAAGCTCAGTATATTGGTGGTCTCAGGGCGTTCAGGATCTGGTAAAACCTCAGTATTGAATATCTTAGAAGATCTAGGCTATTACTCTATTGATAACTTACCGCTGTCTTTGTTACCTAATGCTGCTCATAAACTGGTCAATGAAAGCGGCATTCATCGTATTGCGCTGGGTGTCGATATTCGAACGCCACGTGCTGATTTATCTAACTTTGCAGTAACGTATGCTTCTCTCAAGGAAACCTATGGGTCGCATGCGGTACAGATTTTATATGTGACTGCACAAGAGAGTACGCTGATAGCTCGTTTTAACGCGACGCGCCGTGTACATCCGCTGATGTCTCAAGATATTGATAGTGACAATGCTAAGCATATTGCCTTTAATTTACCGGCTGCTATCAAGAAAGAAGTTGAGCTGTTAGAGCCAATTGCTGGTCATGCTGATATTAGGATTGATACCAGTAGCCTAAATATTCATCAATTAAAAGACAGCTTGCGTGAACATATAGGCATGGACAATCAGATTGTCATCAATCTACTGTCTTTTGGTTTTAAATACGGTAGCCCTATTGATGCTGACTTTGTATTCGACGTTAGAATTTTACCGAATCCGCATTGGAACCCTGAGTTACGTGACTCGACAGGTCTGGATACTGAAGTAGGGGCATTCTTCTTAGATTATCCAGAAGTAGCAGAAATGATGGGTGATATTGATAAGTTTTTGACCCGTTGGCTACCGGAGTTTTTGCACAATAATCGTCATACGGTCACGGTTGCTATAGGCTGTACGGGCGGCAAACATCGCTCTGTTTTTATCACTGATCATCTACAACGCCGTCTTGCTGACGCTATGCCTAAAGGCGTGAAGGTCTTGGCAAAACACCGCGAAAAAAGTCGCTGGTAGTGATATCAGACACTATTTAATTTATTAATTATTATTTTGGAAAGCTTTTATGATCGACTGGAAAGAACAGGATATGCGCGTTTCGCGCACAGAACTCAAAAAAGCCCATGAGCGCTTGCAGCAGTTATCTATACCGCTTGCTAGCTTATCGAAAAAACAGCTAAAAGCCTTACCTGCAAGTGATTATTTTATGGCAGAGCTAATGGCATTGGCTGATATTACCAGCGCCAATGCTCGCAACCGTCAAACCAAACGTGTTGGCAAGCTGATGATTGAAGAAAATCGTCATGAGCTGATAAAGGCACTATTTGATGCCTTTTTCCCTAAAGAGCAGGTCTCAAAAATAGAGAGCTGGTACGAGCGCCTGAATATCAATGATGAAGGTACGCTCAAGCAGTTTGTGAAGCAATATAAAGCTTCTGAGCACCACAGTATGTATCAACTATTATTATGGATAGAATATGCCAAACACATGCAAGATGATGAGTTGCTAGCAGAATCTAAAGCAGATTTGGCAAGTTATATTCGTGAAGTGGCTATTTTATCGCAGCTGAAGAAATAACATCTATATACCAAGCTAGAAATCTATTAATTAGAATTTTATTAGTTGAAAGACGAGCAATTAAAAATGAGTGATTAAACGACGTATAGCTAAAAGGTTAAGATGCAAAAAAGCCAATCAATATATGATTGGCTTTTTTGTGCACGACATACAGATATGCTGTACGTCATGCGAGTTATTCAAGTACTTATGGCTCGAATTATTTCTTTTCAGCGCGGGCTTTATCAACTAGATAGTCAACAACTTTAGGCACTTTAGCGTCTTCACCCGTTACCACGTATTTGCCTTGTACGACCACGGCTGGTACGCCAGAAAGCTGATAACGTTTAGCGCCTTCTTGTGAGCGACCAATTTTTGTACCAACAGCGAATGAGTTATATAGGCTGTTAAATTTCTTTTCATTCACGCCTTTTGATGCATACCATTTGCTCAATGATGATTGATCAAACAGTTTTTTACCATCTTTATGGATAGCATCAAATAATGCAGAATGAGTTTTGTCTTCGAACCCTAAAAGCTGAGCCGCATAAAAACCGCGTGCATTGGCTTCCCAAACAGGGTTAAGTGCCGCTGGTGTTTTGAAGAATACGACATCTTTGTCTTTAGTCTTTGCCCATTTTTCCATATGTGGATCAAGCACATTACAATGTGGGCAACCATACCAAAAGAATTCACGAACAATGATAGCATCACCGCTGATTTTCTCTGGGTTGTCTAGCACACGGTAATCTTTTCCAGCGACATAGTCTGCAGCTTGTGCGCCCATAGAGGCAAGTCCAATGGCCATGGCTAGACCAGTCAGTGTGATGACACGTTTCATACTTTATCCTTGAGGTGTGGAGACTTAGAATGGGTTAAGAGGTTGGTGTCTATATGGTTGTAAAACATGTGACACTTTAAAATATATAGCTCTTAAAGCGTCTAAACCAGACAGTGTCGAGTATAATCGAACAATAGCAAAGTATCGACTATGATAACGTAAAATGTATGTACTTGTGAATCGCATTCTTAACCGATAGTTGTAAAGCTGTTAGCTATTATTTAAGGTATATTGCTTGTTACTTTCTGAACCTACTGTTTCTCAAACGTCTGCTTTATTTCTATGTAATATTTAAGATAGTCGAAAGTATTAGGATGCGATATTGTCACGAAAATGACAAGCTCTTTTATATTGAGATACTGCCCAAAAAACAGGGTAAAGTTTAAGCCTATTCACAATCGGTGACGATGTGCTTACGACAAAACTGCTACTCTCATGCTAATATTAAATACATAATCATGCACTGTAAACGATAATAACGATAGTGACAATCAAGGAACATACCATGAGCTCAGTTTTAAATTCTTCATCAACTTCGAGTGATCAAAATAACAATAGCACTTTCAATAATACAGAATCTAACACCATCAACGTGGATCCTAGCGAAGTCGAAAAATTTAATAACTTGGCGAGTGAGTGGTGGAGCAACACAGGGGCCTTTGCAACGCTACACGAGATCAATCCATTACGTTTAAATTGGATAGAAGAAAACGTCAAACGTGGCTATCAAAATGCTGCTAATAAAACCGCTGAGCAAGGACTTGCTGGCAAAAAAGTACTCGATGTAGGGTGCGGCGGCGGAATATTGTCAGAATCTATGGCACGCCGCGGGGCTGATGTGACAGGGATTGATTTAGGTACAGAGAACCTAAAAGCTGCTGCGTTACATGCAGAGCAAAGCCAGTTAGAGAATACGCTTCGTTATCAGCATATACCCGTTGAAGAGTTGGCAAAAACGCAGGCTGGTCAGTTTGATGTGGTGACTTGCATGGAGATGCTAGAGCACGTGCCAGATCCTAGCTCGATTGTGCAGGCTTGTTATGAGTTACTGGCTCCTGGCGGCGTCTGTGTGTTATCAACGATTAATCGCAATCCTAAGTCTTATCTGTTTGCCATCGTTGGTGCAGAGTATGTGCTGCGGTTGCTTGATCGCGGCACCCATGACTATGCCAAATTTATTACGCCAGCAGAGTTAGACAAAATGGCACTTAATTCTGGATTTGTTCGTCAGGATATTATCGGTTTGCATTATAATCCGCTGACCAAACGCTACTGGCTTGCCCAAAACGTCGATGTCAATTATATGATAGCCGTACAAAAGCCATTGGCTTGATGCTGCACGCAGCCATTTATGTGCCATACTTTCACTAAACACGTCATCAATCTCAAGAGCATTCACTATGACCCAATTTGTAAAAGCTGTTTTATTTGACCTTGATGGGACATTAATCGATACTGCTGCTGATTTTGTTCGTATCATTGGTAAGATGAGTCTCGAAAATGATTGGCAGGCACCGCCTGAAGCAGAAATCCGTGAGCAAGTCTCTGCGGGTGCCTCAGCTATGGTGCAATTGATGCTAAGACATAACGATCAGCTTGAAGTCAGCGAGGAAGCGTTGCTTGAGTTTCGTCAGCAGTTCTTAGATGATTATGAAGCAGATATCTGTGTCGATAGCTGCGTGTTTCAGGCGCTTGAAGCGGTGCTGACTGAGCTTGAAGCAAAAGGTGTGCCTTGGGGTATCGTTACCAACAAGCCACGTTATTTAGCCGAAAAGCTATTAAGTGAGATGCAACTGGATCAACGCTGTGCGGTTTTGGTCTGTCCAGATGATGTATCACGTACCAAACCAGACCCAGAGCCAATGTATATGGCGCTAGAAAAACTCGGCATCCCTCGAGGCGCGGCAGGCTGCGTGCTCTATGTCGGTGACCATGTACGTGACATTGAAGCTGGCAACGCTGCTGGCATGCCAACGATTTTGGCCGCTTATGGATATATTCCACCTGAAGATCAAAAGTCTTTGAAAAAATGGGGTGCCGACTATATTACGGATACGCCTGAGCAGTTAAATAAATTACTGCTATCGTCTGGTAAGTTTGAGTATTTATAGACTGCTATATATCACCAGTTTTACAACCATAAGCACATATCCTCAACGATTTAATGATAAGTAGTGAGCAATGCCATGAGTGACAATAATAATCAACCAGTCGTTCCACAAGACAATAAAAAAACTGTTCAGAGTCCTATTCAGCCTTTGACACATGATGATATTCGTAGCTTTGTACCGTCAAGTAACTGCTTAGATGGTAAGACTATTTTGGTGACTGGAGCAGGGGATGGTATTGGCCGTGTTGCTGCATTGACCTATGCGCGTTATGGCGCCACTGTCTTATTGTTAGGACGCACTAGTAGCAAGCTTGAATACGTCTACGATGAGATTGAAAGCCTTGGAGGTAAGCAGCCTGCTATGTTGCCGATGAATTTAGAAGGGGCAACTTACGCTGAAATGCAGCAGCTTGAAGGGCTAATCAATAAAGAGGTCGGCCAGTTAGATGGTATATTGCATAATGCTGGTGTATTAGGACAATTGACGCCGCTTGAGATGTATGACGTTGATACTTTCGCCCAAGTGATGAAAGTCAATTTCACAGCGACTTTTATGCTGACTCAAGCGCTATTGCCGTTATTAAAAGATGCTGATCATGGCTCGATCGTCTTTACCTCTAGCACTGTAGGTACACATCCTCGCGCATTTTGGGGTGCTTATGCACTCTCTAAACAAGCAGTAGAAGGTATGAGTGATATCTTTACTCAAGAGACGAAGAACACAACCAATTTGCGTTTTAACTGCATTAATCCAGGTGGTACTCGTACCAATATGCGTGCGCATGCGTATCCAGGTGAAAACCCTATGAGCTTGAAAACACCTGAAGATATCATGGCAGGCTACGTTTGTCTGATGAGTGATGAGAGCATTGGCGTACGTGGTCAAGTCATTGAGCTACAACCAAAAGACTAGTGGCCAAGTTTTAAGTTGAGTCGAAATAACTGCGTCATTCTTTATGGATGATTTTATAAACTATTGCAGGTTGCAATTAATAATAGCTAGCCCCATCTATTTGTTATTAAAGACATTTGTGTTGTCTAATTATAATGAATAAAAAAATAGGATAAGATTATGGCAGGTGGCTGGTCAAGAGATGGTGCTGAGCACGAACAAATGGATGCAACTGTAAATGATGCATTGGAACGCGCGCGACGTTCGTTACCGACAGGTGTGAGTGCTGAGCTGTGTGACGAATGTGGTAAGCCTATTCCAGAGGCAAGGCGACTAGCGGTGCCTGGTATTCAGCATTGTGTTAGCTGTCAGACGGAGCTTGAACAAGAAGCAAAAGCGGCTGAGCTGTTTAATCGTCGTGGTAGTAAAGACAGTCAATTGCGTTAAAAATAGTTAGTTGCGTTGAAAAGAAAGTGCGGACATTGCTAGCTAAAATAGCAATGTCCGCACTTTCTTTGTCTGTTTCTATATAACCAGTGCCATCAGTTCGCGATCGCACTCTTCCCAATCTATCCATATTGATGACGCTTTGGCATCATTCTCAGTTTCTTCTATATCTGTATTGGCAGCATTTGTATCGACAGCATTGTCTAATCGCAAAATAATTTCCAATCGACTATCAGTCTGTGGGTCGATGGTTCTGGTGGTTAGACTACCAGGGTTAAAATTGATCTGCATCCAGCCATCAGAAGTATGTACCACGCCTTTGATACGTTGCCAATTTGGCAATGCTAACAACCAATTCTGTAAATCGTCAGCGTTTAGTATGTAGTGAGCGGGTAGTCGCCATCCAGCCAATTGAAAATCTTGCTGCTCTTCATGGTAGCGATAGGGGAGATCACTATCAGCACTGGTCTGAGGATTGGCCTGAGCCTCGCTCTCATCGGTAGATAGACTCGATGATGACGCAGTTGCTAAAGAGTTAGCTTGAGACTGTAAACCAATCATCAATTTTTGAGGATTAGAAATACTAACTTTTCGTTGATTCGAAATGATAGAGCTGGGCTGATTCAGTTGGTCGTTTAACGTAGACGAATATGCATCTGCTACAAGTTTATTTGCTACAAACTTATCTGATGAATGGACGTCTGAGGAATCTGTTGTCTCAGGTGCAGTTAGTCCTGATGCTGTCCAAATAATTCTTACTTGTGAATTTAGCTTGGTTATCCATTCTACCAAGGCTTGTTTTTCGCTAGTATCTAATTGGGTATAACGATTGATTATCAGCACATCAGAATCACGGACATGCGCTTGAAAACCATCATGGTCACGATACTTAATCTGTTGCCACTGCTTGCCATTCAGTACGGTTATTACCGCATTCATCTGTAAGGCAGTTTGCCAATGCGGCGCACTGAGTTGTAGTATCAGCTCACGTGGATGTGCCAAACCTGTGGGCTCGATTAACAATCGCTGTGGATGATGCTCACTGAGCAGACGACTGATTGCAATCTGTAAGGGCAGCTGACTGGTGCAGCAAATACAGCCACCACTGACTTCACGAATGGCGATATTCTTTTGCTCAAGATCGTTATCTTGGGAGCTTGCAAGGAGTGCTCCATCAATACCGATACGGCCAAACTCATTGATTAAGAGAGCCCAGCGCTCGTCATTCGGTTTCGAGGCCAGTAACTGATTGATTACGGTAGTTTTGCCAGCACCTAAAAACCCTGTCACTAATGTGCAGGGTATATTTTGAAAAATCGTAGGTTTTTTCACAGATATGCTCATCATATTTGCACGTGTTTGTGAATAACCAAACACGGCCTATATTAAAAGAAATTAGATCAGCCAAAAGTTATTCACTCTTGATAGTTTCGACCTCAGCTTCATCAGGAACGAACACATATCCCACGCCCCAAACAGTTTGGATATAACGAGCCTGTGAAGGATTGTCTTCAATCAGACGACGCAGACGCGATACTTGCACATCGATAGAGCGCTCCATCGCACCCCACTCACGACCACGAGCAAGGTTCATCAATTTGTCACGGGTCAACGGCTCACGTGGATGCTGAACTAAAGCCTTTAACACCGAAAACTCACCTGTCGTCAAAGTGACGACATTCCCATCACGTTTGAGCGTGCGAGTCGATAGATCTAGTGTCCATGGACCAAATTCAACCACTTCTAATTGGTGACTTGGTGCCCCTGGAAGCTCACGGTTTTGACGACGCAACACCGCTTTGATACGCGCCAATAGCTCTTTTGGGTTAAACGGTTTAGGCAGGTAATCATCTGCACCCGCTTCCAAACCTGCGATACGATCAGCATCGCCACCTTTAGCAGTCAGCATAATGATTGGAATATCCGCATTGTCTGCACGTAGGCGCTTACAGATGCTAATACCGTCTTCGCCCGGTAGCATCAAATCGAGCACGACCAAAGAGAAAAGCTCACGTTGCATGAGTTTGTCCATTTGACTGCCATCATGAGCAGTACGAACGACAAAACCGTCGTCTTCTAGGAAGCGTTGCAACAAAGAGCGCAAACGAGCATCGTCATCGACGACTAAAATACGCTGAGTCAACGTGTCAGGGCTGTTGTTATCAGTCATACAGGCATCCTTTTATAAAAATTATTGTTATCAGAAAATACAAGTAAATAGCTATGAGCAAAAACACTGCCACTAATTATCATTATTTAATTATTGGTTACGAATAAGCACTTCATAAAATTAAAAACTATTGTTCAATATGTCAGCACATATCAATATTTGTGTTATTGATACTTTAGTGTATAAGATTGCACCGAGAATTGCATCACCCATGATAATAAATGCTGTATGCGTTTGTTTAACAAGTCCATAGGATGTGTGATATAGAACGATTTGCGTCCTAAAAAGCGCAATAAATAACGAAAAGATAAAAAGGATTTTTATTCATGCAGCTTTTGCTATAATGCAAAGCTACATTTCTCAACGATTGATACGTATATGAGTAGCACTGATACCTTAACGTCATCTCAAACCTCGACAAATGCACAGGTTTTAGATGCAACCACACACGCGAATATTCACGACAAGCTTGCTCGCGCGCTTGGCATTAAGACTGCTCAAGTCAATGCGTTTGTCAAACTTTATGATGAAGGCGCGACGGTTCCTTTTATTGCGCGTTATCGCAAAGAGAAGACTCAGAATCTTGATGATGCGCAGCTGCGTGCTTTAGAGAAGTCGCTTAATTATGAGCGTGACATGGCAACACGTCGCCTCAAAATTACTGAGTTGTTAAGCACACAGGGCAATATGACTGACGAGCTACAGACGCGCATTGATAACGCGACTTCTAAGCTTGAGCTTGAAGACATCTATCTGCCATATCGTCCGCGTCGTCGTTCACCTGCTGCCAAAGCTCGCGCCGCTGGTCTTGATACTGCTGCCCAAGCGGTCTTGACCCAAGAAATCACCCCGACGGATGCCTTGGCTGATTATCAAGTCCAGTCAAGTATCACTGATGACAGTGGTAATGAAATCGAGGTTGATTTTAGCGATATCGAAAAACAACTCGCAGGCGTACAAGCCATTATCGTCGATGAGTGGACACAAGCACTGGGCTTGTTGGATAACTTGCGCAGCGGGTTTGCGAAGACTGCCAGTATCGTATCGAGCGTTGCGAGTGAGGAAAAGCGTGAAGTCGGCGAAAAATTCAAAGACTACTTTGAACATAGCGAAAGCCTTGCCCGTCTACCTAACCATCGCCTATTAGCGATGTTACGTGGTCGTCAAGAAAATGTCTTGGGTCTAAAAATTGAAGGCGAAGACGCTCCATTTATCGAAAAGATCATCAGTCATTTCGACGTCGATGCCAAAGCGCCAGCAGAACGCCGTGAGTTTTTGGTAGAAGCAGCCAGTAGCTTATGGAAAGACAAATGGCGTCCGCATATCGAGCATCGTTTATTGACTGAAAAGCGCCTAGCTGCAGAAGCAGATGCGATCGATGTGTTTGCTAGCAATCTACAGCATCTGCTGATGTCTGCGCCAGCAGGTCCTAAAGTGATCTTGGGCGTTGATCCTGGTATCCGTCATGGCGTAAAAATGGCCATCGTCGATGCGCAAGGTCATGTGATGTCAGATAGTGAAGAGAAACCTGTTATTGCGACGGTGTATCCGTTTGCACCTGATAATAAGATGGATGAAGCCAAAAAAGTCATCGATGCGCTGTTGAGCACTTATAACGTTGATTTGGTCGCTATCGGTAATGGTACGGCAAGTCGCGAAACAGATGCGATGATCAAAGAGATTTTGGCTGCGAACGATGCACTCAAAGCCAAAACCGTCATTGTGAATGAGTCAGGCGCATCGGTCTATTCTGCCAGTGAGCTTGCCAGTGATGAGCTTGCTAATCTAGATGTGTCTGTGCGCGGCGCGGTTTCTATCGCACGTCGCTTGCAAGATCCATTGTCAGAGCTCGTTAAAGTGGATCCAAAAGCCATTGGTGTGGGTCAATATCAGCATGACGTCAATCAAAACCAGCTTGCAGATAGCCTTGATAAAGTCACTCAAGACAGCGTAAACGCGGTTGGCGTTGATGTAAATACGGCGAGCCCAGCTATCTTGGCTCATATCGCTGGTCTTAACCGCAATGTGGCGCAGCAAATCGTCACTTATCGCAAAGAGCACGGTGCATTTGATAGCCGTGAAGCGCTTAAAAACGTCCCACGTCTAGGCGCTAAGACATTTGAGCAAGCAGCCGGTTTCTTGCGTATTCATAATGGTAGCAATCCATTAGATGCCACTGGTGTGCATCCAGAGAGCTATGCATTGGTCGATAGTTTACTTGCACAAGCGAGCAAGCCATTGTCAGAAGTCATCGGTAATGATGGCGTGTTAAATACTATCGATACGACTACACTGGCTGCTAATGACGATAATGTCAGCGTAAAAGCGATTATCGAAGAGCTTGCCAAACCTGCTCGCGATCCTCGTCCTGAATTTAAAACGGCCAATTTCCGTGATGACGTCAATAGTATCAAAGATTTGAGCGAAGGTATGACCTTAGAAGGCGTGGTAACGAACGTAACAGCCTTCGGTTGTTTCGTTGACGTCGGTGTGCATCAGGATGGTTTGGTACATATCTCACAGATGGCCAATGACTTTGTCGCAGATCCTATGAATCGTGTCAAACCTGGCGATATCGTTTCGGTACGGGTTATCTCTATCGATGAAAAACGTGGTCGTATCGGCTTTAGCATGAAACCTGAATCTGAAAAACCTGTCCGTACGGCTGCCAAGTCTACGACAGCTAGTACAGATGGTGAGAAAACCAGTCGTCCACGCAATAATAACGCAAATAGTGACCGTCCAAATAATAGCCGTCCAGCTGCTGACAAACGTCCGTCTAAGCCACGTGGCAAACGTCAGGATAAAGACAACGCGAGCAATCGTAGTAAGCCAGTAAAAAATGATAAAGCTGAAGCCTCAAGTAAAATGGGTACATTCGGCGCTTTATTACAAGAAGCTGGTGTGACTAAAGCTAAGAAATAAATACTGCTAAAAATAGCTAAAATTTATAGTTTGGTATAACAAAAAAGGCAGCCATATGGCTGCCTTTTTATATAAGTAATACGCTTACAAACTAATCAAATAAACTAACTATCTGCTTAGCGTGATACAGAGATACGACGGTTTTCTTTAAACTGTACGTTTGCTGGCTGAGTAGCTAATAACTCACCACGCTTGTCTTTTTTCTTTTCTTGCAACGTACTAGCAGCATCTGCAACTTTGTTTTCAGTAGCCGCTTCACCAGCGATTAAAGGCTGATAGTCTGCATTGCTGTGTTGCATATTAGGCGCTTGAGCGTTCTGTACAGGAGCCTGAGCAGTTGTAGCATTAGTCATTGCTGCCGCATTGGTTGTTGCTTGAGCGTTGTTCATCAAAGCTGCGTTATCATCGCGTGCTTCATTATTCATATCGTCAGTTTCGTCGTCCATTTCATCTGCTTCATTATCCATGTCCATATCGACATCAGCAGTATTTGACGCTTCGACATCTACAGCGCCAGGTTGGGTCGCTAGCAACTCACCATCAGGACCTTCTATTTCAGCCTGTACAGTGCTCTCGACAGCAGTATTACGCATATCTGCTGGCATTAGATCGCTATTGTTAACGGGTGCGGCCATTGCCATAGTTGGCAATACAAGGCTGGCGCCGACGATTAGTGATAAAATATTCTTTTTCATTATAAAACTCCATGATACATAATTAGCAATAGTTAAAAACGATAACTCATATTCAATGATGAGCTGTTTTTATTTAAAAGTGTCTACAACTACTGTATGCAAATTATCAACGATGTAGTTTATATTTCAGTAGCAAACTCATTAAGGTTCTAACAGTTTAATGTTTTCTTGTGACGTTATGAAACTGCCATACTTAAAGTCTAGCTAGCACTCTGTCTTTAAATTTTATTAAAGATTCATTAGTAGCAAAGGTTGATTGTGTTATTAAAGCTGTTAATAAGTGAGTCTGTTAATAATAAATATCTAACAATGTCTCTAGTATTAAAAATATGAATATTTGATTGCTTATAGTTGTTATTTGAACTTAGCTGTTTGTTATTAATAGTCTTTTTAAGGCTATCTATCAGTGTTATAGAGAATTATTTTAAAAATTTTTATTTATGATTTAAAGCTAGTGTTTAGATAATTCTTAAGTTCTATTATATAAATCCTTTGATAACATATACTTTATTAAACTAATGTTTACATATAATTTTTCTACAATGTTTATAAAACGATAGTAGCAATATTAGATTAGTGGTTAGTATCATAAAGTATTAAATAATCGGTAAACAGAAACATTGTTCACCAAAAAAGTACGTTATTCTTAATTTAATCTTCGTCTAAATATTTAGAGTAGACAATAAAAAAACCGTATCTCGAAACCAAGATACGGTCGTAAAGACATTGAGCCTTTGTTATCACTCAATAGATTAACTATCAACTACTTTAAAGCTAAGACCAGAATGCGCTTCTAAGCGAGCTATTAGCTTATCACCCATCGCAGATGCTGGTGTCCAGAACCCACCGCCAACGTCCTCTTTGCTGATATCGTGTGCCAAGCATAATGCCGCTTGCGAAATCATGCGAGAAGTACTGCCGTAACCAGGATCTCTATCACCTGTTACTTTAACGGTAATAGTGTCATTTTTGGCCGTTTGTCCAAAGTGACGAATATCAAAGTAGCCGTTCTCTTGCTCGTCTTTAGAAGGGCCTGAGCCAGCTTTTGGTAAGACGTGCTTGGATAGTAACTCGCGACTTGGTTTAATCATCATCGCAGTGGCAAAGCCCAATAAACCTGCGCTCATAGCATAGCTAGACAGTTTTCCTTTGACACCATCTTTCATCCACATCGCTTCGTCATACTTGAAATCGCGACCGTACTCATAGCTGAGCAATTGGTTAGTGCGATGGACGATACGCGTATTGATGGTCGCCATGACGAACGGTGCTAACCAACGCTTATGGTTGCTGTCATATACCGGTTTGCTAACATTATCCTGACGTACGTTTGGTGCGTTGGCATCATCGTTTAACAGGTATGGATTGGCCACTTGTTTGCGACGTGCTTTGTCCTCACCAGCTTCTTCAAATATTGATGCCATCGATGCGATAGTACCGCCTGAGATCCCACCTTTCGCTGCTTTGACACGCATATGAATGACATTACAGGTCTCGCCGAACTTTTCTTCTGCCTTGGCTTGGGTAAAGTACGCGCCCAAATCTGACGGGATAGAGTCAAAACCACAAGAGTTTACGATACGGGCACCACTTTGCTTGGCAGTGTCTTGGTACTTGTCCATCATATCTTTAATGAAAATAGCCTCACCAGTAAGATCGACGTAATCTGTACCGTTTTCAGCACAAGATTTAATCAGTGGCTCACCATATTTCAGATATGGGCCGACAGTTGAGATGATGACTTGAGTTTGCTTTGTCATCTTATCAAGGCTGGCAGCATCGTTACTGTTGGCAATAATAATGTCTACCTTGCTCTCAAGTTTGGCCTGCAACTTATTGAGTTTATCTTCATCACGACCTGCGATTGCCCATGATACATTTGAGCCATCTTCGTTCTTATTATTTGATAAAAAATTGGTTAAATAGTGGGCAGTGATCTGACCGACGAAGCTTGTCGCACCATATAGAACAACTGCATAAGGGCGTGTGTCGCCGCTGGTTTTTTGTATAGGGGTTTCAGTATCCGTATTGGTATCCATATGTATTGTCCTTAATAGATTTGAGAATAAGTGGATAGTAAACTATAAACCAAGTCGTTTGATTAGGTTAGAGGTTTGTGAGGTCGCTACAGTTTATAGTTTGCAGCCTACCTCCCATACGACATTGCATATAACGTTAGAAATTTAAAATAGTTATGCATACAGTTAGAAGAGTAGCGTTCAGTAAAAGAGTATTCAATAAAAGCACATTCAGGTAAAAAGCGCTTAGTTTAAGAACTCTCAGTTAAATAACGCTGTATTCAGAAATATAATTCTATTTCGAAAATATCATCTATTAAGGAAAAAGAGGTATGAGACATTAACAGTTACTACAAACTTTACATAACCTACCGATATTATTACTAAAATGAACGTTTTTTAGAGACGAACATTGCTAATCTATAAGCGTAAACAGTAATAACTAGCATTAGATAAAAACAAGTTAAATAGATGCTATATAAATTCTAATATCTGTTTTTTACCATTATTTGAGGAGAAGATTATGTTTCGTTGGGCTATTATTTTTGCAGTGATCGCATTATTAGCGAGTTTCCTAGGTTTTGGCGGTGTCGCAGGATTGTCTGCTAATTTGGCATACATTTTCTTAGCAGTCGCTGTGATTTTGTTTATCGTTGCCTTTGTCAGTCGTAAAATGTAAATACAGCTTATCGTTGTAAATACCTACTATAAAAAAGACCCTCAATTGAGGGTCTTTTTTTGTCTGCTTCAACTATGATAATCAGTACAGAACCAAGATAATTAGTATCAAGGTATGCATTATAGACTTTCTACTACAACCGTTTAGGCTGAATAATATGCTCCATACGCTTGGCTAAACGAATATCCAGACTAGATATACCACTTGTATCGTGGTTGGTTAAACGAACCTCTACGATATTGTAGGTATTACGCCATTCTGGATGGTGCTCAAGCGCTTCAGCATGAAATGCCGCTTGATTCATAAAGCTCATAGCCTCGATAAAATCGCTAAAGTGATAGGTCTTGACGATGCTATTGCCGTCACGCTGCCAACCAGCAAGCTCTTCTAGCTGTAGATTGATTTGTTTGTCAGATAAACTACTCATATTAATAACCTTTATTGTTATGTCGAATTGGTTTATTAAAAGTGGTGCTGGGGTATGTCTCCTATGCTAAATAAATATTTGCATATTTTTCTGCTTCACCCGATATCACTTAACTGAACTTAGTTAACGAATTAGTTGAACCTAACTACGTAGCCAGTTAAATCAAATCTTGATACTCAGGATGTTTGCTAATGTATGACGCGACAAATGAGCATTGTGGTATCACTTTCTTGTCTTGCTCACGTGCATAATTCAATGCGTGCTTAACGAGTGCTGAACCAACGCCTTGACCGCCTAATTGCTGCGGTACGATAGTATGATCGTAGACCAATTTGTCAGCACTGTCCTGATAGCTAATATAACCTGTCTGACCGTCGATAGATGTCTCAAAGCGGTTCGCTGCTTGATTATGAACAATGTCTAGATTTGATTTAGAGGCTTGATTACTCATTAATATACTCCATTTCTTATTATCAAATTTTTATTAGTAACTAAATTCTTATTAATTTAATAGTACCAGTTTAGTATGTAGGTTTGATGCTTAATAATCTAGACCCTTACCGTAATGGTTGATAGGACGACTGTTAACGTCATCTATATCTTCCGTCCTACCTTATCATGGCCGTATCTAGTTGCAAATATGAATATGTCACCATGCATAGGATATGGCTTTACGGACGACTGGAGGCAAAAAGCGAGTGAGACCATCAGTGTTCTCTATCGCTAATTTGTTTTCTAAATTGACAGCTGACCTATCATCTTTATGAGTAGTACTATCTGCATTTTTCGTTGACTGTACATAGGCTTGCCATTCTTTTTCACTAGGTTTGCTAAAGTGATAAATACGTCCCAGTACTTGCTTGAGTTGCGTACCAAAGCGGCCAGTGTTATAGCTTAAACCATACTTACGGCATATGGCCTGTACCTGCGGCGCAATCTTTGCATAGTGGCCGGCTGGCATATCAGGAAATATATGATGCTCAATCTGATGAGACAAGTTACCTGTTAAAAGATGGAACCGTTTGCTGCCTTTGATATTGCTAGAGCCAAGGATTTGGCGTACATAACAGTCGCCTTTACTTTCATTGGCATCGAGATGGGTATAGATATGCGCTTGCTCAGTGAAATGCCCGCAAAAAATCACTGCCCACGTCCATAGGTTACGGACAGTGTTGGCAGTCATGTTACCGCTCAACGTACTAAAGGCGCTACGACGACCTAGTGTCAGCGCAACTACAGACGGCAGTGCAATATAGTCTTTGCCTATTTGTCGTCCAATTTTGGCAAATAACGCACGAGACTTTTGCTGCATGATTTTGTGCAGATCAGGAGAGTCAGCGTATTCATCTGCACTGATTTGGATGTCATGAAAGGCTACCGCCCATTCAAAGCCAAATGCCAGTATCGCTGTACTAAACATATTGTAGCGATCTTCTGGCGCCCAAGGCTGCTCGTCAGTCACTCGAATCAAGTGATAGCCTACGTCATGATCACGGCCAACAATATTGGTAAAAGTATGATGTAAATAATTATGAGAGTGTTGCCATAGTGGAGCAGGGCAGACAATATCCCAGTCGAATTTTTGACTATTAAGGTGCGGGTGTTGCATCCAGTCATATTGACCATGCATGACGTTATGACCCAGCTCCATGTTGTTCAATATTTTGCTAAAGCTAAGTAAAGACGTACCTAGTAGCCAATTAGCGACCAGACTGCGTTTCGATGGCATACGCCCAGCCGCTGCAAGTAGACCACGGGCGATAATTTCACTATATACCACGGTGGCATATATTCGCTGTATGTAGCGTGCATCCTCACTACCTAGCGAGTCCATAACGCTTTTGTACAGGGCATTGAGCTCTGCAGCTAAAGCATCACTTTGAGGCTTTGATAGAGGGGCGTCAGTTACTGTTGGGTAGCGAGTCCGTGTTGACGTGTCTGGCTGATCGCTATCATTGATTGCTTCATCATTAAGCTGCGTGTAAGGCGTTTGCGGCGTCAAAGGTAAAGGCGCGTTTTTCGCTAGTTGTGCATCGGACAAAGGCGTCAAGATAGGCACAGCAGATTGTGGCGTAGTAACGGGTGGTAATAAGCGCATAAATAAATCCTTAACCGAAACGGCATGAATAAGCAGCACTGCATCCGGTTTGATAAGTTATCTGAGTTGTAGTCTATAAAGTAACGTTTGTCTTTTATTTCTCATAGGTTGTCTAGCATATGCTTTCTATTGAGCCAGTCGTTCTATTAAATCAGTCATTAAACATCGAGAACCACATCAGTCATGGCAATATTGATGCAAGTCTGAATAGACTCGTAACCATCCCCGCTCACTTTCCCTGTCTGGACGTTTTTGACCACGCCGCTGACTTTATTACAGCGGCACAATTGGCAAATACCTTGCCGGCAACCATGTGCTAGTCGTACATCTGCATTCTCAGCCGCAGCCAGTATGGTCGTGTCACTGTTAAACTGTCGTTGCCGTGACCGCAAATAGACAGTGTGTTCTTCTACAGGTACCGTTTTATCGAATGTTTGATTGCTACCGTTATCAACATTAGCTAGGGCATTACCAAAGTTCTCTACTATGATGTTATCGCGCAGCTGTTTGTCTATAGGTAAAGTTATCTCTGCGGCGGCTTTATATAAGCCAGCTAATAACGCTTGTGAACCGCAGGCAAATATTTGCGTATCTGCTAGAGGTAAGTTTAGTGACAGCAGACCCTCTACACTTAAGTATCGTGTGCCAGCCAAATAGGTAGTCGGCTCTTCAGTATGGATTAAATGATAAATAAAGTCTGGATATATATCGCTCAGCTGTTGCCATTGATGTTGCAGCTTGGATAAAACAGTTCGACTGTAATGCAATAGCGTCACATGGTGCCCATTATTCAGGGCTTGAGTGATAAGTCCGAGCATAGGTGTGATACCGCTACCACCAGCGACAAATAATAAAGGGTTTAGTTTTTGGTTATCTGGTTCTCTATGGTCTAAATTTGCCTTTGCCTGTGCTAAAGTAAAATGACCCAGTGGCAAGCTTGTATCAACGACGCTAGCCAGTGGCATCTGTTTGGTTAAATAGTTAGATACCAACCCTTGCGGTTTAATCGCGATAGTTACCGTATGTCGTTGGTCTGCCGTATGGCTCTCGGTAGTATCGTCGCGCCACCAGAGGGGTTGATGCGCCAAACCTACTATCGAGTAGCTACGCTGGTGATAAACTCCATCGATACAAACGCGCAAATCGAGATATTGGCCGCCTTGCCAACCACCCATCATCTCAGAAGTCTGCTGTTTAAAGGCTCTATTGGTCTCAAAACGAAGTGCTATCAAATTATCACTTAATGTATAGCGTGCGATCAGGCGTAACTTAGGAGTCGTCAATGACCAAAACGGATGTAAGCGCGATCCGATAAAATCAACAAACGCACGTTGAATAATTTCAGGGCGATAGCCGTTGGCCATATTATCAGTACCTGTATGATTGCTATGAAAGTGAATGATGTAACGCATACAAAGTCAGTTCATAATTCATTCTAATAATCGAAAATGAAATCGAGCCGATAGACCTTGTTAAGCCACACTAATATGCTAACGGCTATTGATTAAATTTGCGAAAGTTTTGATGCTATTTTTTGTGGTCTTTATAAAACGCTAATGAATCAAAATGTTAAGTTAGTTCATTAAGATAAGACTCCTTGAGTTATTTTTTAAAGCGAGTTTTATAGCCAAAAGGCATAGCCTGCTGTCAAAAACAGTAAAACAACTGGTAAAACAACCTGTCAGCTTGCAGGGTATGCGCCACAATGCGATAATGACCTATAATTTGTAACCCTGATTTTGAGGTACGGCACGCTTGGCATCATCGCTGAGTTGCATTTGCTGTTCTCTTCTATGCAGTCTATCGGAGTGTTAATGGCTCAATATATTTACACGATGAACAACGTGTCAAAACTTGTTCCCCCTAAGCGTGAAATCCTAAAAAATATCAACCTATCGTTTTTCCCTGGTGCCAAAATTGGTGTTTTGGGTATCAACGGTTCAGGTAAATCAACCTTGCTCCGTATCATGGCAGGTGTCGATACTGAGTTTAGTGGTGAAGCACGCGCGCAAGCAGGTACCAAAGTTGGCTATCTGCCACAGGAACCACAGCTAGATGACAGTAAAGACGTTCGTGGTAATGTCGAAGACGGTATGCGCGAAGCATTAGATGCGCTAGCACGTTTAGATGCTATCTATGCTGAATACGCAGAGCCTGATGCTGATTTTGATAAGCTTGCTGAAGAGCAAGGCAAGATGGAAGATATCATCCAGTCTTGGGATGCGCACAACTTAAATAACCAGCTAGAAAAAGCAGCCGATGCGCTACGTCTGCCACCATGGGATGCGGACGTTAGCAAACTGTCAGGTGGTGAGAAACGCCGTGTGGCACTATGCCGTCTGCTATTGTCGCGCCCTGACATGCTACTACTTGACGAACCGACCAACCATTTGGACGCCGAGTCTGTTGCATGGCTAGAGCAGTTCTTGCAGAACTACAGCGGTACGATCGTTGCCATTACCCATGATCGCTATTTCTTGGATAATGTTGCTCAGTGGATCTTGGAGCTTGACCGTGGCCATGGCTATCCGTATGAAGGTAACTATACCGAGTGGCTAGAGCAAAAGAACACGCGTCTAGAGCAGCAGAACAAGCAAGAAGAATCATTTGCTAAAGCGCTGAAAAAAGAGCTTGAGTGGATTCGCAAAAACCAAAAAGGCCAACAGGCTAAGTCTAAATCTCGTGTACAGCGTTTTGAAGAGTTGAACTCAACTGAGTTCCAAAAACGTAATGAGACTTCTGAGATTTATATTCCACCTGGTCCACGTTTGGGTAACAAGGTTATTGAGATTAATGACATCTCTAAATCATTTGGCGATCGTCTGCTGTATGAAAACCTAAGCTTTAACGTACCAGCTGGTGGTATCGTTGGTATTATCGGTCCAAATGGTGCAGGTAAAACCACGCTATTTAACATGATTACTGAGCGTGATACCCCAGATACAGGTTCAGTCGATTTGGGTGAAAGTGTTAAAGTTGCCTATGTCGGTCAGGTACGTGATCATCTAGATGATAACAAAACCGTGTGGGAAGAAGTCTCTGACGGCCTTGATATTATTACGGTTGGCGACTACACCACGCCAAGCCGTGCCTATATCGGACGTTTTAACTTCAAAGGTTCAGATCAGCAAAAGCACGTCGGTCAATTATCAGGTGGTGAGCGTAACCGTCTGCAGTTAGCGAAAACACTAAAGCAAGGCGCAAACGTATTGCTCCTCGATGAACCATCAAACGATTTGGATATCGAAACCTTACGTGCACTAGAGGATGCGATTCAAGTATTCCCAGGTACAGTAATGGTCGTATCGCATGATCGCTGGTTCCTTGACCGTATCGCAACCCACATCTTGGCATTTGAAGAAGAAGGTCCAGTTTGGTTCGACGGTAACTATACTGAGTTTGAAGCGTATCGTAAAAAGACAATGGGTGACGATGCCAGTCCTAAACGTGCCAAGTATAAGAAAATTACGAACTAATACGGCTGTTTAATATAGTCCAAACCAAAAAAAGACCGCTAATCGTTAGCGGTCTTTTTTTGTTTAGCGTAAAATTTCAAAGGGTGTGGGTAGTTGTTAAAATTAACGCTTACGCCCAAACTTGCGCTGCTTTTTATTACTAATCTCAGTAATGGCGTGAGTGATTTCTTCTTCGTCCAAACTAGCGACTTGTTGCAATATTTGCATCATATCAGGCGTTAACACGTACTTAGCATGATGAGCAATGTCATTAATACGATGGTCGAAAGTCAGTATGCCTGTTTCATCGTCTTTTTGTAGATAGTCAAGACGAGTCAACGCACTAATGAAACTGGTAAACAAGGCGCGATCAAAGAAGTCAGGAATATCATCTGCATAAAGCACAGACAAACGCTGCCCAAGCAGGTGACACAGGTCCACAACTTCATTTTCAGTCAAATTACCGGAGCCTTGCTGAGCAAGTAGGGCAAGCGTCATAAAGTAACGCTCAAGGCTTTGACCAACTGGAGTTGCCAGTACTTGCAGCTGCTGATAGTGCTTGCTATTAGATTCAGGAACGCTGAGCGTATCATCACCCAAGTCAACGATGAGTCCATGAGACAGCAGGTTGTCAACTTTCTTATTAAGCGTATCAGCCAAGCCATGTGCTGGATAATATAAGAATAGCTCACTTTGTAAGAACGGATATAGCTGCTCAGCGATGCTATCAAGACGGCTGCGTTTGATACGTCCGTTGCGTGCGACTAGTGCAGACAGGAACGACAGCAAAATAAAGACATGTAAGATGTTATTACGGAAATAGCTGAGCAACGCTGCTTGCTTGCCTGCGACCTGAATGATATCGCCCAAGATATGCGGCGTACGCTCAATAAGTTTTAGCTTAATACCATAATCAATGATTTGCTGCGGCGTCATATCAGTGATAACCGTATCATCTGAGTAGACCAGCTGCTGAGCCAGACCTTGATACAAAGCGATTTGCTCACGGCAGATATTTTCATCCAATGCTGCTTTCGGTGCCGAGAGTAGAACCAATGATAATAAGGATACAGGGGTTACGACCGCAGCTTTATTGATATGCTGCATGACTTTTACGCCGATGTTATCAACCATAGCGCTGGTCTTTTCATCAAGCAGCGAGTCAGTACGATCGGATGGCAAGCTATTGGCTGGCACATCGAATTTTGTCATAAAGTCACTAAGGTGCAACGGTGTACCGAAGCTCAAGTGCACATTACCGAAGATACGTTCGATTTTGCGGCCAACTTTAAGCAGCCCGATTAAAGACTCTGACTCTTTCGGCTTACCTTTTAGCTCGCCGACATACGTGCCGCCTTCCATAATGCGCTCGTAACCAATATAAGTTGGAATAAATACTACAGGCTTATTGGTTTGGCGTAGCTGACTATGGACGGTCATCGCTAGCATACCCATTTTTGGCGGTAGCAAGCGACCTGAACGTGAGCGACCACCTTCGATAAAGTATTCAATCGGGGTGTTGCGTGTGATCAGGGTATGCATATATTCGCGCAGTACAGCGGTATATAGCGCGTTACCACGGAAGCTACGACGAATATAAAAAGCAACGGCACCGCGTAATAGTGGGCCTAATACAGGCACATCTAAGTTGTCACCTGCTGCGACATAAGGGATACTCAGGCCGCGTTTGTAGATGACATAAGACAGTAATAGATAATCAACATGGCTGCGATGACAAGGCACATAAATCAGCTCATAATCGGTCGCAAGGTCACGTACTCGCTCGAAATGATGGACTTCTACGCCGTCATACAACTGCGTCCACAACCATGTCAGAAATTTATAAAAACCACGGATGATAGAATGAGAGTAGTCATTGACCATCTCATTAGCATAACCTCTGGCCTGACTGCGAGCTTCTCGAACGCTAGTCCCTTTTTCGGCCGCTTCCATCTCGATCGCATGCTTAATCGCTGGCGAGTACACCAGCTTATCTACCAAGTTGCGTCTATCTGATAGATCTGGGCCAAGCATACTGGCGCGCTGCTTATCTAAATAAATCGACAATTGCTGCTGCAACATACGAACCAGTTCACGATTACTATCAGCCGATGCGACTAGCGCATAGCTTGGTGTCTGCTCAGCGTCAGCTGCGCCATCACTGTTAGTAGCCGTTGACTCTGTATCGAGTGAATCCGTCGCTGTTAAATTTGCTTTCAGTGCATCTGTAGCAACTGAGTCAAAGGTAGCAGGTCCTTCCACATCACCTTTAAGATTATCATTGATAACGGTACGTAAGTCTTGCGGTGGGTGGAACTGTACAAAAGTGTCGCGGCCCATTACTCCGATATTAAATAATTGCTTAGTGATGCTAGGGTCTTGCCAGTTGTCAGCAGTCAGTAGCTTAAATAGCGAATCTTCTTTTTCAGGTGCGCGTCCCCACAGAATCGATACTGGCACTAGACGTACTTTCAACTCTGGATATTGCAACACAGCAGATACTAAGCGAGAAAGGCGAGGAGACAGCTGACTGTCTTTGGCACTTGGATGATTCAAAAATATGATGGCCGCATTTTCTTTAATATTATGGGCGGCATCATTTACTCCAACCAGTGCTGGCGGTAAGTTGTGCTCTTGCGTTTGCAAATCAATCAGAATACTGTTGGAACGAGAATAGTCCTGTAGTACATAAAACCGTAGCGTCTGATCATCATTGTCGAACTCAGGTAGCTCGCCTAATAACTTAGGTTTTACGGCGATATCGAGCATCTGACCAGACAGCTTACGATACAGCTGATTGATCGGTGCATTAGAATAAGGCTTCGTAGCGATTGCATTGCCATCAGTTTCAGCAGTGTCAGTTTCAGACGCACGGTCAGTCGCGACCGGCGCTTTAAAAATCCGTTTTTTTAGGAACTTCGGTATCATAATCAGTATCAAAAATAGTCAAATATGTTGCGCTTATGATGCCATAAAAGCCACCAAAGCGATATATAGTGTCTGTATATACTACCAATATTAATACGGTTTGGTTACGCTGTAGTGAGTGACGTATTATACAAAATGCTCAAACATTTGAAAGTTCATATATTTAGCGTAATAATATATTTTTATCACCGATGACTCATAAATATAGCGTCCACTTTTCAATTTCACTTTATTAAGCCTAAAACTTATGACTCCAGCTATCGATCTTGCCAAAAAACGTAACCTTGCTTACCAAGTACATGAATATATTCACGACAGCAATGCCGCATCGTTTGGTTTAGAAGCTGCAGAAAAGCTCGGCGTAGCGGTGACACAAGTGTTCAAAACTTTAGTAGTGACGACTGATACTGGCGTACTTGCTGTGGCGATATTACCAGTTGATAAAACACTTAATTTTAAGAAAATGGCTAAGGCGCTATCTTCTAATAAATTGCTATCCTGCAAAAAAGTACAGATGGCTGACCCCAAACAAGTAGAGCGTAGCACGGGTTATGTGCTAGGCGGTGTCAGTCCACTGGGTCAAAAAAAACGACTAAAAACCGTGATGGATAGCACAGCTCAAGACCAGGCCACAGTCTATGTAAGTGGTGGCCGCCGCGGTCTAGAGATTGAATTGCCGCCTACACAATTGGCAGCAACGCTTGATGCTTGCTTTAGTGATATCACTGATGAGTAAAATGTTATACGGTGGCTATCATCTGCATATTATAAATTCGCCATGTCGACAATTTCGCTAAGCATATTTATGAATAATCTATACTGGGTTCGCTTGTATTGAAAATATTTTGGCGCAATATTATTGTGGATTGACCATAGCGATAAGGCATAGACTTATACGCCAGCTTATCTATTATTTTTATCTACATTTAAGGACATGCTCATGCCACATTTAACTATTCAAGTGACACCCAACGTCAGTATTGCTCACGAAGAATCATTGCTCAAATCGCTAAACAAAGCATTGTGGGATAGTGGTCAGTTCAAGCAACCTGCTGATATAAAAGCACGCATTGTACCTATTAAGTCATTTCTAGTAGGTGTTGAAGATGATGAGCAGGCCAATGGATTTATTTATGCCCACCTAAAGCTGATGAGCGGACGTGATATGGCCACTCGTGATCAATTGGCTGAGCTGTTGGTTGCTACTATCGAGGAAAAAATAGGCGCAGAGCAGTCAGGGCGTGCGGCATTGCAGATATGTGTAGAAGTTGAAGAGATAAGTGCGGTCTATCATAAAAAAATGCTTGGTAGCTAACAGTACTCGCCTTAAACAGCTCGTTGCTTTTTATTATGTATAAGCATATTTTTAGTTAAGCACAAAAAAGCGCCTAAATGATAGGCGCTTTTTTATTGATTATCGATGCAGTTTTAGTCAATTTTAATCTAAGAAAGCAAAGTGATCGATTTCCATTGATGTCATGCTTTCGCTTGGTGCAACCATCGCTTCTGCGTGACCAGAAGTACGTGGTAGCAACTTATCAAAGTAGAATTCAGCAGTCTGAATTTTTGCTTTATAGAACTCTGGTGCTTCTGTGCCGCCAGTTTCTAGCTTTTCATAAGCGACCGCTGCCATACGAGCCCAATGATAACCCATCATCACGTAGCCTGAGTACATTAGGAAGTCTTCTGACGCGGCTGAAATGATTTCACGATCTTTACGTGCCATCAGCATCAAGCGTACCGTCAAGGTGTTCCACTCAGCACATAGTTTGGTCAGTGCCCAAACGAATTTACGCATTTCTTTATCGAGTGCGTACTCGCCACACCATTTCATGATGCTTGACGTGTAATCACGGATAATCTTACCTTTAGACTGTAAGATAACCTTACGACCTAGTAGATCAAGTGCTTGTACGCCAGTAGTCCCTTCGTACATCGTCGCAATACGAGCATCACGAGCGATCATCTCCATGCCCCATTCTTTGATGTAGCCGTGGCCGCCATAGACTTGCTGACCGTGCTTAGCAGCTTCGATACCTAGCTCAGTTAAGAAGCCTTTTAGAATTGGCGTATAGAAGCCCAGTTTGTCGTCCCATTTTTCGAACTCTTCATCATCGCCATTGACAATACCTTGTGCCATTTTATCTGCATAACGTGCTGAATGATAAATCATTGAGCGACCGCCTTCGGCAAAGGCTTTTTGTGTCAGTAGCATACGGCGTACATCAGCATGATGGATGATCGCATCAGCTACTTTTTCAGGGTCTTTAGTACCTGACAACGTACGCATTGAGCGACGCTCTTTAGCATAAGGAAGCGCATTTTGGAAAGATAACTCTGTATGCGCCAGACCTTGGATACCCGTACCGATACGAGCCGTGTTCATAAAGGTGAACATGGCTTTTAGGCCTTTGTGCGGTTCGCCAATCAGATAGCCTGTCGCACCATCAAAGTTCAATACACAAGTCGATGATGCGCTGATGCCCATTTTGTGCTCAATTGAACCACAAACTACGGCATTGCGCTCGCCAGCTTCACCTTCAGCGTTTGGCGTGAACTTTGGTACGATAAATAGTGAAATACCGCGTGTGCCTTCTGGTGCATTTGGTAGACGTGCTAGAACGATATGGACGATGTTATCTGTTAAGTCATGCTCACCGCTTGAGATAAAGATTTTGGTACCGCTGATTTTGTAGGTACCGTCATCTTGTGGAATGGCTTTTGATTTAACTTGACCCAAATCCGTACCACACTGTGGCTCAGTCAGACACATGGTACCTGCCCATGAGCCTTCGACCAGTTTAGGTAAATACAGGGCTTTTTGCTCGTCAGTACCGTACTGAAGCAATGTGTTGATACAACCTGTTGATAGACCAGGATACATCGACCATGACCAGTTAGCAGTACCGATCATCTCAGATTTGATAAGGTTGATTGACGTTGGCAGATTCATACCACCGAATTCTTCAGGATATGAGATACCTTGCCAGCCGCCTTCTACGAACTGGTCATACGCCTCTTTGAAGCCCTTTGGCGTGGTCACGACGCCATCTTCAAAATGACAGCCTTCTTCACCACCTGATTGATAGAGCGGGGCAATGACGTTTTCAGCAAAATCAGCCATACCTTGTAGAATCATGTCTACAGTTTCAGGATCAGCGTTTTCGCCGTTGTCTAAGCTTTTATAATGCGTCTGATAGTCAAATACATCATTAATCAAAAATTTGATATCACGTAAGGGGGCTTTGTAAGTTAACATAATCGCTCTCTTTGGTTAGTTCGCTATCATAAACTTATGGCGCAATATCTGAGTCACAAATTATGTAAGCGATATTTACTTATTTTAGATGAGCTAGACGTTATATTAGTCATCAAGTGAATTATTAGTGGACAGCTTTCTAGTGTATTAGTTATTAGAACGTCTTTAGTGACGGACAGCTGTTATGGCGTTGATATGATTATAAATCTTAAACAGCGACAAATATACAACTAATAACTATTATTCATGATTAATTATGTTATTAATTCATTTTAGTTTGTATAGGTAAATTGTATCTTCGCTTGAAATTACTCTATAAAGGGCTATGTAGACTCATCTAAATTCAAAGAAAAATGGACTTATCAAATAGGAAAAGCCATTTATGAATACCTCAAAAAAGCAACAGCGAGCCTCTTGGTTAAGCGCACTATTAACTCGTATTAAGTGGTTAATCGATGGTGAACTGAATCATCTACTGACAGTCAATCGCAGTCAGCGACCATGGCATATGCCAATCATCGCGGCGATTGCGATTAGCTTTCCGGTGTTTGTAGGGGCTTATTTTGGTGACTTGTCTTCAGGTATCAAAGCCTCGCTAGGCTCGATGATTATTCTAAACCTACCGTTTGCAGGCGGCCTACCACACCGGCTAGTGACGGTCATGGCTTGGGGGTTTGCGATGATACTTAGCTTTGCACTGGGTCTGATCGCGCAGCTATTGCCAATACTGCGGCTACCCGTGTTTATGCTAATTGGCATTAGCGTAGTGATGCTAGGTCGTTACTATCGACAACCACCACCAGCGGGATTGTTTGTGTTGATGGCGGGTGCGATTGCATTGTTTATCCCTGTGCCGATTGATCAAGTGCTCTCAGCGATAGGGCTTGTCATATTGGGTAGTGGCTCCTCGATGTTGCTAGCGCTACTCTATAGTTTGTTCTTATTGGCGACCCGTCCTGTTGCTTCTGTACCTGTCTATGATTATCAGCCTGAGATGATTAGCGATAGTCTTATTGTGGTAGGTTTCGTTAGTTTGGCATTGGTCATCGCCGTTCTGTTAGAGCTGCCTTATCCGTATTGGGCCGCGATGAGCTGCTTTATTATCATCCAAGGTATGCAGCTACGAACCATGTGGATCAAACAGTTGCATCGATTATTGGGTACGTTGGCTGGCATGGGCGTGGCAAGTTGGATGCTGTCTTGGGGACTATCAGGATGGGGCATCGCTATCGCGATATTATGTATGATGTTTTTGATTGAGTCATTTGTCGATCGGCATTATGGGCTGGCGGTGATATTTATCACGCCGCTGACGATATTTATCGCTGAGTATGGTAGTACGATGTCAGTGCCTCCAGTCGTTGGGGAGGTTATTCAAGCGCGTATGATTGATACGGCACTCGGTTGCATGATTGGATTGAGTGGTGGTCTAGCGATACACTCTACGCGATTGCGTGTACCGCTGCGCCGTTTTGAAAATTGGCTATTATTACGTTTTAGTTAATAGGGTATAGCTCTACAAAGATTACTCTTTGATTAACTGTCTTTATTTAGCGCTGTTGTCGCTTGTGCTACATCGATAGTATGACCAGTCCAACGCTCAAAGCTTAAAGCGGCCTGACCGATAAGCATACCGTAGCCTTCAGAGGTCTGTGCACCACGAGCGGCAAAATGCTGCAAGAATGGCAGCGGGCGTCCATACATCATGTCGTAAGCGTACTGACAGTTTAGAGCATCATCTAGCGGTAACGTATCACCTGACAAGCCGATAGAGGTGGCATTAATAATAATGTCAAAAGAACCGCTGAGTTCATTGGTCGCGCAAACCTCGATATGTTGATTATCGATTATAGAGCTGGCCGCACTCAGCTCATTTACCAAATCAGCTGCCTTAGACACGGTGCGATTGGCAATCGTGAGAGAGCCAATACCTGCTTCAAATAATGGCAATATCACGCCACGAGCGGCACCGCCTGAACCTATTAGCGCCACACGAGCATCAGTCAGCGGCCAGTCCATACTCATAATGTGATTGATAAGTCCTTGTCCATCCGTGTTATCACCATAGAGTGCTTCAGTAATTGGCACGCCGCTTTCTAATAGTGCTTTATTTAACAGTAACGTATTGACCGCACCTGCCGTCTTGGCATGTTCTGATAAACCACCACGCGCCGCACAGCAATCATAAGCAACTTGTTTAAAAGGAACTGTCACATTAGCGCCCACACCGCCACCGCAAAAAAACGCTTCAACAACAGCCGTAAAACTAGCGGCATCATCAGGGCAGTACTGACGCTGATAGCTAATATCAATCTCTGCTTGGATAGCAAACTGCTCATGAATCTCAGGAGATTTACTATGGGCGATTGGATTGCCAATAACGATAAAGTGTTGGGTCATAAATAGTCCGCTGGCTAGAAAATAAAAATACTATCAAAGAAGCAAGTAAGTGGCGCTCAATCATCATAAGGGATAACGCTATGATTGACAAACCAAGAGGCTATCACCAATCGATTATTAGAAAGTGATAGCGTTAATTAGAGGCCGCCTTATCGCTTTTGAAAATAAATTGTGACATTGAGGCAAGCATACGCAAAACACGCGCAAGCAGTTTTGTACTTTCTATTAAAGAGAAGGTCGTTTTAGTACGTTATATATTTAACAAATCTGTACTCTCGGGGAGTGCTCCGCGTAACGTAAAAGGTAGTCAAGTGCTGAGCAGTTGGGTAAACTATAAAATATGGAAACCTATATCAATATGCTGTAATGACTGCTAGATTATAATATTTGTGAAATATGCTCTTTATTGAAAACTATTCGTTATCAGCGGCGTTCTTGCCAGCTCGTTAATACTATTTCGAGATCAATCTAAAAGTGTGAGTAAATTATCCATGTGGAATCCTAACCTACAGACCCTTCTAGTCGGTACGATAATGGCAGTTGGTGTGACGCTCAGTGGCTGTGACAGCACCAAAGAAGATGCTCCAAATCCAGATGCGGAGACCACTGAGCAGGCAACGACGAATGAGCCAGTACAGGACAGCGCAAACAATCCTGACCTAGACGGTGCCACTGCTCAGCAAGGCACACCAGTGAGATACGATGTCGCAGCATGGGGTACGGATAAGGTTGAGTCGCTCGCGGTGGACGAGTTAGATAGTATAAAATCGGTGTTTGGCGAAGTGATGAGCACTGACGAAAACAGCCTAGACTATGCCAGCAATCCAGCGGCAAAATATCGCTTTATGAAAACGGACGCGCCTTATCTAGATATCATCGACTCTGAAAAATATCTAGAGCTTGGCTGGTACTATGCCAATCCTACTGACACAGACAAAGAAAAAGAGCTGAGCCAAAACCACGCCAAAAAAGCCTATCAGCTATCGCGTCAATTGATGGGTGATGATGGCGGTAAAATGGTTGCTGATATGCTCAATAGCCAAATCATCAAAAACAGAATCGTCGGTGGACAAAAAATAGAGCTAGCAAAATGCGAGTTTTATAGCTGCATGCTGGTTATCAATAAAGCCGCTGCTCAAACAGACAATAGCTAAATCATGATCGATATGACGTCAGTGCCAAACGGTTGGGTGTGTCTGTACCCACAAGTCAGCAGTGTGACCGAAGATAGTAGTTTGACCAAAGACAGCAGTGTGATTGAAGATAACAGGACAACCAGTCAAACGGTAACGATGTCTTTAGATAATCGCGGACTGGCATATGCTGATGGGTTTTTTACCACCATGGGTGTCATCGATGGGTTGATACTGTGGTCAGATTATCATTATCAGCGGCTTGTCTCTCATGCTGAAGCCTTGCAGCTAAACATAAATAGCGAAGAGCTATTAGCCGTACTGCAACTGTACGCTCAGCAATTAGAGCAGGGTATGCTCAAGCTAGTAGTCACTCGTGCTGCGCAGAATGTGCGCGGTTATGGCTATGAACCTAGTACAAACGGTAGCGACTGTGAAATATGGCTAAAGGCTATGGCAATGAGGGTTTCTACGGCACTGCAATTGTCTTTGCCTGATGGAAGCTTAGTACCCATCCAACCTAATGGCTCGGCAATATGTTTGTCTTCTCAGATTGCTTGCTTACCGCCATCGCTGGCAGGTCTCAAGAGCCTTAATCGCTTAGACAATGTCCTCGCTAGTGGTGAGCTACAACGTATAAAATCTGAGCCATTGGCATCAAAGCTTGCTTCAACACTTGGTGAAGGACTGCTACGTGATATGAGCGGGCAGTGGGTTGAGGGTACGATGAGTAATGTATTCTATCAATTGGCAGAAGCACCACTATCAGCATCCAAAACCAGCGCTAGCGTTCATAAAGATGATGAAAACTACCTAACCACTGGCCAATGGTACACCCCTTCCATGGATCAATCGGGCGTCGCTGGCGTCATGCGTCAGGTAATTATAGATGCACTATCTACGACGCAATATCCAGTCATAATCAGGTCGCTACAAGATGAGGATTTACCTAAATTAACGCAGTTATTCTTTTGCAATGCACTACGCGGTATCATGCCAATGAGCAGTCTGATGTTATTGTCAGGTGAGGTTGTGGATTTTTAATCCGTTTAGTTGTTACTCTCTTTATTTAATAAACGATAGAAATGCTGTTTGAAAAACTCTTTTCTTCCTTCTTGTTGTAGGTCTTCGTAACGCGCTTGGCTAAGTTGTAGGTATTCAGCTTCCTGTTCAATACCAATAAATTGTCTTCCTAAGACATTACTTGCAATTCCTGTCGTCGCAGAGCCAGCAAAAGGGTCAAGAACCACTGCATTTTTCTTAGTAGAAGCTAAAATAATTTGAGCTAGTAATGCCAAAGGTTTTTGCGTAGGGTGCTTACCACAAGATTTTTCCCACTTAGCAATTGCTGGCAATCGCCACACATCTTTCATTTGCTTATCGTTATTGAGTCTCTTCATCAAATCGTAATCGAAATAGTGCGGTACTTTAGGATGTTTTCTTGCCCAAATAATGAATTCTGTAGAATGAGTAAAAAACCGACAAGAAAAGTTGGGTGGTGGATTGGTTTTTTCCCAAGTTATAACATTAAGTATCTTAAAACCAAGCTGCGGTAAAATACGTCCCAAGGTAAAAATATTATGGTGTGTACCACTGACCCATAAGGTTGCATTATCTGCCATTTTTTCTCGTACAGCAGACAGCCATTCGTATGTAAATACGTAAGCATCATTGTCACTGACAAGCTTGTCCCACTGACCTTTATTGACTGACTGGACTTTACCGTTTTTCACTGTCAGACCATTATTGGACAAAAAATAAGGTGGATCGGCAAAGACCATATCTACGTTATTATCTAACTGAGGGATAACAGTTAAGCAATCACCTTTCAGTAAGTTAAAATCTAAATGAGTACTACTAAAAAACGAATGACTTTCCATGTCTATTCCAGCATATCAGCTAAGAAATAAAGAAGCTCAGGCAAATTGAACTCTCCCTGTACAAAACCATACTGCCCACAATCGTCTGGAATAACAACAGTTTGACCAATAAATCTCTTATCTTCGCTAATGATGCGAAGCATGTTAATCAGTTCTTCCCTTACGTCTATGGGGCTTTGAGTATTTAAAAAATCATCGGATGTCGATGAGGTAGCATTCATATTAATAGTAAGGTTCTTGATACTTATCATCACATTATCCTCAACGACTTATCCAAAAAGTATAAGAATAACACTTATTGTGTGTTTTTTATAGTAACCAATTATTGAGCGTAAAGCAAATGAAAAAACTAATTCTAGTTAAGTTTGGCAAAAGAATTCGTGAGTTACGTAGAGGGCGTGAGTTAAGTCAAAAGCAATTGGGAGAGTTGACAGGCTTTCATTACAACTACGTGGGCATGATAGAGAGGGGTGAACGCAATCCATCATTAGAAAACATAGCAGTGTTTGCTAATGCATTTGAGATAAGTTTGTCGGAATTATTTACATTTGAGGTGAAAAATGAAAATTGAAGAAGCGTTTCCACTTTTACCAAGCTTATATAACGTTAAGTTTGGCATATTGAAGAACCATCCAAACCTAGCAGTCCCTATTGATTTGACTAAGCTCAAAGGCAATAAAGGGTTTGCAGGTCAGTTTTTAGAAAAATTATTGACATTAAATCTATCTAATAGTGAATTAGATTTTGAAAATGGTGAGTTGAAAACTAATAAATCAAAACCAGATGGTAGTCCGATGGAAACTATGGCTATTACTCAAATAGGTACACAGTTTGATAGTCTATTTTATGACGGTAAGTTATTTCACGAAACTCATCTTTATCGTAAAATCGAAAGTATTTTATACGTGCCAGCGGTAAAAGGAGCAAAAGAAGCGGACTGGTATTTTTTACCAGCGCATTATCTTGACTTAAAAGATAATGAAACATTGAAAAAGATACTTGATAATGATTTTGAGATTATTAAATCCAAAATACATGAGATGATGGCTGATCCTAAGGATGGTATGCTGCACACCGCAAATGGTCAGTATATGCAAATTAGAACAAAGGATAGTAAACCGTATAACCCTATTTATTCAAAAAAGCTCGGACGCTATGTATCAAATAAAGGTTTTGCATTCTATTTCAAAAAAGAGTTCATGCAAGCTATACAGAGTAGTAGTTTACCAAGCCAAAAAATAATTTAATAATTCCTAATCAGTAACTCATTAATTTGACCACGTTTTGAACCTTTTGAGTTAATACTTCGACTAGCTTTGACTCTCTCTATTTTATAGTCTGAATATAGAGTGTCAAAGAACTTATTTTCAGCATCGAGATTGGTTGTATCAGAATTACTAAGTAGCCACTGATAGCCTTTTTTGTCTATCAAATCACAAAAAGATTTTAATTTTTCCTGATCTTCATCATTGAAGCTATCTTTAGAATAAGACGTAAAACTAGAAGACTCACTTAAAGGTTTATAAGGTGGATCAAAATAAAACAAAGCAGGTAAGTTGTCTTTGTTTGATTGCTCCAAATGAGCGAGCGTATCTTCATAACTTTGATTGTATACCTCTACCTTACTCAATACTTCTGATGCTTTTAAGATAGTATCTTCAAAAACAAAATTAGGTTTTTTATAGCTACCAATAGGAACATTAAATTTGTTCTTGCTATTTACTCTATATAAACCATTAAACCCTGCACGATTTAGAAAGATGAATAGACCAGCATGCTCAATGTCACTAGCTTGCCGAGTATTAAACTCGTCGCGTTTAGCATAATAATAAGGTTGCTTCGCTTCCTTGTCTTCAAGTTGGTCATATTCTGATTGAATTACTTTTAGACATGCTAATAGTTCATCAGGGTAAGACTTTATGACTTTATAAAGGTTAACGAGGTCAGTATTTATATCGTTTAAGATAACGGCAGTAGGAGGATGCTCACTATCTAAAAGATGTAATGCAAATGCAGCACTACCACTAAAAGGCTCGACATAGATATATGGCAGGCCATTCTTTACATATTCAGGTAAGCGTTGAGTGATCTCTGGTATTAATTGGCCTTTACCGCCCACCCACTTTACAAATGGTTTTGCCATTACTAAGAACCTTCTTTGCATAGATTGTATTGCAGAATTTGAGCGCAAAATTATAGCATTTTTCACTCATCAATTCATAAGCTAAGCAAATACCATTGAAAATCGCACGGTTCAGTGCTAAATTCTAGCAAACATCTGCCTCGCGAGTTGCCATGAGCAAGCCTACACCCAATATACCACCTGAACGTCCCAATGAGTCGCCGTCAAACAAACAAGATGGCACAGTCGAGGAGCGTGTCGATACCACGCTGCCGGACGCGCAACCAGTGGTAGATAAGGTGGAAGACACATCAGCAACGCCAGCAACCAACGTCTCGCTTATCAGCGGCAACAGTAAACCACGTCAATATAAAGTCAATAACCCATCGTTTTTTATGCAACGCGGCTATCAAGTGCTGCTAGTGCTAGGGCTTATTGCTGCATTTTTCTTAGTCATGGTTTATCAGACGTTGTTTGGTCGTATCGAGCAGCCGCAGCAAATGGTCACGATTGAGCCAGGTCAGACGTATTACGGTCTACTACCGCAGTGGCAGCAGCAGATTCCGCTGTTTTCGGCAGGCGTGGCCAAGCTATATATCAAGTCACAAGTCGATGCGCCGTTGCATGCTGGTACGTATCAACTACCCGAAAACCCGACTATCGCTGAGGCGCTACAAATACTAGGTCAAGGCGCAAAAGCGGCCATGGTCAAGGTACAGATTATCGAAGGTAAGACATCTAAAGACCTTTACCAAGCACTGCGTGATAATGACAAAATCGAAAAAGAAGTACTGACCGCAGATAGTGACAATGCGAGTATTGCACAAGCATTGGATTTGACAGGTGTATTGCCAGATAGTGTAGCTAATAGCAGTGACCCGATTGTTAACTACAATCTTGAAGGTTGGTTCGCGCCTGACACTTATTATTATGGTGAAGGAACCAGCGATAAAAAAGTATTGACTGACTTATATAAGCGTCAGCAGCAGGTGCTGACTGATGCATGGGAAAATCGTGCGCCGAATCTTCCTTATAAGAGTCCATATGAAGCGTTAGTGATGGCATCTATTATTGAAAAAGAGACTAGTGTTGCTGATGAACGTCCTTTAGTTTCTGCCGTATTTAGAAATCGCTTGAATAAAAACATGCGTATGCAGACGGACCCGACTATTATCTATGGTATGGGCAGTCGTTACGATGGCAATATCCGCCGCAAAGACATCAATGAAAAAACGTCTTACAACACCTACCAAATTGATGGTTTACCGCCAACGCCAATTGCGCTACCATCAGCGGCCTCTATCGAAGCGACCTTACATCCTGCCGATAGTGAAGCATTGTATTTTGTGGCAACGGGCAATGGTGGGCACAAATTTACCAATAGCTTGGCTGAGCACAATCAAGCAGTAAAAGACTATCTCAGTGTCATGCGTGAGAAAAAATCTCAAACGCCGCCGCAGTAATATTCCTTCTTAATCTTCTTATAAAACTTATCGTTTATTGAGTGCTACAAAGTAGAGGTAGCGCTCATCAATGACATAAGGTCATATCATGTCAGTATCTATGCACACCAGCGCAACACCGTCACATGCCAACACACCATCATCGAATCTACCTGAATCAAGTGCTTCAAATACGGAGACGGTACCTACTTTAGGCCGCTTTATTAGTTTTGAAGGAACCGAAGGCGTGGGCAAAACCACCGCGATTGAACAGTTATGCTTGCGCTTAGAAGCTAATGGTATTCCATATCTGCGTACTCGTGAGCCGGGTGGTAGCCCATTTGCCGAGCAATTGCGTGACATATTATTAGATCCAGCGACGGATATCGAAGACGATACCGAGCTGCTGCTATTGTTTGCGGCGCGCTGTGATCATATGCAGCAGGTTATTCTACCAGCGCTCCAAAATGGTACTTGGGTAATATGTGACAGGTTTACCGACTCTACTATTGCGTATCAGGGTTTTGGGCGTGCGTATGGTGACGAGTTGGTACGCGGCAAAATAGATATGCTTATCAAGCAATTTGTGACGCAGCTTCCTGAGTTAACATTATGGCTAGATTTGCCAGTAGCAGAGGGCATGAAACGTGCCAACAAGCGCAGTGCGGCAGATCGTTTTGAGCAGCAGGCTACCGAGTTTTTTACTTGGGTGCATACTGGTTTTAGCCAGCTTGCGAGCGAATACCCTGAGCGCATACAGCGTATTGATGCATCGGGCAGTACGGATGATGTGAGTGCGCGTATATGGCAGACGGTTATGAATAGATTCGATATTAAATAATTAGGTTTTGCCAAGTAGGTTTGTAGATTTATAAGGCAGTTAGATGTATCGATAGCCAGTTATTAGCCAGTTATTAGCCAGTTAGTTAGCACCAATGAAAAGCCCCAGCTCATTGCTGGGGCTTTTCATTAAGATAAATTCTTTATTATTGAATCAATAAAGCAGATAACTATGGCCATTATTTGTCATCTATTTTATCTACTTTTATATCCTCAGTAGGATCGATAGAGGCGTCGTTATCTTGAGCAGAGTCAGGTAGACGATTTGGGTCAAGCGCCCCTTTTTTGTTTTTAGGCGCACTACCATTGCCATTACTGTTCGTAGAGGTTTTGGTTTTCGAAGTCGCTGTCGAGTTTGCAGACATAACGCCTTTATTATCCCCATTAGTAGCAGATGTTTTTGGCTCTTCTACTGGCTCACTTTTCTCTACAGTAGTGCTAGAAGGTGACTTAGTCTCAGTGCTACTGCTTTGGGTGGTTGATGACTGATTGACGGTATTTTGCTCATCATTTTTGTCACTATCTACCAAAGACTCTGGCGCTGCTGTCTGGCTATCATCAGAGCTAGGCTCCTGATCTTTGCGCTTTTCAGGGGCTTTTGAGTTGGACTCAAAGTTAGCATCAGCTGCCATGCGAGCCTGCTCTTGCTTCGGCGTTACATCGACTGGCTTCGGCTGTACTTCATCGTCTACCACTAGCGATATAAGCTTACGGTCACGAGGGACAGTACCGTCAAACTTATCTGTGATGACGTGCAGTTTGCCTTCTTTATCTACCGTATATAGTGGTACGAATTGCTTATTATCCGCTTTATATTGCTCAAAGCTATAGCTATCCGTGATATTGGTAATCTTAATTCGAGCTTTTTTGGACAGCATACTGGCAAGCTTGGTATAGGTCACATCTTTGCCAAACAACCACTGTGAGTGGAAGTTCGATTGCTTATCATCACGCTCGCTTTTAACTTTTTCATCACTGAATTTAAGACGGTATAGCTTACGCTCACCAAACTCATGACGATAATGAATCTCGGACAGCGTGTTCATTTCTTTGTCCATACTCATCGCAAACAAACGACCAATACCGATTAGATCCAGATGATGATCTGCGTGATCAGAGATAGGGTTACCAAAATAAGTACGCAGACCGCTCATGCGTGCGCGTGCAATATTGGTGTAGTTATTGTGCGCAACGATGACGTCGAAGCCTTGGTCTTTGAGAGAGGTAGCAATCAATAGTGCAATTGGGTTTGAGCCAACGATAAGGATACCGTTAGTCTCAGGCTCACGTACGCCAAGTAAATTACCGACGACTTTTGCACCCAGACCCTGAATCATGACCGTACCGATGATGACCATAAATACGAGAGGTACAAGTAGCTCTACGCCCTGAATATCATACTCTTGCAAACGAATCGCAAACAGCGATGAGATAGCAGCAGCGACGATACCACGTGGCCCAATCCAGCTAATCATCAGCTTTTCATTAGTCTTAAGGTTAGAGCCGATAGCCGATGCCCAGACTGATAGTGGACGTGCGACAAACATCACGATAGCGAGCAGCACTAGCCCTGCAAAACCCACACTAAGCAAGCTTGCTAGCTCTACACGCGCCGCCAGAATGATGAATAGCACTGAAATCAGCAGAATAGTTAACGATTCATTGAACTCTAAAATCGTCTCACGGGGGAATTTTGGCCAGTTTGCCAACGCCACACCCAATACTGTAACGGTCAATAGACCAGATTCATGCTCTAGATGATTTGATATTGAAAATAACACCAGTACAAATGCTAGAGTAAAAACATTACGCAAAAACTCAGGAATCATATGACGACGCATAAGGAACGCAAGTAGCCAAGCGCCCGCCATACCCATTGCAGTAGCCAATACGACAATCTTAGCAAATAGTAGAATACTACTGGCTTCGCCGCCTGAGATAATGTACTCATAGACCAATACCACAGCGATAGCGCCGATCGGGTCAATGATAATACCTTCCCATTTCAAGATATTGGAAATGGTTTTGTTAGGGCGTACACTGCGCAGCAGCGGCATAATAACCGTCGGACCAGTCACACAGACTAGCGCACCGAAGAGTAAAGCAATCAATGGATCGACATCGAATAGTAAATAAGTCGATAGTGCCACGATAGCAATCGTAATCAGTACACCGACCGATACTAGCATCTGTACCACGGTACCATGTTGCTTAATCTCATCGAACTCTAGCGTTAGCGATCCTTCAAATAGGATAATTGCTACGCCCAAAGAGATGAAAGGAAACATGAGCTCGCCTAATACCAAATCTGGGTCAAATACACCCAGCACTGGGCCGACGATAATACCAATCAGTAATAAAAATAAAATGGATGGTTGCTTTAAATACCAAGCCAACCATTGGGCGGCAATGCCAATCCCAACCACGCCGGATAGCAAAAGGGCGGTATCCATAAATTAATCCTTTTATAATCTTGTCATATTTTATATCTACCGATAGCTGTTATAAGATAGTCGCTACCGTTTATTTAACAATAAGTTGTTATCCGTTTCTGTTGTAGCCAAGCCATCGCACTGATAGCCATCATGAATCACAAAATAAGCTAGATATGATATAACTACTATAAAGTAGCAAAGACAAAAGCGCTTCTAGATAAATCACAATACGCTAGAAATGCAAAAGATGGAAAACAAGAGTGATGATAGCCAGTTTAATAAGGTCGTAATAAACAGTCTTATATATAAGCTAACTTTTGTTTGTTTAGTAAAATATTTGGTTTGACATCATACCATGATTTTATTTCAAGCTGATGTAAGCCGTACCTGCTAAAAAGCCATGTCACGGCCACGAAAGTATACGAAGCCCATATGAAATAACGTTGCCTTGGGTTATCCTGCACTATGCAAAAGGCTTCAGCATAATACTTCAAGTTTTTATTTATCATACAGTAGCTGCGTGGGGCATGCACGCAGTAGCTGCGTGGGGCATGCACGTCGCGCACAGGATAATAGTGTTAGCGCCATGAAATGTCATATACTGATTGCTGGCATGGTTTATTTTTATAAGACACTATTAATCATGTTCTACACTATTAACCATGTCCTAAAGACGAGCGCTCTATAAGTATTCAAATAATGAGTAGTGATAAAAATAAGCGTAAAGTAACGGCTAAAAAGCTATGACAATAAGTTCGAATAAAAGTGCTGTGCCGCATAAATAGACAAGATAAATAGATAAAAGAATATAATTTCACCGAATAGTAACGAATAGGGGCATGCCGCTTGGTGTAGTCGCTATCGCTGACAATCATAACGTGGCTGTTAATAACAGCGATTACTCATATGGAGGACACAAAATGCCTATCAATATGTTCAAAGGACAGACCACTGCTAATATGCAGCGCTGGTTACAACGTAGTGCGCTGGCACTTGCTGTTAGTACCGCGATGTTTGCTAGTATTAATGTCACGACGATAAACAGTGCTCAGGCTGCAGTCACGACGGCTGATTTCTCTGGTTTGGTGCAACAAGTCACGCCAGCAGTGGCACGTGTCAATGTTACCAAAACGATTAGTGAAGCCGAGCTTGCTAAGGCTCAGACTGCTGAAGTGTTGCGTCAGTTCTTTGGTGATCGTCTACGTATCCCTGATCGAGTCGCGACGCCAGCGATTGAACATGCTTATGGTACGGCCTTTTTTATTACCTCCAATGGATATATGCTGACCAATCATCATGTCATCGCAGGTGCGGACAAAATCACTGTGACGCTCAATGATAGAACCGAGCTTGATGCAACTTTGGTCGGTAGTGACGAGCGCTCAGATGTGGCCGTGCTAAAAGTTGAGGGCAGCCAATTTCCAGCTCTGCCTATTGGCGACTCAAGTGGTCTAAAAGTAGGAGAGCCAGTGTTAGCAATTGGTTCGCCATTTGGTTTTGACTATTCAGCCTCTGCTGGTATTGTCAGTGCCAAGTCGCGTAGTTTCTCACGTGAGACGAGCGTGCCATTTATCCAAACAGATGTAGCGCTAAACCCTGGTAACTCTGGCGGGCCACTATTTAACCAGCGCGGCGAAGTGATTGGAATCAATTCGCGCATTTTTAGTGGTACTGGCGGTTATATGGGACTGTCATTCTCTATCCCTATTGACGCTGCCATGGATATTTATGAACAGCTGAAAAACGACGGTGAAGTGGCGCGTGCATATTTAGGAATCTATCCACAAGATATCGATCGAAATCTGGCCGAGGCTTATAATTTAGAGCGTCCTCAAGGTGCCTTACTGACTCGTGTATCACCAGACTCACCAGCACAAAAATCAGGCCTAAAACCTGGTGACATCATTTTGCAATACAATGACGTACAAATCATGGAGGCATCAGATTTGCTGAACTTGCTCAACCGAGCGCGTCCAAGCGATCCCTTCCGTGCACGGATCCAGCGTAACGGTAAGCAGATGGTGATTAACGGCAAGCTCGCTTATGCGCCCAATGATGTAAGAGCACAGAGCGGTGATGAGCAAAATGATGATGTACAGTTGGGCTTGCGTTTACGCGATTTGACGGCAGATGAACAAGCAGAAATCGCAGTCGATAATAAAACGGGCATATTGGTTACTACAGTGGATCCTACTGGATTGGCCGCGCGCTCAGGTATTCTGGCAGGCGATGTTATTACCAACTTTCATCAAAAGCCGATTGAAACAGTGGCAGACTTTTCAGGTGCTATCTCATCTCTTCCTAAAAAAGGCGTGGTCACTATAGAGGTTATACGCCAAGGCATTCCTGCTATTATTGGTCTGCGTATTGAGTAGGTGTCATGATTAAAGCGTGACTGTTAATGTGACTAATAATGTAACTCAGATTAGGGTGCAGAGTATAAAGGCAGCGCGCACGTCAATAATTGTGCTTTCTATTTAGCTTATTAATAGAATATTGTATATTCATGAGCATCGGTACGAGAGGGTTGCCTTTTCGATTCTATCGACCTACTATCGATGTGTTGACGATTCGTTAATATTACATAAGAGACTTATCAGCGCACGTTGATTACGCTAAACTGCTTCTACAGTAATGTGATTACTTCTTTGCAAGGTTTTAGTTCAAGTTCTATAAATTTAAGCAAAAAATAACTCCCGTTTTTTGGTACTAAAATTATGTGCTGACTGCCAATTGATTGATAGCGGTCAAATCAAAATATGCTACACTAACGAGCACTCTTATTATTATATTTCTGTCGGTTAGTAGGTACGCCCATTACTCTTGGTAGATTGCCATCACGATACTGATATCGTAGATATAATAATCTATGATACAAACGCTATTATAGTAAGTAGAGACGCAGCATTAACATCAAGTAAGTTACGCCATCAGCGTTTATCAACGCATACAAAGCAATGGCCACTTGCAAACGACCTATCATGTGACAGCTTTAATAAAAGCTAGGATAATACAGTAAGGCACGGTTATGAGCACAGCATACGACGAGATCAAAACCCGACTACAAGGCTCAATGGTAGCTTTGGTAACGCCCATGCACCCTGACGGTAAGGTCGATTATAAACGTCTCGCAGATCTCATAGATTGGCAGATCGAGCAGGGCACACACTGCCTTGTGGCTGTTGGTACTACTGGCGAATCAGCGACCCTATCTATGCAAGAGCATAGCGATGTCATTCGCTATTTTGTCCAGCATGTCAAGGGTCGTGTACCGGTCATCGCGGGTACTGGTGCCAACAACACGATGGAAGCCATCAAGCTGACTCAGGATGCTGCCGATGCAGGCGCAGACTGTGCGTTGCTCGTTGCTCCTTACTACAATAAGCCGCCACAAGAAGGCTTATTTCAGCATTATCAAGCCATTGCCAAAGCCGTAAATATACCGCAAATGCTGTATAACGTGCCTGGACGTACAGTGGTTGATATCGCTCAAGAAACGGTTGAGCGTTTATGTGATATCAATAATATCGTTGCTATCAAAGATGCGACAGGATCTGTCGGTCGCGGTGAGCAATTGATCAAAGCCGTTGGTGACAGAATGGTTGTACTATCTGGTGATGACGGCACTGCGCTTGATCTAATGAAAGTAGGTGGCAAAGGTAATATCTCAGTCACGGCTAACGTGGCACCAAAAGCTATGAGCGAGACCTTTTCTGCGGGTTTACGTGGTGATTTTGAAGCGGCTGGTAAAATCCATGACGTGGTCAAGCATCTGCACCGTGACCTATTTATCGAATCAAGCCCTATCCCAGTGAAGTACGCCTTGCATAAAATGGGCATTATCGATAAAGGTATCCGTCTGCCATTGGTTTGGCTCGCCGAGCAGCATCATGCGACTATCGATGAAGCATTGGTTCGAGCAAACATACGATAAATTGATATTTAGCCAATTGATATTCGGCGATTTAAGACTTGCTGCACATTAGATGAGTGCCATTCGAGCTAGCAGCAAGTCAACTTATCACGATAAGTCAATCGCCTACATGAGCAATAACTGCTAACTCAGAGAGACAACATGATGACAGTAACATCAAAGACAGCATCATCAACGACAAAATTATTTCCAGCAATGCTGACCTTGGTTTTGGGTAGCACTTTGGTATTAAGCGGCTGTCAAGCGACCAAAAACCTGCTTGGTAAACGTGATAACGGCAGCTTAGATTATCAGCAAAGCAAAAAGCTTGCACCGATAGAGCTACCTGCCGCCCAAGAAACGGCACCCTTTGTACCTTTGTATTCAACACCTAATGCTGGGGCAAACACGCTCCAACTACAAAATGAGTCAGGCAATCAGTATCAACTGCCAAAACCTCAGCGTGCTGTTAGTAACACTTCGAACTAAACTTATTCCCTTATCTATATCGCTGACTGTTGCGTCTTTATCATAGCTGCAAACCATGTATCTTACATCAGTCAGCGGTAGCTGCGCGTTTTTACCACATAAGCTTGAACGAACAGGAACCCCCATAATGCAAAAGCAACAACTGCTGTATAAAGGTAAAGCCAAATCTGTCTATGAAACAGAAGACAATGATCTTCTGATTTTGCACTTCCGTGATGATACCTCAGCGCTTGATGGTAAGCGTATCGAACAATTAGCACGTAAAGGTGTGGTTAATAACCGCTTTAATGCTTTTATCATGCAAAAATTGTCTGATGCTGGTATCGAAACACATTTCGAGAAGCAATTGTCTGATGACGAAGTGTTGGTTAAACGCTTGGACATGATTCCTGTAGAGTGCGTGGTTCGTAACTTTGCAGCTGGTAGTTTGGTGCGTCGTTTAGGCTTAGAAGAAGGTCAAGCATTGACGCCGCCAACTTATGAGCTGTTTTATAAAGATGATGCGCTAGGTGATCCGATGGTTAACGAATCACTTTCTGTATCTCTTGGCTGGGCGACCAAAGAGCAATTGGCTAAGATGGAAGAGCTGACCTATCAAGTCAACGATGTATTAAAGGCATTGTTTGATGCGGGTGATTTAATCCTAGTTGATTTTAAACTAGAGTTTGGCGTATTCCATGACCGTATCGTGTTAGGTGACGAGTTCTCACCAGATGGCTGCCGTATCTGGGATAAGAACACTAAGAAGAAACTTGATAAAGACCGTTTCCGTCAGTCATTAGGCGATGTGATCGAAGCTTATGAAGAAGTGGCTGACCGTATTGGTGTGCCATTAAAATAAGTATCTGATACTTAGCATAAAATAAAAAACTGAGCCATGTGCTCAGTTTTTTTATGTCATTATATTTATAATGGTACCCTAGTGAGGACTTGAAGGCTCGGCTGTAGCTCAAGTGATTTCAATTAACGTAACCTCCTGTGTCGCATTAGTGTACATCCGAGTGTATTTGACAACCTAGGCTTGATGGCTCTTCAAGTAAGTTATCATAGAGGCAATTTATCGCTGACTATTTAGCGCATTAGAGGTCATGAGTATGTCATTTAAAGTGTTGCCACGATTTATCGAAGAATTAGGTACTGAATATACAAGTCAAGATTCTAAATACTTTTTAGGTAAAGATAAGCTTAAAGAGTTTCCAAGTGTATTAAATCATATAAATAAGCTAACCTCAGCAGAGGCTAGCTTATTTTCAAATTATATGAGAAGTGGAGAATTAGTTTATGCATGGATGGGACTTGTAAAGGATCCAATTGATAGTAAGTATAATGTTTGTACAGGTGAGTACTCGGATGGAGTTTTTTTCTGGTATGACATGCACATTTATCTAGTTCAAAAATATCACATAGATTTGCCTAAAGAGTTTAAGGCACACATTATCTCTTTTGGAAACAATTACGCGCATTTAAAAAAATTAGATCAAGGAGATTTGCAGGTATCAACTAGAAAATCAGAAAATATACTCTTAAAGTATTAACGGTATACCCCAACGGAACCAGCTATTTCACTCTTCAAACGTATTAACAGACTACTTAAAATAGACTGCCATAATGGAACCACACATCACAGCCTGCAACTTCTATCTATTTATAAAACAGTATTACTCTTTAGGCACAGGCTTGTAGTTTAGATTGTATAAAAAATCAAACATAGCGCCAACACTGTCCCCGATACCTTATCTTACTTTTATGCTAATTTGTTAATGCTTACTCATATTGATTAGACCATAAAAATAAGAAAAGGTTTCGCTGATGTCTACTGCCTCATCAACCGTTTTGGATCCTGACTGGTTCACTCGTCCGACCTGTGTGGTCGCTGCTGACCTGATTGGTAAAGTCTTATGTCGACAGCTAACCGATAGTGATGGACAGCAAAAAACGCTACGTATGCGTATCTCTGAGACTGAGGCCTATATTGGTCAAGATGATCCCGCTTGCCACTCACATGCAGGCACTCGAACGGCACGCACAGAGATTATGTATGAGCAAGGCGGTGTGTTCTATGTCTATTTGACCTATGGCGTGCATCATATGCTAAATTTGATTAGCGGCTCTGTAGAGTCGCCTGAATCGGTATTGATCCGCGCTGGGTTTTTGACGGATGATAGTGACCGTCTGATTGAAGAGCAACAACTCAGTTCAGATAAGCAGTTTACTCACCCTAAGCAGTTTGCAGGCCCTGGCAAATTGACCAAACGCTTGCAAATTGATCGCGATTTATATGGCAAACCTGTTTCGCCGACATCAGACGTTTGGATAGAAGATGATAATTGCCAGCCACCTGTATCACTACGCCCACGTATTGGTATTGATTATGCCGGTGATGCCAAAGACTGGCTGCTACGTTATATATGGACCGAGCATCCTTCCTTATCTAAGAGCTAGCAGATTGAGATTCAAAACTATTCTATGAGGTAAGCCTATGTACAAGTTGACCGTTTTTATTCCTGATGCAGCGTTAGACCAAGTAAAGTCTGCTTTGTTTGCTGCTGGCGCTGGGAAGATTGGAAACTATGAGCAATGCTGTTGGCAGGTACAAGGAAGCGGTCAGTTTATGCCATTATCAGGTAGTACGCCGCACATTGGCACACAGGATAGTTTAGAAATAGTCGATGAGTGGCGAGTGGAAATGGTGGTAGATGAAGCTTTTATCGATGCTACCATTGCCGCGTTAAAAGAAGCGCACCCCTATGAAACGCCAGCTTATGATGTGATAAAAGTTTTGGATTTTTAGTTTTATATAGAAAAGTATCAGATGATTGACTGTAAGAATTCTCATAGAAAAACCAAATAAGCCATTTGCTAACTTATTTGGCTATAAAGCTTTTAATATTTCAACTGAGTATTAATAGTGAATGTCAGCCCTTAACAACTGATTAATCTTTTTTAAGCTTAATCACGTTGTAGCTTGGATAGCCTAGCTCGATTTTATAATCGTCGCGTCCACGTTCAGCCTTTATCTTAATCTTACGATCACCGTTTTTATACTTAACGTCTTTGACACGATATCCCATGCTACGGACTTTACTAGCAGCTCGTTGCTCGACAACGGAGACATAGCTGTTTTTATCGTTCTTTTTGTCTTTGTGTTTTTTATGGCCTTTATTGTCCTTATGAGTATGCTCGTATAGGTCGTCATAGCCATTGTAGCCATTCGGTGCAGTCACACAGCCTGTGGTCACTGCCAATAAAGCTGCGACTATGCTGCCAGTCGCTACCGTCTTTAATGTTGCAAATGATAGAGTTTTCATAATGATTTCCTAGCAATATATCGTTGCTCAATATGGGTAAAAGTTAAATGTACCGAGGTAATTAGCTAAAAATGCTGAAAGCAATCAATCTTTTCTGACTTTCATAACATCTAAATTTGGATAACTTAATAATATTTCGTACTTCTGTGAACCTCGTTTGGCCTCAATCTCAAAGACACCGCGCTTATTTTTTTCTTCAAGATCGATATCTTCAACACGGTAGCCCATAGCCCTTACTTTGTTGATAGCACGGCGTTTAATAGCTGGGTAACGTGATTCTCTTTTAATAGTGTCTTCGACATCGCCTTTTTTATAGCGCTGACCATTCTGATAATTATCTTTACGCTTGTTTTCTTTATAGCGGCCATTATTATTTTGCGACTTATTATCCCAGTTATCTGGCCACGCTTTTTTGCTTGAGTTGATAAGTCTTAGGGTAGGGTAAGTATATTTTAGCTCGTAGGCTTGGTTGTTCTTTTTAGCATAAGCCGTAAGAGCTCGATCACCACGGTAACTATCAGCTCTGATATCTATAACTTGATAGCCTTTACGGCGCAAGTCTTGTCGAAGCTGCTGACTTACGCGATTAAAGTTATTACTTTGGCTATTATTATCACCACGATATACGGGCTGATTGTCATATCCTGAACCTACAACCGCACAACCCACTGTCGTACCCAATAATGCAACGACAAGACCAGTAGATACAGTGGCCTTAATAGAGAAAGGTTTTATTGCTTTCATGAGGCAATATCCTATGATGGTATTAAGTAGGCGATATATGTTAGAAATATCTATAACTATAAGATTTTAAAAGTATTCTGATGAATTAAATTAGATCGTAATTAATAAGTATCTTTATTAGGTTATTTTTCGAAATATTTCCTTACATTATCTATAATAGAGCACAAAACTTTGCGCTAGGTGTCATTTGCGTTAATAAGTTGTAATAATTGTGGCAAGTAAAATAGATTGTTGTAAGCATATGCTTACACGTAATGACGTTTACGCGACTTAACATACGAGTGAGAGTTAGGCATTATAGTCACACGGCATTAGGGAATGTGACTCAAGGATTGAGTTAACCGCATTAAGGATAATGATTCGATAACTAGCGTCAGGATGACAATAGCGATTGAAGTAAGGACGCATACCCTTTGCTGATAGCAGCAAGTAATACTGAAGCTGTAGTGTAGTAAAAAGGGCAGGATGCCCAGTATCACAATATACTGAATATTTGTGCAAGGATGCATGAAAAGCAGTCGTGATAGGTAACATGGATAGTTAACAATAAAACCGCATAACAATTGATTGCTATGCGGTTTTATCGTGTCTGGAGAATGGTAATTTATTGAGACCATCCCAGATTCTGTGTAACTGCCATTTAGATTAAATGCTTACTGATACGGTCATCAAACATAATCATAAAACGATTCAGAGCAGACGTCCAGTTACGGATTGGCATCGACCACTTTTTAGA
>NZ_CAJHBS010000006.1 GCF_904846705.1 Psychrobacter sp. Pi2-52
TTCAGTAATTCAGTAATTCAGTAATTCAGTAATTCAGTAATTCAGTAATTCAGTAATTCAGTAATTCAGTAATTCAGTAATTCAGCAAAAAACTAAAGTATCAGTACGCTGGCCAATCCTAAAAACGACATAAAGCCGACGATATCTGTGACGGTCGTTAGGATAACCGAAGCAGATAGAGCAGGGTCGATATTCATCCGTTTTAGCATCAGCGGTATGCTGATCCCCGAGACATTAGCCGCAGTCATGTTGATCGCAATGGCAAAACCAATGACGGCACTGATCTTAATATCATGAAACCATAACTGAGCAATAAACGCCATAATTATTGCCCAGATGATACCGTTTATCGCGCCCACCCACAGCTCTTTATTTAATAGCCAGACACGGTTAGAACCACCGATTTGCCCCATTGCCATCCCGCGGATAACGACCGTTAGCGTTTGCGAGCCAGCAATACCGCCCATACTGGCGACCACTGGCATCAATATCGCTAATGCCACAACTTGTGCTAGTACTTCTTCAAACTGTCCAATCACTGCTGCTGCCAATAGGGCAGTACATAAATTGATACCTAGCCAAACGCTACGGCTTTTAGCACTGGTTAGGATAGGGGCAAACAGCTCTTCATCTTGGCTAACACCAGCGAGGTTTTTCATGGTGCTGTCGACATCATCTTGGATAATCTCCATGATGTCCTCGCCGTTTAGTTGACCAACCAGCTCACCATGGCTATTGATGACGGGGGCAAAACGAATGTCTTCTGAACGAAAAATCGCGGCGGCATCTTGAATATCCAAGCGATCATTAATTGTAATGGCGGTATCAATCAGCTCTGAGACCAATGTATTCTGTTTATGCTTGATTAAATCCACTAGACTCAGTAGTCCCAGCAATTGCTGGCTTTGATCGACAACGAGCAGCTCTTGGCTCTCGTCATCGAGCAGGTCGTCGTTTTCACGCAGCCACTCTTGCACATCAGCTAGATAGATATCATCCCTTATCTGGATAATATCGGGATCCATATAGCTACCCACTTCCCAGTCGGCGTAAGTATCAAGCTTATTGACTTGGACCCGAGTCTCTTCGTCGAGCGTTGCCATAACTGAGGTACGTACGCTCTCAGTGACAGTGTCCAAAATCTCAGAGATATCTTGAGCATCAAGATCTTGGGTGAACAAAGAGATTTCTTGAGAAGAAATGTTCTCCATCAATGGCTGACGTGTATCGACATCTAGCTCGGCAAGCACCTCACCTTTGATATGTTCTGGGACTTGCGCCCAAATCAACAGACGGTTTTGAGTTGGGAAGGACTCTAGTAGGTTGGCAATCTCATATTCGGACTGCTTTTCCAAAAACTCTGTAATGGCCTCGTATGCTTTATCAGCAACCAAACCCTGCAGATACAGAAGCTTATATTCGGCACTATATTCAGCCGAGTTATAATCTCCTGACAGCATGGCGGTTCGTTCCTGATTGGGCGTCGGGGTAGGCATAAGTGTTCCAAGTTTTTACAGTCAGTTTTTTATAGTATATAAAGAACAATAACAATGACGATTATAACAATCGCCTTTTGCGCAGTCTAAAGCGTGTTTTCGCAAGCGTTTTACTTAGGTGTTTATTACTCAGGTGCTTAAATGTTTTGGTTAAGATCAACGCTTGCCCAGTAACGCTCGGATATTGGCCAAATATTCATCAGCAACAGCTTCTGGGTCTTTGGTCGCTTTTTTCTTTTTCGCTTTGGCAGGCCAGTCAATATGATCTTCAGGTAGCTCATCCAAAAATCTTGATTCTGAGGTAACTCGCATCTGACCACCAGCACGGCGCTGGGTCGCGAGCGTCAATGTCAGCTCACGACGCGCACGGGTAATGCCCACGTACATCAGACGGCGCTCTTCTTCGACCGTTTCACTCATGATAGAGTTGCGATGCGGCAGCATCTCTTCCTCAAGCCCCATGATATAAACAAAATCAAACTCCAAGCCCTTTGCCGCATGCAAGGTCATCAAGTTGACTTTGTTAGTGTTCTCTTCTTCTTGCTGTTGCTCAAGCATATCAAGCAGAACCAGCTTACGAATGATGGTATCAATCGTTCGGTCTTCATCTTCTTCAGCGCGATTAATCAAGGACTGAATACTGGTGTACAGCATATCGATATTATCAATACGGTTTTTTTCTTGTTGCGGCGTTTTGGCATCGCTACGGACAAAGTCAATATAACCTGTCTCATCAATCATCTGGCGTACGATCGGCACAGGGTCTGGGTGTTGATCCAGCTCACGCGTATAGTGCTCGATGAATTCACCAAACTCTTTTATCGTACCATAAGCCTTTGACGGCAATACATGAGTCAGACCAGCGTGGGTACAAGAGGCCAGTAACGATATGCTGTGCTCTTGCGCAAACAAACCAAGTTTTTCTAGCGTGGCTGGTCCCATACCGCGCTTAGGTGTATTGATAATACGCAAAAACGCACTGTCATCCTCAGGGTTCAAAATCAGACGCAAATACCCCATGATGTCTTTGATTTCACTACGCGCAAAGAATGACTGACCGCCTGATAATTTATAAGGCACTTGCAGTTGACGTAATTGTGCCTCTAGCATACGTGCCTGAAAGTTACTGCGGTACAGTACGGCATACTGTTCCCACTCATTGCCAAAACGCAGCTTATGAGTGACGATTTCTTTGGCCACGCGCTCCGATTCATCATCGTCATTACGGCAGTTAATGATGCGGATTTTTTCGCCTTGACCTTTATCTGACCACAGTTTTTTCTCGAATAAATGCTCGTTATTTAGAATGACGGCGTTGGCCGAGGTCAAAATACGCGTGGTTGAGCGGTAATTTTGCTCAAGCATAACGATTTTTAGTTTTGGAAAATCTTCTTTTAGCAGTGCCATGTTTTCAGGCTTTGCCCCGCGCCATGCATAGATAGATTGGTCATCATCACCAACCACGGTAAAGCGACCTTGCGGCCCAACCAAGTATTTAATCATTTCGTACTGGGCGGTATTGGTATCCTGATACTCATCGACCAATAGATAACGAATACGGTTTTGCCATTTGTCTCGCAGTTCTCTATTTTCACGCAATATCTTGGTTGGCAAGACGATCAAGTCATCAAAATCGACGGCATTATAAGCACGCAAGTTACGCTCATAAAGTGCATATAACGTGGCAAAAATCATGTCTTCTGGATCGTCTAACGTTTCCATCGCCTTATCAGGCTCGACCAAGTCATTTTTCCAATCCGAAATCATTTTGATGGCTTTACCCACCAACTCGCGACTTTCAGCGCCACTCAAGTTGTCACGCATCATCAGCTCCATCAGCAAGCGCTTACTGTCGTCGCTGTCCATGATGGAAAAATTGCCTTTTAGCGGAGTATGAATCAGCTCATAGCGCAAAAACTGTAAACCAAATTGGTGAAAGGTCGATACCGTTAACCCGCGCATTTTTTCGCTTGGTAGCAGTTTGCTTACCCGCGCTTTCATCTCACGTGCCGCTTTATTGGTAAAGGTTACGGCGGTGATGCGCTCAGCTGGCATGTCACATTCTTGGATTAGGTAAGCAATCTTACGCGTAATCACAGAGGTTTTGCCGGAGCCCGCACCTGCAAGGACAAGTAATGGACCAGATACGTAGAGCATGGCTTCTTGTTGTTTGGGATTGAGTTGACTCATAACGTGACCTGTAAGACAAAAGCAAAAAAGAGGGTAGCGCTGATATGACAAAGATAGATAAACGCAGCGCGCATCATCAACATTCGTATCATTGCGATATTTTAATAATCTTTATTATAAGAATAATAGAATTTAAGGTTTGATGATGGCATATCATAAAAATCTGGTGGGTCATTATAAAGCAAAAATGCTCACTTTGGGGGAGGACTTAGGTGATGAAAGTAGGGTATTTGGACACTTGATTTTTGACAAATAGCGTGGCAGTGTTTGCTCGTAGCCAAAAGTACGGATTTGGGGTTAATATAAGGTAAGGTCTATATCATAATTCATAGTAAAAAAAACACATTTTTTTTACACAGAAAGTGACCGTTCAATACAGTTAAAAACTAGCTTTTAGGCACTGATATGCGTATAGTACATAAATAATTTATGCCAGTTGTCACGTCATTGTTGACCACGTGTAATGAGCTATTAAATCAATTAAGTAAGCAGTCAGATATGATATTGATTTAATACGTTGATCTTACGTTGTTAGAAGATGCGTTGGGCGACCAGCCTTTATCCGCGCGCATACCGGAATCTCTACAGTTGGTCACGTCTGACATCGTCGTCAATAAGCTTGATAATTGGTTGTTACCAGCAAAATACCTAACATGTGACTCAATGACAGTTACTTAAACACAGTGACAGTTGCTGAAGTGCAGTGACAATTACTTAAATAAAGTCACTTTTTAAATAAAGTCACTTTGTGTTTTCGTCTGCGTTATACCTGTCGCAACATGGCCTGAGTGGGTCAGTGCTTGCGCTGTGTCTAACACTCGATTGGGTGAGGAGCACGTATTATCATGTCTGCTTTTAATTGGTCAGCCATTGCTTTTATCTTAGCCGCCATTGGGCTAGTTGTCTTTATGCTGGTCGTACCGCGCTTACTTGGCGGTCGCTCTCAAGGCTCACAAAAGGAAGAAGTATTTGAAGCGGGTGTTGTCGGATCTGGCAACGCCCGTATTCGTTTGTCTGCCAAATTTTATTTGGTCGCAATCTTCTTTGTGATTTTTGATTTAGAGGCGTTATATCTCTACGCTTATGCTGTGTCAGTACGAGAAGCAGGCTGGCTTGGCTTTGCCGCCGCTGGCACGTTTATCACTATTCTGATTATCGGTTTGATTTATGAGCTGAGCTTGGGTGCGATGAACTGGGCACCTGCTGACAAGCTACGCAAAAAAGCACGCTTATATGCGGCGCCTGCAGGCTTTAACTTAGCAGACATCACCAAGTTTGATGGTGCTCATGAGCTAATGGTCGATCCGACAGGTAAAGTACCCGCGCAGTCATCCGGTCAAATCAATGTCTCAAACAATATTGAGACCAATCGTCGTCATCTACAAAACATCGATCATATTAATACCACGGGTAACGTTACTTCTGTGGATTTTGCGACGTCTGCTCAGCAGGACAAAACTGAACGTTAATAGCAGTTGATGCTCAGCTTATAGCGTTTGTAAAAACGGGCAGAAAAGCATGAAAGCGTCAGTTCTGTTTGTATTAATGATCGCTGATGATTAGCCACTTATTAATAATAAAATTATGGTGACAGCGCGAGCAAGATGATTGCCACGCCAAGCCTAATATGAAGGTTGTATGTTATGAAATACACATTAACAAAAGCCAACCCCGATGCAGATACCTATCCTGCACAGACCAGTCAAACGGTCAATGATCCTATCGAAGATGAAGTGAATAAAAACGTCTTTATGGGTCGTCTCGAAGACCTCGTTCATTCAACAGCAAACTGGGGGCGTAAGAACTCACTTTGGCCATTTAACTTTGGTACCTCTTGCTGTTATGTTGAATACGCTACTACCTTAACCGCCGTTCATGATTTGTCACGTTTTGGGGCAGAGGTTATTCGTGCTTCGCCTCGTCAGGCGGATGTCATGATCGTCGCTGGTACTTGCTTCGTTAAGATGGCTCCTGTCATCCAGCGCCTATATGAGCAAATGCTTGAGCCAAAATGGGTTATCTCTATGGGTGCCTGTGCCAATTCGGGCGGCATGTATGATATTTATTCTGTCGTACAAGGTGTCGATAAGATTATCCCTGTTGATGTGTATGTGCCAGGTTGTCCGCCGCGTCCAGAAGCGCTTATTCAGGGTTTGATGTTGTTACAAGAATCTATTACTAAAGAGCGTCGTCCGCTGGGTATCCATGTCAATGAGCAGGGTATCTATCAGCCGCAAATGACGCCTGAGCGTGACCGCAAGCAGGCAGATCGTATTGCTGTCAAAAACTTGCGCAGCCCAGACAGTATTTAAGTTTTAACAGCATTTAGACTTGTAGCAACAGTTTCAATATTTTATGTGCTTATCATAGTTCGGTTATGATTAACATAGCTCAGTTATGGTTGACATAGTTCGGTTATGACTAACATAGTTCAGTTATGATTAATGAAGGAATACATCATTCATGGTCACGGTAGTCGAAAACATAGATCCTAAGATCAAGCCCGTCCCAGCAGTCATCACAGAGCTGGAGCAAAAGTATGCTGGTAAATTTGTCGTGCAGCAGACTGTGGATGAGATTCCAACGGTTTGGGTGGCGCGTGCTGATTTATTAGATATTCTTTTATTCTTGCGCAAACTGCCTAAACCTTACGTCATGCTATTTGACTTGTCAGCGATAGATGAGCGTTTGCGCCAGCATCGCGCGGGTTTGCCTGACAGTGACTTTACAGTGTTTTATCACTTGATGTCGCTTGAGCGCAATAGTGATGTACGTATCAAGGTCGCGCTGAGCGAAGACGATGTCAATGTACCGAGCGCCACCAATATTTGGCCAAATGCCAATTGGTATGAGCGTGAAGTGTGGGACATGTTCGGTATTGTCTTTACAGGTCATCCGCATTTGACCCGTATTTTATTGCCAAAATATTGGGAAGGTCATCCACTGCGTAAAGAGTACCATGCGCGTGCGACTGAATTTACTCCGTACTTCTTGAACACCGCTAAGCAGCAATACGAGCAAGAAAACCTGCGTTTTGTTCCAGAAGAGTGGGGCATGAAGCGTTCGGGTCGCGATGAAGACTTTATGTTCTTGAACATCGGCCCTAACCATCCCTCTGCTCATGGTGCCTTCCGTTTGGTGCTACAGCTTGACGGTGAAGAAGTCGTCGACTGTATCCCTGATATCGGCTATCACCATCGCGGTGCAGAAAAGATGGCTGAGCGCCAAACTTGGCACTCATTTATTCCCTATACCGACCGTATCGATTATCTGGGCGGCGTAATGAATGAGCTGCCGTACATCATGTCGGTCGAAAAGTTGGCTGGAATCACCATTCCACCACGTGCTGAAACCATTCGCGTAATGATGAGTGAATTTTTCCGTATCACCAATAACTTACTATTCGTCGGTACGTTCATTCAGGATGCGGGCGGTATGACCCCTGTATTCTATATGTTTACCGATCGCCAAAAAGCCTATGACGTTATCGAAGCCGTGACTGGCTATCGTATGCATCCTGCTTGGTTCCGTATCGGTGGTACGGCTGCTGATCTGCCACGTGGTTGGCAGCGTTTGGTGCGTGAGTTCTTAGATTGGATGCCAAAACGCTTGGACGAATATGTCAAAGCGGCATTGCAAAACAGCGTACTCAAAGGCCGTACCCAAGGTGTTGCTCAGTACAATGCCAAGCAAGCACTTGCTTGGGGCGTAACTGGCGCTGGTCTACGCGCTACAGGCGTTGACTTCGACCTGCGTAAAGCGCGTCCATATATGGGCTATGAGAATTACGATTTTGAAGTGCCAGTTGGCTACAATGGAGATGCTTATGATCGTTGTATGGTAAAAGTCGAAGAGATGCGTCAGTCATTGCGTATTATTCGCCAGTGCATGGATAACATGCCACAAGGCCCTTACAAAGCGGATCATCCACTAGCGGTACCACCGCCGAAAGACCGTACATTAAATGATATCGAAACGCTTATTAATCACTTTATCTCAGTATCTTGGGGTCCTGTGATGCCAGCGGGCGAATGTACGACGATCGTTGAGGCGACTAAAGGTCTGAACAGTTATTACATCACCTCAGACAAGGCCACGATGAGCTATCGTACCCGTATTCGTACGCCGACATTTGCGCATTTGCAACAGATGCCATCGGTCATCAATGGCTCGCTAGTTTCTGATGCCATTATGTACCTAGCATCGATTGATATTGTGATGGCGGATTGTGATCGTTAGAGCCGCTGCTTCATAAGTATTTGTTCATCAATATATTATTGCCTGATGGCACACCAAAATGCTGTTACTTGTCAATATAACCACAGTTTTAATCAGACTGATATTGGCTTGTGATAGAGCAGGATGAGTGAGGAAAGACAGAAGATTATGAAAATTGTTTCCGACAAAATGCCAAAAGTAGATGTGGAAAGCATTCTCACTAGTGATGAAATCGCTGCCATTCATGAGTTTATGCACCATTACCCACAGGCGCGTGCCGCCTCGCTAGATGCGCTAAAAATCGTGCAAAAGCGTAACGGCTGGGTTGATGATGCGCAAGCAAACGCCATTGCCAACATCTTAGACATCCCGATGTCAGATATGGATGGGGTTGCGACTTTCTTTAACCGTATTTATCGCCAACCTGTCGGTCGCCATGTGATTCTCATATGTGACTCAGTAGCTTGTTATTTGACAGGTTATGAAGCGCTGTCAGCTGAAATCAGATCACAGCTGGGTATTGAGTATGGTCAAACCACTGCTGATGGACGTTTTACCCTATTACCAATTTGCTGCTTGGGCAACTGCGATAAAGGGCCAGCGGTACTGATTGATGAAGACACTTACGGCCCTGTCCAGCCATCTGAGGTCGCGCAATTATTGGAGCTATACGCATGAGTTTAACGATTTCAGAGCAAATTGCTCGTCGCGGTCAAGGCCAAGCGCCAAGCCAGCTAAATGCACAGCGTGTTCCAATTTACGGTGATAAAGCGACAGCCACTAGCGAAACCAAGCCATTGACGTGGCGTTTGGCGCATCATGATGCGGTGCTTGATTTAGCCACTTATGAATCTCTAAAAGGCTTTACGGGTCTAAAAGAAGCGCTATCTAAGTCGCCTAAAGACGTCGGCAATATGATTAAAGCGGCCAATGTCCGAGGTCGCGGTGGTGCAGGCTTTAACGCTGGCCTAAAATGGTCGTTTATGTCGCCGCCGGATGGTTTGCCGCGTTATCTCATCTGTAATGCTGATGAAATGGAGCCGGGCACATTCAAAGACCGTTTGCTCATGGAGCGTCTACCGTTTCAGCTTATCGAAGGTATGCTAATTACCGCTCATGCGATTGGCGCCACTGACGGTTATATCTTTATCCGTGGAGAGTATATCTTGGCCGCTGAGCGTTTGGTCGCTGCTATCGAAGAGTGCTTGGCCAACAATCTCATGGGCGACAACATTTTAGGCTCAGATTTTAGTTTTAATCTGCATGTGCATACGGGCGCTGGACGTTATATCTGCGGTGAAGAAACAGCGCTAATTAATTGTCTAGAAGGCCGCCGTGCTAACCCACGTACCAAGCCACCATTTCCACAAATTTCTGGTGCATGGGGTCGTCCAACCGTTGTTAACAACGTTGAGACTTTGTGTAATATGCCAGCGATTTTGAATCATGGCGTTGAGTGGTATCAGTCGTTATCTGAAATCAAAGGCAAAAGTAAAACGCCGGGCACCAAACTATTTGGCTGCTCAGGATTGGTCAATGACCCAGGTCTGTGGGAATTACCGTTTGGCTATACGGCACGCGAAATCATTGAAGATTTAGCAGGTGGTATGAAAGATGGTAAAACACTGAAAGCTTGGTTACCGGGCGGCGCATCGACTGACTTTTTGACCGCAGAGCATTTAGATGTAGTGGTAGATTTTGACACCATTCAAAATGCGGGTAGCCGTATGGGTACTGGTCTGATTATGGTTGTTGATGAATCACAAGACATGGTGCCATTACTGCGTAACCTTGAGATTTTCTTTCAGCGCGAGTCATGTGGTTGGTGTACACCATGCCGTGATGGTCTGCCATGGGGCGTTAAACTGCTTACCGCCATCAATGATGGTGAAGGGCAAGTGGGCGATGTAGAAAAACTAGAAGGCCTGACGCGTGACTTATGGATTGGTAAAACATTCTGTGCGCATGCCCCAGGGGCGATGGAACCACTAATGAGTGCGATTAAATATTTCCGTCCAGAGTTTGATCAAAAAATCGCGCAGGCGGTTGGTGTCGATGTTATTGATGCTGCAGCCAACCAACAGCCAGTAGTGAAATAAGGAGAGCGGCATGGCAGTCATACATATTGATGGAACCACTGTCGAAGTAGATAGCGCAGATAACTTGCTACAAGCCTGCTTATCACTCGGCATTGATGTGCCGTATTTTTGTTATCATCCAGCCCTTGGCTCAGTAGGCTCGTGCCGTCAGTGCGCGGTCAAGCAATTCCAAAATAAAGAAGATATGGAAGCAGGTCGTGGTCGCCTCGTCATGTCATGTATGGTCGCTCCTGGCGATGACATGTACATCTCGGTCACTGATGATGAAGCCAAAGCATTCCGCAAGTCGATGGTTGAATTACTTATGACAAACCATCCACATGACTGTCCAACTTGTGAAGAGGGTGGACATTGTCATTTGCAGGACATGACTTACATGTCAGGTCATAGCCGTCGTCGCTATCGCTTTACCAAACGCACGCACCATAACCAAGAGCTTGGTCCATTCATCGCGCATGAGATGAACCGTTGTATCGCTTGCTATCGTTGTGTACGTTTTTATAAAGACTATGCGGGTGGTGAAGATTTGGGTGTTTATGGCTCAAATAATCGTGTTTACTTTGGTCGTGATAAAGATGGTCAGTTTGAAAGTGAGTTCTCAGGCAACTTAACCGAAGTTTGCCCAACCGGTGTGTTTACTGATAAAACCCACTCTGAGCGCTATAACCGTAAATGGGATATGCAGTATGCGCCAAGCATCTGTCATGGTTGCTCAGCTGGTTGTAATATTTCACCGGGCGAGCGTTATGGTGAATTGCGCCGTATCGAAAACCGTTATAACGGCGAAGTAAACCGCTATTTCTTATGTGACCGTGGCCGCTTTGGTTATGGCTATGTCAATCGTGATGATCGTCCAACCCAAGCGCTTGAACGTATCAATGATAAGCATGTCAAAATCAATATTGACTACGCACTTGATGAAACCATCAAACGTATCAAAGATAAAAAAGTCATCGGGATTGGCTCACCGCGTGCCAGTTTAGAGACCAACTTTGCGCTAAAAAATCTCGTTGGCTTTGATAACTTTTCAACAGGTCTGAATCATCAGCAGCAAGCACTGGTCAATAAATGCATCGAAGTGCTTAGCACTGAAGGCATTTATAACCCTAGCATGACCGATATCGAAACGCATGATGCAGTGCTCGTATTAGGTGAAGACATCACGCAAACTTCATCACGTGTTGCGCTGTCAGTACGTCAAGCCGCAAAAAATGAAGGCTTGAAAATGGCAGCGGCGCTGCAAACGCAACCTTGGCTTGCTGAACCAGTTAAGCGTATCGCTCAAGATGCGCTAAGCCCAGTCTATGTCATCGATGTAACGCAAACTAAGCTAGAAGATATCAGTAAAGTGAGCGTAGTGGCGACCCCTGAAGACATCACTAAGCTTGGCTTCAAGGTTGCTGATGAGATTGCTAATTTCGCTGATGATTTAGCAGACATAGCAGATCCACAAGCAGCTGAACAAGATGCTGATACAAGTACTGAAACTGACGGTATGCAAGCATTGGCGCAGCAAATCGCTTATGACTTGATTCAAGCTGATAAGCCTTTAGTTGTCTCGGGTAGTAGCTTGTCTTCTACCGCATTGATAGAAGCAGCAGCACAGATTACCCAAGCATTGACCCAAAAACGCGCAGCAATTAAAGCGACTGAGCAGCAGCAGGTCGAGGCACATAATGCCAAAGTACAGGCAGCCCAAGCAAAAGCGGCTAATGACCAGCCTGAAGAAGACCAAGATTTATCTGCTAAGCCAAACAAACCTGAAACAGGCGTAAATACAGAAGCGCAGGATGATGTCGAGCGTGAGCCTGCTGAAAACCTTGAGTTAAAAGAAGTAAATAACAAGTATCAGGCACAAGCAGGTATCTATCTAACGGTTCCTGATGCCAATAGCATGGGCGTTTGTATGCTTGGCGGTCAGTCAGTTGAAGAGCTGCTAGCCACTGATTACGATGTGGTTGTGGTTGCAGAAAACCAGCTAACAGATGCGATTGATGCCAATAAATTGACGCAGCTACTGACTGATAAAACGGTCATTGCATTAGATCATCAGCTCCTTGATTGGCATAAAGACGTTGATATTGTATTACCAGCGGCTAGCTTTGCAGAAGCAGATGGTACATTGATATCGGCTGAAGGTCGTGCGCAGCGCTTTTTCCAAGTTTACGATAACGAATACTACCATCCAATGAGCAGCATTAAAGAAGGCTGGCGCTGGATACATGCTGTGCATAGCAGCATTGAAGGTCGTGATGTCGACTGGACGCAGCTAGATGATGTTATCAATGCATTGATTGCCACCCATCCTAAACTTGCAGGTATCAAAGGCGCTGCGCCTGATGCTGATTACCGTATAACGGGTCTGAAAATCGCGCGTCAACCGCGTCGTTATTCAGGTCGTACTGCTATGCGTGCGCCAATCTCAGTGCACGAGCCAATGCAGCCGAAAGATTTGGACACTGGTCTGACCTTCTCAATGGAAGGTTATAGCGGTAAAGAAACGCCAAGCTCGATGATTCCTTTTGCCAATGTGGCAGGTTGGAACTCACCGCAAGCATGGAACAAATACCAAGACAAAGTCGGCGGTCATCTGAAAAATGGTGATCCAGGTGTGCGTTTGTTCGATCAGCTAGAGCGCCTAGCCACTCGTCAATATGTGGCGCCAGAAGCGATGTCTTCGAATACAACTGACTTGCAGCAAGGCCAAGCGAAACTGGTACCAATTCATAATATCTATGCCAGCTCAATGATGGCATCACGTAGCCCAATCGTCGCAGAGCAACTACCCGTTGCAGCATGGCGTATCGGTATAGACGATGCCAAAGACTGGAATATCGCTGCTGGTGATTACTTGGCGATTGAAATCGATAAGCAACAAATTACCTTGCCAGTACAGCTGGTCGGTTATTTGGCAGAAGGCTGTATCGGTTACCCCGTTGGGCAGGTGAGTATCATTCACCCATCAATGCCAGCATCGGTACGTAAAGTGGATGCACCAGTAACGATGATGGGTAGCATGGCTAACGATATGATTAATGATAATGACACAGCGCAAATAAACGCAGCGCCGATCACCACACAGGAGGTGTAATATGCAAGTTACCCGTATTATCCCTGATGTGCCAAGCTTTTTGGCCGGCAGTATGAGCTTTGATACTTGGTCTATTCTGTTTTTGGTGGGTCAATCGCTAGTCATCTTTTTGGTCGTGGTATTGGTTGCCGCGATGATGATTATCTATGAGCGCCGTATGTTGGCCTTATGGCAAGATCGTTATGGTCCAAACCGTGTTGGGCCTTTTGGTTCACTACAACTAGTCGCTGACATGCTCAAAATCTTTTTTAAAGAAGATTGGACACCAAACTTTACCGATAAGTTTATGTTCACCTTGGCACCTGCGGTCGCAATGTTTACTGCCTTGGCCTCATTTGCCATTATTCCTATCTCGCCAACGCTTGGCGTGGTTGATTGGGATATCGGTATTTTGTTCTTCTTTGCCATGGCTGGTATTGCTGTCTATGCGGTGATGTTCGGTGGTTGGGCGTCTGCCAATAAGTTCTCGCTACTCGGTGGTTTGCGCTCAGCTGCACAGACAATCAGTTACGAAGTGTTTTTGGGTTTGTCGTTGATGGGCGTTGTTGCCTTGACCGGCTCATTTAACTTGCGTGCCATTGTCGAAGCACAAGCAGACGGCTGGTATATCATTCCGCAGTTCTTTGGCTTTTTGACCTTTGTCGTGGCTGGTGTGGCCGTTACGCATAGACATCCATTTGACCAACCAGAAGCAGAGCAAGAACTGGCTGAAGGTTATCATGTTGAATATTCTGGCATGAAGTTTGGTATGTTCTTTATTGGTGAGTATGTCAACGTTGTCTTGATTTCTGCCTTAATGACTTGCTTGTTCTTTGGCGGTTGGCTTGCGCCGTTCAATTTAGATATTCCATTTATTCCACCAGCTTTTTGGTTCATGATTAAAACGCTGTTCTTTATGACCATGTTTGTTTTGGCTCGAGGCTCACTCATGCGTCCGCGTTATGATCAGGTGATGAACTTTGGCTGGAAAGTATGTCTGCCCGTAACCTTAATCAATCTGTTGATTACTGCTGCGGTCATTTTGATCTTTTCCCCAACGTTATAGTCATTACTAGCCATCACTGATGAACTAGGGTAAAGCTGATAAGGATAATAATCCCATGTTTACTACCATAAAAAAGACCGTCATTGGTATATTTACCATTGTCCGCAGCATGTGGATGGTCAATAGTCATGCGCTCAGACCGCGTGATACCATTCTTTATCCTGAAGAGCCGGTACCTGTACCGCCGCGTTTTCGTGGACGTATTGTCCTAACGCGTGATCCTGATGGAGACGAGCGCTGTGTCGCTTGTAACTTGTGTGCGGTGGCATGTCCGGTAGGGTGTATCTCATTACAAAAAGCTGAGCGTGAAGACGGTCGCTGGTATCCAGAGTTTTTCCGTATCAATTTCTCACGCTGTATCTTTTGTGGATTGTGTGAAGAAGCCTGTCCAACGACAGCGATTCAAATGACCCCAGATTTTGAACTGGGTGAATATAAGCGCCAAGATTTGGTCTACGAAAAAGAGCATTTGCTAATTTCAGGACCAGGTAAATACCCTGATTATAACTATTATCGTGTGACAGGTATGGCGGTAGCAGATAAACCAAAAGGCGCAGCACAAAATGAGTCTGCACCGATTGATCTAAGGAGCTTGCTACCATGATGAATATTTTGAACCATCCTGAATTGGCTGGGTTTTATTCACTGGCGGCAGTGGCGATATTTGCCAGTCTGCGCGTAGTGACCCAAGCCAATCCGGTGCATGCTATTTTATCGATGATTGTGTCGTTGTTGGCAATTGCTGGGATATTTTTTGTATTAGGTGCGCCGTTTGCGGGTGCGCTAGAGATTGTTGTTTATGCTGGTGCCATTATGGTGCTATTTGTTTTCGTTATCATGATGCTTAATTTGGGCATGAGCAATGATGAGCGCGAAGAGCGTTGGCTCGATGCTGGTACTTGGGCGATACCGACAGGATTGACGATAATCATTGCCGTTGTGCTCTATGCAATGATTGGTCTTAATCACGATGAAGCGGTCATGATGGGTGGCACGACTATCTCTGCCAAAGCAGTCGGTACGGTGTTATTTACCAAATACATTATGCTGGTTGAAGTAGCAGCATTGCTATTATTGGCAGCCTTGGTCGCCGCTTATCATTTAGGTAAAGAGACAGTCGACGATGAGGTCATCGGTAACGATAGCCAAAACTTCAAGCCAAGCGTAGGCAGTATCAAACAATACGACAATGATAGTACGCTTACACAGCATGACGGCGTAGAAATGGCTAAGCCTTACGAATATAAAGATGTTGACCCGCATGACTATGTAGGTATGAAGGTTGGCACGAAAGCAGGTGCGAATAAAGTTACGCGTAAGGAGTCAGACTAATGGTACTAGCAGCAAGCGTGGCACAAGATGTGTCAAACGTGCCGTTTGCCCACGAGGTGGCAGGCTTAGTACAGCCAGTTGCTGAGGCGCAGAATGTACTGGGTATGATACCCATGAGCCATGGACTGATTTTGGCAGGTATTTTATTTGCTATCGGTCTGTGCGGCGTCATGGTACGTCGTAACTTCTTATTTATGCTAATGAGTCTTGAGATCATGATGAACGCGGCAGCACTAGCATTTGTAGTAGCAGGCAGTCGCTGGGTCGATCCAGACGGACAGATTATGTTTATCTTTATTTTGACCTTGGCCGCGGCTGAAGCGTCAATTGGTCTGGCAATATTATTGCGTTTTTATCATCAGCGTGGGCATCTCGATGTCGATAGCGCCAATGAGATGAAAGGATGATGTCATGAGTTTATTACCATTAACCTTTATATTCCCGCTCATTGGCTTTTTGATTTTAGCCTTTATGCGCGACAAATTATCAGAAACGGTCGCAGCGATTGTTGGCGTGGGTAGCATGCTGCTCTCAGCATTATGCACGCTAGTGGTTAGCTATACCTTTTTGACCACCAACCCAGCTGGAACGGTAATTGAAGTTCCGCTGTGGACTTGGTTCCAAGTGGGCGATTTTGCCCCACATTTCGGTTTGAGCTTTGATGGTCTTGCATTGACCATGACAGGCGTTATCACTGGGATTGGCTTTTTAATTCATCTGTTTGCCTCTTGGTATATGAAAGGCGACACTGGCTTTGCTCGTTTTTTTAGCTATATGAACTTGTTTGTGGCCAGTATGTTGTTACTGGTACTCGCAGATGACTTATTTCTGCTATATCTTGGTTGGGAAGGCGTGGGTATCTGTTCGTACCTATTGATTGGTTATTATTACCATGATAGAGCCAACGGCCGTGCCGCGATGAAAGCCTTTACCGTCACACGTGTCGGCGATGTGTTCTTAGCCTTTGGTTTGTTTTTATTATTCCGCGAGTTCGGTACGCTTAATATTCAAGAGATTATTACGCGTGCGCCAGAAGTGTTTGATATTAATAATCCAACGATGATGCTTACCACGATGATGTTGGTCGGCGGCGCGATGGGTAAGTCAGCGCAGTTGCCACTACATACATGGCTTGCTGATGCGATGGCAGGTCCAACACCCGTATCGGCATTGATTCACGCGGCAACAATGGTGACGGCAGGTGTTTATTTGATTGCTCGTCTACATCCATTGTTTGAGTTGACCCCAGGTATCTTATTATATTGGGTTGGCGGCGTAGGGGCATTGACGTTGGTTGTTGCTGGATTCTGTGCACTCGCGCAAACAGACATCAAACGTATCCTTGCTTATTCGACCATGAGTCAAATTGGCTATATGTTCTTAGCGCTTGGCGTGGGCGCGTGGCAAGGGGCAATCTTCCACTTGATGACGCACGCCTTCTTTAAAGCATTGCTGTTCTTATCATCAGGTGCGGTCATCCTTGCGGTACATCATGAGCAAGATATCTTTAAGATGGGCGGTCTACGTAAAAAGATCCCATTGGTATTTTGGTGTTATATCATCGGTGGCGGTGCACTCGCTGCCATACCTTGGGTTACCGTTGGTTTTTATTCTAAAGAAGCAATTCTTTGGGAGACGTATGCGACTGGACACTTAGTACTATTCTACATGGGTGTATTCGGTGCTTTCTTAACCGCGATTTATACGTTCCGTATGATTTGGATCATCTTCTTTGGTGAAGAAAAAACCCATGCGCACAAGCTATCAGGGGTGTCGTATTGGTTGCCTTTGACCGTATTGCTAGTGCTATCTACAGCCGTTGGTGCTTGGATTACGCCACCATTAGATGGTGTATTGCCAGAGAGCGTTGGCCATCTATTAGAAGTTGCCGGTCAAGCGCATGCTAAGCACACCGCAGAGTATATCGCGATGGGTGCCATGGCAGCAGGTTTGATATTGGCAGCACTGTTGTATGTCGTCAATAAAGGTCGCTTGCTTACTAGCTTTAAGCGCTCACGTATTGGTGGGGCACTATATCACTGGTGCTACCATGGCCTAGGCTTCGACGCGCTATATGATGTAATTTTTGTAAAACCCTTTTTATTCATCGGCCGCTTATTAAAAGCCGACCCTATCGATAAAACGTGGTTGCTGTTACCTAAGCTGGCCTCAGCTGGTAATAAAGTATTGTCTGCGACACAAACAGGGTCTCTTCGAGGTTATGCCACAAGCTTTGGCTTGGGTATGGCTGTATTGCTGGTGCTGGTAATGATGACGGTGGTGTAAAGATGATTGAGTTACAACAAACGTGGATGCTACCAGCATTAATTGCAATTCCTTTTATTGCAGGATTGCTATGCTGGGTAGTAGAGCGATTTAATAAACGTCTGCCGCGCTGGATTGCCTTGATCGGTATGATGTTGACCTTTGCTTTGTCGTTGGTACTTTGGCAGCAAGGTAATTTTAGCGGTATGAGTAAGCAGGTTATCGCGCCAGACGCTGCAGTGCCTTGGGTAGCAGAATTTAGTGTGCCGTGGATACCAAGTTTTGGTATTAGCTTTCACTTAGCACTAGATGGTTTGTCACTGATGATGGTGGCTCTAACAGGTTTGCTTGGTGTGGCAGCTGTTGCTTGTTCGTGGAATGAGATTCAGCGCCGCGTTGGTTTCTTCCATTTGAATTTGCTATGGAGTTTGGGCGGCGTTATCGGGGTTTTCTTAGCGATTGACTTGTTCTTATTCTTCTTCTTTTGGGAGATGATGCTGGTTCCTATCTATTTCTTGATCGCGATTTGGGGTCATGATGTGGTTGGCAAAACCAAAGAATACGCCGCAACCAAGTTCTTTATCTATACCCAAGCGTCTGGGCTTATCATGCTCATTGGTATTTTGGTATTGGTCATTATCAGCTACGCCCAAAAAGGGGTAGTGAGCTTTAACTATAATGACTTGCTCGGTACGTCACTTGGCGGCTGGGAATATCCAATCATGCTGTGCTTCTTCATTGGCTTTGCGGTGAAGTTGCCAATCATTCCTTTCCACGGCTGGTTGCCAGATGCGCATGCGCAGGCACCAACAGCAGGTTCGGTAGATTTGGCAGGTGTTTTGATTAAAACTGCTGCATATGGCTTGATTCGTTTTGTGTTGCCGCTATTTCCAGCAGCGTCACAAGAGTTTGCGCCGATAGCAATTACCCTAGGTACGATTGGTATCTTCTACGGTGCATGGCTTGCATTTATGCAGACTGACATGAAGCGTCTGCTGGCGTATACCAGTATCTCGCACATGGGTTTTGTGGTACTAGCAATTTATGCTGGAACATTGCTCAGCTTACAAGGTCTGATGATTCAGATGCTTGCTCATGGCTTGAGTTCAGCCGCTCTATTCATCATGGCAGGACAGTTGTATGAGCGTCTGCATACACGCGATTTGACCTTGATGGGTGGTATGTGGGGACAGTTCCGCTACTACGCACCGATATTGATGTTCTTCTGTGCCGCGTTGCTTGGTATTCCAGGGACAGGTAATTTCATTGGCGAGTTCATGATTTTATTTGGCTCATTTGCTCAGTATCCAGTATTCGTTGTTTTTGCGACATTCAGTTTGGTATTAGCAGGTCTTTACTCATTGATTTTGATTCATCGCGCACTATTTGGTGAAAACAATATCGCCGCATTGGCAGAGCGAGAGACTAAGTCACATGGCTTACCTGCACGTAAACTAAAAGATTTGGGCAAGCGTGAGCTGTCATTACTACTGATGTTAGCTGCTGGTTTGGTATGGCTAGGACTGTATCCACAGCCGTTCCTTGATACCTCAAGTCACGCAATGCAGTGGATTAATAACGCATATATATACAGTCAAGTGACACAGGTAGATGCGTCGCAGCTGCTTGATGTAATGGAGGCACGTTAAGTCATGAATGATATTAAGATGAATGATTTGATAGGATTGTTGCCTTACGCGCCGATTATCGCCGTAGTGATTACGGTATTGACGGTTATGATCGCGATTACCTTTAAACGCTCGCATATGGTCACTGGTACGATTACAGTGGCAGGCTTAAACATTGGTCTATTTACCCTTATCGGGCAGATGATCGGTGTGATTGACAGCGGATCTATCGCGCCAAACGCTGAGCAACTATTTGTTATAGATAACTTTGCTCAGTTTAATATGGTGGTGATTTTTATCTGTGCCTTGGCTTGTTGTACGCTGTCTTATGCGTATCTGGCCAATCTCAAAGACAATAAAGAAGAGCTGTATTTGCTCATGCTGCTATCGACCATTGGTGCATTACTAATGGTAAGCGCGCAGCATATGGCGTCATTCTTTATGAGCTTAGAGATGCTGTCAGTACCGTTATATGGTTTGCTCGCTTATACTTACAAGCGCAACCAGTCGCTTGAGTCGGGATTGAAGTATTTGGTATTGTCGGCGACTGCATCAGCGACGTTGCTGATGGGTATGGCCTTTATCTATGCAGAAGTAGGCTCACTAGCATTTAAGCCAATCAGTATGGTACTGGGCAATATCTTTGAGTCGCCACTACTGATATTGGGCGCGGCAATGATGATGTTTGGTATCGCCTTTAAACTCTCAGCTGCTCCTTTCCATATGTGGACGCCAGATGTTTACGAAGGTGCACCAGCGCCTATCGCTACCTTTTTAGCATCAGTATCAAAAGTGGCGATGATGGCACTGGCCGTGCGTTTCTTAATCGATACTGCTTTGCTGGCATTGCCATCAGTGCAGATGCTATTGATGGTAATGGCCACTTTATCTATCTTGGTAGGTAACTTATTGGCAGTACGTCAAACTAGCCTTAAGCGTCTACTCGGTTACTCATCTATTGCCCATATGGGTTATGTGATGATCGTGATTGTCAGCATTGGCTCGGCCGCTGATAGTATCTCTAGTATGTATATGGCGGTTTATGCCTTTACCTCTATCGGTGCCTTTGGTGTAGTGACGTTGATGTCGAGTCCGTATCGCTTATCTGGTGAAGCTGATGAGTTGACGCATTATCAAGGGCTATTCTGGCGTCGTCCATTATTGACAGCTGTCATGACTATCATGATGTTGTCATTGGCTGGTATTCCGTTGACGGCAGGCTTTATCACTAAGCTATTTGCTATCTTAGCTGCGGTACAAGGCACCAACTGGTTCTTGGCTGCGATGATTATCTTGGGCAGTGCGATTGGTCTATTCTACTACTTACGTGTGTTACTCACGCTGTTCAAACGTCCTAAGCAGTTCATCGAGTTTGACGTGTCTGGGCAATGGGGTATTCGTACCGGTGGTATCATGGTCATTGCTGTGACGGCGATTATTCTATTCTTTGGTATCTTGCCAAATAGTATGATTGAGTGGGCAAGTTTGGCTCGCATTTGGTAATGTCGCTGAGTTAATACAACAGATAAGTCGCTGCGATCTATCTGTTGTTACGGTTAAAGAACCAAGATGCGCCAGCTTTATGATAAGCTTGGCGCATCTTTTTTTATGCTTACCTTTTTGGTATTTATCTTCTTTTACCTATCAAAGGTATCTTATAAAAATACAGTTTAATAAAGTATAAGTGACGAATAATTATGAGTGATAATATTCAAACCGTAACGGTGCTCAGCAAAACCACGTGGACGCCAAATTTATTTAGCTTTACCGTCAGCCGTCCTGATAGTTTTAAGTTTACAGCGGGGCAGTTTGTACGTTTAGGTGTCAATCCTAGTCAATTAAAATATTATCAACAGATTGAGGCAGGTGATGAAACTGCTGATAGTGCATTGAATGAAGATGTTTTTCGCGCGTATTCGATTGTCTCTTCACCATTTGATGAGGTAATAGAGTTTTTCTCTATCGTAATTCCTGACGGTGCATTTACCTCGCAATTGCAGCATTTACAAGTGGGTGATGAACTGCTGCTTAATACCATGCCATTTGGGTTTTTGACATTAGCACGTTACCAAAAACCATTACCAAAAGACTTATGGCTGCTAGCAACAGGGACTGGTTTAGCACCATTCTTATCGATGCTGCAAGATTTAAAGACATGGGAAGATTACGAGCACATTGTATTGGCTTATAGCGCACGTTCGCTCGATGAACTTGCTTACGTTGAAAAAATAGAGAGCCTACAAGAAGACTTCGGCACGCTGGTTGATAATCCAGCAAAGCTTATCTTTATCCCAATCGTCACTCGTGAGCCTGTCGAAGGTGCATTGTCAGAGCGTCTGCCAAAGCTACTGCTAGAGGGCACGTTGCAAGAGCGTGCGGGTATCGCATTAGATATCGATACTACGCATGTCATGCTATGCGGTAATCCAGATATGGTAGAAGATACTAAAGAGGCGTTAAAGACATTGGGACTGGTAATGAATCGCCGCGGTGAGGGTAATATTGCCGTAGAGAACTACTGGTAGTTCTCGACTTTAATAAGAAAACGCTGCATCTATAAGGCCAATAACCTCTAAGATGCAGCGTTTTCTTATGGGATAAAACGTTGTCTTATGGGATGAAACATTAGCGACTTACTCTTGGCTTGGTTCAGTCGCATCGTCTACAGGGTTAATAGGGCCTTGCATCAATTCAGGATCATCATCATCACCGATGATATCTTCGTTACTGCTGGCCGCCAGTAAATCACGATAGTTGATTTGAGCCTTCAAAATCATTTGCTCTTCTTCTAGCTCGCCATAATTTATCTGTACCTTGTGCAAAGTACTCATGATTTTCTTATTGTTTTTTAACCAACGATGGATATCGAGATAAATCACTTCGTCTTTTGCGCGAGCAATATTGACGTACGACAGAATAAATCCCAAAGGGTCTTTTTTGAGGACGCTATGATAAAACCAAATCGCAAGTTTGACGCCTTGGCGTTTCATGAAAGACTCGCAGCGCAGATTTAATATATCGGTATAAGTTTGCTGACCAAACACAAAGCGCTGCACATTGCGATCGAGCTGAACGTGAACTAGGCTAAAGTTACTTGCTACCTCGGCATAGATTCCGCCTGCATTGACAGTGCAGTACAAACGAAACCAATCCTCATGCATCTCGACACGTAGCTCTAAAATGGCTTTTACATTGTCGGTGACGAATTTTTGTAGTGCATCATTAACGTAAGTCTGTGCCACTGGCAATGACAACTCATCTTCGAACTTGTCCGTCGTCTTATTATAGATATCTTTAACCGATTGGGCGATACGCTCCCAACCACTGCCGAATGACTCGTCAAAACGATAGCCAATACTCTCGAAGAACTCATCAAAATTGTCTGAATTATTCACGTTATCAAAGTCACTCAAACTTATTATCCTTATAGGGCGCGTCATTCAATCGGTGACGTAAAAATGGCTAAACAAACTTTGCATGCTATCGTTAATTTGAACGAAAGCTAATCATCTATAATTTCTAAATATCTACGACCATTAGTAATTTTTATACTGATAGGTAGCAAAAGCGAAAAACTGACCTCTGATACTGGTGCATAGTGAATCTACATTTACTGTGCTGCTTAATCATCTGCCGTGCCTAATCAACACGATGCACAGTTTTGATTGTTGCAAAGTATCGTGCTACTAATGCTATTATGCTAAAGCAGTATATAACAAATACAGTGGCTTCAAAATGAACACATGCGTTTTATAGCAATTCATTTGGTATAGACAGTGTTTCATCTGTCCCATGGATTCTCAAATGCATGTTTTTCAATCAGCGGATAAGGTTACCAATACTGCATGGCAGATGTCAAAATGTCGTCTCAGTGCTTATACTGGCGACATAATTCTATGTCATGTTATGATAGCGCCAGTATAAATCATGCCCATCGTTACAACACTTGTTAAATAGTGCTTTGTACTGATGTGCTCACAAGCTGAGATTCATTGTGGCCTATATAAAAGACTCACAGAGCTATCATTTTTCGGCGCAAGCGCCCAAGCGCGATATAAGCTTGCCTGTCGCTATTGGCATTGCGGTGGCTGTTCATGTGCTGATTATTTTTGGGATTAGCTTTTCTATAGGAAAAGACCCAGCTGCTATGATGCAAGATGTGGCAAAGGTGCTGACCGATAACATGCAGCCCAATGAAGATGTGCACTTTATTGCCAACGCTTCACAAGAGGGCGGCGGTACAATAGAAGAGCAGCTCAGACAAGAGAACAATCAGTTAAGTGCAATGTCTGCTGAGCAAATGAGTGAGACTCAAGATATCGTTAATTTACAGCGTAAAGTACGTCAGCAGCGTTATCAAGAGAGTTATCTGCGTACGACGTTAAGTTGGCGTCAGGCCACTGTAGAGTCGGATAATGACAGCGAGCAAGCGCAAGATGATGCAATGGCGCAAGAAGAGCGGCTACGTAAGCAGATTGCCACCTTAGAAGCTCAGCTATCTCAGCGTCAGCAGGTCTACGCAACCAAATCCAAAGTCGTGACGATGGATAGTAATTCGACCACACGGGGTGCGGCAGCCGATTATATCAATACATTCCGTGAGCATGTCGAGCGAGTGGGCAACTTGCATTATCCTGTACAAGCGCGTGCTCAAGGCATTACGGGCGAAGTACGGCTAATGGTTATCATCAGTAACGACGGCAATATCAAGGCCATTCGTTTGCTTGAAAGCTCAAACTCTACGATATTGGATGAAGCGGCCAAGCAGTCGGTACGACAAGCAGCACCCTTTGGTAAGTTCACCGAAGACATGAGCGATATCGTTGAGCTGCGCTTGATACGTACTTACCGCTATAGTGATACAGTCGAAGTAACGTACTAAGGTTAATGTATTCATGCACTAAGAAGATAGGTGCTAAGAAGACAAGCACTAAGAAAAAAGCTACTGAAATTAAAGTTACTGAAATTAAAGTTACTGAAAAAATGTCACTGAAAACACAACTGTTAAGAATAACGCTTAACGCACTATTTTTTATAATCACAGATATCCAAGTTCATAACACACAGCTATAAAATAAAGAGTCAGTATGGAATTTTTAGGTTTTACCGTAGATGTCGCTACCTTAACGAGCAATGCCCTAGAGTTGGTCATTAAAGTCGCTTTAGCAATACTTATATTTATCGTTGGACGTTGGCTTGCCAAAAAAGCAGTCGCTTTTTCCGATCGCTTGATGACGCGTAGCCATCTGGACGAGACAGTTGCTAGTTTTTTAAGTCGTCTATTGTATGGCGTGCTACTGGTCGTAGTGATTTTAGCTGCACTTAGCAAAGTCGGTGTACAGACTACTTCGGTCGTCGCAATCTTAGGTGGTGCCGCTGTTGCCGTTGGTTTGTCACTAAAAGACCAGCTATCAAATTTTGCCGCTGGTATTATGATTGTGACGTTTCGCCCGTTTGTACGCGGTGATTATGTACAGATTAGTAGCTACACAGGTACGGTGACTGAGATTACCTTGGTTAATACCCATCTGACGACCATTAACAATCACGATATCATCATTCCTAATAGCGATATCACGACTTCACCTGTGGTCAATTATACAGCGCTACCCAATCGCCGCGTCGATATCACCGTCGGTATTGGCTATGATGCTGATATTAAAACGGCTAAAGACGTGATGCTAAGTCTGGCAAGAAATAACCCATTGGCTTTTACTGATCCTGAACCTATCGTACGAGTGACCAATCTAGGCGATAATTCAGTAGATCTTACCCTAAATGTCTGGACAACCAATGCCGACTGGTGGTCGATGCAATGCGAGCTACTAGAGCAATTCAAGCAAGCTCTAGATGATGAGAAGATTGAGATTCCATTCCCGCAGCGCAGTGTCCATGTTAAAGGCTTAGACCATATGATTAATCAGATGGGTCAAGCGCAAAAGTTGCCATTAACTAAAGATTAATGAGTAGCTGCTTAATAGTTAAAAGACTGTTTAATAAAGCAGTGCTAGTTTAGACATAAGGATTTGGTAGGTTTAGGCCTGCCAAAATCTCAATTTCAAAGTACTCCATCTCATCTTGCTCAGCTTGTCCGAGTTCATGATCAAAACCTAGTAGGTGTAGCACGCCATGCACTAGCAAATGGCTGATGTGCTGCGCCACTGTTTTGTCCTGTTCAGCCGCTTCACGTACCATCACTTCATGACAGATAATCAGTTCTCCAAGAGGCAGTGTTGGCATCAGCTCAATGACTGCAGCAGGTAATTCGCTTGGATAAGACAAAATATTGGTCGCATAGTCCTTGCCGCGTGCTTCTAGATTCAACGCACGACCTTCGACGTCATCAGTGATATATATATCCAATGTTTTAGACTTTTCCTGCCACAGCTCAGGATCGATATCTGCAAAATAGGGTAGGGTCAGACCATTATTAATACGACCGTCTATATAATCCAAAGTCGCCATCATGACTGATAATAAATGCTCGCGATTATAAAAAGTATCTAATATTTCATCATCAATACTGTCGGTCGCACTGATATCAAGGGCTGCTAAGCTGGCATGATTGCTAGCGATCTTGTCGTCAAAATTAGTATTGTCAGGTTGGCTCATATTGCTGTCCTTTTTATTATAAATGTGTTTCTAATGCTGCATCGTCTAGGTGATTTATTTGCCAGTTTTTTACTATAAAAGTAGTTCAATCACTGTTTATCTTATCGCTAAATTTTTGGCTAATAAATAGAGGCCAATGTATAGAATGTATAAAGGCTACTATAGCTAAGTTACTGGTGGGCGACTAGTAGCGAAAGAGCTAAATTCAATAAACTGTCGGTAAGAAAAAACCGGACTACTTTGAGTAATCCGGTTTTCTTATGCAAGATAAATGCTTATAGCAAATGATTGTAATTCAATAATTAGCTTGATTATTACAGATTGGCTGCTGCATTAGCGACGGCTTGTCTACGCTCTTGTTCTTTAATACGTTCAAACTTACGTTTTTCTTCTAAAGCCATTTGCTCTTCATCAAATACGTCATAGGCTTCAACAATTTGTTGTACCAATTGATGTCGTACGACGTCTTTTGAATCAAACTTTGTGATATGAATCTCTTCGATATCCTTTAGAATATCCATTGCTTGTGCCAAGCCTGACTTATGACCACGTGGCAAATCCACCTGAGTAATATCCCCAGTGATGACGGCACGTGAGCCAAAGCCCAAGCGGGTCAAAAACATTTTCATCTGTTCAGGCGTGGTGTTTTGCGCTTCATCTAGAATGACAAATGAGTTATTTAAAGTACGACCGCGCATATAAGCCAGCGGTGCCACTTCGATAATCTGACGCTCAATCATTTTACCGACTTTCTCAAAGCCTATCATCTCATATAGTGCATCATATAGCGGCCGTAAGTACGGATCGATTTTTTGGGTCAAATCACCTGGCAAGAAGCCCAGTTTTTCGCCAGCTTCTACCGCTGGACGCACTAGCAAAATACGCTCAATCTCATTACGCTCAAGCATATCGACGGCACATGCTACTGCTAGATACGTTTTACCCGTACCAGCTGGCCCAATACCAAATGACACATCAGAGCTCAGGACGTTTTTTACGTAACGCTGTTGATTGCCCCCACGCGGAACGATGCGACCCTTACGTGTACGTAAACTGATGGGCGTAAACTCGCTAGCCTCATCCAAGTCTTCATCATATTCCATGTCATCGTGATCTTGCTCGTCTTCTTCGATGTCTTCATCACGAGAGAGACTAGATTGGATGATAAGGTGCAGCTCTTCTGCACTGATGTCTTTGGTGTTCTGCGCTTCATCTACCATTTTGTAGATAATACGTTCACCGCGTTCGACATTGGTCACATCGCCACTCAGGCAAAAATCACCTTGGCGTTGCATGATTTTAATATCGAGGCGTTCTTGGATATATTTCATGTGATTGTTGTATTCGCCAAGCACGGTTTTTAGCTGTGCTGGGGTCAATGATTCAAACTTTATACGGCGGCTCATGGAATCAGTCAAGCGATTATCCTTTTATTGTGTACCCGACGCTATGATTTGGTTTTAATTGCGTGACGGGTTGCAGAGATAAAATAGTTAGTGGCGTTACAGTGTTTAGGTGATACAAAGATTGTAGATGATAAAAATGACGGCGATATTATTGTTGTTTTTGTGGAAAGTCGTAAATGAAAGTAATGAAAAGTCTTGCCTTCATTATGGTAGAGAATTTTTAAATTTCAAGCCATACATCAGATAGATAACGCTGTTTTTGTATGCGGATTGCAACTGTTACAGCGATTTTCTATAGATTGATTTGATGTTGCTATCAGTTTTATATAATTCATCGCTACCCATCGTATGATAGTGCTTTAATAAGATTAAGATTTTTGAGTTTTATGAATATAAACCTCGTTTATGATGAGAGTAAAGAAACGATTTGTCTACGGTTAAGACCACGGCATAATAGACAATTTGTGGTAATCTATGGGCGATACCATAGGTTGCTGCAACCCATCTAATAACAGCAGCGACATGATAAAAATTATAAAATAACGTCAGTGACGAGCGGCTATCTATCATTAATAAATTGCTTGTCCAAAAAAGTATACTAGGAAAATAACAATGCAAGATACTGATTCACATTTATCCAATGCTGGCAGCATACCTAAAAAGTTCGACAGCATCTCTAAAAACAAAGAAGCGATAACCGACCAGCAAGTGCTTATCGCAGGTGGTGGTCATGTTGGTTTGTCTTTTGCATTGCTATTGGCCCATCACGGTATTGCGAGCACCTTATTAGAAAAAAACAGCTATCCAACCATCAGTCCAACGGATGACAGTACTCGTAGCCATTATTTGGACAGTCGCAATACGGCGTTATCACGGCGCACGGTACAAATATATCAAGAGATTGGACTGTGGGATGAATTACAAAGTCATGCTTGCCGTATCGATACCGTGCAGATTAGTGAGCAAGGCAGCTTTGGGCGTGCGCAGCTGAATAAAGCAGAGGAAAAGGTCGAGTCATTTGGGCAAGTCATCGAAAACGCTTGGCTGGGGCGTAAGCTTTTATTAGCCGCACAGCAGGAGCCGTTAATTACCTTGATAGATAATGCCAATGTGACAACTGTCCAGCAGCAGACCGATAGTGTGACACTTAGCTTTAATTACAACGATGAAGCCGAAAACGAGCAGCAGCTTCAAGCTAGCGTATTAGTCGCTTGTGATGGGCGCGATTCTACAGTACGACAATTGCTAGATATCGGTACAACCATGTATGACTATCAGCAAACGGCCATCGTCGGCGTAGTAGAGACAGATACGCCACACGAGCATGCAGCGATTGAGCGTTTCAGTCCAGCTGGCCCACTTGCCGTGCTCCCACTGACCGATCCAGAGGGCGATGGCAACGATGAGTATCAACACGGTTACAGGCGCTCTGTGGTGTGGGTATGCCCAACAGGTGAAGAAATCAGGTACTTAGAAGACGACGCCCATTTCTTGCAGACGCTACAGCAAGCTTTCGGTCAACGCGCTGGCAAGTTTACCGCTGCTGGTCGCCGCGGCGCCTATCCATTGACTCGCGTACTAGCGGATAAGCAGGTAGAAGGGCGCTGCGTCATTATGGGCAATGCGGCTCATACCCTGCATCCTGTAGCAGGGCAAGGCTTCAATCTCTGTATGCGAGATGCGCATGTGCTGGCACAAATGCTAAATGCACAAGTACTTAAAGGCGCAGATATCGGTGATGCACAGTTATTAAAGCGTTATGAGAAAGCACGTCAAACCGACCAGAAGCGAGTGATTCGTTTTTGTGATGCGGTAGTACACGGCTTCACGCATCCTAACCCCGCGATTAAGCTGGCACGAAACATGGCGTTATTGGCCTTTGATAAATTGCCAAATATCAAGCCACTAGTCGCCACTTATGCGATGGGTCTAAAATCATAGCGCTATAGTTAAATCCTCTTTAAAAGAGTAACAGCGTTAACCTCGCTTGAAGTATTGCCTATACATCTGCACTGGTTGCCTTGTCTCTCTTTTAAACTGAATCAACTAACTGTAATTAAGATTGATAATAAGCATTCTAATATTGAACAATATTGAGAGACACCTTATGAAAAACAACCATACGCTGATTATCGGTAGCGGTATCGTTGGTGCAACGCTTGCTCTCAAGCTGGCGCAAGATAAAATGCCAGTGACGTTGATTGATGCTCGTCCTGAGCGTGATGAATCAGCTTGGCAACATGTACTTAGCAAACGTGATGCACGTGTCTATGCACTTAGTATGGCTAGTATTAATCTGCTCAATGACATTGGCGCTTGGCAAAAGATTGCTAGCTCTGAGCGTAAGGCTGATTACTCGCAAATGCAGGTGTGGCAACTGAACGGCATGGGTGAGTTATTATTTGGCGAAAGTGAAGATATTGGCGCCGAGAATAATAGTGGTAAAAATTATGAGCCTACATTATTAGGTAGTATGGTTGAGCCTGCTGTTATCGAGCACGCATTATGGCAACGCTTGCACGAAGCTGATGTCAGTGACTATCTGACCCTTATCGCTGGTCACAAAGTTGTCAATATGGATTGGCTAGGGGCGCAGCAAGGCTACCGTGTAACTTTAGACAATGGCGAAGCGATTGATGCGCGTCTATTAGTTGGCGCTGATGGGCGCGGTTCATTTGTCCGTCAGCAAGCAGGGATTGGCGTAGATACACTTGACTATAATCAAACTGCCATCTGCTGTGCGATTCAGACTGAGAAACCGCATCAGGCAACGGCACGTCAAGCTATGCTACCGACGGGCACACTGGCACTATTGCCATTAGCAGATATAACCGATATTGATAAGGCAAGCCCGCAGCATTGGCAGTCAATAGTATGGACATTGCCACGCAATCAAGCATTGGCATTGATAGAGGAAGAAGATCGATTTATCGCTGATAAGTTAGCAGCTGCTAGCAATTACGAGCTGGGTGCGATTAATCAGATTGAGTCTATCGCTAGTTTTCCATTAGCGGCACAGCAAGCGAAAAGCTACGTCGCTGATAACTTGGTACTTATTGGCGATGCAGCTCATGGCGTACATCCGCTGGCGGGTCAAGGGTTGAACCTCGGTATGCTGGATGTGACAGTATTATGTGAGCAGCTAAAGCATGACTTTACCCGTAGTGGCGGTACGCTTTGGGGAAGTAATCAAACGCTACGTCATTATGAGCGTTCGCGCCGTCCGCATAATAGCCTAATGATGCACAGCTTTTCTGCGCTTAACTGGTTATTTGCAGGGTCGCTTGCACAAGTGCGTCCTGTGCAGCAGATACGTAATGAAGGCATGTACCGAGTCAGTAAAATAAAACCATTGATGCGCTTGTTTGCTAAGCAGGCGAGTGGGGTATAAGTAATCGTAACTTTTATTAAATGATAAGAATATTTTGATGAAGCATATTTTAATTGATTATGAAAACATTCAGCCTAAAAGCTTCGATAATGTAGAGGTGAATGAATGCCATGTATGGCTGTTTTTGGGTATCAATCAGCAGAAGAGTTTACCTCTTGAATTGGTTGAAAACTTGCTCAGGTTTGATAATGAAAATGTGCACATTATTAAGATGCAACATGCAGGGAAGAATGCGCTAGATTTTTACTTGTCTTTTTATCTTGGCAAAATCTCTGAAATTGATCCTAGTGCTGATGTTTGTATTTTAGCAAGAGATAGTGGTTATGATATCTTGGTTGAGCATCTCAATAGTGCTTATGATGGTATGAAAATCATGCGGTTAGAAAATGCTAATCAGCTAACTGTGGCTTACGAGTCAAACATAGAAAGTGCATCAGATATAAAAAAAAGCCAACTTGTCATCGAAGATAGTCATCATGTTTTGTGTGATGACGTTACTAGCGTTGCCATGGACAATAAGAAATCTTTAGCGCAAAGCCTTGAAGAGAGCGTTCCCAAATCGGTTATACATGAGTGTTATGTATTGGTTTTTGATAGCATTGTCAATCGTAAGGTTTTTTTACCGAGCTATAAATCCAACCTATTGTACTCGATAAAGAAGTACGTTCCAGTGAAAGTACTAGAGAGATTCAATAGTACTGAGCAAGATTATATTTTTGAACAGGTTTTTGGAAAGTTTATCAAAGCAGGACTTATTAGACTTGATGAAAATGGAGAAAAACTAAGTTATAAAGTAGACAGTCAAGGAATATTAGATTTAGTCACTGATCAAGTTTTACGAAGTAAGGCAAAAGAAATTGATGGATTGAATAATGTGATAAAGCAAAAACTTGCAAGTTATCGCCAAGCAAATAGTCAGGATCAAATTGATTTAGTTGTAACGTACCTCAAAAAGAAGGACATAATAAAACAAGATAATAAAGCTATCTATTACTCACCTTTCGATAATATCAAAGGAAATTCGAGTAAACTTTCACAAGATGATAATAAGAATAGCAAAGACTCTGCTACAACATATCAACGTGCAATAGCACAGCTAAAAAGTAGACCAGCAGGTACTCGACCATCCAAAAAGTCAAGTTTAATAAACTATCTTAAAAGCTATCTACGTAATGAGGACACTAAAGCAATTGATAAGCTAGTTAAACAGATGGTTAGTAATAAAATAATCGTAATATCAAATACGAATAAGCTGATCTACAAAATATAGCTTAGCCAAGCGCCGAAAAGAACACCATCAGTACTGGCGAGACAATGTTAATCAAAAAGCCAAAGCTAATCGCTAGTGGCACGACTTTTAGACCACCTGACTGCTGAATGATAGGCAAGGTAAAGTCTAAACTGGTCGCGCCGCCAAGCCCAACCGCAGCGGAGGGGTATTTGCGCATAAATACCGGAATAAAGATTAACGCAAAGAACTCGCGTACCAAGTCATTAAACAACGCGACACTACCCCAAACCGCGCCATAAGCATCGGTCATGACAATCGCTGATAGCGAGTACCAACCAAACCCTGACGATAGTGCTAAGCCTTTCGTCCATGACACATCAGTAAATAGTAGTGCAAAGATAAGCCCACCCGCCAATACCGCTAGCGTAAAGATGACACTCATTTCTACGCCGCGTTTATTCAGTAGTACTTCTTTTAAGGTGATGCCCGATCCTTTTAAGCCTATACCGACCAGTAAAATCAAAATCATCAGCATGACAGTCATAGAGTTTTCAGGCGGCATATAATCAGCAGGCAAGAAATAGCCAATCACCATCCCGATCACCACACAAACCACTTGCGCCAAGCTACCTCGAATGCTCACCCGATGCTCTTTAGATTTTACGCTTGGTTTTTTGGCATGCCACGGGCGCAGATGATCGAACAACATCAGCCCAAATAAACCTGAACCAATCGTCAGTATCGATAATACAGTGACATATAAGGCAATTTCACCCAACTGATTACCTAGACCTTCTACCTGAGACAGCTCAATACCGATCAACGCTAGGATAATAAATACCAAGTATGATAGACCTTTGTCGGCCAATTTTGTCATAGTAGGGTTAGACGGAATGGCAAAGCCAATAAACATTGGCATTAATACCAGAACAAGGGTGACTAGGCTTTCCATGATAAAGGGCTCGCAGCATTTTTAATAAGGCGTTTTTAAGAAGCTGAAGATTGTACCATATAAGGTTAATAGTATTGATATGAGCCACTGAGATTCATTGTAAATCATCGCTCATTGTTGGCTAAACTGGAAAAACTGGACGATTATAATGATGTTAATAAATATCTTTTTCAAAATGTTTGAACGTTTTTGAGCGCTTGGTAATTCTTTACCTTATAAACTTTTGTTGCTACATTAAAGTACTGAAAATATTTGGCTAAACTCATGTCGCTATATCAGCTCAAAACTCAGTTTCAAAATCAACTACGCCCGATAAGTAATGCGCTGGTTGAGCAAAATGTTACCGCTAATCAAGTGACAGTATCCGCTGTTTTATTAAGTATCGGTACTGCCTATATCATTGCCAAACCAGCGGCTGAACAGCAGCGGCTGTGGCTTTTATTACCATCATCATTGTTTGTACGTATGGCACTCAATGCCATCGATGGCATGATGGCCCGTGAACATGGCCAGGCATCAACGCTAGGAGCCGTGTTAAACGAGGTAGGTGATATGGTTGGCGATACGGCTCTATTAGCGAGTCTGGCGCCTCATATTCTGACCCCTCATATCAATAACAAAGAACGGCAAACGGTAATAGCCAACTTACCAACGAATATATCAACTTCTCAGCACCATATCACTGCTCTGATCGCGCTTAGTATTGGCACCGAGCTGTTGGGCGTTACTAGTAATACCATGTTAGGTGTTCGTGCTAACCAAGGGCCTTTGGGCAAAAGCGATCGTGCCTTCTTATTAGGTATGCTTGGTGCATTTATGGGCATTAGAGCCAAAGCGCCAGTAAGTATTAAAGGGCAGGTGGCTTTACCTGCTATCAGAATGAGTCAATTATTTATATTAACAGAGATAATGCTACTAAAGACCTGTCTCAATCGACTACGTTATATGACAGAGTTATACTTAATGCGTAACCCACCTCAGCTGCGATCCGTACTGGGTGAGTCAACAAACAACTCACTATTTCTTACTGTTGTTTTACCAAGTACTTCTACTGATAACGCTCGCCCATTGGAGTTCAAAGAAATGCCAACCACAACCGTTGATAGTCAAAAATTCGAAGAACAGGCCAGTGTTGGTTTTGACTTGCCCGCATCTAAAATCATCAATGGTGAGAGCTGTTATAACGCTTATGATGGCACGGCTATTTATTATCGCTATTGGCTAACGATGCCTTTAGAAGACATGAAAAAATCAGCTATCAAGCAAGCCAACCAACCGTTGCGCCAAGTTATCTTATTGCACCGAGGGCATGAGCATTCGGGACGATTGGCAGAGCTGGGAGAGCAGTTTGCAAAAGCGGGCTATCAAGTATTTGCTTGGGATGCGCGCGGTAATGGGCGCTCAGGTGGTATAAAAGATCATGCAGAGAGTGTCACGGAGCTTGAGCGAGATTTAGAGGGTTTTGTGCAATTGGTGATTGGGCAAACAGGCATTGCTATCGAAGATACACTGATTGTCGCTAGCAGTATCGGCGCGGTATTGGCAGCAGCATGGGTACACGATTATGCGCCTAATATTCGCGGGATGATACTTGGAACACCTGCGCTCAGTATTCGCTTGTATTTGCCCTTTGCCATACCGTCATTGAAGGTGGCGCGTACGCTAGGTCTGATGTCACGTGTCAGCAGCTACGTTAAAGCACAAGTACTGACCCATGATAAAGACGCGCAGCAAGCCTACAATGCTGATCCGTTAATCTCCAACAGTATCTCGACCGACTTACTCATCGACACTCATGCAACGGGTCAGCGTTTACTTGATGATGCAGGTGCCATTACCGTACCGACGTTCGTCTTGTGTGCGGGCAAGGATTATGTGGTCGATAAGCAGGCTGAGCGCACGTTTTATGAAGCGATTAACACACCGATCAAACGCTGGCAGTTGTATCCAGACAGCTATCATGCAATCTTTCATGAGACCAATAAAACCGATGTATTCGCGGACTGTATTGAGTTTGCTGAGCAAGTATTTAACGCACCAGTCCAAGCACCTGATTTGAGTACCGCTCACTTAAACAGTGCTAGTAAGGATAAAGTGGATCGTTTGGCGATTAAACCATTCAATCCAAACTTTGCAATTACCCGTTTTGCGATGCAAAAGTTCGGTCATGTTAGCGATGCGATTGCCACAGGGCTGGAGCATGGATTTGATTCAGGTCATTCGCTAGATCATGTCTATTATAATAAACCCAGCGGTCAGAATAAGTTTGGACAGGCGGTCGATAAGTTTTATTTAAACAATATCGGCTGGCAAGGTATTCGTATTCGCCGTGAGCATATATTGGAGTTGGCACGTGAAGCATTAGCCGACATTAGGACTACCAAGCAAAAAAACGCTGAGCCATATCAACCGAAATTATTAGATATCGCTAGTGGGCATGGTTTTTATGCGTTTGATCTGCTGACAGAATTTACAGATTTGTATGCTGAATTGCGTGATTATGAGATGCATAATATTCAGGCACTGCAAGCAAAAGCACAGCAGTTAGTGATTGCTGATCGAGTAGTGACCAGTCAGAAGGATGCCTTTGATCCTTCCAGTTATATCAATGCACATACGAATGATACTAGTACCGATACTAAAAAATCAGATCTTGCTATTGCTTCAGGGTTATTTGAATTATTCTCTGATAATGCGCTACCAGCGACAGCTTTGGCAGGTATTCATGATAGTTTAAAATCGGGCGGTTATCTGATTTATACCAACCAACCTTGGCACCCTGAGCAGGAGTTTATCAGTAAAACATTGAACAATCACCGCGGTAGCAGTTGGGTGATGCGCTGTCGCTCGCAAGCGGAGATGGATCAACTGGTTGAGCGTGCAGGCTTTAAGAAAGTCACGATGCGTATCGATCGCTTTGGTATTTTTACCGTGTCATTAGCGATTAAAACTGCACAAACTGATGATGAGTGATAGATGAACAATGAGCAGGTTAAACCTTATGAACGTGTTCAGCTGTTTTCAGGGGGAGGGTCACGTTTCGGTTACTATTTGGGCAGTTATGCAGCCTTAGTGTCTCATGATTTAGCGCCAGATATTATCGTCGGTACTTGCGGTGGTAGTTTGTCTGCTTACTTAGTACAACTTGCGCCTGACCCCAAGGATTTGCAAGCGCTGATGTGTAGTCGTGAGTTGTATCGTGTCATCACTGCCATCAGACATGTCGCGCCAGATGAAGCCAATAAACGTCTAAAGCTGCGTTATATGACCCATGCACTCAAACGTTGGCGGTTATCAAAGCAAAAGGATAACGGACAAGGCCAACGGCAAGCAGACAGCTACGAGCGACTGTTAAATGAGCTACAGCAGTTGGCAATGTTTCGTATTGATAACGAGCAGTACTGGCTAGATGAGCTGTCGAGGTTTGCTGCTAGTGATAGTGGTAGCGCTGCTGATAAAACAACGCCAGAGATAGCTATCATTGCCAGTCGATTGTATCAAGCATCTACTGATGGCTTATATAATGAAAAAACCACACTGCAAGAGTTGTTATTTGCGCCGCCGTGCTTAGCAAATTTACCAAATTTCGCATCAGGTCTGGCCGACGGGCAAATGACATCACCTGCGCACACATTCGCAAACGGACGCATACACCCTTCTGTAAAGGTGCAGACGCAATGGGATTTTGCCCCAGTGATCCGCGCTTCTATGGCTGACATGTACTATCTACCGCCAACACATATCACAGAGCTTGGCTGGTGCTTGGGAGGTGTGATCAATCTGACACCGATTGAGCTAGCCTGTCAGTTGGGCGACAGCGTATTTGCAGAGACTAAGGCAGGTTATGACGCATGGCTAGCTGCTCCCGCGATTCAGCGTGTTTTTGGTTTTGATCCTAATAGGCGATTGGCAGCAGTACACGGTTATCAACCAGTCAGTGTGTCGGCGCTCACTGAAACCATTAATAAAAACCGTCAGCTACATTGGTTACCATTTGCCGATAATGAACAGCAGTTAGCAGGTCAAAATGTGCAAAAGCGGTTTAACCTAAAGCAAATGACTGTTGAGCTAATACACAGCGACTATGACGGTTTTGTGCAGCAAATGCAGGCGCAATGGCAATATGGCTATCAGCGTACGGTCAACTATATACAGCAACATAACTTATGAAGACTCTCGTAGAAGACACCACTAAAAACTATGCGCCGCATATCATTATCGTTGGTGGTACGAGTGGCCTTGGCTTAGCATTGGCGTTGCATCATCAGACGCTTGGCTGGCAGGTGAGCGTTGTTGGTAGTAGCGCAGCAAAGATAGCCGATATCAATAGCCAGCATCCTGCTATCGTAACTTATGTGTGTGATTTAACTGAACCAAATCAAACGCAAACGTTATTAGACAATTTGTCAGGTATTCCATTTCAAAGGCTGATCTATAGTGCTGGTAGCTATACCAATGAGCGTATCCATCACTTAAATCAAGCAGATAGCGACCAAATGCTAGCAATTAATTTACAGGCATTTGAGCAGGTTTTTAGATGGGCAAGTGATCAGTTAAAGCAGCAGTTAAAACAATCACATCAGGCGTTGGATTTGACTGGAAGTGACAGAACTAGCCTCATCTGTATTGCCTCTATCGCAGGTACGATGGATTATCCTTATGCTAGCCTTTATGCAAAAAGCAAACGTGCAATGATTGCTACGGCTAGCGCTTATCGAGCAGCACTTGCGCCTTACAACATCCAAGTGAACTGTATTGCTTCAGGCTATATCAATACTCAAGCACTACGTGATTTAAACGATGGCGATGCTAGCCATAAGCCATTTATCATGAGCACGCAAGCAGCTGTTGTTCGTATTATGCAAACGATTAACGATGATGTAGAACTAGCGATATTTCCACGCTCGATGCGCTATATTACGAGTGCCTTAAATCATTTGCCTAAGCCTGTGCTCAATTGGATATTGCGCAGTAAACTAGATAAAGCCAGATAGTATGTCTATCAATATTCTCACTAGATTTAACCAAACAACCAGTAGAGTAGGGTAAATACTGGCACTCCAATCAGCAAACTGTCTATCCGATCTAATACCCCACCATGACCAGCGAGCATCGTTCCGGTGTCTTTCACCCCGTGCTGGCGCTTAAAGGCTGATTCTAATAAGTCTCCAAATATACCGCTTACCGCCAAGCCATAGGCAGCTAATAGACAGACCCACCAAGTAAAAGGAGTGAGCCAAAGACCTAATACTGATGCCAACATTGCCGCAACTAAACTGCCAAAGACAGCACCTTCAATGCTTTTATTGGGGCTAATAATCGGCGCTAGACCTCGTTTAAACAGCTTACGTCCAAGCAGTCTTCCGCATAGATATTGGGCAATATCATTAAACTGACTGGCAAATAATACGAAGAGTAAAACACCATATTGTTCGCGTTGCCAGGTCAGTTGCTGCAAGATAATAAGGCTAATAATGAGTGAGAGGAAAGTAACACTCAGTAGCAGGTCTAAGAAGTTGAGCCGCGTATAGTGTTGAGTCAGATTGAGAGAGGTTTTCGCTAGCAGGGGAGTACTTGGCTGTAAACCTTGCCCTTGGAGTTTATAAATGAGCACGGCTTTACTGCGTAAACACCATAGGCGTTTAATCTCGTAGCTGCCGCGTAGACCAATTAATATAAAAAATAAAATGAGCAGCCATTGATAGGGATATGCTTGCGAATAAGAACCTGGCGTATCGTGCGTTATTTTTGCAATCACATAGCAAGTGCAGAGCGCGGCTAACATCAACCACCACGAGCGGGCTATCAAGTAGATTTTTGGCAAACGTTTGCGCAGACGAGGTACGGCAAGTACACTCCAAGCCAAACTGACGATTATCATTAGGGCAATCACAAACACAATATCAGAAGCCATACCGTGGACACTCAAAGAAGAGGTAATATTTTAAGCCTATCCATAATGATAGCTTAAATGCCTCTTTAACTATAGTGTTAGATATCCTCTTGATGGGTTTAGTTATTATCTGTCGTAGGCTTAAATATGGTCAGTAACAGGTATCGGATAACGCTCGTCTTCTATAACGTGCGAAAAGGAGTTAAGCGTAGCGTCTCTCCGTGGCAAAATGATACTGGTCAAAGGCGTTTCAGCTAAGTTAGGATAATCCTCACGGTAATGCCCACCGCGACTCTCAAAACGCTGATAAGCCGATTGAACAATCATCGCTGCTAACGCTAATTGCCTCGCCAATTGAAAAATGGCAAGCTCACTGTCAGTAGTAGGGGCTTTACTACTCATATCAGGTAGCATGATCTCAGTATGTTCGATTGACTCTTGCCACTGCTCAATTTGTCGCAATGCTTGCTCTAACTGTTTGGCACTACGTGTGATGCCCATATTGGCGGTCAAAAGAGCTTTCAATGCTATAGTTATCTCTGCAATAGCTACTTCAGAATGAAATGCTTTATCAGCCTTATAAATTGGGAGTGATAACTGCTTGGAAGATGGCAAGATGACAAATTGCGTGTTTTCTAGTGTCGGATATTGCCAAATATCGGCAGCTAACTGATGCAGTCCATAAGAGGCTGTCGTATGTGGCTGCGGTATTTTTTCTAAAGCTTCAGCCGTTTTCTCTAAAGCCTCTAAGTTCTTTAAGCGATCCAATTTTGTTAAGTAACATGGCAAATTAGCTGCGATGTTGCGACCAACCACCACACACTCCAACAATGAATTGCTTGCTAAGCGGTTGGCTCCATGCAGCCCTGTATAAGCAACTTCACCTGCTGCATACAGCCCTGCAATATCGGTCAATCCATTGGCATCAGTCACCACGCCGCCACAACTATAATGGGCAGTCGGAGCGACCGGAATAGGGTCTGTGGTCATATCTATGCCGAGTGCTAGCAGCGTCTGATAAATCTGCGGGAAATGCGCTTGTATGAATGCAGCTGGCAAGTGACTGACATCAAGGTGTACATAGCCAAGTCCGTTACTACTAATCTGATTGGCTATTGCTCGAGCGACGATATCGCGTGGCGCCAATTCAGCGCGCTCATCAATATCTAACATAAAGCGCGCGCCAGTCTGCGGACAATACAGTCGTCCACCTTCACCGCGTAATGCTTCAGATATCAAAAAGCTGCTGTCATCTAATGCCAGACCCGTTGGGTGAAATTGAATAAATTCTAAATTTGCCAAGCGGCAGCCTGCTTGCCATGCCATCATGACGCCATCACCAACACAGACATTAGGCGCGCTGGCACGCTTAAATAACTGACCTAAGCCACCACTAGCGAGTACGACAGCTGAACTATGAATGGTGAGTTGGCGCTTATTTACATGATCAAAGACCAACGCCCCTCGGCAATGTCTAATCTCGCTATCGTTTATGCTAAAAGAGGAGCTGCTAATCAGAAGTGAAGTCAGTAACTCTAATGCTTCATGATAAGGCAAGATAGTGATATTGGCCGCAGTCTGTGCTTTGATGTTTAATGCGTCCATCACGTGTTGACCCGTTGCATCATCCGCATGAGCCACACGTCTACAGCCATGACCGCCTTCTTTAGTCAAGTGTAAGTCACTGGTTTTTAAGACTGAAAAATCAGGTGTATTATCATTTTCTTTAGTTAAATTAGATTGAGTAAATGGCACACCTTGCTCGCATAGCCACTGCACCGCTTGCTGTCCTGCACCCAAGATACGAGCAGTATTGTCCGTCGCACACAATCCTGCACCAGCGATTAAGGTATCAGCGACATGATCAGTCACAGAGTCCGCCGTGTCTAAGCTAGCTGCGATACCACCTTGAGCGTAGTGACTTGAGCACACCTCAAGTGCGGCTTTGCTTAAAACAGTGATATTCAGTGATTTCGGCAGAGATAGCGCGGTGCTCAAGCCTGCCAGACCAGCCCCAATAATAAGAACATCAGTTTTTATCATATTACTCATATCACTGCTGCTCCTGTTATTTTCATAGCGAGTGGTGCTGGGACGATCAACTGAATGCGACTGATTCATGCTAGGCTGCCCCAACGTTAGCGAACAGCGCACGGTCTTTTACAATGTCGCCACTGGCGGCTACGCGTTGCTTTTGCGCTTCAGCAAAATCGAGCATCCGTTGTAATGGTTTCTTAGCTGCTACTGCCAGCTCAGGTGTCATTAGCACTTCACCGCTTTGATTGGTTAAGCACTGTTCAATCCCTTTTAGACCGTTCATGGCCATCCAAGGACAAAACGCGCAGCTCTTACAGCTTGCACTCTCACCAGCAGTTGGTGCGGCCAAGAATTGCTTGTTTGGTGAGCGTTTTTGCATCTCGTGCAATATGCCCAAATCAGTAGCGACGATAAAGGTATCAGCATCCATCTCATACGTTGATTGCAAAAGTTTGCTAGTCGAGCCGACCACATCAGCTAGTTCAACTACGCTATCAGGTGACTCAGGATGTACCAAGACTTTGGCCTCTGGGTGTTCCTCTTTTAATTGCAAAAGTTCAGTGGCTTTGAATTCGTTATGCACGAGGCAAGACCCTTGCCAAAGCAGCATATCTGCACCAGTCTCACGCGCGATATATTTACCCAAATGACGGTCAGGCCCCCAAATGATAGGCTCGCCTTGAGCATGTAAGTGACGGACGATATCGATACCAACGGATGAGGTCACTACCCAGTCTGCGCGTGCTTTCACGGCTGCGCTCGTATTGGCATACACCACAACGGTACGCTCAGGATGAGCATCACAAAATGCGGAAAACTCATCAGCAGGGCAGCCCAAATCAAGTGAACACTCGGCTTCCAAATCTGGCATCAGTACGGTTTTTTCCATACTCAATATTTTTGCCGATTCACCCATGAAGCGCACACCAGCGACAACCAATGTTTGGGCATCATGGGCTTGACCAAAGCGTGCCATCTCAAGCGAATCGCCGACACAGCCACCCGTTGCCAATGCCAAATCCTGTATAAAAGGATCGACATAGTAGTGTGCTACCAGTACGGCATTATTCTCTTTCAGTAGCTTCTTGATATTTTCTTCGACCACGATGCGTTCAGCGCGAGGCAAGTCTGCTGGCATTTTAGCCTTGGCATATTCAATGTTCATCTGAGTGGCGATGCGATTGTCCGTACTCATGATAGGTGCGTCGTAAGGATATTTTTTCATAATGGCAGCCTTTGTTGGTGCAATAACGATAAATGTGTGTGCTAAAAAATGGGTAATTAGACATAACAAATTTATAGGTTATCTTAATTATGCTCATTTTGAGCATAATTACAAGTGGTTTTTTATACTCAATAAGTCAAAAGATTAGGTTTTAGTGCTCAAAGCGATGTGCAATTAAGCCGTACTGAGCTTAAAAATAGTGCTAATTTATGCATCTTATGACTATTTATCGCCATTGATTTTTCATACTTACAACCACAGACTATGATAGTTTTAGATTCGAGCTATACTAAGCCATACCAAGGCTATTAACCCCAATAGCCTTTCACATTTCAGAGAAAAAGGATAATTCCCAAAGCCATGACGTTGTCTTATTCACATGCGCACCAGCAAGGTAGCGGCACGACAGAAGTGGTCGCCGTATTGGTCGCTATCACCGATCATATCGCGCGCGTTCTAACCGTTGACAAAGGTAAGCTGTTGCCAAATGGGCCACTTATGCCGCTACATCGCTCGCTACAAGCGGGCGTACGTCAGTGGGTAGAGGAGCAAACGCAGCAACCGCTTGGATATTTGGAGCAGTTATATACCTTTGTCGACACCAATAGACGCAACATCGACGGCCATGCGTTGGTGTATGTGAGTTATTTGGGTTTGGTGCAAGAGACGCAAACGCAGGCACTCCAAAGCAAAGCGCTATGGCGAGATTGGTATGATTATTTCCCGTGGGAAAATCATCTGGACGGTATGCCTAGTATTATTATGGACTTTATCGTGCCTGCGCTACTCGAATGGGCTAATACTGCCAACGACCCGATTGTTCAACAGCGCAGGCGTCAGCGCATTGGCTTATGTTGGGGGCTGGACGAAGCGTTTTTGGCAAGTGGTAAACTCACTGACAGTCAATCAGTCCACGAACACGATAATGAAAGTAGAGAATGGATTGCAGAGCATGTATTACTACGTTATGAGATGCTTTATGAAGCAGGTCTGATACCTGAAGCCCCTAATTATCCGCCTAACTATCAGGCTGTTGCTTTGCCAGAGGACTGGTCACAACGCATAGGTGTACCGATGTATTACGACCACCGCCGCGTGATTGCTACTGCTATCTCAAGACTGCGCGCGAAGATTGAATATAGACCGCTTATTTTTGGTCTGATGCCAGACGTCTTTACCTTATCGCAGTTGCAGCAGAGTGTTGAGGCGTTATCAGGCGTGCGTTTGCACAAGCAAAACTTTCGTCGATTGCTTGATTCACAAAACTTGGTAATGGAGACAGGAGAGAGTAGTACTGCTCAGCGCGGTCGTCCTGCCAAGTTATATCGCTTCCGCCATGATATTGAATTACAGAGTTTATTGATGGACAGCAAACTTCCTAAGCGCAAATAGTCGTTTCAATCCAGTCCGTTGTATCTCTAAATCGGTTTGTAAAACGAAAAATTTGTCACCTTTCCTTGCAGGGGCGCTAACTTTACGCTATATTTATGCTCATTTTGAGTTTAAATAACGAGCAGTTTCTATCAATATCATGCCTAGATAAGGGTCAAAGATGACAATTGAAAAAGAGCCAGCATTGGATGACGTATTGCTTAAACCATTGGTTGAGAATGCACTAACTGAAGATTTGGGTAGGCGTGGTGATGTAACGTCGCAAGCTACTATCCCAGCTGATATGCAAGCGCAGCTACAGATCAAGGCGCGGCAAGCAGGCGTGATATGTGGTATCGATTTGGCACGTTTGTCTTTTGCCTTAGTCGATGCACAAATCGAGTTTATTGCACAAGTACAGGATGGAGAAACAGTAGAGGCTGGCGCAGTGTTAGCAACCGTAAAAGGTAACGCGCGTCATTTATTGACTGCAGAACGCACGGCACTGAACTTTATGACCCATCTCAGTGGTATTGCGACAGCGACACGTCAAATTGTCGATAGTGTGGCGCAATATCCTGCGCAAATTACTTGTACGCGTAAGACCATTCCAGGCTTACGTATTGTACAAAAGTACGCCGTACGCTGCGGCGGCGGACGCAATCATCGCTTGGGGTTGGATGATGCGCTTTTAATTAAAGACAATCATATCGCTATTGCTGGTGATATAAAAACAGCCATTCAGCAAGCACAGAAATTTGCTGGGCATCTGATTCCTATTGAGGTCGAAGTTGATACGCTAGAGCAATTAGCACAGGCACTGGATGCAGGTGTGAGTTTAGTACTATTAGACAACATGTCGCCTGAAACGTTATCGCAAGCGGTTGCTATGTGTCAGGGGCGCGCAAAGACTGAAGCCTCAGGTGGTATTACGCCTGAAACGGTACAAGCGGCAGCAAGTACAGGGGTTGATTTTATCGCGATGGGTTATTTGACGCATAGTACGACAGCCTTAGATATTGGGCTAGATTTTAGTGCATAAGTGCAGACGTAATACAGGCTAATAGCGCTACATGCGCTCGATTTTATGACAAGGGCTATCACCGAGTTAATAGATCGGTAATTTATACTGATAGCTTGTACTAATAATCTGTTAAATGCTTGTTTTTACACTGAAGCTTTACTAAGGTGATATGTAGGCGTGACGGCGCAAAGTTAATGATTTTATTAGCTTATCTGCCTATGTTAGAATATAAGCTACAATGCTATTTTTAGTTGCCTATTGGGTCATCGTTGCACTTGCACGATGACCTTATCTTTTTGCACAAGCGGTATCAATAGACAAGCGAGCGCTCAGTGAATACTGAAATTATCAAGATAATCCTAGCCTTTATGGTATTGATCAATCCATTTAGCGCATTGACGTTATTTTTAGATTTGACTCGCGGCTATTCGATGAACAATCGACGTAAGGTCGCGCGCGTTGCTTGTCTGACCATTTTTATTACCATCAGCTTTTTTACGATTGCAGGTGAGACGCTACTAAAAACCCTTGGTATTTCTATCGGCTCGTTCCAATTGGCAGGCGGTATATTGGTGTTTTTAATTGCCCTAAATATGATGAATGGAGAGGGTAACCCTGTTAAACCTGATCAAGAGAACTTCGATGTTGATCATGTAAAAGATGCACCAGTCTCAATGGCAGCTGCTGTGGTTCCCCTAGCGATTCCGATGATGATTGGGCCTGGTGGGATCTCAACGGTTATCATTTATTCTTCACAAGTATCAGGTATTTTGCAGGTATCTGCCATTTTGATTGCTGGCTTATTTATCAGTCTGTTTTGCTATTTGGCGTTGATGGCGGCAGGTCGAATCAGTCGCTTACTAGGCGATACTGGCTTGAACATCATGAGCCGTATCATGGGTATGCTATTGGCCGCCGTTTCTATCGAGATTATCGTTAATGGACTGCGTACGCTCTTTCCTAGCTTGATGTAAATAATTAATTAATACTACCGCTAACCATATATATTTATACAGTGGTTAGCGGATATCGACGTCATTCAGTTTATTCAACACTCAGCTTATCTATCATTTCTCAGTTATACCTCTATCAGCTTTGATACAAATGCCACGCCAGATACAGCATCAGTAACCCTACTAAAGCATCCAGTATGTTCCATGCCTTAGGTTTCTCAAATAGAGGCCTGAGTAATCGCGCCCCATACCCAAGCGCAAAGAAGAAAAAGAACGAGGCGCTAATTGCACCTGCGGCAAACGTCAATTTGCTGCTTGCACCTGTAGAGACCATGCCGACGAGTACCAATGTGTCTAGATAGACGTGCGGGTTTAACCAAGTAAAACCAAAGCATAGTAGTAAGGCTTTTTTTAAGCTAGTCACGACTTGTCCTTCAACAGTCAAAGCGTGTGACACACGTATGCTGGCATACAAACTCTGTAAGCCGTACCCTAATAAAAATATAACACCTGCTATTTTTGCGATATCTATAACATGAGGATAGCGAGCCGTAACTGCACCAAAACCACCAACACCTGCTGAGATTAAAAACGCATCGCTCACCGCACAAAACAAGCAAACAAAAAATATGTGCTCGCGTTTGAGACCTTGTTTAAGTACAAAAGCGTTTTGGGAGCCAATAGCAATGATGAGAGATAACCCAAGTAGGAAACCAGAGATATAATCGGGAGCATTCATAATACGGTGCTTAACGGTTGGCGTGTAGGAATGGTGACATTTTGCTTACTGGCAGGCCAGCAAAAACCTGCTAAGATACGCTATTGAATGAATGTATGCAATATGCGCACAATGTGAGTGTAATAGACGAGGGGCAGAGCAAGTCATGGTAGTCAGTTTGACAAGAATGCTACAGTCATTTGGGCAAGCTCAAGATGACCTACCGACGTTGGCAGCAAAGAATGCTCAGGAGATGAGTATCAATCATGAACGGGATGCTGCTGCCAATAGTGATAGCAATCACGCAGTACAAGAGCGTTCTACACTGACTCCGCCTGAACGTGTAAACCGTATATGTGATGCGTTGGCACAAGTCAGTGATAGCCAATCATCCACGCCTTTGACTGATCGCTATCTGAGTAATCGTGCTCAAATGCGCCCAACCAATAGACCGCCTTTTGACCCAGATACTTTATGGTATCTCAAACATGGACGTTGTCCGATTATGACTGAGCTTGTTGATGTGGTCGATGAGGCCACCCTAAATGCCATGCCTATTGAAGCCGTTGCGATACTAGACCGTATCAACGGTAAGCTAAAGCGTTATCGTGAGTGGAGTAGTGAGCTTAACGAACAGCAACAGCAGCAACATAACGAGCGTCAGTTCGTCATCGATAAATTAGTGTCCGAAAGTATCCCTGAGGCATTGCATCATTATGAGCAGCTACAACGCTTTAGTCCGCATCGCACCAAAAATAATATGGTGCAGGGCAAGATGACGGCCGGTGATATGCTGACAGATTTGTTTTTAGAGATTGACTACGAGCTTGACGAATTATTGGATGAGTTGCATCAGACAGTTTTGAACCGCCTTGCCTCAACCCATCGTTATGTTAAGAGCCGTACGCAAAATTAAATGTTCTTTAATAATGTTTTTTTGAACACTCGCAAAGGTTACGTATTATCAAAAAACAAAATCGACCCAGTGCATAACAATATAGGGCTTTAATAGAGCCTTATTTTTTTGTTTAATGATATCAACCATAAGAAATCAGCCACGACATTCTGATAAGTAATAAGGACAATATAATGACCCAAATGACTGCGATGTTCGTAATGTTTGTTTTGTATGGGCTGTTGCCAACGGCTGGGTTATATCTAGGATACCGTGGCATTAAAAAAGTCACAGCACCCAAAATGCTCGAATATAAGGCGATGCCGCAACTGGGTTATATACCTGAAAAAAGCCTACCCGTCGACGTTAAAACTGCTCTGGAGCAAATTAATACAAAGGGTGAAAAGCTGCGTGTCATGTATGGCGATACCAATAATGATGGTAAGATTGATGACAAAGACACTGTCAACGAAACTTATATTATGATTCAAAACTTAATGGATAGGCATGTGCCACAAGCCGTCGCTGACTATCGCCGCTTACATGATTTAGATGTGACGGATAGTGCGCTTGCTGATACTACCAAAATTAGACATTCTAATGTCACTGGCAAAGAAGCGTTGTTAGATGTGCTTAAGACAATTAACACACAGTTCGATGACCTGCTCAACGCGTCATATCATCAAGACGGTCAAAAGCTACTCGCGACCAATCGCTATCTCCAAAAACGTTTTGACAATCCTACTAGCAACACAGAGTTTCAAAAGCTCGATAGCAATGCCAGTAGTAATGCCAATAATAATGCTAGCAGTGAGGTAAATATCCAAGCGATTGAAAGCCCGACTGGTGAAGATGTGAGCGCTAAAGACATTAAGCTGTAAATACAAAGTTGAATGGTAAAAGGGTAAAGAGCAAGCGTATATGAGTATCTTAATAGGCATCGGTATTGTAACGACCGTCACTACCTTTTATCTAGGTAGAAAAGGCTGGCAAGCTTTTCATAAAGCCGTCGGTATCTCACCTGGTGTACTCACGTATCAGGATTACAATGCGCCCTTGTCATTAGCCACATTAAGCTTGCAGCAGTTAACGTTAAATAAACAGTACTTAAAAACATTGTCAGAGCCGCAACTACGCCAGTTAAAACGTATCGATGAAAAAGTAAGCAGCTATCATGCTTATCAAGCAGCATTACATGCTCAACATAAGACACCAGCGATAACAGAAGCGCAGTTTGTATTAAATAAAATGCTGCAAACACGGTTACCCGAGATGCTGGCTACTCATTACCAATTAACAAATATAAATGCCAAGAATGAAAATAACGACAAGATATTGGAAGCTAGTGAGTTATTGCAGAGTGTTTTAGATAATATTGAACAGCGTTTGGATAGACTACTGGCACAAATGGACGAGGAGCAGCTAAAAGAGCTGCGAGTCATGAAGCATTATATTAATAGTCACGATAGCTGAGCCGCTATATCTATACTGAGCAACTGTGACGCCTGTAAACTGTGACGCCCATAAAGAGACACAAAAAAAGCGGTCAATGACTATTCATCATGGACCGCTTTTTTATGCTTATCCTAAACCTATTTAAGACTTAGAATAATGTTAAACCAATTTAACTAGCGCTTATCATTACGATCACGGGTGTTACGTGTACCGCGGCTGGCAGGGCTAGTGCTACTTTTAGGTTTCGCGCTGCTGTTGCGGTTATCGCTACGAGTGTCAGTGCGACGCGCTTTAAGCGGCTTGTTTCTGATACGTTCTTGTTTTTCTTTGGCTGCGCCATGTAGACCGGTGCCATAACGTGGACGCAAGCTGACCAAATCCGTCAACGTGTTGATTTCTTTTTTATCAAGCTCTAAGAAACGTCCAGTACGTAGCTCTTTTGGTAGAACAATCGTGCCATAACGCGTACGTAGTAGACGACTAACTTTTAGACCTTGTGACTCAAATAAACGACGTACTTCGCGGTTACGGCCTTCTTTTAGCTGGACGTGATACCACTTGTTGACGCCTTCGCCGCCGCCTTCTTTGATGTCTTCAAATTTGGCAAGGCCATCTTCTAGCATGACACCAGCCGTCAATGCACGAGCGATATCAGGCGTTACTTCACCCAATACACGTACGGCATATTCACGAGTAACTTCACCAGATGGATGCATCAAGCGATGCGCCATTTCGCCATCATTAGTAAATAACAATAGGCCAGTTGAGTTAATGTCCAAGCGTCCAACCATTACCCAGCGGTCATGTGTCAGCTTTGGCAAACGTTCAAAGACAGTTGGGCGACCTTCTGGATCTTTAGCCGAGCAAACTTCGCCTTCAGGCTTGTAGTAAGCGATAACACGGCGACGCTTCTCATTTTCAGAAGTGTATTTGATTTGACGGCCATCAACGCGAATCTCATCACCTTGTGAGACGCGATCACCGATGGTCGCAGGACCGTTGTTAACCGTTACGCGGCCAGATTTGATAACTTCTTCCATTTGACGGCGTGAACCAAGTCCCATACGGGCAAGTGCTTTCTGTAATTTTTCGTCTTTCATCATAATATCCTTGAGTCGGTGGGTTTACATTTCTCAATGTAAAAAATTGGATTGACTATTCTACGCTATTTTAACAAATTTAGCACGTAAACCAATAGCTTACTGGTTAATGATGTATTCACCCATAAATACGTAATACTGTTTAATTGACTTATTATGAAAATTTATCAGTGCGCAGGCTTTATCTTACGCTAGGATTTTGTAGCGTACACAGGTACAATATTACTCTTAGTCAAAGATTGACGAAGCAAAGGACAGGCATGCAAAGTATTTGCGCGCGCTGTCTTTATTTTTTTATATCGTACCCTCTATTGGAGTTACTATGTCTACTGCCCAAGAATCCGCTACCGTTTTGGACGGCAAAGCACTTGCCAAACAAATAGAACAGGATCTGCGCACGCGCGTAGATACGATTAAGGAAAAGACTGGCCGCACCCCAAGCTTAGCGACGATATTGGTTGGTGACGATCCAGCCTCTGCCACTTATGTTCGTATGAAAGGCAACGCCTGTAAGCGTGTTGGCATGGACTCTATACGCGTTGAGATGCCGAGTGCCACGACCACTGAGCAGCTCATGGCAAAGATAGATGAGTTAAATAGCAATCCAGATGTACACGGCATTTTGCTACAGCATCCGGTTCCTGAGCATATTGATGAGCGTGCTTGTTTTGAGCAGATTGACTTAGCAAAAGACGTCGATGGTGTGACTTGCCTTGGTTTTGGTCGTATGGCGATGCAGCAGTCAGCTTATGGCTCATGCACACCGCAGGGCATCATGCATTTGTTAGAGCATTATGATATCGAGCTGTCGGGTAAAGAAGCAGTAGTCGTAGGGCGTAGTGCTATCTTAGGTAAGCCAATGGCGATGATGCTATTGAATGCTAACTGTACGGTGACGATCTGCCATTCAAGAACTCAAGATTTGGCAGCGCATATCAAGCGTGCAGATATCGTGGTTGGTGCAGTAGGCGTACCTGAATTGATTAAAGCAGAGTGGATCAAAGCAGGAGCGGTTGTCGTTGATGCAGGTTTCCATCCAACAGATGATGGCGGTGTTGGTGATATCGAAATGAAAGGCATGGAAAACATTGCCAGCGCTTATACGCCAGTACCAGGCGGCGTTGGACCGATGACTATCAACACGCTTATTCGCCAAACGGTCGATGCTGCTGAAAAATCAGCGGGTTTGAATAACGGCTAAAAAAATAGTCATACGAATACTGATTGCCGATATATAAGGGGCCTGAGGTAACATAGACTCAGGCTAAATCAACCACATTTCAGTTGATAGGACCTAAACATGGCTAAAAAAAACGTAGGTGTTCATGAGCGACTACAAAGTATTGGTAGAGAGTTTGTCGATGTCTGTCATTACGTTATTTTATTTCTAATCAGTGTGGTGGTAGTCTGGACCGCAGGTAAAGAGTTTATTTATATTGTCCAAAAGGGTTCAGCGGATCTAAAAGACATATTGATGTTGTTTATTTACCTTGAGCTACTGGCTATGATAGGGATTTATTTTAAAACCCACCGACTGCCAGTACAGTTTTTGATATTTATTGCCATAACGGCCTTGTCACGACATTTGGTGGTTGATGTACAGGCAGTTTCAGACTATTTCCATTTATGGCTGCTTGCGACAATTTCTGTGGCCATCATGCTACTGAGTGGCTCTATTGTAATCCTGACTTGGACAGCAAAAACGTTTGGTCGTCCAGAGGATAATCTTGATAAGCAGCATGCAAATCTAACAGTTAAGGCGCTATTGCCTGATAATGCTCAAGCGCCCGATAGCCATACTAAGCATCGCCGTGAATAATTAGATAGCAATACAAAAAGATAGCAACATAAAAAAAGAGCGACCAGTGGTTGCTCTTTTTTATGCCTAGCGTTTGGTATTACAACCATTTCAATCTTTTAAAGTTATAGTACAGATAGCTACATAAGGCGATAATAATGACCATTATGACAAGGTAAGAGTATTTCCAATGCAGCTCAGGCATAAAGTCAAAGTTCATGCCATAGATGCCAGCGATAGCTGTTGGTACTGCTAGAATACCTGCCCACGCCGCGAGCTTACGGACGACTTCATTCTGACCCATATTGACCATCGCCATATAGGTATTCATCACCACACTCAGCATTTCATTGAGACCATTAATAGCATCTAGTGAGTGCAACAGGTGATCGTTAACATCGCGGAAATACGGCTTAGCGGCTTGAGAAAATCCAGAGACAATCTCACTTTTTTTATGATTGATAAAAAAGCTACAGATGTCCTGCACAGGTAAGATAATGGCGCGCATATGTACCAGTTGCGATTTAAGCTCATAGAGGTTTTTTAGCGTGCCTTTATCAAACTCGGAGGTAAACACATAGCGCTCTTGCTCGCGCAAGTAACGGCCCAATCGATCGGTAATCGGCATATAGTTATCAACGATAAAATCGAGGATAGCATGTAGTACAAAGATAGGCCCCATGCGTAGCTTTTCGGGGCGACGATGGCAGTGCTCACGTACTGGCGCATAAGAGTTTGACGGGCCATTGCGAATCGTAATCAGGTAGTTTTTACCCATAAATATTGCAGTAGTACCATAACGGATGACATTGTCTTCAAGCTTGGCCGTACGTAGCACCACAAAGACCATGTCATTATCGTAGTTTTCGACCTTGGCACGTTGATGATCAGCAAAGGCATCTTCAATCGCAAGCTCATGCAGGTCAAAGGCTTCTTTTACTTTAACCATGGTTTCTAAGCTTGGATCATATAACCCAAGCCAAATAAATTGACCGTTGTTCCCTAGCGTACGACTCACATCATTGAGCGCCACTCTATTAAGGTTTTCACCTGTTTTACGTGAGTAAGCGTAGCAATTGACCACTTCGCCTGCGCTCGATGAATCAATATCTTCATAGCGTTCAGAGTCAGGATCGTAGACCGTCATGGTCTCGATAGTGTCTTCAGTGGTGGCATCCACATCACCATAAATATAGCTATCATCATCGTCCAAATAGAGATGCTTGTCACTCATATTGGCATAGATATGATTCATATTGGAATCAGGCGCTATATGAGCCGTTTTTTTAATCAATTGATTATTATCATTTTCCATATACTTTCCTGTCATATAATAAAAAACTTCAATAATCCAAATATGCTGTGAACGTGGCTACGGTTTTATCGTGTGCCAATACTAACTATAGGGCATAACTTTTTAGCGTATCAATATCTACCAATGCCAATAGACTCTCGTGACACGCTTCTAGTTTGATTTGCGGTGCAATATCAAAGTCCAATGCTTCAACCCAACGTAGCGCGCAGATGCACCAGTAGTCACCAGGTTTGAGACCAGGAAAGTTGTATTCAGGTAGTGGGGTAATCAGGTCGTTACCGCGACTGGCAGAGAAGTTTAAAAACTCGCTGGTCATCTTGGCGCAGACGGTATGTTGACCGACATCATGGTTGCCAGTATGACAAAAACCATTGCGATAATAGCCAGTGATGGGATCGAAACAACAGCTGGCAAGTGCGGTGCCTAAGACATTGGTTTGGTTGATGGCAGGGTTTGGGTGGTAATCAGATGACATAAGGCTTCCGAGATAAAAATATGTGTTAGTGTATCATGAGTCTGTGCCGAAGACGCTGCCGTAATCACGCTCATTATCTTATGGTTAACAAAAAATAAACCTCTCGGCTATTCGCCCAATATTGAGCCAAATACATCAACGATGACTGTCACACCTGCTAAGCTAATAAGCGGCAATTGAACTGTAATTAGATAGTGATTGTGGCTAATTGTCACTAGGCGAACCTTGAGTGCTATGCTAAACTAAAGCATAAAGTGCCTTGATTATTTGTCGCAATTTTTTAGCGCATAAAGATACTCGTCTTATCATTCTAAATTATACTTATTATTCACCCTTTTGCGGTTACCTGGTTTGTTTATAAATAATTGGGTCAATGATGTTGCGCGTTAAAAATAAACACACACAGCGTCAATGCCCGGCAAATCACCCTTTAAGTACCGCATCAGTACCGCGTTTTTGGTAAGCGATACGCCAAACAAGGATTTATTGTGTCTGTTAGTTCTGATTCTGCAAAACCTGCCCAGCCAAATTCTACCAACGAAACAGTGTCTCAGCCTGCCGAAAACAGTGCTGCACCCAATCGCATGCCATATTTGAGTAACTTTGGCAGTGATGTTGCCAATAGTTGGCTATTGCCTGATGGGGTGGTTGATGTCCTGTTTGAAGATGCGCACAAGCAAGAAGTGCTTAGACATCAGTTAATCGAGCAGCTTATTACTCATGGTTATCAGCTGGTTTGTCCACCGATGATCGAGTTTACTGAGTCTTTACTAAGTGATGCGTCAGAAGATCTGAAACGTCAAACCTTTAAGATTATCGATCAGTTGACTGGTCGCCTAATGGGCGTACGCGCTGACATTACCCCGCAGATTTTGCGTATCGATGCACATCATGGCGGTACGGGTATTGCGCGTTATTGCTACGTTGGTGATGTGATCCATACCTTGCCATCAGGTCTATTTGGCTCACGTACGCCGCTACAGTTAGGTGCTGAGATATTTGGCTGTGCGTCGCTAGCGGCAGATATTGAGCTAATAGACGTGCTATTTACGATGGTAAACAAACTTAATATGAGTTCAGCGCTCCATATCGATTTGGGTCACGTGGCGATATTCAAACGTTTGGCTGAATTGGCTGAATTGTCAGACAGTGATACTGAGCAATTGATGTACTTATATGCTAATAAAAACCTACCAGAGCTTAAGCGTGTTTGCCGCGCTTTGCCAATGGGTGATGATTTTTATGTGTTGGCACGCTTTGGTCACGATATCGCAAACCTATTAGCCAAATTATCAGATGCAGCACAGCAAGACAGCCAAATCGCGACGGCGATCGATGAGCTACAGCGTCTGAAAAACTATTTACAAGACCAATGGCAGTGCCCAGTCAGTATTGATGTGACTGAGCTATCAGGTTACCACTATCACACTGGCATCGTCTTCAATGGTTATATTAATAGCGAAACGCAGCCACTAGTACGTGGTGGTCGTTTTGATGGTATGCAAAGCCAGACACAAGCGTTACGTGCGGCCACGGGCTTTAGTATGGATGTTAGCCGATTGCTGGCTCATACACAGTTAGATGCGCCAACCGTTGTCTTGGTTGACTTTGCCGCTTTGTCTAATGCAAATACAGATGAGATTCAGACGCTACTGCAACAAGTAGAGAGTCTACGTCAGCAAGGCTATCGCGTCACTATGCCGTTAGATGCACAGGACAGTCCAGATGATGTGACGCATCGTTTGAGCATGGCTGATGACAGTCAATGGCAGCTACAAACTGTTTAACTGTTTAACTGTTTAATAGTAGGCTATTGAATGGCTCACGCAGCCAAAAGTGTTCAGTACAAATTATGAGAACGCAAAATTATTTGTTAGATATCTCAGTGTTTCTATTTCATGAAGCACTGAGATAAAAAGATACAGCTAAGAAAATCATTTTAATTTTCAGCTTTTATTGCACACACCTCAATACATAAAGGTAAGGATTGATCATGGGTAAGAATGTTGTAGTTTTGGGTAGCCAATGGGGCGACGAAGGTAAGGGTAAAATCGTTGATTTACTTACCGAAAAAGCCTCAGCAGTAGCCCGCTTCCAAGGCGGTCATAATGCTGGTCACACGTTGGTTGTCGATGGCAAAACCACTGTCTTGCATTTGATTCCATCAGGTATCTTGCGTGAAGGCGTCACTTGCTTTATCGGTAATGGCGTGGTGTTAGCACCTGATGCACTACTCAAAGAGATGAAAGAGCTAGAAGACAACAACGTACCAGTACGTGAGCGTCTACGTATCTCTCCTAATTGCCCACTTATCATGCCTTATCATGTGGCACTTGATCAAGCTCGTGAAGCCAAGCGTGGTTCTGGTAAAATCGGTACAACAGGTCGCGGTATCGGTCCTGCATACGAAGACAAAGTAGCACGTCGTGCGATTAAACTTGCTGATTTGTTCCGTGAAGATCTAGAAGAAAAACTACGTAACCTAATCGAATATCACAACTTCCAACTGACTGAGTATTATAAAGTTGAAGCGATTGATTTTGATGAGACACTTAAGCTTTGTAAAGAGTGGAAAGAAGAGATTAAAGGTATGGTTACTGATGTAACTGAAGACCTAAATCAATTACGTCTGGCTGGCAAAAACCTAATGTTTGAAGGTGCTCAAGGCACGCTACTTGATATCGACCATGGTACTTATCCATTTGTAACCAGCTCAAGTGTAACTGCTGGTGGTGTATCAACTGGTACAGGTATCGGTCCATTGTATTTAGACTACGTACTTGGCATCACCAAAGCGTACACTACGCGCGTTGGTAGTGGTCCGTTCCCAACTGAATTGTTCGATGATGTTGGCGCTCACTTAGCCAAAGTCGGTCATGAATTTGGTGCAACGACTGGCCGTGCACGTCGTTGTGGTTGGTTCGATGCTGAAGCATTACGCCGTGCAGTAGTACTTAACTCTATGTCAGGTATTTGCTTGACCAAGCTTGACGTACTAGATGGTCTTGAAGAATTGCTAATCGGTGTGGGTTATAACCTACCTGAAACTGAGTGTGCAGGCGCGCATGATGCTGAATTCTACGAGTCAGTCACACCTAAGTACGAAACAATGCAAGGCTGGAGCGAGTCTACCGTTGGCATTACGAACTATGATGAGCTTCCAGAAAACGCTAAAAAATACATCAAACGTATCGAAGCATTGATTGGTTGCCCAGTTGATATTATCTCAACTGGTCCTGATCGCGAAGAGACTATCGTATTGCGTGATCCGTACGACGCTTAGTTTTTACTACAAACTTGATTAAATAGTTTTTAGTATTAATAAAAAACCCCAACGCTAAGCGTTGGGGTTTTTTGTGTGTGCTACTTCAAGAAATTGATTGATTACCTTGAATTTCAACAGTGTAAGAGTAGGGCTACTAGCTATAATATCATCTAAAAATATCATAAATAATGGATATACTGACATTATTTTGGCTTAATTAAGTGTAAGATATTATAGACGGATTTGGTTTTATCAACATACAAAAAGGAATTTGCTATGACAACGAATACGCTTAAATCCACGATTCGCAATACCTCTATAGCAATAGTTACATCCGCAGCTTTCATGTTGCCTATGTTTGCTTGGGGTGCAGAAAACTGTGACAAACCAAACAATGACTTTGATGGGCTATATTGCCTGACGAAAGTATACTTAGAAGCAGATAAAGAGCTTAACAACTCTTACAGTAAATTGAGTAAACTCCTAAACAAACAGCAAAAAGCCACGCTTAAACGCGGACAATTAGCGTGGATGCGCGAGCGCAACGACCAATGTAGTTATAACGATGGTGATGGTTTCTTTGTCAATATGAGCTGTGCCACCAATAAGACAGCTAATCGAGTTAATTTTTTGAATGAACGTGTGCGTGAATGCAATGCAGGTAGTTGTCGAGACAGTCGCTTAGATGATTAAATGTTTTGATTGGTAGTAGGTATTAGCAAAACTCTTAGCAAGGTGTGTTGAGGGTTTTCTAATCATTAATAATGATATAAATACTCTATAAAATCAGTCTGGTAGCTATAAGTGATAAATATGAGTAGCGATAAGGTAAGTAAGTCGATAGCTCATGCATCTGTTGTTGATGAGTACTTAACTTGGATGTAAGTAAGATACTGTTATAAATTTACTTTTATGCAAGGTATGGTCATAAATTAACCCTATCATTTATGGCCTTAATCATTATAATAGGCAGCAATCCAATGTTGTCGCTTATGGTTATACACTGATATACCATGAGTTGTGTAAAACAGTCCAAGTCAACATTGTGGCTAAAGCTAAAACAACGCATTAATTTTTCATATTTTATTGAATTTATCATTTATTAGGAGCTTCTCATGGCTAACGAACGTACTTTATCTATCATCAAACCTGACGCAGTTGCTGGCAACCACATCGGCGCTATCTATAGCCGTTTTGAACAAGCTGGTCTAAAAATCGTTGCAGCTAAAATGCTACAACTTGATGATGAAAAAGCAGGCGGTTTTTATGCTGAGCACGCTGAGCGTCCATTTTACAACGACCTAAAATCTTTTATGATGTCAGGTCCAGTATTGGTATCAGTACTAGAAGGCGAAAATGCTATCGCTCAGCATCGTGAAATCATGGGTGCAACTAACCCAAAAGAAGCTGCTGAAGGCACTATCCGTGCTGATTTCGCTAGCAGCATCGACGAAAACGCAGTACATGGTTCAGATTCAGCTGAATCAGCAGCACGTGAAATCAGCTACTTCTTCAGCGATGATGAAGTTTGTGCACGTACACGCTAATATAGTAAACCAGCTATAGGCTTTTACGGCGTTCGATTTGTTTGAGGTAACTGCTATAATAAGACAGCTACGATTTAAACTGATCTTACCGGTATAAGTTTTATACTTGATTGACTATAGACGAATTATTTACAACATTGATTGTTTATAATTGGTTTGCGAGACGGCTTATATCTTATGGGTATAGGCCGTTTTAGCTATTGTAATAATCCTATAATCAAAGAATTACTAAACTGCTATGGCGTTACCCTTCTTAGATGTACTACTTGTACAATCTGCAGTCGGCTGCCTTGTATTCGCTTTAGAGTTCTATAATTATATTATTCATTGAAATTATTAATAACTTGCCTCATTATTGTTTTTACTTAGCGTTATCAATCCCTTATCAGCATGTTTTCATTAATTCGAAGAACTGCGCTCATAGCGGATTGCTCATGCACCCATGTATGTATGGCAAAGCCCATATAAATAATTGCACCGCTTATCTAAGCTTCTGCAAAAAGGTTACCTATTATGTCAACTGTTCAAGCACCTACTCAGCACGTACCTGCTAAGATTACTGATAGCATTAAGCTAGTAGATGAGGCACATGCCAAAACCAATCTATTGGGTATGACGCAAGCGCAACTGGCTGATTACTTCAAGAGTATTGGCGAAAAGCCGTTCCGCTCAACTCAGGTGATTAAGTGGATTTATCAGCATGGCGTGACAGATTTTGAGCAAATGACTAATCTGAGTAAGTCGTTACGAGACAAGTTATCGCTTAATGCCTGTGTGATACCGCCCAAAGTAATTCATCGTCAATACAGTGATGATGGTACACGTAAGTGGGTATTTGAAGTTACTGGCGGTTCGTTGGTTGAGACAGTGCTTATCCCTGCAGATGATAGCAAGTTAAATGGCCGTAAGACATTATGCGTGTCTTCTCAAGTAGGCTGTGCACTAGACTGTAGTTTCTGTAGTACAGGCAAGCAAGGGTTCGAGCGTGACTTAAGTGCAGCTGAAATTATCGGTCAGTTATGGGTCGCTAATGCGTCATATATGACAGATGAAAATGAAAGTTTAGAAAACGTTGACCATAGCCTATGGGAAAATAACGTCACCAACGTGGTGATGATGGGCATGGGTGAGCCGCTATTGAACTATAAGCCTGTGGTAGGCTCAATGGAGTTGATGCTAAGCGATCATGCTTATGGATTGTCAAAGCGTCGCGTCACGTTATCGACTTCTGGTGTCGTCCCGAAAATGTATCAGCTAGCACAAGACATCGATGTGGCATTGGCTATCTCACTGCATGCACCAAATGATGAGCTGCGTAATGAGTTGGTGCCAATTAACAAGAAATATCCGCTAGAAGAGCTGATTGCAGCGGCAAAAAACTACGTTTATGATGTCAATCCACGTCATAAGAAGCACGTTACGATTGAGTATGTGATGCTTGATGGCGTCAATGACAGTAATGAGCATGCCCATCAGTTGGTTGCGCTATTGGAAGGGTTACCAAGTAAAATTAACCTTATTCCGTTCAACCCATTCCCACATGCACCGTATGATAAATCAAGCAATAACCGTATTCATGCATTTAGTAATATATTGAGCGAAGCGGGTTTTATTTGTACCATTCGTCAAACCCGTGGTGATGATATCGATGCCGCTTGTGGTCAGTTGGTTGGACAAGTTGCCGATCGTACTAGACGCTCAGCCGCGTGGCAGCAGAGCATCAAAGATCGTGAAAGCGTTTAGCACGTTCTCTAGAAGATAAACGTTATATTCGACTGGTATAGCGTTTTAGCTGTCTTTTGTCTGTCGCAATGGTAAGAAAATGTAGCAATGACTGTCAAGATCGCAGAACGTGGCAATTAATAACAACTAAATTGTACTTATAGGGGTTAAATCTATTAAACTGAGGCCTCGAAGATCGAACGCATTGAATCCCAGTTTTATGATGGCGGCCATGATGACTTCTAAAAATTCTTGTCAGTTCAAATATCAAAAATCATTTTCTAAATTTTATAAGCAGTCGAGTATCAGTGCTGCCCAAACCGCTTTGCCAAAGCGTGCAGTCCTGTCGGCAGTGTTCGGTGTCCTTGTATTAAGTGGCTGTCAGACCACCCCGACTAATGATTTGCTAGGTAACTCTCCTTATCAAACATCTACGCGCGCTAGCAACGATCGAAATTTAGATCAGCAGGAAATCGCCCGTGTGCGTACCTCACTTGCCGCGCAATACATCCGAAAAAATGAGCTTGATACCGCGCAGCAGCAGCTTGAAAAAGCCTTTGCTGCCGATAGCCGTTATGCGCCAGCCTATGATATGATGGGCGTTTTGTTGCAGCAAGAAGGCAGCCGTATCAATCTAGCCAAAGCTGATGAGTATTTCAAAAAAGCAATCGCGCTAGATAAAGACTTTGTACAAGCACACAATAATTATGGCGTGTATCTGTCACAGACAAAGCGCTATCGTGAAGCAGCAGAACAGTTTGAGATTGCAGGGGCGACGCTAGGCTATGAAGGCCGTATTGGCGCGCTAGAAAACCTAGGTCGTACTTATCTACAGTTGGGTGATGATAGTGCCGCTTCAAAAGCATTTTTACGGGCACTCGATGGCAATCGTAATAGTATTATTGCTCATATCGAATTGGTAGATTTATTGCTCGACCAACAGCGTGTACCGCAGGCACAGAGACTGTATGATGAGACGCTGATATTGGTGCAGGGGCAGGGTGTTAGCCCGCGCTTGCTCTTACAAGGTATCAAGCTTGCAGCAGCACAAAATAATATAACAACGCGCCAGCAATTGGCACAGCAGCTTTTATCCGCTTATCCGCTAAGTGATGAAGCAAAACAACTTAAGACTTGGCTTAACAATCCAGAGGCACCATGGAAATGATCACCCCATCATCAAACACTCAATCTAACGCTCAGGGATCATTTGGTGCCGTGTTGCAGCAAGCCCGTAAAAACAAGCAAGTAACTTTAGAAGCAGCGGCGGCTGAGCTGTTCATTCTAAAGCGTCATTTGGAGGCCTTAGAAAGCGAAAACTTCGCTGAGCTACCACAGGCTGCGTTTGCTCGTGGTTTTGCGATTAACTATGCCAAATATTTGGGCTTAGATTCAGCAAAAATCGCTAGTAGCTTCGATGCCGCCTATCCTAATGAGTTGAAGGCCAAATCAGCCAGCAATATCGACACGCCACTGCGTCCAATGGGAACTTTGCAGCGTGATACTCATAACCGCATCCGTTTTAACCCCTTATTGATCATAGGTGTTATCGGATTGATTATCTTGGCGATATTCCTATTCCGCATGGTGAGTAACGCTAGCAAAGAAAACACCCAAGAGCCTGTATCAGCTGTTGAAGACATGTCAGCAATAGAACAAGCCCAAGGTGCCGCTATCAATAGTGATGCAAGTGGCGTTGGTGCTTCTGGCTCTGCATTGAATCTAGGTGATGCTGCAGCAATGGCTACCCTGAACCTTGTATTGACAAGCGACGCTGTGGTTAGCATCACGGATGCTTCTGGAAACAGCTTAATAAACGGTTCTCAGTCTGCAGGTAACTATGACTTGTCAGGTATGCCACCGTTTAATGTGCAAATTGATAATATCGACAATGTTAGCTTGATGCTCAATCAACAACCAGTTGCGTTAGAGACGTATGCAACAGATAAGCAAGCTACTTTCGAATTGGCACCATAGTCAGTTGCATAAGCGCCAAATTTGAATAAAGCGCATATGTGTTTGCCGATTCAGCTAGTTTATATTATATGTACAAAGGCCTAGGGCTTTTCTATTTTTGATTTAAGGATTTATGTATGTCAATGCCATCGCCTATTAATCGTCGTCTGACCAAAAAAATCTATGTCGGTGATGTCGCGGTTGGTGGTGATGCACCAATTAGCGTACAGAGCATGACCAACACTGATACCTGTGATGTAGCAGCGACGGTCGCTCAAATCGAGCGTTGTGTCGAAGCAGGTGCTGATTTAATGCGCGTATCAACGCCAACGATGGATACGGTCAAAGCCTTTGGTGAAATTCGCAAACTGGTAAGCGTGCCTTTGATCGCTGACGTGCATTTTGATCATAAAATCGCTTTGGCAGTTGCAGAAGCAGGCGCTGACTGCTTACGTATCAATCCTGGTAACATTGGTAGCGATGCTAAGGTACGTGAAGTGGTCGCTTGCGCCAAATATCACAATATTCCGATTCGTATTGGCGTCAACGCTGGCTCTTTAGAAAAAGACATACAGCGTAAGTATACTGAGCCAACTGGCGAAGCGATGCTAGAGTCGGCAATGCGCCATATTGATATTTTAGAGCGTCTTAATTTTGACCAGTACAAAGTATCTGTCAAAGCCAGCAACGTGTTTTTGACATTGGATGCTTATCGTTTAATATCAGCGCAAATTGATAACCCATTACATTTGGGCGTGACGGAAGCGGGTGTCTACCGTACGGGCGCTGTTAAATCTGCTATTGCGCTAGGTGGATTATTGCTAGACGGTATTGGCGATACCATTCGTATCTCGTTAGCCGCTGAGCCTGAAGAAGAGATTAAGATTGGTTTTGATATTCTAAAATCGCTTAATATTCGCTCGAACGGTGTAAACTTTATCGCCTGTCCAAGCTGCTCGCGTCAAGAGTTTGATGTAATTAAAGTAATGACAGCGTTAGAGTCTCGCTTAGAAGATATTCGTGAACCGATGAATCTATCTGTGATCGGCTGCAAGGTAAACGGTCCAGGAGAAGCAAAAGAGGCCGATATCGGTATCGTTGGTGCTGCCCCTAGATCATTAGTCTATCGTATGGGTGAAAAAAGCCACCTTATCGATACAGGCAATTTGGTTGATGAAATAGAAGGTATGGTTCGCGCCCATGCAGAAGACTTGGCGAAAAAGCGTGAGAATGAAATCATTCGCGTAAAATAAGTCATACATTAGATTGATACGTTAAGCTATATCGTCATAGCATCAATTAGATACAACGCTTATTTAAGTACATAGAAAACAATAATAGAATACCTGTTAAATATTTAAGGATACGACCGTACCATGATCAAAGCTATCAAAGGTTTTAATGATATTTTGCCTGACCAATCAGCAAAGTGGTTGCATTTAGAAGCGATATTGGCTGATGTACTTGGTAGGTACGGTTACGAGCATATTCGCTTGCCAATCGTTGAACAAACGGATCTGTTTGCCCGTGCTATTGGTGGCGCGACTGACATCGTCGAAAAAGAGATGTACAGCTTTACTGATAAATCTGAGCCGCCAACCCCGTTAGCGCTACGTCCTGAAGGCACAGCTGGAGCAGTACGTGCAGTTATCGAGCACAACTTGCTACGTGGTGACACGCCTAAGCTTTGGTATATCGGTCCGATGTTCCGCTACGAGCGTCCGCAAAAAGGCCGTTATCGCCAGTTTCATCAGTTAGGTGTCGAGAGCTTCGGTAGTGCATTACCAGATGCTGATGCTGAGCTGATTGCGATGACTCATTTGATGTGGAAAGAGCTAGGCCTCAACAATGAGATGCGTTTGCAACTAAACAGTTTGGGTGAGCTAGATGAGCGCTATGCTTATCGCGAAGCATTGGTTACCTATTTAACTGATAAAAAAGACCAGCTAGACGAAGACAGCAAACGTCGTCTAACGACTAACCCTTTACGTATCTTGGACAGCAAAGAGGCGAGCACGCAAGCAGTATTGGCAGATGCGCCAAAGCTTGCTGACTTCTTAGGTGAAGAGAGTGTGGCGCATTTTGAGCAGGTCAAAGCCTATCTGACTGCGCTTAATATCGATTTTGAAATCAATCCGCACTTAGTACGTGGCCTTGATTATTATAATAAAACAGTATTTGAATGGGTAACAGATAAGCTTGGAAGTCAAGCTACCGTTTGTGCGGGTGGTCGTTATGATGGGCTAGTAGGGCAATTAAAATCAATCGGTACAGATGGTAGTAAACCAGTAAAGTCTGAGCCTGGTGTTGGTTTTGCGATGGGGCTTGAGCGTCTATTGTTATTGATAGAAGCGGTTGCGCCGATTTCTGATATACCTGCTTGTGATGTATTCGTTGTGGCCCATCCTGAGGTATATAGTGCTGGTATAAGCTATGCACAGAACTTGCGTCACAGTCGTCCAGATGTACGAGTAAAGATGGCCAGTGCCACGAGTCTAAAAGCGCAAATGAAGAAGGCGGACAAGTCAGGCGCGGCATTGACAGTCATCATCGCACAGCAAGAGCTGGATGATAATACGATTAGTATTAAAGACATGCAGACAGGTGAGCAAAAGACGGTCGCCCAAGATTGGCTATCAAATAAAGATAACTTTTCTCGTGGCTAGTCAATTTTTGACTAATCAGATTTGTTTGTCGCACCAGCAATTTAATGTAAATTTTATCAGGTAAATATATATGGCTCTGACACCTAATTCGCCAAATGCAGATAACTCCATGCAAGCGCTAAAGCAATATGGTAGTTATATCGTCACTGCGATTTTGTTAGCACTGGCCGCCTATTTTGGTTGGACGTACTGGCAAAACAACCATGCGCGAGTAGATACCGTCGCCGCCGATCAATATGCGGATATTCAGCAGCTAAACGAAGAGGTCAAACTGGCCTCGCAAAACCCAGATTTAGAAGCAGAAGCTCAAGAAGCACTTACCCAAAGTCGTAGCCAGCTAGACAAAGATATTGATACTTTGGTCAGTACGCACGGTGAGTCGGTTTATGCATGGCAAGCGCTAATGATAAAGGCACGTCAACAAGTAGACAATGATGACTTTGCAGCAGCGACTGAGACATTCAAAAAAGCATTGGCCATAGATTTGGGTGATGCTGGTCTAGAAGCGATTACTCGTTTACGCTATGCAAAAACGCTGTTGGCCGCAGGTGATACAGATGCTGCACTATCAGAAGCAAACAATGACATGCCAAGCTCGTTTGAAGCAAGTCAGCAGGAGCTGCTAGGAGATATTTATTTAGCACAAGACAATAAAGATTCAGCGATTAAATCTTATAGCAATGCGTGGGAGCTATTACGTAGCCGTCAAGAAACGCGTGCAGTATTGGCATTAAAGATGGAAAGCTTAGGTATCACGGCTGAGCCGATTGCTGAGCAAACCAGTCTTATTCAAGAGTCATCTGCTCCTGAGCCGTCGCTAGTGATGGACACCTCGAATGAAGTCGCTGCCGAAGCAGGGCAATAAGTCGGTAGGATAGTATTGAGAGTTGGTAATCATCCGAAGCTCTTTTTTAATATAACCTAATGATTACTAATGTGCCGTTGGCCAATTTACCAATTAATAATAATTTATCTGTAGTGAGAACATACAATGACTCAATCTATTCGCTCTAGCAAAATGTTAAACACCAAGACTATCAAAAAGACAGTCATGCATGTGGCCGTACTGGCAGTAATGAGCACGGCAGTGATTGGATGTAATCGCGGTATTAAGCCGGTCGTAAATGATCCAGTAAAATTGGTACAAATCGCTCAGCCGATTAGCGTACTACAGCCTGTATTTAGTACCGATATTGGCAACAAAAAAGCCAGCAAAAAAGATCCGCTAGATTTGCAAGTTGGCTATGCCAATGGTCAAATCGTTACTGCATCACGCGGTGGTGAACTGTCAGGGTTCAATAGTGCAGGCGAGCGCATATGGTCAATCAATGTTGATGACCAAATCACCGGCGGTGTTGCATTGGATGCATTGAGTCAGACAGCTATCGTTAGTACTCGTGGTGGCAAGGTCATGGCGTTTGATAGCACGACTGGTGCAAAGCGTTGGCAGCAGCAGTTATCAGGTTCGGTTTTGACGCCAGCACTGATTACCAATAATCGTGTGGTATTATCAGCGAATGATGGTTTCTTACATGGTCTGTCGCTGCAAACTGGACAATCGGTATGGCAGTTCGCAACTCAAGTACCTGCTATCAGCGTTCGCGGTAGCGCTGCGCCAACTTTATTAGACAATGAGACAGCGCTTTTGGCGACAGCTGATGGTCGTTTGCACGCAATTACTGTCGATAACGGTCTTCCGCTATGGTCAAGACGTGTTGGCGTAGGCGCTGGTAGTAGTGAAGTTGAGCGCATGAGTGATGTCGATGGCAAACCTATAGTAGATAAAAATCAGTTGTTTGCGATCAGCTATAGTGGTCAGCTATTAGGTATTGATTTAGCCTCGCGTCAGGTAATGTTCGTCAATGAAATTGCGAGTCTCAAATCACTAGCGGTAAATACTCAGCAAGTTATCGCTACCAGTTTAGATGGCAAAGTAGTTGCTTATGATCGCAACAGTGGCGAGACACTCTGGGAAAGTGACGAATTGGCTTACCGAGATCTTACCAATCCTGTGATGATTGGCAACTATATCGCCATTGGTGACTTTGATGGCGTAGTGCATTTGTTTAACCCTGCTACGGGTAGCATCGTTAGTCGTGTAGAGACAAAAGGTGCATTGACCAACTTGCAAGTCCAAGGTAGCCGTTTAATGACTCAAAGTACGTCAGGACAAGTTGCTATCTGGCAGTTAGTACGCTAATAACTATATAGTTAGGTGCTTATCGGTGATTAATGAAGTGTAATATTTTACTATAGCCCTTAAGCTTATTCTTGATTGTCATTTATGAAACACAAACGCTGCTTAGTCAGCGTTTAGTGCCTTGTGTAAATTGCTTGTTTAAACACAGGCTTTCGCGTACTCTATGCGACCGATGTGCTATCCATATATACTACTTATTTATGTATAATGAAGCCATCCTATATACTATTTTTAATCGTAAAATAGCCATCTATTATTTTTGCTATTGTTCTATCATTCATTTTAATTCACGGTCAATTGCAGCATATCTATTACTATTGTTATGTCACTGGTTATAAGAATAACTGTACTGCCCGTCATTGTGTCTTTCACTGAGAGTAACCCATGAGTATCAAGCCTGTGGTCGCCTTAATTGGTCGTCCAAACGTCGGTAAATCCACCTTATTTAATCAGTTCACGAAAAGTCGGCAGGCATTAGTCGCTGACCTTTCAGGATTGACTCGTGACCGTCAGTACGGTGATGCAACTTATGAAGACAAATCTTTTATCGTTGTAGATACGGGTGGTATCGGTGAAGCTGATGACGGTAGCGGTAATATTGATGACTATATGTCTGAGCAGTCGCATACAGCAATCCATGAAGCAGATATCATCGTATTCGTCGTTGACGCTCGTGCCGGTATGATTGGCGCTGATGCTGAAATTGGTAAGTTTTTGCATACATTAGGCAAGCCTGTCTATGTTGTCGCCAATAAAGTCGACGGTGTACATGATGCAGCACCTGCTGAGTTTTATGCACTAGGATTGGGCGAGCCGTATCCGATGGCAGCCAGTCATGGTCGCGGTGTGGGCAATTTGCTTGAAGTGCTAACAGCTGATATGCCTGAGCAAGAAAACATAGTAGAGCCAAGAGGCTTGAAGCTTGCCATTATCGGTCGCCCAAATGTTGGTAAATCAACGCTCGTAAACCGCCTGCTTGGCGAAGATCGAGTAGTGGTATTCGATATGCCAGGCACGACGCGTGATAGTATTTATATTCCTTATCAGCGTGAAGGTCGCGACTATGTTTTGATCGACACTGCTGGTGTACGTCGCCGTGGTAAAATCGATGAAAAAGTAGAAAAATTCTCTGTCATCAAGACCTTGCAAGCGATTGAAGATTCTAACGTAACCGTGATTGTTATTGATGCTCACGAAGGTATCGTGGATCAAGATTTGCATATGATTGGTTATGCGCTTGACGCTGGACGAGCGTTAGTCGTTGCGATCAATAAGTGGGATGGTCTAACACAAGATCAAAGAGACTATATCAAGCTTGAAATGGATCGCCGCTTTAGCTTTATTCCTTATGTAAAAATACATTTGATTTCAGCACTGCATGGTACAGGCGTTGGTAATTTATATCCTTCTATCTTACGTGCGTACAAATCTTCGATGTTCGAAGTATCGACCAACCGTTTGACCCAGATTTTGCAAGATGCAGTAACGGCCAATCCGCCACCAACTGTTGCTGGTCGTCGTATCAAGTTGCGTTATGCGCATATTGGTGGTCACAATCCACCCGTTATTGTTATTCATGGTAACCAAACCAGTGCGCTTCCTAAGAGCTATCAGCGTTATCTAGAGAATCAGTTCCGTCAAGTATTTAAGTTAGAAGGCACACCGCTCAACGTTATCTTGAAGCAAAATGACAACCCATACGCCAATAAGAGCGATACGCCAACCAAGGCAAAAGCTCAACAATTGCGTCAGCGTGAGCGTAATAGATCACAGAAATTTACTACCAAAGATAAAAAGCCTCGTTAATTCTAGTGTCTATTGGCTTATAGTTAATGTCATCCGCTTGATAGTGTGATGACATTTTTCTATTAATACTCTATAGGTTGAGCTCATAGGTATCTATCTTGCTTAGTACTTCAAAAAATACTCAAATGTTTTACTTATCACATCTTCAAAACACTTGTACTATAAACGAAAGCTACCCGCGACTTAGTAGAGTGATATGAACAAGCGTTCGTCTCAAACCATCCATATGCTTATCTGGCGTTCTGTCATACAAGCTGTCATATTGGCAGTGCTGGCAGGCTTTTTGTTGCCTTTTATTTATGGCTTAGTACATTACTATCAAGAGAAAAACCACCATATCCAACAACTGGCAGCATTACTAACGACTAGTGCATCCACTGCAGATGGGGCACAGGTTGTGGCTAAGCAAGTTAATATCTTGTTAGAGAATGAGCCCACTATTCAAAGTATTGTATTTTACTCAACCTCTGAGCCGATTGAAGATATAGATCAGTCGCTTGATGACTGGAAAAACGCTTTATTTGCGCATACTGTCAGTTTTAACTATCCAGTAGTTAGTAAGGGTATTGATGCCGGTAGTGCCGCGTCCAATGAGTCTGATACCAATCAACAGTTGGCAATGGTTCTATCGAATGTTATGAGCGAGTCATCAGCGCCAGATCAGTTGGCTGGTAAGACCACTACAAATAGTACACTAATTGGTTATATTAATATTACGATAGATGTAAAGTTGATCCGTTTATATTGGTTCCAAAATATCCTATGGTTATGGCTAACAACAGTTGTGCTGATTATTATTTTTGCTTTTTACATTTTCCGAAAACTTAATTGGCCAGTTAAAGATATTGAAGTGTTAACTGATGTTTGTGACATTGTTATAAACAACACAAATCTAGAGCAACTGCCAGTCATCCCGCAGCAATTCAATTTTCAAGAACTGACCCAAATCAAAAAAGCATTAATTGTTTTATTCAATCGTTTACAAGAAGCACGGCAAGGTTATGAAACCCTTGCAGCTTTTGAACAGCAATTGCACAATAAAGACGTGTCACTTGATGTGCAATTGCACAATTTTCAAAGCATGATTTCTCATGAGTTAAAAACGTCGTTGAATGCAATTGTAGGCGGTTTACAACTATTGGATCATGAGGCGCTAAACCGAGAGCAAAAAGACGCAGTAGAGATTATCAGTAGTGGCAGTGATAAATTGGTATTGTCTTTAGATCATATTATACAGTTGAACCAGATCCAAAAAGGTCAGATAAGAATTCATAAAAATGAGTTTAACCCATTACAGCTAATCGCTGATCTGTTAGCTAAGTTTGAAAATATGGCTACGCAAAAAGGGTTAGAGTTAATCAGTAATATTCATCATATAGACTATAGCCTATATGGTGATTCAGAAAAAATATATCAGATACTATCGATACTGCTCAATAATGCGATTAAGTTCACGCCTGTCGGGAAAGTTACGATTACGTCGCAACTGACACATTTTAATAAAAGTAATCGTTGGCAGATTAGCGTGAAAGATACGGGTATTGGTATCAATAATGAGCACCTAGACGATATATTTAATCCGTTCTTTCAGGTGGATTCGTCGCAAACTCGCCAGTACGAAGGCTCAGGGGTTGGCTTACCGATTGTTAGACAAATGGCGCAGCTTATGGGTGCTACGATTGATGTTGATAGTGTGCTTGGTGTAGGTACACAGTTTACGCTGACCATAGCGATGCCCAATCAACAGCAATCAAAACAGCAGCGCTTATTGTCTGGTCTAACGATTATTTATTATTACTATCATGAGACAGGCTCTTTATTAAATGAACTGGAATATCTAGGGGCTACGATTATTTGTTGTCAAGGTAACCAGCTCGTCATAGAGGAGATGCGTAAGCAGAAAGTTGACATGGTGATGTTTGGTGAAGATGTTTTCCCGGAAAAAGCTGCGATGCTAGCCAAACGTATCCGTCAGTATGAAAGCGATGAGGGCAGTAAGAGCGAGCATCGTGCGTTATTGGTATATTGGTATCCGCAGCATCGGGCGCGCTATGTAGGCAGCTTTGAGTATGGTTTAAAAGCAGCTGGTATTGACTATTGTCATATTGCTACTTATAAAGACAAAGCGTTAAGCGACTTATTAAAGCAATGGTTGGTTTGGACATAGTACTGTTCTATTAAATCCGTGTTCCTAATTAGGTTTATTTTGCTAGGTAGCATTTCTCATATTTTCGACTTTTCAGTAACAAAGCACTTTTAAATTAAAGTAGGCATAAAAACAAAAAAGACGCCCATTTTAAGGCGTCTTTTTTTAAACAGTGTTTAGCTAGTATTGCTTTTTAAAAGTTTCTCTTAGAGAAGATTCTTTACCCAGCGTACGATATGTTCCCACGTACGGCTCATAAAGCCTGACTGTTCGATATCATTGGTTGCGATGATAGGAACTGAGGCTACCGCTTTACCATCAATGACAGCCATCATTTTACCAACTTCCTGACCTTTTTTGATTGGTGCTTCTAAGCTCTCAGGAATATCCACCACTGTGGTGATTTTATTTTTCTGGGTTTTGCTGGTTAGAATTTGCAAGTTGTCGCCAGTTGCCAGTTCTACCTCGTCAGCTTCTCCAAACCATACTGGAAGCTTGCTAACGAACTGTCCAGCAGGCGCCTTGGTAACTGTTGTAAAGTGACCGAAACCCCAGTTAAGTAGCTCGCGTGACTGATCGGCGCGAGCTTGTTGGCTCTTGGTACCCATAATGACAGAGATTAGACGCATGCCTTCACGGTTGCTTGATGCAACCAAGCAGTAGCCTGCCGCATCAGTGTGGCCAGTCTTTAGGCCATCAACGGTTGGGTCGGTAATCAGCAGAGCATTACGGTTACCTTGGGTAATACCGTTATAAGTAAACTCTTTTTCTGCGTAGATACTATAGTAGTCGCCGCTGTTTTTGATAATAGCGCGCGCGAGTTTAGATAAATCCAAAGCAGATGCTAAATGACCTTCATCAGGCATACCAGTAGCATTGACAAAGTTAGAGTTCTCCATGCCAATTTTTTGCGCTTGTTCGTTCATCAAGATTGCAAACGAGGCTTCGCTACCAGCAATATGTTCAGCCATGGCTTTTGATGCATCATTACCTGATTGAATGATAATACCGCGTAGCATATCGATGACGCTGGCGGTTTTGTTCACAGGCACATACATACAAGATTGGCTGCTGCTACCACGGCACCATGCGTTTGGACTCATCAATACCTGTTCATCTTCTTTCAGGTCGCCTGATGCTAAGCGTTGCTCAATGATATAACTGGTCATCATCTTAGTCAGAGATGCTGGCGGCAGCGCCTCATTGGCGTTCTTTTGAGCCAAAATTTCGCCAGTGTTATAGTCCATCAACACATAGGCAGTATTGTCCATTTCAGGTGGTTGAATGGCTGCGTTTGCCACTACTGCACTCATCGAGATACTTACACCAACTACCAGCTGTACCAGCTGATTTTTTACACGCTTTACTGTCATATATCATTACACCGCATCATGGAACCAAATGTATCTATCGCTTATGTTTTGTACCTATTTCCATACATTATTTTAAGCAGCATGTCTTAGATGCAGTGTTTAAAATAATGTATCGACGAAAATAGTAACGCCTACACAATAGACATAAAATTAACGCCTTATCTTAGCAAAATGACTACCGATGGGGAATCGATAAATGCAAAAATAAGGCAAGTTTGAAAAGAAAAATGAAGGCCTATCATATATTTGTTTTGACTATCATCTGACCAGTCTTTGCAATAAAAATTTAACGCTCACAAAAAAGCCTGCTGCACTGCTTGTGAATAACAAGTAAAGTGACAGCAAGCTTTGATGCTACAGATACCTAGACAACCAGTTGATAAACTTTGCTTAACCGATGTTATAAAGAGTACATAGCTTTTATTTTATTATCGTTAATACTAATATTATTAATAAGCTAAGCAGATGACGCTAGTCGTTGAATCAAACTAACGAATCTTCTAGTAATCTGCGTTTGCCAAATCTTCACATAGTGCTTTGTTTTCTTGCTTTGAGAATCCCATCGTCCAGCTACGAATACCTTGTAGTATCTGGCGATAGTCTTGCTGTGTAGATAGGTATTGAATAGCCGCTTTTGGATCTTCTAGAGAAGGCATTAGCTCATGTAGCTGTACAGTATACGACTTATAGAACCGCTGCTTTTGCTTACCATTTAGCATTGGTGGGCATATCTCTGATAGTACCTGCATCACCGCAATTTCGTGCTTAGTAATGTTGATGCCAGACATGTCTAGCGGAATGGTAGTGCCAGAGTTATTCGCAGCATTAGAAGCTTGAGACAGCATAGCAACAGACGTTATCAGTCCTGCAATCCCAATTTTTGAGGCAGTATTTGCTATCACAGAAGCTATAGATAATATCGATTGTTTATTCATTCAGTATTACACTCGCTCGTCTTTATTTAATGGTCATATGTTAATCGGTAAAAAAACAAAAGTCACATAAAATATTGATTTATGTGTAGATATCTTGTGAGCCAAAACCATTTTTTAGCAACATATCAGTAGCATACTCTAATGACGTTACTTCAGTATCAGTGCATCGGTTTGTATTGTTGTGGGGTGTTGCTTATTGTAACGCGATGCTTAATCTACTAGTTGTTATTCGTTTGATACAGATCTTGTTACGCTACTTTCATCGTATAATTATCAGCATAAGAAGAGCATGATACTTTGCTAAAGACAGGGTTCGTGTCTTTATATTATTCAGTTATAATCGCCCATGCTATCAAAATGACTCTTTTTCTCTAGACTGAGATGTCATCTCATTGGAGAATTAGAGTATCATGTTTTCATTTTAAATATGAGCATCGTATTTTTATGCCATATCTTGAACGGATATGGCACGATAGCAGAATTACCAAATAGAGATGTAGAAAGACAGCTAATAAAACATTAACCACATACTGAGTAGAAATGAGATTTTTAATTAGTAATGATGACGGTGTGTATGCGCCAGGATTATTGGCACTATCTCAAGTATTATCGACTATCGGTGAAGTTGTCGTCGTCGCCCCGAACGATGAACAAAGCGGTTATGCCAGTGCATTAAGTGTTTCAAGACCACTGCATATGCATCAGCTGCCTTCTGGATTTGTAGCGGTAAGTGGCTCACCAGCTGACTGTGTTTATTTGGCACTGCATGAATTGTATCGTGGTAGTGACTTTGACTGCGTGATTACAGGTATCAACTCAGGGGCTAACTTGGGACAAGATGTGATGTTCTCTGGTACGTTCGGTGCTGCATTGACCGCGCAACTATCTGGTATCCCTGCTATAGCAACGTCTTTGGTAGGCGGGTGTGTCAAAAACGGCGGGCAAGAATCAGCCAGTGATTATCAAGTGGCTGCACATGAAATCGTCAAGCTGCTTACTGAAACTTCGGTTTTAGAGATGCTCAAAAGTTTGCCCTATCATGTATTAAACGTTAATATTCCTGATGTGCAGCATGCCGATGATATCAAGGGTCGAAAAATAACCTCGCTAGGCCATAAGCAGGCTGCTCAGCCAGTACGCCATATGATAGACCCACGCGGTCGAGATGCGTATTGGTTGTCTCTACGAAAAGGTAAAAATGAGCGACCATCAGAGACGTCAATCGATGCGGTACAAGCAAAGCAGGATGTGATGACAGATTATCAGGCTGTAGCGGCAGGGTATGTCAGTTTATCACCAGTACGCCTACATCATACGCCAACGGCAGCGCTGGATAGATTATCAACACTCGCGCTATAAATTCTATAAGATATAATCCATACCGGCTTATTAAACACTGACGTGTTATGAGAATATCAGAAGACTCTTGTATGGCATTAAGATCTTTTGAATGATTAAACAATGAATGAGCAACACAAAGAATAGGAACCTTGTATGAAAAAAATCATAGCTGGATCGCACCTTGTTAAAGCCGCGTTGATTGGTACTATGGCAGTCGCTACTCTATCTGTCGTCGGATGTGCAACGAAGCCTACCTATCAATCAGCAAACCAAGCAGGTCCTAAGATTATTACTAACGCGCAAGGCGTCCCTAACTATCACCGTGTACAACGCGGCGATACGGTCAGCCAGATTGCAGCGCGCTATCGTCTGAACTACCGCCAAATCGGGGCGATGAACAATCTAGATAGTAAATACACTATCTATAGTGGCCAATGGCTCAAACTATGGCAAGGCAATGCGGCAACCACTGCAAGTAACAATAGCTATAGTGCACCAGTTCGAACGCAGCCAACTTATACGCCACCTGTGACCCAATCTCAAACACCAGCTTATGAAGCCACTGCCAACTCGACCTCTGGTTATGATTATCCTACGCGCAACCCAGTAACTCGTAACATTGACCCTGCTGCGGGCAATATGGGAATGTGGTTTGCGGGCAAAGTTGGTGATCCAGTACTTGCCAGCCAATCAGGAACTGTGCTTTACTCAGGCAACGGTCTGCCAGAGTATGGCAATCTAATTATGATTCGTCATAGTGATAACTACATCACAGCTTACGCGCACAATAGCCAATTATTGGTGCAAGAGGGCGATACAGTACAGCGTGGTCAACGTATTGCTAGTATGGGCAGCAGTGGTCAGACCAATGAGGTAGGCTTAGAGTTTCAAGTTCGCTTAAATGGTAATCCTATTGACCCACGTAGCGTACTTGGGCGTTAGACTTAAATAATAGCTACGGATAGCTTGGCCACTGTGAGCCATTTTATTTATTCATGTTTGAGATTTTTTATGAGATTAAAAAAGCAATACCTCACCTTTGTGCCAGCATTAGTGATGGTCGGGTGTACAAGCCAGCAAGCAATGCAAAGTAAGCCTGTTCGTCAAGGCGGCGTTGAGATTACTCAAACCCAAACCGTTCAGGTCAAACCAACACCTGCGCCAGTCGTAAAACCGCAGCCTGCGCCAAAGCCTAGCTATGGTAGCTTTTCTGATTGGAAGTCAGACTTTTCTATGCGGGCCATATCGTCAGGCTATGATGCCCAAGTTATTGGTCGATTGCTTGATTCTGCTTATCTAAACCAGCAAGTCATCTCATTAGATTCAGGTCAGCCCGAGTTTTCCAAGATGCCGTGGGAATACGTAGATTCTGCGGTATCAAGTGGACGCGTCAGTGTAGGGAAGCGTAAATTTGCCGAGCAGCGTGCTTATTTGTCTCAGCTAGAGTCTCAGTATGGGGTCAATGCAGAGATTATCGCTGCGATATGGGGCATGGAGTCATCGTATGGCGCTGTGACCGGTAATAGTGATTTGCCAAGTTCGCTTGCCAGCCTTGCCTATGATGGTCGTCGTCAAGAGTTTGCTGAAACGCAGTTGCTATCGTTAGCGACACTGCTACAACGCGGTGATGTATCATGGTCACAGTTGGACGGTTCTTGGGCAGGTGGTATGGGACAAACCCAGTTTATCCCTGAGACTTGGCTCAAACAAGGGGTCGATGGTGATGGCAATGGACATCGCAATCCTTGGGCGACTGGTGATGCACTAGCCTCGACAGCCAACTATCTTAGCAATTCAGGTTGGGTTCGTGGCTTAGCGCCTTTTTATGAAGCAACGGTGCCAGCCTCGTTTGATTACTCAGTGGTTGGTAGTAAACAACCTGCGGCTAGATGGGCGGCGATGGGCGTCGATACGATAGCGGACGTTTACCTAGATGCCAATACTCAGATGGAGCTATGGTTACCTGCTGGTAAAGACGGTCCAGTCTTATTGCTGAGCACAAACTTTGATGTGATCAAAGTCTATAACAACTCATCAAGCTATGCATTGGGCGTTAGTCTGCTAGGCAAAACGATTAATGGACAAAGCGGGTTGCAAAAATCTTGGCCTCGTTATGAGCGTCCATTATCGACCACGCAAGTGACTAACCTACAACGTCGTTTGACTAGCATGGGTTATGATACCAAAGGCGCTGATGGTATCGTTGGTACCAATACTCGTATGGCATTCCAGCGCTGGCAAGCAGATAATGGTCAAACGCCAGACGGATTCATTACTCAAAACAGTGCGTCTTCACTAGCTGGATGGTGAGGTAGGCTGACGGTATTTATACATTGTATAAAAGCGGCTCTTTTAAATTATATTTAGCCATTATTGATTAGCCACTAGTCATCAAATGATAATTTACTTTGTTCTACAAAAAGCACCTTGCAAGGTGCTTTTTTTGTCTCAATCTATGTCTGATTTTGCTGACATCTTTAACACAATGGACCATGCAATAAATATCAAATATTAAGACCAGTGTAATCTGGCTTTATTCAAAACTTATCAGGACAAGGTTAATACAAGAAAGTTGATACTTTGAATGATAGACTCTAGATAATGTGTTTTTTAACGATGACTTTTACTCATAGTTTTTAGTGACAGTTTTCAATGACCATTTTAAATAACAGTTTCGATTACGAATAATTAGAACGACAGTAATTAGAACGACAGAAAGAGCGTGACCTTATGATTACCATGGAAGAACTACAAGCTGCGATACAGCAACGGATAGATAATTATCATATTACTGACTTTCCACTACAAAAAAGAGCCGTCAATACTCTAGAGTTGCTAGACAGCCTAAACCATATACTGGCTCAAGATATTGCTTCGCCCTTTGATGTGCCGCGGCAAAATCTATCTGCGATGGATGGCTATGCGATTGCAAAGGGAAGTGAGTTATCAGAAAGCAGTACTATCGAAATCGTTGGTGAGTCGCAAGCTGGCAGTGCTTATACTGGTGAGACAGCGGCAGGGCAAGGGGTACGTATTTTTACTGGTGCAGTCGTGCCAGATTGCTGTGATACGGTCATTATGCAAGAGAATACAAACTTTGCAGCTATCAAAGCGACCGTTGATAAATCTCGACCTTATAACATTACGCTTACGCAAACCGCCAAAGTTGACGATAATATCCGCTCACAAGGCGAAGAGATTGAGTCTGGGGAAGCCGTTTTAAAAATCGGTAAACGCCTCAATCCTGCAGATATTAGCTTACTGGCCAACCTTGGTATTAGCCAAGTTAACGTGTTCCAGCCGCTCGTTGTAGGCGTGTTGGCAACAGGTGATGAGCTCGTGGCTATTGGCAATGAGCTACAAAGTCTAGCCCAAATATATAACTCTAATACCCCAACGCTCAAAAGCTTGCTGTCAGATCTGCCTATCACTATTCGTGATTATGGCATTATCCCTGATAGCCTAGAGCAGACAACTATCGCAGTCAATGAGGCCATACAGGACTGTGATGTACTGATATCGACGGCAGGTGTCTCAGTTGGTGACTATGATTTTTTGACCAATGTGATTGAAACACTAGGTCGGATTAACCATTATAAAGTGGCGATGAAGCCTGGTAAGCCTTTTGTATTTGGTGAATTGAATAAAAATCTCGATAAGCCAGTACTGTATTTTGGCCTACCGGGCAATCCGCTATCTACGGTTGTGGGTACGTTACAGTTTGTGATTCCTGCATTGTGGCAAATGTCAGGTGCTAGCGTATCAGAGCAGCCAATGCCGCTAACTATCAAGGCCAAACTCATCAGTGATATCAGAAAATCTCCCGGCCGCAAAGACTTTCAGCGTGGCGTACTGTCACGAGATGAGACAGGTAATTATCAAGTTGAGTGCTTTTCAAGACAGCAGTCACATAGAATCAAACAGCTGAGCCGCGCTAATTGCTTTATTGTATTGGACAAAGACAGTGGTAACGTAGTAGCTGGTAATGACGTCGTTGTACAACCGTTTCCTTGGCTACATCGCTAATTCATCGTTTGCCAATTTATTGTAAGGTGGTCGCACAAATTTAAAGAGCAATCCTATAACCTTACACTGGTATGCTAAACACGAATAACAAAGTAGTGCTTATAGTAAGTAGTACTGATGGCAGTAACATATGATTGATGACAACATAGATGACAAACACAAAATAGACAGCCCGCAACTGTATTCACCGAGCTTGGCACCGGCATTATCTGATGGCCACATAGAGTCTTCCTTGATCGTGCCCACTGAGCAGATGGGTGACTATCACCAGCCGCTAACCGATGGATTTGCACGGCGTCTGACATACTTGCGTCTATCTATTACTGACTTTTGTAATTTTCGCTGTGAGTATTGCCTGCCAAATGGCTATCAAGGTAAGCGCCCTGATGATGAGCTGAGTATCTCTGAAATTGCGACCTTGGTGCGCGGCTTTGCTCAAGTAGGTACTAAAAAAGTTAGAATTACGGGCGGTGAGCCCTCTATTCGTCGTGATGTTGTCGAAATTATCGAAACGATTAAGCAGACTGACGGTATTGAGACAGTTGCGATGACCAGTAACGGCTATAAATTGGGTAAACATATAGCCAGCTGGCAAGCGGCTGGGCTTGATCAGCTCAATATTAGTATGGACAGCTTTGATGCCGCTACTTTTCATAAAGTGACAGGCTTTGATACCTTGCCACAGATATTGGCTGACATGGATATATTGTTAGAAACGACTGATATCAAACTGAAAATAAATAGTGTCTTGATGGCGGAGACTGCTTTTGAGAACTTAGTCACGGCGATCGACTATGTCAAAGATAGACAAGTGACTTATCGCTTTATCGAATTTATGCAGACCAGTGATAATAGCGATTTGTTTTTTGCTCAGCATGCCCAGTCTGATATTATCACTGATTACTTGTTAGAGAATGGGTGGCAGCCGCACGAGCGCGGTAGTGCCGATGGCCCAGCAGTAGAGTATAGCCACCCTGAATATGTCGGTCGTATCGGTATGATTGCCCCATATGCGGCGCACTTCTGTGATACCTGTAACCGTTTGCGTGTAAGCAGCCAAGGCAAGGTGCATTTGTGTCTGTTTGATCAGGGCAACTATGATATCCGTCCATACTTACAGCAAGACGATATCCAAGGACTGGTGAACACTTTACATAGTTTTATGCCGATTAAGCCTGAGCATCATCATTTGCATGACTCTAACAGTGGCATCATGCACAATCTGTCAATAATCGGCGGATAAAACATTTTGAGTCTGCAATCATGACGCTGATAGAGACTGTTTTCCAATGCAATCTTTTTTAACATAACTTTTTTGATACAACGGATCTTTAATACAATTATAAAATGACATCTATAAAGGATTATTTATGAGTAAGCCTGCTGCACAATTTACACCGCTTAATATTGCTGTATTGACTGTTTCCGATAGCCGTACGCTGGCAGAAGATACGTCAGGCCAGTACTTAGTAGATAGCTTGACCGAAGCAGGGCATCATTTAGCAGATCGTCAATTAATCACCGACGATATTTACCAGATTCGCGCAGTCATTAGTGGTTGGATTGCTAGTCCAGACGTTCATGCGGTTATCACAACTGGTGGCACAGGGTTCTTCATCAGAGATAGCATGCCAGAAGCTGTGAGTGTACTGTTTGATAAATCAATCGATGGCTTTGGTGAAATGTTCCGTTTAATCTCAAAAGATGAAATCGGTATGTCTACCGTACAATCGCGAGCAGTTGCTGGTATGGCCAATGGTACGGGTATATTCTGTCTACCAGGCTCTTCTGGTGCTTGCCGTACGGGTTGGGAAAATATCTTAAAAGATCAGTTTGATAGCCGTACTCGTCCGTGCAATTTTGTGCCGCATTTTTTGGCACAAAATCCTAGCCATGATTGAGTTGTAAATAATTGAGCCAAGATTGATATTAAATCAAAACTGATAGGTAATGGCACAATGACAGATCGCTCAAATAATCTGGATGGTTTGGCAGGTGTGGTTATCTTGGCAGGCGGAGCCTCTAGACGTATGGGAACGGCTAAGGCTATGCTGACACTACCGTCAGGTGAGCAGCTGTTAGATTATCATGTTCGCCATGCGAGTAAGTTACAAGTTCCTATATTGATTGCAGATAATGGTCGCGACTTTCAAACTGGTTTAGATGTCCATTTAGAAAGCCTCAATGTGCCTGTTATTCATATTACTGATTATGGTGCTGATCTTGACTCTAGTGAGCATGATGAGCAGATTAAAACTGGCGGCGCTTTGGTCGCTATTGAATCAGCCTTACAAACATTGAACGGTTTGATCAGCTTGAATGATTCAGGCGTATCAAAAAACGTACAAGCTTCGTGGTTACTGGTTATTAGCTGTGATAGCTTAATACCAGCAACTGACTTGTGGCAGAAATTACAATGTGAAATAAGCCTTGCTGCTGATAAGAAAGTAATTTGCTTAAAAGATGACGGTCACTTATATCCACTATTAGGACTGTATCAGCTAAGTATCGAGCCTGATTTGAAAAACTATATAGATAGCGGACAGCGTAGGGTGATGCAGTTTATTCAGCCATTAGTGCAAGCTGTACCATTTAGCAAAGAGTGGCAAAATCTAACCAACTTTAATACGCCTAAAGATTTTAAGCAGGCATGTGCTGTTCTACCAAAATAATAAAAAATATCACATAGAAAAGGTTATATAAATGAGTGACAGCGTTCAGATAAATCAGCAGTCTACTTTATCTCACTTAGATAGTGATGGTGATATTACCATGGTCGATGTCAGTGGCAAGACAGCAACGACGCGAGAAGCCAATGCTACTGGTCAGGTACGCTTTCCCAGTGAGATTTATGCGCAGATTAAAGCGGCTGATGGGATGACCAAAAAAGGCAGTATCACGCAAACGGCTCACATCGCTGGTATCATGGCGGCCAAACGCACTCATGATCTTATACCGCTTTGTCATCCACTACCGCTAGACAAGATAGGCTTAAGATTTGAGTACAACGACGCGCTCAGCAGCCTCACGGTCAGTGCGGTGGTCAAGGTCACGCACAAAACAGGGGTTGAGATGGAAGCGCTAACAGCAGTCAGTGTTGCCTGCTTAACTATCTATGATATGACCAAAGCACTATCGCATGATATCGTTATAGACGATATTCATTTGGTTAAAAAGACAGGTGGTAAGTCAGACTACAGTCATGCTTAAAGTGACAATATTGCAGAGTGCGTCATCAATCAATTAATCAATTAATAAAGATATGCTAAATGCCAAGCAAGGAAGCTTGCATAAGATGGAGAGATTTATGAGTGCTATCGATATGACAACTAATATCGAATCAACGATGAATATTAACGTCATGTATTTTGCCAGTTTGGCTGACGAGGCCAATTGTCAGCAAGAGACAGTAAGCGTACAGCAGGATACGTCATTAACTGAACTATACGAACAGCTTAGTCAAAAGCATCGCTTTAGCCGTCCGCAGTCGGAGCTACGCGTTGCAGTAAATGACTACTTTGCCAAATGGACTGACCAGATAAATAATGGTGATAGCGTGGTTTTCATCACGCCAGTCGCTGGTGGTTAGACAAGCGTTTATTAGTGTCCATTTTGTCAGTAGCTATTCAGTGGTTACAAAGAAAAAATAATAAATAGAGAAGAAAAATGACCGACAACGTCCACGATCATTCAATGAGCATCAAACGTAGTGCTGACGAGGCTTACCTTATCGCTGAGCGTGATGGTTTTGCGCTACTAGATATTGTGATTGACGAAGATAGGCTAAAAAGTACGCTAGATAATGACAGCTGCGGCGCGTTTGTTTGCTTTGAAGGGCGAGTACGCAATCATAATAACGCTACGAGCGTCGATCGCCTTACCTATTATGGTTATGAAGATTTGGCCATCAATCAAGGTCGCGCCATTATAGAAGAAGCCAAAAAGCGTTTTGAAATTACGCATGCTATTGCGATACATCGTATCGGTGCGTTAGAGATTGGCGATGTGGCTGTGTGGGTTGGGGTAGTGTCAGCGCACCGTTATCCAGCATTTGATGCGTGTCGCTGGATATTAGATACCATCAAAGCAGACATTCCTGTGTGGAAGCAAGAGTACTACGAAGACGACTCGTCTAAATGGCTCAGCAATAATGGTTAAGTCATTAGTTACTGCCTGTGTATCTGCTTGTCTGCTATTGTCACTAAATGCTTGTACGCAAGACAAAGACGCTAATACGACGCTTACTGATACTACTGAGCAATCTCATACATTGCGTATTGCTGCGGCTGCTAACTTATCTGATGTACTCCCTCATATCATTGATAGCTATCAGGCTGATAATAGCTCATCTGCCCAAAATATTTCAGGTATCTCAGATATTGAAGTTACTTATGCCTCTTCTGGTAAGTTATATGCGCACATCAAAGCAGGGGCACCGTATGATATATTCTTGTCTGCCAATCAAGATTTTCCTGCTAAATTGGCTGATGAAAATTCAGCTAGTGTTACTAACGAAGAACGTAAACTAACCAAGCCTTTTACGTATACCAGAGGTCAATTAGCACTCTATAGTGTCACCAAACCTTTAAACGATTTTACGCCAAGGTCGTTGGGTAATGTGTTTACCAGTGCTGACTTTACTCAGGACAGCAAGGTAGCTATTGCGAACCCTGACCTTGCGCCTTATGGTGCGTCTGCAAAAGCCTATCTGCAATCACAAAATATGTATGATAAGTTGAATGCTCAAAAAAGTTTGATACAGTCAGAGAATATCGGTCAGGCATTTCAATATGCGCATACGGGTAGTGTGGACTATGGGTTTGTAGCACAGTCTCAGCTTGTTGCGATTAAAGCCAAGCCTGAGCAGTTTATTACCTTATTGCCAACGTCTTATCCAGCTATCTTACAAGATGGGATAATCGTTAATAACACTGACCAAGCAGCAGACTTCACCGACTACCTGGGCTCAAAAGCAGGGCAGCAACACTTCTTACAAGCAGGCTATCTGGCCGTCCAGTAATACGTTAGACTAACCCCTCTCATCATAGAACGAGCAGTGACATTATATGATCGACCAGTCTCTTATGTCAGATATGCTCAGTCCATTTTGGGTGAGCATCAAGCTCGCTTGCGTGACTACCTTGTGCTTATTGCTATTTGCAACACCTATTGCGTACTGGTTAGCTAAGCCGAGCCGTATAAAAGCAATAGGACGTCTTAAGGTACTGCTCATGGGCATCATTGCGATGCCTCTGGTGCTACCACCTACCGTGATTGGTTTTTATCTACTGTTACTGCTCAGTCCTAGTGTGGGTATCGGTAAGTGGTTGAGCGAACATAATATTAGCCCGCTAATTTTTACCTTTGAAGGTCTGGTCATTGGTTCTATTATTTACTCATTGCCTTTTTATATACAGCCTGTCTATGCACAGTTTCTGCGTATTCCACAAAGTGTCACAGAAGTCGCTCATCTCCTAGAACCAAGTCGTATGCGACGGTTTATGAAAGTGGCTTTACCGCAAGCGCGGGTGGGTATTATTTTGGGTAGTTTGGTAAGCTTTGCTCATACCATTGGGGAGTTTGGGGTTGTACTGATGATAGGCGGCAGCATCTCAGGCGAGACTAAGGTGGTATCGATTGCTATATACGAGCAAGTAGAAGCGCTCAACTATGAGGCGGCGCACATGATGTCTGGTATTCTGATTATTATGGGTGTAATGATGGTAGCGTTAATTGCTAGCGTAAGCCGAATAAGTCAACGTCCATAGCCATAGCACTGGAACATTTGTATGCGAGTTGAGAGGTGTTAGATATCACAGTAGCTATATAAACAATGTCTAAGTAAAATATACAGACACAAAAAAACCTCAAACAATCTAATGCTTGAGGCGAAACTTGCTTAAACTCGAAAGTCTAAATTCGTTTTAAATATGGCGCAGCGGACGGGACTCGAACCCGCGACCCCCGGCGTGACAGGCCGGTATTCTAACCAACTGAACTACCGCTGCTTAGGTCTCTTAGCTTGTTTAGCCACTTGCTAAGAAGTGGTGGGTGATGACGGATTCGAACCGCCGACATTCTGCGTGTAAGGCAGACGCTCTACCAACTGAGCTAATCACCCTTCGAACAATTGCTAGGCAATTTATTCAACATTAACTGAGCTCTTAAGTTTGTCACTAAGCTCCGTTGCTGTGGGTGTGTATTATATAGATTTACAGTTGGGTGTCAAATATTATTTTAATGTTTTTAGAAAATAATTATAAATCGGACTTGTAATCTATAAAAAATAGCACTCAAAGCTATGTATTATATAGCATTTCTAAAAATACACTTATTATCATTATTTGTTGTTTAGAGGTGAAAAGCTACTATACTATGGATGCTTTATTCGTTGAACACGGTTGATGGAGGCCAATATAAACACTTTTACTATTAAAGATACTTTTACTAGCTGGACCTGGGGAGACTTAGCGGGTCTAGGTCTGGTGCTGCATATTGTACTTATGATAGTAATGACGCTGCGCGTGGTTTCTGTGCAGCGCAATATTGGCGTGTCTATCGCTTGGGTGGCTGTGCTTTACACGTTGCCAGTATTTGGTTTTGTGGCTTACATTCTGCTCGGTGAGCCGATGATTGGGCGGCGCTATCGTGAACGCGTAGATCAAGCCAGCATCTTGATGAATGATATGGCAAGGCGTGAGCATCTGATTTTTGACAAAGGGCAGGACTTATTACCAGCCAACTACCGCGGTGTTAGCCAAATAGGAACGCGCTGGACTGGGTTTGGTGTATTTCCCAACCACCAAATGCAGCTGTTGACGGATCCCGCTTCTATTTTTCAGCGTTTGATTGAAGATATTCATGCCGCCCAGCGTATTGTCCTTATGGAGTTTTATATTGTCTATCCAAAAGGACAGGTGTTAGAAGTCATAGAGGCGCTGTCTGTAGCGGCTCAGCGCGGCGTAGAGTGTCATATATTGGCCGATAGTGTGGGCAGTTTTAGCTTTATTAATAGCAGCGTGCACCGTAAATTAGAAAAAGCAGGGGTTTATGTCCATCAGTCATTGCCAGTAGGGTTGTTTAAGACATTATTTAAACGCTCTGATTTGCGCAATCATCGTAAAATGGTGGTTATCGATGAACATATTGGCTATATCGGCAGCTTCAATCTGGTTGATCCAAGGTTTTTTAAGCAAAATAAAAACGTTGGTCAATGGATTGATGTGGCGCTACGAACGACTAGCCAGCACTCAATTAGTATTAATACAGCGATGGCCAAGGTGATTGTTACCGACATCGGTGCTGAAAGTAATGACAATCTTGCTGAGCTGCATCAGCGGGTTAATAACTATACTCGTAAGTTATATGTGATGCATCCGACCATCAATGATCTAAATAGCCGGGTGAAAGTATTAACGGATACGGTTGATGATCATGAGCAGCCAGATATAGGCGCCACCTCGATTGTCGTACCAAAGATGCCTGTCGTGGACAAAGTCTTGGCGCAGCTAATACCTTCAGCACCGCAGCTAACGGCTCATGTGATTTACAATACGCTAGTTACCGTGATTCATCGTGCCAATAAGCGCATTCGTATTACCACACCTTATTTTGTCCCTGATGAGTCCCTATCGGGTGCGCTGACGATAGCAGCTAAGCGCGGCGTTGATGTGACGATTATCGTTCCTGAAAAAGTGGATTCATTTTTGGTACAGCACGCTTCTCAGGCTTATTATCAAGAGTTGTTGGATGCTGGAGTAACGATTGCATTGTTTAGAGGTGGTTTGCTACACGCAAAAACAGTGGTTATCGACGATGACTACTGTCTATTTGGCACCGTCAATATTGATATGCGCAGCTTTTATCTAAATATGGAAGTCAGCTTAGCGATTTATACGCCAGAAATGGTCGCCCAAGTAGCGGACTGTCAGGAAGTCTATTTAGAAAACTGTCGAATCTTGGATAGTGATGAGTGGCAACAGCGTCATGGATCAAAACGCTTGTTTGATAATGTCGTGCGCTTGTTCAGTCCTTTATTGTAGCACTCGGATTTTTAGGGTAAGGTAATCTACCAGTATCGTTCTATTATTTTAGTAGTATTAGCACTTTTATAGCCTATACTTTTTTGGTTTATCTATCTGTAAAGAGGTCTCGCCTGTCTATGTCTGCATCACCTTTAACGCCACTGGACTATATTGCAGAAGGCTACTGGCAAGACTTCTTGGCTGGGCGTTCTATTGCAGGCGGTATCGCCTACGAAACTGAGCTGCGCGCTTGTACGCTAGACGAGTCGCTTGAGAGTTTACAGCGTGTCGATACGCTATTATCCCAAGTGCGCCGAGATATGATTAAGAGCGGTATATGGGATGAGACGACGATGCTGGTCGATGAACGCTATCGTAATTTTATGGTGTTTTCGGCGTTTTATGCAGGTCGTGTATTGGCGCAGCAGTGGCAAAGCAAGCCACATTGGTATGGTCAGTTTGAGCTGCGTAAACGTTACCCTGAGCTAACATTGATCACCGATGATTTTTATCAGCATATGGCGGTCGGTTATGATGATAGCGGGGTTAAAGAGCGCTTGTTTTTTGCACTAGAGCCAATAGGGCTGCGTCTGTTTGGTCATATTGATCGGCAGTTTGACGCAGTACTACAAGGCGGGCAAGTAGAGAGTGGGTTGTATCAAGCGGTTAGCCTTAGACTACCAACTACTTTAAGCAACGATGTTCATTCAGTGCCTGAATTAACAGCGCATAAAGTAACAACAAGCAAAGCAACAACACATAAAGCAACCACTCATCAAACCACTGAAAGCATCGTTCCGAGCGCAGATTCAAATACGCATGTCGGTACTAGTCAATTAAATGCTCCTCTTAACAAGCCAGAGGAAGTGTCGATAGGAGCTGAGTATAATCAAGCTAATGCAGTTGTAACTGACAGTGAGAGTCGCGCAATTCAGTCTGCTATGCCTGCTACGGTAACAACTGAGTTGCAAACAAGCGTAGTGCCTCCTGAGTCTGAGAGCTTGATAAAGCCTGAGCTGACTAAAGTAACGAAGCCAACAGCCAAGCCTGCGTTACCTGTAAAAAATACATCGACGTCAGAGATGTTTACGCAACTGCTCGTAGAGTTAGATGAGATAGCGGTGCCACAACCAACTGGTGATGTTCAATATCAGCAAGCACGCAAAGTATTAGATCAGTTCGAGCAGCATATTGCCAAACAGAACAAACCTCGTCGCCAAGTTATATTTTCAGATGATCATATCGCAGCAAAAAACAAAGCGTTGCTATTACTACAAGCGGCTGCTGAAGATGGTAATACAGCGGCTATGTTACGTTTGGCCATGTATGAATTGTTAGGTGAAGGTTTGACAGCGGACAGTGACAATCAAAAAAAATCTGGCGTAGAGTGGGTCAATCAAGCCGCTAGCAAAAACGACAGCCGTGCTCAGCGTCTACTCAGTAAAATGTATTACCAAGGAGTAGGGGTATCTCAAGATATAGATAGCGGTAAGTACTGGTTAGAGCAAGCAGCGGATAATGGTCATGCAGAAGCGGCCAATCTGGTCAAGCAATGGCAGCAAGCAGATATGCTGCTGACCACACAGAAGCAAGAGCAGCATAGCACCAAGCGTTATCAGCTGTTAATCGGCGCAATCATCGCAGTCGCTTTATTGATAATAATCATTATTTAACAATCGTTATCTAATAACTATTTACTCAGTAACTTTTTAAAAGCTTATTGTTACAGCTTAAATTCAGGTAGAATTGGCGCGCTTTACCTTTACCCTTTTATTGTTTGATTCATAACTAATCTGGGCTGTTCCATGCCATCATCTAATACCCCGTCTGACCACTCTGCGAATCCAATTGACCCTGTATCATCACCTAGTCGTATGGTATACGAGACACCTTTATATTATCAGTCTCTTATTGGGCTACTAAAGCCACTATATCGTCTGCAAGTATGGCGTCGATCTCATAGAAATGACAATTATCAGCAGGAAATCGATCAGCGTTTTGGCAAGCAGTATCCACCGCGTCCAGTGGTCAATGCTGATAGCGATAAAGGGGTAATTTGGTGCCACGCAGTCTCATTAGGTGAGACCAATACGGTCGCGCCTTTACTAGATATGTTATTGGCTAATGGCTATCAGATATGGTTGAGCAATACGACTCAGACAGGTTTTGCTCGTGGGGCCAGTCGTTTTGCAGAACAGATAGCTCAAGGTCAGATGAGTCATAGCTATGTGCCAGTCGACAGCCCTGCTGTGATCGAGACTTTCTTAACGCACGTACAGCCTATCGCTGCGTTGTTTGTAGAAACAGAACTATGGGCAAATATCTTGACCAAGTTATCCCAGCACCGTATTCCAAGTATTCTAGTCAATGGTCGACTATCTGCTTCTTCTTTTCAGAGTTATCAAAAGATTGGTGCAGTCAGCGCCAGTATGATGAAAAACCTCTCCTTAATTATTGCGCAAGACAGCGACTCTGCTAAACGCTTTAGGCAACTAGGGGCCAGTAGCGCCCAAATTCGTGTGGCAGGCTCATTAAAGTGGGTAATCAATGCGTCCAAAATTGATGACAAAGCGGTAGCAGATAATAGTATTTATAATAAAAAAGCTGATCTGCGAGCAGAGTTTGGTATAGCAGATCGTCCTGTGTGGGTAGCTGCGAGTACTCATGATGGCGAAGAGGCAGCAGCGTTGTCATTGCAGCAGCAACTACTGTCTCAAGTGACATTAGCAGATACGTTGCTTGTTATTGTCCCTAGGCATCCTGAGCGTTTTGATGCAGTAGCAGATCTCATTCAGAAAACTGGGTTAAATATGGCTCGGCGCAGTGATGGGGAAGCCATTGATGCAGACACGCAAGTCTATCTAGCAGATAGCATGGGTGAGATGATGACTTGGTATACATTGGCAAATGTAGCATTTGTGGGCGGCTCGCTGGTAGATATTGGTGGGCATAATCCAGTGGAGCCTGCTAGTGTGGCAACGCCTGTACTGATGGGGGGTTACACTCAGTCTTGCCAAAGCGTAATAGACAAATTGGCTAGCGTAGGCGCTGTATATCAGCCAAGTAATGATTTTTATTGTCCAATCGAGTCAAATAGCTCAAGTAGTTCGGATGCACAGATAGTCAGTGATGATCAGTTAAAAGCGAATAAAAAATCCTCTCGTAAGAAAACAGCTTATAACTATGAAGACGCTGTGAGCATTTATACGCAGCTGGAGACTTGGCTGTGCAATTTGCCATTGGCCGCGCAGGCTGGGCAAGCTGGCGAGCAAATGACGATACAGCAGCAAGCGGTATTGACCCGCCAATTTACGATGATTGAAGACGCTATCGAGATGTCTTCCAACCAAGATAGCTTATGAACTGTATATTATTGCCCGCTGAAAACTTCTCATCAGATACAGCAAAAATCGATTCCTTGTCTCAAGTCAGCCATGTGACTAAAGTGCTGGGCGCGAAAGTCGGTGATACGCTTAAAATTGGCCAAATCGGCGGCAATCTTGGTACTGCTGTTATCGAAGATATTACCGCTGACAGCATTCAGTTAAGTAACGTTCAGCTCAATACTGTGCCGCCAGCCAAATTAGATTTGACTGTCATTTTGGCGTTACCGCGTCCTAAAGTGCTACGGCGTTTAATCATGGATATGACGGCGCTTGGTGTACGCGATATCATTCTTATCAATAGCTATCGTACTCAAAAAAGCTATTGGCAAAGCCCAATGCTTGAGCGGGTTGACGAGTTTGTATTAGAAGGTCTACAGCAGAGCATCGATACGATCGTTCCTAGTATTACGCTACAAAAACGTTTTAAGCCATTTGTTGAAGACACACTTGCAAGTCTAATGAGCAATCGAGCGATTGTCGCGCATCCTTATAGTCAACAATCTTTTTCTGAGTTTTTACAAAAGCAATCATCACGAGAGCTACCAAATATAGTCTGCATAGGTGCTGAAGGTGGCTGGATCGACTATGAGATAGAGCTGCTGTCAGCACAAGGCTGCACGCCTGTACATATAGGCTCTCGTATTTTGCGTACGGAAGCTGCGGTCAATGCAATCTTAGGACAGTGGCTGCTTTAGATGGACACTAAAACGCGTCGCTAGACCAAACTGTTGAAAGAATGGTGAAAAATAGTTCTTAAAAATCAATGCTCAAGACTCATCACTGATATATTTGCCAGTTAAACAAATGTATTGATAATTAATCTCACTTCCATTAGTATGTTGCTTTGATATATTATGGCCTGATTACTGTTAACGCTTAGCAAGTCATCGTTATAATCACTGTTATTTTGTCTCACCATCCGTCTTACTTTTTTTATAGCATTACTATGGGGAAAACCATGTTATTGAACGCTATCAGCGCTAATCTAACCTCTACGAAGCTTATCCTACCTGCAGCCGTATTTGGCATGATGTTGGGTCTGGCAGGTTGTAGTAATTCTTCAACCATAGAAGAGAGCGTAGAAGTAGAGTCAACAGAAACAAGTGCTGAGCAGCAATCAGCAACTGACGAAGCTACGACTGCTGATGGTCAGACAATTACTATCTACTCATCACGTAATGAGCAGTTAATTAAGCCATTGCTAGATCGTTATACCGAACAAACAGGTGTAAAGGTTGAGTTGGTGACGGACAGTACAGGTCCGCTCATGGCACGGTTGAAAGCAGAAGGTCAAAATACACCCGCTGACATGCTTTTGACGGTTGATGCTGGTAACTTATGGCAAGCTGCACAGCAAGGTTTGCTACAGCCAGTATCGTCTACCGTACTAGAAGCTAACGTCCCTGCAAAATACCGTGATCCAAAAGGTCAGTGGACCGGTTTGTCACTACGTGCTCGCACTATATTTTATGATCCAAGCAAAGTTAGTGCTGACCAGTTATCTACGTATGCCGATTTGGCTGATCCAAAATGGAAAGGCAAATTATGCCTACGCACGTCTAAAAAGGTTTATAACCAATCACTTGTGGCCAGTATGATGGAGCACTTGGGTGAAGAGAAAACGGAAGAAATCGTTCGTGGTTGGGTAGATAATTTAGCCACTGATGTGTTCAGTGATGATACCAGTATGCTTGAAGCCATCGCTGCTGGTCAGTGCGAAGTAGGTGTGGCGAATAGTTATTATTATGGTCGCATACTAGATGAAAAACCAGATTTTCCTGTTAATATATTCTGGGCAAACCAAGGCACAACTGGTACGCACGTAAATATCTCGGGTGCTGGTGTAGTGGCAAGCTCAGACAATCCAGATGGTACGCTTAAATTGATAGAGTGGTTGTCATCTGATGAGGCACAAGGTCTTTATGCCAGCTCAGATAAAGAATTCCCAGTTAAAGAAGGTATTGATGAGTCAGATATGCTTAGATCATGGGGTCCGTTCAATAAAGATGATATCAGTGTGCAGAAGTTTGGTGAGCTACAAACCCAAGCGATTCAATTAATGGACAAAGCAGGTTATAAATAAGGGACTGCCAATCATAGTTTTGCTAATCTCAGAATCATAACCTTTAAGCAGTAGCTCTTAAAGGTTAGTTATTGAAGATAATCTGTCCAGATAATGACGATTTTGAGTTCGGTATAAGCTTACAAGGTCTCTATACGTATGACACGGTAATGATAATATGATCACAACGCCAGACGCGTCTGTTAGTCAAAACGATACTGTCGATGATGGTATTAATGATAAGCAGACTGTCAGCCAAGACCACGCCCTTCGTAAACGTATTATCTCGAAATCAGTCTTAGGGCTGATTTCATTGTTTATGCTAGTACCGATTTTAATCGTGCTGCTGTCGTGGACTCAGCCAGTAGCAGAGATTTGGACACATATGGCAGATTATGTACTTCCGCAAGTGCTCAAAAATACGGCGATTTTATTGCTTATGGTGACTGTCGTTTCAGGCACTATTGGTACTGCTCTGGCTTGGGTTACTAGTATGTATCGTTTCCCTGGTCAGCGTTTCTTTTCGTGGGCTTTGATGTTGCCACTTGCTATTCCTGCTTATGTATTGGCATTTGTCACTATCGGCATTGTTGATTTTAGTGGGCCGCTACAGACAGCTTTACGCGACTCTGGTATAAGTACTGCCATACCTTCGATAAGGAATGTCTGGGGCGCAGGCTTGATATTATCGTTGGCGTTTTACCCTTATGTATATTTGCTAGCGCGTCAGGCATTTTTGTCACAAGGCAGACGAGCGATAGAAGCGGGTCAGATGCTAGGTTTGAGTCGTAGCCGTGTGTTCTTTCGATTGGCATTACCGCAAGCACTACCGTGGATCATTGGCGGCTTGTTGCTAGCCAGTATGGAAACCTTAGCGGATTTCGGTGCAGTATCCGTATTCAATGTCGATACTTTTACTACCGCCATTTATAAGGCGTGGTTTGGTTTTTTCAGTTTGACCACAGCGGCTCAGCTAGCAGCCTTGCTCATTGGCGTGATCTTTATCGTGGTATTGTTTGAGCAGTATTGGCAAGCGAAGCGTGGTAGCTCACTTACCCAAGGTAGCAGCCAACGCTTTGACGCTAGCAAACCTGCTAAGCTCGCCATGACACTGCTGTGTACGCTCATTTTTTTAGTTGCCTTTTTAATTCCTTTCTTGCAGCTTATCTATTGGACAGCACTGAATTTTCGCCAAGATTTTGATGCGCGTTACATTGACTTTGTCACCAATAGCCTCATGATTGCTAGTATGACCACGCTGTTTATTGCCTTTTTGGCCATTATTATTGCGTGGATTAAACGGCAGTATCCTGATAAATCGACTAAGCTCATGACCACTTTAGCCAATTTAGGCTATGTCGTACCGGGGACTGTGTTGGCGGTAGGGATATTTATACCTATTGCGTGGCTTGATAATCAAATGATTGCCTTTGGTATTACCTCACAGCAAGTGCTCTCTGGCAGTGTCATTGTTATGCTACTGGCATTATCGACGCGTTTTATGACAGTGAGTTTTCAGCCTATTGACAGACAACTGCAACGACTGACTGTCAATCAAGAAGCGGCTGCAAAATTACTTAGCGACAGTCCTTATCAGCGCTGGCGTCATGTGATGCTGCCTGTGCTTAGCCCTGGTGTATTGACCGCATTATTGATGGGTTTTGTCGAAGTGATGAAAGAGATGCCCATTACGCTAATGACACGGCGTCAAGGCTGGGACACGCTTGCAGTACGAGTGTTTGAAATGACGAGCGAAGGTATGTGGGGACGAGCCGCATTACCGAGTTTGCTAATCGTGTTAGTTGGCTTGCTTCCTGTCTGGATACTACTGCGTCAAAGCGATAAACACAGCTAATAGCAACAAAGTTAATAGCAATAATTTGGTATAAGTTTAACAGCACACTCGTAGTGTCAGCTATATTATAATTTGCTCTGTTTTATCGATGGTTTTACTTACTAATAGCGAACTGGTACCGTCTATGTACACTGATTCAATGAACGACTCTACAAATTCTAAGTCAGAAAAGGCTCGGGCTAGCCATACGCCTGTAGCAAAATCACCACTGTCACAAAATAGAACCAATCCAGTTCAGCCGAATAAAACTGTAGAACAAAGCAATACCTCACAACAAAATACTGAGAAATATATCGCCACAGATCCTTACTTTAGTGTGCAAAACCTCATCGTAGGCTATGACGATACTATCGTTGTCAATGGTCTATCGTTGGTGCTGGAACAAGGAGAGATTGGTTGCTTCTTGGGTTATAGCGGCTGCGGGAAGACCACAGCGCTACGAGCTATCGCGGGACTGGAGCAAAGTCGCGGCGGCACTATCTATCTAAATAATCAACGCCTAACTGAGAAGACAGCTCGCCAATCATTTGCAGTTGCGCCAGCCAAGCGTGGCATGGGCATGGTGTTTCAAGACTATGCTCTGTTTGGTCATTTAAGCGTGGCAAAGAACATCGCCTTTGGTCTCAATAAATGGTCAGCAGCTGACAAAAAAGCCCGTGTGGCTGAGATGCTAAGCTTAGTTGAATTGACTGAGCATGCGGATAAACGTCCTAATGAGCTTTCTGGTGGTCAGCAGCAGCGTGTGGCTCTTGCAAGAGCGCTAGCACCCAAACCAAAACTACTATTACTTGATGAGCCGTTCTCTAATCTAGATGTAGTACTGCGTGAATCACTGGCAATGAATGTCCGTGATATTCTCAAACGTACCAATACCACAGCGATTTTGGTCACTCATGATCAAAATGAAGCGTTCGCGCTAGCGGATAAAGTAGGGGTAATGGATAAAGGACGATTGGTACAATGGGCGCGACCAAGCGAGCTGTATCATGAGCCTGTCAGCCCTTTTGTCGCTGAGTTTGTGGGCGAAGGCGCGATGATAGACGGTATCATCAAAGAAGGTCGTGTGGAGACGGCGCTTGGCAATATCTATCGCCGCATGGAAGTCTATGATGAATCAGGACAACCACAGTACTGCGAATATGATTATCCAAATGGTACACCAATCAAAGTGCTCGTGCGTCCTGACGATATCATCCATGATGATGATAGTACGCAGACAGCCTTGGTGATTGGGCGAGTGTTCCGCGGTGCCAACTATTTGTACCGTCTACAGTTAGATGACGGACAGACCATATTATCACTGGTTGCTAGCCATCATAATCATGAAATTGGTTCACATATTGGTATCTTGCCGTTATTGGAGCATGTGGTCGTGTTTGACGAAAAAGAGGTCAATGCCACCACTTGGTCAGAATATGATAGATCATCGAGAATGGATGAAGAGGTTTAGTAGCCTTCATCATTCTTGGTCAATCTTCTAAATTTACCGTTTAGCCAAAATGTGTAAGTAACGCCCAAGCCATTTGTACGGCTCTAATTGTGAGTAGCGTAACTCCATTCTAATCACTGCATCTGGGTCGTTATGACCACCACGTTTGAGCGGCGTATAGTCATGAAACACCCGTAGACCACTGCTACGTACCGTCTGATAATTATGCGCTTTGAGCCAAGACTCGACCTCTTCTTTGGCTACGGGATGGTTGGGAGTGAGACTTTTCTTATTGTCCGCTTTGTAATCGTTACCATCAAGTAAGCTATCGAGTAAGTTAAAATTTCCCATGATAAGATTGCGATAATCGAAACTCGCTGGATTATAGAAGCAGACAGATAACGCGCCAACATCTGTTAAGTGCTTATCAAAAAAGTCCATGACGGCAGCGGGCTCTGCCAACCATTCGAGTAGCGCGTGCGACATAATCAAATCAAACTTTTCTGTCTCTGTCTGAGCCAGTTTTTCTTCAAGCGCTTGATAAGGGCAAATATACCAAGTGATGTCTAGCTTTTTATCGATTTTCTCTGCGCTCGCTTTTGCCTTCTCAAGCATATTTGCTGAGATGTCATTTATGACTACGTTATGACCTTGAGCAGCAAGTTCTATCGCAATTTGCGCAAGCCCTGCACCCACATCCAAGATGCGTAAAGGTCGCCCAAGCGCCTCACTCATTTGTGCGCTATATTCGAAAATATCACGGCGTAGCACAGCCAATCGAATCTCGCCTTTTAAACCACCATAGACTTTCTTTTCGAAATGATCGGCAATGGCATCGAAACTACGATCTGCTCGATCGTTTTCTGCTGGTATAGAAAGGTTTGAGTCAGGCTGGCTATCTTGATGTCTAATTGGCATAAGGTATTTAGTTCAATAAGTAAGAGGGTCAAATTAATAAAACTATTCAGTATTAACTAGCGTTTCAGGCGTCTGTTAATTACCCATTTAAAAACGACCTTCGCTAATACAATAACGACAAATACCACAATAACAAACACCCACATACCATTGCCTTGTAGATTCTCTTGATAGGCTTTTGACAAGTATGCTGATAAAGCCATCGCGGCTAAAAGTGCTCCCCAACGGACATAAGGGACAGCGCGATTGTTATGGTTAGGAAAGCTAGCCACATAATCGCTAGAAAAACTGTATAGCACCATTGCTAAAATCCAAACAATTGCAAAAATGATATCCATAATAAAAGTAGCCTGTTAGGTCGTTATGTAAGTGCTATAAAAGATGAGGTAGTGTAGCGTTTAGAAATTTTTTGTCCAGTATCACTAGAAAATAACCGCATCAAAGTGGTTTAAATCATAATGTGCTCATGAGAATAATATGACTGTTGAAAATAGTATGCTTATGAAAGAATTATGGTTGTAAAAAAAGCATGCTCATGAAAACAATCAGTTCACGTCAGAGACAGTTGTAGGTGTTGTTGTATTGGCTAAATATTCTAAGCATCCTAGTTGTTTGCCAATAGAGCTTATATGCAAACCACGTATGAGCTCTATGCTCAAGATTTTAGCGTTAAATCAAATGTCATGTTGAATTGTAAATAGAGATATAAGCATTCACTCAGTTAGTCAAAATAAATCTTGTCGAACTGTAGCTAATGAGTATAGTATTTTTCTATTTAATATCCATCAAATACGGAGAATAAACAATGAAGTTAATCAATACAGCGCTACTGGCCCTAGTATTTGCCTTTACATCTATGAGCCAAGCACAAGCTCGAAATACGCCTTGTTCAGGAAAAATGGGCGGGCTGTCTCATTGCTCAGCAGATGGTAAGTTCGTCTGTAAAAATGGCAAAATCAGCCAATCAAAAAAAACCTGCCATTAGAATTATTTTAGCGTGTGCCGATAATTCAAAATATCACTGCGAATGAACCGCCTAGCTTGATTTTAATGGTGGTCAGAACCCCCTAAATCAGCAAATTTGTGCTAAAATAGCTTCTTTTATTAAACATTAAAACTATCGCTATTTTCCTATTGTTTTGCACGTGTAGCAGTGTTTTTTTATGGTATCTATTTTGGTCATGACTGCCCATTTATGTGGCAGTATTTTTATATGATCTATGGGTGCCACAAGCGATGTGTCAACGTTAGAAAAAAATGTGAGTGAAGGAGTGTATATGAGCGAATCGGTCAGTCCTATTGGCATCGTAGATGAACTAAAGCAGTCGTATTTGGATTATGCGATGAGCGTGATCGTCTCGCGTGCGCTGCCTGATGTGCGTGATGGGTTCAAACCTGTACACCGCCGCGTGATGTATGCCATGCACGTGCTATCAAACGATTATAATAAACCGTATAAAAAGTCAGCACGTGTGGTCGGTGATGTTATCGGTAAGTACCATCCACATGGCGATAGTGCCGTCTATGATGCCATCGTCCGTATGGCGCAGGATTTTAGCTTGCGCTATCCAATGGTTGATGGTCAAGGTAACTTTGGCTCGATCGATGATGATCCTCCGGCAGCGATGCGTTATACCGAAGTACGTATGACCAAACTGACCCACCAGATGCTCGCTGATTTGGACAAAGACACGGTCGATTGGGAAGACAACTACGACGGCTCTGAGCGCATGCCAAGCGTGATGCCAGCGCGTATTCCTAACTTATTGGTCAATGGCGCGACGGGTATTGCCGTTGGTATGGCGACCAATATGGCACCCCATAACCTGACCGAAGTGATCAATGCTTGTCTAGCCTATGCTGAAAACCCACAAGTTTCAGCTGAAGAGCTGATGTCGCATATCTCAGGTCCTGATTTCCCTACGGGCGGTATTATCTATGGTCGCGCGGGCATTTTAGATGCTTATCGTACGGGTAAAGGCCGCTTGCATATTCGTGGTCGTTATCATATCGAGCCGATGAGCAATTCTGGCGTCAACCGCGATCGTGAGCGCATCGTATTCACCGAAGTACCTTATCAGGCTAACAAAGCCAAGTTGATTGAGCGTATCGCAGAGCTGGTCCGTGATAAAAAAATCGAAGGTATTAGCGAAATTCGTGATGAGTCTGATAAAGATGGTATGCGTATAGCTATTGATTTGCGTCGCGGTGAGACGGCTGAAGTTATCGTTAATAACCTATTTCTACAAACGCCGCTAGAGTCTAGCTTTAGTATCAATATGGTGGCGCTGGATAATGGTCAGCCAAAACTATTGACCTTGCGTCAGCTTATCGCTGCATTTGTCCGTCATCGTCAAGAAGTGGTGACACGTCGTACGATTTATGAATTGAACAAAGCCCGCGTTCGTGGTCATTTGCTAGAAGGTCTAACGGTTGCTCTAGCCAATATCGACGAAATTATCGCGACGATTAAAGCTTCTGCAAACCGTGGCCTAGCACGTGAAAGCTTATTAAATAACACGTGGGGTTCAGGTAGCGTCGTTGCGATGCTTAGAGCTGCTGGTAGTCAATCAGTACGTCCTGAGTTTATCGAAGGCGAAGATCCTAAGGCGCCGTTTGGTCTGATCGAAGGCGAAGAGCGCTATCGCTTGTCACTTGAGCAGGTCAATGCGATTTTAGATATGCAGTTGCATCGTTTGACGGGTCTTGAACAAGACAAGTTGACTGAAGAATACCAAGACTTACTGCGTGAAATTGCACACTTAGAGTCTATCCTTGGCGATTTTGATAAGCTGATGGCTATTATCTCTAATGAGATGATCGAGATTCGTGATAACTTTGGTGATGAGCGCCGTACCGATATCATCGATTCACGCATGGACTTTAGTCGCGAAGACCTTATCCCTGAGCAAACGGTCGTCATGACGGTGTCGCGTACTGGCTACGCTAAGACTCAGCCGATTGATGATTATGTCGCGCAAAAACGTGGCGGTAAAGGTAAGTCTGCTACGGCAATGAAAGAAGATGATGTGATCGATCATTTAGTCGTGACATCAACACATTCTACGGTACTGTGTTTCACTGATAGTGGACGTGTCTTTAGTCTACGTGGTTTTGAAGTGCCGATTGCCAGTCGCGGTGCTCGTGGTCGTCCATTGGTCAATCTAATTGGCCTAAATAGCGACGAAACCGTTACGACGATATTGCCAATTCCAAAAATTGTGGAAGATACATCAGTAGTAAGTGAAGTATCAGAAGTAATCAATGATGACGATTCGGTAGAAGATAGCAACCAAGCAGAGCCACCTTTTGTGTTCTTTGCCACTGCCAATGGTACAGTGAAGCGAGTAGAGCTGAAGCAGTTTGCCAATATCAGATCGAACGGTTTGATTGCAGTTGGATTAGAAGACGGTGATAAATTGGTCAGCGCTCGTATTACTAATGGTAGCCAAGAAGTGATGTTGTTCGCTTCAAGTGGTAAAGCCATTCGTTTTGATGAGAATGATGCGCGTGCGATGGGCCGTACGGCAAAAGGCGTCCGCGGTATGCGTTTGGCTACTGATGAATTTATCAAGTCATTGGTCGTTATCGAAGATGATGTACGTGAAATCCTGATTGCTTGTGAAAATGGCTTTGGTAAACGTACCTTTATCGATGAGTTCAATACACAAAATCGTGGCGGTGGCGGTGTGATCGCTATCAAGACCAGCGAGCGTAATGGCGCACTAGTACGAGCGACCAAGGTTGACTCTACCGACGACATTATCTTAATCTCTGATAAAGGTACGTTGGTTCGTACCCCAGTTGAGCATGTCGCTAGCTCTGGTCGTAATACGCAAGGCGTAACATTGATTCGTCTGTCAAAAGATGAAAAACTGGTTGCCATGGCGCGTGTTGAGCACGAAGAGAGCGATGACGAGCTTATCGATGCGATGAGAGAGGACGGTACGTTTGAGGTAGAAGGTCAGGAGCAGATAGGTATTGATGCGACAACTGACAATACCGCAACTACTGACGTTGATGATGTGATTGATATTGCAAACGATCATAAACCAAGTGACAATCTATAATAGACTAACTATGCATAAGAAGATGACGAGTAATAGTCTTGGTAATTAGCTTTTGAGTCTAGTCTCTTAGCATTTTTCTAGAAAAAAGCCTCTGACGTTATCGTCGGAGGCTTTTGTTTTTTAACTCTCATTTTTTCAATACTGTAAATAAGGTTCTATTTTTTAAGGCTGTTGTTATGCTTACGACCAATCAAACTTTTCAGGGAACGGTTGCTTCGGTAACATCGAGCTTTTTATTCTCGATGATGTTTTTGTTTGGACTGTTTATGCTGCCCTTAACAGGGACGCAGGTAGCGTCATGGCGTGTGCTCATGATGTTGCTCAGTTTGGTAATATTGGTCAGTTTGACTAAGCAGTGGCAACGTGTTTTTGATTATATAAAGACGCTAAAGACAGTCAAGGAATGGTTAATATTTATACTGCCTGCGCCAATCCTAGGTGGACAGATTTGGTTGTTTATGTGGGCGCCGGTCAATGGGTTTGGTCTCGATGTCACGTTGGGTTATTTCTTATTGCCGCTAGTGATGATTGTGCTTGGTCGATTCTTTTATCATGAGTATATGAGCATCTTGCAGTGGGCTGCTGCGATATTTGCAGCACTCGGTATCGGCTACGATATTGTTCAGTATGGTTCAGTCTCTTGGGTGACATTGTTTGTATGCTTGGGTTATCCACCATATTACCTGCTACGACGCACTCTCTCTGTACCGCCCATTACAGGGTTATTGTTTGATTTGACGCTGTTGACACCAGTTGTGCTCATCGTGCTCTACATGACAGGCGGTTTTGATGTTGCGGCGCAAGACGTGAAGTTCTGGTATCTACTGCCACTGCTTGGTGCTTTTAGTGCGCTTGCGATGTCGCTGACGATGATTGCCAGTAGCAAGCTGCCAGTATCACTGTTTGGAGCGCTAAGTTATATAGAGCCGATGCTGTTATTTGTGTTGTCTATCACGGTTCTGAGTCAAAGCCTTGAAGAAGGTGGTTCGCTCTTTATGTACGGGATGATTACCCTTGCGCTACTGGTCATGATGGCCGATAGCGTAAAAGGCTACCTCGTTCGTCAGCGTAATGACCGCTTGCATGGTTATAGAGAGCTTCAGATTGGCGGCTTTCCACCGCGTCGTCATTTTATCAATCAGCGTATCGATGGTGTGCTAAAAGCCCATCGTTTTCGTAAGATTCGTCGTTACCAAAAGAAGATGGATAAGATACAGCAAAAAATCGAACAACTTGATGCAAAATAAGCACTTACCTGCATTAAATTTACTCAATTTAAAAGTTTAGACACTAGATGAGCAGTGGCATTGCTTATTCATTCTGACTTTGACATAATGCCGACCATGATGTAAGCCTAATACATCAAAAGCGTTCAACTTAGATTGCGCGACGACCTTATATGCAAAAGCCTCAGACGTTCTCGTCTGAGGCTTTTGTTTTTTTTAAAAATTGCCATGGATGTGCCCCAATCTTTAAAGGCTGTTGTGATGCTGACTATTAACCAAACCTCGCAGGGTACAATCACTGCTGTCGCTGCAAATTTTTTATACTCATTGCTGTTCTTATTTGGTCTACTGCTGCAACCATTATCAGGTACGCAAGTCGCTTCGTGGCGCGTGCTAACAATGTTTTTTAGTCTCGTGCTGCTGGTCAGCGTATTAAAGCAGTGGCAGCACATTTTCGATTATCTAAAAACACTAAAGAACGCGAAAGAGTGGTTTTTATTTATACTACCCACACCGATTTTGGGCGCGCAAATCTGGATATTTATGTGGGCGCCAGTTAATGGTTTGGGACTTGAGGTAACGTTGGGTTACTTCCTATATCCGATGATTATGATTGTTGTCGGCAGGTTCTTTTACAACGAAGACATGAGCTTACTTCAGTGGGCTGCCATTGTGTGTGCAGGTCTTGATATCGCTTACGATATTTTTGAGTATGGCGCTATTTCTTGGGCGACTTTGTTTGTTTGCTTGGGTTATCCTCCTTATTATCTATTACGCCGTAAGCTTGCAGTACCGCCTATTACTGGTCTGATTTCAGACCTTGTATTGTTGTTGCCAGTGGTATTGGTCGCACTGTATATGAATGGTGGTTTTGAAGTAGCAATCACCAACCACAAGCTTTGGTATCTGCTGCCATTATTAGGCATTATTAGCACCGCTGCGATGTCACTAACGATGGTGGCCAGTCAGAAGTTGCCTGTTTCACTGTTTGGCACTCTGTGCTACCTTGAGCCAATATTCTTGTTCATATTCTCAATCGCAATTTTAGATCGTAACTTACATGATGGTGGCTCCATGCTGATGTACAGCATGATCTTTATCGCACTGCTGATTATGATTGCCGATAGCGCATTAGGTTATACGGCGCGTAAACGTGAAGACCGCTTACATGGCTACAATGAGCCACAAGTAGGCAGTTTTCCACCACGCCGTCGTCTCAAAAACCGCCGTATCAAAGGTGTACTAATCGCGCATCGATTCCGTCAGATCAAGAAGTATCAGCAAAAAATAGATAAAATGACGCGCAAGATTGAAGCATTGCATTTAGATTGATGTCAAAGAGTACGAGTACACCGTCTGAGATAGTATCGATTCGGTAGGCATAGTTTTCCATCATGTCTGCCAACTCACAGTATTAAAGAAGTACAAATTACGCTATTATCGAGAGCAGTGGTGCCACAATCGATTAAACGTATGGTGCTATATCTGAGATATTATGCTGATTTACTACAATATATAACTAGGACGGTTTATGTTACATCTTCATCATTTAGCAAACTCGCGCTCGTTTCGTATTATCTGGCTGTTGGAAGAGCTCGGCGCCGATTATAAACTGACTTGCTATGAGCGCAACAAGGCATACCGTGCTCCTGATAGCCTAAAGCAAGTGCATCCGATTGGTAATGCACCGATACTAGAAGCAGACGATCGTGTGCTGATTGAGTCAGGGTTTATCATTGAGTATTTGATTAAGCACTATGATAAAGAAAAGCAGTTCAAACCTGACGATAATAACGAAGCAGCGTGGGAAGCCTACACGTTTTGGCTACACTTTGCAGAGGCTTCATTGATGCCACTGTTGGTCATGCGTTTGGTATTCACAAAAGTAGTGTCTCAGTCGCCGATGCTAATCAAACCTATCAGCAAAAAAATCCAAGGTCAGATTGAAAAAAATATGATCAGTAGCGGTTTGGAGAAGATGCTAGATATGATGGAGCGTCACTTACATGAAAATCACTGGTTTGCAGGTAGCGAATTTAGCGCCGCTGATATTCAAATGCATCTTGCAGTCTTGGGTGCCAATGCTGGTGCAGGTTTAGATCAGAGTAAATATACCAATCTTTTGAACTGGCTCAAACGCTGCGAAGAACGAGATGCCTTTAAGCGAGCAGAAAAAAAGGGTGGCCGTCTGAATTTTTAGAGGATACTGGTATAATCATCTCTCAACGCTTAAGTAGCCATGTAGACCAAAGGCTTTGTTTATGAATAAACAAAGCCTTTTTTAGGATAATGTTATGACAGAACTAAACACCTCGAATAAAGACCATCTGAAACAAGATAGCCTAGACAAAGATGACAATCAGTCAGCAACTCAAACGTCGCTTAATAAGCAAGATATCAGTATGCAAGAAAATAATAGACAACAGATTAATAGCCAACAAGTCTCTATCAAGTCGTGGTCACAGAAGATTCTGGTAGTGATTCTGTGTGCAGCGAGCTTTTATGGTGGCTGGAAATCTTACGAATCGAATATGGTAAATGAGTGCACGGCCAATGGTGGACAAATGGTTGAAGGTCAAAAGACCATGATATGCCAACTGTCGTAGCTAGGGGACATTCTTCGCTTATCCTATTCCTGTTATTATTTTTATAATTAAGAGACGCTCTCGTACTTCTTAGCCAGTATTCCTGATAAATAAAAGGCATCATTATGCTAAAGCTAACCTTTTTGGGTACCTCTGCAGGTGTACCGACCAAACAGCGTAATGTTACCGCATTAGCAATAGAGTGTCTGAATCCGCATACCTCTGGCGTACAGCAAGGGAGTCGTCAACAGAGTAATCAGAGTAAGAAATCGCGCCCATGGGTGCTGATTGATTGCGGAGAGGGCACGCAGCAGCAATTGCTACATACTAAGCTTTCATTACATCAATTGGCTGCTATCTGCATCACTCATGTGCATGGTGACCATTGCTATGGTCTACCAGGGCTGCTAGCTAGTGCTGCCATGTCAGGACGCCGTGAACCATTAACTTTGATTGCCCCAAAAGCGATTGCTACTTTGCTCGAAGCCATTACCTTAACCACGGAATTGTATTTACCTTTTGCTCTCGATTTTATAGCGATTGAAGAGGTGTTGGCTGAGCAAGGTGATACGAACAAAGTTAATATTAGCTTAAGCGACCAACATCAGCTTGATATTGATATCACGCCGCTATCACATCGAGTTGCTTCTCATGGTTTTGGTATTACTCAGACTATTAGCCGCCGCATCCTTAATACAGATAAGCTTATGGCAGATGGTATTCCAGCAAGTGCACTGTGGGGTAAGTTGCAGCAAGGCGAAGATGTCACGACTGAGGATAATAGACAATTGCACTCAGTAGACTATGTTGATGAGGAAATACAGCGGACGCGAGTGGTGGTGGCAGGAGACAATGATACGCCAAACTGTTTGCGCAAAGCCATTATCGATGCGGATTTATTGGTGCATGAAGCCACTTATACGCATGAGGTCATGATGGCTATTCAAGCCAGAAACCCTGACTATGACCCAATGCATAGCAGTGCGCATGTGGTGGGCACATTCGCGCAAAAGATGAACCTGAAAAACATCATTTTGACCCACTTTAGCGCTCGCTATCAGAACTTTGATAATCCAGATAGCGAAACGCCAAATATGGCATATATTCGCTTAGATGCGCAAAGTGTCTATCAAGGCAATCTATGGCTGGCAGAAGATTTTGCTCAATATACAGTTGATGGGGCTACCGATTTGGCAGACAATCGAGAGGACAACCGCGTGCAGTATATAGGCTCTGCACGCAGTGATTAGACATGGCTAAGCTTAAATATGACCTAGTACTTACTGTCTTCGATAGCCAATTGTGTTTCACCACTCCAAAAGCGGCTGAACTGGTAAGCAACTCGTCCTGAGCGACCACCACGTTCAGAGGCCCAACGTAGCGCATCCTTTCTGATCTTATCAGGCATAGACTGACTTGCTAAAATGTCCTTAGCATCATTATCTATATCAGCTGAGATTTTTTGCTGCTCTAAATTCAGATAATGCTGAACGATATGCAGATAATTCTGCTGATCCATAGGATGGAAGGTGAGGGACAAACCGAATCGATCTGATAATGACACGGTTTCATCAATGGTCTCATAGGGATTGACTTCATCCGTCTGCCCATTATAGATATCGACATTGTCTTTCATCATCTGCGGTAGTAAGCGACGGCGATTACTGGTGGCGTAGACCAGTAGTTTGTCTTGCTCAGAGTCTAGCGAGCCATCGAGCACACTCTTTAGCGCACGATAGCTTTCGTCTTGACCATTAAAAGCGAGGTCATCACAGTATACGATATAGCGGCAATGACAATCTGCTGGTAGGGCATTAATGGCAGCACGAATCTTATCCAATACTTGCAGATCATCGCGCGCAACCTCAATAATACGCAAGCCTTCACTATGATAGGCTTGTAGCAAAGCGCGAATCAATGATGATTTACCGGCACCACGTGTGCCTGACATCAATACATGGTTGGCAGGGTAACCTTTAATAAACTGACGGGTGTTTTGTACCAGTTTCGACTTTTGTGTATCGATACCATGCAAGTCATCTAAGCTCAAAAACAGGTTGACCGACAAAGGCTGGAGGTGACCAGTGCGTCCACCAACCCAGCGATAAGCAAGCTGACTTGGATCGATTTCAATAGTTGGTGTGACTCGCTCTTGTAAGTATTGACTGAGTAAGTCTAACAACGGTGCAGGTAGGGCATAAGTAGGTTGGTCAGATGGCATGGTTGGGATATTTGGTTGGGACATAGTGGCTCTAGCAATTAAGGTTGTCTTTAATACCATACCCAAAAATACAATTAACGCTGCTGAAATTTCAGTGCCTACAATCTTAGTACCTAGTAATCATAGTACTTGTAATCATTATTCGCGCTATTATTATCTTTGGAAATGATACGAATGGGAAGGCAATAATCTCACTATATTATGAGAAACAATACCATGGAAAATAGTGCCAGTAATCCGTCTATTACGCAAGCCTTGCAAGCGCAGGCGATGCAGCTACTGCCTATTATTACCAAAGAACTAGACGCACAAGATTTTAGGAAAATAGTGCATCAACGTATTGCTCAGCAAAGCACAGAACAAACGCAAGATATCAAAACGCGACATGTCGACAATACTTACTTCCAAGGTTTAACACGTGCCCAGCATCCACAATTTGGTAGCGTGATGATTAAATGGCAGTTGAGTGATGGCGTTTATCCTATCGCTTCTGATTTAGCTCACGAAGCGGATATTTTAGCTGCTGTAAATGCTTCATTAAAAATCAAAGATAACGTTATCGCACCACCACTATTGGCTCATCATTGCGTGGATGTTCAGATACTATCGCAGTTGCAACGACTAGTTATAGTAGTCACACCTTATTACTCTAATGGTAGCTTGGCGAGTCAACTGACCGCTTCAAAACATCTGTCATTGAGAGCATCACAAAAGCATCATTTCATCACTCAGGCTGCATACTTGATAGCTAATTTGCATCAGGCTGGTTGGCTACATAATGATATTAAACCCAGTAATATCTTGGTTGAAGGTTCTGATGATGAGTGGCCAGTAGATACTATGAGTAATAGTCTGACCCCTAGATTATTACTCACTGATTTTGCTTTATCACAACGTATGACGATGGCTAATAGCCAACCAAATCCTGCTGGCACACCAGCATATCTCGCACCTGAGCGCTGGCAAGGTCAGGGTGCAACGGTGCAAAGTGATATCTACGCGTTTGGCGTAATGATAGTTGAAATACTAACAGGAAAACGCCCTTTTCAGATAAATGCCGACAGCCATGATAAATCAAAAGCGTGGGCGATTCAGCATTGCCAGCAACCCATTCCAACATTGTCAGCAGAATATAGTCACTATCAATATATGGTCGATAAAGCATTGGCGAAACGGGTAGAGAGACGGTATCAGGAGATGGATAAGATATTGATAGATTTAAAGTTATTAAAAAATAGCTGAATTTATTATTTTATTTTAAAAAGTGATTGTTTGTAGTATTCACATATTACCTAGTTGTTGTTTTTTATGTTTGAATGGATATTCAGACTCATTTTAAGCGAAGTCGTTATAAACTAATTTGGGTTCCCATATTTCATTACAATACAGTGAGAATATCATGGCTAAAGTACTTATCATTACCGGTGATTTTGTTGAAGACTATGAAAACATGGTTCCGTTCCAAGCACTACTAGCAATGGGGCACGAGGTTGATGCGGTATGCCCAGATAAGGTTGCAGGTGATAGCATTGCTACCTCAATACACGACTTTGAAGGTGATCAAACTTATACCGAAAAACGCGGTCATAATTTTGTCCTTAATGCGTCTTTTGCTGATATCAATGTAGAAGATTACGATGCTTTGTATTTGCCAGGTGGACGTGCACCAGAATACTTGCGCTTGAATGCTAAGGTCATTGCGATGATTCAGCATTTCGCAAATACTGATAAACCGATTGCCTCAGTTTGTCATGGGCCACAAATGCTGACAGCTGCTGGCGTATTGAAGGGTAAAAAAGTATCTGCTTATCCTGCATGTCAGCCAGAAATAGAAATGGCTGGCGCTGAGTATGTCAAGTTACCTATGGATGGCGCTATTACAGATGGCCAACTGGTAACGGCACCAGCATGGCCTGCTCACCCAGCGATGTTAAAGCAGTTTGTTGCTTTACTATAAGTATTAATTCGGGTCTGTTGAGCGTTCAATAGACCCCAGTATCGAAAGAGGATATATATGTGCCAACTTTTTATTAGTGCTGACGACAGCTTGTGGAGCTCTAGAACCAAATCGCTTCGTATTCAGGGCGTTGTAACCTCAATTCGTTTAGAAGTGTTTTTTTGGGATATATTAGAAGAGGTGTCATTTCGTGATCAAATGACGGTTAATCAACTGATCACTAAGCTATATCTTGAATCTCTCGATGCTGATCATGACATTGGCAATTTCACCTCTTTTTTAAGAGTTTGTTGTTCTCGTTATTTGTCTTTAATAGCCGATGGCGATCTTTCTCGCGAAACAAGATTACCTTTAGAAAAAGTCGATGCCAAAAATATAATTCAACGTGAAGCCCTTCGTAAAAATCAACGTAGTGCATTATTCAATGATAGTGAGGGAAACCTTTCTATTAATTAGTTCTGTCTATGGCAAGTACATCAAAGCATTGATGCCGCGGGTAGAGAGGAGCTATTAGCGTATGGATGAAGTGTTAAAAAATTTAGGAAGGATAGAAAAGTAGATTAATACTTTTAACAAGATACTTTATAGTTTTAATACCAAATTTTAGACACAAAAAAACCTGCTAAAAAGCAGGTTTTGATATTTGGTCTAAGATGTACTATCCGAAAATGGTGGGGCTGGAGAGACTCGAACTCTCACACCTTGCGGCGCCAGAACCTAAATCTGGTGCGTCTACCAATTCCGCCACAGCCCCATTTTCGTTACTCTATCATCAAAAGCGATTAAACTCAAACGCTATCTAGACAGTTAACTGATTCGGTAGTGCGTCTCAGTGGTTGGCTATTATATAGAGTTTTAATTGTTTGGCAACCCCTATTTGCAATTATTTTTAATTATTTATCATTTATTTTCGATATTGATTTTAAGTAATTGATATTAATCATAATTTAATATCATGTTTTATGCGTTTATTTATTCTTTAGTTGGTACTCTCGGGGCAGAGATATCCAATTGCTGTAATTTGCGTGTCAGAGTATTGCGTCCCCAACCAAGTAAGCTCGCTGCTTCTATTTTTTTGCCACCGCTATGATTGAGTGCTGCTGTTAATAAAACGCGCTCAAACTCAGGGGTTGCTGTTTGCAAAATATCAGTTTGACCCGTACTTAGCGACTGCTCAGCCCAATCAGCCAATGCTTGCTGCCAACTTTGGCTTTTAGGCAACGGGCTACTTCGCTCATTTTGATGACTGTTTAATGAACTGCCATTTAACACATCGCCACTTTGTACCAAATGCTCTTGAGCGTCTTCCTTTGATGAGCCATGCTCTTCATAAAGCACCGCATTAGGTGAGATGTTTTCAAGTAGCTCTGGTGGCAAGTCTGTCGCCATCACCGTATCACCAGTGGCCATCACAGTGAGCCACAAGCAGACGTTTTCTAATTGACGCACGTTACCACGCCAGTCAAACGTCTGCATAATTTGCAATGCGGCAGGATGTAGATGCTTTGGAGAGGTACTCATTTGCTCTGCGGCAGACTGCATAAAGTAGAGGGCTAATGCAGGAATGTCTTCAGGGCGTGTACGTAGTGGTGGTAGGGGTAATCTAATGACATTGAGGCGATAAAATAAGTCTTCGCGGAATCGGCTTTGTTTTACTAGCTCTTCTAAGTTTTGGTGGGTGGCTGCGATGATACGTACATCGACCTTTATCGGCTGCTGACCACCAACACGATAAAACTCACCATTGGCTAGGACGCGTAACAGCCGTGTCTGAGTGCTAAAAGGCATGTCGCCGATTTCGTCTAGAAATAGAGTACCGCCATCTGCCTGCTCAAAACGGCCTTGACGCATCGTCGTTGCACCAGTGAACGCGCCTTTTTCGTGACCAAATAGCTCAGACTCGATCAAGTCATGTGGTATGGCTGCCATATTAAGCGCAATAAACGGTTGCTGCTTACGAGGGGAGTGTTGGTGTAAAGCACTAGCAACCAACTCTTTACCCGTTCCAGACTCGCCAGTGATTAAGACGGAAATGGGGGATTGAGCCAGTCTGCCAATAGCACGAAACACCGTTTGCATGGCTGGTGACTGTCCAATGATGCCGCTAGGGTTCCCATTACTTTTGTTTTCGACGGCACCTTTGTTCCTATTGTCTTTGGTTATCTTACTGGCAGGAGCCACTTTAGGTTTTAGCAAGTTTTCAGTAGAAATGTCAGATGCTGTATTGGTATTTGGTTCATCTGAAAGGGAAGCAGTCGTTGTTTCTAAATTGGGTTGGTAATTGATGGCTTTATAAATCGTTGCAACCGCATCATCTAAGTCAAAAGGCTTGGGCAGGTATTCAAAAGCACCAGTCTGATAGCTATTGATAGCAGAGGTCAGGTCTGAGTGTGCCGTCATAATTACGATTGGCATTTTAGGGAAATGCTGATGGACCCAGTCGCTAAAAGACAATCCATCCATCATTGGCATACGAATATCGGTCAATATGACGTCTGGTAATTGCTCGGCTGACTCTTGCTGCTTTAACACATCATTAAGGCGAGTCCATGCTGCTTGGGCTTGGGTAAAACTGATAACGGTCAATCCAGCATCTTCAAACGTGTCTGCCAACACCATACGTAGAGCTGCATCGTCATCGATTAACCACAATGTTGCAGGGTGGTCGCTGGGTGCATTATTCACAGTTACTATTTGTGATTGTGTTGATTGATCATCGCTTTTAGGTTGGAGGTTCTCGCTATATTCAGTCATGTATTGGGCCTAATCAGCAATTATTGATGGTAAGTTGGGGATTGGGAGTTGAGCGTTATGAAACTTAGCAGCCTTTAATTCATAATTTGTTTTATGTCTCAATGATGGGTTGAGTAAACGGTAGATATAGCGTAAATCGGGTTTGCTTATCTTCTTGCTCTTTTGTCGAGCTCACATCAATCATACCATGATGATGACTGATAATATCTTGGACGATGGATAATCCAAGACCTGTACCGGCTGCACGGCTAGTGACCATCGGGAAAAATATTTGACCAATCAGGGCTGGATCAATACCTGAGCCATTATCGGTAATGGTAATTTGCATCACTTGCTTGTGCTGCTGTCCGACGATCGTATGCTGAAAGGCAACCCGCGTTTGAATATGCAATGTCGGTTGATAATCAGAATTGCGCTCAGTTTGTATGGTAGCTTGTGGTGATTCTTGAGACTCTGAGATTTTATTCTGTTGTAGTGTTTGTTCGAATTCAGTCATTGACTCACAAGCATTATTGATAAGGTTTAAAAACACTTGAATTAACTGATCTTTGTCAGCGCACAACTCTGGCAATGATAAATCATAATCACGCTGTAACACTACCTGTGGATACTGATTGGTCACTAAGGTTAAAACATGCTCTAAAGGCTCATGGATATTGAGCGTTTGCCAGTTTGGCAGTTGATTGGAACCCAGAAGCTGCCCAATAAGATGAGTCAATCGATCAGTCTCTGAAATAATAATGTCCGTATAGTTGCGCAGTTTTTGATTCATTTTTTGCAAATCATGCTGCGTGTCAGCGTTGGTAGTTGTCAAAGCATTGTCAGCGCTAGAGGTGTTAGTAGTAGATGCGTCGCTGAATTTAATGAACTGCCGTTGCAACAGTTGTGCTGCTCCGCGAATACCAGCAAGAGGGTTTTTTATTTCGTGCGCCACTGAGCGTAGCATATGACGGGCAACTGTATATTGCTGCTGTTGACGCTGCTCCTCAGAGATACGACTTTGACGATCTTTACCCCACATCTCTATAATAAAATAAGGCTGCTGTTCATAGATGACTGGCGTGACGCTATAGTCGACTGACAGTGATAAATTACCGTTTAGCGGTGTTTTTATGATGTGGTCATGATCGATAAAAGGCTGTTGGTAGTTTTGCGCTTGCACAAAGCGCTCGGTCAACGAGTATGCTGGCTCGCTCGAAGGCTCATTTTCATTTATATCACCACTATCATTATCTATAGATGTAGTATCTTTAATCTTTAACTCATCAGGTGCGAGCAGGGTTAAGATGGATTGATTGATTAGTCTGCCGCTACTAATGGCGAGTAACTGCTCGGCTTGAGCATTCAACCGTGTGATTGATAGCTCATCGTTAACCCATAGAATAGCGGTGAATAAATGCTGAGATATAAATGCGAGGTCAGGGGTTGTTTTGGCGGTTATAAAATCAGCGTTCATCAGTAGTACCCAAAAAAATCAGAAGTTTGAGATAATATTTAACCATAAATCAAGACTATAGAGCGGCAAAACTGGTGATTTTTGCAAAAAAAACGTACAATGCGCTCAGCCAATTTATCTCTAGCAAGGTCAGCCATGTCCAAAACTTCTACCGAGTCAGTGAATACGACAGCAACAGCTCCTCTATCTGCCGTAAAAGACACTGCCACTATCTTCAATCCTGCCGCGCCTACCATAGTACAAGAGCAGAGTCAGGCAGATGTCAGTCAAACAGATGCTAAACAACCTTACCATCATAAAGCCAACCATAACCAGAACCGTAGTGTAGCCCAAAGCAGCGATGTTACGACTGCCAATGCGACTGCTACGATGCCAGTTAGTGCAGCGCCAAAGATTGGTTTTGTGTCACTAGGTTGTCCAAAAGCATTGGTGGATAGTGAGCGTATTATCACTGAGCTAAGCCGTGATGGCTATCAAGTAGCCAGTGATTATGATGGTGCTGACTTAGTCGTGGTAAACACTTGCGGCTTTATTGAATCAGCAGTACAAGAGTCGCTTGATGCGATCGGCGAGGCCATTAGCAAAAACGGTAAAGTGATTGTCACTGGCTGTTTGGGCAAAGAAGCGGACAAAATCCGTGAGATGCATCCAGCTGTACTAGCAGTGACGGGCGCGCATGCCTATGACGAAGTGATTACGGCAGTAGCGCAGCATGTGCCTAAGCCAAATCACAGTCAGGACGCCAACTATGATCCAAAAATAGATTTGATTAATGAAGCGGGTATCAAACTGACCCCAAGTCATTATGCTTATCTAAAAATATCAGAAGGCTGTAACCATCGTTGTACGTTCTGCATTATCCCAAGCTTGCGCGGTGATTTGGTATCGCGTCCGATTGATAATGTAATGAACGAAGCACTGGCACTCAAAAAAGCTGGCGTGAAAGAATTACTTATCATCTCGCAAGATACTTCGGCATATGGTCTTGACCTAAAGTACAAGACCAGTTTTTGGAATGGTATGCCTCTTAAGTCTAAGTTTTATGACTTATGCCAAGCATTGAACGATTTGGGCATTTGGGTTCGCTTGCATTATGTCTATCCGTATCCACACGTAGACAAAGTCGTTGAGTTGATGGGTGAGAAGAAACTGCTTCCTTACCTAGATATTCCGTTCCAGCATGCCAGTCATCGCATCCTAAAAGCGATGAAACGTCCTGCGCATAGCGAAAACACTTTGGCCTGTATCAAAGCGTGGCGTGACATCTGTCCTGATATCGTCATTCGCTCGACCTTTGTGGTTGGCTTCCCTGGCGAAACAGAAGAAGATTTTCAGTGCTTGCTTGATTGGCTAGTTGAAGCACGTCTCGATCGCGTGGGCGCATTCACTTATTCAGAAGTAGAAGGCGCAGTGGCTAATGATTTGCCTGATCATGTGCCTGAAGACGTTAAGCAATCTCGTTATGAGCGTTTAATGGCGCTACAGCAAGATATTTCAGCGCAAAAGCTACAGGAAAAAGTCGGCAAGACTTTAACGGTATTGGTCGATGAAATTGATAGCGATGAAAATATTGCTATTTGCCGTAGCTATGCTGATGCACCTGAAATTGATGGTCATGTCTATGTTGATGACATCAACGCTCAAGTTAAAGTAGGGCAGTTCTTAACCGTGACTATCGATGATGCTAGCGAATATGATCTGTTCGCCAGTTATCAAGGCTAGATATCCAATAAGATATGCGAGTGAAAATTGCCCAATGGCGGGCAGTTTTTGCTACAATTAGCGCAATTTAGCCTTTTTAATACGCTTAGCTGTAAGTGTAGCGTTGTGGGCAAACTCGATTTGTATTTTACCGATAATTTTCTTTATAATTTCATGATAACAAGGTGACCTCATGTCTGACAAAAACCCGCGTTACGCTCGTATCTTGCTGAAACTCTCCGGTGAAGCCTTAGCTGGTAGTAAAGACATGGGTATTGATACCGAAGTGCTTGATAAAATGAGCTTATCTATCGCTCACTTGCGTGGACTCGGTGTCCAAGTTGGTATCGTAGTCGGCGGTGGTAACTTATATCGCGGTGCACAGTTACAAAAAGAAGGCCTGGTTGGCCGTGTTACTGGTGATCAGATGGGCATGCTAGCGACCGTTATGAACGGACTGGCAATGCGTGATGCGCTTGAGCGTCGCAACATCAAAACGCGCTTGATGTCTGCATTGCCGATTGGTGAAGTTACTGAAAGCTATAGCAGTCGTAATGCCATTCGTTATCTTAAAAACGGTGAAGTTTGTATCTTTGTCGCAGGTACAGGTAACCCATTCTTTACCACTGACACTGCTGCTTGTTTGCGCGGTATTGAGATCGAAGCTGGTTTGATTTTAAAAGCGACTAAGGTCGACGGCGTTTATGACAAAGACCCAAGCCTACATGATGATGCAGTCAAATATGACGGTCTGACCTTTGATGAAGTACTAGAGCAAAAGCTAGGCGTCATGGATTTAACGGCTATCGCATTATGTCGTGAGCATAACGTACCGCTGCAAGTGTTTGATATGACTAAGCCTAATGCATTATTGAATGTCATCATGGGTGAGAATGAAGGCACACGAGTTTTTCATTAATTGATGCAATACTGGCAACTAACGTCAGTAAATAGCTAACGATTAGCAATAAATAATTAATATCCCAATAGCAAATAAAAGATTTGTCGGTAACGATAAATAAGGATACACAATGATTAAAGAGATTAAGCAAGACGGCGAAGCACGCATGCAAAAAACATTGGAAGCGCTTGAAAGCACTTTCAGTAAAGTTCGTACTGGTCGTGCGCATCCAGGTATGTTGTCAGGTGTGATGGTCAGCTACTACGGTTCTGATACACCATTGAACCAAGTGGCAAGCGTGAACGTTGAAGACTCACGTACCTTGCTGGTTCAACCGTTTGACCGTACGATGGTACAAGCAGTAGATAAGGCCATTCGTGAAGCAGATTTGGGTCTAAACCCAATGTCTGCTGATGTGATTCGTGTGCCGATGCCAGCATTAACAGAAGATACCCGTCGCGATATGCAAAAACTTGCACGTGGTGAAGCTGAGAGCAGCCGAGTTTCTATCCGTAATATTCGCCGTGACATGATGAATGACATCAAAGACTTGGCAAAGGAAAAAGAAATCTCAGAAGATGATGAGCGCCGCGCTAGTGATGATATTCAAAAAATCACTGACAAATATATCGAAACAATCGATGCTCGCTTGAGTAAGAAAGAAAGCGATTTGATGGAAGTTTAATACTGATATATTTGGTATTGATAGCAAGAAACAGTTCAGAAGATTATCTGTAATTGAGCAGCCAATACTTTATAGCTATTGGCTGTTTATTATTGTGTAGACTGATATAGTCAATCCTTTATAAAGAGTGACAGCGTTAACCTCGCTTAAAGTATCACAGTTACATCTGCACTCGGTTGCGCTGTCTCTCTTTTAAACTGAATCAACTATATGAAGCCATATCTAAAGCAAGCCAAAGGTGTGGTTGATTGAGCTGTGTCCATCGCATTCTGAACACTAAAAACTAACGACGCAATTATGATAAGTTAGTGAATTATATAAATGGCGCTTTTTAATCGCTGTTGCACACGTTATTATTATTTTACCTCAACAATAAGCAAGTTCGCCTATGTCCACTTCAGCCGTTTTGGCGCCCGCTATTCTTCCTCGTCATATCGCAATCATTATGGATGGTAATAATCGCTATGGTAAGGCCAATGATTTGGGCCACGGTCAAGGGCATGTGGCTGGCAAAGACGCGCTCGATCCTATCGTTGAGTATTGTGTCAATACAGGCATTGAAGTGCTGACCGTATTTGCATTTTCTAGTGAAAATTGGCAGAGACCGCCTAGTGAAGTGGCACTGTTGATGCAGCTGCTCACATCGACGATTCATGAGCAAATGCCGCGTATGAATGAGTATCGTATTCGCTTGCGTTTCATCGGTGATCGCAGTCAACTTAGTGAGTCATTACAAACGCTAATGGCTGATGCGGAAGAAAAGACGGCGGATTTTGATGCAATGACGCTGGTGATTGCAATTAGCTACGGTGGACAGTGGGATATCGCAAACGCAGCAAAACAGCTGGCTCAGCAAGTGCAAGCTGGCGAATTAAAAGCTGAAGATGTCAGCGAAGAGTTGTTAGGTAACTACGTACAATTAGCCGATACCCCAGCAGTAGATATGCTGGTGCGTACGGGCGGCGAGTATCGTATTTCTAATTTCTTATTGTGGCAATCTGCTTACGCTGAGCTGTTTTTCACTCCTACATTATGGCCAAATTTTGCAGCAGAAGAGCTGGCTTCGATGATCGCAGAGTTTGCTAAACGTCAACGTCGCTTTGGTAAAACCAGCGAGCAGGTAGTGATAGAGCAGCAAGGGCACTGAGCAGTGCGTTGATAGATAAGTTTAGTCGGTTCAGTTCAGTTAGTATTGTATAACTGGTCAATAGGGTTGGTTTATGCAATGATAAACGGCTTGAATGAGTATTGAATGCTATCACTAGGCCATCGTTAGTTAGCTGCTATAATGCATTTTTTGACCATCTGTTCTTCATTATTATAAGGCTCGATAAGTATGTGGCAACGAATTAAGACGGCAATTGTTCTCGTTATTATCGTTGGTATTGCAATGTTTGCGAGCCAAACGCCTATTTTATTTGCACCACTGTTGGCCATTGGGGTCATTATCGCCGCTCATGAGTGGGCTAAATTGATGCCTAAATGGCGCCAGCCTGTGGTATTCGTTCTATTGATTTTAGCGCTCACTATATTCTCACTGATGTTCAAGGTGACTTGGCTGTTCTGGTGGGTGGCTTCATTAGTAATATGGTTGATGGCGCTGTCTTGGGTTCGAGTTTTCCCGACACAAACGAGGTGGTACGGCAACCAGCTGGCAATGATGGGCGCGGTTATCTTGACGGCATCTATCACGGCGATGTTCTATCTCTGGCAGTTATCTGCGTGGTGGCTGCTGTATGTGTTCTTGTTAGTATGGTGTGCAGACAGTGGCGCATATTTCGTTGGACGTAAGCTTGGTCGCCGAAAAATGGCACCCAATGTCTCACCCAATAAGAGCATGGAAGGATTGGCAGGTGGCCTTGTCACAGGGCTGTTAGTTGTGGTGGCTATTAGCGTCTTTAAATTACAGCTGACCGGCGTACCCTTAATCGCATTTGTAGCGTTATCGGCCATCACTATTCTTGCCTCTGTACTTGGGGACTTGTTCGAGTCGATGCTCAAGCGCCGTGCTGATGTAAAAGATTCAGGCACTATCTTGCCAGGTCACGGTGGTATCCTTGATCGTATCGATTCACTGTTGTCTGCCACACCGATATTTGCCCTTGGTTTTTGGGCGATACAGCAGCTTGGTTTGATAGTGGTGTAAGGTTATATAGCAGCACTGTTCTATTTAGACCTGTTCTGTAGTCAGTTCACCATAATATTGGTATAAGTCAGACAGCGAGCAATGCGTTGGTATGACAAGCGAAGTTATCAGAGCAGTGGCTTTATAGTTAACAGACGATATTCTATTTTCATTATTTTTAAGTATCATGGGCATTGATGGTTATGACGCAACGCATCGCCGTACTAGGCGCGACAGGCTCGATTGGCGATAGCACCTTAGCAATATTGGCGGCGCAACCGCACACTTACGAAGTCTATGCTTTGTCAGGCTATCATCGCTTAGATAAGCTATTTGCACTCTGTCAGCAATTTCTGCCGAAACGCGTCAGTGTGCCGACGTCAGCCGTGGATGATTTTGCTAACAAGCTTAAAGCAGCAGGGATTGCTAGCGAGGTCGTAGGAGGCGAGGCAGGGTTGGTAGATATTGCCACTGACTCACAGACTGATACAGTGGTAGCAGCGATTGTAGGTGCGGCAGGGCTACCGTCTACATTGGCAGCAGCGCGTGCAGGCAAACGTATCTTATTGGCCAACAAAGAAGCCTTAGTCATGGCTGGTAAAGTCATGATCGATGCGGTCAAGACGCACAAAGCCACTTTGCTGCCGCTGGACTCTGAACACAATGCCATTTTTCAATGCTTGCCACTCGCTATTCAACAAGACAATACGCAAATTCATCAGCCAAATCATGGTGTCCGCAAACTGTGGTTAACAGCCTCTGGTGGGCCATTTTTGCAGCAGTCGTTTGAGCAGATGCAGCAGGCAAGCGTCGCAGAAGCGGTCAAACACCCTAACTGGTCAATGGGTCAAAAGATATCCGTCGATTCGGCGACGATGATGAACAAGGGGCTTGAGCTGATAGAAGCCTGTCACTTATTTGATTTGCCTGAAGATAAGATAAATGTGGTTATTCATCCACAAAGTATCATTCACTCAATGGTAGAATATAGCGATGGCAGCTTTTTGGCGCAGCTGGGCAGTCCAGACATGAAAACGCCCATTGCGCACGCGCTGAGTTATCCTGATCGGATGGATAGTGGCTCACAGCCGTTAGACTTATTTGCACTTAGTGGTTTGGAGTTTATTGAGCCTGACTTGCAAAAATTTGCCTGCCTGCGTTTGGCTCGCCAAGCCATGCAAGCCGGGACGCAAGCCACGATTGTGCTCAATGCGGCAAATGAAATTGCAGTAGCGGCGTTCCTCGATGGGAAAATTCGTTTGACTGATATTGCTAATATTAACGAACAAGCCTTAAATGACATACAGCTGCCCCCATTGAACGAAACTGCTGACATAGAAGATATATTGGCAATCGATAAGATTGCACGCCATCTGACTGATAAGTTGGTAGCAAAGCTGACATAATCGTAGCAAGCGTCTCTGAGCGGATATATGACATTAATAAACGATATTAGCGAAAATGTTAGTAAAAATGCTAAGAGACAATACTGAGAAAAAATCATGACGTTTTTACTAACACTTCTTGCCGCCATATTTGTCTTGGGCCCGCTTATTGCCTTACACGAGTGGGGACATTATATTGTGGCGCGGCTTTGCGGCGTCAAAGTGCTAACGTACTCTATCGGTTTTGGCCCTAAAGTTTTTGGTTGGACCAGCAAAAAAAGCGGTATCGACTATCGTATCTCAGCATTGCCACTCGGCGGTTATGTAAAAATGCTGGATGAACGTGAAGGTAATGTCGCAAAAGATGAGCAGCACCTTGCGTTTAATCGGCAGCATCCGCTCAAGAAAATTGCTATCGTTGCAGCTGGCCCTATCATGAATTTTGTCATCGCTATCGCGCTATTTTGGGTACTATTTATGACCCCATCTGAGCAGTTGGCGACTAAGATTGGACAGGTACTACCAGATACGCCTGCTGCAATGGCACAGCTGCCAGTCGGCGATAAGATCGTGGCGATTGATGGACATGATGTGCAGACATGGGAAGGTATTAACTATCGCCTTGCAGGACGTATGGGTGAGACGGATAATGTCAGCATTACCTTGCAGTCAGATGCCCAAACCGATCAGTCGACTAAGACATATAAAGCACCAGTTACGCAGTTTATGCAAGGCGAGGCTCAAGGCAAAGACGCATTGACCAGCTTTGGTATGTTGCCGTGGCAGCCGCAGATTGCGCCGATTGTAGGTGGTTTGGCTCCCGATGGTGCCGCTAGCCGCCAAGGTCTAAAGGTTGGCGACCGCATTACTGCTATTAATAATGAGTCAATCGAAGATTGGATTACTGCCACGCGTATCATTCGTGATAATCCTGAAACGCTATTGAACTTTACGGTGTTGCGTGATGATAAGTCAGTACAGTTGCAGATTATGCCTCAAGGCAAAAAAGACAACTTGGGTAATGATTACGGACAGATTGGTGCAATGGTGGATCAGACTGAGATTGTTATCCCTGACGATTACAAGACTACCGTGGTCTATGGTCCTAGTGAGTCGTTAGTGAAGTCATTTGAAAAGACTGAGCAGCTCGCGGTAATGACCGTAAGCTCGATGGGAAAAATGCTGTCAGGTATGATTGGTTTAGACAACTTATCAGGGCCAATTACCATTGCCAAGGTTGCCAAACAAAGTTTTGATATCAGTTGGCAGATGGTATTATCGACAGCGGCGCTTATTAGCCTGAGTCTTGCCGTCTTAAACCTTTTGCCAATCCCAGTATTAGATGGTGGTCATATTGTTTATCACTTTATTGAGTTGATTCGCGGCAAGCCACTGTCTGAAGGTGTACAAATGGTCGGTCTAAATATCGGTTTACTCTTGCTGGCAGGTTTCATGGTGTTAGCAATTGGTAATGACATCAGCCGGCTATTTTGATCGGCTGATGAGCAATATGGCTGATAAAGCACGATATACTAATGGTTTTACGCCTATTATAAGCTGATTATTGTTATGATAGGCATGCTACTCTGTGTCGCAGCCTCTGTACTAATCGTAATTTTTAGTTTATTTTGTGATGCAATTTATATAAAGTGTTCTGAGTTACCCTTGCATGGGTTTATAACCTTATGCGCACGGGTTAGACAATACGTGCCTTTTAACTTAACTTAAGCAATTTTTTTATTGACGGATAGTGTTTATGCGTACGCCTTTAATTATGAGCGCGGCTGGGTTGCCGTTAGTTGTAGCGATGATGAGTATGCCAGTACAGGCTGCAGAATTTGTAGTAACTGATATTGGTTTTAACGGCCTACAACGCCTAACCCCTGATAGCCTCTATCCGGTCTTACCTGTTACGGTAGGCGATACGGTGAATGATAGTAGCTTAGCTGCCAGTATCAAGGCGCTATATGCAACTGAGAACTTTGCTGATATTCAAAGCCGTGTCGAAGGTGGCAAGCTAAGGTTTGACGTCATTGAGCGTCCAACGATCGCTGAAGTTACCTTTGAGGGTAACAAGCTTATTCCAAAAGAAGGACTTGAGCAGGGACTGAAGAATGCTGGCCTTTCTGCTGGTGACGTGCTCAAGCAGTCTACCTTGCAAGGCGTGGCCAATGAGCTACAACAACAATATGTTAGCCAAGGTTATTACAATAGTAATATCGAAGTAGATCAAACGGTCCTTGATGGTAACCGCGTAAAACTTGACGTGAAGTTTATAGAAGGCAAGCCTGCTAAAGTTGTTGATATCAATATTATTGGTAATGAGCACTTTAGTGATGAAGAGATTAAAGACGTTTTCGCGGTAAAAGAATCTTCATGGACGCGTCTACTGTCTAAGTCTGATCGTTACGCTCAAGAAAAACTGGCCGCCAGTCTAGAGAGTTTAAAGGCGCTATATCAGAACGATGGTTATGTGCGTTTTTCAGTTGATAATGCCGTATTGAACATCAGCGAAGATAAAAGTAGTGTGTTTATCGAAGTCAGCCTAAGCGAAGGCGAACAATACCAGTTTGGCGAAGTGAACTTTTTAGGTAAACCTACCTTTGAAAATAGTGAGCTAAAAGAGCTGGTTAGCTTTACCCCTAATGAAAAATACTCGCAAGCAAAACTAGACGAAACCACTGCTTCTCTTAAAAGACGCTATGGTAACGAAGGCTATTATCTAGCTCAAATCAGACCAGTACCACGTATCAATGACGATACGAAAATGGTCGATGTTGATTACTATATTGACCCTGCTCGTCCTATCTACGTTCGTCGTATCAACTTTACGGGTAATATCAAAACGCAAGACGAAGTATTACGTCGTGAAATGCGTCAGTTAGAAGGCACACTGTCATCTAATGAAAAAATTCAGCTGTCACGCACGCGTTTGATGCGTACTGGTTTCTTTAAAAATGTCACTGTCGATGTTAAGCCAGTACCTAACCAGCCGGATCAAGTCGATGTGAACTATGTGGTTGAAGAGCAGCCTTCTGGTAGCTCAACGATTGCAGCCGGTTACTCACAAAGTGGCGGTGTGACTTTCCAATTGGATCTCACTCAAAACAATTTCATGGGTACCGGTAACCGTGTTAAGGCTGCGCTTTCTCGTTCGGAAACACGCGACTCTTATAGCCTAGGTTATACCGATCCGTACTTTACAGAAAACGGCGTTTCTCAAGGTATCAGCGGTTATTATCGTAAAACCAAATATGACGACGACAACGTTAGTAACTATGTGACCGATTCATATGGTGCGACTCTGAACTATAGTTATCCTATTGATGAAACCAAACGCCTTAGTGCTGGTCTAAATGTAGACAACACAAAGGTTCGTGGTGGTCGTTATTTAGGTATATCTAATGTCCAAGAAATTCTAGACGAGGGCGGTACGAAAACGCCGGAAGTCGAGACTGATGGTATTGCCACCTTCAAGAATGATTATCAGACCTACAACCTATTATTTGGTTGGGACTACAGCACTCTAGACCGTCCAGTATTCCCTACCAAAGGTATGAGCCATGCAATTGATGCAACCATTGGTCTTGGCGATGCCAACTACCAAAAGCTAACTTATAGCGGCAATATATATTATCCTCTTTATAAAGACGTGATCGCACGCGGTTATACTAAGCTTGGTTATGGTAATGATTTACCGTTCTATGAAAACTTCTATGCTGGTGGTTATGGCTCAGTACGTGGCTATGAATCATCTACTCTGGGACCTAAATCACAAGTCTATTATGATGCGGTCAATGATCCAGACAACCAAACCTTTACCGCAGAAGAGGTTGGTGGTAATGCACTAGCAACGTTTGGTGCTGAACTAATTTTACCAATGCCGTTTAAAGGCGATTGGGCAGATCAGGTACGCCCAGTATTGTTTGCTGAAGGTGGTCAGGTCTTTGACACGTCTGATAAAGAAGATCGCACTTTTAATGACTCAGATGTTCCATTGCTGACTCAAGATAATGACTTCCGTTACAGTGCTGGTGCCGGTATCACTTGGTATACGCCAATTGGTCCAATCTCACTTAGCTACGCGGTACCATTTGGTGACAAAGAAGGCGATGAGACTGAAAAAGTCCAGTTCCAGATTGGTAATACATTCTAAATTAATGACATCATTCTCATCTATTTGAGTAGTTTTAGAGATTGTCTCAAATAGACGGAAATATCATTAGAGCTTAGTAGGTCGTCAAAACGCATTGTTATTTTGGCGACCGTTTCATTTATAACCATATTTTATTAATAGTCATTATGATAACGATTGAGCAACTCATTACTCGAATTGAGCAGCGTCAGCCTATTATTAATAAGGCTGAGATTGATACTGAGCAATTGTGTCAACCATTCAGTAGCGTCGGTAGTTTGACGACGGCCAGTCAGCAGCAGTTAAGCTTTTTAGCAGATCCTCACTATATCTCTAGCTTGGCTAGCAGTGATGCCGGTGCTGTATTGGTGACAGAAGCATATCGTGACCAAGTGCCTACTTCAGCGATAGCGCTAGTCGTCTTAAATCCATATTTGGCTTATGCCAGTGCCAGTCAGCTGTTTGCGCGTCATTCTTTATCTAACGGAATTCATCCTAGCGCGGTGATTGCAGAGACTGCTGTTATTGGCGAGCAAGTCAATATCGGCCCTTTTTGCGTGATTGGTGACAATGTGCAAATAGGGGCACGTAGCTCACTCGATGCTCACGTCGTGGTTGAGGCCAATACCAGTATCGGCACCGATTGTGTGATTAAGTCGCAAGTCGTTGTCGGGCCTGAGTGTGTCATTGGCAATCACGTTAGATTGCATGCAGGGGTAAGCATCGGATCTGAAGGGTTCGGGTTTGCGCCTACTCAAGATCCTAGTAACACAGGTTGGGAGCGTATAGCCCAGTTAGGCCGTGTCATTATTGGTGATTATGTGCGAGTTGGTAGCCAGACGTGTATCGATCGTGGCGCTATCGATGATACTGTTATTGGTAATCACGTGATTATTGATAATTTGGTACAAGTTGCCCATAACGTCCGTATCGGTGACGGTACTGCTATTGCTGCTCAAACGGGTATTGCGGGTAGTACTACGATAGGTAAGCGCTGTATAATAGGCGGCGCTGTCGGTATCACAGGGCATATCGAGATTACAGACGATGTCGTTTTATCTGGCATGACCATGGTAACCAAATCCATTAAAACTGCTGGCTCATATTCATCTGGTACTGCTGCAATGCCAACTGCTAATTGGCGACGTGCTGCTGTACGTTTTCGTCAGCTAGGCAGTAACTAATGCAAACACAAACAAATAATAGATATTCAAAACACAGCAAGGAAGCGTCATTATGAGCAATAACAATATAGATATCCCAACTGATGAAGACGTTAAAAGCTTGGCTGAGCAAGGTCTTACGCTACCATTGACGTATCATACGATTAAGCATTACTTACCGCATCGTTATCCTTTTATGCTGGTAGATCGTATTGTAGCTTGTACGCCAGGCGAGTGTATTACTGGTATCAAAAACGTGACTATTAATGAAGAGTTTTTTAACGGTCACTTTCCTGATGAGCCAATTATGCCAGGGGTATTGATGGTAGAGTCGATGGCCCAGGTATCAGGAGTGCTTGGTTTTATCAGTGCAGGACTGACAGCAGAAGACGGTTACCTCTATCTATTTGCAGGTGTCGATAAAGTCCGTTTTAAACGTCGTGTAATTCCTGGTGATCAGCTTATCATTCGTGCAAAAACTGTGATGCAAAGACATGGTATCTATAAGTTTGATTGTACTGTTCATGTCGAAGATGAACTGGCTGCTAGTGCGCAAATTATGATTGCACGTCAAGAGCAACAAAAACCTGCTAACGTGAAGGGTGCTTAAGTTTTTAATAAGCCATACTGTACAAAGAGCGATATTATTTCGCTCAATATAATTGCAATAAACAGCTATATGTAAATTCAACAACACAACTGGTATTAGCTTCGTTAGTAACACTGAAATAGCGATACTTTCTTATTATTTACTCGCATCAAATGATACAAGGGCCCATCTTATGAGTCAGATTCATCCTACAGCACTCATCTCACCGTCCGCGCAGATTGACGAAACTGCTATCATCGGGCCCTATTGTATCGTTGGTGATGAAGTATCAATTGGTGCGCATACGGTTTTGCATAGACATGTAGTTGTGACTAAGCTGACTCGTATTGGCCAACACAATGAGTTTTATCAATTTGCGAGTATTGGTGAAGATCCTCAAGACTTGAAATATGCAGGTGAGCGTACTTGGCTTGAAATCGGCGATCATAATACGATTCGTGAAGCCTGTAGCTTACATCGCGGTACAGCGCAAGACGGCGAGCTGACTAAAATCGGCAGTCATAATCTACTGATGGTAAATACCCATGTCGCACATGATTGTGTCATTGGCGATCACAACGTACTGGCCAACAATGTTGGTGTGGCGGGGCATGTGACTATCGGCGACCATACCATTATTGGTGGTAACTCAGGCATACATCAGTTTTGTACAGTAGATGACTATAGCTTGATTGGCGGAGCAAGCCTTATTTTAAAAGATGTGGCTGCATTTACGATGGTATCTGGCAATCCGGCAAAGGCCCATGGACTCAATATCGAAGGTATGCGCCGTAAAGGTTGGTCAAAAGAAACGATTAATGTATTACGTCAAGCGTACCGTACGATTTTCAGATCAGGTTTGACCACTGCGCAAGCGTTGGAAGTCTTACATAATGAGCTGTTGGCTAAAGAGCCAAAAATTCAACTACTTATTGATTCCTTACAAAATAGCAGTCGCGGTGTTGTGCGCTAAAAAAACATAACTCGATTAAAGATGAGTTTGACACTTTTAATAAGCTAAATTCTTATAGAATGAAGACGAATTACGTAGAAGCCATAACTATTTGTTATGGCTTTTTATATTTATGAGCACTTGACTTTTTTGGTCGCTTAGCAGAAACTGAGCGTTTACGATATTGTAATCAATTCTTTCTTAATGTTGCTGGGCGCTTCACATCGAAGCGTTTACTAAATAGTCCAACGGTAAAGCCGACTATTTATGTTGATCAAGGAAGATTATCAGTAACATTAATTGAAGCACGAGGACGGAAAAAATGGCTATCAATAAACAAGAACATGCCCAGTGGAGCTCAAGCTTTGGCTTCGTATTGGCAGCAGTAGGCTCAGCAGTTGGTTTAGGAAACATATGGAAATTTCCATACATGGTTGGCGAAAGCGGTGGTTCAGCTTTCGTTATTGCTTATTTGTTCTGTATCGCGCTGGTCGGTTTTCCGATATTAGTTGCTGAATGGTTAATTGGTCGACGTGGTCAAAAAAACCCAGTCAATACCTTTTCAGACGTAGCAGCGACTGAAGGTAAGTCGCGTAGTTGGGGTATTATTGGTGCTACTGGTATCTTAGGTGGTTTCTTAATTCTATCGTTCTATAGTGTGATCGGTGGTTGGGCGCTTAACTATATCACTAAAGTTGCAACAGGTAGCTTTGCTGGTCAAGACAGTGATTCTGTTGCTGCAACCTTTGATGCTATGCTTGCATCAGCTGGTACATTGACGATCTGGCACACGGTATTTATGATTTTGACCGCTGTCATCGTTGGTATTGGTGTGACAAGCGGTATCGAAAAAACAGCTAAGATATTAATGCCATTATTGGGTGTGATTCTGTTCGTTATCGTTGGTTATAACGTGATGAACGGTGGATTCGGTGAAGCAGTTGCTTACCTATTTACGCCAGATCTTAGCAAACTAACGGCTGATGTTATGCTTGCAGCATTAGGTCATGCATTCTTCACCCTATCAATTGGTATGGGTATCATGGTCGCTTATGGTTCGTATTTGGGCCGTGAAGTGAACTTGCTAAAGACAGCACGTACCGTTGTTATTTTGGATACGGTTATTGCGTTGGCTGCTGGTCTTGCCATCTTCCCAATTATCTTCAGCAATGGTCTAGATCCTGCATCAGGTCCTGGTCTTATCTTTGTAAGTTTACCAATTGCTTTCGGTAGCATGGGTGCGGGTACTATCATTGGCGCATTGTTCTTCTTACTTATTACCTTTGCCGCTATTACCTCATCTATCTCGTTACTTGAGCCAACCGTTGAGTTGTTAGAAGAGCGTACGTCGATGAGTCGTACTGTATCGACTATCGTGGCAAGTACAGTAATCTGGTTGTTAGGTATTGCAGCACTGCTATCGTTCAATCTATGGTCTGACTTTACTATCATGGGTAATGGTATCTTTGATGCATTAGATAAGCTTACTAGTAAGTTCCTACTGCCTCTAACAGGTCTGGCTGCAATTGTATTTGTTGGTTGGAAAATGGATCAACGTAACATTCAGCAAGAGCTTGGTTTATCTAATGGTACATGGCAGCTGTGGCAAATCGTTGCAAAATTCATCGCGCCAATCGCTGTTATTGTAGTATTCGTGACGTCATTGATGGGATAGTAGTCAAGATTGACACTATATTAATCATTAGTTGATAATCATTAAATAATAAAAGCAGCACAGAAAAAGGGCTTAAGATTATTCTTAAGCCCTTTTTTATTTCAACAGATTCGTTACACAGTCGTGAATGTTAAACAGGATTAGCGCAAGTTTAACTCAGGAACCGTTTGACCGCGTTTAGCATAAAACTCGCTGACAAACTCATCAAATTTATCTTGCTCGATAGCATCTCTAATACCCTGCATCAAACGTTGGTAATAGCGTAAATTATGAATAGTCGCTAACTGAGCACCTAGCATCTCTTTACACTTATTAAGATGGTACAGATAAGCACGGCTAAAGTTTTGGCAAGTATAGCAGTCGCACTCAGGATCTAATGGCCCTTCATCATTGCGATATTGGCTATTACGAATACGTACCACACCAGCATTGTCTGCATCGCCCGTCACAAAGTAATGGCCATTACGCGCGTTACGCGTTGGCATCACACAGTCGAACATATCCACACCGCGGCGTACACCTTCAACTAAATCCTCAGGCTTACCGACACCCATAAGATAGCGCGGCTTATCTGCTGGCATATCGTCAGGCAGGTAGTCTAGGACATCTATCATCTCTTCTTTAGGCTCGCCAACCGAAAGACCACCAATAGCATAACCATCGAAGCCAATCTCTAACAGGCCTTCAAGTGACTGCTGACGCAAATCAGGATACATGCTGCCTTGCACGATACCAAATAATGCGTTGGTACTGCCCAGTCTGTTGTGCTCATCGATACAGCGCTGTCCCCAACGTAGCGATAGCTCTAACGACTTTTTCGCTTCATCATGAGTGGCTGGATACGGCGTACACTCATCGAACTGCATGACGATGTCTGAGTTCAAGCTGTACTGAATCTGCATAGATTTTTCTGGTGAAAGAAATACTTTGGCGCCATCGATAGGCGATTTGAAGTTAACTCCTTCTTCGGTAATTTTACGCATTGCACCCAGACTGAATACTTGGAAACCGCCCGAATCCGTCAAAATAGGCTTGTCCCAATGCATGAACTTATGCAAGCCGCCAAATTTGTCGATTACTTCCGTGCCTGGACGTAACCATAGGTGAAAAGTGTTGCCTAAAATGATATCAGCACCGATGGCTTCGATATCACGTGGCAGCATACCTTTGACCGTACCATAAGTACCAACAGGCATAAAAGCAGGCGTTTGCACGTCGCCATGATTGAGATGAACGGTGCCGCGGCGTGCACGCGTTGCACCGCTGGCTGTTTTGTGTAAGACAAATTGCATATGTTAACCGATATATGAGCTATGAAAATGGCGCTAATTATAGCATTGTTAGCGGTTTTTTTGGACATATAGTCAGAGAATCACTGAACTGCTACGGCGTTACTCTCCTTAAATGGACTATTTGTACAATTTTTAGTTGGCAGCCTTGTACCCGTTTTAGCGTTCTCTAACTATAAATACTAGGTGTTATCGATATACGCGCAATATACACTTTGGTCAATATTGCTTTACTATAACCAAAAAACACAGATAGAACGCCAAAAGACACAGACAGTGCTAGAGGTCTATTGATACAGTAGAAGTTATACAGGTGAGGTAGTAATCATTGCCACACCATGCTTTTAGATGCTGGAGACATGATATGAAAAAGACAGGTTATTTATTATTAATGGGCGGATTATTGTTGATATCAAAAGGGGCGATGGCTGCTGAGACAGAAGAGCCAGAGTACACGTTATTGTCGCAAACAGGTGACTTTGAGTTGCGCCGCTATGATGAGCAGCTAGTGGCGCAAACGTGGGTGAGTGGTGATCAAGACTCAGCAAGTCGTGAAGGGTTTAAGATTTTAGCGGACTATATTTTTGGTAATAACACAGCACCAAGTGGAGACAGTAGTAAAATTAGTATGACGGCACCTGTCACGATGCAAGCTAATAACGAAGAAAGTGATAATGAGTCACAAAAAATTGCCATGACAGCACCAGTCAGTATGCAACAAGACGATGGTAAGTGGCGCGTACAATTTACGATGCCTAGTAAATATACGATGCAAACATTGCCAAAGCCAAACAATCCAAACGTTGAGATTATAGAAGTGACTGCACAGACGTACGGTGTGATTAAGTTCTCTTGGCTCGCAGGAGAGGACAAAGTAGCGGAAAAAACCGAAGCGCTGCAAACATGGATGCAAGACCAGAATTTGACGCCTATAGGCGAGCCTGAATTGGCACGTTATAACCCACCTTGGACGCTACCATTTATGCGTCGCAATGAAGTGATGATTGCTTATCAGCCAAAATAATACCAATCCCAAAAATATGACTGGCTGTGTCAAAATCGCTTGTTCTATTATAGGTAGCACTTGCACTCATCTTCCGTGTTACTCACATTTTTGGAAATGATATACCCATAAAAAAAGACAGCAATCGCTGTCTTTTTCGTGCTTCATCTAAAGTATCTGAGTTAGACGTTTTGTTCACGGATGATATTAAGCATGCGACGTAATGGTTCTGCTGCGCCCCATAACAACTGATCACCAACGGTAAATGCGCCTAGATACTCAGGACCCATATTGAGCTTGCGTAAGCGACCTAGAGCAACAGTTAAGGTGCCAGTCACGGCTACTGGCGTTAGGCGATTCATGGTAGCTTCTTTGTCATCTTCGACCAAGTCCAACCACTCGTTGCCACTATTTTTGAGTGCAGCTTCGATTTCTTCTAGTGGAATGTCTTTTTTCAGCTTGATCGTTAGGCCTTGCGCATGACAACGCATAGCACCGACGCGTACACACATCCCATCGATAGGAATCGTACTGACTTCATCATTACCCAAGATCTTATTGGTCTCGACGCCGCCTTTCCATTCCTCTTTTGACTGTTTGTTTTCTAGCTGAGCATCGATATAAGGAATCAAGCTACCTGCCAGTGGTACACCGAAGTATTGTGTAGGGAAGTCTGCTGAACGCTGGGTTTGAGCGATTTTTTTATCAATCTCAAGAATAGCGCTAGCTGGGTCAGCCAATTCGTCTTGGACGGCATCACGTAACACACCCATGCCATTGATGAGCTCGCGCATGTTGTTTGCGCCAGAGCCACTAGCGGCTTGGTAAGTCATCGCGCTGACCCATTCGACCCAGCCTTTATTAAACAGCTCGCCGATAGCCATCAGCATCAATGATACGGTACAGTTACCACCGATAAAGTCTTTTTTACCATTGGCAAGTGCGCTATCAATGACGCTTCGGTTGACTGGATCAAGAATGATGATGCTGTCATCTTTCATACGTAAGGTACTTGCCGCATCAACCCAATAGCCGTTCCAACCACTATCACGCAATGGTTGATGGACTTTTGACGTATAGTCACCACCTTGGCAAGTAATAACGACATCACAAGCAGCAAGTGCGTCAATATCATGAGCGTCTTTTAGTTGGCCGGTTTCAATACCATCGAATTTTGGTGCATCACCACCAGCATTACTGGTAGAAAAAAACACGGGTGTGATACCGTTGAAGTCGTTTTCTTCCTGCATACGTTGTATCAATACTGACCCTACCATACCGCGCCAGCCTACCAAACCTACTGTTAAATCACTCATGAAGTTCAATCCTATTTACAATTATTTGTTGCATCGTCAACCGATAACAATGCCGTGAATGGCGCGAAAAAGCAAGGCGTTTTGGCTATTATTTGGTCGTTTTCCATACACTATTAACTATGTCGACTATAACTTTAAGTTATTACTATTGAAGAGATACTTAGCTATCTAACGACCTCAAAAATATGATGTCTAATAAAGCACTCATTACATTGAGTGAGCCAGTATTGTAACGTTTTATGATAGTTGTCGCATAATTGAGACTCACCAGTAGGCGAGAATCTTCTGAAATGCTAAAGTAAGTCTCAAACACAATTACTCGACGTTAGTTATTTGATGTCAGGTGAGTTACAACCACGATATTTCTTATCAAATAAAAGCTTAACCAATATACATCATCGGCTCTATCAAAATTTCAATCAACGGTTAGTACCTACTTATGGATCTCTCACTATTATATTACGCCTTACAAGGTCTAGCAGGATTCATCGCCTTTGTTACAATCTGGGGCTGGTTGCCGCTGGATAACTGGTGGGTGCGCGGTGTTGAGTTTCCACGCATTCAAATAATGGTGCTTGGTATTATCGCTTGGTTTGGCATGTTAGTGTTTTTCTCAGAGTGGGAGTTATGGCAGTGGATATTGTTTGTTGTATTGAGCGGTACGTTAGCATTTCAGTTGAGAATGGTACTGCCGTATACTAAGCTGTGGAAAAAAGAAGTTCAAAAGGCAAAAGATAAGCCAGAAGGGCAAGCGCATCAGATAAAAATCATGGTCTCCAACGTTCTGACCCCTAACGATGAAACCCAAAAATTGGTTGATTTGGTCAAACAAAGGCAGCCTGATATCTTAATTACATTAGAGAGTGACAAGAAATGGGAGCAAGCCTTACAGCAAGTCGAGTCTGACTATCCCTACACCGTGAAAGTGCCACTAGATAATCTATATGGCATGCACTTGTATTCTAAGCTTGAGCTAATTGATCCTGAAGTTAAGTATTTGATGATAGATGATATACCGTCTATACATACTCAATTGCGTTTGCAAGGAGGCCGCGTCATTTGGTTATATTGCTTGCATCCCATGCCGCCAAGTCCAACGGAAGCGGACAAATCAACCACGCGTGATGCTGAACTACTGATGGTGGGCAAGCACATCAAAGAGAATGATCAAACCGCCATATTAGCCGGTGATCTCAACGACGTTGCATGGTCAAAGACGACACGCCGCTTTCAACGCATCTCAGGGCTATTAGATCCGCGCATCGGTCGCCACTTTATCAATACTTTCCATGTTAAATATCCGTTTTTGCGTTGGGCATTAGATCATATTTTCCATAGTGCTTGCTTTACGGTCGTTGATATTCAACGTATGCCTTCTGTTGGCTCTGATCACTTCCCAGTGATGACGACTTTGCAATATGAGCCAGAAGAGGCAAGCAAGCAAGAAGGCAATGCGCCTACTGCACAAGCAGAAGATATCCAAGAAACTGACAACAAAATCGAAGAAGGCAAGAAAGAAGGCGAAAAAGTGTCAGAAGAGCACAGACAAGAGCAGCGCAGTTTTGGTTGATAAAAGAGGCTGTTTATTAACGGTAATGCATAAAAGTGATGTAAGCATATGCTTACGCAAAATAGAGTCTTTAGCTTCTATCGGCACCAAATTCATTGGCCTATAATACATCCATCAACACAAGGATACGCATGGATGTAGTGTTGAGACAGTATCAATAAAAGCACAGGTCAGCCCGCTGTCTTATATAATACTGTTAAATGACTTAGGATGAGTCAGCACGGAAGAGAGATAATAACAATAACATGAAGTATTGAAACCCTGAACCAATCGCCCTAGGTTCGGGGTTTTTCTTTGTGTATAGATTTTGGTTTATCAAGATTTAAACTATTTAACTTTGGGATTTTCTCATCAAAGCTTCCAGTTAAATATCTAACTGCGCAAAATAAAGAAGGGTATATGCAATGGCATATACCCTTCTTTATTTAAATCGATTCAATATTCTAGCTAACTTAATATTACAATATATTAGCCAAGTATCTGAATATAAGCGCCAGCACGTAGCTCTTGTAACCAGTCTTCTTGAGCTTGTGGTGCTAGGCGTTGATACAATGCTTGACGTGCCATATTGCGACGATATTGCTCGCTAATATCTTGATCGCGCTTACCGTCGACTTTTAGGATATGCCAACCAAACTGTGTCTTAAATGGCGCAGAGTAATCACCAACAGCCGTATTTTTCATTGTGGCTTCAAATGGACCTACCATATCTTCTTCGCTAACCCAATCAAGGTCGCCGCCACGTCCCGCAGAACCTGGATCGTCTGAATACGTTGAAGCTAAACTAGCAAAGTCAGCGCCGCCACGAAGTTGCTCGTATAGATCATTGATTTTTTGTTCAGCAAGCGCGTCAGTCTGTAGGTCATCGACTTTAACGAGGATATGGCGAGTATGCCACTGTGGTATCAGCATCGTATTGCTGGCCTTTTTATCAGCAAGCTTGATGATGTCAATCCCTTCGGGAGTCAATAATGGCTCGCTTACGGTACCAACGTCTAACTTGGTAATTTTGCTAGACAGCTCTGTCGGTAACGAGGCTGCCTTGTGAAAGCCCATATCTCCACCTTGCAATGGAATCGGATAGCTACCTTGGCTAGCAGCAACGGCTTCAGCGACGTTGACATTTGGCTCAAGCAAACGCGTACGTAATGCTTGCGCCACTTTTAATGCTTCTTCACGTTGAGCGGCTGATAGGCGACTATAGTCATCTATATAAGGCACACGTACGTGAATGGTTTGATATTCGCTTTGATTCAGACGTTTGGCTTCAGGGGAGGCCAAAAATGCATCAATGTCTTGCTCGCTAATACGTACTCGGCGAGTAATTTGACGCTGCTGAAGCGCTTGGATAGAAGCCTCTTCGATCAGTTTGGCGCGTAGATTGGCATAACTACCAGGTTGCGCTGCATCTAGACGTTGCTGCAATGCTGCGATGCTATTAAGGCCTTCAGCTTGAGCGATTTGACCAAGACGTTGATTGATCTCTGATTCATCAGCAGACAGTCCCGCGCGTTTGACCATAGACAGTTGCAGTTCACGCAAAATAAGTGCGTTTAGCACTTCAGACTGTAGTTGTGCTGAGTTTGCGATAGGCTCACCAGCAGCTTTGGCACGTGCTTGAGTTTGCTCGATAGCATCAACCAGTTCGCTTTTTAAGATAGCATTTTCATTAACTAGGGCAATAATACCGTCTGTGCTATTGGCTGGCGTCAAGCGATCAACTGAGCTTTGCGCAGCAGAAGTAGAAGCTTGGGCTGCTGTAGGTTTTACAGTAGCAGCGTTGGCACTTAACGTAAGCGTAAGGCCTGCCATAGATAGCAATACTGCTCTGCTAGTCTGACGTAAAGAAAAAAATCTCATGATGCTCCTCATCAATGTCATTGCATCGGATGGTAGTCGGTCAACTCTATCCAATACTCTTAATAATAAAATATTCGACAGCGTTTCCCATACCATAATAGGGGTTCAAATAGTGTCTTATAAATATTTACGTAAATAATTCTAATCTAGCAAAAAACTGGTTAGTCTTTCCATGCCGTCTGTACAGGTTCAAAGCCCAAGATTTTATCAGCAAGCAATCGTGTCAAGCGGCTACTACCACTGCCAAGACCGTTTAATCTAACTTCTGCCATAATAGCTTGTGTTGGCTCGTCTTTTACGTTTAGGTCATTGTAATAGCGGCGACCATAAACAGCAAAGCCGAAACAGCAATCTTCGTAATCAACGCCGATTAATGAATCGAGCATCCTGTCGCTTTTCAGGTCATATTGACCTTGAGCCAATATTCGCCAGCTGTTATTAATAGGAAAAATGGCAGATGCTGTAAACGCGGATAGTGGCAACTGCTCGGTGTTGTCATCACGCTGACGCTTAACATAACCTACATTAAATAAACTATTGTTTGATGGCTGATAGCGCAGTTCAGTCGTAACGTAGTTCAAATCATAATTACTGGTTAAGGCACCACTAACATCTACCCAAAAATTATTATAAGGCTGAGTGCTAGTTTCCCATACCATACCTGAAGAAGACGAGGTAAAAATGGGCTGATTGTCATCAAGTGTTACACGTCCATCATCTAGATAGAACTGTTCTGCAATGCTACCATCAAAACGTGTCACACCCGTTGCATCGATGTAACGATAATTGATGCCAGGCGTAATAGAATGCAAATCCTGCAAACGATCATGACCTAAGAACCAACTGTCCGAAAACAGCTGTTCATAATTAATAGAGGCAATACGCGTATTAAAGTTAGGAATATCGTTTTGGTTCTTATACGGTGAATACGTATATTTTACGCGGGGACTAAGCAAGCGATAACCACCCATCGTATCATCAAACGCGCCAAACGGTGAGCCTGCTTGATAAAAAGTCAAACCTGCATCAATACTGGCTTGCGGGACAAACACAGATTGACTACCGTCTTCTTCACTGAGTTGGTTCGCGATTAAGCTATCTTCATCATATGACGTATATAGATGCTGTAGGCTAAGTTTGGGATGAACATAACCCCAAGAGGTTTCCATCGGATAAGTAGCACTCAATTTATTGTAAATACGTGCACCACTTTTTTCGTTTTCAGAGCCATCATTAATAGATTTTTTAAAGTATGCAGAGTCATGGACTCCAGTAATATCAAGACGCTCAACCCAAGGCAGGCGATAATTTAATTTGAGCTGTGGCAAGCGTGAGTACGGTTTATCTTTATCTTCTAACGCTTCACCATTATCATCAAAAGCGTCTAAAGTTTGAAAGGTTTCGACTTTTAGTTCACCATCGACGTAGTCATTATAATAATTTGCCTGAGCACGACGTGGCAAGTTTATGGTGCTATCTGATAAGCCCAATGTATCAAAGTCATTAAGATAATCCGCATCTGATACATAGCTATATTTAGCATCGGCACTTAAACGCGGAATGCTTTTCGACGACCAAGTATGGTCATAAAACAAGCTGGTACGATCTTCGTCGTCATACTCTTTATCGTTTGGTAAGTATGAACCGTTTAAAATACCTTCCCCATAACTTTCAGTCAGATAACGGAACTCACCTGATAGCATAGGGTTACGGTCAGTATAAATATGCGTGTTAAGGGTGGCATCGTAGTTAGGTGCTAAGTTGAAATAATAAGGAATATCAACTTCAAGACCACTTTCACTACTTACGCTAGCACTTGGTAATAAAAACCCACTACTACGGCGACTGTCTATCGGAAAGTTAAAGTAGGGAAGATAAAATACGGGTATATCAGCCACACGGAAAGTAGTGTTATACGCTGCGCCGCGCCCTGTATCGGTATTTAGATCGATACTTTTAGCTTCAAACTGCCATTTACGATTGGTAGGTGGACAGGTACTAAACATCACCTGATCCAGCTCGTATTCACTTTCGTTAGGTTTGTTTAAGCGTTTGGCATAGCCGTGCGCTTGTAGACCGACACTGGCAAACGCCACATCATTGGCTGTTGATTGACCAGTCTCAGTATTGTAATTCAAGCTGTCTGCAACGCCAATTAGGCCGCTTTGTGCCGCTCTATCATTAAAGCTGGCTTGGCCGTTATTCGTAGCTGCATTGTTTGTAGAGACGTTGCTTGTACGCTGTCCAGTCGCATTATCTGTAAACATGACTTTGCCTTGAGCCGCCGCAACGCCATTACTCAAGTCAATCATGACTTTTTCTGCTTCGATATGCTGAGTGCCTTGGTCAATTTTTACATTGCCAGATAGCTCGGCATAATTAATATTGTTGTAATAACCGTAATCTGACTCGGTAAATAAAGGGGCTTGATTGTTCGGAACGCTAGCCACATTTGGTGCTGGTTGTCCGTTTGCCGTACCAGCTTCATTGACAGCGCGTTGATAATTAGGGTTACTCTGCGGATATACCCATTGACCTTCACAGCGCTGGGCACTGTCCACGGCATTCGGCAGTAGACGTAAATCTCTACCGACCTTTGGAATCGTCTGTGCGGCAGGCATGGCGTTATTATGAGTATTGTTTGCTTCAGTGCTGATACCGTCATTATTTAATGTTGAAGCATCAGTATCTGGTGTTAGCTCATAAAACTCTGCTAAGCGCATTAGGCTGGCCTGAATACTCTCGTCATTAAGGTCTAGCTTGCCATTGTCTGTTGTTATCGCTTTAGGGACAAAGGCACTGCTATCTAGTGTATTACTGCTTACTTGGTTACTGGTTTCTGTATTTAGATTACTAGCATTAGAAACTTCATTGCTAAAAGCTTTAGAGTCAGCAGCCTCATTAATCTCTGTAATGTCTAGGTCATTGTTCTCAGAAAATCTGCTATTTAACGCAGTATCATTCGATAAAGTAGCGTTATTCGTATTAGCAGAATTAGCATCGTCTGGATAGCTATCATTTAGAATATCTGCTTCTTGATAGCCATCATTGCTTTGAGTACGACTAATACTATTGGCGTCAGTCGCCACACTATTAGACGCATAGCTGCCTGTACTATCCGTAGTGAGTGGTTCAGTTTTTTGCGTATTGGCATCACCAATGGCAGCACTGACAGTTAGGCTAGATAAGCCTAAGGCACCAAATAAGATCAAGCGGATGCTTTGGTAAAGCGGAGAATATAACAAGGGCACACCTATGATTGCAGAGCTTATTGGATTGCGTGACTGAGTTTAGTAGCGGTTTCACCGAACGATATAAAGCAGTGAACGAGCGACTAAAATATGACTAATGTATTCTCAAAAATTTGGATGTTTTACATATAATGACGACTAATCATAGTCAAAAAAAACCAAATCAGCTACACTATTTACCAAAATTTATAATATAGCCATGCTGATTTTTAAGTAGCGATAGCGATTCTATCCGACATCAAGTATTGAATGATATAGCAATACGTCTGTGGCAGCTTGTATAGCACCGACACATATCGCTATTTTAGCAAGTATTTGTCAGACTTATCACTACTTTAATTATTTATGACTTATATTTAACCAGCGATGCCCAATATGACTGACAAAACGACTTTAGAGACTGATATGATCGATGAAAATAACAACCGCCAACAGCAATTAGAACAATGGTTACAGCAAGTATTTTTAGATCAAACATTTAGTCTAGACAGCTTACCTGGTGACGCTAGTGCCCGCCGATATCATCGTATCGAACTATCAGAGACAGACAATAGTGCCAATAAGCATTATATCGTCATGGACTCCGCTGACGAGCAAGATGCGATGCTGCAATTCATCAATGTCGCTAAGCTGATGGCACCTGCTGTCAACGTGCCGACTCTGACTGCACAAAATGTAGAAAAAGGATTTTTGGTATTACAAGATTTTGGCACAGTAGAATTTGCTCATTTGCTTGTCGATGCAACTGCAGACCAAATCAATGACTACTATCAGCTAGCAATGCAGACATTAGTGGCGCTACAAACGGTACCAGTAGAAACGGCAAAGTCGCAACATCAGCTGCCAGATTATGACACAGCACTATTAGACCGTGAGATGGATTTATTTAGCGAATGGTTTATACCTTATATTGGTATAGCGCTAAATGAGCAGGTTTGGGGAAACCTAAAAACAGCGTTAATGAATGAGATTTTGCGACAGCCACAAGTAGTGGTCCATCGTGATTATCACAGCCGCAACCTCATGCAAGATCAAGCAGATCAATCAAAGTTGGGTGTGATTGATTTTCAAGATGCCGTCATTGGTTCGTATGCTTATGATCTAGTGTCGTTAGTCCGCGATGCTTATGTTGAATGGCCAGAGAGCCAAATATCTGCATGGATTAATGACTTTTGGCAGCTACAAAAACAAAAAGCACTAACCACTGCTGGCAGCGCGGTGCAGTTTGAAAACGATGTAAATGTCATAGGCGTACAACGTCACCTAAAGGTATTAGGGATTTTTATTCGTTTGTCCGAGCGCGATGGCAAAGACCGCTATTTGGCGGATATTCCTAAAGTCATGCGTGATTTGATTATTGAATTAAACTGTCTTGCCGAACATGGCAATGATGAACTAAAGCAATCAGTTATATCGTTTAATCAATGGCTACAAGAGGCAGTGCTACCTGCTTATAAAGAGAAGTTTGCTTCAGCGTAGATGACGCTCAGCTAAATTAATTTAAATAATAAAGATAGGAGCGCAGATGTCTACCTCTACGATTACACAAGCCATGATTTTGGCAGCGGGCAAGGGCACACGCCTACGTCCATTAACGCTTGAGACGCCCAAGCCTTTGGTTCAAGTCGCAGGTCAACCGCTTATTGTATGGCATATTAAAGCACTAAAAGCAGCAGGCATCACCGATATCACGGTCAATGCATCATGGTTGGCAGATAAACTAATGGACGCCTTAGGTGACGGTTCACAGTATGGCGTAAAACTGCATTGGTCAATAGAAGACGATGAACCACTTGAGACCGCAGGCGGCATTTTTCAAGCATTACAATCAGGTAAGCTAAAGGATGAGCCGTTTATTCTGGTCAATTCTGATGTCTGGACTACCTATGATTTCTCTCAATTAACAGACTATACATTGGGAGCGGATCAGCGCGCGCACTTGTTATTGATTGATAATCCAGAGCACAATAATGGTGGTGATTTCGCCATCAATAACGGTCTTGCTAGTGAGCAGCCGGTGGGCGATGCAGATAAGTATACCTTCGCTGGTATTAGCGTAATGTCACCAAAATTGGTAGAGGGGCTGGTATCAGGACAGCCTGCTGCATTGGCACCACTACTAAAGCAAGCAATGATAAAGTTTCAGATTACCGCTGAGGTGACGACAGATAATTGGATAGACGTGGGGACGCCAGAGCGTCTAACACAGGTTAATGAGTTTATCGAACAGAATGATATCGAGCATGCAGGTAAGCCAAGCTGATAAATTTAAGATAAATAAAAAGCAGCGTTGATTATTCAACGCTGCTTTTTTTATGCATATAGAGATATTTTTTACGACATGTCTAAAAAGTATATTGGCAAGACAAAAATGCAAACTTAGCATCTAGCAAGCTACTCATTAGCTAACTAGCACTCAATCGTATGATTAGGCAATTATGCTAAATACCCATGGCAAGCTTGATTAGCTGAGCAATAGTAAACACTACTAAAAACCCTGCTAAATATAGACCTACAAACCATGCCCATTGCGTTTGTTTTTTACTGAATTTTTTCATAGAGATCTCCTGACTAGCGTATGAAGTGTGACTACCATCTATAAACGATGATAGCCATCCTTTTTAGCCGATCCGTTACCCGTCTCGATTAGCGACTAGTACATCGGATTGTGATCAGACTTACCTTTGAAGGTATAGTAAGCAAATGCTGTATAGCTCAAGATAATCGGTAACATGATACAGGCGCCAATCAGCATGAATGATAATGAGGTATCGGCAGCAGCAGCCTCATAAATCGTCATTTGATACGGCACGATATAAGGGAATAGGGCAAAACAAACCCCGATATAACCCATTAAAAATAGAGCTACCGTTAGTAAAAATGGACGATACTCACGCTCAGTTTTTAAGTCTTTACGCATGATAAAGAATAAGAGCATGACAATGATAGGCATAGGAGCAAGGTACAACAAATCTGGGAAACTAAACCAGCCTTCTAATGCGTCGATGTCTGAGAAGTACATAAACGCTGTGACCACAACCATCGCTACTAGTAACGCAGTAAGCATCCACCTAGAAACTTGGCGCGCCCACACTTGCAACGTGTGCTCTGTTTTTATGATAAGCCACGTTGAACCAAGTAAGGCATAGCCGATAATCATGGCAAATCCGCACACAATTGAAAAGGGTGTGAGCCAATCAAATGGACCACCAGTATATAGACGATTACTGGCTTCCAGTCCTTGCACTAACGCCCCAAGCATAATGCCTTGAGAGAAAGTGGCGACGACTGAACCGACAAAGAAAAAGGTATCCCATACATGCCGACGTGAAGAGGATTTGAAGCGAAATTCAAACGCCACACCGCGCATGATAAGACCGAACAACATGGCAGTCACCGGTAAATAAAGACCTGTCATGATAATGCCATAAGCAACAGGGAATGCTGCGAATAGACCACCACCGCCTAGCACTAGCCACGTCTCGTTACCGTCCCAAAATGGGGCGATAGAGTTCATCATGCGGCTACGGTTTTTATCTGATCCTGCAAATGGGAACAAGATACCGCAGCCCAAATCAAAGCCATCAAGCAGTACATAGACAAAGACAGACAAAGCAATCAAACCGCCCCAAATGAGAGGTAAATCTAATACATCACCGAAGTTAAACATTAGCGTAATCCTCCATCATCGACATCATTTGCAGGCTCATCTAAGCCTTCTTCAGTACCTTTGGCAGGATTACTATCACCACTTAACGCGCGGCCTTGGCTCTCAGTCACTGAGTGCTCGTAGAAGTTATCTTCTGCAGGATCTGTATAAGGTTTCGGCCCTTGAGCAATCAAGCGCAAGATATAAAAACTGCCTGCACCAAAGACAAATATGTACAGCACGATAAAGCCAATCAATGTTGTCGCTACTTGCTGTGCTGCAAGCGGTGACATACTTTCAGCAGTACGAATCACCCCATAAACCGTCCAGGGCTGACGTCCTGTTTCGGTTACGAACCAACCTGATAATAAGGCGATAAAACCAAGCGGAGTCATCATCATCCAAGCACGGTGGAACCATACACTGTCAGTATTGAACTGCTGTTTTTTGAAGTATTTGTATAGACTGAATAGGCCGACCAGTACCATAAGCATGCCAATACCAACCATGATACGAAACGCCCAAAACACGATAATGACGGGTGGTTGATCTTCAGGCGCCCAGTTTTTAAGCCCCTTAACTTCACCATCTAACGAATGGGTTAAGATTAAACCAGTCACATAAGGAATTTTTACTTCGTACTTATTGGTCTGATTTTCTTGGTCAGGAATCGCAAAGAGACGTAGTGCGGCACCGCGCTCATCTTCCCAGAGCCCTTCCATCGCAGCTACTTTAGCAGGTTGATGCTCAAGGGTATTTAGACCATGCTCATCACCAATCAATACCTGCGCAGGCGCAACGAAGATGGCCATAATCATCGCCATACCTAGCATCACACGACCATGCGCGCGGTGCTCGACGTGCTTTTTGGATTGAATATAATATGCGCCGATACCACCAATGACAAAGGCAGTAGTTAGAAAGGCTGCGGTCATCATATGAGCATAGCGGTAAGGGAACGATGGGTTGAAAATAATTTCAAGCCAGTCAGTAGGATAGAGCAGGCCATCTGCACCCATCATAAAACCTTGAGGGGTCTGCATAAAGCTGTTGGCGGCTAATATCCAAAAACCTGAAATCAAGGTACCGATAGCAACGATGGCGGTTGAAGCAAAATGCATACGTTTGCTCACGCGACCCCACCCAAATAGCATAATCCCCAAAAAGGACGCTTCTAAGAAGAACGCTGTCAGTACCTCATAGGCGAGTAATGGGCCTAGAACGTTACCGGCTTTATCAGAGAATACTGCCCAGTTAGTACCGAACTGGTAGGACATTACCACGCCTGATACCACGCCTAAACCAAAGACGACAGCAAATATTTTGACCCAATGCTTGTAGACTTCAGCATAGATAGGTTCACCAGTTCTTAACCAGCGGAATTCAAGCACCGCAAGCCAGCTGGCAAGACCGATAGAAAAGGCAGGAAAGACGATATGGAACGAGATAACAAAAGCGAATTGGATACGCGCGAGCATCAGCGCATCGAGCTGGTCAATCATAAATGTAGCGAACATAAACGGTTACTCTCATCTGTTAGCTGAATAGCGCTGACTTCCATACAACGCTCAAGTAACTGTCCGTAACTATCCATCGATCAAAGTGGCAAACATTACGGGCAATAGCTCAGTGACGTGGACTTAGCTCCATTAGACATAAATTGTGGCTAAGTTTGCGACTCACTGTTTAGCTGAATTGAATAATTTATGTCCTTATAAATTTACATATTACTGTCATGTGCTATAGATATATTATGCGCTCACCTAGATATACACGCAAGCAACCCAGTCTGTCTGTTGCAGACCTAAGAGTCATCAAAATAACATAATTCAAACATTGAAAAATAAAATTAATATTATTAAAAACAAAGCAGTATGCGTTAACATACTGCTTATTTGAAACCTATAACTAATATTTAAAGGTTACGATTTATACGTCAAAAACCTTGTGAAATAACAAAAATCTACATCATTCTTGTAGCTGCTTATGCAAAATCCTTCGCAACGTCAAAATGGTCTGCGGATTGGTCTGGATACTATGACCGCCATTGATAATTGTTTCAGACGCAGCACCATCGAGATGGGCACTATTATAAGGAACGATACCATCTGACAAACGCTCGGTCAGTGCTTGACTGATATCATCATTGACTGTCACAGCAGCAACAAGCGGCTCGGGGGGTAACTGTGATGTCTCAGTATTGTCACTCACATCAACGCTTGCCGTTTCATTTCCAGCATTGTCTTCTACCGCTTGAGACAAATCAATCTTGGCACCGTTTGGTTGCGTTTGTGCCAGTCCTTTAGTGATATCGGCATCGTTATTGGCAATGATCGAATGGTAAGAGATACGCTCATTCATAGTGATGTCTTTGGTTAACTCTATAAAAGAAGACTTATCACTTAACTGGCTGGCACCATTTTGCAAATATAACGCGCCTAGTGGGTTTTGTGCCAAATCGCCTTGAGTGGCAATAGTCGCTAAGTTATCAGTGAATGTCTTGACCAGACCTACGGGTAAGTAAACGATACGGCGTAGCGCACGGGTAAACCAACGATCTGCATAATCGGTACCACGGAAAGGTGCAGATAGAAAAACAGCGGTGTCTACTTGCGGCAACGCCTGTAGCTCAAAACGCTCCTTTAACTGATCTTCGCCAAAAGACGTTTTGAGCGCGTTACGGATTTGCTGTTTCTCATTACTAGAAAGGATATCTTTGTCATTAAGTTTATCTAAATCATCGACTAAATTTTCATCAGATAGCATCATACGAGCGATAATGGCACCCATACTATGACTGATAATCACACTGTTTTGACTGGCACGATTTTGTCCATTGGGATCAGTCTGCTGGTAGGTGCTGTTGATTAACTGCTGAATCTGATAACGATTTTCTAAAATAGGCAGATTGGTTGGATAGAATATCTGCCAAACTTGGTAATTGTCACGCAGCTTGTCATCATTAAGAATATCGTTGGTCAGATTGACCCATGTGGCCGGACTAGAAGCCAGCCCGTGCAACATAATCAACACGCGTTTATCAGGATCATAAGGCTCAAGCATGAAGAGTTTGGGCAGCTGAGCATCTGGTTGGCGCGTAATCAAGTTTAAATAACCTACGCCATCTAACTGGTTCTCTGATAGCCATAAGCCATATCCTGCCGAAAAGTTGGCTGCTAGTGGGTAGTCATCGTTGAGAATGTTGACGGATTCAGTTTGGTACGGATTGTATAAATGAATATCAAGTTTACGACTGCTCAGCGCGTCTAATACGCTATCACCGTCTGGTTTAATCAGACCCGTTAATAACAGATGTCCCGTCGGATAAATACGAGAGCTTGGCTCGCTGTCGTCCGTATTTTTATCCTCATTTGTTAGACGACCAGATAAGGAGGCGACCAATAATTGACGGATTGTGGTGGTGTAGCGATCATCCAACGATGCTACCAAACTGATGCCCAAACCAGGGCGCTTACTCACGGAATTGAGACCGGAGAGTCGCAGCTCATAAGTAGATGATAAGTCTGCCAGAGCAGACGTTTGTTTATGAGCATTTTGCAGATAGTTGTTTTCATTGGGCAAATAAATATCAAGGTTATAGTTATCTACTGTCACTTTCATGACTTTGACTTGGTCTGTCGCTTTGCCCTTTATCGGTGGTCGATTGGCAATCGCTGCTTCATCCGTGTTGTCACGCTTGGTAGAGGTTATTGGCAGATATTCTACAGTCGTATCACCCATCAATTTATTGGCATTTTCAGTCGATTGATAGATTTGAGTAATAACGTCATTGCTAGCAGCGTTATAAATATCTTGGGTTTGGATATCATTGTCATTCGGAATACGGTTTTGCGCACGATGGCTATTGCTATTTTGCTCTGCACCTTCAAAGTCATGGGTCAAACTGTCATAAAACAGATAGGTGTAGCTGTATTTGACGGCATCAAATAACCTTGCTTGATAATCGGTTAAACACAGGTCGGTTTCTTTTTGCTGTATTTTTGAATCCTCATCACTTAAGGGGGCGTTGGCGTAATACGGATCAAGTGGCGGGCGTGCAAGTGCATTACGACAGTTTTTTGAGTCAGATAGTTGACGCGCTTTTGCATAGTGCAGTTCTGTAAAAATAGCTAAGGCAGGCCGATAGTGCCTGTTAAGCATACTGTCAGAGAGCTGAGTCAAGCATAAGTCAAATTGCTGCATACAGGCTTGTTCATTCAGTCCTGCTGATAATAAAGCAGATGCTGTATCGCTGCTTAATGCGTTGTCAGTGACAATATTGCCACGCTGCGCTGAGATGGTCTTGGCCGAGGCTTGTTTATCTACCGTCACTGTACTACATGCTGGTAGCAATACTGCTGCCGCCAAAAGCATAAGTGAAGTAATGGGCAGAGTTTTTTTATTAGTATGCATTATTGTCTGTTTGCCAAGGCCAGTGAAAGTCATATGTCAGTCCAATAAACGGTAGTTATGAGAGTATGAGTAATGAAAGTAGCAATTGATAATGAGTGTAGCGCAACTTTTGGCGTTAGACTATTCATTTGCAACTCTACAAAAGCGTGTTTTAAAACGAATGAGTTTCTGTTAGTCGAAAAAAAGCGCTTTTGTCTTATAGATATAAAACAAAAGCGCTTGGTATTTAAAGCTTAGATTATTTATTAGATATTTGACCTAGTGAAGGTTTTATTAAACAAATATCTTATGAATCAAACCCTAAATAGCTAAGCCCAACAAGTACAAAATTTCTAAGCACCTGGTTTTACGCTAATATCAGGGGCAGGGATATCCCAAATGTAGAATTTGCCTTCTTCAACAAGTTTGATTTGTTGAGGAATAACAGTATTGTTAGGGTATTGCCCTTCAAGACGACGTAGGCGCTCTAACGCATTAGCACGGCGGTCACTAAGTAGATCTGACTGTGCCAAGCTTTGTTCTGCTTCGGTGTACCCTAGAGCGACAGCGCGATCTAGATACTTTTGACCTTCTTTGAAACCGCCACCTTCTGATAGCATCATGCCGTATAGGAAGTTAGCCTCACCACTATCAGGTTGCAGCTTGATAGCGCGATCGACATACTGACCACCACGTACCGTGTAGTCTGAACCCAAATCTAGATTGCGACCCATGCCGTTTAGCTTAGCGGCACGAAGCAACACATCATAAGAAGCATTTGGCGACTTAGCATACGGTTCGATCCAATCAGCCAATACTTTGATTTTTTCACGTGTGTAATGGCGCTGTGAGCGGTTAGGAAAGTTTGGTGGATAGTGACGCGCATTAGGGGATACATCAGCGATGAAGTCATCTAGTAAGCTGACATCAAGCTTATCAGTACCTAGCCCTTTTTGTTGTGGAATCAGTACGGTTTTGACAAAGCTCATGTCTGAGAGCTGTACTTGCGGTGTAGGAATATTCGGAAGTTGTCCGCTACGCAAGTCGATACCGGTAGCTGTCATTGGACCAGGCTCATAAACGCGAGTAGTGCCGTTCATGACAGGTGCAGCAGCAGGCGACATCATTTGTGGTGTTTGAGGTTGAGCAGTGCTAACAGATGCGTTGTTTTGCAGAGTGCCGCTTAGTTGCATGTTAGTTGTTTGCGCATTAGTCGGCTGGCTGTTGCTCGCAGGTGTTGCTGGCAAGCTTGTTTGAGCGGCATTGGCTTGAGCAGGACTGATAGCTGCATTAGGACGAGCAAGACGAATCACACGTTTGCTTGAGTCCATCGCACTAGGTACAGCCGTTGCGGTGGCATCAGTTTCTGCAGCGTTCACAGGTGCAGATAATAGCATGGCACAGGTTGCAGCCATGACGGTCAACGTTGCAAACTTTGATGACTTAATAGAGTGGCTACTAGAGAGAATCGCTTTCATAAAAATCGTTACCTTGTTTAATTTATTTGGTTGTTATTCATTGATTGGACGGTAATATAAATAGCGCATTGCTGCAAAATCGTACAAATTTTTAATACCGTAGCAAATTAAGCTTTATGCTATCTGTGGTAGGATTGTTAATCGCTAGGATTAAGCAAGCCTACGTAAACCTGTGCAGCTATTAATTAGTAAGAAAATCGACAACAGCAGCTAACCACAGTACCTGTAACCATAAGCTATAAATGATAAGCGGTATCTTTCATACGATTTGCCATCCATCGCATGGTACGACGTACTGGAGGAGATAAAGCAGCGCCGCCGCTTGCAAGTGCTAGCTCACGATGGTGCAGCTCCTCTTTATCCATTTGTGCCAATATTTCTTTTGAGCGCTGATCATGTTCAGGTAACTGCTTGATATGATCCTGTAGATGCTCGCTGACCTGAGCTTCTGTCTCCGCTACAAACCCTAGACTAAACTCATTTGAGATCGCGCCTGCGACTGCACCGAGTCCAAAAGACATACCGTACCAAAGCGGCGTAAATACGCTGGCATGGCTACCAAGTTCGCTTAGACGAGTCTCGCACCAGACCAAATGATCGACTTCTTCTTCGGCGGATTGTTGCATGGCTTGTTTGACACCATTATCTTTCGCGGCAAACGCTTGGCCATGGTATAGACCTTGCGCACATACTTCACCTGTATGATTAATACGCATAAGACCTGAGACGTGCCGCGCCTCTGTGATGGTCAGCTCAGGAATCTCATCGCTACTGACGGGCAACGGACGCGTGCTTGGATTGGAATGTGGCACGACAGCTCGTAATGCCTTATCTACCCCAAGTAACAACTGGTCAATTTTAGATAAAGGACGCAGGGTCATAACTCACTCCTGATGGTGTTAAAAACTGTCAATAAAATAAAGTGTGTTACCGTCTAAATGCAACGGCATAATACGTATTACTATAACAAACAATCCAAATTATCGGCTCGAATATTACTGTCTAGATAGCTCATAAATAATCTATAGATAGTGGGCAAACTACTATAGCTATCATAACTACGAAACCATCAGCGCAACATTAGACTGTATTTATGGAGCCAAACTTATTTACGGCGCCATACCATCGTTGGTTTGGATAATGGCATGCTTAATATGTTTATTCAGTTTGATGTATAAAAATGCACCAAACACTATATTCAATAGCCCTGTCACCAAAAATAGCTGCGGTAGCGTAAACCCTAAGACGTTTAAGATAACAATCGCAAAAATCGCTGAGGTAACCATAAATATCGCGTTAAAAATATTATTCGCGCCAACAATACGTGCTCGATGACTCTTAGGTGCGTAGGCTTGCATAGAAGCATATAGCGGTACGATGTACAAACCACCACTAAACCCTAATAAAAATAAATCTGCAAACACCCTCCAGCTACCACTTATATTAAACAAGTCGCCGATGCCAAGTAATGTGTCATTATTCACATTTATATCTAAACCTGAAAGTGAAAAATACAAATCAATAGCAAAGATACTTAATCCAGCAATACCGAAAGGTAATAGACGCAAGCTGACTTTGTTTTTGGTCAGTGTTTTGCACAGTACCGAACCGATTGATACACCAACAGAAAATAATGTGAGCAAGAAAATAACGACTGACTCATCACCAAGCAAAATCACCTTGCTGAACTCTGGCACTTGGGTCAAAAACGTCGCCCCATAAAACCAAAACCAGCTGTTGCCAAGAATGATAAAGAACAAAAAAGGCAGAGAGTATAAGTAACGTACAGTGGCTAAGCTGGTGGTAATAATATTCCAGTTAATCTTTAGGTCAGGCTGCATCGCTGGCATATTAGGGATATAGCGTGCAGCTAAATATCCCAAAACAGCGACAACCAACACCGTGGCACTAATCCAATACAGGGATTGTGATAGCTGAGTCAAAATACCAGCGACAATCATACCGACTAAAATAGCCAGCGAAGTACCCATCTGAAAAAGGCCGTTGGCGCCGACCAACTCATCTTCTTTCATCGCTTGCGGCAGATAAGCGTATTTGATCGGTCCAAAGAAAGTCGAATGTGTGCCCATCAAAAACAACGCGACAAATAGCAGTGCATACCATTCAAAGACAAAGCCTACCGCGGCAACTGCCATAATGACCAGCTCAAGGAGTTTGATAAACTGCGTGAGCTTTGATTTTTCATACTTATCAGCAATCTGTCCTGCCAAAGCAGAAAACAAAAAATAGGGCAGGATGAATAACATGGCGGCCAAGTTATTAAGGATACTGACCTCTACGCCCAATTTACTGGCGGCAGTATAAGTGAGCACCAGTATGAGCGCCTGCTTAAAAATATTGTCATTAAATGCGCCCAAAAACTGGGTGAAAAACATAGCGCTAAAACGACGGCGCTTGAATAACTGAAACTGGTTGGACATGGACATTCCTACAGATAAATCGCGACTGATAGAGAAAATAGCGGCGCTGAACGACAATTTTTTTATGATAATAATCGTAAATTTTATTAAAAACTATATCAAGATATAGCATAGGTTTTATCAATATTAAGCCGTATAATAGCAAGGCTTCGGTGAAAATACATGCAGTCAATGCTATGATTCGATATTTAACTAAGTTATGATTTATAAATTTTATGTGATTACGTTTTAGGGTATAAATAGTAGTGAAAACAAAGGCTACTACTCATCAACACTATCTATAAACTAGTAGCCTTCTCTAAACTAGTAGGCCTACAAGGCGATAGACACACAGTGCTAAAGCCGACACTATAGATAACCAGTCACGAAATGAAAGTAGTAAACCATTAATTGCAGATAACTGCTATAAGTTTATTCACCGGTCAGACTTGACGATCGTTATCGTTGATAAGATTGTGCCGCGTGAGCTGATAGGACGTAAAGATGATAAAGCAGCCTTCAACTCGAGCATGCAAGGGTCTAATGATGCAGCGTGACACAGCCATAATCCAAAACGATAGTAATAATCCAAGTACATATCCAGCAGCGCCGCGTAAAAATTTCAGACGCTCTGCACTGTGCACTGCGCTTGCGACCAGTTTGTTCGGTATAGCACCTGCGGCAATGGCAGATACCATCAATAATGTAAACGATACCGCTATCACTAACTCATCTGCTACTGACCAAACTGATAGCAATCAAACGCTTAGTAAGCAGAATAAAAGTAGTCAAGCCGCGAATGACCAAGCGTCTATCAAGCAATCAGCTACATTATCCGATGACGATACTCAGCTAGATATAGCTCTAGATGCACTACGTCTAAAAAAAGCAGTGGAACAAGGCATCATCGATCAGTCAGTATTGGACGACTATAGCGAACAGAGCTTGGGCATTAAGAAACCTAACTTGACAAAGTCAGGATCTAAAAACTCGACGAAGCAAAATGCCAATGCTCAAAACGTATCTTCTCAAAACAATAACTCTCAAGATCTAGAAACTTTCACTGATAGTCCAAGTACTTCATATAATCCAAACAATGCTCAATCAATCGATTCTAATGATGACCTGTTGCAACAAGCAACCGAGATTCAGCAGCAAGGCTATCAAATGATGACCCCTGAGCAGATCGATCGTGAGCTAGCGGCAATGGATGCGCAGAATGCTCAAGATATTGATAGTATCAATATCAGTAATAACGACAGTGACTTTGATGCGCCAATCGCTACGTTAGATGACACAACATCGCCAATTGGTCTAGATACAGAGCTAGATGCAACAAACTTGCCAGCACCCAACAACCTTGATACGTTGGGTAGAAGTGAAACAACGCAAGAACAGGCGATCGCAGCTGAAGGGATGTCACGTCCGATTGAGGTAAGTGGCGCTGTCAGCAATGAAGATGTCGTTAGCAACGAAGCTACTGTTAAGAATGAAAATGGCCTGACGACTGATGATAGTAGTGATGAGGTGATAGCTGGTACGAATGTGCCTGCCAATGTAGAAGGTACGACAATGGACATTATCAATCCTAATGACTATCTACCAGATTATCAGAATGATACTCAGGCCGTTGATCAAAGTATCGAACAAGCCAATAGACCACGGCCACGCGCACGCAATAGAGGTAATATCGTGACGCGTCTCTACAATCGCTTTTTTAATGACGGTGGCGTGGTGGCTTTGCCAAATGTAGAAACCACTATTTATCTAGAGCAAGTATCCGCTGAAGACTCTCCTATCGGTAAGGCTCAACTGATTGAAGCTGACAATGACATTCAGCCAATGAAAAACATTAAAGCAGCACTGGATGACACTTCCGTTCAGTCGGTTATTGACTTTACTGCGGCATTGCCACGTTTGCGTGAGACGGCACAGAATGCTGCTAAAGCTGTTGGTTACTACGAGGTTGAGCTGCGTCTGACCCAACCTGACCGCGATACAGTCAATGTGGTGATTGAAGAGCTGGGCGAGCCGGTACTGGTAGATAGCCGTATTATTGAGATTCGCGGTGAGGGCAGTGAGCAAGAAGAGTTTGCAGCGCTTGAGGCAGACTTGCCACCGCAAGAAGGTGATATTTTTAATCATCGTGTCTATAAGAGCAGTAAAGCGGCTTTAGAGGCCTTGAGCAATACCTACGGGTATTTTGACCAGTACTGGCTGAACAAATCTGTTGATATCATCTTGCCGGACAATAAAGCAGATGTCTCGTTGGTTTATAACACGGGTGATCGTTACGAGTTTGACGATGTGGTGTTTTTTACCTACGACAAAGAAACCAATACGCTGACCCAAGACCCCGACAAGCTACCAGTAGAGCTTTCATTGTTACAACAGCTCTATGGCTTTACGCTGGGTGAGCCGTTTTATCGTCCAGCAGTCACGAAGTTCAGTAATGACCTATCGGCAACTCGTTACTTTAATACGGTCAACGTCGAGTCGATACTACCACCAACTGATAGTAGTGAAGCTGGTACCTTGGCGTTTGACAATGCTGCTACCGAGGGTAACGGCACATTAGATGACGATATTAATAATGTGGACAATGATGGCGTCGCAGATCTGAGTAGCAATGATGGTGCAGCCGCCTCAAATGTGACTGCTAGTAAAGAAGATACGGTCAATGATAATAGCGACATAGGTGCAGAGAGCGATAATGCTCTGAGTGCTAACAGTGGCGAAACGGTCAATGAAGCGGATATCGCTGCTATTGATTTTGAGGCTGATGAAGCCACCCTTGATAAGCTGCAAGCCATCAGACAAAAAGCAGAACGATTAAGCCGCTTGCCGAATGACCGGGTGCTTGATGAAAAAGATCAGGAAGCTGATAATTTATTGGGCAAAATCAGTGACTCAATCAGTAATGTCGCACAAAAGATATTCCCTGACGAAAAGAGTCTGATCGCTGACGAAAACTTTGTACCGCCAACGCTAGCAGGACGTAAAACGCCGCAAGACGTTGCAGAAAGCAAAAAAGTACCTTTATATGTGTTTGTATATGCGGACAAACCACGTGACGCTCAAGTTGGTCTGGGTTATGGAACAGATACAGGCGTTCGCGCCACCGCAAAAATAGACTACAACCTGCTCAATCGCCAAGGCTATCAAGCAGGTGCAGAAACAGAAGTATCGAGAATTAGCAAAAACGTGGCTGTTTATGCCAGTCGACCATGGAAGCACCCGCTCAATGATAAGTTAGATGGGCGTTTGACTTATGAAGAGGAAGTGATTGACCAAGGTGAAGGTAACTTTGATCTATCAACCACAACACTAAAAGCGGCTTTGGCACGTAATATCCGTAGTGATACTGGATGGAACCGTAGCTACTCTGTGCGTTACCGCTTGGATGAGCTTGAGACGGGGGTTGATGGGGCAGCACTAGATGATCTGCCTATCCGCTTTACCTCTTCAAGTCCGAAACAGCGCGCGCTGCTATTTGGCTATGGTATGAATAAAACAGATACTGACAACGCTACCAACCCAACGCAGGGCATGCGCCAGTACTACTCAATCGAGGCTGGCACTGATAGCGCATTCAGTGATACCGATATGGCGATTATTCGCGCAGGCGTTAGTGGTATCTATAGCTTTGGCGAAGACAAAAAGCATCAAGTATTAGGTAGTGCTAATGCCGGTTATATCTGGGCGGATGATTTTTACGATGTGCCTTATAAATTGCGTTTCTTCGCAGGTGGCGATCAGAGTATCCGCGGTTATGATTACGAGAGCTTGTCACCATTAGACAAAGGCTATCTAACGGGCGGGCAGGTGCTAGCGGTCGGTAGTGCTGAGTATAATTATGAATTTAAACCAGGTTTCCGTGGCGCATTCTTTACTGATGTCGGTAATGCCTATGATAAAGATTTTGACACTGAGACAAAAGTCGGCGTTGGTGTCGGTATCCGCTGGGCATCGCCTGTAGGAATGGTGCGTGTCGATGTGGCTGCTGGCGTGACAGAGGAAAGCATTCCTGTACGACTGCACTTCTTTATTGGTTCACCGTTATAATCGCTTAATGTAGTAGTTCCAACTGTTTAGTAGCTCCAAATGTTCTAATCATTACTTATCGTACCGATTGCTGGTCTTCATTTTTTAACGTAGTTGAGTGTCATGCTGACAGAAAATACCCCGCCTAATAATGCTCCAGATGAAGATCCAGCACAGCGTGATGCCCGTGCCGTTAGGCGTTGGTATCCGTTGTCATTTCTGCTCAAACTTCTGGTATTGATGCTTATCGTACTAGCAATTATGTTCGCCATATTCTTTTATGCGGCAGGGACTGACGCTGGTACGAAGTTTATATTAGAAAAAATTAGTGTTGAAACCGGTATTGATTTCAAATACGGACGCGGTAACTTGCGCGATGGCATTTGGGTCACTGATATCGATATTGAAGCGACTGAAGATCTTGAGATATTGGTAGATAAGGCCTATGTAAAAATAGGCTGGCGTGCAGTATTTGCAAAAGAAGTGCATTTAAGCGATGCAGACATCCAGACCATAGAGATTATCAATAAGAAACCGCCTACTGGTGAACCGTTCGATTATAAAACCTTAAAGTTGCCAGTAAACTTGCGTTTTGACCAAGCAAAAATTAAGAAAATTACTTATAAGCAAGTAACCAAAGATCCTATCATTATTCAAGATATTACGGCACGTGATCTAACGTGGGTAGGTAGTACGGTGACCGTTGGCCGCGGTGATTTGCAGTATGCTGATATCGTGAAAGTCAGTGCCTTACAAGGAGAGATCGACCTACAGGGCGACTATCCACTAGATTTGAGTGCGATTGCGGAAGTCAGCGCCCTTGAAAAAGCCTATATCGACCCATTGAATATCTCTGCAACGGGAACGCTCAAACGGACTGTCGGTAAAGTACGCAGTCGTTATAACGATAGCGATGTGAAAGGCGACTTTGTAGTACAAGGGTTAGATGCGGGTGCGCCGTTTGATGCAAAACTACAGTGGGATGATATTCTTATCCCTTACGCCGATAGCCAAAACATTCGCCTACAAAGCGGTACAGCCACAGCTTCTGGTGTCATCTCTGAGATACGATTGCGTATCAATACTGAATTGACCGCCAAAGACATTCCATCAGGTCATTACCAAGGCCGCGCCGTTATTGCCAACAGTCAGCTACGTATAGATCGCTTGGACGCTGACGTGCCAGCGGGACGTTTGGCGTTACAAGGTATTTTAGATTGGAAAGACAACTTTGAGGCCACAGTGCGTGCGACGGGTAGCAACTTTGATATTCGCCAAGCTATTCCGGATGAATATACTGACTTCAAAGCTTATGCGCCGCAAACTCTAAACGGTAGACTGTCACTGCGTTATCAGCAGCAGAATGCCACTGGTAACACGCAGATTGATGCAGATTTGCGTCAGCGTGATGGTGAGCATATCAATGCGAATATGGTTCGCGGTAAAACCTCTGCCAAATCTAAGCAAGTTGCGCCTTGGTATATTGATGCTAACTGGAAAAACCTAACCCGCCGTAACGTACCCAATATTGGCAATATCGACAGTCCTAGTGGGCAGGCGGACGTCATCGTTCGTGGTTCGACCCTATCAGTCGATGCCAATGCCGTTATCAATGAGCTCAATGCTGCCCCCAAGGGCAACTATGATCTACGTATACGTAAGGCTGGTGATGTCATAGATATCAATCGTCTTAATTATAACGGCATAGTAGGAGACTTATCCGGTACAGGACAGATTCAGTTGGCGAGCAACCAGCGTCCACTGACATGGCAGATTGATGCCAGTACTAAAGGTCTACTCCCTAAGAAATATCGTAGCGATTTACCGCTTGAGCGCCTAACAGGTAGTATAAGCGCGCGTGGTCGACTGTTAAACATCACCAAAAATGGTGTCAGCGGTCAACGTCATGTGATTACTTTAAACAATACCGATATGCAAGCGCAGCTCGATGCGACGCAAGCGGATCGTGCTATCGGTATCACTGGTGCTGGTGATGCCAGTGTCGATATCGTAGGTGGTGAGCTGTCAGTATTTGATGCGCGTTTTGATGGTCGGATTGATACAGCAGATGTACCGCAGGGACGTTTATCTATCGATGCTGCGGGTACGCCAAAGCTGATTAGTATTCGTAAGCTGAACTATAAGGGTGAAGCGGGCGCAGTTGATGCGAAAGGGGTTATCGACTTACGTAAAAATATCGGCTGGAATATAGATGGTCGTTTTGATCAGTTCAACTTGGGTTATTTTTTACCCAATAATCCAGCGATAATCACAGGCGATCTAAAAACCAGTGGCGAGTGGCAAAATGCGCCAAAAAACAGCAAAAACACCGCAGGTACCTTGCAGCGCTTTGCCGTAAATTTTAACGGCATACTGGATGCCGAGCAATTGCCAGCAGGTAAGCTAAATATAGAAGCCAGTGGTGACAGTCAGCTGATACGTATCAATCGTTTCCGTCATGTGGGTGCGGCAGGTAGTATTGATGCCAGCGGTACCGTTGACGTGCGTCAAGGCGTTGCGTGGGATATTAACGCGGTGATGGATCGTTTTAATATTGGTTATTTCCTAAAAGATACCCCAAGCCTTATCACTGGTACGATTGATACAGATGGCCGCTGGAGTGACACGCAGCAGATTGTCAATATTAAACAAGTCAATCTAAATGGCATGCTAAAAGGGCAGCAACTGAGTGCCAAAGGCAGCCTATCAGCGAAGATGCGTTTGCCTAAAGATTTAGCAAGTTATTTTAAACAGCTTCAGACCCAAGATGCCCAAGCACAATATAAGCAAGTGAATGCTTTGATTGATAGCCTAAATGCTAATAATCTGGTGCTACGTTGGGGTGATAATTACGTCACGGCTAACGGCAATGCCAAACAGTTACAAACCAAAATTAACATCACCAGTCTAGATCAGCTGTCTAGCCAATTAGCTGGTAAAGTCACTGGAGGTGCCACGCTGTCTCAACCAGCTGGACAAGCACTGCCTACTATTTATATTGATTTGGTCGGTGAGCGACTTGCGCTACCTGGCTTTATATTGCGTCAAGGCCGTGTACGCGGCAAGCTGGTCAACTTGGCCAATAGCCCAAGTCAGTTAATCGTGACGGCTGAAGGCCTAGATGCTGCTGGTCAAAGTTTCGATAGCGTTAAAGCGTCTTTTAATGGGACCGAAAAATCTCATGTGGTCGATCTAAATGTGGCCAATAAGCAACTCGATGTCGGTGCTAGGCTAAAAGGTGGTTTTGATAGAGACAGACTAAGTTGGTCAGGTGTCATTGGAAAAGGCCGCATTAAATCTAAATATGCGACTTTGAATCAATTGCAACCTGCACAGCTGATTGTGAATTTACCTTACAACCAAGGTGGTGAGAATCGTGATCTAAAAGTACAGCTTGCCGCTCACTGCTGGCAGGCCACGGATCAAACAGGCAAGCTTTGTCTACGTGAAAAACTAGTAGCATCGCCGGACCAAGGCGAAGTCAATGTAGCGTTGCAGAATTTAGATACGTCGTTATTCTCAGTGTTCTTGCCAGAAGATATTGACTGGAATGGCAAGATTAATGGTAAAGCAATCGTCGGATGGCAACGTGGTCGTCCGCCAACCATTAATACCACGCTATACTCAGACAATGGCAAGATTGGCCTTGTTCAAGATGGCGAGAGTACATCAATGACTTTGCCATACAAACGTGTCTCTCTCATTGCTCTGTCTGTGCCTGAGGGTATCAAGCTGCGTACTGATATCAATACTGGGCGCGGTGCGCGTGGCTATGCTGAGGTGATCGTCGATCCTTATAAAGACCCTAAACCAATTTCTGGTGCACTGGTGCTGAACGAGCTTGATCTTGCGATATTTAAGCCTTTCTTCCCTGGTATGCGCGTCCTAAGAGGTAACGTTACAATGGCGGGTGGCCTAGGCGGCACTTTAACCAAACCGCAGTTCTATGGCGATGTAAAACTCTCTGATGGCCGTATAGCCATGCTTGATTTGCCAGTAAATCTGTCCAAAGTAAATGCGGCAGCCAAAATCCGCGGCACGCAAGCGACCATTGATGGCACATTCAATAGTGGTACAGGTGAAGGCGAATTGTCAGGGACAGTCAATTGGCAGCAAAAACTGCAGGCCAAGCTGAGTATTGTCGGTGAAGGCCTAGTCATCACTCAACCACCACTACTGGTTGCTGAAATTGACCCTGATATCGATATTATCGTGCGTCCAGGCGATCGTTATGTCGATATAAAAGGGGCGATTAGTGTGCCGTCTGCGACCATTCGTCCGCCTGAAGCCAGCGAAGATATCATCACTCAAACCGAAGATGCAGTCGTACTAGATCGTCGTTTGATTGGTAATATCGATGAAGTACTGGCTATCTCAAAACCTTGGTCAATCAATGCTGATATCGGTGTTGATTTGGGCGATGATATCAACTTCCGTGGTTTTGGCGCCGTCATTCCATTGGCAGGTGCGATTAGTGTGACTCAGAATGGTACAGGTATCATGCGTGCCAGAGGTGTTGTGCAGGTCTCACGCCGCACCAATATCAATGCCTTTGGACAAAGCCTAGAGCTGAATTATGGTCAAGTTCGTTTCAATGGTGACGTGATGAAACCGAGTCTGAGTATTGAAGCGGCCAAAACGATTAATGGCAAAACAGTCGGTCTGCGTGTCCAAGGAACGACCGAAAGTCCCAATATTATCGTCTTTAACAATGCAGGACTGACCCAGCAGCAAGCCATGAATGCGTTGGTGACAGGTCGCATCGATAATAAGAGCGCGACACAAATTAGTGAGCAAGGGTTTAAATCGCAAGTGACCAATAATCTGGCCGCCGCTGGATTGAGCTTTGGTCTGAGTGGCACTCGTAGCCTGACCAATCAAATCGGGCAAGCGTTTGGCTTGCAAAGTCTGACAGTCGATGCCTCAGGTAGTAGCGAGGACACCAATGTCAACGTCACAGGTTACGTCACCCCTGATTTATACATTCGCTATGGTGTGGGTGTTTTCAATGCGCAAAATAGCCTTTCTGTTCGTTATCAATTGACGCGCCGCATCTATGTAGAAGCAAGCTCAGCAGCGGAGAATGCAGTAGATGTGGTCTATAGTTGGCAGTTCTAAATTGTTTATTAATAAGACGACTGCTTTTTAATTGATGTCAGCTGAGAGCGCTTTTGAAATTGTTTTTAAGTTGTATAACCTATAAAAAAACGCCTCATAATGAAGGCGTTTTTTTATAGAAGTATTGAGAAAAGTGTCACTGAAATAGACGTTACTTGGTTAGAATCAAGCGATTGTTGCGAGTTAGGCGTAGTCGATACTCTTCGCCTTCATGCTCGATACGTACCTCTTTGGTTAGTGCAAATAGATGTTGTGATTGCAAAGTAGGTAGACGGTTTTCACGACAGTTTAAATAACGAGAGATAACCATGCTCATAGTAAATTCCTTTTGAAAAAAAGTGGCTTAAAAAATTGGCTAACCATAGCGTAATTGTTTTTAACGATAATAATTATCATTTAGATTTGATAAATTTGCAAGGCAATTGATAAAATAAAATGCAGTTATTATGTAAACTTATCTAAGTTTACTGTCATAAAATATCTCAGTTCAATATTTTATCTATATAAATT
>NZ_CAJHBS010000007.1 GCF_904846705.1 Psychrobacter sp. Pi2-52
TCATAGGATTCTCCTGCTGATGTATTCTAGCAGTTACTCTCTATTTATGAGTGTTCTTATTTATTGGGGGGATTACCTAATAACTTTAATTATCTTCGTACAATACTAGGAATGTGGCCTAAAACGATGAATTAGGCTGTTTTAAAAAGTTCTTTTCATCTTCGGTTGAGTCGCGATTTAGTACCTCGTTGCGATGTGGATATCGCCCGAATTGATCGATGATTTGTTTGTGACGATGTTCAAAGTCCAATGTGTTTGCATCATCTAGTTGTTCAAACAGCGGTAGATAACGCTTATGAATCATGGCCGACTCAGAGTGCATAAACGGTATGATAATAAATCTACGCCATTGCATCGGTAGAGTATCAAAATAAGGCTGTTGAATGGCTTCTTGGGCGAGTGCTAATGCCATACCATCTTGCGCAAATGCACTTGCTTGTCCGCGACATAAATTGCGTGAAAACTGATCCAGCACAATAATTTCTGCCAAGCGTCCTGCCAACGCCGTTATCGAGCTATTACCATCCAATGAAGACTCTGCGATACGCCAAGTGACACATTCACCTTGTTTCGCTGCTTCCCAAATGCCGCCAAACTTATCTTGTATCTGCTTATCAAAACGATCGTTTTGTTCAAACCAGTAAGCTTCATTGTTTTTATCAAACCAAAAATCCAACACGGCACGCGCATCAGGATCTAGATAAGTCAAATCTATGTTTTTTGGATCCAATTGTGATGAATGGGATAGACTGGCTGAAGTGGAATAATCGGTTGAGAGTGCCATAAGATATTCTAATTATGATGAATTTAGTCTACTATAGCGCAAATATTTATATCTGTCTGTCAAGATACCAACAGCAGAGTGTCTATTAGGTAATCTATTATGAATGCAAAAAATCTAGAGAATTCTATCAACGCGACATTGCCACCAACGCCTTACTACGTGCTTGATGAAGCGGCCATCGTCGCTAATATGAAAATCATCGCTAGGCTGTGTGAGCTGTCTGGTGCAAAGGCATTATTAGCACTAAAATGCTTCGCCACATGGGGCGTTTTTGATGTGATGCAGCCTTATCTGCATGGCACGACTTCGTCTTCACTTAATGAAGTGAGATTGGGCTATGAGACCTTTGGCAATAACGATGATGCCAATAGCCAAGATAAAAAAGAAACGCATGCTTATAGCGTCGCCTATAGTTCAGATGAAATCCCTGAAGTGCTGAACTATGCGGATAAAATAATCTTTAACTCAATCTCACAGCTCAACGCTTTTAAAGCACAAGCCGCCGCGCAAAATATACCTGTAGGTCTACGACTCAATCCAAAGACCAGCAACTCATCGTTTTTGATTGCTGATCCTGCGCGTCCATTCAGCCGTCTTGGTGAGCATGACAAAGAGAAAATCGCAGCGGTACTTGGCGATATCACTGGCGTCATGATTCATAACAATTGCGAAAATGACAGCTTTGAAGCCTTTAGTGAAAGCTTGGCTGATATCGAAGAAAGGTTTGGTGATACCTTAGCGCAGCTTGAATGGGTGAGCTTGGGCGGTGGTATCCACTTTATCGCGCCTGATTATCCATTAGAAAAATTGGCTGCACGTTTGAAAGCGTTTAGCGAAACCTATGGCGTGCAAGTGTATCTTGAGCCAGGTGAAGCAAGTATCCATGGTGCAGGTACGTTGGTAACTACTGTATTGGATACCATGCATAATGAAAAAAATCTAGCAGTCGTCGATGCTTCTATCGAAGCACATATGCTTGATTTACTGATTTATCGTGAGTCCGCACCGATTGCTGCGATTAATCATACAGCTGCCGATATTGCGCCTATTGGCAATCCTGCAGAAGCTGCACCGTCTGAAGCTGATGCTGAGTCGGCAGACCATACCATTATCTATGGTCGTTCTTGCTTGGCAGGTGATATCTTTGGTGAGTATGCATTACCGAGTAATCTTCAGATAGGCGATAAGATTGCCTTTGGCAATGCTGCTGGTTATACGATGGTTAAGAAAAACTGGTTCAATGGTGTCAACATGCCAGCGATAGTCATCCGCCGATTAGATGGCAGTATCGATATCCAGCGCGAGTTTGATTATCAAGATTATAAAGCTAGCCTATCTTAAGCCTTAGCTTTTAAGACTATGCTATTGTCGGGTTTTTGTATTTTAATTATTAAAAAACAAATACTTAACCTGTATTAGTAGATATTTTGATATCTCTACTTTTTATACATATTTTTTACCGATAAGGGAATAAAAATTGTTATAATCGCGTCGGGCAAATAATGGAGTATTATTTGCCCGACGGGTGCGTGGGTTTTCCTCGGTCTTCCTTTTTAATTCACGCATATCATTCACTCGTTTCTGTTTTGCATAGCCGCTATCAATGGTATCGACAGGGACACAAAGGAGGATTGTTCATTGAACACAAACCAACAAGCTAAGCCCAACAAAAAAGATGTACTGATCATCGGAGCAGGCGGTGTCGCTCAAGTGGTCGCGCATAAATGTGCGATGCATAATGATGTGCTTGGTGAGATTCATATCGCCTCACGTACCAAAGACAAATGCGATGATATCGCGCAAAGCGTAAAAGAAAAAGACAGCTTTAAACAAGCTGCGGTTTTGCACACGCATCAAGTCGATGCGATGGACAGCCAAGCGCTGGTGCAATTGATCAAAGAAATAGAAATTCAAATCGTCATTAATGTCGGCTCGGCATTTATCAATATGACGGTATTAGAAGCCTGTATTGAGACAGGTGTTGCTTACATTGACACGGCGATTCATGAAGATCCACGTAAGATTTGTGAGACACCGCCGTGGTACAACAACTATGAGTGGCAACGTAAAGAGCGCTGTGCAGACAACAATGTCACTGCCATTTTAGGTGCAGGGTTTGATCCTGGTATGGTCAACGCTTATGCGCGTCTTGGCTATGATATGATGGATGCAGGATCTGTGACGGATATCGATATCATTGATATCAATGCGGGTAGCCATGGCAAATACTTTGCGACCAACTTTGACCCAGAGATCAACTTCCGTGAGTTCACCGGTACGGTTTACTCTTGGCAGGATAGCAAGTGGCAGTCTAACAAAATGTTTGAAGTCAAACGTACGGACGATTTGCCAGTTGTAGGTGTGCAAAACAGCTATCTAAGCGGTCATGATGAAGTGCATTCATTGTCAGCCAATCTAGATGTACCAAACATTCGCTTTTGGATGGGCTTTGGTGAGCATTATATCAATGTCTTCACTGTCCTACAGAGCTTAGGATTACTGTCTGAGCAGCCAGTGATGACTGCTGAAGGTCAAGAAGTTGTACCACTAAAAGTTGTTAAAGCGGTACTACCAGATCCAAGCTCGCTTGCACCGAACTATACAGGCAAGACCTGCATTGGTGATAAAGTCAAAGGCAAAATCAATGGCGTTGAGACTGAAGTATTTATCTACAATGTCTCAGATCATAAAGATGCTTACAATGAAGTGGGTAGCCAAGGTATCTCGTATACCGCAGGCGTGCCACCTGTTGCTGCTGCAATACTAGTCGCGACTGGCGAATGGGATGCAGGCAAGATGGTCAACGTCGAAGAGCTAGATGCTAAGCCATTTATCAATCTACTAAACAAGATTGGTCTGCCAACGCGTATCAAAGATAGCGAAGGTGACAGAGCGCTTGAGTTTGATATTTAGTTAGTCATTATATCTATTCTAAAAGCCCATCTGACTTTAATTGAGTCAGGTGGGCTTTTTATTTTATAAAGGAAAAATAAATTGTCATTGTCTATTTAATTATACAGAATAAATTATCAAACGATAATGATTTTCAATATCATCTATATTAAAAATAAGGTAGTATTTTACTTTTGTATCATTCGCTAGACATTCTGTAAAGGTAGAAATTAGATGTTTGTCAGTGAATAAATGAGGGAGTAGTGAATGAGATACATACGATTTCTTCCTAAGAAGAAATGGGCCATAGCAGGCTTTACCTTTTTATTATATTCGGCGTCATTTCCTGCATTTGGTTCGGAGGCAACGATGCTAACGATTGAAAGTCCCTTAAAAGGCGATTTAAATCATTCCAACAGGGAAAACGCTGATATCAAGCCACAGCATAAGTCATTAGATTTTAGCGTTCCTTGCGATACAGGCGATTATCTAACCGGATATGTTGAGAGTGATAGAAGTATGATGACGCTAGATGTTATCGATGCCACAGGAAAAGTATCGCGCCGTTTGATTGATAATAAAAGTGGCAAACAACACTTCTATTCAGTAGCCGAAAACTGTGCAGAGACCTGGCGACTGTCTGGCTCAGGTGCTTATCAGATAGTGCTCGAACAACGTGTTAGTTTAGCAGAGCAAGATTTAAAAGGTTCTTTAGGAAATTCTCTAGACAGTTCTGACACGTTACTCAGCCCCAGAGTATCGGCATTACTTGAGTCATTGCAGAAAGGGCAGAGTACAGATCGCTTTTGGGCGGAAGTGGAAGTATTAGGTACACCGCTGATTGAAGACACAGCTTTGGGCACTGTGATGACGTTTTTAGCGCGAGGAGACTATCGCAATGTCAAGTTAATGGGTGGCCCGTCCACCAATCATGATGCATTGCAACGATTGGTAGACTCTGATACATGGTACAAAAGTTTTATTGTGCCAAACAACACGCACTTATCCTATCAAATTGCCCCTAATATCCCTGAGCCACCTCTGTCTGAGTTTGCTCGTAGAGTCGCCATAAAAGCCGTGGCTCAAGTTGATCCTTATAATCACCATTCATGGCCACGTTCAGCCACTGATAAGTACACAACCAAATCTACTATTACGTTAAAAGACGCACCAAATAGGCGTTGGATAAAAAGACAGGCAGAGGTTCCCAAAGGAGCGTTGTCTACCTTTAAATTTACTAGTAGTACATTGGATAATACTCGCGATATCACCATTTACTCCCCAACTGTTAATAACAACAAGGAGAATAGTAAAGATGATGCGGTGCTGTTATATATCTTTGATGCTGAAGCCTATATTGATACGGTTGGATTGCCCACGATTTTAGATAATTTGATTGCAGAAGGTAAGGTTCCACTAGTGACAGCGGTGTTTATTAGCAATCCTGACAATGATGCCCGTGCACGTGAATTACCTGCCAACCCAATGTTTGCAGATGTATTGGCCAATGAGTTAGTACCACAAATAAATAAACGATTGCCAGTAGCGATACCAACGGATAGAACGGTCATTGCAGGGTCAAGTTATGGCGGTTTAGCAGCGACGACTATCGCACTACGTCACCCCGACATATTTGGCAATGTTATCTCTATGTCTGGGTCTTACTGGTGGCATCCAAAAGATCAGACAGCAGAAGATAAACACTTCGTAGCGTCTGAGGTAATAAAAATGGATAAGGCACCCGTTCGTTTCTTTTTGAGCGCAGGCGTGTTTGAAACGGCTCGTGGTAAAAGTGGTAGCAACGGTATATTGGGAACCAATCGTCATCTGCGAGACGTTTTATTGGCAAAAAGGTACGATACACATTATCAAGAGTATGCTGCAGGACATGATTACTTTGCTTGGCGAGGAATCATAGGAGATGGTTTGGTATCGCTTTTTCCGTCTAAGGAAAAGAAGTAATATCTCTTTTATTTAAACTAGCGCTAATGTTTAGCCTTTTACTACTAAATAAAATGATAGTGACTGAGTATTCATACTCTAACTTCTAATTTTCTATATAAAGTATTTTTTTAAAACCAACCTGCTAACAAGTAGCAAGTTGGTTTTAAATCGATTGTCATTAATTAGGATTATATTCTCTCAACGCCGCAATACGGTCATCAAGCGTTGGGTGTGAACGGAATAGGTTGGCAATACTAAAGCCTTGCGTTTGTCCTGATGAGATCGCAAATGCTTTCATACTCTCAGGCATTTGATCTGGTCGCTGTGCAGAAGGACGAAGCGCATCAAGCGCACTAATCATTTTTTCGCGGCTGGCCAATTTTGCACCCATTTGATCCGCACGGAATTCACGTAAGCGTGAGAACCACATCACGATGGCAGATGCCAAAAATCCAAGTAAGATATCCATTACGATACTCGTAATAAAGTAACCAATACCTGGGCGGTCACTGGTATTTTTAAACACAGTACGATCAACGAAACTGCCTACAATACGTGCAAAGAACATTACAAAGGCATTTACGACCCCTTGAATGAGGGCAAGGGTTACCATATCACCGTTAGCCACATGGCCAATCTCATGCGCCAATACCGCTTCGACTTCATCTTGATTCATATTCTGTAGTAGACCAGACGAAACCGCCACTAGCGCTTTATTTTTATTCCAACCAGTCGCAAAGGCATTTGGCTGCGAGTTATTAAAAATACCAACCTCAGGCATACCGATATTTACGGCTCGTGCTTGTTTGGCTACGGTATCGACTAGCCATTGCTCAGTAGCGGTGCGTGGAGATTCTATAACTACCGTACCAGTAGATCTTTTAGCCATCCACTTTGATATAAATAGCGAGATCATCGAGCCGACCATACCGTAGATACCACACATAACGGCAAGGCTAATGTAGTTAAGACCACCTGCGCTGTGCACGCCGCCAATCCCAAAAAACCTCGATAAAATACCAAACACAATGCTAAATACCACAATCACTGCTAAGTTGGTTAATAAAAATAATCCAATACGCATCATGATGCTAACTTCCTATTTACAATGTCGGTATGACCTCGATAGAGCGCTCTCTAAGAGGTTTGTTTGTTATGATAGATTTTACTGTGATTTTGACTGTAATGTTAGAAAAAAATAGCTTTTTATAAGTGGTGACAGAGATAGAGTGCTTATTTCTGGCAATGCCGTACAATACCTGACTGGTTTTAGCAGGTTAGAAAAGTAGTAGATGAGGAGTAGTGATTTTTGACAGAATTAAAGACGGTTGGGCTATTTGCGCTTACTGCATTGGCTGAGATTGCAGGATGTTATCTGCCTTATCTGTGGCTGCGAGAAGGCAAGTCAATCTGGCTGCTGATACCTGGTGCGCTGAGCTTAGTCGCGTTTGTTTGGCTGCTGTCATTACACCCAACTGCTGCGGGCAGGGTCTATGCTGCATATGGTGGCGTTTATATATGTATGGCGATTTTATGGTTGTGGACGGTCAATGGTATACGACCAACCATGTGGGACATAGTGGGTTCGATAGTGGCGTTGCTAGGAATGGCGATTATTATGTTTGCTCCGCGCGGAGCTTAATTAAAGACAGTGCTTAGCTAAAGGCCAATGACGAACCAAAAAAAAATACCAATCGAACGGTTACGTCAGATTAGCATATTGATGTATTGATTATTAATGTTTGCCTAGGATGCTACCGTTGTCGTCTTTCTTGGCTTGTTTGGCAGCTTTCTTCTCTTTAGCAGTCAAAAGGGGCTTTTTCTTAACATTTTTCTTACTATCTTGACCTTTGCTCATAATCGTTTCCTTTTTTACAGCACACTACTCATTACGCAAAGTTAAGCGAATTCAAGACAGTGTGAATACAGCTAACATAGCTGTTTACTTAATAGAGTATAGGCTTAAGCTTTAGTAATAGATAGCGCTCGCACAATTCCTCTACGATTCAATTATCGTTCAAATTCTTTATGTTTACGGTTAGTCCTAGTTTACCAATTGATTCGTTCAATCAATCATTATATTAATAAGTGCTTACTTACGGATACATGGCGATTTGCTATAATGAGCCATAAACCGATTCATAAACGCGGCAAACTCTTATTTATTAACATTTAGCACCATAGTGCTTACTGTTTTGGTCAAATTATTATGCGTATTCGTAAACTGTTCAAATTTGAAAATGCTCACATCGTTCGTAATTGTAGTTCTGAGCGTTGTAAGCATTCGATTCATGGTCACAGCTATCAGATTGAGCTTATCCTTGAGGCCACTCGTTTAGACCATGGGCAAATGGTTTATGACTTTGGCCTACTAAAATCTTCTATCAAAGACATTATCGATAGCTTTGATCATGCCATTTGCTTTTGGAACAAAGATGATCCTGAGTATGTCGCAGCGTGTAAGAAATTTAGCGCACGTTGGATCAGCCTACCAGTTTCGCCATCGGCAGAGCAGTTTTCACGAGTGATATTCTTTTGGGCACAAGAAATACTACGTCAGACACAAATGCAAAATGGTGAAGCAGATGTCAGCGTGTACTCAGTGATTGCCCATGAGACGGCGACAGGGTATGCGCAGTGTTTTGCTGATGATGTTGCAAACGATCAAATGGGTAAACTAGTTCTAGAAGATTTTGAATTCAGTGAGCAGGTTCGTGCTGAGTGGACTGACTCTGAGCTGTATGCCAAGCTGATTCGCGGTGAAAGCTTTACCAATCCAACCGTGACCATGCAGGTTCAGACAGAGCAAGTACAAGCAGGTTCAGTCTGATGTGTGATGGTCAATCTATAGAAAATAGCAAATACCTAAAGACTCTGATATTAAGCTCTGAGCAAGATACTCAAGCATTGGCTGAGCAATTAGCGACCTTGTCACTGACAGGTAGCGTGTGGCTGGCAGGTGACTTGGGCGCTGGTAAAACGACACTAACGCGTTATTGGTTACAAGCGCTTGGTCATACAGGTGCGGTGAAAAGCCCAACCTATACCTTGGTTGAGCCCTACAGTATTCAGCGAAAGGATGGTTCGATCAAGCCGGTTTATCATGCAGATTTATATCGTCTGCAAGATCCAGAAGAGCTGTCTTTTATTGGGTTTGATGAGTATCTTGATGAGCCTGAAGCGTTAGTTATTATCGAATGGGCTAGCCGCGCTGATAGCTATCTTCCACCGCCCACGTTATTCATCGATATGATTCAAAATGTAAGCGATGATAACGACACTGAAGCACGCCAAGTGCAGTTGAGAGTGTCAAAGGCAGGTCAAGCGCAGGGCTTGGAACTATCGCAACTTATCATCTAAATGAATATCTAAATTACACCAATCGCTACTTTCCAAAAACATGACATCTATCTATGCCAGATAATCATCCTAATAAACGCATTAAAAAACTATCGCCGTTGCTAATCAATCAATTAGCAGCAGGTGAGGTGGTGACACGTCCAGCAGCAGTGGTCAAAGAGCTGCTGGAAAATGCCATCGATGCTGGTGCGACCAATATTGAGGTGCGCATCACTCAAGGCGGTATGGGCCTGATTGAAGTGGTAGATAATGGGGTCGGCATTTATCCTGACGACATGGTCATGGCCATCACTCGTCATGCGACCAGTAAGGTTGCTGACGTTGCTAACTTGCATGGTATTACGACATTGGGTTTTCGCGGTGAAGCGTTAGCGGCGATGGCTGCTGTCTCGCGTTTGACCTTAATCAGTAGTCATGATGATAGTGGTATTGGCCGACAATTACAGGTCGCTGGCGTATTAGGTGACACTCCGAAACTTTTACCAGTTGTCCATAACCGCGGCACAACAATCATAGTCAAAGACTTATATTTCAATGTGCCTGCCCGCCGTGGCAACCTAAAATCTATTGCTACTGAATTCGGTCATATCGAAACCATTGTCCGAGAAGTCGCACTGGCGCGTGCCGATGTTGCTTTGACACTTTTTCATGACAATAAACAGCGGCTATCATTATCTGCAAGTGCTACGAGTATTAGTGGTAACAATGACAGTCGCCTGCCACTGCCGCGTCTAGAACAAGCAACGGGTATGGCATTGACAGATAATGCATTAGCAATATCCATAGATTTGTCGAGTCTGGTACAGTCGTCTGTAGCGTGCGATGATAGCAATGTTAATCAAGCAGCGATTAGTGGTTGGTTATGGCCATTGCATTATGAAAAAACTGATTTACCAAAGCTGATTTATGTAAATGGCAGACTGGTAAAAGAAGCGTTGATTAGCAATCAGATACGTCAACTGGCACAAGGTGCGCAGCTAACAGGTATGGGGTATGCACTGTATTTTGATTTACCAACGCAATGGTTAAATATCAATGTACATCCATCTAAACAACGTATCAAAATCAGTCCATTGAATAATATTATGGCGCACTTAGGCCATACAGTTCGTACGCAGTTGAAAACGATTAATGTAGCTAAGTTTGGGTTTGGAATTGATTCTGCATCTAAATCGGTACCGAAGCCAGAAGCTGATAGCCAATACATATCTGCGGAACGGGCAAATAATGATGCTTCTTTAAGTCGTTCTTCTGAAGTGCCCATCTCAAGTATTCAGCCTACTAATAACCCAAGGCAGAATAATCAAGTAGAATCTACTAGACAGTCTTATCAGTCTACTGCAAACCAATCATCTTCAAATAATCCTTTATTGCAAGAGTCAGTGCAATCTTATATCAATGAGCGATCAGACCAAACTAACAATAGTAACCACAGCACTTCACATTATTCTGATGGAGCAGCTACCTCTGCATCTTTACCAATTTGCTTAGATATCATTAACGATGTAGAAGCTGTTGACATGGACTTAAACACAGATGATAGAAGTCTACCTTGGCTATTATTTTATCACCAAGGGCAGTGTGTATTGATAAGTGCTAAAGACTGGCAGCTTAAACTAAGCCAGTTATTTGAATCACTTACCTCTAGTCAGCAAGTATTCAAAAAAGATAGATTGCCAAATAGTGCTACTGAGGTTAATCAGCAACTTACAACGGTCAATGCGCAAATGTCTGCGCAAGATTCAATAGTTTTTGTGAATGATCTTACTGAAATAATTATGAGCAATGCTATTAAAGCGATAGATAGTCACCGCTTAGTAAAGCTCATGCTATCCTGAATATCTGAAAATAATTACAACATCTTAAAGCAATTAAACCAATTGATATCTGAGTTATCCATATATTATGAAAGGCCACTTTATGCAACATTCGTCTGATAGCCTACCTCACAAGCTGGCGGATAATAGCGTAGTTTGTCTTATGGCACCAACTGCTAGCGGCAAGACATCACTGGCATACGAGCTATACGATACAGGTCGTTTTGAATTAATTTCTGTGGACTCAGCACTGATATATCGTGACATGAATATTGGCACAGCCAAGCCAACAGCGATTGAGTTGGCGCGTTATCCACATCATTTGGTCGATATCATTGATCCTATGCAAAGCTATAGCGTGGCTGAGTTTGTCAGTGATGTTGCTTGTCTCATTGACGAATGTCATAGAAATGGCAAGATACCATTATTAGTAGGCGGCACCATGATGTATTACATGGCGCTACTCGATGGGTTGTCTCCTGTGCCCGATAGCGATGACAGCGTACGCGCGCGCGTAGAGCAGTGGCGTCAAGAGGAAGGTATTAGCGCTCTATATGATTATTTGGGGAGTATAGATCCTATAAGCCATGCGCGTTTGAATGCTACTGATACTCAGCGTATCACGCGAGCAGTTGAAGTTTATCTACAGACAAATATTCCAATAAGTGACTGGCAGCGCAAGCCAAAGCAAGCCCTAGCCCACAACCCAGAGCAGCAGTGGCACGCGCTATCGGTAATGCCAGATCGTTCATGGCTACATAATCGTATCGAACAACGTCTAGATATCATGTGGAATGAAGGGCTAGTGGCTGAAGTCATAGACTTACTAAAAAAGTATCCGCTCACGCCTAATATGCCTTCGATGCGCTGTGTGGGTTACAGGCAAGCACTAGAATACTTGGTGCATATTGAGCATCCGATATTTGATGAGACTCATCTGGATAAAGCTCAATTTTATGAAGCTTTTGGAAAGCATACAGCTGTCAACGGAGAAAAAGAAATCTCAGATAATGTTGCTCAGTCAGCTGTTCAACCAAACATGGCTAACCAAGAGACCGAGGCGCTTGCTTGTCAGGAAATGCAAAATAAGGCATTATATGCTACAAGACAGTTAGCAAAACGTCAGTACACATGGCTAAGAAAGGTAATGCAATTGCCCAGTGCGTCATCAATTGGGATAGCAGAATCTGAGAACAAGGCTGATGCTAGCAGTCGTATGATATTACAAACGTTTGAAACCATGGCCGAAGCACGAGAGTATTTGTCTTAAGGTGCAATGATAGCTAACACAATTAGTTTCAAAAATTGGCATAGATAGCTGTTATAATTTAGCTCAACGCGTTGAGCATTGTTATGATGTCTGGTTTATGAACTTTTGTAGACAGAAAGTATTAACGAAACAACTAGTTACTTAATTATTTACAATAATAACGTATTCGCGATAAAGTGGAATCACTTAAGAGCAATGAATATTTATTTAGATACGTTTTATAAAGAAAACACCTTATTGTATCTACCTTTTAGCCATTATAATTAAATTAACACTTAAAATAATTGGCACTCAAAACATAATTATATAATATTTAGGAGAGATTTCATGTCAAAAGGACAAACTTTACAAGATCCGTTCTTGAACTCGCTGCGCAAAGACCGCATTCCTGTCTCTATTTTTTTGGTAAATGGTATTAAATTACAAGGCCAAATTGAATCATTTGATCAATATGTTGTTCTCCTGAAAAACACAGTGAGCCAAATGGTATATAAGCATGCCATTTCAACGGTCGTACCAGCACGTAACCCGCGTAGTAGTGCGACGACAGGTACAAGTGCTCAGCCGCAGAGCGCAGCACCGACTGGATATCAAGGCGGTGGCTTTGAACGTGGTAGCAACCCTGCTGCGAGTGGTTTTGAAGAACGTGGTTTTGCATCGAGCCGTAGTGGATTTAATCGTGGTGGTTTTAGCCAAGGTCAAGACCGTGGTTTTGAACGAGGTAGCTTTGGTCAAGGACAAGAGCGCGGGTTTGAGCGTGGTGGTTTTGGTCAAGATCGTGGGTTTGATGCCACGGCAGATAACACAGGTTTCGAAGATAAGCCAAACGATGGTTCTAATGATAACAATAGCTAACTTATCGCATTAATCGAGCGCGTTGTCTGAAAAAACATTAAGACATGATTTATTCGTTTAAAACCTGCTGATATAGTGGGTTTTTTTTGTATAGATAGCAGCAAGCTCTTTTATTCCGTATGCAGCACTATATTAGTGTAGATTTTGTAGACCATTACTAATATGAAACATAGTGTAGTAAAATAGCGTATTGATTCATTATAAAAATAGAGCGGATTCATGAGTGATACCAAAAACAACTTAACCCATGAGCAATTTATTACCACTGCTATCGAGGCCATTAACACAGAGATATCTGCGTTAGCACTACTAACAGAGCAGATTGACGACAGATTTGCCCAAGCATGTGACATCATCCTGACTTGTAAGGGTCGAGTGGTAGTTACAGGCATGGGTAAGTCAGGGCTGATTGGACGCAAGATTGCAGCGACCTTTGCCTCAACTGGTACGCCTGCTTTTTTTATGCATCCTGGTGAAGCGGGGCATGGTGATTTGGGGATGCTTGTGAAAGGTGATGTGCTGCTTGCTATTTCAAACTCAGGTGAGTCAGATGAAATCAAGATGCTACTGCCAGTTGTTAAACATCTAAATATCCCTCTTATCAGTATCAGTCGTGATAAGCGCGGTATGCTACCACGAGCAGCTGACATTGTATTAACGCTTGGTCAGTCGCAGGAGGCGTGTCCACTTAATCTAGCGCCTACCTCCAGTACGACGGCTACTTTAGCGCTCGGAGATGCGTTAGCGGTTGCTTTAGTACACGCACGTAATTTCACGTCTGAAGATTTTGCATTATCGCATCCTGCTGGTGCCTTGGGTCGTCAGCTATTGACGCGTGTCGAAGATTTGATGCATACCAATTCAGAAGACTTGCCTTTGATTCATCAGCAGGCCCCATTGCAACAAGCTTTGTTTACCATGTCTGCCGGACGATTGGGCATGACCGTAGTGACTGATGATAACAATAAGGTCGTCGGTGTGTTCACAGATGGTGACTTACGCCGAGGGTTAGAAAAAGGTATCGATCTACAAACGCCAATGCATGAAGTGATGGTCAGCAATCCACGCCATATCAGTAAAACGATGCGTGCGTCAGATGCGCTAAGTGTTATGAATGAAAGTGGTATTAGCCAGTTATTGATCATTGATAATGAAGATCGTTTAGAAGCTATTATTACCGTGCATGATTTGCTACAAGCTGGGGTCAAATAAGGTTTGTGAGTTGCCGTTGAAATAGTTAAGCTATATAGAATAACGCTTCGAAAATAAATATTAAAAAGAGACAAATAATGCAGGACTTGATACAGAAAGCCGGACAAGTAAAACTATTGGTCATGGATGTCGATGGTATTTTATCCAATGGTCAAATCATCTATGATGCTAATGGTGTTGAGACCAAAGCGTTCTCAGTACATGATGGTGTGGGTGTTAAGTCTTTAGCCCGTTACGGTATTTTGACAGCCATTATTACCGGTCGTAGTAGTACAATGGTGAATAAGCGCGCAGCAGAAATGGGCGTCAACCATGTGGTTCAAGGCCGTGATGATAAATTAATCGCATTAAACGAGCTGCTATCGTCTTTAGATCCTGCCCTGAATATCACTGCTGCCGACTGTGCCTATATGGGCGATGATTTACCGGATATCAAAGCAATGCAAACAGTAGGATTCGCAGCAACCGTACCTAACGCGCATGCTGAAGTTATCAAGCGCAGTGACATGGTAACGACTCGTGCTGGCGGTACTGGTGCAGTGCGCGAGATATGTGACCTTATTTTAAAAGGTCATGGACATTATCAAGACTTTATCGCGCATTACACGCTTGATGAGGCACAAACTCAGGATAATCAGTCGTGAATACACGTGTCTTAATTGTATTAGCCTTAATTATTGCCGGTATCGCGGGTTGGTTTTTTCAGCAGCAAGGCGACGTAACGCCGCCAGTCAATATTGAAACAACAGATGTCGATTATGAAGCCACTGATATCAAAGCCGTGCAGACCAATGAACAAGGTGAAACCGAATACGAGCTTACCGCTGAGTCTTTGACGCATAATCCTGAGACCAATCAGGATGAAATGTCAGGCATTACCATGAATTGGGAACCATCTGCAGAGCAACGCTATCGTATTCAAGCGGGCAGTGCAGCCATCAGTCAACAGACAGGGGAGCTTAGTTTATCAGGTGGATTTACACTGGTTAGCGAAGGCAATAAGAGTACCCCTGATATCGAACCAATAAAAGTAACTGGTAGTACGCTAAAAGGTAATACGAAGTCAGGCAAAGTATATAGTGATGCCCCTGTGAAAATCGAACAAGGCATGAATCGATTTGAAGCCTCTAGTATGACTGCCAATCTTGAGACGGGTGAGTATGAATTTGGCCAAGTTGCTGTTGCCTTTTCTCCATCTGAACGCCAAGACAAAGCATTGTTTTAATCAAAGTCTTTCTTATTTACTGTGTCAAAAAATAGCAGCTAGCATAAAGTTTGCAAATCCTACCACCTATTATGAAATGAGTTATTTATATGAAACTTAAATTTTTGCCTACTTTACGCGCATCAGCACTCTGCTTGCATAAATTGCGCACACTGCCAATGGTGATGTTATTGGCGCTACCGCTATATAGTCATGCGTTGCCATCAGATTCTAATCAGCAGATTAAATTGCTAGCAGATAAGGCCACTTATAGTGAGCGTACCGGCGTGACCAGTTATGCAGGTAATGTCATTATTACTCAAGGTACGTTTAAGATGACGGCCGACAACATCACGGTCAATCTATCTCAGCAGCGTAGCATTAACTCAGCGGTAGCAACTGGCCGTCCAGCGACTATGCAGCAAGTAGTCACGCAAGAAAAGGGCTTGGCAAAAGGGCAGGCTAATAAGATTGACTACAACGCAGTGTCTGGGATTATTACGCTAACTGGCAATGCAAAGCTGGTTCAGAATGGTGCAAGCTTTGCTGGTAATGTTATCCGTTATAGCCTAAAAGCAGGTGATGTGGAAGCAACCGCTGGTGGCAATCAGCGCGTTGAACTGGTATTCCCGCCTAACAATGGTACAAACCAAAGTGGCGTACGTTAATCCAAATAAACAGGCTATAAGTAAATAAGTCTGCCTTTAGCAATGCTTAAATTTTGTGAAAGTAAGAGTAAGTTATGAGCGATGATAAAAATCTAGACCTATCGGCATCAAATACCAATACGGCGCCTGTCGCTCGATTGACTATGCAAAATTTAGGCAAACGCTATGGTAAGCGTTGGGTAGTCAAAGACGTTTCATTTTCTGTCGAACAGGGTCAAGTCGTCGGATTGTTGGGGCCTAATGGTGCTGGTAAAACAACTAGTTTCTATATGGTGGTGGGACTGGTCAATATGGATAAAGGCCGCGTTACATTAGGTAAAATGGATTTATCTAAATACGCAATGCACGAGCGTGCTCGTGCGGGTATCGGCTATCTACCTCAAGAAGCATCAATCTTTCGTAAATTATCTATCGAAGATAATATCTTAGCTATCCTACAGACTCGCACAGAATTAAATAAAGCTGAACAACAGCAAGAACTTGAAAAGTTGATTGGCGAGTTCCATTTAGAACATGTGCGCAAGTCTCAGGGTATGAGCGTGTCAGGCGGTGAGCGTCGTCGCTGTGAGATTGCGCGAGCATTGGCCGCTGATCCTAAGTTTATCTTATTAGATGAACCTTTTGCAGGGGTAGATCCTATCTCTGTCGGCGATATCAAAGACGTTATTTTAACGTTAAAGAATCGCGGCATTGGCGTTTTAATCACCGATCACAATGTTCGAGATACGCTGGCCATTTGTGAAAAAGCTTATATCGTATCAGAAGGCGCTATCATTGCAGAAGGTACTTCAGCTGAAGTGTTAGAAAATGATTTAGTGAAGTCTGTTTATCTAGGTAAAGACTTCCAAGTATAAGTTAGAGCGTTAAATTACTTATCTCATACTCTATTTTATATAGTGCGCTCAAAACAAAAAGGTGCCGTTAAAGTAGAGTTATCTGGTATAGATTTTCCTTACTGCCTATGCATTTTGATTTCCAAACGCTACGTAAAACTACACCAACAATTTTGTATTTTCTAATTAACTACTAGAGCTGGCTACAACTATTTTATATAGAGCTTATAAGCCAGTTACTACTTATCTCTACAATTAACATCATCCTCTTTCAAGTACAGCTTGCAAAACCAATGGCTGACTTATCATAACAAATATTTTTGAATCAGCGCTTATAAAGCGTGATAATACTTTCTTCATTATTCTCGATTGATCCTCTGAATAAGGCTTATAAGCTATGGCAAAAAATAAAAGCAGCTATGTCTGTCAGCATTGCGGTGCGCATTTTGGTAAATGGGCTGGGCAGTGTACGGATTGCGGGGAATGGAACAGTTTAGTCGAAGCCCCAAATGTCAGCATGCCACATCACAATAAAAGCACCGCGAAGCCCAATAACGCACGAGCTGCTACTCGTGGTACCAGTGCGCCAGCTGGCAACTACTCTGGTACTCATAGTGCTGTCATGCCGCTTAATGCAGTAAGTGTAACGCTCGACACGCGCCTACCAACCGGTATTAGTGAGTTTGATCGCGTACTGGGTGGTGGGTTAGTGGCGGGTTCCGTAGTGTTAATCGGTGGTGATCCGGGTATTGGTAAATCAACTATCTTGCTGCAAACCGCGACCAATATGGCACGAGCTGATTCACTGGCAGGTAGTGCATTATACGTGACAGGTGAAGAGTCACTTGCACAGGTGGCCATGCGAGCCAAACGCTTAGACTTGCCTGCTGATAGACTGCGTGTACTGGCCGAAACTAACGTAGAAACTATCTGTGCTGCATTAACGCAAGAGCAGCCAGCCATTGCTATTATTGATTCTATTCAGACTATTTATACGGATGCTATTAACTCTGCACCAGGTGGTGTCAGTCAGATTAGAGAGTCTGCAGCGATTTTGACGCGTTATGCTAAGCAAACGGGAACGGCACTATTTTTAGTAGGACATGTAACCAAAGAAGGTACGCTAGCTGGTCCGCGAGTATTAGAGCATATGGTTGATACGGTACTTTATTTTGAAGGCCAGTCTGACTCGCGTTTTCGTATGATTCGTGCGGTCAAAAATCGCTTTGGTGCGGTTAATGAACTGGGTATCTTTGGTATGACCGATATGGGGCTCAAAGAAGTCGCCAATCCATCAGCGATATTTTTAAGTCGTTATGACAAACCTGTTGCTGGGTCAGTTGTCATGGTCAGCCGTGAAGGAACAAGGCCGCTACTAGTAGAAGTGCAGGCCTTGGTAGACGATTCACAAGGTTCGCCTAGAAGGATGGCATTGGGTCTAGATTTCCAACGTTTATCCATGCTACTAGCGGTGATGCATCGTCACGGTGGAATACATACCAGTGGACAAGATGTCTATGTCAACGTCGTTGGTGGCGTCAAAGTCATAGAGACAGGATCTGATTTGGCTGTACTGTTGGCCTGTGCTTCAAGTATTAAAGAGAGAGCGCTACCATCTTCATTAGCAGTATTCGGCGAAGTTGGTCTATCGGGTGAGATACGCCCAGTACCTAATGGACAAGAACGCTTAAAAGAAGCCATGAAGCATGGGTTTAAGCATGCCATCATTCCAAAGGCCAATGCACCTGCTAAGGATGCGCCTCAGTTTAAAGGTATCAACGTGATTGCTGTTGAGCGACTCGATGACGCTATCGAAAGCGCATTTGAGTTATAAAGTACATAGGACTAATAGCACTTTGTTTTGAGTAGTTCAGTCGCTACTATGAGCCTAGAGCGATAAATATGAACCATAAAAAAAGCCTAACTAATTATTAGTTAGGCTTTTTTGCTATATGGGCTAGTAATATTATTGGTCTTTAAAACTGATACCTAAAATTAAGGTCCTGCAACGCGCTCAATAGCAACGTTACCCACACCTTTGCTCGTAATACCGAGTTTTTTGGCAGCACCATAAGATAGGTCTAATACACGGTTACCATGGAATGGGCCGCGATCGTTCACTTTTACCACGACACTTTTGCCATTGGTCTTGTTAGTGACTTTGACATAGCAGTTTAATGGTAATGAGCGATGCGCTGCAGTTAAACCGTTCATGTCAAAAGTTTCGCCACTGGCAGTCTTGCGACCATGAAACTTACGACCATACCAAGACGCGAGGCCAGTTTGCTTAAATTTGCTGACAGAGTTAGAGGCAACAGCTGTTAGACGCTCTAATACATCTTCATCATTGGTAACTTGTGTCGTATCATTGGCTAACAATGAGCTGCTAAGTGCCAATGAAGTCGGCTGACGGGCTGACTTTACCAAACTTGATGCACCATCATGTTGACGGCTTAATTCACCAAGTACACGGTCAATGTGGGAGGCGTTATCTTGCGAAATCATAGCAAGTGTGGTCTTTGCTTCTACAGCATTTGCATTGGTCGCGACTGCAGAGCCAGCAAATAACATTGCTGACATTGTAAGTAAACCAGATAAACGCTTGTTCATAAATACCTCTATAACTTATACATCAAAACCTAACTCTAAATATTTTAGATTGAGCATGGCATTAATCTATTGTCTTCATATTGATTAATGAGTGGCTCTTATAGATATTAATATATGGTAATTTTTCATTTCATTATCATCAGTATTCAGTACATCTAATAGATAGAGTGACTGACGATACGCTCAAATGATAGTTAGCGATAAGCATTGAATACAAAGTCCAAAATCAGGACTGAGTGACAATGTCACTATATGTCGTATTTACATAATGTGCGATATACAAACTTCTTTAGAATGCTACGTTAATAAAAGGTTCAAAGGACATCGCGTATCACTTTGTTATCAAACCGTTAATTAAGTAGTGTATCTGAAAGTCTGGAATCTACAAGATGCTAACTATACGGCTACGCTACAACCTAAATATATTTAAATGCAAAGTTTATTAGTAGCTATGTACGGGTTATGTATCAGAGTACAGTAAAACGAGGTTAACGCAATTTTTTGTAAAAAACAAGGAATAAAATCTTTCTGAACTTATAGGTGGTTAACTTATATTGGAAATTCTGCCTATTTACTATTAGAAATAAGAGGCGCTAAAACGAATAATTATTTCGGATTTGTAACTATTATAGTGATTGATACGAACATAAATTATATGAAGATCATTAAAATAAAAGAGCCATAGCGCTAAGAATAAAACTCTTCTTCGCGCCATGGCTCATTGTCTTTTATCAAATCATTAGTAGTACAAAACAATTTATCTTAATGGTACTACCATAATTATTACAACAACTTACTTGAAAGACGAATTATACAGAAATTATCCTATCCCAGTTAGCCAGATTTATGTGTATGGATAGACATGAGTAAACCAAATCCTGCCATCAGAGTCACGATAGCCGTACCACCATAACTAATGAATGGTAGTGGAACACCTACGACAGGCAAAATGCCGCCAACCATGCCGACATTGACGAATATGTAAACAAAGAAAGACATGGCGATAGCACCAGCCAACAATCTGCTATAGACATCAGGATGGGTGAAAGCGATATATAAGGCACGTGATAAAAGGCAAAAGTAAATGAACATCAGCAGCATCACACCGAGCAAACCAAACTCTTCGGAGAAGGCGGCAATAATAAAGTCAGTATGGCCTTCTGGCAGAAAATGTAGGTGTGATTGAGTGCCTTCCAGATAACCTTTTCCAGTGAGGCCACCAGAGCCAATAGCTGTCTTCGATTGAATAATGTTCCACCCAGCGCCTTGTACATCTGCTTCAGGATTAAGAAGTGTCAATACTCGCGTACGCTGATAGTCATGAAGCAAAAAGTTCCAAGCAAATGCTATAAACGGCACAGCCAAAATTACAGCAGCAGAAATCAATCGCCACGAGAGGCCTGCTAAGAACAGCACAAATATGCCACTAGCAGCGACCAGTAGTGATGTACCAAGATCGGGCTCTTTAGCAATTAATAGCACCGGTACAATGATCAATGCCAAGGTAATAGCAATGCTAGACGCTGACGGTGGCAAATCACGCTTAGACAAAAACCAAGCACACATCATTGGCATACCAAGCTTCATAAACTCTGAAGGCTGCACACTACCGAACCCAGGCAAATTGATCCAGCGCTGAGCACCCATACGTACTTCACCGATAATATCTACCAGCACTAATAATATAAGCCCTAAGACATAAAATATAGGCGTAAAAGTACGATAGAGACTGGGCGGTATCTGCGCCATAGTAAACATTACAGCGAATGCCACCCCATAACTGACCATTTGGCGAATAACCATACCAATATCTTGGCTGGCGGCGCTGTATAGAATCGTCAGACCAATACAACAAACCGTCAATAACAGTAAAGTTAACCATGGGTCGATATGAATACGTTGCCATAGTGTCGGTGCATGACCTTGACCCAAATGATGGCTCTGACGTGAAAAACGATATTGCGGGTTAGAAGACATAGGCAGAATTTGGCTAACAATTGGTGTAGGAGGGAAGTACTAACTAAATTATCTCATTATAAATAATGATGAGAAGCGTACTTAAAAGTACCGACTTTAATAAAAGTATGCGAGCACGCGATGGCTATATCATTCACAAATAATAATAAAGTCACTCAATTATAAAAGTTGTAAGGATAAGTGTTAATTATCAATATTGGACTTCAAATTAGAAGCGATAGTTTAGCCTGCTTGTTGAAAATTTGATAGTATCGATAAAACGTTTTTAGCGGTAGTTTATTGCAATGATAAAATCAAAAATCCATGCGTATAGGCAAATTTGCCAACCTATTATCACCCTTATCCTATGTGCTGGCAGTGTCAGTGCTCATGCCGTTATCATCAGTGATGATAGTGAACGCCGTATTCAAATACGTCAAAGTAGCAGTACAAGCAATAACAGTAATGCTTATATAACGCCCTCTACCAATAGCTCAAATCAGCGTCCTGGTGTCACCATGTTGAGTGGTGCGAATGCATCAAATAGCGACAGTATGCAAAACTTGATTGTACAAAAACAGCGGGATTTCGAGATTGATGCTAGATTGTCCATTGAGGAAAACAAACGTGTGAATGTAGTGAGACGCGGTACTACTTATAGTACAGCAAACAGCACCTATAATGGTGCTTATAACGATTCTATGAGTATAGACTTTAACGCATGGTTAAATAGCAGTAGTTATCGTGCCAGACAAGTAGCAGAGTACGAACGCTATCTCAGCGCAAGAGTCGGGTCGCAGAATGTACCGCCATTGTCTCAACTGCTGACGACTGCCCGTAGTTGGAGTAAATGCGGGTATGAGCCGTATCAATTGCCGCCTCAGGAGTTATGGTCTAACATTGTACCAACATTACGCCTTTATAGTGAGTTGAAAAACCAAGGTATTTTACCACTCAGCAGTGAGATACGTTCGGTATATCGTAACCCAGGTTTGAACGATTGTGCAGGCGGGGCAGACGGTAGTAAGCATATGAATGCAAGTGCTATGGATATCTGGGTACCTGAGTACGAAGACAATTTATGGCGCTTGAGTACCATGCATGATGGCTTATGCCAGTTTTGGCAGTATCAAGGACAGCCTTATAACTTTGGCTTAGGATTATATGCGACAGGGGCTATTCATTTAGATACTGATGGTTATCGTAAGTGGGGGTTCAATCACGCTAGTAGTTCCTCTTCTTGCCGCTATTAATTGATTTATCAAGAATCGAGAATTCAAATAATTATAAAGTTAGCCGAGATAACGCTAGATATATATTCATTTTTATATATACTATTCCGGTGTTTACTAAAAATAATAATTTTGTAATTATTTGGTAGGATTCATAGGATAGATGCATGAGTTCATTAAAAATTTGTTTGGTCTTTAAAAACTATGCTTTAATAATATCTGTTATCAATCGCCTTTATATTTTCATGGCTTATAAAGAAAACCACCAAATTTACTTTAAGCGAAAACTATGAAAAATCAGCGCTTGACAATGAAAAACTATCATAAATTAAATAACGAGAAGCAAAGTTTTTTGCACTCGAACTATAAGTATGGCGCTTTGTTTACTTCTGCACTTATGTCGGTATTATTGATTAATGCGTGTAGTACAGAGATGTCCTCTGAGAATAGTATGATAGTGACGGATAAAGCTGATAGACATATACAAAGCTCTAAAGAGATAGAAGATAGTATCAAGAACTCTTATGCTCGTTTGGCATCTAAGCGCTCTGATGTCTGTCCAAAATTAATTCAGGAAGAAACAGGTAATCAGGTTATCGAACGTATATCAGAGGTCATGGTAAATGACTACTGTGATTATTTCTTATATCCGCGAGAGGGTCAGCGCCTCAATGTTAAAGTAGATAACCGTCAAATAGAAGCGCTATTAATTGTGCCGACGCTACATAACTTTGCCAATGGTAATTATAAAGTGACGTCTTATGATAAGCATGTTATCCGTTTGAGCTATAACGGGGCTACCCATAAGCCTGAGCATTTTGTCTATGATGTTGCGCTAAAAATTTCTGATGCCAAGCATTCCTAATGCCAAGCATTAAGAATGTTCTGCTTCTTATTAATGCATCATAGTAATTCAAATATTTAAATGGACATATTATAAGCAGTATTCTTTACCACTTATAATACGTTCACAAAATTAATGAGCCTTAACTTTTCTAAACTACTTTCCTAGCAACTTATTTCTTACTGGCTTTTTTTGCCGCTTTATTTTCTTTCCACGGATCTTCTTGCCCAACTGTAACTATCAAAAAGTTATCAGGTTTTAGCGTATCTCGCATGGTTTGATTGACCTCTGAAAGAGTGACTTGATCAATGCGATTGGTATAGTCAGCTAAGTAATTATTCGGCAATTGGTAAAAATTCATCATTCCAAGTAAGCCATTAATACCTGCATTGCTTGCAAATCCCATCGGAAAGCTGTTTTTCAAATTATCTGTAGTTAAGCGCATCTCCTCATTGGTGATACCCTTGTCAAGCGTTTCGTTGATAACCGCTAAACTTGCATCAATAGCCGCACGCGCCTTGTCATTACGTGTCGAAAAACCAATCTGGTAGGGACCTCGAGAGAGCATCGGATTCATCGATCCCGAGATTCCATAAGTATAGCCGAGGTTCTGTCTTACCTCCGTCATTAGTCGCGCATTAAAGTCACTGCCTGCCATGACTTCGTTTCCAACAGCAAAGTTGGTCTGCTGCTGCTGTGCTATTGGGTCAGTTGCCCGTTTACTACCCAGCTGTCCCATGAGTACAGTGGTTTGAGTGCTTGGGAATGGAATATGAACGTGCTGCGCTTTAGTAAGCGGTTTCGGCTCAGGTAAATCAGTGGCAGCTTGGCCGGTAGGCAATTTAGCAGTGATGTTTTCTGCCAGTTTTTTGGCTTGTTCTAATGTCAGGTTGCCTGTCATAGCAACAGACGCGTTTGCTGCTACCAGATATTTGTTTTTAAAGTCTATCAGTTGTTGTTTCTCAATCGTAGGAACGCTTTCTAGCGTGCCGACTGATGGATGCGCGTAAGGGTGAGTACCGTACAAAGCATCATTGAAAGCGATACTTGCTAGGCTATTGGGATCTTGTTTTTGTTGCTGCAGGCCTACCAACAGTCTTGCTTTATTGCGAGCTAGAACTTGCTCGTCAAACGTAGGCTCACTTACCATCTGTGTCATTAAGTCAATGGCTGGCAGGAGATGCTTATCATCAGATAGGCTGCGCAGTGAAACAATAAACATATCCTTATAGGCGCTACTGCTTAGATTGATGCCCAACGTTTCCACTGCACGAGTAAATGCATTTTCATCTAGGCTTTTTGAGCCCTGTTCGAGCATCGTCGCTGTCATATTCGCAATACCAAAACCATCCTTTTTGATACTACCATCACGCGCGCTACCAGCATTAAAACGCAAATCAACATCGACAATTGGCAAGGTGGTCGTTTGTACAAACATGACAGGTACGCCTGACTTGGTCTTAAACTGTTGAATGGTCGGTACGGTGACTTTTAAAGGTTTGTCATCATCTAAGCTGGTTAGCTTAGATAAGGCAGCAATTGGCGCACTTGCATCGACTGCAGCAGGTGAGCGGTAATCTTCAGCAGCTGTTGCATCTGCCTGCGCGGTAGTAGCTAAGATGCTAAAAGCAAAAATTACGCTAGCACTGAGGTGGGATCGCTTTTTAAGTGCGATAGTGCTTCTTATAGAGGATGAAGCAGTCTTAAAAAATTTTTGTCTTACTTGATAGTCGTATTTATTCTGAATCATGAGTTTCTTCTTATTAAGAATACGGTGTTATGGCCATTTTTATGAGACGTTTGATCATATATAGCGACTATTTCGCTGGGGTTTTATTGTCTTTAGGTGGCACGACATGCATCACCGTCAAGTTGTCTTTGACCAAATATTTTTTGCTGGCATCCTGAATGTCAGCCACACTGATACCGTCGAGCTTAGCTGGCAGTTTAGCAAGCAGTCTGTCATCTAGACCGATAGATTGTAACGAGCCAATCATACGTGCCTGTCCTTCCATGCTGTCTTGCGCATAAATCAAACCAGTAACCGTATTGGTCTTGGCGCGACTGATCTCGTCATCGGCAATAGGATCGGTTTTTAGCTTTTCTATTTCCGAAGTTATAGCTTGTTGTGCTTGCTCTAAGCTGACGCCTTCACGCGGTGTTGCTTGAATCAAAAACAGCCCATCACCGCGATCTAACAAGTCGTAAGAAGTACCAACCGTGGTAAGCAGACCTTGCTCACGTATCAGTCGACTCTCTAAGCGTGCAGATAAGCCGCCATCGAGCACATCTTGCGCAAGTGACAGGGCATAAGCTTGTTTTTCATTGTTGGTGCCTGCCGTTGCAAGGCTTGGCACGTTGTAACCCATCAGTAGAACGGGTACTTGTACGGCTTGCTCAGAGTCTACCTTTTGATAACCACGGAAGCCTTTTTGAGTCACAGAGGTACGTTTGGGTAGGTTGCTTTTTTCTAAATCACCGAAGTAACGTTTGACTTGAGTAAGTACTTCTTGTGGTTGCACGTCGCCGACGATGACTAACGTTGCATTATTTGGTGCATACCATGTCTTATACCAGTCTTTTAAATCTGAAAGTTTAATCGATTCTAGCTCGCTCATAGGCCCAATAACAGATTCGCCTTTTGGGCTATCAGGTAAGGCCAGCAGACGAAACGACTCATACGCTTTGGCAAGGGGATTGTCATCAGTACGTTGGCGACGCTCTTCCATAACGACTTGATGCTCTTTAGCAAATTCTTTGTCATCGAATATAAGGTTTTTCATGCGATCTGCTTCAAGCTCTAGCGCTAACGGCATACGATTGGCAGGGAACAGCTCGTAGTATCCGGTATAGTCATAGCTGGTAAAGGCATTGTTGACGCCGCCAAACTTAGCAATTAGCCGCTCATAATCATCACTAGAGACATTGGTCGTGCCCTTAAACATCATGTGCTCGAGTAAGTGAGAGATACCACCTTTATCAAGAGGCTCATCTGCCGAGCCCACTCGGTACCAGATTTGTGTTATAGCGACAGGGGCACGGTGGTCTTCTTTTATAACGACTTTTAGACCATTTTCTAACTGATATTCATGTCTACCTGACATGTCCATTGTCAATTCAGACGGCTGTGTGTCTTTGCTCGTTTTATTTTCATCTGACATATTTTGAGCCAAGCTATCGGTTGCGATTGAGCTTGTCGCGGTTGCAGAGTTAGTAGGCATCGTATTGGTTTGACATGCAGCAAGTGACGCTGCTACTGCTAAGGTACAAGCCATGCGTAATGGCGCAGCTGCTAGAGGTAAAGACAATGGCATGGTATGGTCTACTTATATAAAATAATAATAGAAGAATTAGATGATAATCATAGCGATAGAAGACATTACAAAGAGGTCTGAGCACCAACCATAACGCTAGCAGTCGGTCTAAACTCTTGCGTCGTGGTGCAACCCGTCACCAATATAGTCGTCGTTAATAAAACAGCCACACTGATGCTGCTGATTTTTTTGTAATGCTTAGAGAATAATGACATAACGGATTCCTAATAAGTATTTATCGAATAAGTCTTGGTAGAGTAGGCGAAGTCTGACAAGTAACAGGTCAGAATTTTGTGTCCAAACCTTAAGCAAAACTTTCTCAAATCATCGAGTGATTTTTTAAACAGATAAATTTTGACGATAGTCTAATAGGGTAAGGGCTGAGCATGACTTGAATTATGCTAAAATAGGTCAAAATTAAGCGTCATGTCGCTCGTAGCCAGATGACAACCTATAAATCCATTAACAATAAACAAATAATTGATTGTGATAACTTTTAGGGCAAATTTATGAACAACCCAAACAACAGTAACCGCGTAGTCATTAACCTTGATGCTGGTCTTGACGACTTAGATGACGATGATATTACCTTACCCAGTCTACCGGTGCAATCTGTGCCCATTATTGATGAAACAGAGAGTGTTGCTCCACAAAAGGATAGTACGGTAAACCAAGACGTCTCTAGTAATGTTGCTGCGGACAATATTGCTTTGGCGACGCCAATTGTCATGACAGAAGAGCATAACGTACCTAAAGGTAATTCTGAAAGCTTTTCGAGCGCTACAAAGACAGCCGCTACAAGTCAATCTAATACTGCGTCAACTATTCCTGCTATGCCGTTGCAAGAGCAATTGGGTGATACGCCAAGTGTAAACCCAGTGGCTGACAGCGATGAGGTAGCTACTACCAAAGAGCCTGCTATAGAGTCACAAGAGACTAAAGAAGATAAGAAAAAGGGCAGCTGGTTTAACCGTATGAAAACGGGCCTCAGTAAGTCACGCAAAAACTTAGCCGAAGGCATGGTCAGTATCTTAATCGGTGGTAAAGAGATTGATGACGAGCTATTAGAAGAAGTCGAAGATCAGCTATTGGTAGCCGATATTGGCGTCAACGCGACGAACCGTATCATCAAGAGCCTTACTGAGCAGACAGATCGTGGTGACTTGATCTATGCACACTCTCTATATAAAGCATTGCAAAGTGAGTTGGTTGATATCCTCACACCAAAAGTTGAGCCTCTGGTGATTGACACTAGCAAAAAGCCATTCGTTATATTAGTAGTAGGTGTCAATGGTGTGGGCAAAACCACAACGATTGGTAAGCTTGCCAAGCGCCTACAGGGCGAGGGCAAATCAGTCATGCTGGCAGCGGGTGATACGTTCCGTGCGGCAGCTACTGAGCAGTTACAGATTTGGGGCGAGCGCAATCATATTCCAGTAGTGGCGCAAGGTCATGGTTCTGACAGCGCTTCTGTCATTTTTGATGCGATGCAGTCAGCCAAAGCGAAAAATATCGATGTGCTCATTGCCGATACTGCGGGACGTCTGCAAAACAAGACGCATTTGATGGCAGAGTTGGAGAAAGTCGTACGTGTCATGCGTAAAGCGGATCCAAGTGCCCCGCATGAAGGTATGATTGTGCTGGATGCTGGCACGGGTCAAAATGCTATCAACCAAGTCGAACTGTTTAATAAAGTTGTGCCGCTGACAGGCATCACCATTACTAAATTAGATGGTACTGCTAAAGGTGGCGTGGTGTTTAATATTGCCGAAACGACAGATGTGCCTATCCGTTATATTGGTGTGGGTGAGTCAATTGATGACTTGCGTTCTTTTAGTCCGAAGCAATTTGTCGCCGCTTTGTTCGAGACCGATGATAAAGAATAAGAGAGCCAGTTTTATCTGGTAAATCATTTTTAAAAGAATAGGGAAGTAGACGCTATGATAGTTACCACAGCAGCCTTTGGGTCACATCGATTAACACTGATTGCTCGTGTCAATGAACATGGTCAGCCTATGCTCGTTGAAGCCAACTGGCTGCTGGCAGATAACTCATGGCATAGCTCAAAATCTGTACCTAAACTTAAAAAGTACTATGGACTGACAGATGAAGACTTTACCTTTATAGATAAAAATAGCCTAAGCATGAATGAACCTGCTCAAGCGTTATTAATAGAAACGATTTTTCAACTTAAAGACTATGCTGATGGTAAACGTAAGACATTGGATTTGCCTTTAGACTTCTCTATGGGTACTGAGTTCCAGAAAAGAGTATGGCAGGCACTACAAGGTATTGAGTATGGCGAAACCATCAGCTATGCCACACTCGCGCAGCGTGTCAACAGTCCAAAGGGATTCCGTGCGGTTGCGCAGGCCAATGGCAAAAACCCTTTTAGCATTATTGTTCCTTGTCATCGAGTGATTGCCAGCGACGGTAAGCTCGGTGGTTATACAGGCGGGCTAGATAAAAAAGAGTATTTACTATCATTAGAAGGAAGTTGGACGTAAAACTGAGTCTGGAGATATTTTAATAAAAAAGGGCCAAATACTTTTAGTATCTGGCCCTTTTTACTGAACAATTAATACGCTTATGCTTCAAGCTGAGCCATGACGTCAGCAGAGAAGTTCACGTTAGTATAAACTTCTTGCACATCATCAGCATCTTCTAGCATATCGATCATCTTCATGATCTTTTCAGCATCATCAACATTGTCGATCTCAGCCGTGGTAGATGGTGACATAGTGACTTCGGCGTTGTCAGAAATAAGACCAGCCGCATTAAGGGCATCTTGGACTTGACCGAAACTTTCCCATTCAGTAATAACGAGTAAGCTTTCACCATCATTTTCAATATCAACGGCGCCCGCATCTAGTGCAACGAGCATGACTTCATCTTCTAAGCTGACATCGTTAAAAGTGATCTCGCCACGTTTAGTAAATAGATACGCCACTGAGCCTGATGTGCCAAGATTACCATCATTCTTGGTAAAAGCATGACGTACTTCGCTGACCGTACGGTTAAGGTTATCAGTCATGGTTTCGACCAGTACAGCCACACCACCGACACCATAACCCTCGTAACTGACTTCTTCCATGTTTTCATTATCGCCGCCGCCTGTACCACGGTCGACAGCACGATTAATCGTGTCGCGCGTCATATTGACGGATAGGGCTTTTTCGATAACGGCACGTAAGCGTGGGTTTTTGTCAGGATCGGGATCGCCTTGTTTGGCAGCTGAAACGATTTCACGAATAATTTTGGTAAATATCTTACCCCTTACTGCATCCTGACGGGCTTTACGGTGTTTAATATTTGCCCATTTTGAATGGCCTGCCATATAACATCCTTAAGTTCTACGTACTATTTTTATGGGTAAAAAAAGTGATCAACAACAACCTTCGATATCTGATTGCCTGATTTTATACTATCATTACTTTGTCTATTTAAGGTAGTAGCGCTACTAGCACGTTAACGATTTGTATGTTGTTGAGAGTGCTTTTTTGCTACACTGTGGCAACTTATAGATTGTATTCACTGTGATAGGTGAGCGATATTATAAACCAGTTTTAGCTATTTTGACCAACTTGCCCTTATCCATCACATTTTAAGTCATTGCGTGCTATCAAGCCATTGATTTTATAAAGTACTGATTCTATGAAGCAACCAACCGCCGAAGCTCTTACACACTTGCGTAACCGTACGCATATCATTATTGAAGGCACCGATACTCGTCTGGGTAAGCTCTTTGATATTGTGTTGCTGATTGCAATTTTAGCCAGTGTGGCCGTCGTCATGCTTGATAGTGTGCTATATATGCGTTTGCAGTATGGCACGTTGTTCTTTTATGCAGAGTGGTTTTTTACCATTTTGTTTACTATTGAGTATGCGTTAAGGCTGTTTTCAGCACCCAACCGCTTACGCTATGCTTTTAGTTTCTTTGGGATAGTAGACTTACTGTCTGTATTGCCAAGTTATTTGAGCTTAATGTTTGTGGGCGTGCAGTATCTACTGGTGATACGGGTATTGCGTATTTTACGTGTATTCCGCGTTCTTAAGCTCAAAGCCTATATGCAACAGGCTGGGTTCTTGGCGTCGGCATTAAAAACCAGTCAGCAGAAAATTACGGTTTTCTTCCTATCGCTTGTATTGTTAGTAACCATCTTTGGTTCAATTATTTATGTGGTAGAAGGGCCGGAAAATGGATTTACCAGTATTCCATTGTCTATCTACTGGGCAGTTGTCACGATGACAACGGTTGGCTATGGTGATATGTCACCTAAAACACCGCTCGGCCAAGCAATTGCAACCATGGTCATGATCACAGGTTATTCGATTATTGCTGTACCAACAGGTATTTTTACGTCAGAGTTAGCACGTAATATGCGTCCACAGCTTAACCCAGTGACTTGTCCAAACTGTGGTAAGTTCGGCCATGCAGTAGGGGCAGACTTTTGCGATCGTTGTGGACACGCGCTACATATCTAGAGATAGGTTTAATCGTGGCAGTCAATATACCTACCTACTACGCATCTACGCATCGATGTATTCGTCAACCAGTGGTGAAAGGTCGATCTCGACGCCTAGGTTGACCAGATTCCAGTACTGTCCTGATACAGTACGGTCTAGCATCATAGTGGTAGCTGAGGGTTGAAACTGACCGAAGTACTTCAAAGACGTACGCATCTGTGCAATGGCCTCGTGATGGACTTGGCTACTGCCAAAATCAAATTCGCCTTCTTGATAGGGGCTAATGGATAAAGGTTTAAGCCCAATCGATAGCCACTTTTCATAAAACTCACCAGGGATGTTCTTATCATCTTCGCGGCGAATATCTAGGGCAATCAAATCTTGTTCAAGTGCAGTGACGTCACCTCTTAGCGCATGTTTAACAAAGCGTTTGAATAGCTGCACTTCGCTATCGCTATAGCTGCGGATGCCACCAAAATCATAAGCCACGACACTGCCATCATGACGGAACGCAAAGTTACCTGGATGAGGATCGCAGTGCATACGGTACAACCCAAACAGCTGACCTGCGGTAAAGTGAAATAGGCGCTCTGCTATTTTTTGTTTGACGTCATTGTCCCACGTCGCGGCGACAGTCAATGTCTCTCCCATCTCTTCGGTCAGCGTTAAAATCCGTCTAGAAGAATGGCTGCTAATCACTTTTGGAATAATAAGGCCTTCATCTTCTGCATGAAAAGCGCCGAATACGCGTAAGTTATGAGCTTCTTTAACATAGTCCAATTCATCGTGCAGACTCTGGCGAATCTCATTGAAAAGCTGCTCTTGTAGTTGCTTACTCATATTGAGCACGCCAGCGATTTTTAATGCCATACGCACTTGTTTGAGATCGCTATCGCAGTTTTCATCGACATCAGGATACTGGACTTTAACTACCACTTTTTGACCCGATGGCAACGTCGCTTTGTGCACTTGTCCAATAGATGCTGCGGCAAAGGGTGTCTCTTCAAACTCGCTGAATAATTCTAAGATTGGCGCTTTCAGTTCGCGTTCAACTTGAGCTCGTATCTGCGCATACGGCATTGGCGGCGCATCTTTCTGTAGCTTTTCGAGCGCTGATGCAACCTCAGGCGGGAACACATCCTTATATTGTGAAGCAATCTGTCCGACCTTCATCACTGCGCCTTTCATCTCACCCAACGTTTCGGCAATTTGAACGCCCACGTCTTGCATCAGATCTGAGCGAGCTTGCAGACGTTTTTCTTCGTCACTTGAGAGATGCTTAAATGAGTTTTTAGCGGCTTTGCCAGCAATACTTGCTGTCATACCAGCGAGTTTCATAAAGCGTTTTCCGGACGATTTTGCCATTCATGTCACCGTATAATGGGTTGTTTGCTCAGTCGTAATTCTATTATTTTAATTGCAAGATTACTGTTTGACTAATGTGTGAAGACGCGAGTAATCATTTACAAAAAAGTAAGCACAGTCATATCATTTGTTTGTGTCAACTGCATACATATTGCTCAACCAGTAATCAAGCGCCATTTGATAGCCTAATTGTCCCAAGCCGCAAATGACTCCGACCGCAACGTCACTTAGATATGAATGATGACGGAAAGGTTCACGGGCATGAACATTGGATAAATGTACTTCTATAAATGGCTTTTGGGTGGCCAATAGCGCGTCGCGTAGAGCCACTGAAGTATGCGTAAATGCAGCCGGATTGATAATAATAGCGTCAATTTGGGCAGATTTATCCGCCAATAATCCATGATGCTGAATGTCGTCTACTAGCTTACCTTCATGGTTGGACTGTATGGATATTAACTCTACACCGTGGCGTGCGGCGCGCTCAACTAGTTGCTTTTCTATATCAGCAAGTGTCGTATGACCATAAATATGCGGTTCCCGTTTACCTAGTAAATTCAGATTTACGCCGTTTACCAGTAGTAATTTATGAGTCAGTATTTGATTTGAGTTTTCGTTAGTCGATTGTTCGGCTGTTTTTGACGGAGTAGAGGAGGTCATAATGGTCTCGGTAACTATTGAGCGATGTTAATAATTTATAATAATATATGAATAATTTAAGGCGTGAGCTGCCAAGCTAAATTGGCTTCAACGCATTTTGCTCTTTATCATAACAGCTTGCCAGCTAGGTTATAAAAATTTGTCTAAAAAAATTATCTAGATATCAAAAAGCATATTAAAAGTCTTTATGTTGCTAAAAACCCGTGCTATGATATTTTTTATGCAATAAATATTGCAAGTTTGTTGCTATCATCGAATTTCATGACGATAAGCGCTTTTGGCGAATTCGTCATCGAAGCACTATGTAGGTAATTAAAGCACTACATAGATGATGGTAAGTAGAGTAGTAATACTCTTAATTTTTGATTTCATAATCTTAGACCCTGTTTATATGCAATGTCGCAAAGGAAGCTAGGGCTAAGCGGACTTTTTTAGGAAGTAATATTATGTCAGCTCGTGAGCAAGGTATCGTTAAGTGGTTTAATGACTCAAAAGGCTTTGGTTTCATTCAACGTGACAGCGGAGAAGATATTTTCGTCCATTTCCGCGCGATTCAGGGTGATGGCTATCGTTCTCTAAAGGATGGCGAAAAAGTTGAGTTCAGCGTAGTAGAAGGTGACAAAGGTCTGCAAGCTGAAGAAGTCAGAAAGATAGAAGAGTAATTTACTCAGACATTAAAGCGGTTTAGTTATAATGTCTGTACAAACTACTGATATACTACTGAGTCAAGCCCATCTTATCTTACCTATGTTGAATGAACTGCAGCATATTTGGTAGGATTGGATTTGGGCTTGGCTTTTTTTATGCCTATATGTCTGATGGTTTTCCACAGACTCGATAAGGCTACTTTTACTGATTACGATTTAAACGCTACATTTGACACTATAAAGGTTGATTTTGAACCTATTTATAATTAATAAAATACGAGCAATTCATTTAAAAGGATATTTTTTTGAGCAATTTTACAACGTTTACTGATTTGCCACTTTCAACAGCGACCCTGCATGCAGTAAGTGATCTAGGATTTACTGAATTGACGCCCATTCAGGCAAAGATACTACCGCATACATTGGCACATCAAGATGCTATTGGACAAGCACAAACGGGCACAGGGAAAACAGCGACTTTTCTACTGACTATTATGGAAGCCTTGCTTAAGCGTCCATTTACTAATGACGAAGAGCGCTATCTTGGTGAGCCGCGCGCTGTGGTCATGGCGCCAACTCGCGAATTGGCTCAGCAAATATTTGATGACTGCATTGCATTAACCAAATATACATCCCTACATAGCGTCTGTATTATGGGCGGTACTAATTATGAAACTCAGCAGCACGAGCTTGAACGTCAATACGTTGATATCTTGGTAGCGACGCCTGGCCGTCTAATTGACCTTGCTAATAAAGGCATGGTGTATCTAGATAGAGTAGAGGTACTGGTACTTGATGAAGCCGATCGCATGTTAGATATGGGGTTCATTCCTGATATCAAACGCCTAGTTGGTCGAATGCCTGCCAATACCGATCGCCAAAGCTTGTTGTTTTCTGCAACCTTTAACCAAGATGTGATGAATTTGGCCTATCGTTGGTTACATGAGCCTCAGTTTGTTGAAATTGAGCCTGAACACAAGACCAGCGAGTTAGTAGATCAGCATTTTTATTTGCTGACAGAAGATCAAAAGCTAGACGCCTTGCAGCGTATTATCAGTGATGAAGCAGTAGAGAAGGTCATCGTCTTTGCCAATCGTAAAGACCAAGTAAAGCGTCTGTATCACAAACTGCGTCAAGCGCATAATATTGTGATGCTCTCGGGCGATGTCATTCAGCAAAAACGTGAGAAATACTTACAGCGCTTTAAAGATGGTCACGCGTCTATCTTGGTGGCGACAGATGTAGCAGGGCGCGGTATCCATGTCGATGATATCAGTCATGTGGTTAACTTTACTTTGCCTGATCAGCCAGATGATTATGTACATCGCATTGGCCGTACGGGCCGTGCGGGACAGACAGGTATTAGTATCAGTTTTGTGAGTGAAGATGATGCCTTCAATATACCGGCATTAGAGAAGCACTTGGAAACCAAGTTTACGCTTGAGCAGTGGCAGGAATAATTGCTATAAACTGAGCATTATTCAAAAAATAAAAGCCCTCAATATCGAAAATGGTATTGAGGGCTTTTTTATATGCTAAGTGTTAATAGTATCTGTTACCGATAACTTTATTGAGCGTGTTCCATCATCTCAGTATGCTCATGGTGATTCATGTCCACTGATTCATCACTCATGTCATTCATACTATGATCCATATGGTCGTCCATATCCTGCATGTTGTGATCCATGTCTGCTGCCATATCCGTATCATGATTCATTTGGCTCATGTCGTGAGAGTCCATATCAGACATCATAGCAGTGTGGCTACCATGATTCATCTCACCATGGCCGCCATGCATATTTGCCATGACCATCGGCACGACTGCTACTGCCAACCCTGATATGACCATAACCGCACCATTTAACTGCCTTAAGCGAAAACGTCCGATCTTATCACGTAGCCAACCGACCGTTTCGTGCGTCGCAACCAACATCGGTATGGTTCCTAGACCAAAGACAAACATCAACGCAGCACCGCTTAATGGACTATGAGCAACGACCGCAATTAGTAGAGCGCCATATACCAAACCACAAGGCAAAAAGCCCCAAAGCAACCCTGCTGTTAATGCGCGCGGAAAAGTATTAAGTGGAAATACCTTTTGACGCAATGGGCTAAGATACTGCCAAAAGCGCATACCAAAACGTTCAAGCTTAGTCAAAAACGGCGCACCAAGCATCGTCACACCGACGAATACCAGTACCAATCCTAATAAAATACGCGGTGTACTATTACCCATCATCAATGGCTTTAATACGGTAATACCGATTAGCCCTGCAATTAAACCCAATAATGCGTAACTCGTTAAACGCCCAAAATGATACGTGGCCACCAAAGCACGACGTTTGGCGGGGCTGACATCTTTCATAGACAGACCAAATGCGGTCACAAGACCGCCACACATGCCTAAACAATGCGGTGAACCAAAGAATCCCATTAGTAATGCCGCCACAAGTAAAGCGATGGTCATGAATGCGTCTCCTAAGAATGGTAAAGGGCGAACTTGCTAGTGCTGAATTATTTAATAAAACGGCACCAATAAATTACGCATTTATAAGGCAGATAAATTAGATTTCTGAATCTTTATTTATCTCAGAATGATCGTTATTTCCATCAGTTGCGGCTGTTTTATCTTGCTGCTGGGTAGGTGCTGAGCGTTCATGAGCCTGCATAGTTTGGCGGCGTTCTTGACGATCATCCAATATGATACGCTGTGATGCATTGTCCAAATCTTCGAACTGGTTTGATTTTACCGCATAACGCACCGCCCAGATGGCAACCACAAACAGCATGAGACTTAATGGAATTAATAAAAATATACTGAGCATGGCAAATCTCTTAAATAGCAGTGTCTCTTATTATTATACACCCATCACAAATGTAGTGGATGTTCGGTAGTATTTAGAATGCGTCTCTCAATGGTATCGTATACATCTTTAACGTTTATTCGTCAGAGTTTTTTGTGGCATTGCCTCTTGGGGTTAATAGCTGCTGCGAAGTCACATCATTGGCATGGCGGCAGTCCATCTGGGGACGTATCACATCGCGCAGATAGGCTGCGACCTCATAGACAGCGCGCCGTGAGTGACTTAAGTTGTGTGCAGGCTTCATCCAGTCGCGTCTTACTGGCAGTGGCGCAGGGAGTGGTGTGCTATTGATACCATTTAAAGCAAACTGTCTGCGTGCACGCGCCATATGATAGCTATCAGTAATCAGATATACATGGCGTAACGGAATGCGTTTGGCTGTAAAGCGGGCGTTTTCACATGTATTCATGCTAGCATTTTCACTGATCAGTCCGTCGATACCGTGTTCCATCAACCATTGACCGAGCCATGGAGCTTCAGCGCCACTCAGTACAATTGGTAGAGGTAAGTCATGGTAAGCGCCTGCAGCGGTACGAGCGCGATTGAGACTATAGCGATTTAGGATAATTTGGTTGTTGTGGTCATTGGTCAGACCGCCGCCTAAGACTACATAGGCAGTAGGCGGTGAGCTCATGGCAGCAGAAGGCATGTCAGGTAGCGGCAATAGAGAAAAAATATAAACGATTGCTTGCGAAAACAGCGGGGTAAATAGGCTGATAATCACTAAAATGACAGACGTAGAGCCTAGTATAAAAGTAATATTGATAATGCGAAATAGTGTCACCATGCGTTCAGAAAACCGCAAGTAATATCGCCATAATCGTTTAGATAATAGCCGCTTAGACCATGATTTTTTATGCCACATGCTCAGCATATCCAATTGAGCCATCAGCATTTACCCAGACTGGCTCACGTGACAACTGAATGGAAAATTTCTCATAGACAGTAGCAGCGATATATTTCTGCGCTATGACTACATCCTTTTGCGTGGCTTGCTGAGGCGTATGGTTAGTCAATACTAGTGCTTGCTGCTTATGCGTAAAAATAGGTGCAATGCCGCCACCTTTTAATCCTGCTTGCTCAATGAGCCAACCAGCCGCAACCTTTACCATTGCATTAGGCATCGCATAACCAACGATAGCTGGATAAGTTGCTTGCAGCGCTGTGAACTGCTCCTGAGCGATAATAGGATTTTGAAAAAAACTGCCACAATTAGGTAGCTGCTTTGGGTCAGGCAGCTTTTGTTGTCTAATATCTATAATAGCTTGCATAACGTCAGCAGGAGTTGCTTGCTCGCGCCCTTGTTGCTGCGCATAGCGCTGCGCCACAGTCTGTACATCGCCATAACTGGCTAAAATATTGGCAGGATCAGTATGTAATCTGAAACCCACACGACTAATAAGCCATGTGTTTGGTGTGCGTTTAAAGATACTGTCACGATAGCCAAATTGGCAATCAGCAGCTGATAAATGATGCCAAGTTTGTGTCGGCAAATGATAGGCACGTATATACTGTAAGCGGTCTTCTAATTGTACGCCGTATGCACCGATATTTTGTATGGGTGCTGCGCCCGTCAGGCCCGGTATTAGTGCAAGATTTTCTAACCCATACCAACCTTGATTGACCGTATGTACGACCAAATCATGCCAGTTTTCGCCAGCCATTACTTCGATATCGACATAATCGTCGGTTTGATTGGTCAGATGAATACCACGCATCTTTGGCTGCAATACTATGGCGTTCAACGCTTCAGGTAATAAAACATTACTACCGCCAGACAACACAAACAGTGGCAATTTGTTTGCTATATCTTCTATATAAGTTGCCATAAAACTGTCAAGCTGCGCCTCATTCTCTAATGTCACGACAGAGTCAGCAACACAGGCCAATGCCATCGTATTGTCATGTGATAAGTCGATCGAATCATTGACTACGGCAGTCGCTGAGACATTCGAAACATCAGTGGCGATGCTAGACTGAGCACTGTGGTCAAGGCGTGAAGCTTGGGTCATAACGTAGCCTATGTGGCAAAAGGATAATAAATGATAAGGTAGCTATAATTGATTCAATTTAAAAGAGATACAAGGCAACTGAGTGCAGACGTAACTGTGATACTTTAAGCGAGGTTAACGCTGTAGCTCTTTTATAGAGGATTAATCATATTATAGAGGATACCGGATGCAAGAGTAGCAGAAATATAGACGGTATGGCTAGCAGGCTTTCCAGCTTTCTATCCAAGCTTGGGCGCTTGATTCGATACGCTCGATCACTTCTTCAAAATCATCGTTATCGCCTTTATATGGATCTGGCACATCGCTACCGCAATAGGTAGGGTCTTCTTCACTGAACAGTGCTAGTGTTGCTAAACTATCTTCTGATTCTGCAATGCTGTCTTTGATCGCTTGTAGATCAGCTAGATTCTGTGAGTCCATGGCTAAGATTAAATCAAAATCACGAAAGTCATTGGCACTGACTTGACGAGCGACCAGCTTATTAATTTTGTAGCCGTGTGACTTAGCATGACGTTGCGAGCGAGCATCAGGCGCACTGCCAACGTGCCAATCACTGGTGCCTGCTGAGTCTACTTTTATAGATAGTCCAGCAATCGCTGCTTGCTGACGAAAAACTTCTTCAGCAGTAGGGGAGCGGCAGATATTTCCTAAACATACCAATAATACAGACGAGGGAGTACAGGCTTTCATCAGCATAATATGACCTTCTATAACAAAAAAAACATGCTATAAGAGACCAGCATTGTTAATGCGGCTTTTATTAGCATGCAATCGATTGAATCAGCTGCTAGCGTAACGCTTAATGCTTGGAATGGCAAGGATAGAGACTAAACAATAGCGTCATTTAACAATGAAAATTTGGCCATATGATGCATGGCCAAAAGGTGAGATAGTGAAACGGTTTTAATCTTGATTACTTTTAAAACGCTGTAGATCGCGTCGCTCTTTTTTGTTGGGCTTGTTGTCAGGACGAGCAAGATTGGCCAGTTTGCGCTGTTCGGCATAGTAAGCACGGCGCGTCTCGCTCTCTTTTGTCTCTGAATATAGTACCTCAGCGGCAATCGCATTGCCACGCTGTGCAGATAGCGCCTCAACAACGACCGTCTTTTCGGTCATCGCGGTCGCTGAGCCTTGACGAATGGTTAGCTCATCTCCAACTGAAATCTCTTTACTGGTTTTTACCCGGCTACCGGCATAGTGTACGCGTCCACTTTCAATCGCTTGTTTGGCTAGGGTACGTGTACGATAAAACCTAGCTGCCCATAGCCATTTATCGAGACGGATTTTCACCAAACCTTGGTTATCATCAGCACTTTTCTTCATAAGAGTCACTCTGCATTCGTTTTTATATTAAATCATAGTTTATATAAACAATATTAGGGCAACTTTAATATTTGCAAATAGATTTGATGACTGTGGGTTAGTTGCACCATTGTTGTTCACAAGGTACACCATCGTGGTTACCATCCATTTTGGTATTAGGACAGTAGTTTGTGAAATAAGTGGCTTCTGCACAGGATGTCATTTGTGAGCAATGTGTTCTGCCGTCACATGAAAAGCTTGGGGCTGGTTATGTTGATAAGACTGGAGTGGCAGTTGGCGCTGATGTTGAAGTGGTACCCAAATCAACGTATGTTGGTGGTATATCATCAATATTATCAACGTCATTAGAGGTAAGAGTAGGTTGTGTTACGATATCTGCTGCTGTATTGGTTGCAGGTTGATGTACCGTGTTTTTAGGTTGAAGAACTCTATAACCTATAAGCACGAAAATCAGACAGGCCAATATCACTAATACTTTGTTTATCACTGTGCCATACCTGCCAGCTCATAATCATTATTAATATGAAAATGGCAGTTTTTAATCGACTTAAAAACTGCCATTAGATAAGAGACATTACGTCTATTTTTACTATCTCAAAAATAACTGATAGCCAATGTTGTCATTGACCGTGGCACAGTCATAACCAATATCTAAAAGCGCGTCTTGTAGCTGACGAGAGTTGCCTTCAGAGGCTTGTAAACCGACCAATACACGACCTTCAGCAGCCCCATGGTTACGGTAATGGAATAAGGTAATATTAAAATCGTCACCCAGTTTTTCTAAGAACGTTAGCAATGCACCTGGACGTTCTGGGAATACCACTTGTAGCAATTGCTCGTTTTCGACATGAGCATGACCACCAATCAAATGACGGATATGTGATTTGGCGATATCATCATCAGTCAGGTCGTGAGCAGTGTAGCCATCGTCTGCCAGTTGGTTGCTGATGGTTTGACGCTCTTTTTCACCTTCTTTTAAAGCAATACCGACGAAGATTGAGGCAGGCTCCATTGAGTCTGGTGATTTTTTGCTGTCAGCGCGGTAGTTAAACTCAGTAATATTACGGCCATGTAGACTACGACAGAAGTTCAAGAAAGCACCCGTTTGTTCAGGAATAGTAACCCCAAAGATGGCTTCTTTTTTCTCACCAATTTCAGTACGCTCAGCGATATAACGCAGGCGGTCAAAATTCATATTAGCGCCGCAAATGATGGCTGCACAGTTTTTGCCCGTAATCTCGTTAGCTTGAAGGTATTTTTTCATACCAGCAACCGCTAACGCGCCTGCAGGCTCTACGATACTGCGGCTCTCCTCAAACACATCTTTGACCGCGGCGCAGACTTCATCGTTGCTACAGGTGACGACGTTAGGCTCAACGACAGGGCCTGAATTATCGCTTTTTTGCGTACGCACGACGTCAAAAGGCAATTCGCCAATCTGCGCGACTGCCACGCCATCGACGAACAATCCTACTTGCTCAAGCTTGACACGTTCACCTGTTTCAAGCGCTGCTTTTAGGCAGGCTGACTGCTCGGCTTCTACTGCAATCACTTTGACATGTGGTGCCACTTCACCTAAAAATGCGGCCACACCAGAGATTAGGCCACCACCACCAACGGCAACGAATACATAGTCCATGTTGCGCCACTGCTGGGTCAGCTCAAGACCGATGGTGCCTTGTCCTGCGATGACTAATTCATCGTCATAAGGTGGAATAAAGGTCAGTCCTTCGCGTTCAGCACGATCGATCGCATAACGGTTTGCTTGATCAAAACTATCTCCGTGTAGATCTACATTGCCACCAAGTGCTCTTACCGCATCCACTTTGATATCGGGAGTCGTGGTTGGCATGACGATGATGTTATTTAGTGATAGTTTGCGCGCAGAGTAAGCCACGCCTTGCGCATGATTACCTGCCGAAGCACAAATCACACCGCGCGCTTTTTGCTCATCGCTCAACTGACTGATACGGTTATAGGCACCGCGCAATTTAAATGATTTGACTGGTTGTAAGTCTTCACGCTTAAATCGAATGTCATTAGCAAAACGTTGGGTCAGCTTGGGCGCCGTTTCAAGTGGTGTTTGAATAGCAACGTCATAGACGGTGGCTTGTAAGATGGCTCGTACCCAGTGTGACAGCATAGTAATCCCTAAACAGAGTGAATATAAAAAATGTAGATGAATATAAAAACGAAATAGATTAGCCTATGCCGATTTTTAGTATCTTGCAAGACTCAATTGCAGTTTTCTTGGGATTTCGTGCTCGAATTTACATGAAGTGCAAGTATTTACCTAAGTTAAGCCTGAGCTAGGCACGATAGGACTCACAAATTAGCGTCATGATGCGCTAACATCCATTAATATCATCGGTTATAATAGCCGCGTATTTTATCTGTTTTAGCCTTTTACTTTTTTTAAGACCATACGTTTATTTTCCAAGGATTTATGATGAGTGATCAGCAAGCACAAAAGCAAGCCGCGGCCAAAGCTGCTCTAAGCTATATCAAAGACGATATGATACTTGGGGTAGGGACAGGTAGTACGGTCAACTGTTTGATTGAGTTGTTGCCACAATTGAAGCTTGCTGGCGCTGTCGCTAGCTCACAGGTGACAGAAGACAAACTTCGTGCGCTTGGTATCGAAATAGTCGATTTGAACTTTGCTGGTACATTGGATGTTTATATCGATGGTGCGGATGAAGTTAACGAGCACTTGCAACTTATCAAAGGCGGCGGCGGTGCATTGACTCGCGAAAAGATTGTGGCAGCCGCTTCAAACAAGTTCGTCTGTATGGTCGATGATAGTAAAAGTGTTGATATATTAGGTCGCGCGTTTCCAGTACCGATTGAAGTATTACCACAAGCACGCTCGTATGTAGCTCGCCAATTGGCCAAATTGGGCGGTGAACCGGTATATCGTGAAGACTTTGTCACCGACTATGGTAATGTTATTCTAGACACCTACGATTTGGATGTGAGCAATCCAATCGCGCTAGAAAAAGAGCTAAATAATATCGTAGGTGTGGTCTGTAATGGTATCTTTGCAGCAAACCAAGCAGACGTTTTGCTAAAAGCAGGTGCAAATGGCGTGACAACGCTCACGCGTTAATCTATGATCAAATCATTTGTATAAACAAAAAAGCCGTCCAGATCTGGATGGCTTTTTTATTTGGGAACTTATTTAGGAGTTTGTTAGCAAGTTATTTTACTATTGATCTCACGGTCTTTTTATAGAATAGCCTAAGTTATGCAGGTAACTTGATTTTGTCTTTAAGTAAAAACTCCATCAATGCTTTTTGTGCATGTAAGCGGTTTTCAGCTTCATCCCAGACGACAGAGCGTGGGTCATTAAGCATGTCATGAGAGATTTCTTCACCGCGGTGAGCTGGCAAGCAATGCATAAACACCACTTCAGGATCGGCTTTGTCTAATAGAGACGGCGTCACTTGATACGGTGCAAAACGACGTGCGCGCGTATTTTGCTCGGATTCTTGACCCATACTTGCCCATACATCGGTGACAATCAAATTAGAATCTTTTGCCGCGTCCTGTACGTTTTCTACCAAACTCACGCAATGTGAAAAGCGTTCCATAAGTTTCGGATCAGGCTCAAACCCATAAGGTGCTGCCACGCGTAATTCAAAACCAAACTGATTAGCAGCTTGCATAAATGATGAACACATATTGTTGCCATCACCGACCCAAGTCACAATCTTATTTTCGATACTACCGCGATGCTCGTAATAGGTTTGCATATCAGCAAGCAACTGGCAAGGATGATAGTCATCGGTCAACGCATTGATAATCGGTACACTGGAATATTCAGCAAAGGTTTCAACTTTTTCATGCCCAAAGGTACGAATCATAATGATATCAACCATGCTAGAAATCACGCGTGCTGAGTCTTCTAGTGGCTCGCCGCGACCGAGCTGCGTATCGTTTGGTGATAAAAATATGGCGTTACCACCAAATTGACCCATGCCCGTCTCAAATGAGATACGGGTACGCGTTGAAGATTTTTCAAATATCATGCCAAGCGTACGACCAACAAAAGGCTGGTATATCTCGCCTGCGTGTTGCATCTTACGCAATTCGCTTGCGCGTTTGATTAAGTTTTCTAGTTCTTGTTTGGTTAAATCAGATAAGGTTAAAAAATGGCGCAAACTCATAGTAATCCTAGCAGTCGATCGCAGTCAGTGAAACGTCATCAGTCTTCAATAGCATCGCGTTAGTGCGTATACTGGGTTGACAACAAACTTTTAGTATAGCGTATTTACTTTCAATGTAAACGTTCATTTTTATCAAGATCAAATGGCTTGTTAAATAGACCGAAATCACATTAGCAAGCCGCAATACCTTATATGCTAATGACTGTGCCGTTAATGATTATGCCTGTGTACGGTTTGGACGTATGCTAAGGCGACATAATAGCTCATAGCTAATCGTCCCAGCATGACTTGCAACTTCGTCGACACGCGGCGCATCGCCCCAGAGCATGACCTTGCTATCTATGGCAAGACTCTCAGGTGCGCTACTGATATCAATGACAATCATATCCATTGCCACGCGTCCAATCACTGGGCAACGGTAGCTTTGTTTGTCGTTAGCATCGATGACAGTGACATACGCATCATCAGTAACCACACGTGGATAGCCATCGCCATATCCAACGCTGACCAAAGCGGTTCTGGTGTCTTGCTGCGCACGCCAGCGGCTACCATAGCCGATCGCATCATTGGCGCTAACGGTTTGTAGAGCCATGATTTGAGCAGTAAACTCCATTGCAGGCTGCAAGTCTAATTCTTGTGCGCTCTTATCAACGACAGGTGAGCTACCGTATAAGATAATGCCTGGACGTACCCAGTCATAATGGTACTCTGGGAAGTTGACGATACCAGCAGAGTTGCATAACGAACCTTGGATATCTGGGCTAATGATGTCTTTCAAAGTCGCTAGTACGCTTGAGAAACGCTCAATCTGCATCGCATTTAATGGATGATCGTAGTCATCAGCATTGGCAAAATGCGTGGCTAGGATCAGCTGATAACCCGCCTCATGTAGGCATTTTGCTGCTGATAGCACACCCTCAGCGTTAAAACCCAAACGGTTCATGCCCGTATTGTATTTGAGCCAAGCCACTCTGGTTGCACTGCTAGCTGGCGGGATATTTTGCAGTGCCCATTCTAGCTGTGGTCCATGGTGAATCACGCAGCTAATATCATGATCAATCGCTTGTTGCCATTCATCAGCGGTAAACGCACCTTCTACTAGACCGATGGTTTTCTCCCAGCCTAACTGTCTGGCTTCTAGCGCTTCAGTCAACGTAGCGACACCGATACCATCTGCTTGCTGCAGGGCTGGCAAGACTGCCGCCACGCCATGTCCATAAGCGTTGGATTTGACCATAGCTAATACTTTAGATTGGGGTGCTCGTTGTTTGACTTGATTCAGGTTATGGGTAAGGGCTTTTGGTTTTATAGTGATTGTGCGCATAATCGCCTTCTATATGAGTAGAATTATGAAGTTATAAAGCCAGTACTGCATCGATTGATTTGATGCGGTACTGGCTATTGTATTAAAACTGGTTATGTAAAATTATTTATTAACCTATAATTTAAACTGAGTCTATATAAGGCTTAGTCTTTGTCAGAATTAAATTTTATAAGGTTAGTTACTCATCATTCTCAAAACTGACGCCTTGGTAGTACTCTGGCGTGAGATTGATAAAGCGGGTAAATTGACCTTCAAAGCCTAGACGAATAGTACCGATAGGACCGTTACGCTGTTTACCAATGATGATTTCCGCCACGCCTTTGTGGTCTGAGTTTTCATTATAAACCTCATCACGATAGATGAACATAATCAAATCGGCATCCTGCTCAATCGCACCAGACTCACGTAGATCCGACATGATAGGACGTTTGTTTGGACGGTTTTCTAGACTACGGTTAAGCTGTGATAAAGCAATCACTGGACATTCAAGCTCACGTGCGAGCGCCTTTAAACTACGCGAAATCTCAGAAATCTCGCCAACACGGTTACCATCTAGACTGGGTACTTTCATTAGCTGCAGATAATCGACTACGATTGCACCCAAGCGACCATCATGGTTTTTGGCGATACGGCGGCAGCGGGAACGCATCTCAGATGGCGGTAGGGCAGTACTGTCGTCAATATATAAATGCTTTGATTGCAAATGTTGAATGGCGTTCATCATCTTTGCCCATTCATCTTCATTCATCTGCCCAGAACGCAGATGCGTCTGGTTAATCGCGCCCCATGAGGATAGCAGACGCATGACGATAGACTCGGCAGGCATCTCCATAGAAAACACCACAACAGGCAAATCTTCATTAAACAAGATCCCTTCTGCCAAGTTCATCGCAAAAGTGGTTTTACCCATCGAAGGACGCGCAGCAACGATAATTAAATCACCGGCTTGTAGTCCTTGGGTTTTGTTATTCAGCTCGGCAAATGGTGTCTGCAAACCAATCATGCCATCGGGATTAGATTTTAGTTCTTGAATTTTATCGATAACATTGGTCAAGACAGAGGTAATACCGACAGGGCCGCGTTGTTCCGCGCGCTTGTTATGCTGCTCATTGATACTAAATATCTTACCCTCGACATTGTCGAGAATGTCACTAACGCTTTGGTCTTTTGGATTATAGGCAAGCGTCAGCATATCATTACCAGTGGTAATCAGCTGGCGTAGGGTTGATAGTTCACGCACACGCTGGGCGTAGGCAGTCAGGTTAAACAAAGTCGCAGGACTTTGGCTCAAAATATCGGCCAAATAACTGTCACCACCTGCACCTTTGAGTAATTTCTGCGCTTCTAACCAGTCGTGTACCATGACGGTATCATAAGGCTCATTCACTGCCGCCAAATGGGCAATGGCATCAAAAATATATTGATGTCGCCCAGCATAAAAGTCATCTTTGGTGACAATATCGGCAATCTTGTCGTACGCCTCTTCGATACTCATCAAAGACGCGAGCAATGCCTTTTCAATATCAATATTGTGCGGCGGTGTCTGATTGAGTAAGTCGTCGGTTTTGTCGTTTTCTGCCATGAGTGCCTAATGAGTTAAAATGGGTATGAAAAAGGATGTCGATGATAGAGCAATACAAACGTGGCGCGCCTCTACGATAGAAGTACCAAAACGCGGTCTCAGGTTTGTCTGTAAATGCTACAATCAGATGCGAAAGTTTAACACATAATGTGGTTTTTTAGACTCGATAAAGAACTAAATCTGAAGTGATTGTTTTTCATGAACTAAGAAATACCATACAATATCTAAGTATAAAAACTTAGAATAATAATTATAAGTATAATAAAATCAATAATTTGAATAATATAAGGCTATTGTTATGACAGAAGAAAAGCGCCCACTATTAATCACGACAGGTGAGCCTGCAGGTATTGGCATGGACGTCGTACTAGGACTAGCAGTAGAGGGTAAGTTGCAAGACTTTGCTCGACCAATTTGGGTGACTGCTGATGCTAAAGCCATGCAAACTCGCGCAGAGGAATTGGTTACAGCTGGCGTGCTCAAAAGCACACCTAGTTGGCATACTATCAATGCAGATATGAACGCCGATACCCTCGATGTTAACTTGGTAGCGCAGATATCACAGCAAGATATAGACGCTGATAGTGCTTTCATCCTACTGAATATCCCTTGTGCCGCACCCGTGGTCTGCGGGAAAATTAATATTGCTAACTCAGCGATGGTGGCTCAGCAGTTAGATATTGCTCATAAACTGGCAATAAATAATACAGTCGCTGCCATCGTCACAGGTCCCTTGCAAAAATCAGCGTTGATAGATGCTGGTATCAAGCTGTTAGACGGGACGAAGTTTAGTGGTCATACTGAATTTTTTATGCAGCAAAGCGGCTGTGAGAAGGTCGTCATGATGCTTGCTAATCAAGCGATGAAAGTCGCGCTTGTCACTACGCATTTACCATTAAAGGACATCCCTGCCGCCATCACTGCCGACAATGTGCGGCAAACGGTACAAATTGTCATCGATGACATGAGAGAGAAGTTTGGTCTCACGCAGCCTCGTATCTTAGTTTGTGGTCTCAATCCACATGCAGGCGAGGGTGGTCACTTGGGAAGTGAGGAGGTTGAGATTATCAATCCAGTTCTGAGAGAGTTTATCGATGCAGGTATCAATATATCAGAAGCGATGCCAGCTGATACGTTATTTACTACCAGACATTTAACAAACTGTGATGCGGTCATTGCCATGTATCACGATCAAGGATTGCCAGTATTAAAATCGCACGGTTTTGGTGATACGGTTAATCTAACCTTGGGCTTGCCTTATATACGTACTTCTGTCGATCATGGTACGGCGTTAGACTTGGCAGGAAGCGGCGGTGCGAGTGCGACCAGTTTATATCAAGCACTAAATATGGCTAATGAGATGGCTGATAAATCACTTATCGATGTACCTGCTGTATAAGTCAGTGCTTATAGATATTTTTCACATAGTACTTAATAATTTTATTATCAGTAATGCCTATCTAAAAAGGCAGCCACCTAAGACGATTTAGTAAAGTTTACATCGTGCATGACGGGCAGCATCTGTTTTAAACCTAGGCTCGAAAGCCTAGGGTCAGGACCCTAAGACTGTCTGGTTACGGATACCGATTGGTTGATCAGCTCCATGGATCCGAACGAGGTTAAGAACGCAACGTTTGACGCATCGGACCCAACACCGATGCGGGCCATTGTGTCGGCATCTGCCATGCCAGTCGGATCAATGAGGTGCCAGCTCCCTTCGAGATAGACCTCGGCCACGGCATGAAAGTCTTGTGGTGTCACATCGGGCGCATAAACGCTCACAAACCTAGCTGGTATCGACGACGCGCGCGCTAGGGTTACGAGAACATGCGCAAAGTCGCGGCATACGCCCTGACGTTGAGCAAAGCTGTCGAGCGCGGTAGTTTGTGCATGGCTCGATCCGGGTACATAGCTAAACGCCGACTCGATCCAGTCGCGCATCGCGGCAATCCGTGCGCCGCCAGCGAGATCGCCAAACTCGGCGTCCACAAAGGCATGGAACTGTTCTGAGGGGCAATAGTGAGACGGCATTAAATGCCTGATCGTTTCTCCAGGCAAAAGATGCAAGGGCGTTTGGGACAATGCCGATATGTTCAAGGCAGGACGGTCAACAGCGATTTCTGCGAGGTAAGTGCAGCTAAAATCCCCTTCAGCGTGAATCCAAATCCGCTCTCCTATACCATCATCTGCGGCGACCCGTGAAAAATGCGCAACGTCTGATGTCCAAATCTCGGCTGACCGTACCCGTTGATCCGCAAGATCGGCGGCTTCGATCTGAAGCAAAAGATCCATGGGTTCTGAGAGTCGATAATGGAGGGTGACGTTAAGTTTCAAGATCATATTTGAACTCCCTAAGGGTATTTATCTGGCGGGATGACGATCGCGTAGAGCTGGACCGCCTCGACTATATCAGAGACTGGCTTACTGGAGTCAGGCAGCAATGCCTGACAGGGTTAAATTATCATAATACTGCTTTTCAAACTCAAAAGGTGAGACATAACCGATTGCGTTATGTAGTCGGGCTTTATTAAACCCAAGAAGCGTTAAAAATCCTTAATTATCGATTTAGTTTTACGCCGCGATTGTTATGATGACTCCATCTTTGGACTTGTTTCTGTCTGCTAGCGCTTGGTTTGACGCTGCCATTTAGCATAATCAGAGTTTATATTATATGGATGTAGAGGTAAAAAGTTACCGAGTCAGTTACTCGAAAGCATGGCTCGTCTATCGATAATAGTTATTCAAAAACACAGCCTAATTATGAGCTGTGCTATAATTCACCATTATAAAGTCAGTATATCGCTGCCATTACATTATCATCGCCCATTTATCTTTTATACATTAAGACTCTTTTATGTCCAAAACTTCATTTGATGCTCAAACTATTTCTAACAGCTTACGTGCTGCCAAACATCAGCCGCGTAAGCGCTTTGGCCAAAATTTCTTGCATGATACTAGCGTCATTCGCGAAATCGTCGAAAGTATTCGTCTAGAGCGCGATGACAATTTGATCGAGATTGGGCCTGGTATGGGCGCATTGACCGAGCCGTTATTGGCAGAAGTGGATGCAATGACAGTGGTGGAGCTAGATCGTGATTTGGCAGATAGCTTGCGTATTCGTATCGGTGCCAATAGCCATCCAAACTTTGAGATTATCAAAGACAATGCGATGCATGTGGACTACCGTGAGCTATATAGTGAAGAGCGCGGTAAGCTGCGCGTAGTGGGCAACCTACCGTATAACATCTCAACGCCTATCTTATTTCATCTGCTTAGCTATGCCGATGTGATTCAAGACATGCATTTTATGTTGCAAAAAGAAGTGGTCGAGCGTATCACAGCCGACGTGGGTAGCAAGACTTATGGCCGCTTGTCGGTCATTATGCAATATCACTGTGATACAGATTACTTGCTGACCGTTCCTCGCGGTGCGTTTAATCCACCACCCAAGGTGACCAGTGCTGTCTTCCGCCTGACACCGCATATCAACAAACCAGTAGTCGCAAATGATGAAGAGCACTTTGCTATTGTCGTGCGTGAGACTTTCAACCATCGTCGCAAGACGCTACGTGCTATCTTCAAAAAATCAACGTTGCTACCGACATTGAGCGAAGACGATTTTGCGGCTTGTGGTATCGATCCACAGGCACGACCTGAGACATTAAGCGTCACAGATTTTGTGAACCTAAGCAATCATTCACAGCAGCTAGACGTATAATGTATTTCTGATACATAAAAGCATGCTACTAACCGTCAATTATAATGGCGGTTTTTTATGCTTTATTTTTGTGATTGGTGCTTAGGTATTTATTTCTTATCGAGCTAGCTGTCTTTAACTATCGTGTTTAAATCATTGAGGTGTTATGAGTTTTCGCCATCAGTATGTTATCGGTGACTTACAAGGTTGCTATGCTGCATATCTACAATTGCTAAAAACACTGGATTTCGATCCTGCCCAAGACAAATTATGGTTTGCTGGTGATCTGGTAGCACGTGGCGAGGACTCATTGAACACGCTGCGTCATGTCAAAGCGTTGTGTGAGCAAGGCGCTGCGGCAACGGTATTGGGCAATCATGATCTTAATTTGATAGCAGTCTGGCGCGGGGCCGCCAGGCTTAAAAATAAAGACAAAACGGCACCTATCTTTGCTGCGGATGACTGTGATGAGTTGCTCGAATGGTTACGTAGGCAGCCGATATTAGCCTATCCTGATGAGCACACGGTGCTGGTACATGCGGGTATTCCACCGCATTGGAGTATTGAAGCCGCCGCAGGATATGCGCAGCAATTAGAAGCTCAGCTGCAAAGTAATTTGAATCAGCTCGATCAATTGCTGCCGAATCTATATAGCAAAGAAGCGGATGAATGGCATGCAGGTATCGAAGGATTTACTAAGATGCGGGCGATTGCTAATTACTTTACGCGTATGCGCTTGTGTAAGCAGGACGGGTCACTTGAGTTTAGCTTTTCAGCAGGTTTAGATGAGGCTATGCCAACCGATTTTTTGCCTTGGTTTGAGTGGCAAGTACCGCGCACTCGTAAGATACTATTTGGACATTGGGCTGCGCTAAAAGGCGAAATTGATTTGCCACATGCGCGCGCACTTGACGGGGGCTGTGTGTGGGGTAATTATCTATTGGCTTATAGATTGGGTGATGGCAAGGTAATAACTTCAAGCGCACAGTGCCTGAGCCCATAAAGAGGGTTATAAGCGTCTTAATATACAAGGCTAAATAAACAGTCTGTTATAAGTAGTTCCGTTATAGCAGTTCGTTTTAGATGGTCTGTTAATAGGCTTAAAGGGTGAAATAACTGGTTCCCTTGGGGGTATACCTATGGCAAACCAATCAAAGGAAAATAACTCGACAGTTTGCCCAGCTTTAATAAGCTTTGGCTAAATATTCAAAGCAAAACTCAATAACACGCGTTTACCAGACTGAATTCGTGAAACACTGTGCTCATATTTATCGGGACGAAATAAATAAACTCTGTCGAACAGGTTCATAATGCAGTTTGAACACTCGAACACACCACCAACTTTAGGCTGAATTAAAACAAAGTTTAATTTGTAATAACGGCCTTTTTGTACGGGGTCACAGTGCTTCATAACGCTGTGGTTAGTAGGGTAGGTAACATAATTAATTGAAAAAATTCTACTACTGAAAATTGCTTTGTTGGTTACTCTTTCGGTCATATCCAATCCATTATTTTACATGTATTCAATGACTTTATTATCAACAGTCGATCGAGCATAAAGCTACCGCAACTACCTATTTAATTAGGTAGCTTTGGTGGTTTTTTAGGTTTTGGTAAAGGGGTTTTTGCGTCACCAGTTTGCTTGTCATCAGAGTCAATGTGGTGTGGCTCATCACTAACGATATCGTTATTGAGCGCACTTATCGTTTTGGTGGCCTTATCGTATTGGATATCGTCGGTATAAGGAACGCTGTTTAGTTCGTCATCGACTAAACCATCATCCAGATCCATCACCTTTTCAGGAGAGTTATACGGCTGCGTATACTCATCTGTCGGCTGCTTTTCATAGTTGATGTCGGTATTCGTCTGGGAATGTTGAGCATCAGCATGTTTAGATTCAGGCAGGATTCTGACATCAGACAGACGCCTTACCACATAATTACTTGGTATAGATTTGCCATTTTTTTGTGCGGAGGTATCATCAAATATCATGTGACCCTGACTATCGATACGCGCATATTTCATTGGCTTATCACGTGGCCAGAAAAAGTCAGATGGATGGCTAATAATATGGCCAAATACGAGCTTTGTGAGACGACTCCATTCAAAAAAGCGAACTTCTTTAGAACGTAGGGCAACAAACAGTGCCAACGAAAAGCTAACGATTAAGTTGACCAGACCAATAAGGGCCACGCCAAGTATAGAAATTAGGATGAGACTCCAGCTGATGTCGTCAGCAGATATATTGAATAGTCCATGTGCCAAGTTTGCTGAAGCAAAGGCAATGTGACGAATATCAATTGGTAAGCCGAAGATATAGCCAATAGTTGCGGTACTACCTAAGAACACCCCGAATAAGAAGTTACCCATGATAGCGCCCAAGTTGGCCTCTATAAAGCCGCCTAAACGCTGAAGCCATGAGCTAGGCAGTATATATTTCAACAATCTGTGACGTTGTATACGCGCGCCTACGTTGTTATAAACTGCCAAGTTATCGTAATAACCGGCAATCAAACCAGATAAGAACAGGTAAACCCCAGCAATAGCAGCATGGGGCAGTGCTAATGAGTGGAACGGGTCGAGATCATGTAGCAAGTGTCCTGCTTTTTCGGTATCGATCATTGGCGCGCCAGTATATTGCAACCAAGCAAAAGAGATAATCAAGGCGACGGGTACGGCTAACATGACGTTACCCATGATAGCAATAAACTGGGTGCGCAAGATATCGACGACCAATTCTGATAGCTTGGTCAATTGATGTGATTTTTTACCAGAGCCTTCAGATATGGTAGAAGCGATTGCAGCCGCGGTCATGGCTGGCTGCTTAGTCGCGACTGTGCCGCGAATAACATGAATAAATACGAAGCCCAAACCATAAATCATACTGTTGATGAACGCGCGACCCATGGGTGCGAGCGCTAAGTGGTACGCCAGTATTTTTATAGTTGCCATAAATGCGATGATAAAGCCACCAATAGAGGCTTTTTTGAGCATCTTTTGATAGCCAGCTTTATCGGTACTAATATAATGCTCGCCGACGCGACTGGCATTTTCTGTGACTTTGCGAGAGAGTAGTTTGGTATTGTTATCAATCAAATAACCAATACTATAGCGCTGGTTGGCTGTAGTGATGAGCGCCTGTATCAGTTCGATAACAGCACGATCTCGCTTTTGATTATCGTCTGTGACTAACTCAGTCAAAATCCGCATACGCTGCAAGCTTTGATCTAGACGCAGCATCATATTAGTCAAACGAATAGAAATACCGGTCTTATAAATCCGCTTGCGTACGGTAGCGACGATATCTTCGCACTGTTCAAGCATAACCAATAGAGGTGCGGGATCGACTGCTTGCTCAGGCGTAATATCTGTCAAGGTATCAAGTTCATGTGCTTGACGATATTGATTAACGAAGAGTACGGCTTCTTGATTTTGTGCAACAAAAGATGCGGAATAGTTCAGTATCTGTGGATACGACTCCATCAAATCAGGATGCAAGCCGATACCGCTGATGCGATAAGATAAAATGATAATGGCGTTTAAAATACTGTTTTTTGCGGTAGCGACTAGGTTTAAATGTTTCTCTTCTACGCGAACCAGCTCAACCAGTTTGTCCCATTTTTCCTTTTCGATATTGGCCAGCCAGCGTTCATCAGAGCGCTTGTTAAACAGATAGCCCACCAGTTCAACGACAGAGTCATCTTGTGGTAGTAATGGTAAAAACCGATGACCAATTAACCGGCGTAAACTGTTAAAGAACCCTTGATCGGACATGATACCAGTGTCGGTATACAGCGCAATTTGTCGATATTGGATAATCAGTTTTAGCACAAAACTAGACAGACCATCACCATATTCTGGATGCTGATGTATGATATCAATAAGGGATTGAATTTTCTCATTGGCCAATGCAGGTTCTTTATCACTGACTCGTAGCTCATCAATCAAGCGTTTGAGTACCGCAGGGTCTGGCACGTCGCTCAAGGCGGTAATCTGTTGTAAAATGCGTTTTAATTCTGACACGTCGCACCCTTTATCATGGTTGTTTCAATCGTTTTTATTATTTAAGTCGGTATAAGTGGTTGAGTAAAGTTTGCCAATCGTTCAATTGTAGTCGAGCGACATCTTGTCTTGCGTTATTTTAATCGGAACTGCCTATTGATATTGAATTATTTTGTTAGCAGTTATTTTGACAAAAAAAAGGACAGTAACACGACTGTCCTTTTAATCAAGGTATTTTAGGTTAGTTGTAAAGCTAGCTTAGCTTGCAGGAACGTCGAAATAAGCAAGATCAAAGTTCATCATTGGGTCACTACCAGCTTTGACCATTTTTGCATGAGCATCGATACGCGGTAGGACACGGCCAATGAAATAGTCAGCAAGCTTGGCTTTATTGGTATAAAACTCGCCTTCTTTTCCATTAGCGGCTTCTACCATCAACGCAAACATGTATGAGTAAGCAAGGTAGCCAAACGCATGCATGTAGTCAACCGCACAGCCATTGATTTCGTTTTTGCGTTCACCGATGTTGTTAAGCACAGTGGTGGTTAACTCTTCAATGGTATCTGCTGCATTTAACGTAGCTTGTTTGATAGCGTGATCTGCTTGCATGTTGCTAACAAAGTCACGAATCTCACCCAAGAAGTGAGTGACGTACTTACCGTTGTTACGAGCAACTTTACGACCTAGTAAGTCAAGCGCTTGAATACCGTTGGTGCCTTCATAAATCTGTGCAATACGGGTATCACGAACGATCTGCTCCATACCCCATTCGCGGATATAGCCATGACCACCAAATACTTGCTGACAATCAACAGTGGCTTCTAGTGCTTTATCAGTCAGGAACGCTTTAGCAACTGGTGTCAGTAGGGCAACACGAGCTGCAGCCGCTTTGGCTGACTCAGGATCGGTACTAAACTTCTCTTCATCAAGATTTTTGGCAACGTACATCGCAAAACAGCGAGACGCTTCAGTGTTTACTTTAGCGTTCAATAGCATACGACGGACATCAGCATGATGAATAATAGCGTCAGCAGGTTTTTCTGGGCTTTGTAGCTGGGTATCGCTACGGCCTTGACCACGGTCATTGGCATATAACGCTGCATTTTGATAGGCAAGCTCAGAACCACCAAGGCCTTGCAAGCCCATAGTGACACGCTCATAGTTCATCATGATAAACATTGATGATAGACCAGTGTTTTCCGCGCCAACCATCCAGCCTTTAGCATTATCAAAGTTCATGACACAAGTTGCAGAGGCTTTGATACCCATTTTGTGTTCGATAGAGCCTACCGCTAATGTGTTGCGCTCGCCTAAGCTACCATCTGCATTGACCAAGAATTTTGGTACGACAAATAGCGAGATACCTTTTGAGCCTTCTGGTGCATTTGGTGTTTTTGCCAATACCAAATGAATGATGTTGTCAGTAAGGTCATGCTCACCACCAGTGATAAAGATTTTGGTACCAGAGATATCATAGCTACCATCATCATTAGGCACAGCTTTGGTTTTGATAATACCCAAATCAGTACCAGCATGCGGCTCCGTCAAGCACATGGTGCCAGCCCATTCACCGTTGTACATTTTTTCTAGATAAGTTTGCTTTTGCTCTTCAGAGCCAGCCGCATTTAAGCAAAGCGTCGCACCAACCGTTAGGTTTGGATACAGAGCAAATGATTGGTTAGCAGTAAAAACCATCTCTTCGGTGAGCATGGTAACCATTTTAGGGAAGCCCTGACCGCCGTATTCAGCATTACCGCTTAAGCCGACCCAGCCTGACTCAGCATATTGCTTATAGGCTTCTTTGAATCCTGTCGGAGTCGTGACGACGCCATCACCCTCGAAAGTTGCGCCTTCTTCATCACCGCTACGGTTAATAGGAAGTAGAATGTTTTTTGACAGTTTTCCCATTTCTTCTAAAATCATATCGACAGTTTCCATGTCGACATGAGCCAAGTTTTCGTTGTTTTGCCAAAACTCTGGCGCCTTGAATACGTCATTTAAGATAAAGCGCATGTCATTAAGAGGGGCATTATAAACAGCCATAAACATTCCTTTGGTTCAAATAATTAAAATTGAAGTTGTTAAGATTATCAACTGTTTTCTTGGTATAACCTTAGCGATTAATAATCAAAGTTTAACAAATAAGCTTGTGAGCGAGTGTATTTCTTCGTGAATTGTGCGTACACCAAAAGTTAGCAACGGCTATTGAAGTACTTATAGACACCTTGCTGATAACTATAATGTGAGAAGGTAGACAGGTCGGTACTTATAGACAGTTGCTATAGTCAAAACTATGTTGATAGTTGTCATAAGCACGCGCAAAACAAAGCGGCAACACACCGAAGTATATTGCCGCTCAAGACTATACGATTGCAAAGTTTAGCGCTTTAATTAAAAGGCAAACTGATCAACGTCCATGCTCATGTATGGCTCTACACCAGTGCTGATACGCTGTACGTGCGTAGTAGTACGTGGCAATAGCTTAGCAAAGTAGAACTGAGCCGTTTTAACTTTAGCGTCATAGAATGATTTTTCGCCAGTACCGTTTGCGATAGCAGTCTGAGCAACCAGTGCCATACGCGCCCATAAGTAAGCTAGAGTTACATAACCGCTGAAATACATATAGTCTACCGCCGCGCCGCCGACAGCATCTGGCGTTTCAGTTGCTTGCATGCCGATGCGTGCAGTCAAATCGCCCCATTCTTTAAGATGCTTGGCAAGTGGGCGGATAAACTGACCCATCTCGTCGTTTTCTTTGTTTTCTTCACAGAATTCTTGGATAACGTTTACAAAGTTAGCAAGTAGTTTACCTTGTGAACCTAGAACTTTACGGCCTAATAAATCAAGCGCTTGAATCTCTGTGGTACCTTCGTATAAGCAAGAAATGCGCGTATCACGTACGTTCTGCTCCATACCCCATTCGCTAACGAAACCATGACCACCATAAACCTGAATACCATGGTTGGCAGCTTCTAGACCTGTTTCAGTCAAGAACGCTTTAGCAATTGGTGTCAGTAGTGACAACATTTGGTCAGCAAACTTCAACTCTTTGCCTTCGCCTTTTGCGACGGTATCTGCAAAGTGTGAGAGATAATACACTAGCGCACGACCACCTTCAGCAAAGGCTTTTTCAGTCAATAGCATGTTACGAACCGCTGGATGTACGATGATAGGGTCAGCCGCTTTCTCTGGTGCTTTCGTACCTGATAGTGAACGCATCGCTAAGCGGTCTTTTGCATAAGTCAATGAACCTTGGAACGCATACTCTGCTGCAGTCAAACCTTGCACAGCAGTACCGATACGTGCCACGTTCATAAAGGTGAACATACACTGTAGGCCACGGTTTTCAGGTCCAATCAAGTAACCCGTTGCGCCATCGAAGTTCATGACACAAGTTGCAGAAGCTTTGATACCCATTTTGTGTTCGATAGAGCCACAAACGACATTGTTGCTTTCGCCAACGCTACCATCTGCGTTGACCGTCATTTTTGGGACAATAAACAATGAGATACCTTTGGTGCCAGCAGGTGCGCCTGGTAGACGAGCCAAAACAATGTGGATAATGTTATCAGTTAGGTCATGCTCACCAGCAGAGATGAAAATCTTTTGACCCGTGATGCTATAGCTACCATCTTCTTTAGGCTCAGCTTTGGTACGGATAATACCCAAGTCAGAACCCGCATGCGCTTCAGTAAGACACATGGTGCCTGACCATTCGCCAGTGACCATTTTTTCTAAATAGGTTTGTTTTTGCTCGTCAGTACCATGATGCTCGATGGTTTGAATAGCACCATGTGATAGGCCAGGGTACATAGAGAATGACCAGTTAGCCGTACCAACCATTTCATTGATGACAGTAGACAATGAGAACGGCATGTTTTGACCGCCAAAATCTTCTTCAGCAGATAAAGCAGGGAAGCCAAGCTCACAATACGCGTCATAAGCTTCTTTAAAGCCTTTTGGCGTGGTGACCTTACCATTATCAAACTTACAGCCTTCAGCATCACCGCTTTGGTTCAATGGTGACAGTTCGTTTTCAGCAAAGCTTGCAGCCATTTCAAATAGGCTGTCCATTAGCTCGCGGTCAGCTTCTTGGAACGCAGGCAGAGTTTTGTAGTGGCTTTCACTATCGAGTAGTTCATGCATAACGAATTGGATATCACGTAAGGGCGCTTTGTATTGCATAACTTCCTGTCCTTTTTGGAATGTAACCGATCATAGCCAATAATGAGCATATGGTCGCACTATCCTCTAGTGCGTTATTCTTACCTAGCCAATCTGAAAATCTAAATAAATGATAAACAGTAAAGCAGGTCAACCATGCTATCGATTACATAAAATAGTGTTGAAAAGAGTGGTGATTATCAGAGTCAATGATAGATTAAATGTACTCTAACAAATTCACTATAAAAGATAGGCTTTCATAGGTGATTATACAAGTTTGGTGACAGGACTGATAAGTCATGAACCTATCTTGCATCGGTTATGCAATCGACGTTAGGCGCTAGGAAGCAGTAGCATTAAGCATATGAAAACTCTAACGTTACTAAGACAGATAGTCCTTTATATGATTAGTATTAACATGAAAAAACGACAGCCAAAAAAATAGCGTTCGCCATAAAGACAAACGCATCGGTATAAATGACAACACTATTTGGTAGAACCGAGCATGTAAGTTATTTCACAGATATAAACGTGATAAACATTAAACATGCTCGTATGCTAGGAGTCTGAACATAGTAGTTTATGATTAATAAGTTATAGCGAATAGCTTAGCGTTTACTCAGAAGCATTTTGTTGAATCAGCATCGCCGTGGCGACATCAGCAGCCACGGGTTTGCTAAACCAATAGCCCTGACCAATTTTGCACCCCATATCTAACAACACATCGCGCTGCTGCTCAGTTTCGATACCTTCAGCAACGACCTGCATGTCTAAAGCGACTGCTAAGTCCAAAATGGCTTTTACAATCGCGTGCTGGGTACGATCGGTTTCAATATTAGAGATAAAGCTCTTATCGATTTTGATAAAATCAAATGGGTACTCTTGCAAGTAGCTCAATGATGCATAACCAGTACCGAAATCATCGAGCGCTAGACGTACGCCAAGCTCTCTAAGCGAGTTAAGCTGTTTTTTTACATTATCATGGCGCTGAATCAAAGACGACTCGGTCACTTCAATGTGCAATTGATGGGCAGCAACGTCATTCTCGGTCAGTAGTGTGCTTACCATATCAAAGAAGTCAGGGTGGCTGAACTCAGCAGCATCAGCGTTGATACAGACGTGTTGATGAAACCCTTGCTGTTGCCAAATGGCTAGTTGTTTGACAATTTTAATGGCCAGTTGCGAAAACAAATCAAAGGAGAGCTTGTGCGCGATAATGGCATTGATAAAATGAACGGGCTTGAGCAATCCGCGAGTAGGGTGTTGCCAACGTACCAATGCTTCAAAACCTGTGATAGCACCAGTCTCTAATGAGAACTTTGGCTGATAATAAGGAACGAATTGACCTTCAATGGTAGCAGTCCTAAGCTCAGACTCTAACTCTAAGCTACCAGCGGTGGCGCTTTCAATGGCCTCATCGTACCAACGTATATCATCGCCTCCATGCTGCTTGACATAGTCCAATGCTTTTTCTGCTTTGGTCAATAAACCCGTTACTTCGTTATCGTCTTTTGGAAAACAGCTCACACCCACAGAAATATGGTAATAGATATTTGCATCTGTCGCATGGCTCTTGTCAGTAGAGAAGGGACGCTCACACATTTGCATGAGTGTGTCTAGCTGATGACGTACCATATTGGCATCTTTAACTTCAAACAATAGCGCAAAATCATCACCCCCAAAGTGAGAAAAAGAGCGTAAATTATGCAGTTTGAGCTTTTCGACTCCTTTTACAAAGTTTTTTATTAAGTCATTGGCACCATCAGGCCCTAGTAGGCTGGCAAGATTGCGATAACGGTCAATGTTTAAGCGTACAAGGACAACCTCTTGGTAACTATCCAATAGCATGTCACTTGTCTGACTTAAAAATACCTTGCGGTTAGGGAGACCTGTGAGCTGATCATAGTTGAGTAAATGGGCGACCTGTTTTTGATCTTTAATAACTGAAGACATATCACGCAGCATACCAATATGATAAGCCATTTGATCTATATAAATTCTGCGATAAGTAATATGACAGTCAATATTCTGTCCATAACGGTTGGCCATCGAAAAATCAAGTTCATAAAAACCATGTTCGTTTAAGTTTTTCTTGATATCTTTTAGAATTACTTGCTCTGCTTCTGATAAAAATTCAGCAGCATATATACCAAGTGGACGACCGATTAAAAACTCTTCTTTGTAGCCAATCAAAAGCTCATAGCTAGGATTGACAGATAAATAACGTAGATTTTCGTCTAGTATAAATATGGCATCTTCAATTCTCTCACACAGTTCGGTCATTAACCGTTGCTTAATCGATGCTGGGATAGTGTCAAAATCGCTCATAATAATGGCTCACAAAATAATGGCTTATAAAAATAAATATGGTGATTCAACTTCTCAACATTGAGCTAAGATCACTTTTAAGTCTACAAAATATAAAACAAAAGTTCTACTTTTAAATTTATTAATGATAATGACTATTATTATTGGTTATCGTTTCCAGCTATACAAGGCGGATATAGTAGACAAAGCAACCACTGGTGCGGTCTCAGTGCGTAACACTCTTGTACCAATTTGCCACGGTATAAAGCCAACATTATTTGCTTGTTTACACTCATCACTACTTAAACCTCCTTCAGGTCCAATCAGTAGTTTAATATAAGGAGTTTGTTTTTTAAGCACATCAGGTAGAGCACTAGGCATGGCAGGTTGTCCTGCTGCTGGTACGCTCATTTGCATACATAAATCTGCAAGACCGTCTAATATCTGGTAATAAGGATCTTGACTAAGCACAGAAACGACAGGGCTGACAGTCATCTCATTATGAGTAGAGTCAGTGTTGGTATTGCTTAGCCATTGGGTAATGGATTGTGGTGCAAAAATGAGAGGCGGACGATTAAGTCCGCACTGTTCGCAAGCTGCGATCGCCACTTGTTGCCAATGCAACAGTTTCTTCTCAATTTGTGCAGGTTTTAATGTAACTTCTCCGTGGTGGCTACTGAGTAACTGAATAGCAGTCACGCCAAGTTCGGTCGCCTTTTGTATCGCATAGTCCATACGTTCGCCTCGGCTCATTACTAAGCCGATTTGAGTGATAGTAGGTGCCGTACGATCATCGTCTATATGAGCAAGTAAAGTAGCAGTGGCGTTTTTTTTACTAATAGCCTGTAGTTGTACTGTATATTCGCCGCCAAATCCATCGAACAAAATCCCTTGATCACCAATATTGGCTCGTAGTACACGGCACCAGTGATGAACAATACTATCGGGTAATTCGACATTGCTACCTATCGGTAACTCACCCAATTTAGGTAGTGCTGAGGCATCAGCGTTGTCGTTGCTAACGGCATAAAAAAAACGTCGCACGTGGTCTTATTCCTATTATTTGATTGAGTATAGTTATTATTAGATCTATAGAATATCACTTGAGACAATTAATGACATTTGTTTTATGAGAATTTTTCTTAATAAAGATAATTATTTTTAAAGCAGCATTATTACACAGTGAAGAAATTTTTAAAAATCAAATAAGATAAAGTGTATGAATAAAACGGTAAAGGGCTATTGGTCAAAATTTTGACAATAAAAAACTGGCGCTCCTAAAAGCGCCAGTCATTAATAATGTCTTCAGGAATGATTAAAGGATATTCTAGAATGCTTACAAGTTTAAGCAGTCAATCCCAATGCTTCTACCAAGCGTTTGTTTGGCTCAACTTTGTTCATGCTATAAAAATGCATGGCAGGTACGCCCTCGGCAATCAAGCGTTCACACAAGCGATAAACCACATCAAAGCCAAACTCACGAATAGCCTTACGGTCATCACCAAAATCTGTCAACTGCTTACGTACATAGCGCGGAATATCAGCGCCACAGCTATCAGCAAAACGCAAGAGATTGCTCGAATTGGTAATTGGCATGATACCAGCGACCAAAGGCTGAGCTACTGTATCAATACCGCGTTTCTCTAACTTATCACGCAAGTACAGATAGCTGTCAGCGTTGTAGAAAAACTGGGTAATCGACGCATTGGCACCAGCTTGGTATTTATTTACCAGATTATCGATATCAAACTCAAAGCTACGCGCTTGTGGGTGCATTTCAGGGTAGGAGGCCACTTCAATATGGAAGTGGTCACCTGAATGCTCACGAATGTACTTTACCAAATCTACCGCAAATGGTAGTTCACCCATGCCCACCTGACCTGATGGCAAGTCGCCGCGTAGCGCTACTAAGCGTCTAATACCTAAAGTCTTATAATACTCAAGCAATTCAGCGATTTCACTTTTGTCATCACCAATACAGGACATGTGCGGTGCGATTTCAGTGGTACCACGCGCACTGAGTGCCTGTACGATATCTAAGGTGCGGCTACGGGTTGAACCGCCCGCACCGTAAGTTACCGAAAAATAAGCTGGTGACAACTTATTAAGCTCATCATAAGTGCTGAGAAGCTTTTCGTGACCTTGCTCGGTCTTTGCAGGAAAGAACTCAAAGGAGAAAGCAGGCTTACTCACAGTCAGGCTCCTTTTAGTATTTATAAGCGTCAGGCTTGAATGGACCTTCAACTGGCACACCCAAATACTCAGCTTGCTTTTGGGTCAGCTTGGTTAGCGTACCGTTAAAGCCTGCAACCATCGCAGCGGCCACTTCTTCGTCTAACTTCTTAGGCAATACTTTTACGTATAGGTTGTCAGTACGTTGGTCAGCTGGCAAGTCAGCGAATTTTTCTTCGAACAGATACATTTGAGCCAATACTTGGTTGGCAAATGAGCCGTCCATCACGCGTGATGGATGACCAGTTGCGTTACCTAGGTTTACTAGGCGACCTTCAGCAAGCAAGATTAGATAATCGTTTTCATCGTCTGAGCGGAAGATTTGATGCACTTGTGGCTTGATCTCAACCCAGCGCCAGTTATCACGCATAAATTGGGTATCGATTTCGGTGTCAAAGTGACCGATGTTACATACCACAGCACCAGGCTTAAGAGCGGCTAGCATATGTCTATCACAAACATGGTAATTACCAGTAGTCGTGACGATCATGTCAGTGTCTTCAAGCAAGCGCTTATTGATATTCTCTGCGCCGCCAGTGTTATCGCCATTGATGTAAGGTGACAATACTTCAAAGCCGTCCATACATGCCTGCATCGCACAGATAGGGTCAACTTCTGAAACACGTACGATCATGCCTTCTTGGCGTAAGCTTTGCGTAGAGCCTTTGCCCACATCGCCATAACCGATAACCAAAGCGCGGCGACCAGCAAGGAACATATCGGTAGCGCGTTTAATAGCATCATTTAAGCTATGACGGCAGCCGTATTTGTTGTCGTTTTTCGATTTGGTAACCGCGTCGTTGACGTTAATGGCAGGTACTTTTAGCGTGCCTTTATTCAACATCTCAACCAAGCGATGAACGCCAGTAGTGGTTTCTTCTGAGATACCATGGATGTTATCAAGCAGCTCTGCATAATCGCTGTGAATTAAAGCAGTCAAATCACCGCCATCATCCAAGATTAAGTTAGCATCCCAAAGTTGGCCTGATGCTTCGCCGCCAACATGTACTTGCTGACGTAAGCACCATTCATACTCTTCTTCTGTTTCGCCTTTCCAAGCATAAACAGAGATACCAGCAGCAGCAATTGCAGCAGCAGCATGGTCTTGAGTTGAGAAGATGTTACATGAGGTCCAGCGTACTTCAGCACCTAGCGCGACTAATGTCTCGATCAGTACTGCAGTTTGGATGGTCATGTGGATACAGCCAGCGATTTTAGCGCCTTTAAGCGGCTGATCGGCTTCGTAGCGACGACGCAGACCCATAAGGGCAGGCATTTCAGCTTCGGCAAGGGTGATTTCACGGCGGCCGTAATCAGCAAGGCTAATGTCAGCGACTTTATAGTCAGTAAAAGTGGGATCGATTGTGTGGACAGATGGGATATTAGACACTGCGTCCATCATATGCTCCTATTAGTAATAGATTTATGATAAAAATAAAACGCAGGTGCCGTTATTTGCGCTATCAACTGTAGAAAAATTGAAAGTACCGAGCCTAACATAAAGAGCCATCAGCCTAGTTTTAAAAGTTAAAAACAGCGATGGTTTTTATGGTGCAACACCTCTCGGAGGTCGTTATTGTAATATATGCGACGAAGATTGTCACCTGTTGGCTGATATAAATAGTACGCGCTTGTGGCATTAACTAGCATAAAAAAAGGCCATCGAATGATAACCTTAATTATTTATAACTTAATTTTCAATTGGCGCTAAATAATTTTAGTACCAGTTGTAGGTTAGTGAGGTGAAATAACTAGTGCCGTTAGTTGCATATCTTGAACTAAAGTTATTTGTGAGCGTGTAGTTATCTGCAAGTATATAATCTTCATCAGTGATATTGTCTACACGTAGGTTAGCACGAAGATTAGGAGTAATGTATATATTTGTACTTAAGTTGACTAATGTATAGTCATCTAGTTTAATGCTATTGGCACCATCAGAGAATCTGTCGCTAGTATGCTTGGTTTCAAGGCGTATATCAAAAGTAGGCTGTTGGTATCCTACGTAAACTAAACCAGTATTTTTAGGACGATAGGTAAGCTCATTATTATAGTTAGAACCGTTAGGTGTTTTGTCTTTTGCATCTAAGTAGTCATAACCCAGACCGAATAAAAATGAATTGAATTTCCAGTCTGAAGTTAAGCTTAGACCTTTAATTTTTGCCTCGCCAATATTTGTACCACCTGCAATTAAATTCTCCGCATCAGTATGATAGCCAGTAAGACGTGAAAGCTGATTATTATTGGCATATTCAATGAATACTTCAGTGTTTTTAGTGGATTCAGGCTTCAAACTTAGGTTTGCATATCCAGGATAATACAAGTCGTTGAAAGTAGGTACTCGAAAGCCAGTTGCATAGTTGGCACCGATGCGCATACCCGCTAATGGTCGAAATGCTGCGCCTACGTTATAAGTACTTTCTTTACCGTATTGTGAGTTATCGTCTACACGATAGTTAGTTTGCACATCATAATAGGTATCAGCCAGCTGATAGCCGACAAATGCACTTTTTATAGTGCGACTATCCACCTCATATTTAGTGGTTGAATCTATTTTTTGGTCTAAATGTTCAAGTCCTAAGATAGCTTGACCACCACCTGCTTTAATTTGACTTTCTAAACGAGTATGGTTTTGAGTAGTGTCAAAAACAGTGCTTTTTTTCAAGTCTTGAACGTTGTCATAAGTTCTGAGTTCATCAATGCTATGACCATAGCTTAATTTTGTAGTAGCAAGATCGTTTACGTGTTCAATAAAAGCGGTTGCTGATCCGTTTTTTTGATCGCTATAAGAATCAGAATTTACAGCACCAGTAAAGTCAGGAAAGGCGTCAAATTCAGAGGTAGATTCGTTGTAAAATGCATTTAGACCTGCTTTTACATTGGGTGCAATTTTCTGTGTCATAGCAGCGCTTACGGATGTTATTTTAAAGCCGTCATCGTCAGCATTAAAATTCTTACCTGCATTTACAGCATTGAAACCATCAGTATCAGTATGACTAACACCTAAGCTTAGCGTAGTGTCTTGATAAGCATATTGACCGTTAGTACCCACAGTATAGAGGTTGTTAGAGCCGACACCAGCAGTGACTGATAAATTGCTTTTCTGTACGTTTGTGCCTTTGGTAAAGACTTGAATAACGCCACCCATCGCATCTGCGCCATAAAGACTTGCGCCTGAGGCACCATATAATATTTCTATACGATCAATCTGATCAGCAGACAATAAGTTTAATGCAGGCGTACCTAAAGAGATTGAGCCATAACGAACACCATCGATAAGTACCAAGACTTGCTTACTATCATAACCGCGCATGTAAAAATTACTGGTCGTGCCTAGGCCACCGCTTTGAGTAACATTAATACCCGTTTGACTTTTTAAGACATCAAGTACGGTTTGACCTTGATAGCGTCGTAGCTCCTCGCTATCAACAACGCGAGTTTGAGCAATCACATTGCTGGTCTTAGTCGGTGTACGTGTCGCGGTTACCACAATTTTATCAAGCTCGACCTGTGGCAGCTTATTATTATCAGTGACAGTATCTAGGTCAGAGCTGACAGGTGTGACAGCCATTGCTGTATTTATAGAAAGTAAGCCCAGTACGCTTAAAATACTACAACGTAGATAAGTAGATGAAGAAGAGCGTGATAATAACATAATGATTTCCAGAGTTACGAAAGCAAAGATTGAGAAAGAAGTGTTACAAAAAGTAGTGGACAGCTTATACAGCACTTATTATCTATAAAAACGGTTACTTTATAAACCGTTTTAACCTAATGTTTCCTCATGGTAAGCTGAATGTTATTCAGGTTAGCTTGCTAAATAGTCTATTAAAAATTAATTTACCTAAATATTTTATGAGCATCTTCTTAGTTTTATAAGAGAAAGCTGTCTTAATAAATACTTATTATTAGAAATGCACATAGAGTAAAAAATCAAATACCAATACAGTTAGCTACAAAATTGCGTAATCAAAAGTACTGCTGTTATAAATAATTGTTACTATAGTATGGACATCACCTGTCATTTATCATGCCATTTTTAAACTAAGAGGTTTGTTTTGTCTATCAAGCATAATCTGACTCCCAGTCCTTTGCCTAATTTATTCTCTGCTATTACTAAAATGCCAATTATAGTCGCAATGTTATTATTGACTATGCTGTTGAGCATTGCCTTGCCAAATAATGCTTATGCTGTCGAGGCTGGTGCGCTTGGAGTGGGTAATGACAGTAGTGGAGAGACAGTAAGTACGCCATTGCCTGATTCGTTTGGCCGAGATACGCCGCGTCATACGGTACAAGGGTTTATCAGTGCGCTGGGTGAAAATGATTATTTGCTGGCAAGTAATTATCTCAACTTATCAAAGTCCGATAACCCAACGACCGTTGTGCGACAGTTTAAACAGGCACTGGATGCAGGTGGGCGTTTTCAGCCGGATCTACAGATTAGTAACTCACCTGAGGGTAATCTAACTGACCAGCTGCCACCTAGCCAAGAAAATGTCGGTGTGATTAATATCGGAGAGCGAAGTGTTCCGTTACTACTCGAAAGGGTGGTCTCAAAACAGAATGAGCAATATTGGCAGTTCTCTAGCGATACGCTGACCTCAGTACCAGAAGTGATAGAAAATACTGAGCCGACCTTGGTCTCGCGCTATACGGTTGATTCTTTAGATGGTAAAAAGCTTTTCGGCTATCAACTAGCTGATTTGGTCGCCGCGCTCACCATGATTGTGACTAGCTTTGTACTTACTTATGTCGCGGTATGGTTGCTATACCACTTATTAAGGATTGTTTATCCGTATTTGCGTGGTACGCCATTGCCGTTACCTAACAAAGTAATATTGCCACTCTCTGTGGTCATTATGGCATTGATACTATCCGAAGTTATGGTTTATGCAGGCGTATCGGTGACACTACGTGAGCCAGTCAATCGCTTTACGGATATAGCCTCTTGGTTGGCGCTGACTTGGCTACTATTGCGAGTGATCGATGCGATATTTACTCGAGCGGTAAATCTAAGCTACAAGAAAAACTATACTGAGCGTGTCTCAATTTTGGGACTGCTGCGCAAGGTTGTCAAAGCGCTATTACTGATATTTGCAGTGATTGTTATTTTTGGCAATTTGGGTTTTGATTTGACCACTGGTATTGCGGCACTGGGTGTGGGTGGTTTGGCGTTAGCTCTTGGTGCGCAAAAGACGATCGAAAACCTAGTTGGTAGTGTTGTAGTGGTGGCAGATTCACCTGTGCGTATCGGTGACTACTGTAAATTCGGTACTTATGAAGGCACAGTTATTGATATTGGTATTCGCTCATCGCGCGTACGGACCTTGTCGCGGACGATTGTTACGGTACCAAACGGTGATTTTTCATCGATGCAGATCGAAAACTTTACCTCTCGCGATATGTTTCGTTTTTTCCATTACTTATATATTAAGCGTACCGCTGATCTTGATGTAATCTTTAAAATGGTCAATGACTTAGATGAATTTATAAAAGAGCATGATTTGACCAATCAAGAATGGAATCAGGTCAATATTTTGGAGCTGCGCCAAGATTGCTATGTTATTCAGTTGCAAGCTTATGTGAATGCTATTGGTATCATTGAGTTCTATGACAAACAAAACGCTTTGTTTGTCGATATATTAAAGAAAGTCGCGAAATATAAAGTAGAACATGCATTGCCGACTCAGCAGTTGATTGTTAATCAAACGGAGCTTGAACATCATGTGAGAAGTAGCACTGATGAATCAGCAGAAGGAAATGAATCAGATAACAGTAGTAACTCTGCTAATAATGAAGTGTCTGATAACAAGGAAGTAAACACAAGCGTATACAGGAAAGATTACAACGACGATGGCGTTGATATTCGTAAAGATAGTGACAAGGCTAAAAATGATGTTGCAAGTCACCACAAATTCTCTATGGCGACCGTCAGCAGAAGTGGTGCGCTTAAGGCACTAAAGCATAAAAGTCATATGCTAAGAAAAAGTAAGTTTAAGCACACTAAAAACAAATCTGGCTTTTCTATATGGAATCAGCCTTAAAGGAGACTTTTTGCTCACGAATGGTAGTGAATAACACTGGCTATGTTTTTTGCTCAATTAGTTATAAAGGTACTGCGGTTTTATCACGTAATAAACCGTAGTACGACCAAAGCAGTAGACTGGCAGCACTACGATAAGGTGACCAATGCTGAGTTAAGTCTTTTAGCTGCTTGGGTGTTGGGCGCTCTGCTAAGCCTAACAACTCCATGGCTGCAACTTTAATGGCCAAATCATCGACTGCAAGTATGTCTGCACGTTTTAGCGAAAATAATAAATACATCTCAGCTGTCCAACGTCCAATCCCTGTCACGGCTGTCAAGGTTGTTATGACTTCTTCATTTGGCAAAGTTTCTAATGCTGCAAAGTCTATATCATGATCCACTAAGGAGCGTACATAACGAGTTTTTTGCTTAGACAATCCTTGCGTCTTCAAACTATCGTCTGTCGCTTCACGTATCGCTTGCGGGGTAATCAATTCTGCATCAACCAACCGTTTCCAAATGCTGGCAGCGGCGGCAACTGATAACTGCTGACCGACCATCGCTCTCATCAATTGCTCAAACCCACCTGCGCTATGCCTAAGGTTAGGGGTACCAACCTGCTTATGGACAGGAGCAAACCTTGGTTCAATGGCAATCAGCGCAGCAATCTGCTGTTCTAGTTCGTTAATGTTTTCAATAGTCTGTATATTCATAGTGATTTCGCTTTGCTAATTAGAAGGTGCTCAAGTCAATATATTAATAAAAGGTGAGAAGCTCACATTAAATGGAATGTACATGAAAGAGAGTATTCATTAAAGGAAACATCGTTATAGTCTACGTCTAAACCATGGATGATTGATAAAAAAGGACTGCAAATAAGCAGTCCTTTTTATATAGTACCGTATCACTAACAATAGACCTATTCGCCATCTGCTTTAGGTTTTTTAAGTAGTACTAGTACCGCACCGTTACCACCATCTTTTGGTGGCGCAGAGCAAAAAGCTAATACTTCTGGCAATTGACGTAACCAGCCATTGATACAAGTTTTTAGAATCGCTTCGCTACCTTTACCATGGACGATTTTTACCATAGTTTCGTTTTTCTGCTTGGCTTGGCTCAATAGTTGAGTCATCGCTTCGCGAGCTTCTTCTATTGTACAGCCATGGATATCTACCGCATCATACCAACGCAGCTTGCCTTTTTTGAGCTGATCAAAGATTTTATTTTGCAGTGTTGGTTGCTTATAAGACAAATAAGCTTCAGCAGCAACAGGGTTCAGTAGTGCTTGCATATCTGACAAGCCTGCGCCTAAATCACTGGCCTCACTACCTTGAGCCGCAGCACGTTTTGATAGTGTCGCTGCATCAGGTTTGCCTGCTCTAGTTGCGCTGGCAGGTGAGCGAACATTTTTGTCTTCTAGCTGATTGACACCATGCATGGCTTGCATAAATAGAACTTTATCGTCATCGATATGTTCACTATCTAGCTGCTTGACTGTCTTTTTTACTTGCTTTTGAGTCGGTAGCGATACCGGCTCAGTTGGCTTTTGATTCTCACCTTCAGGTGAATTGGTATCACGGCCCTTGCTCAGCTGGCCTTTAAGTTCTTTGAGCTGGTCTTGCATTTCTTTTGAAAACAGAGAGTTTGACATAAAAGTTAACGTATCGTTGATTGATGAATGGTTGATTGAACTATGTATATAGCGCAGACATTGTTCAAGCTATTAGTATATATTTAAGCATAAATTATTGAGTTACTTTACCCGTCTGCTGCGACGCCCGCAAGCAAGGATTGTAACGCTTGTCCAGGATGATCAGTTTTCATAAATTGCTCACCGATTAAAAAGTGCTGAATATCATTGCTTAGCATAAGGCGAATATCATCACTGCTATGAATACCACTCTCGGTTACGATAAGTGGTGTTTGTTCAGCGCTATTAGCATCAGCAGCGAGTGCGTCGTTTAAAATATTCTTAAGATCAAGCGTGGTTTGCAGGTCAACATCGAAGGTATTTAAATCACGGTTATTGATACCGTAGATATTGTGTACTGAACGTGGCAACTGTAGCGCACGCTCAAGCTCAGATTTGGTATGCACTTCTATCAATACGTCCATACCAAGCTCAATACTGAGCGCATGTAGCTCTCGTACTTGGGCATCATCTAGGCAAGCCATAATGAGTAGGATGCAGTCAGCGCCCATTAGGTAAGATTGATAGATTTGATAGACATCAATCATAAAGTCTTTACGTAATATCGGTAAGCTTGAGGTATTAGCTGCTTGAATAAGATAGATGTCATCGCCCTGAAAGTAATCACGATCGGTCAATACAGACAGACAACTAGCGCCCGCTTGCTCATACTGCTGCGCAAATAGAGCAGGGGTAAAGTTATGATTGATAATGCCTTTAGACGGTGAGGCTTTTTTAATCTCAGCAATAATACCGATACCATTTTCTTTAGTGCCAGCAGCACGTAATGCCGCGGCAAAACCTCGACGCGGTTTATCATCAGCTGCGACCTGTGCTTTCAAGTCCTCTAGAGACAATGCTTCGCGAGCGGCTTTTACTTCTTCTACTTTGGTGGCGACAATGCGCTGTAGCACTGACGGTATGTCTGAATGGGTTGTGGTCATACTGGTATCCGAATATCGTTAAATGTAAATATAGTCAGAGAACTATTAGTAACTACTAAATGGCTACGGCGTTATCCTCCTTAGATGTACGATTTGTACAATCTATGGTTGGCTGCCTTGTATCCGTTTTAGATTTCTTTGACTATAGACAGTAGATGAGTGCTTATAAGTTAACCTTGAGCGACTAGCTGTTGGGTATAGTTGGCTAAAGACTCAAGTTTTAGTAAAGCATCGCCATTTTGAATTATTTTTTGTGCTCGGCTAACACCGTTAGGGTAGTTGCTGGCAAGCCCTGCGGTGTATATCGCGGCACCTGCATTTAGCGCAATCATGTCACGTGCTTTAAGTACAGCACGGTCATGGGTGTCGGCTCCAGATAGCGCAGTACGAATCAACTCAAGGCTTTGTGCTGGAGAGTCGACATCGAGGCCAATAAGAGTTTGGGACTCGATACCCGCATCTTCTGGCATCATGTCATAAACAGATATCTCACCATCTTTTAGCTCAGCGACTGTGGTCGAAGTCGCAAGACTGATTTCATCAAGACCATCTTTTGCGCCTACTACCATGACATGACGTGCGCCTAAGTTTTTCATCACTTTGGCAATTGGCTCACATAACTGTGCGGTAAATACACCGATGACTAAGTTTGGTGTGCCAGCAGGGTTGGTCAATGGGCCCAAAATATTAAAGATGGTACGCGCTTTTAACTCACGGCGTACAGGGTTGGCGTAACGCATGGCGCTGTGATGATTGGGTGCGAATAAAAACCCGATACCTTGGTTTTCGATACAGTCTTTTGCCTGATCTGGAGTTAATGCAAGACTGATACCTGCTTGCTCAAGTAAGTCTGAGCTACCCGATTTGGTCGAGACGCCGCGATTGCCGTGCTTAGCAACTTGTGCACCAGCTGCCGCAACAACCAATGCCGATGCAGTTGAGACATTGAACAAGTTAGCACCATCGCCGCCAGTACCAACGATATCTACCAAGTAATCGCAGTTCTTTGGTTCAATGTTGGCGGCTAGTGCACGCATGGCGCTGGCTGATGCAGTAATCTCGTCAATGGATTCGCCTTTCATGCGTAGGCCTGTCAAGATAGCGCCCATCATAGCGTCGCTACATCTACCTTGCATGATAATCAGCATCACTTGATACATCTCGTCAAAGGTTAAATCGATGTGTTGAAATATTCTACCCAAAGCTGTGGTTAGCAATTGATGTGTTTGTTCATCAGACAATTTTGCAATACTCTCTGGCGTGTGCGTTTCTTCTATTTTTTTCGTACTCATTATGGTCTCGCTTACTATTATTTTTTATATGAATCTGTGTGAAATGTGGCATAGGCTTATGAAAGCAGTATTTTTGCCAAGGTGCTTTTAGTCAAATCTAGCCAACTTGTGGTAGCTCATCGGATGTTAGAGTAGACAAGCCATGAGTCTGTAAAAAGTTATTGAGCAATTGATAACCTGCTTCGCTCAATATCGACTCAGGATGGAACTGGACACCTTCTACAGCCAGCTCCTTATGGCGAATACCCATGATTTCCTCAATACTACCATCAGCATTCTGTGTCCATGCGGTAAGTTCAAAGCAGTCTGGTAGGCTTGTCTTGTCAATGACGAGTGAATGATAGCGCGTAACCTGTGACGGGTTAGGTAATCTGGCAAACACACCTTGCTCGTTGTGATAGATAGCTGATAAGCGGCCATGCATGACTTCGCCAGCTTTGACCACTTGACCGCCAAAGGCTTGACCGATAGCTTGATGACCCAAGCAAATACCCAGTATAGGAATAATTCCTTTAAATGTCTCAATGGCTTGCAGCGAAATACCCGCACGGTCAGGATCGCATGGACCTGGGCCAATCACAATAACATTAGGTGCGAGGGTTTTAATCTGCTCAATGCTGACCTGATCATTACGCCAGACAGTGATGTCCTGCTTTAGCTCACCGAAGTACTGTACGATATTGTACGTAAAGCTATCGTAATTATCGATCATCAAAATCATTAAGGCTTCAACTTATCAGTTTTATTATATTTTTAACATGAAATTTGTTCTCACTGTTATCGAGTCACTTGATTGCCGAACACAAGCAGCTCTGACTATAACAGAGGAGGTTATTGCGCGCGGTTATCTTACCACTATTTTGTTTTCTATCAAATGTAGGGTACGGGCTATCTAAGTAAGCACCAAGTAAAAACATATTTTTTATTATTTTTTTGACGCATAAAATAATGTAGTCAGAGACAATGTTATAAATTCAGCTATTAACATTGCACTATAAAATAGCATTTCAATAATAAATATATTTGTATTTGCACCAATTAAGTGCCTTTGGTTCTCAACTGGTGCTCTAATTAAGTGCTATTCTAAAAATTAATTTGATGGGAATTAATGAATATATAACGATATTCATCGTATAAATCACTGTAAATATTGATAATTAAATCTATCTATAACTATATCTGTTATCAGAGTGGCAATACATTGGCATAGCCTTTGCATTATTGCTGTTATGATTATTTTTAAAGCCAAAAAACTGGTCTAAAAATAATTATTAACAAGAGCCCGAAGAGTTCAGCATTATGAGTTGTATATTGCTAGAATGTCGTTAGGATTGAATTGGCGTATGTTAGACCATGTGCACAAATATTGGTCTGATTAAGTAAACGCTTTAGATGAGCATCTTGACTAATACGCAAAATAGTGCTGATAATAAGCATAATATCGAATGCGCTGTTTTAGTATTGAGAGCACATCTGACATTCTTGGACAAGAACATCATATTAATAATTTTAAATCGCAATTACGTGATCAACACAACGGAGACTATTCATGTCGAATAAACTATTAGATCTTATCCAATCCTCTAATGCTAAATGGGTTGATTTTCGCTTTACTGATACACGCGGCAAAGAGCAGCACATCAGCTTCCCAGCGCATACCGTTGATGAAGATGTCATGGAAGACGGCAAAATGTTTGATGGCTCATCAATCGCTGGTTGGAAAGGTATCGAAGCGTCAGATATGATCTTGCGTCCTGATCCAGAAACTGCTTTTGTTGACCCGTTCTTTGACGCGGTGACTGTGGTAGTGACTTGCGATATCATCGAGCCATCAACGCTACAAGGTTATGACCGTGACCCACGTTCTATCGCACGTCGCGCTGAAGAGTATTTAAAGTCTACTGGTATCGGTGATACTGCTTATTTCGGTCCAGAGCCTGAATTCTTTGTATTTGACGATGTTAAATGGTCAGTCGATATGTCTGGCGTTAGTCATAAGATCACGGCTGAAGAAGCAGCATGGTCGACTAACGAGACTTACGAGTGGGGCAACATGGCGCATCGCCCACGTGTGAAAGGCGGCTATTTCCCAGTACCACCGATCGATAGCTCACATGACATGCGTGCTGTTATGTGTGAACGCATAGAAGAAATCGTTGGTGAAGGTTCGGTTGAAGTTCATCACCATGAAGTGGCTTCTTGCCAGTCTGAAATCGGTGTTGCATTCAACACGATGGTACGTAAAGCGGATGAAGTTCAGCAATTGAAATATGTTGTTCATAACGTTGCGCATCAGTTTGGCAAAACAGCGACCTTTATGCCTAAGCCAATCGTTGGTGATAACGGTTCAGGTATGCACGTACATATGTCAATCTCAAAAGACGGTGTAAACACATTCTCTGGTGATGAGTATGCTGGTCTGTCTGAAACAGCATTGTACTTCATTGGCGGTATTATCAAGCATGCTCGTGCGTTGAACGCGATTACTAACCCATCAACGAACAGCTATAAGCGCCTAGTACCACATTATGAAGCGCCTATCAAACTTGCTTATTCAGCATCTAACCGTTCAGCATCTATCCGTATTCCACACGTAAGCAGTCCGAAAGCGGTACGTGTAGAAGCACGTTTCCCTGATCCAACGGCTAACCCATACCTAGCGTTTGCTGCATTGTTGATGGCCGGCCTTGACGGTATCCAAAACAAAATGCATCCAGGCGAAGCTGCGGACAAAAACTTGTATGACTTGCCACCAGAAGAAGAAGCACAAATCCCAACGGTTGCAGAGAGCTTAGACGTTGCACTACAAGCATTGCGTGACGATCATGACTTCTTATTAAAAGGTGATGTCTTCACTGAAGACATGCTAGAAGCGTTTATTGCTTTGAAAGAAGAAGAAGTACAACGTTTGAACGTAACTGTACACCCTGTCGAATTTGACATGTACTACAGCTGCTAATTAGTCGCTAAAACACTCATTTATTTTGAGTCACAAAACCAGCTAAGGTTAACTTGGCTGGTTTTTTTTATGGGTATTAATAAAGTGTATCAGTCCAATTGCTGAATTTTCTTTGAAATCGCTACTGATTTCATGTCAAAACTCACGCATAATAGTTTTATAAAATTATATTAATAGTAGACACTATCTAGGTTGATGGATTATGACTTTATTAGCAAAACCGAGTTTCTTGAAGGGTAAGATTAGAGTTGCGCTATGGACTACGGTTGCTCTCGCTAGTCTTTGTGCACCTCTTATCAATGCTGCACCTATTTATAAAGTGGTCGATGAGCAAACCGGCCAAGTCACCTTTACTGACCGTCCACAGGATTATGAGCAGCAAGTTGGCAAACAAGTCAGTCAAATGGCTATTACGACAGGTAATGATACGAGCAGGTCAACTAGTCTGAATACGACAACCAATTCTAATACAAGTCGCCAATCATTAAATGCGTCGCAGACAGTGACTGCTACTAAGTCGACTGCGATAAATACTAAGGTGACCACGCCAGTAAACTATCAGTTAGCCATTACTGAACCTAGCGAAGAAAGAGCTTATCGTCGTCCGGTACAGAGTATCGATGTTAATGTACAGATTCGGCCTGCGTTACAGGTAGGGGATAGTGCCCGTATTTATTTTGATGACAAAGAGGTTGCACAAGGTTTGAGCGCGTCTATTGCTACTGTTGATGTTTTGCCAGGTGCTCATACAATCAAGGCTGTTATACAAAGCGAAACTAGCCAAACACTTAAGCAAATCACACGTACTGTATACGTGATTCAAAACACGACCACATTGCAAGACAACAAAAGAAAGGCAGCGCAGCTGTTGGCTTATCAAAAGCTAGCTTGGTATCAAAAATTGATGCTAAAGCTGCGTCAACAGGAAGTTGCTCAGTCACAATGATGGTCCCAATAATGATTGAATATAATGAATAGACATCAGCAAAATAAAAAGGCAAGCACCGTTAACGATGCTTGCCTTTTTTAATGTAAATCACTTATTTTATTTTAACTATAAGCTGTCTTATTTAGTTAACTCGATGGTACCGTTAGCAGTCACAGAAATAGTGCTATTACCAGACTCAAAGCTTTGGCTTGGTACTGACTCGTCTGCCATTCCTGATTTCATGCTCATAGCGCTATACATTGGACGTGGATAGTTGCTACCTGTGTTTAGGTTAACATTGACGACGCGGTAGCCACGAGCATCCCAAGCGCGGGTAAGGCTCTTAGCTTGCTGCTGAAAAGCGCGAGAGGCTTCGGTCATTAATTTTTGTTCTAGCGCATCTTTTTTGGTATCTGATACGCCAAAATTAAGATTGTCCATCACTAAGGTTTCTTGTAAGTCAGCAATTAGTTGGCTAGTCGCTGAAAAGTCTGTACTTTTTAAATCTATGTTTGCTTGACCTGTCCAGCCGATGATTTTATCGTTTTTGTCATAGCGTGGATAGGTGCGCTGTTGCCCTGTGCTCACGGTCACGCTAGGGTAGCGCTTGGCAATTTTCATGGCATTGTTGATTGAGGTGTTAAGCATTGTGGCTAAAGTCTTAGAGTCAGTTGCTTGTGCTTTCTTGTACAAGCTGGCTCGTACTTCATCGTTCTGAATCTCTTCTTTTATTTCTGTCTGAAATGTCAGTTGATCATAGCCTGTTGGCTCTGCATGGGCGCTACCCATCATCGCTGTCATGAGACAAACCGTACCAGAAGCTAGTGCTGCTTTATTCAATAAAGTATTTTTCATTATTATCTCCTAAGTTGATTCTAATAATATATAAATGACAATTATCAACGCTCATTCATACATGAAAAGTTGTCCCTATTGTTCTCTAGAAATCGACATGGGTGCAACTTCATTCACTAAAATAGCAAAATTCATATAAGTTGCTGTGAGAATTTTGTGACCTAAGTTACTGATATAATTTGTGCTCATACATTGCGGACCTGAGCTAATGAACTAAATGACAGTGCTATTTAGCGCCTAAAGCAAACAGTTTTAAGATAGGGGTTGTAAAATTAAAAATTTCTTGTATAATTTGCGACTGGTGGCTCCATTGGTAGCCTCGCAACATTGTTCTATGAATCCCGCCAGGACCGGAAGGTAGCAACGGTAATAGTTATAGTGTGTGCCGAGGATGTGCTGATGGAGTCGCTTTTTTTTGCCTAAAATTTGATAATTATATTTATAAAGTATCAAAGACATATTTGTAATGTATTAAGCCCTTCATTGTAAAGGGCTTTTTTTGGGTCAAATTTTTGTCTGATGGTTAGCTAATTGCTTATGTAGTTTTCAATTTAATTTCCTGTTCGATTTCCTTTGTAGTTCTTATCTAGTTCTAAGGTTTTATTGATTAATATGAGTTAAAATACAATGTATTAACTTTTTATTAACATTCTAGACACCTTGGGGTTCGATTATGAAGATGTTTGTTTGGTTATTCATTGCATTTGTGGTGTTAGTAGTTGTGTTTGGAGTATCCATTTTTAATAAATTGGTACGCGCACGTAACCAAGCAAAGAACGGCTTTGCTCAAATAGATGTGCAACTGAAGCGTCGTCATGATCTGATTCCAAACTTGGTCGAAACTGCCAAGCGTTATTTGAGTCATGAAGAAGAAACACTCACTCGCGTCATTAGCGCACGTAATCATGCCCAAGACCTACAAGACTCTAATAAGCATCAGCCAGACTCGCTAGAGCATATGGCACTGTTTGCAAAAGCAGAAGGTATGTTGTCTAAGGCGTTGAGTCAATTTTCCGCTGTCGTCGAAGCCTACCCAGAGCTCAAAGCCGATAGTATGATCAAAGAGCTCATGGACGAACTAACCAATACGGAAAATCGCATTGGATTTGCCCGTCAGCATTATAATGACAGCGTAATGTTTTATAATAATGATCGCGAAGTCTTTCCTAATAACCTCGTTAGTACGACGTTTGGCTTTCGTCCACTCAGTCAGTTGGTATTCGAAGACAGAGAAGCGATTGCTCAGGCACCGATTGTCAATATGGGCTAAGGTTTAGACAATTTTGGCGAACTCTAGGCAGCCTAATCTGATGGATTTTTTCGGTGAACAGCGGATACGTAAGCGGCGCAGTCTATTACTTTATGGAATGTTTTTCCTGATTGTACTTGCTCATATGGCAGTGGGACTGGCTGTCATGTCTATACTGCTGACAGTATTTACAGGCGGTATATACTACTGGGTATTGGTTCTGGTCATTGTCTTGACGTTAGGCAGTTTCGTTGGTGGTAGTTTTTTAGAGTATCGACGCCTGCGAGCAGGTGGCCGCGCTATTGCTCAGCGAGTAGGGGCGGTTAGGCTATTCATTGATAACAGCCAAGAAGCATGGGAGCACAGTCAAGGAGTCGCTCATCAACACGAAGCTGAAGAAAAGGTTCGCTATAGTTCACGTCATATAGCAGTACGTGACGAGCGCGATTTTCCGCCCGTTTATCGTCGCTACTATGAAATCGCTCAACAACTGGCCATTGCGGCAGGTTTGCAAACCCCTATTTTGTACGTGCTACCTGACGAGCAGGGTATCAACGGTTTCGTCGCTGGTCGCCATAGCTCAGATATGGTACTCGTCGTTACTCAAGGTGCGTTAGATAAACTGTCTGATGAGGCGCTATACGGACTCATTGGTCATGAATATGGTCATATATTGCACGGTGATGCTACGTTCAATTTACAGCTGATGGTGGTATTGGCAGGCTTGCAGATACTATACGACTGGAGTGACCCAATATCTAATTACCGTTATTTTGATAGCGATAGTATTTCCCAAAAGTTTCTATCACAGAGACAGGTTGATACGCTTGCACGCAATACAGAAGCGCAAACCGCTAATTTCACCACGCATAGTGAATGGGTCGCTTATTGGCAGCAGCAATCACAACAACAGCAGTCCTCAGCCAAGCGTCAGTCTAAATGGGTGCAAACGCCACCTATAATAGATCGTCAAGCCCCGCGTAGTGTCTGGACATTGCTACTGCATGGTTTGAGCTTCTCTAGTATGGCAAGCGCGCAGTTGATTAAGCACAGTTTTAATCGTGAGCGCGAGCTACTTGCTGATGCCACCAGCGTTCAGTTAACACGTATGCCTGCGATTATCGAAACCTTAAAAGCTATTCATCAAGACTCGCTCGGCTCGCGTTTGTCTGGCATCGCCGATATCAATGGACTCAGTCATTTTTTCTTTGCTAGTAGTGGGGCAGACTTGGGTGATGTGTCATGGTTTGCCACACATCCAAGCTTGACTGAGCGTATGAGCGCTATTAATGCGGATGCTTATCATGAGTTTGCGGTACAAGTTGCCAAAGAAAAGCGAATAAATCAGCAAAAGGTCAAAGAAATATATAGGCAACGACGCTTAGGTGATTGGGGGGCAACAAAAGAAAATAGCCTAAGTGAATATTTACCAGAAAGAAACGTGCAGCATTCGTCAGTATTTGAGACTCAAACAGCTGCAACGATTAATATAAGAGACAATAAACAGATAAGTGACGCAAAAGTTCTTGCTGAATCTATAAGCGAAAATCGTAATAAAGATAATGGCGAATTAGAGATTGATGACGGTTTAGAGTTTGCCGTAGAAGCTGATGTGGTGGTCGATGGGCGGCTTCAAGTACAGGCCGAAGACGTTGGCGTTCATCAGCTATTAAAACCGTGGCAGTCCAAACCTGACGCTGACCTACCAGAAAACACATTAATTGGGTTTAATGATATTAAAAAGGTATCACTACCTCAGTACATACTCAACCATAGTCATCATCCTTTAGGTGCGCTAGCATTAGTCGAAGCTGTCTTGCTTTGTCATCAGCATCAATCATTATCAACGATTGCCACTTATAGTTTGAATGATATTTGGAATGATGGCTTCTCTGTTGCGACTGACTCGACTTCCCATGAGCAAATATTACCGCATAGGATAGATACTAAGCTGATGACAGTAGTAGCCAGTTTGGACAGACGTTTAGACAGCGCTTTGATTGAGCTCGCCTTAAACCAATTGCATCAAAACAATTTATCTGAACTATGTATCGAAAATCTAAAGCTCAAAAGTAAAGACGATCATAGTCACGACAGTCATCAGTACTATAAAAAACAAGAAAAATGCCGTACGATGTTGTTGCGTTATCAGCAGGGCATATTTAAGTTATTTAACCAACAGCTGACAGCTGACTTAACCAAAAGCTTAGCTTATGATTCGTCAGATCAAAATATATCTAGTGATAACGCTCATGCGGTTGCGATTACTCTGAATAATTCGTTAGCTTTAGCACATCAAAAATCGCCAATATTATCATTATGGCAAGCGTTACATTTGCAGCAGTTGCTACCGATATTGTCTAAAGTTTTACAAGATACAGACGCGCAGTCTCTATGGCCGCAAATACTAAAGACTGGTATGGAAGACGTAAGGGCGCAACTAGATCCTTCAGGTCAGGTGTTTACAGGTCTTAATAAATCAGAAGTACCAGTTGTTGTCTTATTGGCTTATCGACTATCAAAAGATGCCAAAGGCCAGATGATCTCAATGCATGACCGATCGTTATTGAGCGAGGGTAACGACAGTGTGGCACATTATATTGTAGATTTGAGACGGCATGCGCGCTTGATTGATATTGATCTTATGACAGTGAGCGATGTTAATTTACAGTGGCTATTATTGACCGCACAGCACTTGAATAGCATTCAGTTATTGGCGATTATTTCTGCGGTTCCTGTCTCTGCCAATCACTTTATCAAGCGCTTGGTAGGTGATCCGAATGCTGATAATTATCGAGAGAAGCAACAGGATGGTAGTCAAATAGATTATAATGAAAGTGAAATGAGCCAGCCTACTCATAATGAGTATCGCCAATGGCTAAGTACGTTTCATACGGTGATGTTACACGATACGATAATCAGCCAAGATGAATACGATTGTTTGTTGGCAATATCAGAGCGTTGGCTCGGTATTCGACAGCTGTTTTGATGGGTATGTATCTAGTATTTGATTAATAGTGTGATGCATGCTCAGTGAGATCTGCCAAAACCATAAAAACATCTATAAATGATATAAACAAAATGAGTAGGATAGTAGAGTCGAATGAGTGATACCCAAGACCCGCTAACTTTATTACAGCGCCGTGTGCAGCAACGCCAAATTCTAGCGATGATGGGTATCAATCAGTGGGTGCAGCCTGAATCAGAAACCATCAATATGGCTGACATTGCGACAGCTTCGGTTGAGCAGTCAAATATTGTTTCCACTGATATTGAGTCTAACAACAACGAAGTAGTGAGCGCTAGAATTGTAGACACAGTTGATCAACCGACTGATGGTTATGATATCAATAATTACAATGCTAACGGCTATGTTACCGATGAGTATGATCCTGATTTGCAAGCTACCAATGAACGGACGGCTAGCGAGCAAAGCCCTGTTACTTATAGTTTTGATTCCGTTGATTCAACTACGGTCAGTTCAGGTACTGTTAGTTCAAGTGCTGGGTCTAACTATCATGACATCCCAAGTACTGCATCGAACCAAACTGCTGTAACCTCTACGAATGCACCTATTGAGCAACCTCAATCTGTGCAGAGTAATTTTCCGCAAAGTAGTTTTCCACAGAGTACTAGTGATGACAGCATAAATGATGATAGCTTAAAAAAAGTAGCACCATTTGACCTGCAAGGTGGCCGCTATGGTGACTGGGTGATATTGGTTGATATCAAAGCTCTGAATAGTGATAGTCAAAAACTATGGCAAAACATCACTCAAGCGCTATCAATCACTTGCGAGACAACATCATTCCCGATTTGCGACGGTATGGATACTGCTGAGCTTGCCAATGCCAGTCTTGCAGGATATATTTTTCGAATTGGCAGAAGCGAAGAAATACAAGTTGCTGCACTAACAGCGATACCTGATGGCCTACAACATCCCAATCTGACCACTGTGCCGACATTAGAAGAAATGCTCGCAGACAGTGATGCTAAACGTCAGCTGTGGGAGCAGATATCTCATTGAGTTGTATGAAAATTAACATCAATACCAATGCCTTTATCAACAAACTGAAATAAAAAACATCCTTTTATTTCATCATACCTAGGACTGTGATTATGCCTACAACCCCAACGTCTACAGCAACTGCCACACCGCATCGCCTGCCAAATTTTTGTGCTGGCCCTGCTACCATGCCAACAGCCGTATTAGAGCGCGCGCAGAGCGAACTGCTTGATTGGCAAGGTCGCGGCCTGTCGGTCATGGAAGTCAGCCATCGTAGTAAAGAGTATATGGCCATTACTGACAAGGCGGAAGCTAAGCTACGCACGCTTATGGAAATACCAGATAACTATAAAGTGCTGTTTTTGCAAGGTGGCGCAAGTTTGCAGTTTTCTGCGATTCCATTGAATCTGTTAAATGGCGGACGCGGTGACTATTTGACGACAGGAGCGTGGTCAGGTAAAGCAATCAAAGAAGCTAAGCGCTATGAAGCATTGGGTTTGGGCGAGATTAATTTAGTTGCGACTGGCAAAGAGAATAACTTTACTGACGTACCAGCGCAAAGCGATTGGAATATCAGTAAAGACGCCGTTTATTTTCATTACTGTGCCAATGAAACAATTCATGGCCTACAGATATTTGAGCCGCCACAAGTAGATGCGCCAATCATTGCTGATATGTCATCTTGTATCTTGTCGCAGCCGATAGATGTGTCTAAATTTGGCATGATCTACGCGGGCGCCCAGAAAAACATCGGTCCTGCAGGTCTAGTCATTGTCATTATCCGTGACGATTTGATGGGGCAAGCAAGTGAATGGTGTCCTATGCTGTTGAACTATGAGCATCAAGCTGACAAAGAGTCTATGTCTAACACGCCAGCGACGTATTCTTGGTACTTAGCAGGGCTGGTGTTTGATTGGTTGGAAGAGCAGGGAGGTGTAGCTGCTATCGGTAAAATCAATCAGCAAAAAGCTGACTTACTTTATAAGACAATCGATGACAGCAGTTTTTATAATAATCCAGTAGATTCTAAGTATCGTTCTATCATGAACGTGCCATTTACTTTAGCAGACAGCAGCCTTGATAAAGTATTCTTAGAAGAGTCAGAAAAAGCTGGCTTGTTAAATCTAAAAGGTCATCGTGACGTAGGCGGTATGCGAGCCAGCATCTACAATGCCGTACCAATTGAGTGGGTACAGCAGCTGGTTGACTTTATGATTGCGTTCGAAAAAAAGCATGCATAAGCAAAAGAGTAACCGCTAACGTATAAAGTTTTTATATATAAACTGCACATCAAGAAGGGCGTAACTAGTCATGGTTGCGCCTTTTTTATATTTATAAACAGACAGTTTGGTCATGCTAGCGCGTAGTAATAATGGTTTGCCGTGGATATCGCTTCATGGTGATAGCATTAAGCGATATCCACGGCAAACCATTAGGTTAAAAAACCTAAGTTTGTTATGATAAAATTTTGCTATAACGCTGTTTTGCTGTCAGGCTTTACGTTTTGATATTTATATTGGTTAGCATAGAGGTTTGTTATAACGTCATGATAATAAAAAACGCCCTGTTAAAAGCTGTATTGCTAACCATCACCGTCAGTTTGATACCGAGCAGTATCGCTGCACCTATCACGACGACCGCGCTTGGTCACAATAGTCCTACTAAGTACATCGATGCACCTTACTTACCTTATGCCAATCCAAAAGCGCCATCAGGAGGTACGCTGTCTCTAGATGCTCGCGGTACGTTTAATAGCGCCAATAAATGGATGACCACAGGCGTCGCGATGATTGGCACAGACTATCTGTATGATACTTTGATGACTGGCTCATTAAATGAAGCATTTACCATGTATCCACAGCTGGCAAGTAAAGTGACATATGATCCAGATGATACCAGCTGGATTATCTATCATCTCAATCCTAATGCTCGTTTTTGGGATGGGTCGGGTGTGACCAGTCGCGATGTAAAAGCGACTTTTGAGGCGATATTGAACAAAGGCCCCATGTATATTCGCAGTTACCTAAGTGATATCAAAGACATTCAAATCATTAATGATCAACAAGTAAAGTTTGTCTTTGCCTCTGCTGAAAACAAAGAGATTTTACTGACTGTTGGCCAGTTCCCTATATTTGCCAAGTCTTCCATTGATGCCGATTTTGAGAAAATCAGTCTGTCACCATTGATGGGTAGTGGTCCTTATAAGTTGGGACGCGTCGATGCTGGGCGTTCGGTAAGTTATATACGTGATCCCAATTATTGGGGTCGTGATTTGATGGTCAATCGTGGCCGCTACAACTTTGATATGATCAAGTTTGTTTATTATCAAAGTGATGAGATTGCCTTTGAGGGTTTTAAATCTGGTCAATACCGCTTTCGCCCCGAAAATAAAGCATCGAACTGGGTAACTGGGTATAATTTCCCTGCCGTAAAAGCAGGGCTTATCCAAAAAGAGACGATAACCAGTCAAAATCCAGTACCGATGCAAGCGTTGGTGATGAATTTGCGTCGCCCAATCTTTCAAGATATCAAAGTTCGCCAAGCACTGACAGCTGCTTATGATTTTGAATGGATGAATAAAACCCTATTTCACGGGCAATATGAGCGTTTGCAAAGCTTTTTTCATGGCTCAGAGCTCGCTGCAACGGGTACGCCATCTGATGTAGAAATGCAGGTATTGACGCCGTTATTGTCTGAGCTCGAACCGATTCAACGCAAAGCAACATTAGCAGAATGGCAGCTACCCACCAGCGATGGTAATGGTTTTAATCGTCAAGGGTTATTAGAGGCGCGTAAGCTGTTATTAGAGGCTGGGTTTTATTATGAGGATATGAAACTATATCAACCTGATGGATCGCTTGCTCAGATTGAGATTTTGATGACAGGCGAGACCATGGGCCGTGTATTGTTACCTTATATTCGCAATCTAAAACGCTTGGGATTTGATGCTACTTTGCGTCAAGTCGATGGGCCGCAATATTATGAGCGTATGCGCCGTTTTGATTATGACATGGTCGTGGACGTATTTGCTCAAAGCCTATCTCCTGGTGCTGAGCAAGCGGCATTTTGGGGTAGCGCTGCTGCTGACGAGCCTGGCAATCATAATAGTGCTGGTATCAAAAATGCTGCTGTCGATAAGGTCGTTGCTGCCCTTGGTAATGCCAAAAATCGTGACGAGATTGTACTGTATACGCAGGTGCTAGATCGGTTGTTGCGCGCAGGTCATTATGTCGTACCGCTATACGGCAAGTCTGGCACCAATGTCGCCTATTGGGATCAGTATCGCCATACCGAAAAACTACCCACTAATGCTGTTGGTATCGATTACTGGTGGGTGGATAAAGAGGCAGAAGGGCGTATCAATAAGTATTTAAAGCAATAGACAGTTTTTATTATAAAGTTTGACCCGATAACAACGGACAGCTAAGCCTATATGATATTGCTATCAAATAACAGTTAGATTAGGGCGTGTCCTCATTTTAGAAATGGTGATAAAAATGAGATAAATTGCCGTCAAACAAGGAAAATAGTGCAGATAATATCGAGATATTGACCAACTATTTGACGATGTTTGGCAAAATTTAGCTGTTTTTAGCCCATTTAGAGGACACTCGTTTGAATTGAGGACACGCCCTAGATAATTCAAAATAACACGTAACAAAAATAACTACCGGTAAGGATTTAACATGAGTATCCGTATTCACCCAATCAAGGCATTTAGCGATAACTATGTCTGGACATTGATCAATGAAAATAATAAGCAGGCGATTGTCATTGATCCGGGTCAAGCCCAGCCGGTCATTGATTATCTAGAGACGCATGAGCTTGAGCTAACATCGATTTGGACGACTCACCATCATCATGATCATATCGGCGGCGTTGCAGAGTTGCAGGAGTCGTATCCGATGACTCATCTGGTTGCGCATAGTGAGCATGGAGTTGATGAAGATCAAACTATCAAAGACGGTAGCACGGTGAGCGCATGGGGCTGCTCTGCGCAAGTCTGGGATGTGTCAGGACATACTGCTAGCCATATGGCCTATATCTTAGATATCGATGGGCAAAAGCACTGCTTCTGCGGTGATACGTTGTTTAGTGCAGGTTGCGGGCGTGTTTTTACGGGTACGATTGAGCAACTACATGAGAGCTTTAAGCGTTTGAACGGCTTGCCTCATGAGGCACTACTGTATCCTGCACATGAATATACGGCCAGTAACCTACGTTTTGGTCTGTCTATTGAACCTGACAACGAAGCAATGCAACAAGCATTAGCACGAGCAGAGGCTCAAACTGAACAAGGCATGGCAACGCTACCAGTGACACTAGAGCATGAGCGCACGGTAAATGTGTTTTTACGTACACAAGAGCCGAGTGTAATCGCAGGAGTTAAATCCAAAATGCCTATCGATGATGAGAAGTCGTTAACGGTATTTGCAGCGTTACGTGAGCTAAAAAATAACTTTTAAAGTAAGTTTTTAACAAATAGTTTGCTTTTAAGCACCTATTTAATACACCACAATTCGCTGCTGAACGTCATTGCTATCTCTCTTTATTTAGGAAGTCGCCATTATGGGTCGTTATATCTTAAAAAGACTACTACTGATATTGCCGACACTATTTTTGATATTGCTTGCCAATTTTGTGATCGTACAGGCGGCACCGGGTGGGCCTGTTGAGCAGCAGCTGGCACTTATTGAGCAGGGCGCAAAAGATAATGCGCTTGGCGGTAATATTGGTGCGGGCAGTGCAGGTGGCAACGACAGTACTTATCAAGGCACGCGTGGTCTCTCTGAGGAGATGGTCGCTGCGATCAATGCTCAATATGGCTTTGATAAATCCGCTCCAGAGCGATTTTGGCTCATGCTAAAGAACTACGCTCAGCTAGATTTTGGTGAGTCGTTTTTTAAAGGGCAGTCGGTGACCGATCTTATCATAGAGAAGCTGCCAGTCTCGATATCGCTTGGGCTGTGGAGTACGTTGCTCATCTATATGATCGCTATTCCGCTAGGCGTCTATAAAGCGATGCATCATGGCTCAGGCATTGATAAAGCCACTGCTATGCTGCTAGCGATCGGACATGCAATACCTGTGTTTGTCTTCGCAGTGATTTTACTGGTTTTCTTTGCAGGTGGCAGCTATTGGAATATTTTTCCATTACAGGGACTGACGTCCGAAAATTTTGATCAGCTAAGCGCGCTTGGTAAAGTAAAAGATTATTTTTGGCATTTGGCGTTACCGCTGCTGGCAAGTACTGTAGGCGGTTTTGCAGGTTTGACCTATCTGACCAAATTCAGCTTTTTAGAGGAGCTGGGCAAACAGTATGTACTCACTGCTCGTGCTAAAGGCTTAGGTGAGCGTCAAGTACTATACGGACATGTTTTTCGCAATGCGATGTTGATTATTATCGCAGGTATTCCGGCCGCTATCGTTGGTATCTTCTTTGCCGGTAACTTTTTGATTGAAATTATCTTTAAACTTGATGGCCTCGGTTTACTAGGTTTTGAAGCCATTCAACAACGCGATTATCCAGTGACATTTGGCACACTATTTATCTTTACCTTAGTGGGGCTGCTACTGCAGTTAATCAGTGATTTGAGCTATCACTTAATCGATCCTCGTATTGACTTTGAGGGGCGCTAATGTCAAATAATCAACCTTCACCAAATCGCAGTACTATTAATAGCGAACCAGATAAAGCGCCAATGCCTGAGCAGCTATCTACCACAAAAAAGCAACGCTTGAACCCTATCTGGCAAGCACGACTCAATCGCTTTCGTCAAAATAGACTTGGGGTGATATCGCTGTTTGTTTTCGCAGTGATATTTGTTATTTGTATGGCAGCTAACGTCATTGCCAATGACAAACCTTTACTGGTTCAATATCAAGGCGATTATTACTTTCCGGTATTAAAGGCCTATCCTGAAACAACGTTTGGCGGTGTATTTGAGACCGAAACCAATTATAAAGACCCTGCAGTGCAGTCGCTGATTGATGAGCAAGGGTTTTATATAATGCCGCCTATTCCGTTTGCCGACCAGACGCCCAACGTCGAGCTTGGTCTGCCTTATCCAGCAGCACCCAATGCTCAGAACTGGCTTGGTACTGATGATATGGGACGTGATGTGCTGGCACGGATACTTTATGGTATGCGAGTGTCGTTACTGTTTGGTCTGGCCTTGACGCTTGCGGGTGCACTGATTGGGATTATCGTCGGTGCGGTACAAGGTTATTATGGCGGCTGGGTAGATCTGGCAGGGCAGCGATTTATGGAAGTATGGGGCGGTATGCCTCAGCTGTTTATGATTATTATTTTGGTCAGTCTGTTTAGTCCCAGCATTATTATGCTGTTCGCCATGATGCTACTGTTCGGTTGGATGGGTTTGGTCGGTTTGGTACGGGCAGAGTTCTTACGAGCCCGCAACTTTGACTATGTGCGAGCTGCACGCAATTTAGGTGTTTCGGACAGCCAAATCATGCTTAGACATATCTTACCCAATGCATTAGCTTCTAGTTTGTCGCAGTTGCCATTTATTCTAACGGCCAATATTATCGCTTTGACTGCGCTGGATTTCTTGGGATATGGATTGCCACCTGGCTCGCCGTCTCTTGGTGAGCTAATGGTACAAGGGAAGAACAACCTTGATGCACCTTGGCTTGCCTTGTCAGGATTCTTTAGTTTGACCTTTATTTTGTCATTGCTCATCTTCGTCGGCGAAGCGCTGCGTGATGCATTTGATCCGAGGCGTTCTTAATATGACTAAAAATATTGTCGCCACTAAGCAAAACAGCGCACCAAGTCAAAGCCCTAATAGTGCACAAGATAAACTTATGCTAACTGTAGATAGATTAACTATCACGACGACTACAGGCATCCAGTTGGTCGGTGCGCTGTCTTATGAGTTAAGACAAGGGCAAACCTTGGCCATCGTTGGTGAGTCAGGCTCTGGCAAATCGATCGCCAGTCTTGCGCTACTAGGGCTGTTACCAGATAGCCTCACCGTTACTGGTGAGGTGCGGCTTGCAAGTACAACAGGCATGTCGACCTTGTCCATAGCGAATGATAAGGCGCGTAATGCCGCATTACGTGCTATTCGTGGACAGCGTATCGGTATGGTATTTCAAGAACCAATGACCGCACTAAATCCGTTGCATACAGTCGCTAAACAAATTGCTGAATCGTTGCGTCTAGTTGGCGTGCCTAAGAAGCAATGGCAAGAAACCAGCATTGCTTTGCTAAATGATGTCAATATTACAGATCCTGCTGACAAGTTGAACCGTTACCCACATGAGTTATCAGGCGGTCAGCGTCAGCGAGTAATGATTGCGATGGCATTGGCTCAGCAGCCTGATATTTTAATTGCTGATGAGCCAACGACTGCGCTCGATGTTACCTTGCAACATGAGATTTTAGCGCTACTAGATGATCTCAAAAGCAAGCACAATATGGCGATGATATTAATCAGTCATGATCTCAATCTGGTCAGGCGCTATAGTGATGAGGTCATCGTTATGCGCCAAGGTCAAACGATTGAGCAGGGTAAAACGTCTGTGGTATTTGATCAGCCTAAAGCTGATTATACTTGCACACTTATCAAGCAAGACTTTGGGCAGGCATTAGTCATAGAAGATGATAACGCAGATAAACAATCAAGCGTATTAGAAGTGAAGCGCCTTAATGTACAGTTCCCAATTGAAAAAGGTCTGTTTGGTGGTACCAAGCGCTGGTTCGATGCGGTCAAAGATGTCGATATGACACTGCAAAAAGGTCAGGCATTGGGTATCGTCGGTGAGTCTGGCTCTGGCAAAACCACCATTGCACTGGCGCTTAGCCAACTACTGAGCAATCAAGCACGTGTGAATGGGCAGATAGTGGTCAATGATCAAGATATCTCAGCATTGTCCAAAAAAGCGCTACGTAACTTCCGCTCGCAGATACAGATGGTATTTCAAGATCCATTTGCCAGTATTAATCCGCGTATGACGGTCATGCAAATCGTGGAAGAGGGGCTGCTGGTACAAGGCGTGGATAAAGTCGCCCGTCAGCAAGCGGTGTTAGATAGTCTTGCTACAGTACATTTGCCTTTAGCATTTGCGCAGCGTTATCCGCATGAGCTGTCAGGTGGTCAGCGTCAACGCGTGGCACTGGCGCGTGCCCTCATTATGAAACCAAGCTTACTTATATTGGATGAGCCGACCTCTGCGCTAGATAGTACCACACAGGTAACAGTAGTTAGTTTATTACGTGAAATTCAAGAAAGACTACAAGTCAGCTATGTCTTTATCAGTCATGATCTCAAGGTAGTACGTGCACTGTGCCAGCATATCATGGTGTTAAAACAAGGGGGGTGTGTGGAATCTGGACGTACCGAAGATCTCTTTAATCACCCACAACATACTTACACTCAGCAACTGTTAAAGGCAAGTACTGACTAGTTTGAACGACTTACTGTAGTCACTGAGACTGATCAATCAAACTAAGCGACTAAATTAAGCGACCTAGTATAAAATTGACACATCACAGTTCATAATAATAGCGACATATTGAAAAAAGCAGTGGTACAATAATTTTAGAGAGCTGCCCATTTTATAATGCTGTGATGCGTATCTTTATACATTCTGGCGCTCGTAGATTAGTAATATTTAACTGGCTGGCAAAAACGGTCTTTAACGGTCTTTATTGCAGTTAAAACCATCATTAAAAAGGATTTTTGTGCTCATGAAAACACAAAACAGTATTACTAAATTGGTAAAGAACAACAGCTTGCAGCATGCTGGTTATTTGGCTGTCGCTAAGACTCGGGCAAAGGTATTAAAAGCGGTATCTTATGTGATACCTATCAGAAGACCGATGCTCTTTGTCGGTGAGACTGCATGTGATGAGCTGTGCGATATGCTTATCAATGAAGGCAATACCAATGTGTTTATTGTCACGGATGCAGTGCTCAACAAACTGGGCATACCAGCAAAAGTTACCGATTATCTAGATGCGAAAAATATCAGTTATCACATCTATGACGGCATTACGCCAGATCCTACTTTTAAGGTAGTTGAAGAAGGGCTACGTCAGTCTATAGAAGCCAATTGTGACTCTATCGTAGCTATTGGTGGCGGCTCAGTGATCGATGCGGCCAAAATGATAGCCATGTCTCAAGGAAACAAATGCAAGCCCAAACAGCTGATCGGTATTCTTAAAGCAAGAAAGCCTGCGACTCCGCTATACTGCGTACCAACGACGGCTGGCACGGGTTCAGAAGCGACACTTGGCGCAGTAGTATCGGATGATAAAACGCATCAGAAAGCACTGTCTATCGATCCAAGAATGGTACCGCTAGCCGCAGCGATTGATCCAGTTATCATGAAAGGCATGCCAGCCCATATTACAGCAGATACTGGTATTGATGTATTGACCCATGCACTAGAAGCATGGATGAGTGCCAATGCCAGCGTAGAGACAGATTACTATGCAGCCTCTGCCGTAAAATCTGTTATGCATTACCTACCACTAGCTTATAAAGACGGTGGCAATCTAAAAGCAAGAGAAGAGATGGGTATCGCCGCTCATTACGGCGGGATCGCCTTTAACAAAGCAGGTCTAGGTTATGTGCATGCTATTGCGCATCAGTTAGGCGCTTACTATAGTATTCCGCATGGCCGTGCTAATGCCATCGTGTTGCCTTATGTGCTCGACGTCAATCGCAAAGCGAGCAAAAAAAGACTGGCTGCATTGGCGAAAAGAACCGGTATGGTACAGGATGGTCAAGCAGCCAATGGCGATAGTGAGATAGCAGATCACCTTATCACGCAAGTTAGAGACTTGATTGCAGATCTAAATATTGATCCGACTGTCAATGGTATGCAAACCAGCGACTTTAATGATATTGCAAAGGCAGCTGCAAAAGAAGTCAGTGACACCTATGCTGTGCCAACCTATCTATCAGCAGCTGAAATCAAAGAAATTCTAACGAAGATTAAGCAGGCAAGTGACGAACGTGCTGACAAAGATAGCTAAAAATCTTCATAATCCTATGCTTACATTGATAACCTTACGATAAATAAAAGCCCATTACTTTTTTAAGAATGGGCTTTTTTAATGCATTGAGATAACAAAGCTTTCGTCTTATTTCTATAGTTAACTCATACTAAAATATATAATCGTTATCAAACAACCGTTTAATTTATCTTGTGATTAGGGCGTGTCTTCATTTTAAAAATGGTGATAAAAATGAGATAAATTGCAGTCAAACAAGGAAAATAGCTGACTAATATCGAGATATTAGTCAGCTATTTGACACCGTTTGGCAAGATTTAGCCATTTTTAACCCATTTAGATGACTATCGATTGAATTGAGGACACGCTCTAAACTCAGTTGATAAAAAATATCTTAATAAACTGTAAATATATAACAGTATAGGAATGTTTCAGTGATACAAAAGCGTTAGGATATTTAAAGGACATTACGCTTAGGAGATTTTCATGAACCGCATATTACCATCTAGAATTATAGGGCTAGTTATCATAGCGAGTAGTGCGATTTACGCAGGCTGCGCATCAACTGAAAACAGCTCTACTGTAAAGAACACAACTGCCGCTAACCCATATGCACCGACTACACCAGGATTGGCAGTAGCCACGGTAGCGGGTGGGTGTTTTTGGTGTGTTGAAGCAGGTTATGAAAAAATCCCGGGCGTGGTAGAAGTAGTGTCTGGCTATACGGGTGGCACCGCTGAAAACCCAACCTACAAGCAGGTGTCAGCAGGTGGTACTGGGCATACCGAGGCAGCGCAGGTGTATTATGACCCTAAGAAGATTACTTACAATGGCATAGTACAGGCGTTATGGAGAATCGCTGACCCCACTGACGATCAAGGACAGTATGTTGATCGCGGTACACAGTATCGTCCAGCAATTTTTTATAATAATGCGCAAGAAAAGCAAATTGCAGAAGCGGCCAAGCAATCACTGCAAGCCTCTGGTGTATATGACAAGCCAGTAGTGATTGAGATTGTTCCTGCTAGCACTTTTTATCCTGCTGAAGAGTATCATCAAGATTACTACAAAAAGAACCCGATACGCTATAAAGCTTATACCTTCAATTCTGGTCGCTATCAATTTATCGAGAGTGTCTATGGTAAAAACTATGAGCTTGATTTTAGTAAGTTTACGCCCGAAGCAGATAGCACACAGCAAGTGACGTCAAATAACACATCAGATAGCAAAGTAAGCAAAGGTTTTAACCCAGAAACATTCGTGAAGCCTTCACAAGATGCGCTAAAGAAATCCCTTAATGATATTCAGTACAAAGTCACACAAAAAGAAGGTACTGAGCGCGCTTTCGATAATGAGTACTGGGATAACAAAGAGCCTGGATTATATGTAGACGTCGTATCTGGTGAGCCACTATATTCTTCGCGTGATAAATATAAATCTAGTACGGGCTGGCCGAGCTTTACTCGCCCATTGGATACGAGCTTAGTGGTTGAAAAGCCAGATCGAGGAATATTTGGAACCCGTACTGAAATTCGTAGCCGTTACGCGGACTCACACGTGGGCCATGTATTTGATGACGGTCCAGCACCGACAGGTAAGCGCTATTGCATGAATTCAGCAGCGCTCCGCTTTATTCCACTGGCGCAGATGGAAGCTGCTGGTTATGGTGATTGGATAGATGATGTAAAACCAGTTGGTTAGTACTATTTTTTTATCGCTGGGCCAAATAAAAAGGACGCATATGATGCGTCCTTTTTATTTGGTTGTTATTCACAACAGCCTAATCAATTAATAGCCAATTAAAACGCTGGCTGACGTTTAGGTACCGCACCCAAAAATTCATTACGGGCTTGATTGTTGTGTTGATATTCACCAAGCATCGCGGTACTACGCGTGGTTGAATGTTGTTTGCTAACACCGCGCATCATCATACACATATGCGATGCATCCATGACGACTGCGACGCCGCGGCAGCCAGTAACATCCATAATGGTCTGCGCAATCTGCTCACTTAGGTTTTCTTGTATTTGCAAGCGACGAGCAAACATATCAACGATACGGGCAAATTTTGACAGTCCCAGTACTTGGCCGTCAGGTAAGTAGCCGATATGAGCGACACCATGGAACGGTAGCATATGATGCTCACACAATGAATAAAACTCAATGTTCTGTACCAGTACTAGCTCGCGATTGGCTGATGGAAACACAGCATCATTGACCACTTCATCTATACTTTGATGATAGCCTTGGGTCAGATGGGCAAAGGCCTTTGCAGCACGTACAGGCGTATCTAGCAAACCCGGACGATCTAAGTCTTCGCCAGTTGAAGCAATCAGTTGGCGATAAGATTCGGTACTTTCTTTATAATCTGGGGTTATGATGGGGGTGTTACTCATAAGTTTGGCAGCCATCCAAAATGTGGGTGTAGCTTAACGTTGAATCCTATCATGTGAGGACTCTTATAAAAATTGTGCAAGCTGGGAAGGGCTGTGATTATACTCGAAATCTGCTGAACTTCATACTGCTGTAGCTAGCAGTTGAGTCTTTAATCAATAAAGGGGTGCTTGGTACTCAGTCTGAACGATTATAGTGTTAATATTCGAAGTGCGATTTTTTCATGAAATAAGCAAACTACTATAGTCTGAGTATTTTATCTTGAAGTGTTGATGCTAAAATGTATTCTAGTAACTAGCGAAAAACTCTCATTGTCGATACTACTTCAAGCAATAAGTCGTTGTTAGGTATTTCTATTCTATTAGCTGTTTGTATTAGTCAGTCCAATAACAAGAACCAAATACAGTTTACGACTGTTTACTTAAATTAATTCGTGTATAATAACTCATCTTTTCATTTGTACTATTTAGTAGTCTCAATCTTCTAATTACTCTAAATAAATTCTTATTCTAAATCATCTCGATTGATTCAAAAGGAAATCTTATGCTACTGCAAGGACAACGATTTGTCGTAACTGGCATCGCAAGTAAACTCTCTATCGCTTGGGCTATTGCAGAAGCGCTACACCGCGAAGGCGCCTCACTGATACTGACTTATCCGAATGATAAAATCAAAAAGCGTGTGGACATGGCTGCCGAACAGTTCGAAGCGGATTTGGTGCTAGAGTGTGATGTCGCCTCTGATGAGTCGATTGCTGCTTGTTTTGAGCAAGTAACCGCGCATTGGGGTGATGGTATTGATGGTGTGGTACACGCCATTGGTTTTGCCCCAATGGATCAGCTCGATGGTGACTTTGTCAATGCTACCACGCGTGAAGGCAGCCACATAGCACATGATATTTCTAGCTACAGCTTTGTGGCATTGGCAAAAGCAGCTCGTGAGTTGCTTGCAATGCGTCATGGTTCTATGCTGACATTAACTTATGAAGGCAGTATCTCAGTATTGCCAAACTACAATGTCATGGGTATGGCAAAAGCCAGTCTTGAAGCCAGCGTGCGCTACTTAGCGACTTCTATGGGCGGCGAAGGTATCCGTGTCAATGCGATCTCAGCAGGTCCAATTCGCACGCTAGCTGCTAGTGGCATCAAATCATTCCGCAAAATGCTCGATATCAGCGAAAAAATCGCACCACTACAACGTAATGTCAATCAGATGGAAGTAGGTAACGCAGCACTATTCCTATTATCTCCGTGGGCATCTGGTATCACGGGTGAGATCATGTTTGTTGATGCAGGTTTTAATACCGTCGCTATTAGTGAGCAGTTGATGATGCTGGATGAGCCAGCGCAATAATCATTTAAGTATTTTTTGCGTTGATGGTCATTACCAATGATTCACTCAGCTATTGAAATTGAAAAGGCAGCCAATTGGCTGCCTTTTCTCGTTATACTATGAGTCTTTTTGGCAGTAGACCTTTAGGTGACAAATATGATAACCAAGTTACCAAAGTGGATATTGTGGGGTGGGGCAGTATTGGCATTTAGCGCCGGCTGCGTGAATACAACCGCATTGATGGGATTTGCCAATTTATCAGTCTCGCATGTCACCGGTAATGTCAGCTTGTTTGCAGCAGCTATCGCTTATTCAGACGCCCACAGTATTTTGTATATCGGAGCGCTTTTGCTGTCTTTTTTGGCAGGAGCGATATTGAGTGGTTTTGTCATTGGGCAGACATCCTTAACACTAGGCCGTCGTTACGGGCGTGCGCTATATTTTGAAGCAGCATTACTAATAGCTGCCTACTGGTTATATCAGCAGCATGACTATCTCGGACAATTGGCAGCAGCGATGGCCTGCGGATTACAAAACGCGATGGTAGCCACTTATAGTGGAGCAGTTATTCGCACAACTCATTTGACAGGACTGACATCCGATATGGGTGCAGCAATCGGTAACTGGCTTGCGGGTCGCTCCATTAGTAAGCCGACATTGGGCTTTCAAGCCATTATTTGGTATTGCTTCTGCGGTGGCAGTACAGTGGGGGCTTTTTTGTTTGCCAAAGTTAGCTATGATGCGCTGCTTGTACCCATCGCAATCGTTCTAACAGCAGCATTTATATATAACTATGTCTCAGATCATCTGCCAGAGGTGAGAGAAACAAAACTAAAAAAGCGCTCATCATCATGACAAGCGCTTCTTATTTTTGCTGTTAATACTAGATAACTGGCTTTATCTGCCGTTCTGCCATCTTTTATTTTGCGCCTTCTTCTTGATGATCTTCATGCTCATGCATACCTTGCATCATATCTAGCGCTGAGTCGTCAGTACGCTGTTGATCTTCTTTGGCCAGACTATCTTGATTGATGTCTTTTGGCGCCATTTTTGTGGTTGCATCGGTTTTATTTGCATCTGTCATAGTGTCATTCCTCTTGTTTTTATTGATGATTATCTATCTAACCCTAAAATTATGTGGTATCGGTTTTTACTTGTATAGCCCCAAATGATGAATGTTTGAATGCTTTATGTAATTTTTATCAACCAAGGCGTCCATTCAAAGCAGTGAGAACAAAGTAGTGAGAGAGCTACTATTGAAAAATCTCACAAAGTCGAGAGGTGATTATCATTAACGAATCAAACAGATATCCTAAAAAAACAAAATTAATCAAAATGTATTCATATATAAGTTATTCTGATATGATATTTTCGCGCGTAATGTTCGCTATATGAATATCATGATGTCTTATAATAAGTGTGTGTTGCAATAATTTTGACTTCATACTCACTTTGGATGCGATAAGGATAATTTATGTCAGAGAAAAAGCTGGATAGCCATATTCCTGATGATGGTAACGAGTATTTATTTACGGATACATTCCCAAAGGGAACGGGAAAAGGATTGATCGTGGTCGCCATTGCGGCAATCATTAGTTTTATTATTTATAGTGTATTGCCATTTGAGGTCAGTGCTAACAAAGGGCTAGCAATGCTGTTTTTTATCGGCGTGCTATGGCTCACTGAGGCGATACACGTCACTATCACTGCGATCTTGGTGGTTGTGGTTGGGACATTAATTGGCATTCCTGATTTTAATGCTGAAGTCGGTCTGCAAAGCTTTGCTAGTCCCATTATTTATCTCTTCTTTGGTGGTTTTGCCTTGGCGGCCGCGTTACATGTACAAAAGCTTGATAGAAAGATTGCGCTAAAAATTCTATCGTTGTCGGGCGGCAAGCTCAGTACAGCAGTATTTTTGATATTTGGTGTGACGGCATTCTTGTCCATGTGGATATCGAATACAGCGACAACGGCAATGATGCTCCCATTGGCACTCGGTATTTTAACGCAAGTTGATAGTAAAGAAGATCGCGGTACTTTTGTGTTTGTACTGCTTGGTATTGCTTATTCAGCAAGTTTGGGTGGTTTGGGCACGATTGTCGGCTCGCCACCAAATGCCATTGCTGCAAAAGCATTGGATATCGCATTTGTTGATTGGATGAAGTTTGGTATCCCAATGATGCTGATACTATTACCAGTACTGTTGGGTGCGATGTATTTGTATCTAAAGCCGAACCTAAACCGTACTATGCAGCTAGAGCAAGATGAAATCATTCCTTGGACCAAAACCCGCCTATTAACAATTACTGTTTTCATTGTCACGGCAGCTAGCTGGATGTTGTCTAAACAAATTGGGGCTGCAGTTGGTATCGAAGATACAGATGCCGTTGTCGCGTTGCTTGCAGCAGTGGCGGTCGTGAGCTTGGGTCTAGTTTCTTGGAAACAGGTATCAGACAACACGGATTGGGGCGTGCTCATGTTATTTGGTGGCGGTATTGCGCTATCAAATATCCTAAAAGTATCAGGTGCGTCATTAGTGTTAGGCGAGACGGTTGCTAATGGCTTACAAACAGCGCCACTATTGGTGGTGATGCTTGCAATCTCAGCCTTTATTATTTTCTTGACAGAGTTTGCATCAAATACGGCTTCAGCAGCGCTCTTAGTACCTGTGTTTGTGGCAATTGCCGAGCATATGGGTATACCGAGTGAGGTCTTAGTACTTATTATTGGTATCGGTGCGTCTTGTGCCTTTATGCTACCAGTTGCTACGCCGCCGAATGCTATTGTGTTTGGTACAGGTTTGATCAAGCAAACAGAGATGATACGTACAGGTGTCATCCTTAATATTATCTCTACTATCATCGTTGGGTGTTGGGCATACTTTTTCTTACTGTAGTTAAATAACTCATGTAGACACAGTCATATGTACAAATGCTAAGAACCCCAATGTTCAAGACAAATTGAACGTTGGGGTTTTTTATGGCTTATCGTATGAGATAACGGTATAGAATGTTTATTATTAACGTCATCTTATTAAATGGATTTGATCACATGACACAGTACTTATTAAAAGCAACTGTTCTGATATTACTAGGCGCAATTGCCGTGTTAATGGCATTTATAGCAAAATATTGGGCACCTGATCGTACCATCGCTGAGTTAAAACAATGGCAACTACCCAACAGCGAATTTATAGACATACAAGGTATGCAGGCGCATGTAGTGCAGTCAGCTAATTGTCATACACACCGTGGCGATGCAGCCGAAAAAAACCGACCCGAAACAATCGTTTTATTGCATGGTACATCGGCAAGTTTGCATACATGGGAGGGCTGGACCAAGGCGCTGTCTGATCAATACTGTGTCGTGAGCATGGATTTACCAGGGTTCGGTTTGACAGGTCCTTATGTGGACGAGAGCACACAATATAGCAGCGAAAATTATGCGGCGTTTGTCATTGAAGTACTTAATCATTTGAAGCTGGACCGTGTCACGCTAGCTGGTAATTCATTGGGAGGCAAGGTAGCGTGGCGTACTGCAGCTTTGTATCCTGAGCGTGTCAATCGATTGATATTGGTAGACTCAGTTGGTTATCCAGCAACCCCCAAACATATTCCTATTGGTTTTAAACTTGCTAAATATCCAGCGATGTCACCAATTTTAAATCGCATCCTACCCAGAAGTGTTGTTGAGAAAAGCGTTTTAAGCGTGTATGCCGATGACAGCAAAGTCGATGAGGAGCTGATTAACAGATACTATGAATTGACCTTGCGCCAAGGCAACCGGCAAGCATTAAGTCGTCGCTTAAATGAGACTGACGATGAAAACGATCAAGCGCAAATAAAGCAGTTGGATATACCGACCTTAATCTTATGGGGTGCAAAAGATGACCTCATTCCTGTAGAAAACGCCGCGTTATTTCATAGAGACATACGTAATAGTCAGCTTAAGATATTTGATAACTTGGGTCATGTACCACATGAAGAAGATCCGTTAGCAACCGTTGACGTTGTAAAGCAGTTTTTAATTAGTGAGTCAGGAAATGGATAACTTAGAAAAGAAACAGATAACAACCATCGCTGCGATTTCAGATATTCATAGTAATGTCTACGCCCTTGAAGCTGTGCTTGCCGATATAAGATATCGAGATGTTGATCAGATTGTCAATCTTGGTGATATTTTATACGGGCCAATAGCACCTCATGCTACCTATGAGCTATTAATGGCAAATCGAGATGATATTATTACCATTAGAGGCAATCAGGATAGGCAGATTTATGAAGCCACTACGGCAGAAATTGCTAATAATCCAACCATGGGTTTTATTATCAAAGATCTCTCTAAAAAAGCGATTGAATGGATGCGGTCTTTACCATTTGATTTTCATGTAAGTGAGGATGTATACCTCTGCCACGGTTCGCCGACCGATGACATGATATATTTACTAGAGGATATCGAAACGGGTCAACCAATAGTGCGTAATGATGCGACTATATTGGCGTTACTTGATGGTATTGATAATGATGTTATCTTATGTGGTCATACACACATCCCGCGAACAGTAGTACTGTCGTCAGGACAAACTATTGTGAATAGTGGTAGCGTTGGCTATCCAGCTTACGAAGATGATTTACCTATTACTCATAAGATGCAAACGTATTCGCCTCATGCTAATTATGCTCTTATTAAGTGTATAGAGACTCAACAAGGTAAACATTGGCAAACTGAACATGTCAAGGTTGCTTATGACCATGAAGCAGCAGCAAATAGGGCTCTAAGAAACGGACGTGAAGACTGGGCATTTGCATTGAAGACGGGTAGAGTGATTCCAGTATGACAGTACTTAAAAACGTTCTATCCTAGCAATGACAGCATTACCTTTAGATTAACTATGGGTTTTTATTTAATAGAGATTACGTAAAATGCTAACACTATATATGGTTCAATTGGGCGGCCGTCCTAAAGGCCGTCTGATTGAGCAACACGATATTTTTTTTGGCGCAGCCTATCAAGTGAGTGACTTGATAGGAGATATCAATGAACATTGGCCTGAGGTAAAAAATAAATGGCATATTGATTCGTATCGAGCGATTGCCAAAGTGGGTAGTTATGCCATCAAGTTAATTGAACCAAGTGAGCAAGTAAAGGCTGCTGCTGACTTAAGGTTATTCTTTATCAATCTAGGTGGCTATCAGCAGGACAGTTTTGAAGAATTCCATTATAAGCTACTCATCGTTGCACCTAACCAAGCTGACGCCATCAAACAAGCAAAAAAAAGTGATTTTTATAAGCAGTTTACTTTTAAAGATGAAACGTCACCTTTTAATGCAGCTTCTCATATTGATGATAAGTTTGCAGTAGATATAGATGATATATATAACGTAAACGATCTTATCTCCAATGTTCAGCTTTCGATTGAGCCTATTAGTGATACAGATGAGCTGAATGCTAAAGAAGACAAAGAGTACGTCGGCTATCTAAGCATCAAGAATTTAGAGAAATTAGCGCTATAATAGGTTTATCTAAATTTTATAAAAGTAACCCAATACACGCCTGATTAAATGAACTTAATGGATAGCTTAAGTTCGGATACGTTCTGTAATGTGTGATAGTTTCAGCATTATTGATACAAGAGCAATCAGGACTCGACTAACTTGAATCATACCCCAATTAGCCCCATAATCTAACCACTTCTACATAATAAATAGCCTAAGCAAATATGCCCAATACTTCTAAGCCCAATATTCCTAAAAACAGCAATTCAGATACATCTACTGTAAATGAAACTCAAGATACTAAGAAGCCAGCAGTACCACTGGCGGATTTATCAGTTCTTGCTAAAGACAGCTATTACTTAAGCCGTCTTGAGCGAGAGCTGGCACGTGCTGCCGTGTCTAAGAATAAAAAATCTAATCAGGGTTCTGAACAAAAGAACAATCTAGATGATGTACTCGCCAAGAAACGTGCTCAGTACGAGAAAATAAAAACGCGTTCTCAAGAAGCTGTGCAGGCACGTATCGATAGTATTCCAAGTGATTTACCTGCCAAACTAAATCTGGATTTGCCTGTTAGCCAACGCGCAGAAGACTTAGTACAAGCGATTATCGATAATCAAGTTATTATCGTTGCTGGTGAGACGGGTTCTGGTAAAACGACGCAGTTGCCTAAGCTTGCAATGCTAGCAGGGCGCGGTATTACAGGGCAGATAGGGCATACACAGCCAAGACGATTGGCCGCTCGTAGTGTGGCAAACCGTATCGCAGAAGAGCTGGGTGAGCCATTAGGTAATACGGTCAGTTTTAAGATTCGCTTTAATGAGCAAGGGACAGCGCAATCTATTGTAAAGCTCATGACGGATGGTATTCTGCTCGCTGAGTTGGGTCATGATCGGTTTTTGAGTAAGTACGATACGATTATTATTGATGAGGCGCATGAGCGTAGTTTAAACATTGATTTTATTATGGGTTATCTCAAAAAGATGCTGCCCAAGCGCCCAGATTTAAAAGTTATTATTACTTCGGCGACCCTTGATACCAAGCGCTTTAGTGAGTACTTTAGCCGTTATGATAGCAAGCTAAAACGGCAAGTTCCTGCACCTATTTTTAATGTAGAAGGGCGTAGTTTTCCAGTAGAAGTCCGTTATCGTCCTTTGACAGATGAGCCAGTAAACAGCTCAGAAGATGACAGCTACGATGATTTTGAGGAGAACCTACCGCGTGCTGTGGTTGCTGCTGTTGAAGAGTGCTTTAGCGATGCGCAGAGTAAAGGTCACGCCGATCAAGCTGATATTTTGATATTTGCTGCGACTGAAGCAGAGATTCGTGAAACGCAAGAGGTGCTTGAGCGTCATGGCCCGCGCCATACCGAAGTGCTGCCACTATTTGCACGGCAGACTTACGAAGAGCAGCAGCGTATCTTTCAGCCATCGGGTCGAGGTCGCCGTATTGTTATCGCGACCAACGTTGCTGAGACTGCATTGACTGTGCCGGGTATTCGCTATGTGATCGACTTGGGTTTCGCGCGGATTTCGCGTTACTCGTATCGCTCGCGCGTACAGCGTTTACCGATTGAAGCAATTTCCCAAGCAGCGGCTAATCAGCGTAAAGGTCGCTGTGGCCGTGTCGCTCCAGGTGTTTGTATTCGTCTTTATAGTGAAGAAGATTTTAGTGGTCGCCCTGAATTTACTGAGCCTGAGATTTTACGCACCAATCTAGCGTCAGTAATCTTGCAAATGGCCAACCTACGTCTGGGTAGTGTGGATGACTTTGAGTTCATTGAGCCGCCTGATAGCCGATTGGTCACTGATGGTCATAAATTGCTAGATGAGTTGGGCGCTATTACTTCCAAGAAAGATACCGCTGCTCAGGACAAAGCCAACAAGCCAAAAGCGAGAAAAGGGCTTGACCATCTACGTTTGACAGCAACTGGTCAGAAAATGGCACGTATGCCAATTGACCCAAGGCTGGCACGTATGCTGGTGGCTGGTTCTGATTTTGATTGTATTCGTGAAATGCTGATCGTTGTGGCCGCGCTCGCTGTACAGGATCCACGCGAGCGGCCTGCCAATAAACGCACGCAAGCGGATCAAAAGCATGCGGTTTTCCGTCAAGACGACTCTGACTTTCTGTTTTATCTGAGTCTATGGAAGGCACTGTTTGAAAAAGATGAAGACGGCAATAAATTGTCTGGCAATCAGCGTAAGCAGTTTGCTAAGAAAAACTATTTAAGCTTCCCGCGTGTACGTGAATGGCATCAGACACATCGTCAATTGGTACAAATGGTCACTGAGCTGAAATTAACGGATGTCAATGAATCAAAAGCTGCTGATAAAAATGTGGCTGTCAATGATCCGACTGCGATCGAAGACGAAGAGTTAAAAGCAGTTAAATATGCCAATCTGCATAGAGCATTGTTAACAGGATTGTTGTCTATCATCGCGCATAAGACTGAAAGCCGCGGTGAGTATTTGGCTGCGCGTCAGCAAAAGGCCAAGATATTCCCAGCCAGTACGGTGTTTAAACAGATACCCCCTTGGGTGATGGCGTTTGAAATGGTGGAGACTTCACAAGTCTTTATGCGTACTGTTGCCAAAATCGAACCAGAATGGATTATCTCAGCGGCAGGTGATTTGCTCAAATATCATTACTTCGAACCACATTGGTCCAAGAAAACAGGACGCGTCAAAGCTTACGCACAGATTAGTCTGTTTGGACTGATTATTATTAGTAAACAGCTGACCAACTATGAGCAAGTCAATCTGGTTGAATCACGAGAGATATTTATCCGTGATGGCTTGGTAACTGGTAACTTTGGTCGCAATGCACCATTTTTGCAACATAACATGGATAAGATTGCTCATGTTGAGCGGATCGAAGACAAGCTGCGTCGCCGTGATTTGTTGGTGGATGAAGAGACGCTCTATCAGTTCTATGATAAGAAAATCCCTGAGCACGTTGCCAGTCGTAAAGCGTTTGAGGATTGGCGTGCAGAAGTGGAGAAACATGATGCCAAGCATCTATTCTTTACTGATGAAGATGTACTTAATAGCCAAGCGCCGACCACAGGGGATTTCCCAGAAGTGTGGAAGCTGGGTGATTTAAAACTGCCGCTCCGTTATATCTTTGATCCAGCCAGCGATGATGATGGCGTGACCATACGTGTGCCACTTGCCGCACTACCGCAGCTCGATGCGATTGAGCTACTGTGGGGCGTACCCGGTTGGCGCTATGAATTGGTATTGCAGCTGCTCAAGTCGCTACCAAAAGAGATACGTCGTCAAATTGTACCGATACCCAATACCGCAGACAGTTTGTTTGATGAGTTGCAGCCAAAGGGTGGACAAGGATTGCTGAAGCAGCTGTGTCAGGCATTGCATCGTCGCGGCATTATGTCGGTGACGCCAGAGAACTTCAATCCATCTACGATTGATCGCTATTTGCAGCCACAAATCTGCGTGGTCGATGAGAAAAACCGTATCATCGAAAAAGGCCGTGACCTGCAAACTCTACAGATTCGTCATGCATCTGAAACCAGTCAAGCGGTAAATGAGCAGCAAGGCGTGCATACTGAGTTCCCTGAGCATTTTGCTTTTAGCAAAAATCATCATAGCGCAGGTGTGGTGATGAAACAGTTTGCAGCGCTTGTCGCTGATGAAGCGGGAGAAGCTGTATCGATTCATCAATACACTGATGTCAATGCAGCACTTCAAGCACATCGCATCGGGGTGCTGACTTTAATCAAAGGAAAACTTGGTGCAAAGAAAAAGCAGTTAACGAGCCAAATCGACAGTATATTTAAAATGGCATTTGCGCCACTTGGCGACATGGATAAACTCAAAACGATCGTTATAGATGCTGCGTTAGACGCGGCTCTCGAAGAGCACTACGTCTTATTTGATCATGCTGAAAATTTACCAGAAAGCGCCGATGATATTGCAGTCGGATTGAGCGAAGAGCTACCGTTTACCTCTGAAGAGTATGCCCAGACTCTCGAAGTGGTAGTGAATAACTTTTTATTAACTGGTCAAAGCGTTATCAAAACGCTTAAGAATGTCTACACTCGTTGGCAACGTATTCGCCAAGGGTTGCTGATGCTAGATCGTGAAATATTTGGTGAGTCTATCGATGATATCGAAGATCAGTTAGAAGATTTACATTTGGCTGATTTTGTTTATCGGATGGATTACAGCCATTGGCAACAGTACCCACGCTATCTTGAAGCGTTACAGATTCGGCTAGAGCGTCTGGAGCACAATCTCGACGCCGACCTCGATGGTGTTTATGCTCTTGACTTGCATATGGAACGGCTAGCAGGACGTGCGGACAAAGAAGCCATCAGTGAGTATCGCTGGATGGTGGAGGAATACCGTATTCAACTGTTTGCCCAGCCTATGAAAACTCGTATGGCAGTATCGCCCAAGCGTCTAAGCAAAATGTGGGACAAGGTGAGTTAGGCTAAATTTTAGTTTTGTATGGTACGTCATGTTATAGAGCACACATTGATCTTAAGATACGGGCTCTATAACTAAGCGTTCTAAATGCCATATGTTACCTACTAAATTAGATATCAATCTCAAATAAAAGGACAATTAAAATGTGGGATGAACGCTATAGCGGTACAGAGTTCGCATTTGGCACTGAACCTAATGATTTTTTGAGAGAGACATTTGAGCAGATACCTGTAGGTGGACACGTACTTTGTCTAGCAGAGGGCGAGGGTAGGAATGCAGTATTTTTAGCTGAGCAAGGCTTCAAGGTGACTGCGATGGATATGTCCGAAGTAGGGTTAAACAAAGCGAACAAGTTGGCCAAAGATAGAGGCGTAGCTATTACCACCCAAGTAGCTGATTTAGCAGATTACAAATTTGGTCAGGATAAATGGGACGCCATAGTTTCTATCTGGGCACACGTTCCTAAAACGGTACGTCAATGTGTACATGCACAAGTTGGCACCGCTCTCAAGCCAGAGGGAGTATTTATCGTCGAAGCTTATACAGAACGACAGCTTGAAACAGAGGCAGTCGGTGGACCACCAGCCAGTCAAAGGGAACGTTTTGGCGATTTAGAGAACTTTCAAAATGAGCTTGTAGGGCTGAACGAAGTGATTGGTGTAGAAAAGTTGCGTATGGTATCAGAAGGAAAACGGCATCAAGGGCTTAGCGCTGTAGTACAGTTTGTTGGCAAAAAAGCCAGCAACTAGCCGTTGTAAGTTAAATGTATTAGTCGTTTTAGTAGCTATATACATAGTTAGAGAAGATAGTTTGCAAACTACCTTCTCTATGAGCTATTGGGGCTTAATGTCTGATAATTAGTGACTGGTATCTAATGAATGGTACTTGATAACTGATACTTAATGATTGGTACTTAATGGCTAATCTTTTCTGTCAGTACACCCATGCTATAAAGTACATAAGCAATCACAGTTAATGCGACGATAAATGGAGTAAACATCCAAATCACAATATTGATTAAAAGTGATGGTAACAATCCATTGAACAGCTCAATATCTGGTGCGAAAAAATCGGTCATAACATCGACGGCACGCTTAGCAATAGGGAATAGCAAAGTGCTAAAAGCCAACATGTAAATGTACTTGCTAAAGCCAGGGTCACTCATGACTACCATAAAGTAGAACACTGTAAAAAACGTGATGCCAAGTGCCCAGCATTTTAGAGTGTAGCTTAAACGAATCATGTTATCTCCTCCCTAAGCTTTCTATTGATCGCTTTACATCGATCGTACGCAGAGTAAAGCTGCTCCTATACATTCATTATTTTAAATATACACAATATGTTATAATACGAATATATAGTCACGTCAACCAATTTTTCTATTTATTTAAAATACTCCATAAATCATTCAACTTAAAAATGATATTTTTTAAGGAATGCTTTCGTAAATATAATAGTAAATAGCCTAAGCAAAAAAATTTTTTTATTAAAAAATAAGATTATAACTACAACTCGTTACTCGGGCTCAGACCAAAAAACCGCTTATATTCTCGGCTAAACTGGCTAGGGCTTTCGTAGCCTACTTGCATCGCTATTTGTGATATTTGCGCTCCATGCATCTTAATTAAGCGCCTAGCTTCCATTAAACGTAAGTTTTTCTGATACTGTAGTGGACTCAGCTGGGTTATTTCTTTAAAGTGCTGATGAAACCCAGAGACACTCATGCCGCATCTACTAGCCAAGCTCTCAACCATGATAGGTTCATCTAGATGTGCCTTTATCCAGTCAGTCGCTTGGGCAATGCGGCGTGTATGGCTACCGCTAACGACCAATTGTTTAAGTTTGTTGCCTTGCTCAGCCAAGAGTAGGCGATAGTATATTTCTTGTTGAATTAGAGAAGACAGAAAATCAATATCGTTTGGATAATCAAGCAAGCGTATCAATCGCTCAAACGCGTCCATTATGGTGTCATCTAGGTGCCACTTTATCCCTAAATGATTGCCTGCTACTGGTTGTGTGGTCGGTATCTGCGCTAACACATCTCTAATCATGGCTAAATCTAATTTCATTGATAAAACAATGACAGGGTTCTTTATCGAAGCGTGCTTGATATGCATACTTAGCGGTATATTAACTGGACAGAACATCAAGTTACTATTGTCAAACCTTTGACAGTCAGCACCCAAATAAATCTCGCGTTCTCCCTGCAATACAATACAAATACTTGGCTCTTGAATATAGCTTACGGCTTTGCTTGGTTTGTCCGCGCAGTAAAAGAACAAGCCTGAAACAGCGGACTCGATGGTTTTATTTCTAGGTAGTACTGCTAAAAGTTGGTCAATAGTCGTTTGATTCATCACGAGTGCTTATTTTATAGAGTTGCCTGATAGTATAAATATTTGTAGGATTAGGCAAGAGTTATAGAGGTTTGTTCTAACGTATAAATGCAGAGGATTCTATAATAATCTCATCGCAACAGCGTAAGTACGACCTCTAATAATATGAAACAAGGAATAATTACTCATGAAAATATTTTATAAAACGCGTGCAACCGCTACTGGTGGACGTTCTGGCCATACTGGATTAGACGATGGTTCTTTAGGATTTGACTTGGTATCTTTTCAAGAGCAAGACAAAGAAGGCGTGAATCCAGAACAGCTTTTTGCCATGGGTTACGCGGCTTGTTTTGATAGCGCTTTGAGCATGACAGCACAGCACATGAAATTGCCTGTTACCGCTTCAAAAACTTCTGCGCAAGTGGGTATCGGTATGAAAGCTGACGGTAGCTACAACCTAGAGATAGAGTTGTCTGTAGAAGTATCAGGTATTGATGAAGCGCAGGCGCAGCAGCTGATAGAAGCCACGCATCAGGTGTGCCCGTATTCTAATGCTACTCGTGGCAATGTCGATACTCGTCTAGAAGTTACTGTTGCTTAAATGCTATTGTTCAACGACTGTTGACCGTAGACTAGCAATATTAAAATAATAACTCGAATATAAAACGCCCCGATTTATAAGAGTCGGGGCGTTTTATGTTGTCTGGTAGAATCATAAGCTGGAACTTTTTCTGAGCAGTTTAGCTAATGATAGGTTGTTAATAGCATTATTTTATACCGGTACTTTTTTATTTAAGGTAAACACCAAGACCGCGCCCAAAATGACCGTACTTGCGATAATAAAGGGCATAGTTAACTGCTCAGATAAAAATATCACACCTAGCAACGCAGCAATCACAGGTACACATAGCTGAACGATAGCGGCTTGTGTGTTTTTCAATAGTGGCATCGCTGTATACCAGATACTATAGCCCAACCCTGAGGCGATCGCTCCGGATGCACAGGCGAGTAGTACACCTTCAATGGTAATACCATCCAAATTGATATTTTTCAAAACTAAGTCATCTAGATACGTCATACCTACCAGTAGTAGTATAGGCACAGCGACTAAACTACGCACAAAATTAAACCCTGTCGCTCGCAGCGGTGAGACACATGATTTGCCGCGTATACTATATACTCCCCAAGCTATGCCGCTCATAGCCATTAACGCTGCAGCCAATGGTGACGGTATGGCAGCGGATGGCAACATCAGATATACAAACCCCGCCACTGCAACGACAAACGCTAACCATTGTAGCGCGCTGAGCTGTTCTTTTTTATAGATACCCCAGCCAATCATCGTCAGCTGAACCGCTGAAAACAAAATCAATGCCCCAGTGCCAGTATCCAGCTCTACATACGCAATTGAAAAGCACAGCGCATAAATCACCAAGCTGAGACTACTTAACCAACTGCCTTTGTCATTTAATATAGCGTGGACAGTAGATTCGTCATGATTAGACGTTTGGCGTCGCAGTCTGTGAGCATGTATAGCCATGATAATGCCTAGACAGGCCGTCGCACTAACTAGCCTGATGATGGTAAAGCTCCAAGCATCGATGTAGCCTTCCGCCAATGCCATTCGGCAAAACAGAGAATTTGCAGCAAAGGCGATTAACGCAATAATAGTATAAATCGTGGCTTTCAAAAGTAATTCCTACAATGAATAAATGGCACAAAACAGGCAAACATAGGATTTTAGTTTTAGGTCTTAAGATACGCTGTTATAACGAACGTTTATTCTTAGCAAAGATAATAGATTTATAACTGATTAATCTATTCGATAGCCGTTTCACAAGACAGGATATTTTGTCGTACTTATGGCAAAAAGTCTCTTTTAAATCAGAATAACGATAGTTGTATTGACGATAAGGTCTAAAAATAGGGATGATGTGCTTTGCATCAAATGAATCTTTAGAACAACATTCATTAAACACAATAAATCAGATAAATAAATAGGAAACGATAGTATGGATTGGGCAAGTATTTTTATTCATGACACAACTTGGTTGTTTGCCGTTGAAATCTTAATACGTGTCACTGTCATGTTTGTATTGATTATCACATTTTTGCGATTCACTGGTAAGCGCGGTGTCCGTCAGCTCTCTATTTTTGAGTTAACCATCATTTTATCGTTAGGCTCTATTGCAGGTGATCCCATGTTCACCGAAGACCTGCCCATCATTCAAGCAGTATTAATCATGGGTACCGTCATTTTGCTCTATAGGCTCTGTACTTGGGCAATGATGAAATTTCAGCCTTTTGAAGACCTGTTAGAAGGCAAGTCACTTTATATTGTAGAGGATGGCATGCTAGTACTTGATAAAATCAAAAAAGGGGAGATGTCACATGATGAGTTTTTTGCTGAAATGCGTCAGCAGGGCGTTGAGCATTTAGGGCAAGTTCGTGTTGGTTTGCTCGAGACAGATGGTAACTTTAGTATCCTATTACATACGTCTGAAAAGACAGACTACGGTATGCCGCTTTTCCCTAAGCAATATCGACCTGTCGAGCAAGTAGAGCCAGGTATCTATTATGCTTGTATGTATTGCGGTTATGTTGACGAAATCTCTGACCCCAATCAGTGTTGCCCACGCTGCGCGGATAATTGTAATAACTGGGCCAAAGCTTTAAACAATCATATAGTCAAATAATATAAGCACTTGGCTGCCTTAGCTCAGTTAATAAGCTAAGGCAGCCAATTTTTTTCAAATTATCAGATAAAAACCTCTCATTTACTGACAGTTTGTCTGACTTGCTTTATACAGCGCATGGCTCTCATCATTTATGTCACTTTATACCAGTCAAGTTTGCGAGTCATCACCATCACGCAGGCAAGTATCACAAAGCAGAATATCGCACCCAGTAATAGATTGAGATCTTCTGTACTTAAAATACCGAAAAACGCAGCATATAGCCCAGCAAGTGTCGCGGTAAAGATTACTGCCCGTTTTAAACCGCCAAATACATAATAGCTATACCAGCCAATAAGCCCAACACAAGCACTGGCCGCTACCATATAGGCTTGCCAAAATGCGATTTGTTCTGCAAGTGGTAGTAATAAGACATAAAAGACAAATAGTGCGCAGCCGACGAGCAGATACTGAATAGGGTGGATACGACTTGATTTGAGCACTTCAAATAAAAAGAAAGTGCCAAAAGATACCAAAATTAATAGCAAGGCGTACTTCATGGCTCTTTCAGTTTGTAGATAGACATCATTAGGGCTCGCAAAACTAACGCCAAAGCTGTTTAGCAGAACACTTTGATTACTACTAGCTACTACTGCACTGTCTGTCGTCAGACCTCTTGAGGCCTCAAACGAATCAGGGTTGTAAGACTGGCTATCGGTATTGAGCGTTGATTCACTTATGATTGTACATTGCTGGTTAGGTGCGCTGAGACATTGAGAGAGGTATTGATTGTTGGCGACGGTTAGATACTGATTTTGCCAACTGGCATCAAATCCTTTAGCGGTGATGCTCTTAGTATTTGGTAATGCTTTACCGATGAAGTTTGGTGTCTGCCAGTCACTGTGCATAGACAAAGTAAAGTTCTGCCCAGTTGGGACAGTCGTTAAATTACTAATGCCAGCTAATGGTAAGTTGATCACAATATTGAGCGCTTGATTGTCTTTAGGATTAGATAACTTGCTACTCACCTCTGATTTATCTAGATTTTTATTTATTGAGCCTGTGGTAGCCAAGCTATCTTTATTCTGCTGGCTAGTAGGATTTTTTAATTGCTCCAATACGTCTTTAGGAATATCTGCTTCGACATAGCTTAAGTTCTCTATCATTGGTATCTGCGGATAGTTTGCTGCAATTGTTTTTTGATTAATTGTGACAGTAGGCAGGGTAGCGACACCGCGTAAGTCAGACACGGGAATGATAAGTTTTGCTTTATTCCAGTGGGTAATGGTTTTGGCTAGTTGTGTCTTATCTGCATCATCGTCAATTGTAGTGCCAATCTGATCTAAATTTGCTAAAGTCTCATCAAGCGTATAACTCTGATAGAATGTCAGCTGACCATCATAGCTAGTAGCACTATAGATACCGCGTTTATAAGTATCAGTACTTACTTTTAGGTTCTGTGCTGCCTGCGTCTGAGAGGCAAAAATCGTCTCAATCTTCGAGTATGACGGTTCGCATTTGCCCTTTATATTTGGTGTATCAGATGCATTTGACTGACATGCCGGTGTGACTGTCGTGGGAATAGCTATAAATGGATTAATGACTTCTTGTGGATTGACATGCTGCTGGGTGATTTCTTTTATCACTGACTCTGCGTAGTACTGCCTCTCGTATATGATATCGCCAATCATAGTGAGACCAATCGAAAAAACGATACAAAGTCCTACAATGATGGATAACTTAGTCAATAATGTTTTTTGCATGTTGTCGCCTCCTAAGTGTCTTTAATCCACAGTTGCCGAGATAGCAGACTGTGGCTTTAAAAGACATCATAGAGAGGGCATGAAGAGAAGATGTGCAGGAAATATGGAATAACTGTGAAAGGGTAAAAGTTGATATTTTCGGATAATTATTTTTCGATTATTAATGTTTTTAATGCTTTTTCGTATCGCCAACCACTTTATCCATGATAGCGAATAACAAGCCAGACAATACAAAGGTCATATGAATAATAACCTTCCACATGAGTTTGTCAGCATCAAGTTCACTCATTCCGCTAGATATATCCATAAAGGACTTTAGCAGATCAATCGCAGAGATAGCGACGATTGCTCCGATAACCTTTAGCTTTAGACCAGAAAAGTCTACTTTGCCCATCCAGCTAGGACGATCATCATGAGTGCCAGTATCGATTTTTGAGACAAAAATTTCATAGCCACTGAATATAATGATAAGCAATAAACTGGCAACTAGAGAGATATCAACCAATACCAATATATCTACAATCACACTGGCTTCAGAGGCCGTCAGAATGTCAGCGAACATGTGCCATAGCTTTTGGACAAACTTAATAAATAATAAAATAATGCCTAACACCAACCCTAGATAAAAAGGTGCCAGTATCCAGCGGCTATTAAATATGGTTTTTTCTAAATAAAGCTCAAACTTCTTTAGCATGGGTATCTCTTAAGTTTTAAAGACAAGAAAGTCTTAAAGACACAAATATGAATAATTTTTTGGGTATAGCTATTTAGCTTTAGTCAGGCGATATATTATCTATATTAGCGAGCTGCGCTACTACTTGCTGAACGCGCGCTTTTCTATCGCCACTAATGCGTTGAAATGGTTTTTGATGCTTGCTTAATTGACTGGCGAAATAGTCGCTTATCTCATCGCGTTGGTGTGGACTGTCTCGCAGGTCATCAGCCACCCATGGCGTATCAACCTCAGTCAATAATATCAAATCATAGTGATGCGCCAACGCTGCTTGCTCAAGATCCGTTGGGCAGTCGCCATAATACCAATAAGAATAAACCATCAGCTCAAACAAACTGGTATCGCAAAACAAATAATGACTGGCATTAGACGACTGAGCGACTTGTTTGGCCAAGGTATTCTCTAGTGTAACCTGTCCCTGTGCGATAGGGATCAGATCTTCCCACGTACAAGTCAGCTGCTCGTCGTCCCACTTTGCCTGTAAGTAGGTGCGCATGTATTCTGACACCCAAGGAGTATCAAAATGCTCGGCCAAATCACGACATAAGGTCGTCTTACCCGTACTTTCTGCCCCTAAAACCGCGACGTTGATGACAGATTTAGGCGTATGCTGCTCGAGGTTGTACACGGTAGCGTCGTTGCCATTCATAGTATGCCCAGATTGCGATAAGAGTGAAGACTACATATTGTAGCGCGGTAAAAGTAAAACCTTTATAGAAGTATAGTGGTACCGATATCGCATCAGCGATGATCCAGAGTATCCAATGCTCGATTTTGCGCCGTGCCATGAGCCACATTGCCATCAAAAATAAAGCAGTAGTGAGCATGTCAGTATAATCGACCCAAGTAAATAGATGGATTCCAAGTACCGCACCATCGAAACTGAAGCCATTATTAATCACTGGACGGAAGTAATAAACCAATCCTACAAAAGCTATCGTTCCTGCTGCCAAAGCAGATAGTATCGGGATGTCACCTGCATGCAAATGCTCAATACGGACATTATTGGCATTTGACTGCTTGTGCTCAACAGACTGGTTTTTCTTATTCTTTGACCAGTTAATCCAGCCATACAAGCTCATCACGGTATAGTAAGCATTGATGAACATATCGCCAAACAGCTGCCACTTCCACAGTAGGTACACAAATATAGCAGTGCTGACCAGACCGATAGGGAAGACTAAAATATTGGTTTTGCTGGCGAGTAAGACACTTGCTACGCCGAAGACAACGGCAATCAGTTCAAGAATGATGAATATTGTAGAGTAGTCAGCGTATTGACCAAATAACCAGTTGAGAAGTTCTGCCATTAGTATTCCTAAACATGAGCGCGTATCAATATTCTGAATAATCAAGATAGTTCGATGAATAGTACAGACCAAAATGATACCAATTATAACGTAGCTATCGCAAAAGGACGGCAGTCTTTGCTAATTTATGGCAAGAAACAGATTATTTGTAACAAAGTATTAGAAAAATTATAATATTCAGGCATAATAAACACACTGATTTTAAGTTTACAGTTATTCACTGAATTTGAATGGCTATTATTTTTCCACTTTTATGCTTATTCCAAGCACCACAGTAGTAGACAAGGAAGCTTATCATGACGACTTGTATCACAGGCACTGGTCTTTATATCCCACCTTACAGCATTAGTAACGAAGAGCTAGTTGAGTCATTTAACCAGTATGTTGAAAACTATAATACCGAACATGCTAAAGAGATAGCTGCAGAGACAGTGACGGCACTTGAGCCTTCTTCAGCTGCCTTCATCGAAAAAGTATCTGGTATCAAATCACGTTATGTGATGGAAAAAGAAGGTATCTTAAATACTGAAATCATGGCGCCAGTTATCCCTTACCGTAACTTGGGCGAAGAGTTGTCAGTCATGGCCGAAATGGGTGCAGCAGCACTGAGAGACGCTTTGGCTGATGCTGGACTTGAGGCCAACGACTTAGATGGTATCATCCTTGCTTGCTCAAACTTCCAACGTACTTATCCTGCGGTTGCCATCGAAATCCAAAACGAAATTGGTATGATTGGCGGCTTTGCTTATGATATGAACGTTGCGTGTAGTGCGGCGACGTTTGGTCTGTCACAAGCACATGGTTCTATCATCTCTGGTTTGGCCAAGCGTATTGCTGTGGTCAACGTTGAGATTACCTCAGCGCATCTAAACTGGCGCAACCGTGACAGTCACTTTATCTTCGGTGATGTAGCGACTGCTTCTATCGTTGAAGAATTAGATACGCCAAAAGGTTATGAGATTCTAAACTCTAAGCTATTTACTCAGTTTTCGACCAACATTAAAAACGAATATGGCTTTATGGATCGCTCAGAGTATCTAGCAGCACAGACTGAAATGTATCCAGATATCAAAGCACCGGTCACTGACAAGCTGTTTTTGCAAAACGGTCGTAAAGTATTCCGTGAAGTCTGTCCGAAAGTGTCAGAGATTATCACTGAGCACTTGCAAGAAAACGACATCCCAACATCTGATGTTAAGATGATGTGGTTGCATCAAGCCAATGCCAATATGTTGGATTTGATTCTACGTACCGTGGTTGGTAAAGATGCCGATAAATCGATTGCTCCGAGTGTTATTGCTGAATTTGCCAATACTAGCTCAGCGAGTCCTATGATTGTATTCCATCGCCACAAAGATGACTTAGTATCAGGCGATCTGGGCGTTATTTGCTCATTTGGTGCAGGTTACTCTATTGGATCGGTCTTAGTTCGCAAGGTCTAATACTTTGACTACTTGTTTTGATAAAAATAGCTAAGAATATTCTTAGCTATTTTTTTGTCTGTTGTTTTTGCTATTGAAATTAAGCTGTGACATCTAAATATAAACAGAGATGTTGGAGAAGATAACATCGAGATTACCGACAATATCAACAAGAATGATTAGAGGTTTTAATTTACCCCAAAAAATTTGCTATAATCACGAGCTTATTCCTCTTATCTAATTAAAAGTCCTTTTATGAAAGAATCCTTACGCCTGCGTTTAGACCAGATGGTAGACCGTTATGAAGAGGTCACCGCTTTATTATCAGATCCTAGTGTCATCAGTGATAATAATAAGTTCCGTGAATTGTCTGTTGAGCACAGCGAATTGATGGAGATCACGACGCTGTGGCAAAACTACGTGGGTGCAGAAACGGATCAGGCCGATGCAGAAGCGATGCTAGCCGATGCAACAGATCCTGACATGAAAGAGATGATGATCGATGAGATTGAGAGTGCGCATGATACCATCGTAGAGATGGAAGAAGCGCTTAATCTGATGATGCTACCAAAAGATCCCAACGACAAAGTACCAGCGTTTTTGGAGATTCGTGCAGGGACAGGTGGCGATGAAGCAGCGATTTTCTCTGGTGACTTGTTCCGTATGTACCAAAAATACGCGCAGAGCCAAGGCTGGACACTAGAAGTGCTCTCTGCAAATGAAGGTGAGCATGGTGGTTATAAAGAAATCATCACTCGCGTATCTGGCAACAGTGTATATGGTCGCCTAAAGTTTGAATCGGGCGCTCACCGTGTACAGCGTGTCCCTGAGACCGAAAGCCAAGGTCGTGTTCACACATCAGCTTGTACGGTTGCGGTCATGCCAGAAGTTGAGATTGATGATACCGTTGATATCAATCCTGCTGATATCAAAATGGATACTTTCCGCTCAAGTGGCGCTGGTGGTCAGCACGTGAACACGACTGACTCGGCCGTACGTTTGACGCATATTCCAACGGGTACCGTGGTAGAGTGTCAGCAAGAGCGTAGCCAACACAAAAACCGTGCGCATGCTATGAAAATGCTGGTCTCTAAAATTCAACAAGCCAAAGTACAAGCACAGGTTGATGTGGCGGATTCTATACGTCGTGACTTGGTCGGTAGTGGCGATCGCTCAGAGCGTATCCGTACCTATAATTTTCCACAAGGTCGCATGACTGATCATCGTATCAACCTTACCTTATACAAACTCGACTCCATTATGGAAGGCGACTTGGATGAGATTCTTGATGCACTATTACGTGAGCATCAGGCTGATTTGATGGCCAGTATCGGTGGCAATGATTAGTAGTTAATCTTTAAAAGTACTAACAGTTTTATCGTTTTTATCACCATGTCTGTTCTTATAATAATAAGTATTGATTTAATTTTTCTGTTTTCGTTTATCCATTTAATTACCTAAAAATATTGAGAGTGTTATGTCAAAGCACAATAATCAGAACCAAGATCAAACCCCAGTCGTAGAAGATGCTAACGAGCTAATCGCACAACTGCAAGCCAAGCTAGACGATATCAGTGCTTCAGGTAAACAGCCGTATCCTAATACGTTCAAACGCACTGATTATGCGCAAGACTTACAGACGGCTTTTGATGGTGTCTCAAAGCAGGAAATTGAAGAAAAAGCAGCGAATGGTGAAAAAACACAGGTCAACGTGGCAGGTCGAGTCATGCTTAACCGTGGTTCGTTTATCGTGATCCAAGACATGACAGGCCGTATTCAGTTATATGTAGCACGTAAAGAGCTTGATGAGGAAACGCGTGCGAGCATTAAATCACTAGATTTGGGTGACATCGTTGGTGTATCAGGCTATATCGGTCGCTCAGGTAAAGGCGATTTGTATGTGCATATTGAAGAAATTACGCTACTGACCAAATCACTACGTCCAATGCCAAACAAGTTCCATGGCTTGGCTGATGTCGAGGCGCGCTATCGTAATCGTCATCTTGATTTGATGACCAATGAGACGACTCGCAATACCTTTATGGTTCGTAGTCAGATCGTTAGTGGTATTCGTCAATTTATGCTCAATGAACGTTTTATGGAAGTCGAAACGCCAATGATGCATCCGATACCAGGCGGTGCAGTAGCCCGTCCGTTTGAGACGCATCATAATGCATTAGACATGCCTTTATATCTACGTATCGCGCCTGAGCTTTATCTTAAGCGTCTAGTCGTTGGCGGGTTCGAGCGCGTATTTGAGATTAACCGTAGTTTCCGTAATGAAGGGGTTTCAACCCGTCATAACCCTGAATTTACCATGATTGAGTTCTATCAAGCATACGCTGATTATCATGACTTAATGGATTTGACTGAGCGTCTGTTTAATCAGTTAGCAATAGATGTGTTGGGCACAACAGAGCTTACGTATCAAGAAGAAGCCATTAGCCTAAAAGCACCATTTGCTCGTCTGTCAATGTCTGATGCGATTGCAAAATATGCTGAAAACTTTGATATGACACGTATCAATGATCGTGAATACCTAGCAGAATATGCATCTACGACACTTAAGCAGCAAGTCAAAGATGTGTTTGGTGTGGGTAAACTACAGACGATTATCTTTGAAGAAACGGCTGAGCATCAATTACGTCAGCCAACGTTCATTACTGAGTACCCAGCTGAGACCTCGCCTCTAGCGCGCCGTAGTGATGACAATCCTGAGATTACCGATCGCTTTGAGCTGTTCGTTGGTGGTCGTGAGTTGGCCAATGGTTTTAGTGAGCTTAATGATCCAGCAGACCAAGCCGAGCGTTTCCGTGGTCAGGTTGCTGAAAAAGACGCGGGCGATGATGAAGCCATGCATTTCGATGAAGAGTATATCGAAGCATTATCTTATGGTTTGCCACCGACAGCTGGTGAGGGTATTGGTATTGACCGTTTAGTAATGCTATTTACCGACTCTGCTAGTATCCGTGATGTGATCTTGTTCCCGCATATGCGCCGCAAACAAGATAGCTAAGATGGGTTTGCTTGCTATAAATCCAAACTGATACTTAACTCAGCACAAAAAGCTTTTGCTCATTTTCACAGAATGGGTATCAGCTTTTTTGTGAAATATCGTTTATAGAGGTATTATGGATATTCAGCAAGCATCACATGCGCCATGGCAAAAAATGATTCAGCAATGCTTTTTATCATTGTATGAGTTGCTTGATGACAAAATCACTGACTCTGATCATTTTCAGGGTTATGATTTTGTTTTTGAGTTTTCTGGCGCTACTATTTATCTGCTCGTCAATACGGTTGTGATGCAAGCGAATAGACAAGAAGTGGATAATGCTAAAGTTCGTGAGTGGAGAAAAGAAGTTGTTAACCAACTCATCAAACGCCACGCTCAGATTTATCAAAAAAACGATAGCCTAGTTGTAGATAGAAGTGCCGCGACAACTGATAAAGCAGTTTATTTTATTGGCTTGACGTCATTGTCTATTAATCATCAAGACGATCAGTCGGGCCATTCATCTTATGCAGTTGGCTACGAATATGGCAGTCGGTTTTTTGCAGAAGACTGTGTTTTAGACTTAGATGATGAGCAAAGTATCCTACAAGTCTTTAGTCATCAAAACTTCGTTGATATCCTCAATCAGTTGGTGACGCCAAGTGATTTGACAACTTTTTTAGATTTTCATCGTCGTCAACTATCTAGCTTTGCATCATTTCAAAACGAATCGACATTGCTTAAACAGTTTCTACAATCACCGGACTTTCACCAAAGAGCGATTAGGATACAAGAACAGCTAATTGATAGTGAGTTAATTGAGCAAGTTGAACTACGCTTACTTAAAGCAGTAGAGCCGAATCAGACCGTGTATGCCGATGCTTTAATGGCTGAGATGCAAAAAAATACTCGGATGTGGTTCAAGCTGTTTAACAGTGTTCTTGAGCGTTATTATGAAGCGGGTAGACCTTTACCAAATGATCAGGTTGATATTTTGGTAGATGAGTCAATGTATACCTATGCATGTCTAGTAGAAAAAATCTTAGCTTATAGAACCATGGATCAAGACTCGCGCTGGAATGGATACGTCCGCCATGAGCATTCTTATCATGTATTTGGCCGCCATTATCTCATGGTGTTTTATGCGCAGGACGATAGCAGTTCGCTAAGCGCAGAAAATGTTAGGCTCTCTTATAAAGATTTATTGTCAGACATCAACGTCCAGTTACAAGAGCCAGTGATGGACGATTTATTTTTACTGGGCGTAGAGTTTAGGCCGTGCGAAGACAGTGTAAACACTGAGGTTTATCTGGATATTTTTCATCAAGCAGGCTCAGTGATTGATGAAAGCACTCAACGCTTATATGACCGACTGGCCCAACTTCAAGCTCAGTTATAACCTAAACATAGTATGATTCATTAGTTTGACGCTCCCTTTATATTTGTATTATTTACATTGGCATTTCTTATGACGCAGCAATATCAAGTTTTAGCTCGCAAATACCGACCAAAAAACTTTCATGAGTTGATTGGGCAGACGCATGTGTCTCAAGCGCTGATTAATGCGATTGATTACAATCGTCTGCATCATGCTTATCTGTTTACTGGAACTCGCGGAGTGGGTAAGACGACGATTGCGCGCATCTTATCTAAGTGCTTAAACTGTGATACAGGTATTACCAGTACCCCTTGCGGCGTATGTGATAACTGTGTTGCTATTGATCAGGGACGTTTCATTGATCTTATTGAGATTGATGCCGCTTCTCGTACCAAGGTTGAAGACACGCGTGAATTATTAGACAACGTGCCTTATGCGCCAAGCCAAGGACGTTATAAGGTCTATCTGATTGATGAAGTACATATGCTGTCTACGCACAGCTTTAACGCGCTACTTAAAACGCTAGAAGAGCCACCGGAGCATGTGAAGTTTTTATTAGCGACGACTGATCCACAAAAGTTACCGATTACGATTATTTCGCGCTGCTTGCAGTTCGTTCTGCGACCATTACCTCAAACGTTACTTAGCGAGCACTTGGCAAATATCTTGACCAAAGAGCAGGTAGGCTATACTCAGCCAGCGATTTGGCAGTTGGCAAGTGCAGCCAAAGGTTCTGTACGTGATGCGTTATCATTGACCGATCAAGCCATTGCTTTTGGTCAAGGCGCACTGGATGATGCGACTGTCAATGCAATGCTTGGTCTCATTGATGCTGCTGACTTAGTGCGTCTAATCACAGATATTTATAATCATGATAAGTCTGCGGTTGCTGCTCATATTGAGCAAATGCGCGCGCAAATGGTCGATGCGACTAGTATGTTTGATGGGCTCGCTGAGCTGTTACATCAGTTGGCATTAACTCAGCTGTTACCTGAGGTCGCTCTTAATGTCAATGAGGCGCAAGCAAAAGATATTTATACGCTAGCTCAGCATATTAGCCCTGATGTCTTGCAGCTGTATTATGAGATTGTTGTACAAGCCCGTGAAGGTGTCAAGCTTGCAAGTACACCGATGCAAGCGCTTGAGATGTGCATCTTACGATTACTGGCGTTTCGTCCATTGCCAGTCGATGAAGTCTTGAGCAATACTTATGATAGTGATGGGTCTGCTACAAAAGTACCAGCTATAGAGCCAGTTTCTTCCGCATCAGCTCCAGATGCTATTGCACATGAAGCGTCAGCACCGCCGCCAGAACTTTATAGTGTTGATTATCAGACACCAAGTCACGATGAGCTGCAAAGCGGTATTGATTATAATGACAATTTAGCGCAGTCAGTGACTAGTGCTAAGCCTGAACCAGTTGTTGAGCCTGAACCAGTTGTTGAGCCTGAACCAGTTGTTGAGCCTGAACCAGTTGTTGAGCCTGAACCAGTTGTTGAGCCTG
>NZ_CAJHBS010000008.1 GCF_904846705.1 Psychrobacter sp. Pi2-52
CTCAGGAGTGTAGGTTTGTTTTTTCATTGTCGTATTCTCTCAGAATGTTGAGTCTCCGACAATCCCGGGGCGGTTCACTTTATAGTTTTTTACTAGATGAGGGATCATCATCGTCCAGAGATAGCAACCATCAGTAAAGACCTTAGTACGAACATTAACTTTACTATCAATGATATCTAGCTCAGGCGATAGAAATTCTATTACTTCTATGCCATTTATCAAATATTTATAAACAGTATCTGCATCAGCACTTGATAGTTTGTTAACTTTAGTTTCTACACTTGGAAATTCTTTTGAATTTATTATTGGATTGGAAGTACCAATCATTTCTGAGAAAGGAGCTAGTTTCTTCATGTAGTACTCTTCCTATTCTGACTACATCAAATCATTGAGAAATGGCATATTATACTTTGAACTCGTTTTTTATCATTTTAAGTAACCAGTTTTAAAAGGTATACCCCAGCGGAACTAGCTACTTAACCCTTCAAACTTATTATCAGACTACTTAAAACAGACTTTAATATGGAACCATTTATAACAGACTTTTGAACTATAAGACAGGTTACTACGCTTTCTCCCTATCATTAGCCTATACCTTAACAGTAAAATAATTAAATGATAATAAATCTATCATTAGAGTTGTTTTCACTATTAAACGATAGTATTATCATTAAACAATAATATTTAAGTCTAAAAGATATATTGATACCTATGACAGTCAGAATATATGTGAGAGCTAGCACAAAAGACCAAGATGCTAAGAGAGCCTTGTCTGACTTGATTGGCGTTAGTAAAGATTATGCTGACAGTCATGTTGATTACATTGAAAACTATAGTGGTACTAAGTTAGATAGACCAGAACTTACTAAGTTACTTGATGATGCAAATCAGGGAGATGTATTGCTTGTTGAGAGCGTGGATAGATTAAGCAGATTGTCTCAAGATGATTTTGGTATTTTAAAACAAAGAATGAAAGACAAAGGCTTAAGATTAATCGTAGCAGACCTACCTACTACGCATACAATTAATACTGGTATGAGTGGAGAGATATTGGCTGTAATCAACAACATGCTAATTGATTTGTTAGCAACAATGGCTAAACTGGATAATGACAAGCGTAGAGAGCGTATTAAGCAAGGATTAGCTAATAGTGGTTATAAACCTACAGGCAAAAAAGCTAATACACAGAAGCACAAACGCATTAGAGAATTAGCAAGTCAAAATAATATGAAAAAAGATGAAATAGCTAAGGCCTGTGGTGTTGGAGTGGCTACAGTTTATCGAGTACTAAAAGATACGTAATACGTCAGGTAATGAACTTAAATAATTATGCTTTGCTGAATTACTATATCTAAAAATAAAACAGTAGTCATAAGCGCTAACTATCTTCAAGAGCTATCTTAGTATAGTGAGCGTGTAGCAAAGCTTTTACTTCCCTGCTAGTTGCAATTTTACCTTCCTCAAAGTCTTTGAAAATATGCTGAGTATCTGGGTTGATAGGAATATTATCGATTGCAAAGCTGCTCAAAATATCAGAGTTGATGCGGCGGCGCTTTTCTATCTCTTTCTGACTTACTAAAATAGGACGATCGTCAACAATCGGTGTTTTAGATTTAGAATCTTCCATACTAGCTCCTATCAGTAGTAATAAAATTGTTCAGCAAGTCAGATAGTCTTCTATCTAGATAACTTTCCTCTCATTGCTATGTCTTATTCGGCTGATTTAATTGTATTAATGATTTAGACATCGGTAAATCATGATTGTTTAATATCAAGAGCTATTGTGACTGAATAATTCGTACTTCTAGCATCTCCTAGAGTTGCGTAACTTACTTGCTCTAAAGTTTTTTGAGACCTATATGGGCTGAATAGCTCATCAAGAGTATGGTGAAAACCACCATCATCTACTCCAAATACATAATCAAAAAATATTTTGGCCATTGCAGACTGAGGGTGGCTAGCATCGCGAAAAGATTTATTGCGATTCCAACTACCACTATGTATTTTACCGAAAACCCTTTCTATATTACCAGAAACAGAATTTGAAGCATGTCTTCGAGTAATACCTGGTTTTTGCACGTATGCTGCAGCATTTTCAACAGACTTCCAAATGACATAATGCATGGTTGATACAGAGCATTCAGCTAAACATGCTCTGAGAATGCTAATTAGCTTGTCGCCAATAGGCGGTGCTAGATAGTTCAGTCTTGACCTAGTAATCAGGTAGCTTAAACACTCTCCTAGCTGTAACTTTTCACACCAGTTCTTAAATTGACTATCTGCTACTAGAGCACTGGTATTTTTTTTAGACTTAGCGTTTGTCAATATTTTAGTAAGATTCTCAGTACTATAAGCAAACTCAAAGATCGCTTGATAGAAATCTATTTCTAGCTCTTTTTCTTCGTTGATAGTTACGTATTCGTAGCTATTTTCAGGACCTAGTATAAGCAGATTTCGGTTAAAGAGATGCTGTAGTATTTCTTCATCTAATTTAGAGAACGGTGATAAAGGTAATGATAAGTTGTCACGTAGAGAGACTGTATGCCTTATATTATCTGCCCCTAGGCTCTCTACAGTCGCTGCGAGTAGAAGTTTATCCACGTCGTTAAGCTCAGTGACTGAAGGCATACTGCTTAATTGAATGCTTCGGCATTGATTGATGTACTCTAGAGCGGTCTGTCTCTTTTCTTCTGATAAACGGTCTTGTTTAAGACGATACTCTAAGTACTCTTGATCCATTCTTTTTTCAAGCGCCTCACTACAATCATCACACCGCCACCTAATAGTATCCAATCGGGTTAGCTGTGAACGAGTATAGCAAATCTTAGTTTTACCGCAGTCTATGCATTGACAGTCCAGTACGACAAGATGAGCATTTATTTTAACGATACTAGGTATATCCTGATGCTTAACATCAAACTCTTGACCTATCTCTTTACAGGTATATATAAAACCACTTCGTTTGTCGGCTTCTCTTAGCCAGTATCTCTCACAAATAAGCTTATTGGTCTCTGTAATATCTGGCTGATACTCTAGTTTAGTTTTCACGCCCACCTCTCAATACCGACTATATCCCGTGGATATTGTAGCTTACCACTGTGAGTATTGCTATCTTTAGCAGTGGTTAATGAGATGACAACAGATGATCGCATGATTGCCTTTGGCAAGCGTGTCCGTGAGATGCGAAAAAGCAAAGGAATATCCCAAGAAAGATTGGCAGAGATGGCAGGTATTGATCGTAGCTACATGGGGAATATTGAGCGTGGAGAGAAGAATGTTACGCTTAAGAAAGCATATGAGATATGTGATGCGCTGGAGATTGAGATACAAAATTTGGTATAAATATTATTATATGGACCAATCGAGTCAAAGCTTTTCTGACACTATTGTACTAAACGGCAATAGTTTAAAAACTCATGGTAAGGTGCTCTGTTCACATTCCAGCGTCCTGAATGGTTATTAGGGCGACTCCGACTATTCGTATGTGTCAATAGTAACTGCCTTTTTGCTCTAGAGGCTCCAACGAAAAAGGCACATCTTTCATCACGTTCTTTACCAAAGAAAATCTCTTTTTCAATTGCCATCATAATAACTGAGTCAAACTCTAAGCCTTTACTCTTATGAATCGTTAATAATCTTATGGCATTATCTCCTGAAAACCTTATCAAAGCCTCAATTAAGTCTACCTCTAAACTTAAAATACTTTCTAGCTCTTGCTTAAATTCGAGTACAAGCTGCTTTAGATAGTCAACAGATTCATAAGAGGGAGAAAGTGTAATCAATCTTTTCGCTTTCAAAGTTTTGAGAAGGAATCGAATGTTTTCCCACCAATTTGAATAGTCTTTAGACTGTCTATAGGATTTAGATTCTTTTTGAATGTAACTACTTATCTTCAAAGTTACACTTGAATGGTCAATATCATCAAATGTCGCAATCTTTTCATGTAATTTAATCCAAGATTTTGGTTCATGTTCACTGTATATGCATAACACGAAATCGACCAGTAATTGAGTGATGGGCTCATTGCTTAAATCTTGCAGTTGTTGTTCATTACGAAAGGGGATATTTAACCTATTTAATTCATCCATTAAGCAATGGGCATACAAGTCTATTTGTTTAGATATAAGAATAGCAATTTCATAGGCTGGAATATGTTCTACTTCAAGCCAGTTCTGGATTTGACCTGCTATAAATACTGCTTCAGCTTGAGCGTCCGTAAAACACTCGATGAGAATTTTTCCCTCTTCACCATCAAGTGAGCCTTCAGGCATTACAGATTCAGGCTCCAACACTCGTATAATTTCATTTTGTAATCTTAATAATCTAGGCTTTGAACGAAAATTTAGGTAAAGTCTTAATGGAGTAGCTGAAAAATCATCTGCGTAAGTTTTAAATATACCTTCAAGAGCACCAGCCCAACCCATTATTCTTTGCTTACTGTCACCTACAGATACTATACGAGCATTTGTACCTAAAAAAGCCAGTTGAATGAGCTTATATTGCAAATTAGTACAGTCCTGAAACTCATCAAGAAATACATCAGTATATGTGTTTTTGATTATGTTTCTCACCATATCTGAGCTTTCTAATATAGAGATAGCAAAAGGTACTAGATCACTAAAAGTTATTTGTTTCCTATGAACACGAGCTTCTCCAATTTTATAATCAGAGTCCAATGCATCGAGGCCTATAAGAATTGGTCTAAATCGGTCTATTATCTTTTTAGCAAACGCATGAAAAGTAAAACTATCAAATCGAGTTGCTAATTCATGGCCACAACGTCTTATAACTCTATCTCTTAAATTGCCACTCGCATCAGTTTTAAATGATATGGCTAAAATTCTTTTCGGATAACGACAAGTTTGAGTCCTTAAAAGAAAATCAGCTCTTTGAGCTAGCATTTCAGTTTTACCTGCTCCAGGACCTGCTGTAAGCGCATAACAACCCTTTATAGACTTCACAACAGTCATAGCACTAGGCTCAAGAGTGAGCTTATCGGCTGGGGTCCAATCTTCAGTAGCAATCATTCAGGTAACTCATCTATCAAACTTATAATTGCATCAATCATTCTTGAATAGGAGTCTGGCATATTATTAAGAATATCTTGATCGGATAGGTTTGCTAACGCATCAATATGGCTTGCAGGTTTACTGCTTAATTTGAATTTCTTATGGTAAGCTCTGAAAAATAAACGTTCATCCTCGCTATATTGTGTCGAATCGAAATAACTCTTCCCTAACACTGCTTTAATTGTTGATTCTGTAGGTGTCTCTGTCTCAGCTGAAAAAGCAGCCTGAAAGCTATATAGCATCGAAAAATCTAAATCTAAGGGATAAGAAAAAAATATGCCTTTGCTTTCAAAATAATCAATGTAGTTTTTTGTTTCTCTAAAAAGGTTATCAGAATCGTTCCATTTCGGGATATGGTTTTCAGGTGTTAAAATATCGTTTGGACGATAGTTTGACAGTTGGTTATTAACATAGTTAATTCTTCCCCATCCGCCTTGATTACGAGCTAGGTCTAAGTCTAAAAGTGTAATAAAAGGTATTCCAAGTCCTGTAAGAAGTCGCCAAAAGTGATTAACATGCCTACCACCTAACGGGGCAATAGTAATAGCATTTTCATCTGCAGGAATACCTTTCACTTCCAGTAATTTTGGTATGACGATCTCCTCACTATCGCCTTCTCCAAGAACGACTAATCTTGAAAAATAAACCTCAGGATAGGCTTGAACTGCTTGCCTCACAAATTTATGTGCTTCATCGTTTTCATCTGGTAGTTTTATATAGCTAATTATAGCTTGCCTATCTGTACCTAATCTTAGATAGCGTATCTGTTCAGGCGCTACTCTTTTTAAAATAGAAGGTGCGTGCGTCGCTATTAATGCTTGAGCATCATTCTCACATATCAGTTTATTTAACGAGTTAACAATTCTACCAAGGAAATGAGGAGACAAACTATTTTCTGGCTCTTCAAGAGCAACAATAGTAAATATAGGAGGATTTAGCTTATCTAGATCAAAAGTATTATCCTCTCCTTTAAGTACTTTTCTTCCAACAGCCTGAGAAGTCAGGACTAAAGAGAGGTATAGCATTGATTTCTGACCATCGCTCAATTGTGAAAAATCTACATTATTTTGACCGTGGCCTGGCGAAAAAGATACAGACATATGACGAAGAAGTGAATCAATCTCTGAGTTAGAAAAATTAATTTTTGGATTGGTGAAGTAGCTACCTTTGTGTAGGTCACTCCATACGCTTTGAAGTAGCGAGCTCACTAAACTAACTGAATCATTAGTAGATAAGCTATCACTGATTTTATCAGTAAGATCTTTAATTACTTCTCGTTCATTAGACCAATTTACTGAGCGAAGTAGACGTCCAAGCAATGCGTTAGTACCAAAAGCCACATGGTCAGAAGGTTCTCTTTTAGCAGGCAAATAGTGAATTTGAATTAGATTCCTATCTGAACGAGGAACTCTATGTGGATTTATTGGTTCTCCTGCTTCATCAGTCTCTAGTACATAAAATAAAGCTGGATCATCAATATCACTATCAACTCCCATAATAGCTTCAAGGCGAAACCTAATTGTAGGAAATGCTGAGGCACTTCTAAGTCGCATATGACTAAACATAGGTGGAATAGTAGCTGACTCATCGGAGGTATTAGATGCTTCCGGCAATTCGAACTCCGCTTCTACCCATAGCTTTCTTTCGTTAGGTACTTCAGATTCATCATGTGGTACATGGAAATCAGAAGGTTTCAGCCTGCGTATAGAAGGGTCTATCGAAAACATTTTACACAGCGCTTGTAAGACAGCAGTTTTACCAGAGCCATTTGGGCCAATTAAGTAAGTCAACTTATCAAAATGTATTTCTGTTGGCTCACTACCAAAACATTGGAAGTTAGATAGACGTACTGTTTTTAAAATCATAAAATCTCTCTAGTTCCAATGAAAGTTAACAACTTGTCTATAATTTACTCATAAGCCAATCGTTTAGCAAAAAACTTATGAACCTAGCGTCTAGATAATATAGTGCCCTAAACTCTATATAACTAGCTTTTAAACTTTGTTTTGTTTGCACGTAACTCAGAGTAATTTTTTCAAACAGAGAGTCTTTTCCATTTATCTAATGTCCGCCTATCATAGCAATCATCATAACCATTTAAATCTACTAAACTATTAGCTACTTTAATGGTTACAGCACCGCTTCCCGAAGCACCCCAGCTACTTCCATATCGTATAAAAACTGGCTGGGCTTTTGTTTTGTTAAACCGATAGGTTGCATCTGCCCAAGTGGCATAATCTTGATCACAAGATGATAGAATTTTAACTAACTCACCCGAACCAAAAAGCTTATTTATTTCACTTTTAGAAGGATTTTCTCCTGCGTTTTGAATAGTTATTTCGATTTCTGTTATGAAAGTTCTAGCACCATTGATAGTGACTTCAGTGTAACCAATATTAGGGTTTTTACTACTTCCTACTTTAGTCGTGCCTACCATAGTATGATCATGAGCACCTGACTCGTAATACGGCCATTCCCATTCAACACCTTGAATCTTCTCTGCGTTCTCCCAATTGCTTACGTTGTATTCAACATTTTTAGGAATTGCTATTGCATCAATAATAGAAGAAAACTGTGCAGCATAAGCAGGGGTTGAGAATGTAAAGGCTATAGTAGTGAGAGTTACAGATATAGCTTTTATCATCGTAATAATCCTTATTTGAAGACAGGAAAGTAATTGTGAAGAATAAAAGACCTATCTACTAATATATATACACCTGACATATCGCCATCCTCACTTGATGTACTGTTCGTGATAGCTACAATAGATCATAAAATATACTTTAGTTATCATTTACAGAACTTGGTAAAAATTCCTTCAACTGCTTTTCTGTCCATACGATATTCGAAATTCTTATCATAAGGATTTTCTTCAAAAGCCATTGAGGTTTTTAGACTTATATTTTTGTTATTATCTATTTTGACAAAAGACTCTGAAGGGTTGACGCAGTTGATTTGGACATGGTTGGCAAATGCACCATAGTAACCAGTAGATTCCACAAAAAACAATATAGCTTCAGCTTTTCTGGTTTTTGCATTTTCAGCCATAACTGAGATAGGCGTAGCATACCAATCAGTCGTTTTCTCTGTTTCGGTTACAGGCTCGTCATAAATAATTACGTCCTTTAGCTTTAATATCTCTTGAGATGTCATTGCTTTAGCATTAGCTGTTTGACCGAGCATCATACTTACAAAGATAATTGCTAGTGCTTTTGTCGTACTTACCATGTAATTCTCCGTGACTATCATCAGTATATTTTAGGAAAGTATAGTTGTTTTGAAATAAAATCGATATAATTTTACTAAAAAAATGTTTATTTCTTCTGCTATAAAAATCTTTATAGCAGCTTTAACAAGCTATTCTATTCGACTAATTTTGCCTCAAAGGTATTTAGCTACTACAAGGTTGATACTTCAACAGAAGAATAATACAAAACATATGTTAAAGTATAAGTTACCCCCAACACTAGCTAGATAGGAAGCCTACTGCCATGGCTGGTATCAACAAATTAGAATTATCTGAAACAGATATTATCAGCAAGTTTATTCTACCTGCCATTAAAAGCTCAGGTTGGGATGACATGACTCAAATCCGCGAAGAGGTGAAGCTTCGTGATGGGAAGGTTATTGTCCGTGGTCAAATGGCAGTGCGTAAGACAGTCAAATCTGCTGATATCGTTCTATATCACAAGCCTAATCTGCCACTTGCGGTTATCGAAGCCAAAGCAAACAAACACTCTATTGGTAAAGGGATGCAGCAAGCGCTTGATTATGCTGGGCTACTCGAAGTGCCGTTTATATTTTCATCTAATGGTGATGGCTTTATTTTTCATGATAAAACCAGTACCACTACCCTCGAAACAGAAATTTCATTAGCAGATTTTCCGACGCCAGCTGAGCTATGGGATAAGTACTGTCAGTGGAAAGGCTATACGCAATCTCAGCTACCTATCATCACTCAAGACTATCATGATGATGGCAGTGGTAAATCACCGCGCTACTATCAACTACAAGCCATCAATAAGACCATAGAAGCCATTTCTCGTGGACAGGATCGCATCCTGCTCGTAATGGCAACAGGGACGGGTAAAACTTACACTGCATTTCAAATCATCTGGCGTCTGTGGAAGGCTAGAGAAAAGAAACGTATCTTGTTTTTAGCAGATCGTAATATTTTGGTCGATCAAACACGGGTGAATGACTTTCAGCCTTTCGGCACTGCAATGACCAAAATAGAAGGCCGTACCGTTGATCCAGCCTTCGAGATTCATTTAGGCTTATATCAGGCGTTAACAGGTCCAGAAGAGCATCAGAAAGCCTTTAAACAGGTTGCACCAGACTTCTTTGACCTGATTGTCATTGACGAGTGCCACCGAGGTAGTGCTGCGGAAGATAGTGCTTGGCGTGAAATATTGGAATATTTTAATAGCGCCACACAAGTAGGCTTAACAGCGACACCTAAAGAGACTGACGAGGTATCTAATTCTTATTACTTTGGAGATCCTGTTTATACCTATACCTTAAAACAAGGTATCGAAGATGGGTTTTTAGCGCCTTATAAAGTGGTTAGAATTGATATCGATGTCGATCTACAAGGCTGGCGTCCAAACAAAGGACAGACAGATAAGCATGGTGAGCTGATTGAAGATCGTATCTATAATCAAAAAGATTTTGATCGTACCTTAGTGATTGATGAGCGTACTGAGTTGGTGGCACAAACCATTACTAGCTACCTTCAGCGCACTGACCCAATGGCTAAGACCATTGTATTCTGCAATGATATTGATCATGCAGAGCGCATGCGCCGTGCGCTGATTAACTGTAATCCCGAGCAGGTCAAAAAGAACGAAAAGTATGTCATGAAAATTACAGGTGATGATGAGTTGGGCAAAGCGCAGCTCGATAACTTCATCAATCCAAAGAAACCTTATCCTGTGATAGCGACGACGTCGGAGCTGATGACGACTGGTGTCGATGCCCAAACTTGTAAGCTAATCGTCTTAGATCAAAACATCAAATCGATGACCAAATTTAAGCAGGTTATTGGCCGTGGTACTCGTATCAATGATAAATATGGCAAGCTTTGGTTTACTATTCTCGACTTTAAAAAAGCAACTGAGCTATTTGCAGATGAGCGTTTCGATGGTATTCCTGAACGTATCATGACCGTGACGCCATCACAGATTAATGAAGGCAGCGATGAGCTTGATGAAGTGGTAGATGGTGAGTCAGACGCAGAGTTAGATATTGCTAATGGTACTGATCTGGCCTATACAACCCAAGACGATAAGAGCGGCTTTGATTTAGGGACTGGTATGGGTGATGACATAGGTGTTAGTGAGCCTGCGAAAAAATACCATGTGAAAGGTGTGTCTGTCCAAGTCATGGCACAGCGTATCCAGTATTATGATACTGATGGCAAGCTGGTCACCGAGTCTTTTCAGGACTATACTCGCAAAACTTTTACCAAACAGTTCGCTAGTTTGGATGAGTTTACCAAGCGTTGGAATGATACTGAGCGCAAACAGACTATCATTGATGAGCTTGCAAATGCTGGTATTATTTGGGAAGCACTACAGGAAGAAATCGGGTCAGATATGGATCCCTTCGATCTGATTTGCCATGTGGTATATGACCAGCCACCCTTGACCCGTCGTGAACGTGCGAATGAGGTTAAGAAGCGCAATTACTTCACCAAGTATTCAGACACTGCTCAGAAAGTATTGAACGCCTTGCTCGATAAATATGCTGATGCAGGTGTAGAGGAGATCGAAAGCCTAAACGTGCTCAAAGTGAAGCCGCTTGATCAGCTGGGTAGTCCGATGGAAATCGTCAAACAAGGCTTCGGTAGTAAACAAGATTATCAGCAAGCCATTAGTGATCTTGAAAACGAAATCTATTGGGCACCGCCACCTAAACAAGCTTAAGTAACTAGAAAAAATTAGCTACAACTATATATCTAAGCCTCTTATTGAGGCTTGTTTTATTCATACTATTTATTAAAATCTATCGTTCATTAAGACCCACTGTTTATTAAAAAGAGAAACAACATGTCAATCAGTTCAGTTATCAAGTCTATTCAAGATATCATGCGTCAAGATGCTGGTGTCGATGGTGACGCCCAACGTCTAAGCCAATTGTCATGGTTATTGTTTCTTAAGATATTTGATGCACAAGAAGAAGCACTTGAGTTCGAACAAGAAAACTATAAAACACCTATTCTTGAAAAATACCTCTGGCGTAATTGGGCGGCTGATCCCGAAGGCATCACTGGTGAGGAGTTACTAGAGTTCGTAAACGATGAAATATTCGTTGAGCTAAAAAACCTGACAGCGCCAGTAGATACCAACCCACGTGGATTTGTCGTGCGTCAAGGTTTGAGCGATGCCTACAACTATATGAAAAACGGCACGCTGTTACGCCAAGTGATTAATAAGCTCAACGAAGTGGACTTCAATCGTTCAGATGAGCGTCATCTGTTTGGTGATATTTATGAGCAGCTGCTGCGTGATTTACAAAGTGCGGGCAATGCAGGTGAGTTTTATACCCCTCGTGCAGTGACACGTTTCATCGTTGACCGTGTAGATCCAAAGCTGGGTGAGCGCGTCATGGATCCAGCTTGTGGTACAGGTGGGTTTTTGGCATGTTCATTTGATCATATCAAAAACAACTATGTCGAAACTGCCGAAGACCATCAGATACTACAAAAACAAATTTTGGGTGTTGAAAAGAAACAACTGCCACATTTGCTCTGTACGACCAATATGATGCTGCATGGTATCGAAGTACCCGTACAGATACGCCACGATAACACCCTAAATAAGCCGCTATCAAGTTGGGACAGTGATATTGATGTCATCGTAACCAACCCACCTTTTGGTGGTACTGAAGAGCACGGTATCGAAAAGAACTTCCCTGCTGAATTCCAAACACGCGAAACGGCAGATTTGTTCTTACAATTAATCATCGAGGTCTTAGCAGAAAAAGGTCGCGCCGCCGTCGTATTGCCTGATGGTACTTTATTTGGTGAAGGGGTAAAAACCAAGCTAAAGAAGATGCTGATAGAAGAATGTAATCTGCATACCATCGTGCGCTTACCAAACGGTGTGTTTAACCCTTATACAGGCATTAAGACCAATATTCTCTTCTTTACCAAAGGTCAGCCAACCAAAGATATTTGGTTTTATGAGCATCCTTATCCTGAAGGCGTCAAAAACTACAGCAAAACCAAACCAATGAAGTTTGAAGAGTTTCAAACCGAGATTGACTGGTGGGGTGATGAATCTGACGGCTTCGCCAGTCGTGTCGAAAATAATCACGCTTGGAAGGTCAGCATTGAAGAGGTCATCGAGCGTAACTATAACCTCGATATCTCAAACCCCTACCAAGGCGAGGTCATTGATTATGACCCTAATAAGCTACTGGCTGAATATGCAGAGCAACAACAAAGCATCGATACGTTACGCAGCCAATTAAAAGATGTACTGGGTACTGCACTGTCTACTAACACGACAGAGGGCAAGTAGTTATGAACCTAAAGACAAGCTTAGAGATGGGTAAAGATATAAGCAAGCCAGAGCAGTTGATCACTGAACATATCGATATCTGGACCAGCGCTATACGGGCTAAATCGACTAGTGGGCGTGGTAGTAGCAAAAAATATGAGCTATACGGCATTAGCAAATTGCGTGAGCTAATATTTGACTTGGCAGTACGTGGCAAGCTAGTTCCGCAGAACCCTGACGATGAACCAGCATCTGTTTTAGTTAAAAAAATGCTTACTAAAAAAGAGAAAAGTATCGAAGAAGGTACTATAAAGAAAGGAAAGCCTTTACCTGATATTTTAACAAATCAAATGAACTTTGATACTCCAACTGGTTGGGAGTGGTGCATACTGGGAGAAGTTTGTCACGTTGAACGTGGAGGCTCTCCACGTCCTATTAAAAGCTATCTAACAGAATCGGATGATGGTTTAAATTGGATTAAAATTAGTGATACAGATCAAGGTGGCAAGTACATTAATCAAACCGTTGAAAAAATACGCCCTGAAGGTTTGAAAAAAACTAGGATGGTTTATCCAGGGGATTTTCTACTAACGAATTCAATGTCTTTCGGTCGCCCTTACATTACGAATATCGAAGGATGCATACATGATGGTTGGTTAAGAATTAACCCACCTAATGAAATAAATAAAAACTTTCTTTATTTACTTCTATCCAGTCCTTATGTTTACAAAATATTTAAAGAATCAGCTTCTGGAGCGGTGGTGCAAAACTTAAATTCGGAAAAAGTAAGAGGCCTTGTCTTTGCACTACCTCCTTTTGATGAACAAGCCGTTATTGCTGCTAAAGTTGATGAACTGATGCTGCTATGTGATCAGCTAGAACAGCAAACCGAAGCTAGTATCGAAGCTCATGCGACGCTTGTAGAAGTATTACTGGCCACATTGACAGATAGTGTGGATGCTAATGAGCTGGCACAAAACTGGGCAAGGATATCTGAGTATTTCGATAGCCTATTTACGACTGAGCAAAGCATCGAAGCCCTAAAGCAAACTGTGTTGCAATTAGCAGTGATGGGTAAGCTAGTTTCACAGAATTCAGATGACGAACCTGCTTCAGTATTGTTAGAAAAGATTGCGGAAGAGAAAGAGCAGTTGATTCAAGAGAAGAAGATTAAACCACGTAAAGCATTACCACCTATTGAAGATGAAGAAAGATTATTTGATTTGCCCTTAGGTTGGGAATGGTGTCGATTAGATGATATATGCGATGGTATAACTTCTGGGTCAACGCCACCTAAGAGTTCATTTATAGATGATACAGGTATCCCATACTTGAAGGTTTATAATATAAGAAACCAAAAAATAGATTTTGAATACCAACCACAATTTATTGAGGAAGGTTATCACTCTTCAAGTTTGAAGCGCTCTCAGCTTTGCCCAGGAGATGTGATAATGAATATCGTGGGTCCACCTCTTGGAAAGATAGCTATCATTCCCGATACCTATCCAGAATGGAACTGCAATCAGGCCATTGTGATGTTTAGACCATTCATTTCGAATCTAAATAAATTTATCTATACCTACTTAGTTTCAGGTATGTTTCTTGATAAAATTGCGCTTATAGGAACAGCTGGTCAGGACAATATTTCAGTCACAAAAAGTCGTTCAATCTTATTGCCAACACCACCTCTTGCAGAACAGCTGCGCATCGTTGCTAAAATCGACGAGCTAATGGCTATTTGTGATCAGCTAAAAGAGAAGCTACAGCAGTCTCAAGAGACGCAAGTTCAGCTTACTGATGCATTGGTTGATCGAGCTTTAGGGTAAGTTTTAGTATTGGGCTAAGTGTTTTATATGTCTTGATAAGATATAATATCTCTTATCAAGACATTCTACTCGGTAAATCAAATAGTGTTGGTATTGCTACTAAGGACAACTGACCGTTTACACATTCCGTATTGTGCAGAATTAAAAATGCACAGTCAGAATATAATGCTCTACATTAGTAAATAAAACGACTTGTGCATAAATTAGGGGTTGTAAAATTCTTAGGCGTGCCTTTTAATATTGCGAGCTATGCGCTATTGACTCATATGGTCGCGCAGGTATGTGGTCTAGAAGTTGGAGAGTTTGTCTGGACAGGTGGTGATTGCCATATCTATCAAAACCACCGTGAGCAGGCCGAGCTACAGTTGACACGCTCGCTATATAAACTGCCAACATTGTCTTTGAACCCTGAAGTAAAAGACATATTTGCGTTTGAGTACGAAGACATTAACGTCAATGACTATGAGTCGCACCCTGCTATCAAAGCCAAAGTTGCCGTATAAAGTTAGTCTGGTTAACTATACTGAATCAGAGCAAAATTTAAGAATATAATAAAAAGGATATATTATGAGCTATGCCCATACCGAAGTTGCCCAAATCGCTGCTATTAGTAGCAATCGCTGTATCGGCAAAAACAATGAGCTACCGTGGCATATCTCAGCAGATTTGCAACATTTCAAAAGCATGACGACCAAAGAAAACGATAGTAAGATTCAAGGTATCGTGATCATGGGTCGTAAGACATTTGAGTCAATGGGTAGCAAACCATTACCAAAGCGTGTGAGCTTCATTGTCACGACACAGATGGATTATGCTGAGACAAAAGGTCTAGCAGATAGCAACAATGCTTATGTGGTACACAATCTAGACGATGCTCTGACACAAGCAGCTAGCCTAGCACATGGCGCGCATCTCGATACGATTTGGGTGATTGGCGGTGAGCGCGTATTTAGTGATGCTCTGATGTATACGGACCGTATTGAGCTGACTCATGTAGATACTGATATTGCAGACGGCGATGCATTTTACCCTGAGTTGCCAGAACGCTTTAAAGTAGCAGACGAATCTGAGCAGATGCACGATGAAAAAAGCGATTTAAGCTTTAAATTTACCACTTATAAAGTAGAAACTGATAAGTAGTAAAAGCTTATTAAAAAAGGGCAGTCTTGGATAATTTTACTTATCTGAAATTGCCCCTTTTTTTAATCTTCACACAGTCTTATTTATAGACAATCAATAAAAACTGCTGCTTGATAATATCTAATCCATTACTCATGCAGTACTTTATAAACCGTTTTTGCGAGTACTGGTCCGATTCCTTGTACGCCTGCCAACTCTTGCTGTGAAGCGCCAAGCAGCTGCTGCATACCACCAAAATGATTGAGCAAGTCACGACGACGTTTCTCGCCCAGTCCCGGTATCACCTCTAGCACTGATGAAGAGCGACGCTTATCCCGTTTTTTACGGTGAGCGGTAATCGCAAAACGATGCGCCTCATCACGAATATGCATCAGCAAGTGCAATGCTTTGCTATCCATCGGTAGATCTAACGGCTCATGATTGATAAAGTGCAATACCTCAAGCCCAGCCTTGCGCCCTTCCCCTTTTGCCACACTAATGAGCAAGGTGTCACCAAGAATACCCAACTCAGTTAATACTTCTTTGGCAATACCAAGCTGACCTTTACCACCATCAACCAATAGCAAGTCCGGCAATGGCTGCTTCTTATAACGTCTGGTCAGCACTTGCTTCATCGCTGCATAGTCATCGCCACCTTGAATATCATGAATAGCATACTGACGGTAATCACGACGGCGCGAGCCACCTTGGTCAAACACCACGCAGCTACCAATGGTCGCCTCACCCATCGTATGTGAGATATCGAAGCATTCAATACGATCAATCGTCCGATCAGTGACAGTCGCCAGTACGTCTTTTAGCGCACCAAAGCGCGCATGTAGCTCTAGATAATCGCCAAGCTTGGTTTTTAATGCATTACTGGTATTTAGTGTTGCTAAGTCCAGCCACTCTGAACGGTGCTCACGCACATTGGTCTTGATGACTACTTTATTACCGAAATGCGTTGCCAATGCTTCACTTACTGCCACTTGATCTGGTATCTGATGGCTCAATATGATTTCAGCGGGCAAATCATCGGTTACTTGGAAATAGAATGACGTAATAAAGGCCGATAGGTTATCTGCTAACGACTCACTACTGTCCACATCTGGGAAATAGTTTTTCCCGCCCAATACACGGCCGCCACGTACCGTCAGCACGTTCACACAGGTCATGCCAGCCTGACTAGCAATGGCAATCACATCTGCCTCACCTTGTACGGTATAGACGGCTTGCCTTGCTTGTACTTCACGTAACATGGACAGTTGATCTCGATAAAATACCGCCTTTTCAAAATCTAACGTTTCAGCTGACGCTTCCATCTTTTCAATCAGTGTACTATGGATATCGCTAGAATCTCCTTTTAAAAAACGGATGGTGTTATTCACATCCTCTGCATACTCTTCTGATGATACCAAACCGACACAGGGCGCACGGCAACGTTTGATCTGATACTCCAGACAAGGACGCTGACGCTGCTTAAAAAAGGTATTGGTACATTGACGCATTTGAAACATCTTCTGCATCAATACCAACGTTTCTTTTGCCGCATGTGCAGAGGGAAACGGGCCAAAGAATCGACCCTTTTGATGATTGCCTTTGCCGCGACCGTAGGCCAAACGTGGATAAGGCTTATCGGCTGAGATAAACACATAAAGATAGGATTTATCATCACGCAGCAGCACGTTATAGGGCGGACGATGCTCCTTGATTAGATTCTGTTCAAGCAACAGCGCTTCGGTCTCACTACGCGTAATAATAGTCTCAATATTATGAATCCGCGCCACTAGCGCCCGTGTCTTTGGATGGTCAATCGTCTTGGCAAAATAGCTATTTACCCGACTTTTTAGCGACTTAGCTTTACCAACGTATAATATATCGCCGTTCTTACCCAGCATCTTATACACTCCTGGTAAATTAGGCAGGCGTTTAATCAAATGCTTAAGACGGGCTTTTTTATCATCGACAGGACTCGATTCTGAGACATTAACCATAGAATTTATTGCTCTTAAAAACCTTAGTAATACTGCTAGTTATGGGGCGGGAGTCATTGTTTTACAAGCCAATTATTATCGCAGTGCTACCCATAAAAAAGCCAGCTTTCGCCGGCTTAGTTTGTTCTATTATCGTTTATGCAATAACCTACTGCTAATGACGGAAGTTTGCCATCAATGCTGGGATACCCGGTAGCATACCGACGATAGCCATGACGCCTGTCAGTACCACGAACATAATACCCGGTATGATCCAGCGGCTCATCTTAGTCAAATTGGCACTACGTTCTTTAGAGCCGATCAGACCTAAGTTATCAAGCAACAATGTGAGCGACCAACCGAAGGCTGGGTTGACCAATGCCGATGCGAATACCACGATAGCAGCAGATTGCGTGGTTTTACCTTCACGCGTCATCTCCATACCAGCTTCTAGTAATGGAATAAATACCCCAACGATCAAGGCCACACACATCACTGGCTGCCAAATGGCCAAATCCATCGGATAGCCCCAAACCCCTGCGATAATACAAAATAGAGCCGTCAATAAAGCACCGGCAGGAATTGGACGTTTAGCAATCGCCGCAGGAACAATATACGTTCCCCAAGATGACGCAAAGTTGGCGCCGCCCAATACAGAGCCGACTACCTGACGAAATGAAGCACTGGTCATGGTGTCATCAATATCCATAAGCACTTTTTCAGTACGCTTAGGATAGCTGATTTTTTGGAACACCTGATGGCCCAAGAAATCTGGCGACCACATTGCCACGGCCAAAATAGCAAACGGCAGTACTACAATGAAGCTTTCAATCGTCGGCAGACCTAACATCCAACCTGTGTTTTCGCCCCACCAATACATTGGATTCATGTTTGGTAGACCTGGTGCTGTTTTGAACGCAAAAGGTGCGCCCAATGCAAATGCAAGACCACCACCTAACACACAGCTTAGCGGAACCGCGAGCCAGCGTTTTTGCCAATGCTCAAGCAATGCATACAGCAGAATAGTCGCCAGAATAATAAAGAAAGCGATATGCGACATGCCAATCCCTTCTGCCCAAGCAAAGAGATTTTTGACCTGTGATGTGGTTCCGATAAAGCCCAAGTAAATCAATAGGCCACCGCACACACCTTTACTGGTTAAGTTGGCTAGTAGACTCCCCCCTTTACTAATCGCGAGGAGCAGACCAAAAGCACCGATAAGCAAACCAAAGGCCATCGGGTGCCCACCAGCTGCTACCACAATAGGAATCAAAGGAATAAGTGGACCGTGAGTACCTGCAAGGTTGGCCGTCGGCAGTAGAAAGCCCGAAAATAAGATAATAAAGAAGGAGACGATCAATAGCTCATAGCGCACGTTTTCTAAAACAAACGCATCACCTAAGCCGAGTGGACCTGCAAAGGTTGCTGCAATGGCGCCCACCATAACAACTTTACCAATGGTCGCGGCCATTGCTGGAATAGTATCTTCGTATTCAAAACGGTAATCACGGAATGGTAAATTAGGACGCCAGCGTTTCGGCTGCATGATTTGTAATTCATGGTTTAAGTAAGCATCACGACTGTCGAAACTAGAACTGGGCTTATGCAAATCTACATAACTGCCTTGTACTTGACTGTTGTGGTTTACGTTCGAGGTCGGCGGATTAGACCCTGAAGAGGGGGTCTGAGGGTTACTCATCACATTTCCTTGTGTCGATTACATCTTTGATTGACTACACACGCTCTGCTCTAATGTCATAAACCAAAGCGCCTATTACAAACTGCGAACTATTGTATGCCAAGACTTGATGAAATGCGAACCTAAAACCATTTAAAGATACTATGTATCTCATTATAATATATAAACTAAAGTTTCTATTTGAGACAAAATTAACCTTAATAGAAAACCATGAGTAAAAAATCTCTCTGTTATAGACTTTGAATTAGGATAAACGACCATTTTATTGATAATTGTTTACATCTAGGTAGATTTTTATCACATAGATGAATAGCAAAGATAGTTATAATAAATAATGATCGTTACCTGTAAGTGGGCATAAATATGTCATTTCGGTTACGCTTTAGAGCTAGCGAGCTGAGTACTTTTTAATTATGATAAATACTTTTTATCGATTTATTTCTCAGTGACACTGCTTAAAACCGCATTATTGATACAATCAAAAAATTGAGAAAAGGCAACAGGACGAGTTTATGAGCGTACTACCTACCAACCTTGAGACCTTGAAACGTCGGGCAAAAAAAAGCATCATGCCATTGCTGACACCGCATTTATTAAAGCTGCGCCTTAATACTTATGCACCATACATTGGCGCAGGTATCAAAATCGATCATATCAGTCTCGATCAGGGTTTGTGCGTGGTAAGCATGGGACTAAACACTCTGAACAAAAATATCGTCGGTACTCAGTTCGGTGGTAGCTTATATTCAATGGTTGACCCTTTTTATATGCTTATGCTGATGCATCAACTGGGTAGTAATTACGTGGTGTGGGACAAAAGCTCACATATTGATTTCATTGCGCCTGGCAATAGCAAAGTCACTGCACGCATGAAAATACCTAGCTCTGAAATTATTACCATTCAAGATCTAGCAAAAGAAGGCGAAGCGGTATTCCGTGAATATAAAGTCGATATCGTTGATGAGCAGCAAAAGCTCATTGCAACCGTTACCAAGACTTTATACATTAGACTGCGCAAATACAGTAAGTCCAAAGAGCAAGTCAACCGCATCGATACGTTTGATGCTCAATAAACTTTAGCTTATAACTGGCACTATCAGAGCTGATAAAACTCAAATTATTAATGCTATACATACAAAAACCCCAATCTAGCTTTCGCATAGATTGGGGTTTCGTCTTTTTTGGTATGGCCCGCTTATTTATAAATAAACCTATGAATAAGGGCTTGTATCTACTATTACCTTGTCTTGAGCCAATCCTAAAATTATAGGACTAATTCAAAACGGCAAACTTGTGCTTAGATACCAGGTGCAGTATCAACTGCATCAGGTACACCAGCGTCAGTTTTTTTCTGAGCTGGACGTGGCGCAAGTTTTTCGCGGATACGTGCTGATTTACCAGAACGCTCACGTAAGTAGTACAGTTTCGCACGGCGAACAGCACCGCGGCGTTTCACTTCAATGCTATCGATGATTGGTGAATGCAATTGGAATGCACGCTCAACACCAACGCCGCTTGAGATTTTACGTACGGTAAACGCTGAGTTTAGACCGCGGTTACGCTTAGCAATTACAACGCCTTCAAAAGCCTGTAAACGCTCACGCTCACCTTCACGTACTTTTACTTGTACCACAACGGTATCGCCGGGTGCAAAGTTTGGGCGCTCAAGCAATTGAGCGTTTTCGATGACCTGAACCAATGGATGCTTGTTGCTCATGAGAGTTATCTCCTCACATTAGATAATAGAGGCTTAACGCATATCACCTGTTTGTAATAATTAATCGCATCTCTTTATAGTGAGACACAACGTAAATGGGTTATAACCAACGGCCACTATGTGATGACTCGTTTTATTATTGCTCAAAATTCTGTTTCTTAACTGTTTATCAAAACTAGTAACAATAAAGTTAGAGTTTAAAAACCTACTTTTTATCTGCCTTGGCCAATGCTTTCAACCACTTCGCTTGCTCTACCGTTGGGGTAAACGCTTGCCATAAGTCTGGACGACGCGTTTGCGTACGACTAACTTGCTGACTAAAACGCCACTTAGCGATATTGGCATGGTGACCTGAAAGTAATACCTCAGGAACCGCCATACCCGCAAACTCATGCGGCTTAGTATAGTGTGGACAGTCAAGCAAGCCATCGACAAAAGAGTCTTGCTCCGCTGACTTGTCATCACCCATGATATCGGGCAGACGACGTATCACACTATCCATCAGCACCATTGCTGGCAACTCGCCACCAGTCAACACGTAGTCACCTAACGATACTTCCATATCGACATATTGTGACAGTAAACGCTCGTCAATACCTTCATAACGACCGCATAATAAAATCATGCCATCGTAATCAGTCATATTGACTACGCTACTCTCACTAAGCGTTTGCCCTTGCGGTGACATATAAATCACCGGACAGTGCTCACTATCGACACGGCAACCATGCTGACTGGCACGTAATCGTGCATCCTCAATGGCTTTCGATAATGGCTCAGCCATCATCACCATCCCAGGACCACCCCCATAAGGGCGCTCATCAATACGGCGATAGTTATCGGTGGTATAATCACGTGGATTAATGCATTCAATCGTAACTTGCTCTTGAGTCACTGCTCGGCCCGTGATTCCAAATTCACGAATCGTGGCAAACATCTCAGGAAAAATACTAATTACGGCAAAATACATCTGATGTCTACTTGCGTTAAGGCTAAAACAATCGGTGTAAGTAATAATAACGTCTGACTAAAAAGCCAGAAACGCTATCAGTAATCACTCGGCCATGCCACAAGCACTGTTTTTTCAGTCATATTGACTTCTATCACAGTTTGCTTATGCCATGGAATCAGGCGTTCTTCATTGTCTAAACTGTCTGAATTTGCCGTTACACGCATGATGTCATGGGCACCGGTTTCAAACATTTCAGTGATACTACCTAGATACTCATCCTGCTCGTTCATCACGCGCAGACTGACCAAATCCGACCAATAATATTCGTCTTCAGCTGTTTCAGGTAGGACGTTTTGTTCGACCCAAACGGTAACACCGTTCATAGTCTCAGCAACATTACGATCAGGAATCTGCTCAAATTGAGCCACAATTCCTGTTCCTTGCTCACGCCAAGCCTTCACAGTTAAAGGTTTCATGCCAGTGGCAGTTTTCATCCACCACGGCTTCATGTCGAATATTGCTGTACGGTCATCCGTATCACTGAATACCCAAAGCCAGCCTTTAATGCCGTAAGGCTTCTTAAGCTGACCAATTTTCATAAGGGCACTAGCGTTTGGAACAGATGACATAGCAGCTAACCTAACAATGATTAAAACAGCAATTGCAAAAACAATTGCGTCAAAAGCGATAAACAGTTAATGGCGCACCCTGGTCAGACCAGTTACGCTATGTATTCTAAAGTCTACTGAGTCAGATCATAGTTTTGCTACGAACGTCTCAGTAACAACCAAAACTTAAGCAGTTGCTTCAGTTTGAGCTGCAGACTTGTTGTAAGCTTTTGCTAATGAAGCAACGCGATCTGAAGGTTGTGCACCTTTTGCGATCCACGCATTGTACGCTTCCATGTTTAGGCGTACTGCTTCTTCAGACTCTTTAGCGAGTGGGTTAAAAAAGCCGATGTTTTCAATATAGCGACCGTCACGCGCGCGGCGTTGATCAGCAACAACTACTTGATAAAATGGGCGTTTCTTGGCACCGCCCCGTGCTAAACGAATAACAACCATGTGAATTCTCTCTTTCGCAGGTATACCAAAAAGGGCATAATTATATCACAGTCTTTATTTGTTGAAAACATAAACTGTGCATATTTAATTATTTATTAACAATAGCTTAAATGTCGACCTAAGTAAAATATAACTGATAATAATAGTTTATTTTTAAAGTTTTTCTTTAGATTCTATAGATTACTATCGCTCTCTCTGAAAAATAGATGATTGCTAAATACATTTATCCTTAAGCTTAACTTTATACCTATTCCAATAACTATCTAGCTCGCTCGTCGATTGCATACTGTATCAGTACTATTTATTGATTATGCTATTCTATGATATACCGCCATAAATTAACGCACATACTCGCCTTAAGACGACTATGTTTAGAGAACTACAGGCTATATCACAATAACTTTTCTTTTACTCTGTTGGATACATATGATCTCTCCAAACCCAAAGCCGCGTCGCAAAGGTTGGCTGCCACGCTCTTATTCCAACACTTGGCTAACGACCTTGATGGTTGCCTTTATCGTGCTTATTAGTGTGAGCTTATCAATTCTGTTCTTTTGGCGCAGTCTATATCTGCCAGAGCTAAAAAACCATGCACGCTATTTAACGAGTGAGTTGCAGCTGATCAATAGCGTTAACAAAGATTGGCAAGGTCGTCCCGAAGTACGCCAATGGATTTACCAGCACTCTCATGTCGTCGTGGTAAACAATCCCAGCGACTTTCCAGAAGTCGCTGACAAGCCATTCGTGAGCTTTTTTACGGATGTATTACAACGTGAAATCGGTGCACAGCTCGGTCGTCCTGTAGAGGTCTATTTTAAATTTAAGCCAACGCCGCAGCTATGGGTACAAGATAGCCGTGATGACAGTTTTTGGGTGCGTGAGCCTGTGGTTTACTATTCACAATATAGCCCGACATTACTGGTGCTATTTTTGATTGGACTGCCTATCCTATCGTTACTCACGATTATTCTATTAGCCCGTCAATTAAATCGCCCGCTACGCTACCTACAGCGGGCAGCTACTAATTATATTCGTCTCGGTCATGCAACCACACTGCCAACTCAGAAAGGCCCCACAGAAATACGTCAAGTTAACATGGCCTTTAACCGACTGTTTACGACCTTAAACCAAGCGCAAAAAGAGCGAACAATCATGCTTGCCGGCATCTCACATGATTTGCGGACGCCGTTGACACGTATGCGCTTAACCGCAGAAATGCTACCAGATGATTTCTTCCGTGAAGGGCTGATTTACGATATTGAGGATATGGATGCTATTTTAGAGCAATTCATCTCGTTTATGAAAGATGGTTCTGATGAGCCAGTCAGCTTGACCAACCTAGACACTATATTTAATGAAGTCATGGTGCAGTTTGCGCCAATGAAGTTTGTATATGAGTCAGAATGCGACAAGGTTGTTCCTGTACGTCCATTATCCATCAAGCGTCTGATTATCAACTTGGTTAATAATGCCAATCGTTATGGAAAGCCACCAATTTATTTATCGGCTACGGTTGTACCGACATTTATAGAAACTGTCGAAGACGAAGATACGGATGTGGTCAGCGAAAATGTAGTGAACAAAGAAGCTCAAGAACAGCTAGTGATTTGTGTACGAGATTGCGGTGATGGTGTCGCTGACGATCAATTAGAGCGAATTATGCAACCGTTTGAACGTGGAGAGACGGCACGGACTACTCAAGGTAGCGGACTAGGTCTTGCGATTGTTGATCGTATTGCACGATTACATCATGGTACTGTTGAAGCCATCAACCACCCTGAAGGTGGGCTACAAGTATGCGTACGCATTCCCCTACTCTCTAAAGTCGCTGGAGATACTACGCTAGCGGCTGACGTAGAAAAGGTATCTGAGGTAGACAGTACGATGCCAAATTCAAAATAGCGATGAGACTTTAATCTGAATAAGCAAAGAGGTCAACGCTAGTCTTTGCTACCAATAGCCGGCGGAATATACTCAGCACTGTTAGTAAAAGCTAGTGGCTGGGTAATTTCAGCCTGAGCTGTTTGTAGTGTTTGGGTCGTTGATGGCTGTTTTAAGAATAAATAATAGCCTAGCGTAATGGCATTCAACACTACCAAGCCACCAAATAAATATGGCATCCTATGCCCTCCTATGACATTGTCCAACTGTCTTAAAAATAGCGACAAGCGCCGCACCCAGCTATAAAGCTGTATCCTGTTATACCATTAAGATGACGCTGATTGTCTTTAGCATCATGACTAATAATTATGGCGTAGTCTGATAGCTTGCTCTTATAGCTTAGCCCTATAACTTGGTCTAATCTGACAACTTAGTATCGAAGTCGCGCTCGCTTTTCTCCTGCGTCAATTCATCAGCAGCAAGAATTTGCGTCAATGGTTTAATAGGCCACGTCATCACGAACCTTGCGCCGCCTAACTCACGACTCTCATCTACTTTCATACTACCATTAAACCAAAAGGCAATGCGCGATACAATAGACAAGCCTAGGCCATAGCCACCTGACGCGCGTGTACGGCTGTCATCTAAGCGTGAAAATGGAATGAATACTTTTTCGCGATCTGCTTCAGGAATACCATGTCCATCATCTTCGACACTAACGAAGGCATTACCTTTTTTGACACCAGCACTAATGATAATGGTTGTTTCTGCATAGCGTAATGCATTACCTGCAAGATTTTGAATCACACGGTGTAAGTAGCGTCTATCTGCCACTGCTGTTACTTTTGCATTTGGTAAACTGGTTACTATTTTGATAGGTTTACCTAGCGCATTGGTTTCGCGCTCGATCTGCTCTAACAGCTCTCTTAAGTTTACTGGTTCTAAATCTAACTTTGGTGACCCTTCCTCAAGCTTAGCATAGGTCAAAATTTCATCAATCAAACCATTAAGCGATTCAATATCCTCATCAATATAGTCACGCTGCATAAAACGTGAGTCTTCGTCATCTGTATCAGCAAGCATATCTACGGCAAATCGAATACGAGCCACTGGCGTACGAAGCTCATGTGAGACCGCTCGGGTAAGCTCGCGCTGTGATTCAATCAAACGCTTAATATGCGAGGTCATGGCATTAAAAGTCGCTGACAAACGCGCTATTTCATCTTGACCAATAACCTGTACTTGAATATCAAGGTTACCTTGACTGACCTCATTGACACCTACTTGAATCAATTGTAGCTTACGTTCAAGCGGGAAGATGAGCGCATATACACCTAAGCTAATTAGGAACATACTGATAAGAATCATACTAATAATTAGGTTAAGCGGGAACCAATTAAATAGCGGTATAGGCCCAATCAAAATTGCCATATCATTGATTTCGGATGGTACCACTACCCTAATCGCAGAGTTACTCGTACTACTGTTAGTATCTTGCAGCGATATGACAACTTCATCACGGCGCAAACGAGCCATCTGATCTGAATCTAATTCAAGCGTATTGACTGCTTTGAATGCTAAAGGGAAAGAAAACTTTTTCTCTAATTCAGCCAAACGTGCGCGTTTGTCCGATAGCGTCATGTGATAAGACAAATCATCTAACAGAAATACCGCAATTGCTCGTACTTGCTGCTCGGTGACTTGAGAGATTCTCGCTGTTAATACATTCTTATTATCCGGTAAGCGATAATAAACATCTGCATATACAGGCTGGTTGAAATAACGTACAACGGTATTATCATTTTTAAAGTGGCGTAACTCACTGGCGCTAAAATCTACTTCATCAATAGGCAAGACTTTAAAAGTGGTACCAAACAAACTACTCGCATCTGATAACCAATATTCACGTTCTTCTTCGCTATTTTGGTGAGCAATTCCTTCACTCACCAAATGAAATGCCCCCTTTGCCATATTTTCACGATAGGACTGCACACGCTCCTTATTGATGGTATCCATCAATAACTGCGCAAACAGTGCCACACACAAACAGACTATAAGTAGCCCAGCATAGATACGAACAAAAATACTGTGTTTTAAAGAAGAGACTAATGACATACGTGCCGTGACCAACTTAATAAATAGAAATTGCTAATACCATCAAACATATAGATAGTGCTATGTGTTTGATGATATCGAGCATGATCGAATAGAGATAGACTTTTAATTACCGCATTTTAATTCATATGCAGCAATCATCCAAAGACTTATATGTATGACATATATTTAGTCAGCGTCTATAATAATGAGTTAATTAAACCACATAACACTGCATTTAAGTTTAAAAATTAGAATTTAGCCACAAAAAAACCAGCATCGTTGCTGGTTTTTTCGAATAGTGATTAATAATTAATCAACCTATAGAAGCAACAATATTAGTTGCCTTCTTTTACGAATAGATAGCCTTTACTACGTACGGTCTTAATACGCTTTGGATTTTCTGGATCATCACCGATTTTTGGACGAATACGTGAGATACGTACGTCAATTGAACGATCTTGACCATCATACTCAATACCGCGTAGACGCTCAAAGATATCTTCGCGAGATAGAATACGACCTGCATTAGAAGCAAGCAACCATAGTAAATCATATTCAGCACTGGTGAAATCGACGAGCTCATCACCTAGATTAACTGAGCGACCACCGTTATCAATGACTAACTCACCAAACTCTAGACGTTGTGGCACATCTTCTGATGGTGCATTTTCTGAGCGGCGCAGTAACGCACGAATACGTGCAAGCAATACACGTGGCTGGGCAGGCTTGGCAACATAATCGTCAGCACCCATCTCAAGACCCAATACCTGATCCATGTCTTCAGTACGTGCAGTCAACATCAAAATTGGATTTTGATAATGCGGACGCACTTCACGGCATACGGTCAAACCATCGCTACCAGGTAGCATGACATCAAGTACAACCATATCTGGTTGCTCATTGACGATACGGCGAATAGCACGATTACCATCAGTTTCAATTGCCACTTCTAAACCATTTTTGACCAAGTAATCTTGAGTCAGCATGGCCAGACGCTCATCATCTTCAACAATCAAGATTCGGGGGGTGTTGTCTTCTTCATTCGTTGTCATTGTTATATCCTCTAATACATCTAATTTAAAAGCAGTAAAAGTAAGAGCGGTAAAATTAATAGCACCATATAGTGGCACAATTGATGTTCGTATAGCTGTTACAAACTTGGTAGCACAGTATACTATTAAATTATCAGCTTCCTGTACTATAGCTTATAGTCGGTAACAAAACCTATAAACTACCCCTATCAAAACTTTAGTTTGCGTCCAAAAATTATGCCAATTACTTCGTTAGTACATCGCAATTTGTATTATCTATCGTTTGCTAATTACCCAAACCATCGAGCCAACGTTATCGCGTACAGTTACTGCTCGTTACTTATAATACGTTATGTCTAATATAACCATATATTACCGTTGTCGCCAGTGTCTTTTTAAGAAAATTCTAATAGGCGATGATTCATTGATAATAAAAGATTTTTCCTGAGAATGGATTCAACCGCCACAAATACTATCGAAGTAATAACTATGTGTATTTACCGCAGAACAGTTAATTTCATAATGAATAGACATAAAAAAACAGCCCATATAATGGACTGTCTTTTTATTATTACTTTTAGCGATAACTCTAAATGATTAGCTAGAGCTATCAGTAATAAATTACGCGCGGTTTTTGTACTTACGAATAGTCTGTAATTGTCCTACTGACTCTGCAAGTGAGGCCAAAGCCGCATTGGTTTGTAGCGTATCAGACTGGTTAACTAGCATTTGCTCAGCTTTTTTACGTGCTTCGACGATTTTGCTTTCGTCAAGACTGTGTGCACGCATAGCTGTATCAGCCAATACCGTAACCATCTTAGGCTGTACTTCTAGTACGCCACCTGAGACGTAAATTACTTCTTCTTCACCGTTTGGTGTTTGCACTCGCATTGCACCTGGCTTTAGCAAAGTAATAAGCGGTGTGTGACCTGGCAATACACCAATCTCGCCTTCGGTACCAGTAGCTATTAACATGCTAATTTCGCCTGAATACAACTCTTCACGAGCACTTACGACGCGACATTGTAACGTTGCCATACTTAATTCCTTACCATCAAAGCGCGATCAAAAAACAGTAAAACTGCGATGCGTTACTGAAGAGTAGATACAAGGTTTATATTATATCTACTCGTTAGCTTATGCTCATACAACTTACGCTGACTTAGACTTCATTTTTTCAGCTTTAGCGACTACTTCATCGATGCTACCAGCCATGTAGAATGCCTGCTCTGGTAGGTCATCGTATTCACCAGCGATGATTGCTTTAAAGCTAGCAATAGTATCGCGTAGTGGTACGTATTTACCAGGTGCACCAGTGAAGACTTCGGCTACGTGGAATGGCTGAGACAAGAAGCGCTGAATCTTACGAGCACGATAAACAACCAGTTTATCTTCTTCTGATAACTCATCCATACCCAAGATAGCGATGATGTCTTTAAGCTCTTTATAACGCTGTAGAACTTCCTGAACACCACGAGCAACATTGTAATGATCTTCACCGATTACTTGAGGATCTAACTGACGTGATGTTGAATCCAATGGATCAACCGCAGGATAGATACCTTGTGATGCGATATCACGGCTTAGTACAACTGTTGCATCCAAGTGAGCAAACGTTGTAGCAGGTGATGGATCGGTCAAATCATCCGCAGGTACGTATACTGCCTGAACTGAAGTAATAGAGCCTGACTGAGTTGACGTAATACGTTCTTGTAGTAAGCCCATCTCTTCAGCTAGTGTTGGCTGATAACCAACCGCTGAGGGCATACGACCAAGTAGTGCTGATACTTCTGTACCCGCTAGTGTATAACGGTAGATGTTATCAACAAACAATAGTACGTCACGACCTTTACCAGTAACAGGATCTTTGGTATCACGGAAGTACTCAGCCATGGTCAAACCAGACAGTGCAACACGTAAACGGTTACCCGGTGGCTCATTCATCTGACCATATACCATTGCTACTTTAGACTTACTAAAGTCTTCAGTGTTTACAACGCCAGCTTCCTGCATTTCATGATAGAAATCGTTACCTTCACGAGTACGCTCACCAACACCAGCAAATACTGACAAACCTTCATGTTTTAGAGCGATGTTGTTGATCAGCTCCATCATGTTAACGGTTTTACCAACACCAGCACCACCAAACAGACCAACTTTACCACCTTTAGCAAACGGGCAAAGTAGATCGATAACTTTGATACCAGTTTCTAGTAGCTCAGTGCTGTTTGACTGATCCGCGTAGCTTGGCGCTTCACGGTGGATAGACCATTTTTCGTCAGCAACAACAGGACCTTCTTCGTCGATAGGACGACCAAGAACATCCATGATGCGACCTAGCGTACCAGTACCTACAGGCACAGAAATAGGTGCACCAGTATTAGTAACAGGTAGGTTACGCTTTAAACCTTCAGTTGAACCCATTGCAATAGTACGTACAATACCGTCACCTAGCTGTTGCTGTACTTCTAGGGTAGTTTCGGTACCGTCTACTTGCAAGGCATCAAAAATTTGAGGAACTTCATTACGGTTGAACTCAACGTCAAGAACCGCGCCAATAATCTGTACAATACGACCGCTACTCATTGCGTTCTCCTTGAACTTCTATATATAGGTGTAGTCAATTATGAAACAGCAGCAGCACCGCCAACGATTTCCGAGATTTCTCGGGTAATCGCCGCTTGACGCAGCTTGTTATAAACCAACTGTAAATCGTTAATAAGGTCACCAGCATTATCTGTTGCCGCTTTCATCGCAACCATACGTGAAGACTGCTCAGAGGCAATGTTTTCCATTACCGCTTGATAAACAATCGACTCAATATAGCGACCAAGCAATTCATCAATTAACGTCTTGATGTCAGGCTCGTAGATATAATCCCAGCTAAGTTCTGTCTGTAGACCACTGTCTTCATCATCAAATGACTGCTCTGGTAGAGGAACCAACTGATTGACCGTTGGTTTCTGAGTCATCGCATTGACGAATCGGTTATAGACCACATAGATACGGTCAATATTGCCGTTACTATAGTCTTCAAGCATCGCTTGAACCGGTGCATTCAATTGTTCAAACGTTGGTTTATCGCCATAATCGGTCACAGCCGACGTAACTTTACCACCAAAGTTTTTGAAGAAACTCACACCTTTGGCACCGATGACTGCAAACTCAGCTTGTACAGACTGATCTTGATAATCTTGGATACTTTTAGTTAGGGCTTTGAATAAGTTAATATTCAAACCACCCGCTAGGCCACGGTCAGAGGTAATGACAATATAGCCAACCTTATTGACTGGACGCGATACCATATACGGATGTTTGTAGTCTGATGAGGCATGCACCAAATGTGAAATAACCCGGCGCATACTATCAGCATACGGGCGACCCACGTCCATGCGCTCTTGCGCACGGCGCATTTTACTTGCCGCTACCATTTGCATAGCACGAGTAATTTTCTGGGTGCTTTTAATACTGGTGACTTTGGCACGTATCTCTTTTAAGCTTGCCATAATGATTCCAATATAAGAGGGTTAAAAAGCATTGGCGCATGCGACAATCGTTTGATATACAACATCAATCTTACAGAATAACATTTTATATCTTGTGGCATTACGCGATCTAATACCGGTAATGGTTAAAACAGTGGCGCAAATATCTGGTCAGACAACGCGCCACTTTATCAGCTCTAAGCTACAGTTATAACCAATTCGGCTTAACCCGTTAAATTAATAACTGTGATTTTGTTTAAAGGTCTCTAGAGATGACTTTAAACGACCTGCGATATCATCGTTGTAGTTCGCAGTGTCATCAATCTCACGCATCAATTCACTTTGCTCATCATGCATATAACGTAGGTACGCTTCTTCGAAAGAACCAATCTTTTCGACAGGTACGTCAGCTAAGAAGCCTTCGTTTGAAGCATAGATAACGGCTGCTTGCTCAGAGATTGACATCGGCTGATACTGCTTCTGCTTCATCAATTCAGTCACACGCTCACCATGATCAAGCTGTTCGCGAGTTGCGTCATCAAGATCTGATGCAAACTGAGCGAATGCTGCTAGTTCACGATACTGAGCTAGAGCGGTACGAATACCACCAGATAGCTTTTTGATGATCTTAGTCTGAGCGGCTCCGCCCACACGAGATACCGAGATACCAGCGTTTACTGCTGGACGGATACCTGAGGCGAATAAGCTAGACTCTAGGAAGATCTGACCATCAGTGATCGAAATAACGTTGGTTGGTACGAATGCAGATACGTCACCAGCTTGTGTTTCAATGATTGGTAGTGCGGTTAAAGAACCAGTTTTACCTTTCACTTCACCGTTAGTGAACTTTTCTACATAATCAGCATTTACACGTGATGCACGCTCAAGTAGGCGTGAGTGTAAATAGAATACGTCACCAGGATAAGCTTCACGACCTGGCGGACGACGTAATAATAGTGAAATCTGACGATAAGCAACTGCTTGCTTTGATAAGTCATCAAATACAATCAGTGCATCTTCGCCGCGGTCACGGAAGTATTCGCCCATCGTACAACCTGAGTACGGTGCGATATACTGAAGTGCTGCAGGCTCTGATGCTGAAGCAACCACAACAGTGGTATATTCTAGTGCACCAGTTTGCTCAAGCTTACGTACTACGTTAGCGATAGTCGAACGTTTCTGTCCGATAGCCACGTATACACATTTAATGCCTGAAGCTTTCTGTGCGATGATCGCATCGATAGCCATCGCTGTTTTACCAGTCTGACGGTCACCAATGATAAGCTCACGCTGACCACGACCGATTGGGATCATGGTATCAACGGCTTTATAACCAGTCATTACTGGTTGATCTACTGATTGACGGTCGATAACGCCTGGAGCGATCTTTTCGACTTTATCAGTCATCTTGGCATCGATAGGACCTTTGCCATCAATAGGATTACCCAAAGCATCAACAACACGGCCTAACAGCTCAGGACCTACTGGTACTTCAAGAATACGACCAGTACAATAGGCTTTTTGACCTTCTTGCAGCTTTAGGTAATCACCAAGTACTACCGCGCCAACAGAATCACGCTCTAAGTTTAGAGCCATTCCGTAGATTTCGCCTTCAAACTCAATCATTTCGCCGTACATGGCATCTTCAAGACCATGAATCTGCACGATACCGTCAGATACTTTGACAATCGTGCCTTCATTCTTTGCAGTTGCACCCGCATCAAGGTCTTGAATACGCTGCTTAATCAGGTTACTGATTTCCGCTGGATTCAATTGTTGCATTGCCTTGTTTCCTTTAATTTATGATAACCCGCCCACTGACTTAATTGCTCTTATAATCATACAGTCAATATTTGACTGTATTGATGATTGGCATTAGGCAGTTAGCTGTGTTTTTAACTGTTGTAACTTGCCGCGCATCGAATCATCAATGACTTTGTCACCGACTTTGATTGTAGCGCCTGCCAATAGACTTGGATCAACTGATTCGTGAATCACTACACTAGCATTTAGCGAGGCAGCAAGACGCGTTTGTAGCGTTTGACGCTGTTCATCAGTCAATGGGTAGGCAGAGGTCACATATGCGTCAAGCTGCTTTAAGCTTATTGCCTTGTGACGGCGATAATGCTCATAAACTTCAGGAAGCAGCGCCAGACGCTCTTGTTCTGATAACTGTTTAACGAAGTTACTAAGTGCTACTGATACTTTTGGATAGCTTACGTTACTGTCAAGGCTAGTCCCTTGAGCTTCGCTTAATAACTGCTTAAAAGCAGAATCATTAGCGCTAGCTACTTGCGTATCATAAAGATCGACCAAAGCAGCTGACTTATGCTCAGCAGAAACAGCTGGATTGTCTAGCCAAGTACTGAACGACTTGTCATTGACAACAGTGCTAGCAACAAGTAAGAAGTTTTCCCACTCGTTGACTGCGCCGTTTTCGTTGGCATAGTCAAACGCGGCTTTAGCGTACGGTCGTGCTAAGGTTGATAAGTCAGCCATTATATCCTCACAATTACAGCTTCGCCGCCAGTTGGTCTAACATACTGGCATGTTTTTGCACATCGACTTTGTCTTGCAAAATCTTCTCTGCACCAAGTACAGCCAGTTCAGCAACTTGGGCACGTAATGATTCACGCGCTTGATTGATTTCTTGATCGATAGATGCTTGCGCTTGTTGACGAATGCGCTCGCCTTCCGCTTGGGCTTGCGACTTTGCATCTTCGACGAGCTGATTGGCACTCTTGTTCGCTTGCTCGATTAGAGCGGCAGCCTTGGTCTTTGCAAGATCAAGTTCCTGCTGGACATTTTGCTCCGCGGTCGCCAAATCTGCTTTTGCTTTTTCTGCGGCATTCAGACCTTCAGCAATTTTACGCTGACGCTCATTGATGGCACCGATAAGTGGTGGCCACACGAATTTCATGCAAAAAATCACAAATATTGCAAAAGCAATGGCTTGACCGACGAGGGTAAAATTGATATTCACGTGATCACCTCTTTGTTAATGAAAAATCAGTTTCATTGATCATGTTTGGTAGTCAAATCTTGACTATATTTGATAGAAAGTCTCCGAATACCAAACATTTACAACTGAGCTTTCGGATTAACCTGCTAGAGGGTTAGCGAACAACAATAGCATAGCAATACCAACACCGATCATCGGAATAGCATCAAGAAGACCTGCTACGATGAACATACGAGTTTGCAATTGTGAGCCAAGCTCTGGTTGACGCGCAACGCCTTCTAAGAATTTTCCACCTAGAATAGCAAAACCAATACCTGTGCCAAGTGCGCCAAGACCGATAAGTAGTGCTACTGCGATAACTGTGTAACCACCTAATACTGGATCCATTGATGTATCCTCATTTACCTATTGAATGTCTAATTAATGTTCAGTTGATGATGCAAGCGACATATAAACTATCGTCAGCATCATGAATACGAACGCTTGAAGTGTAATAACTAAGATGTGGAAGATAGCCCACGGTACCGATAACGCCCATTGAATCCAAAACGGCATTAGAGCAATCAGTATGAAAATCAATTCCCCAGCATACATGTTGCCGAATAGACGCAAACCAAGTGATACAGGTTTGGCTATTAGAGTAACTGCTTCTAGGATGAAGTTGATGGGAATCAAAATCGCTTGTACGATTGGGTTTTTGGCGCCAAACGGATGCAGTGTTAACTCACCGATAAAGCCGCCCAAACCTTTTTCTTTAATGCTATAAAAGATAATCAGTGCAAAGACAGAGAACGACATACCAAGCGTGATGTTAGGATCAGTCGTTGGAACAATCTTAAAGAAAACATGATGTGGATCATGGCCCATAGCGGCACCGATTTGCCCAGCAATACCTGGAATGAAATCAACAGGTATCAAATCCATCAAGTTCATCAAAAAGATCCAGACAAAAATGGTCAACGCCAATGGCGCAATCAGTTTTGATGTACCACTGTATGAATCACGAACGTTGTTATCAACAAACTCAACGATCATCTCAACTGCTGCCTGAGTTTTTCCTGGCACGCCTGAAGTGACTTTTTTGGCAACCATCCAAAAGACGGCGCAAAATAAGATACCTAGACCAATCGACCATAGCATAGAATCAAGATGGATAGCGTTAAAGCCCATTGCCCCTGCTTCTTCAGCAGTATGAGCAACTTTCCAACCTTCGCCCGGCAGATAGCCATACGTCCAATTCGTTAAGTGGTGAGAGATATATTCTGATGATGTTTGCTCGGATGCCATAATGTAAGCTTCTTATTAATCAACGATTTAATCAACTACCAAAAATATGGTTGTCATCTGATGAGGTGTAGTATTTATATCTATCTTGCTATTAAGCAGACAAATAAACCGTACTAAATCACTCATGTAACCAACAACATCCAACCCATAGTTCTATTACTAATATGCAGTATTTGATAGCGTGAGATAAATTTTAGCTATCAAAAAAGGGCTTATGATAACTCAGTAATAGCCCTTGCATTTTTATACGCAAAATTATTATATATGTGCTTGCCCACTGACCGTTTTTTACGATCGGCGCTTAATGTAGCGCTTATAAGCAAAATATTTAGCCGCCTATATTAATGCAGCGTTGTATTCGTGTAAAGTCAATTGTGATTTTTTTATCCACTGTATGAATAAGTTAGCCACCAGTTTTACTTGCTAATATAGCCATTAACCATAATTAGATATCAGTACTCTAATTATCAGCAATACAGATAGCTGAATAACCCCTACCCTCTCACTGCATACTACGTCTAACATTGAGACTCATAGTGCGGTCTTTATAATCACTGGTGCTATCCTAAGACAGCGTTGTGCTTCGACTTTTCGAACTAGTCATAGAGAAGCTGGACGGCAGGGTGACTTGCCAGTACTATTAATAAACCATCTGTTTAGCGATCATTTATTAGCGCTAGCGTATATGCCACAACATCCAACTGTGACTAATTTGCATTACCATAAAACCGATAAACAGCGCTGGCGCAGATAGGGGTTGTACGGTAATAAAAATTAGTGCAAAACCAAACACGGTCAATAACCATTTTGACATCTGACCCCGATATAGCTGGCTAACGATGTGTTGGCGCGCGCGATATCCGGTGTACCAAAAAATAAAAAACGCAAATACTGCTTGAGTGATAAAACTTAGTAGCGCACCAATTGCAGCACTTTTTGCTATCGTAAGCTCACTATGTAAACAAATAGTATCTACTATCCAAGCAATGATAATAAGGATAAATAGTATCCATGCTTGTCGTTTAATATAGATGCCAATCTTGTCTTTTTGCGTGCGTTTGGCAGGCTTGGTCATCGGTATTCCTATAGCCCTTACAGCATTGGGACAATATATCATACTTATGATAATTTTATCCGTGAATGACTTACTCTACAGGCATTACCTTTCGGCCAAAATAAAACGCTACTTATTATAGGTAGATCGTAACTATTAAGCAAGTAAAATATGACTTTTATCAGTCACCTAACGCATTTTGCTAAGATTATTATATTATTTAGTCTGTAATAAATGCTTGCAGCGAAGCTGTACAACCAACTCAAACAATCCTAGCAAATTGCTGTTTTTGATTACATTATGAGATACATTGATATATCTGTTTGGCCATACTCTGCCACCCACTGATAAAGTCATCGCTACTACTCATATCTTCTGGCTGTACCGTACTCTTCACTGGTTGTAGCTTCGCAAGTAAGCCTTTTGCTGGCTCACTTGGACTAACCAAACACATTTGCTTGGCTGGGCGTTGCTCGTTCAACCAACGGAGTTGGCTTGCTTTGGGTGAGAGATGATGATCTACGCTAAGGCTACCGACGAGCGTTAAGTGTAAGCTGTCTTCGATATATTGATAAGCATCATGATAAGCCCAATAAGGTCGTGTTTTTGAGGCGCTTTGAGTAGAGCTTTGCTCCAATGCAGTAACTTCTTCGTCTAGCTGCTGCGCAAATTTTTTCGCGTTGGCGTGGTATAGATCTTTATATTGTGGATTGGCATGACTATGAATCACAGCCAATGCACGGGTAATGGCTTTGGCATTTTCAGGATCTAACCAAATATGTGGATCTAGTGTACCCGCGATAGCGTCGCCCTTTACATCACGTAATGGATGACGATTGAATGCGTCAAACTCAAATAAAGCAATGGCATTTGGGGCTGTTTTTAGACTTGCTGCTAGATTGTTTTCTAGCGGCTCACCAAACCATACCACAAACTTACTTTCTTTGATTGCCTTGATATCACCTGGGCTGATACTACCATGATGTCCCACCTCCCCCGCTTGCAATAGTCGATTGGCTGACGGCGCGCCTTCTGTTACTGCTTCACTTAACAAGAATAGCGGATAATTGCTAACACTGACCGTTGCAGCTTGTGCACTCAATGTGAAAGACCCTAGGACTATCAATCCTGTCATTAGCAAGCGCTGTAATGTGATAAGCGAACGTACGGAGTAAGTAAAAACAGCGTTCATAGTAAGCTCTTTTATTGTTAGATAGCATTGTTGGATAACGAACGTATGAGTAATAGTGTCTTGCCCCACTCCTGTAAAAAGGGTAGATATACAAGACTACTATAAGACAATTAACTCATTTCTTATTTTAGTATGTTATACTATAACAATAAAAAACGCTATCATAAAAAACGTCATGCGATTACCATGCTATTTTTAGGAGCTTGTACCATGTCTATTACTTCATCGATCTGCGAACATTTGCATGATGTGCAAGATCTGACTCCGCATGATGTTCATGAACGCTTAGCAGCAGCTAAAGAGCATTGCCGTCTAAATGGCGCGCGATTTACTCCTTTGCGTCAGCAGATATACCAATTAGTCTTAGAGGCAGATCAGCCCGTTGGCGCTTATGACCTAATCACTCAGTTGCAGCAAATGCGGTTGTCTATACCTAATGATAGTGATACTCAAGAAGCAGCGAGCTCACCAACACTTTCGGTAGAAACTAAGACAACTAAAAAAAGCGCGCCGAAAAATGTCGCGCCACCGACGGTTTATCGCAGTTTAGAATTTTTGCTAAGTGAAGGGTTGATTCATCAGTTAACCTCTATTAATGCTTATGTTCCCTGCTGTCATCCTCGTGCCCAGCATACAGCCGCCTTTTTGATCTGCGATCAGTGTCAACGGGTTCAAGAATGCAGCAGCCTGCCCGTTCAGGAAATGATGAGCTTCGCCGAGCAAGATGTGGGGTTTGTGGTTGAGCGTAGTGTCATTGAGCTTAGCGGTCGTTGCCAAGCTTGCCAGTAAAATTAAAGCTACTATAGTTTGTGTAAACGTTTTAAGCATGATTCGTCGATTGTCTATTTACCTATGCGTTGTCATATTATGAATACCTCTACCCTACCTTCTAATCAGTTAAATACTGCTGTTGCGAATAGCAGTACTGTGAGTAATGCCGACAAATTATTGAGCTTAAACAATATCAGTTACCATATTGGGCCTCAACGTCTGCTCTCTCATATTGATATTGACATTGCTGTTAATGAGACGGTCAGCCTTATCGGTCCCAATGGCGCTGGTAAGTCAACGCTAGTCAAACTTATCTTAGGTCTGATTGAGTCAACTGATGGCTCTATGACAGCACATAAGCCGCTACAGCTTGGTTATGTACCGCAGCGATTTGCTGTGCCACCGATATTACCACTGCGTGTCTGCGACTTGTTGGGGCAAGCAGATAAGAAGCGTTTAACCCCTGAACAACGGCAATTTATCTTTGATAACTTATCATTAACGCATTTGCTGTCACGGCAAATGTTGCATTTATCAGGTGGTGAGACGCAGCGCGTACTATTAGCCAGAGCGCTATTAGACAAACCCAATTTGCTTATTTTAGACGAGCCGATGCAGGGTCTCGATCCCGATACTGAAGTTTGGCTATACCAGTTTATTGACGAGCTGCCTGATTTCTTACGTTGCGCCATGCTGGTGGTGTCTCACGATTTGCATTGGGTCATGAAAGGCAGCCGCCGCGTCATTTGTTTGAATAAGCATATTTGCTGTGAAGGACAACCAAGCGAGCTGGCTATTAGTACTGAATTTCAAAAGCTATTTGGTCATCATTATGAGCAGCCATACGTGCATCAGCCCCATGCCTGTGAACACCATGCACCAAGCGAGTTATAGCGTTAGTAATCAAGGCTCAACATCGCCAAAATCCAGCTCATTAAAGCCAAAACTATTAAACATATAAATAATACGGCTTTACTCTTTTATAAAAAATTTTACGGACATTCATTATGACTGCTTGGTTAGCCATCATTGCGCCTGCTTGGATCGCTGGCAGTATATTAGCGTTATTATCAGCGCCGTTAGGTTGCTTGGTATTGTGGCGGCGCATGGCGTTTTTCGCCGATGCCTTAGCTCATGGCACGTTGCTAGGTGTGGCTTTGGCTGTGTGGTGGCAATTACCAATGGGTATCGGCATTGCATTGGTCAGTGTCATGGTCGTACTGGGACTGGTCTTGATTGATGATGAGCGTCTGCCAGTGGATGCTGTATTGGCAGTCGTGTCAGTGTCGCTCCTGTGCCTAGGCTTACTGGCTTTGACCCAATTGACTGACCAACAGGCCAATGTGCTCGGATTTTTATTCGGCAATTTGCTAGATCTCGATTGGGCAGATTTGCCTTTGCTTGCTGGTAGCGTATTAGCTGGCTTGGGACTGCTTATCTACATTTGGCCTGCGCAAATCAAGCTGGCAACGCATGAAGCATTGGCACGTATTCAAGGTATCAACCCAACGCGGCAACGGCTGTTTTTTATGGGTGTACTGGCAGGGTTTTGTGCGATTGCACTACAAGCGGTTGGTAGTCTATTAATTAGCGGGTTATTAGTGCTACCTGCACTGACCGCACGTCTATGGTCAGCATCGCCAAAACAAATGGTGATTATAGCGTTGATAATCGCTCAACTGGGTGTGACACTTGGTGTGTGGGGCAGTATTTGGCTAGATATTCAAACAGGTCTTTCTATCGTCTTGATATTAGCGGCTTTATTTTTTACTGCACTCATTTTTTCAAAGTTAATAAAGATAAAACTTTAGTTAGCGTCGCTGTAAATACGTTATAATAAATAAAACATGACTGTTTTTCGCTATCTTTTTGTTCAACTTTATTTTATTAATATAATGAATACTTTAGCTCGATAATACTATAAGGTGGCTCTAGACTTTAAATTTGCTATTGCTAGTTGATAGTATAAATATCGTTGATTAGAGTCAAAGTAAGCTCAAGGCAAACGCTGTGCTCTTTTATAGTAGATTAATAATAATTATAAAGACCCAGTGAAAAATAGTAGCTCATTTATCCATACTCGCGCTAACAATACTTATTGTTGTGACTCGATAAGGGACTGAACCAATGCCAAACTATCCTGCCAATAAGTTAAGCACCTCTGATAAAACGATAAATATTTTACAGATTACTGATTTGCATTTATCGACGCCTGTCCTTGTTGATGAGAGTAATACCTATAGTGATGATATGGCTTGTCAGCGTAGTTTTGAAGCAGTTCTCCAACAGGCACTTAGTGAAGATATTCGCTGTGATTTGATTATTGTGACCGGTGACTTGGTCAATCGAGTAAAGTCCTCAATTTATGATCATATCTTTACTGTATTACAAGCGACTCAGATTCCTTTTGCTTGTATTGCGGGTAATCATGATGTGACGGACGAGAATGGTAAAGAATTGCCGTTTTTTCAGCGAGAACTTGTCGCTCAACCTGCTGACTTACGTTTGTTAAGTCGTCATGTCATTGAGACTGAATACTGGCAGCTGTTGTTATTAGACTCCTCTATTTCTGGTAAGGTCGCAGGCGAGATTACGCCTACTGATATCAATTGGTTATGTGAGAGACTCAGCACCTGTGATAAGCCCGCATTAATCGCCCTACACCACCATATTGTTCCAGTTGACTCTGACTGGATTGATACCCATATGGCAGAAAACACTGAGAGCTTTTGGCAGCATATGGCGCCATTTGAACAGCTACAAGTGGTGATCAGTGGCCATACTCACCAAGAGCAAGTTCGACTGCGCCAAGGCGTCACGGTGTATAGCACGCCATCTACCTGCTATCAGTTCAAACCTTATGAAGATGATTTTTCTTATGATGAGCATGCATTACCAGGATATCGCTGGTTGCAATTAGCCAACAATGGAACAGTTGCAAGCTGGGTTGAAAGACTGGATACTTGATGCCCAGAATTATTGGTACTGGTATAAGTCTTAGCCCTTTATACTTATAGCTTTCACCAATATTTTTTGATAAAAAACACAGTAATAAACAAATAAAATATGTATTCAATATAAAAAATCACTTCATTATTATTACAAACAATGATACAACTTATGAAATAAAGCAAGGGTGGCCCAATATCTAATATGAAGTCACTGCACGATAGCTAGGATGGCCCATTAACCACAAGCTCAGTTTTCACAATCAATGACCTACGGCATGCTTTAGACAGTATTATTCAAACCGAAGTTTATATAACAACCTATCTAACAATCGGTATATAACTGTCAAGATATAAAGTCTACGATATTATTTGATCAGCTGTGTTACTTGTATTACCAAGTGGTGAAACGTTTGATAAAAGGACAAATTGTAGCGTTTGTAGCATTAATAACGTCTTGTCTTTTGATACGTCGTTTTATTGAATTAATTTGAAAAAGTAGGATACCCATATGAGCACCCTGACCACGAATCCGAGTGAAGTTAAATTTACTCCTTATGTGCCGGCCAAAGACGAAGAGTATATGTCTGATGCGCAGTTGGAGCACTTTAAGGCTATTTTATTGGATTGGAAAAACCAACTGATTGGCGAAGCGGATCGTACCAAAAACTACATCCAAGATGAGTCAAGCGCTATGCCAGACATCAATGACCGTGCCACTCAAGAAGAAGAGTTTGCATTGGCATTACGTACTCGCGACCGTGAGCGCAAACTTATCCGCAAAATCGACAAATCTATGTTAGAAATCGAAAATGATGACTATGGATTTTGTGAGACTTGTGGTGTAGAGATTGGATTACGTCGCCTTGAAGCACGTCCAACCGCTACTCAATGTATCGACTGCAAAACCTTATCTGAAATCAAAGAACGTCAAAACCAAGGCGCTTAGATCAGATATTACAGATATGAATGTAAGCAGAAGCGACCTTATAATAGGTCGCTTTTTGTATTTAGACTGTCACTATTTTGCTGCGTTACTAATTTTACTCTGAAAAATATAATCGCTTGAATAATGACATGACTAACAAAACAATCTCATTTAATGAATATCTTTTGTTACTCATATTTATTATTCTATCTTTATTACCTTTTATAGACAGCCATTTATTTTGAAAACAATGCCTACCGCCATGCCGACTCAAACGCCACCATCACAGCCCATTGGCCGCTTTGCGCCTTCACCAACGGGTGAGTTACATCTTGGCTCTCTAACCACCGCGCTTGCCAGCTTTTGCCATATCAAATCAATCGGTGGTAAATGGCTTTTACGTATGGAAGATACCGATACTGAACGCTGTGATCGGCAGTTCACTGAGCAAATTTTAATGGATCTTGAGGCACTTGGGCTACATTGGGATGGCGATGTTATTTATCAGTCTGAACGCATTGATATCTACAACGATTATCTATCATCATACCTAGGGCCGTTGACCTATGGCTGCCAATGCTCCCGTAAAGATTTAGAACAGTATTGGGCGCAAGAAGAGATAAGTAGAAACCATAGTCGTGCTAGCTTAGTTGCGCCGACCGATCAGACACCTTTGAACGAACAAGTTCCATCAATTGACCAAGTACAACTCAATAGGCAGCGGTATCCGCGTCGCTGTGTGGCAGCTGACCTTGATAGACAGCAGCATAAGCTACGTATTCAACTACCAGACTATCGGATTGGCTTCAATGATGGTATTCAGGGACTACAATGGGAGAATCCGCAGCAGACGTTAGGCGATATGGTCGCTCGTCGCCAAGATGGTATGATTAATTACATACTGGCAGCCAGTCTCGATGATGGTCTACAGCAGGTTACTCATATCATGCGTGGCCTTGATATTCTACCTATGACGACTGCACAGATCGGCATTATGCAAGCCGCGCGCCTACCTATTATTGACCAATGGTATCATCTGCCATTGATTAATAATGCTGACGGTCAAAAGCTTTCTAAGCAAAATCTTGCTCAACCCATCGATACATCAGACCCGAGTCAACTTATTGCTGAAGCACTATCGCTATTACAGCAACCAAAGGTCGATGTCGATACCCCAGAAAATATGCTTAAACAAGCCATTGCTCAATGGGACAATACCCCACTACAAGGCAAGCAACAATTAAATCTGTCTTATTAATGAGAGTTCAAAAGCTACAAATAGACAATAAAAAGCGCCACTATGAGTGACGCTTTCATTCCGATAGTTCGCAATACTATTTACCGAAACTCTGAAGCTATGCAGAGACTATTATATATAGAGCCTATTAGTAATAACGGCATTGGCTTTTTTCTATTTCAGGGCTTTCTTTATATATTTTTAATAATAGCGCGACCATAACCAAGCTAATCAACATAGACGATCCACCATAACTAAAGAACGGCATAGTGAGACCTTTGGTTGGAATAGCACCCATATTCATCGCAGCGTTAATAATCGTCTGGGCAATAAACACCACACCGATTCCGAAAGCGGTATAGCTCATACGCATTTGACGACGTTTTAGCGCATTGTAACTGATACGCATCGCACTACCGATGATCAACGCTTCAAGTATCAGTACCATACTGACACCGACAAACCCTAACTCTTCACCTGTAATGGCTAATAAAAAATCCGTATGTGCCTCAGGCAAATGCGACAGTTTCTGTACACTTTCGCCATAGCCAACACCCGTGAACTGCCCACGACCAAAGGCGATCAAACTACGTGCGAGCTGATAATCAGTATCTTGTACATCGTCAAATGGATCCATAAACGACATCACACGCACCAGTCGGTACTCTGCCGTAGTCACCATCAACACTGCACCGCCAACAGCAGCAGCACCCAAGGCTAAGAAGTGCTTATAAGGTGCTCCAGCAATATAAAAAATCGCGAACAGCGTACCAATAATGACGACAAAAGAACCAAAATCTGGCTGCGATAATAACAGTATCGTTATCAGCGCCACTACCAGCATAATTCGCAAGAAGCCATCTAAGCCATTACGAACTTCAAAAGATCGGCGCACCACAAAGTCAGATACAAACACAATCATGACCAGTTTGGCCAACTCAGCTACCTGAAAGTTAAAGCCGCCTACTGTGAGCCAGCGTTTGGAGCCATTAATTGGCGTACTAAACAGTGTTGCAACAAGTAATAGCCCTGTGATACCTAACAAAGCAAACTGGGTCTCAGTCTTATATAGGGTGCGTAAAGACACGCCATAATAAGGAATAACCGCAACGATTAAACCAATCGTCATATACAACAACTGGTTTTTGAAAAAATACAGCTCAGTCATACCACGGCTAAGCGCAAAAGGGATAGAAGCAGAAGCCACCATCAGCAGACTAAGCACCATCATACAGCCGACGCTTGATAATAAAATTGCGCGCGCTGACGGCATAGACAGAACACCGTCTGAGCCAGAGGTTTGCTTGGTTTGGGGCGAGGAACGAAAAAAAGAAGAGAGCGCCATAATTTTATATACACTAACAAACGAAAAAACACGGCGTCTATGAAACGCCACCGTTTAAAAAATCATAAAATAAATCGTACTAAATAGATGGTGATAGGAAACCTGTAACCCTCGGCAAACGTCTGAGCTAGCACCTATTTCAGCAATCAAGATTATATGCTTGACAGTAGCAGCAATCTATAAGCAAAACAATCATTTATCCAGAAAATACTGGCTGCTGCTAAAGACGCGATATGCGATATGCCAATCTATATAGCTGACTGACCTATTTGGCTACCTATGAAGCTTCTGATTGCGCTGTGCTTAATTGATTGACCAGTTGGCTAAAGTGGTCACCGCGCGCGGCATAACCACTATATTGGTCAAAGCTAGCACAGGCAGGTGACAACAATACAGCCTGCACTTGCGATAAACTACTGGTAGTGACTTGTTGGATAGTCGCAAATGCATTCTCTAATGTCTGACACTGATGTAGTGCAACATCATCACTCAATTTAGCAGCTCTTAGGTGTTGTTCAATCTGCTGACCATCTTCACCAATGAACAAGACTTGGCTCACGTATTGATTGATAAAAGGCGTTAATTCACCAAACTGTTGCCCTTTGCCTTGCCCACCTAAGATCAATAGTAGCTTACCGTCTTTCGGCGCATAGACTGCACCCAAGCCTTCGATAGCGGCCATGGTCGAACCAATATTGGTGCCTTTAGAATCATTGAAATAATCAATACCAGCAGCGTTAGCCACATATTGGCAGCGGTGCTCAAGACCTGTGAACTGCTGCAAAGTGGTTAGCATGCTCTCTAGCGGTAATCCTGCAAGCTCGCCAAGTGCCAGAGCCGCTTGCGCATTCAGTAGATTATGACGACCTTTAATCAACAGTTTGTCTGCCGACAGTAATCGTTCTGTACCACGAGCAAGATAAGTTTGGCCTTCTGTGTCGGTAATAAGGCCATACTGACCTTTATCAGGGGCATGAATACCGGTACTAATTCTCGGTAGGTTGTCTGCGACCAATGGACGAGTCAGTGCATCTTCGCGGTTAATCATCACTGACTTGGCACCTTGGAATATACGGTGTTTGGCTTGATGGTAGCCAAGCATGTCTCCATGACGATCTAAGTGATCAGGCGACATATTGAGCACAGTTGCTACTTTTGCGCCCAAGTTGGTGACGGTTTCTAACTGAAAGCTAGACAGCTCAAGCACCGCAAGCTCCATATCAGGATTCGCTAGCAATGTTAAAGCTGGTACACCTATATTGCCGCCGACACCTACATTAACGCCAGCATCTGCCGCCATTTGACCAACTAACGTAGTGACCGTACTTTTGGCGTTAGAACCTGTAATCGCTACGATTGGTACGGTACACGCTTCACAGAACAGTTGAATATCACTAACTACAGGAATATTGGCTTGGCGAGCAGCAGCTACTGCGGCAGTTTCGAGAGAAATACCTGGGCTAATAATAATACGTGCCGCTTGCTGCAATAAATCGGCATCTATATCACCAAACTGACGAATCTCTATCTCGGCTGGCAACTGATCGGCCAATTTAGGGGTAACTTGAGCATCAGTGACTGCGACTTGATAGCCTTGTTTGGCCAGATAATGCGCGACGGACAATCCAGACTGCCCCAAACCGACTACGACTTGTAGACCACTACCCTTATGAAGTAAGGCTTCTGTTGCTGTATTAGTGGTCATATCTATTCCTTCTATTAAACGAGAAAAATTGCATCAAATAAGTCTGCTGTATAGCGACTCTAAACGACGCCGCTAAGATATGCAGCATCTTAACGCCATCGTTCAGATTTCGGTAATGATTTTTTATGACTTTATGCTATTATTCGCCTGTTTTTATATTAAGTGGCTAATGCTATAATAGTCAGCTTGATTAATATTTATCAGTATTTTGCTGAGCACATTGCTCAAGCATTTTAGTTTAGCATGTTGTCACATTTATCGCGCTATTGTCACGCCTCTTCATCAACGATTCTTGTTGTGATAAGGGTGTATCAGACAATTTTGATAATTTGACGAGTGATATATCACCTTCTACTACAGCAAGTGATTGCTGACTCTATATATTATTGTAGGTACATCTATCTAGTTGCCTATTTTAAGCAATCTTTTAAAAAATATTTTTAGGTAATTTACTGCCCTTATCATCGTATTGATTATTGATGAGCGTATTTTTGATACCAAAAAAATCAGTAGATACCTCGGTTATTAGTTAGATATCTTGGTTATTAGTTAGATATTTTGGTTATTAGTTTCTCACAATCCAACACAGCAACATGACCTAGTGCATGTTGAAGTAAAAGAAAAATGAATAGCTATTATTAGCGACGCGATCATTTTATAAATGAGTAATGATTACTTTTTTTGCCTCTAACCCTATGTAGTTTACTTATGACATCTTTTATTGATAACTTGCGTGACGAGTGGTTTTCCAATGTTCGCGGTGACGTTTTATCGGGTTTGGTTGTAGCTCTAGCCCTTATTCCAGAAGCCATTGCCTTTTCTATTATCGCTGGTGTCGATCCAAAGGTTGGCTTATATGCCTCATTTTGTATCGCGGTAGTGATCAGTTTTGTCGGTGGTCGTCCGGGTATGATTTCGGCAGCGACTGGCGCTATGGCACTGGTTATGGTCGATTTGGTTGCTGACCATGGTCTGCAATATTTGCTTGCCGCAACTTTGCTTTGTGGTGCCATTCAGGTCGTGATGGGCATTCTAAAGCTTGGTAACCTGATGCGCTTTGTTTCCCGCTCAGTGGTTATCGGTTTCGTCAATGCTTTAGCAATATTGATTTTTGCTGCGCAATTACCAGAACTGAACCCCATGACTGAGCGTGTTGGCACGACCGTTTATATCATGACGGCAGCTGGTTTGGCGATTATTTATCTGTTTCCCCTTATTCCTAAAATCGGTCGCATCGTTCCTTCACCGCTTATTTGTATTGTAGGTTTGACCGCTGTTGCAATGTATATGAATCTTGACATTCGCAACGTTGGCAGCATGGGTGATTTGCCAGATTCATTGCCAGTATTCTTGTTGCCTGACATTCCATTAAACCTAAATACCTTGCTGATTATTGCACCCTACTCTATCGCGCTTGCCATCGTTGGTCTTTTAGAGTCTATGATGACAGCGACAATCGTCGATGAATTGACCGATACCCCAAGTGATAAAAACAAAGAGTGTCGTGGTCAAGGTATGGCTAATGTCGTGTCGGGTTTCTTTGGTGGTATGGCAGGCTGTGCGATGATTGGCCAGTCAATGATTAACGTCAAATCGGGTGGTCGTACGCGTCTGTCTACTTTGATGGCCGGGGTTGTCCTTCTGATTATGGTCGTGTTCTTAAGTGAGTGGGTCAGTCAAATCCCAATGGCAGCCCTAGTTGCAGTCATGATTATGGTATCGATTGGTACGTTTAACTGGCAATCTATTCGCGAGTTTAAGACGCATCCAATGTCGTTCAATATTGTCATGCTAGCGACTGTATTGACTACCGTCTTTACTCACAACTTGGCTTACGGTGTCGGCGTAGGTGTTTTACTGTCTGCTTTAGCATTTGCTAATAAAATTGGTCAGTTCTTAACTATCTTTAGTGAATATGATGACAGCAGCAACACCCGTTATTATTATGTTCAAGGGCAGGTATTCTTTGCCTCTACCACCCAGTTCCTAAATAGTTTCGATACCAAAGAAGCTGTAGACAGTATTCAGATTGATGTAAGCCAAGCGCATTTTTGGGATGTTAGCGCTGTTGATACTTTAGACAAGCTAGTGATGCGCTTGCAACGTGAAGGTATTGATGTCAAAGTGGTAGGACTCAACAATGCGAGTCGAACACTGATTGATCGCTTCTCTATTCATGACCGCCGAGACATTGGCTTGTTAGACTAAGCGACACTGCTAAGTAAATCTACGCGGTTGCCATGTGACTATATTATTAGTCTATGGATAATGTATCGGATATTAATAGACAGTTATATTGGTAAAAGGGTTGGATGTATTTTTTATACGCCAACCCTAAACTAAGATAGCAGATTTTTATTATTAAAATGATGTGGTCGTTTTATGAGTAATTTAAAACCAGATAGTGTGATTGCTTGCTTGGACTGTCCTGATCATGTTCAAGCGGTACTAGAGGCCAGTATGTGGGCTTCTATTCGCCTGCGCGCGCCTGTTGGCTTATTGCACTCGATGCCAAGTTTGCAGCAAAAAGCCGCTATTAATTATTCTGGTTGTCTCAATATTGATGACGAAAACGCTTTGCTCGAACAGTTCACATCCAAAGAACATCTAAGCAACTGTGAACTAAAGGCACAAGGCCGATTGCTATTATCTCAAGCAACCTCGTATTGTGAGCAGCAACGCCATAAGCTAAAGACATACACACTGCATCGTCATGAGAACCTCAACCAAAGCATTGATTACGTCGATGACAAAGCACAAATGATCGTTATAGGTCATCATGTCACCTGCAAATCAACACTAAGTCAACTCATTCGAGTCAGTCACTGCCCCATTTTGGTGACACATGCACCATTTTTGCCCCCTACTACCGCTTTATTTGCGTTTGATAACAGTCCAACGTGCCATAAACTACTAAATTGGCTGTGTAAAACGCCACTGGTGCGTGCACTAACGGTTCATATTGTGATGGTTGGCAAGGAAACTTCTGATAACTGTGATGCGTTGCGTGAAGCCTACGCCAAACTCAAACAGGCGGGTATCAAATCCAAAAAGACATTGCTTGACTGCCGTGATGTAGCTGCGGCTTTGAACTACTATCAAAATCAGCATGATATCGGTTTACTTATGACTGGGGCTTTTGGCCAATCTCGTCTACGCGAATTACTACAAGGTAGCGACACTAAAAAGCTATTGGTCAGTACAAAAACCCCTTATCTACTATTTCCTAAAGCCTAACGACGTATATATAAACACGCCCAAACCCTTTATCTATCTAAGCCCAGGGGTCTGACTACTATGTTAGGCTCTGCCGCTTACCTCTATTCTCTCTCTACCTTCCCGCCATTCATCTTTGATACGCTTGCATGAAAAGGCCAAGCGAACGACCAAACTCAAGTTAGCAAATCGTCACATGAAATAAAGGGATAGCCTCCCCAAGCACTCAAAAAGTTGGTTATAATAAAGTTTTCGTTAACCAAACGCTAAAGATTGATTCACCTTTATTATGCTTGTAGCGATGGCTCTAATCGTTGCATCGTAGCCCATATTCTATGTTACTACTGTTATTACTTTTTAATGAACAACGCCAATTCTACCTCCCCCCTTGAGTAGGTTGGCACAGTTCTTGAATAACTTACAGTAAGCAAGGCAGAGATATGATGATGCACCATAGTACTTCTATCAATCTGCGGCATCACACAAATAAGGAATTTTTTATGAAGCTAATCACTGCGATCTTAAAACCGTTTAAGCTCGACGACGTGCGTGAAGCGCTTTCCGACATCGGTGTTAAAGGTGTCACTGTCACTGAAGTCAAAGGTTTCGGTCGTCAAAAAGGTCATACAGAGCTCTATCGTGGCGCAGAATACGTGGTGGACTTTTTACCTAAAGTAAAAGTCGAAGTCGCTGTGATCGACGAGATGGTTGAGCCTGCTATCGAGGCAATCACTCGTATCGCTAGCACTGGTAAGATTGGTGATGGCAAGATTTTCGTCACTGCACTTGAGCAAGTTATCCGCATCCGTACGGGTGAAACAGGACCTGACGCTATCTAAATTTGAAGACCTACCTACGGGCATAAACTTATAGGTACAGACTCTTACAGCATTTTTATCTATCGGTAATGCCGATATCTATATTATAAATTCAAGGGGGAATTTAAATGGAAAGTCAAATCTTTGAGCTCCAATATGCGCTCGATACGTTTTACTTTTTGATATGTGGTGCGTTGGTCATGTGGATGGCAGCAGGCTTCACTATGTTAGAGGCCGGACTCGTCCGATCAAAAAATACAGTCGAAATCTTAACCAAAAACGTCGCACTATTTGCAACGGCTAGTATCATGTATATGGTATGCGGCTATGCGATTATGTATGGTGGCGATCTATTCTTAAGCGGAATTGCAGGCGGTGATACATTAGTAGAAGACGCCCTAGCAGCCTCTGCTGAAAATGGCTTCGGTGGCGACTCTGTCTACTCTGCCGCATCAGACTTTTTCTTCCAAGTGGTCTTTGTAGCGACCTGTATGTCAATCGTATCAGGTGCTGTTGCTGAGCGTATGAAACTGTGGTCATTCTTGTTGTTTGCTGTGGTCATGACTGGTGTTATCTACCCACTAGAAGGTAGCTGGACATGGGGCGGCAACGATGTCTTTGGCCTATTCAACCTAGGCGACATGGGCTTCTCTGACTTTGCAGGCTCTGGTATCGTACATATGGCAGGTGCAGCAGCAGCTCTAGCAGGTGTACTACTATTAGGCTCACGTAAAGGTAAATATGGCCCTAATGGCGAGATACGCGCTATTCCTGGTGCCAACCTACCATTGGCGGCACTCGGTACACTAATCTTATGGATGGGTTGGTTCGGTTTCAACGGTGGTTCAGTGCTCAAATTAGGCGACATCGCTAGTGCAAATGCTGTTGCAATGGTATTCTTGAACACTAATGCTGCTGCTGCTGGCGGTGCTGTCGGTGCCTTAATCTTAGCCCGCATCATCTTTGGTAAAGCGGATCTAACCATGCTTCTAAACGGTGTACTAGCAGGTCTAGTTGCCATTACTGCTGAGCCTTCAACCCCTTCTGCACTACAAGCCACTATCTTTGGTGTTATCGCCGGTATCATTGTAGTGTTATCAATCTTAGCCTTAGACAAAATCAAGATTGATGATCCAGTTGGTGCAATCTCAGTTCACGGTGTGGTCGGTCTATTCGGTTTACTAATTGTACCTATCACTAACCCAGCATCTACCTTTATCGGTCAGATTGTGGGTGCTGCAACCATCTTTGCTTGGGTATTCATTGCCAGCCTAGTGGTTTGGTCTATCATCAAGCTAGTTATCGGTCTACGTATCTCTGAAGAAGACGAATACGAAGGTGCTGATATTGCAGAATGTGGTATGGAAGCTTACCCAGAATTTATAAGATAAGCTCCTTTCAAGTAAGCTAAAGATTGATGTTAAATGCGCTGATACTACCCACTGTAGTATCGGCGTTTATAATTTTAGTGTTTAAAGTTCTCCCCTGTTGAAGCCATAAGCTTAAATCTAAAACGTAAAAAATCCCGCGAGACCTTTCGGTAACGCGGGATTTTTATGTATTAAGCTGAAACTAATTTTTTAGTTTATTTCTTTTTCCACTCTTGGCTACGAGAGAATGGTCCGATATAGCCTTTTAGCTTCAATGTGTTGCCGCTTAAGCTTGCAGTCATACGATAGTCTTTGCCTTTTTCAGGGTCAGTAATCGTACCACCACTATATTTACCACCACCGTCAGCTTTTAGACCTTTAATAATGGTCGTACCAACGTGCTTTTTGCCTTTAGCTGAGTTAGTAGCAATAAGAGTACCGGTCAACACACCATTTGACTCAGTGATCTTTACCGTACCTTTTGGCTTGCCTTCATCATATGTCTGCCAAGTAGTGTTGGCTAATGGGTCAGCGGCGAATGCCATGCTAGCAATACCAATACCAGCAACTGCTAAAGTGGTCTTTGTAAATAATTTCATAGATTGACTCCCTTCATACAATGATTACTCGAAACGTTATGTTTCTGTTGTCCTATGCTTATCCTTTGCTAGAATCTTTCATTACGAGCTTTATGATTTCGACCTTTTTAAATGATAGTTACCATTACAACTTATAAGCTTTTGGTTAAAGATTCAAGCGACACAAGCGATGTCTTAACTCATTATAAGCAATTTTTAGGTTTTGCCTAGTAATTTTTTTACAGTTTCTTATTTCTATAAAAATAAAACCATATCAAAGACTTATAGGAAAGGATTGTCGATATCTTTATCTAATTGGTCATCATTTTCCTTTGACTTAGCATCATTCTTGCTATATAGATTTTTGTCTGCAAATGCTTGTACAATTTTCCCCGACAGCTCATGTAGCTGTTGGGCTTGGTCGTATCCTAATTCGTCAAAAGTGAGATCAATATCACCATATATAATAATCTTGTCTTTTTGATTTTCAATGACAAGATCACCAATCTGCATGCTTTGATGGTCGTTGGCGAATGGCTCAATCATTTGATTATCCTTATTATTAGTAACATTTTATATTTTTCGAAATGTGGATATTTTAGGGGCTTACTTTCAGCTTAAGCCTGCAATTGTGCAATTAACCACTCTAAAATAGCCCAGACAAACAGCATCCACTCAGGCTCCTCCACAGGCGCCTCAGGGGTATCTGAGCTCTCACCCGCCTTCAATGGTAAATCAAACGCTTGAGATTTGGACTGACTATCTAGCATAGGTAATACATCGATGCCAATCTCAGTAGTCAGCTCGTCGATACTAATTACGTCGATGCGTTCTGACTCATCATTTGGGGCGTAATACACGCCTGCTTGATTGGTTGCTGGGATATATACCGCTTTAAAGAAGTGACTGGGCACAAGGACACGGTTAGCGAGCTGCTTGGTTTTTTTATTAGTAAATGCCACACCTGTGATGGTATACACCTCACCGTATTGCTGCGTTAAATACCGAGTGGCAGATTCAATATTACGCCAAATGTAGCGATTGTTACGTGGTGACTGCGGGGCAATATTGGCTAAACTAAAACTATCATACTGCTGGCTGCGATTGGCCATATTGGCATTGGGTGCCAAATGACCTCGATCATAGCCAGAACCTGAATAATCAGACAATGAGGCTCGTGCTGACTTTGGTAGTTTACTCTCTTCGTGGAAGCTATCTTCACGATCGATCTGCTTAGCTTGTTGCAGACGTGTGCGATCGAGATGCTCTGCTGACCAAAGCGGTGTACGCGATACTCCTGAATACATAACCGCAAAGCCATCCATGCATAGCGCTTGTGTGTCTTTTTTTAGCTTGGTATTGGTAAATTCAGGATAAACACCCCCATAAAAAGACTGGCTACACTGGGTTAGATCATCAGCGTGCGCTTGGGTAATACCCGTCGCGACAAGCAATACTGCCATCAGCGCACTATTCTTACATCCGTACTTAAGCCTACTAAAACTTATCATTCAACTTTCAACCATTTATACTTGCCGTTACATACTTGCTATCCTAGCAGGCGCTTGCCAATAAAGAAAGATAGCGCGCAAGTCGTGACATTTTAAATGGTATCCGCTATACTTAGGCGTTCAAAAAACGGTGAAGTGGGTGAGTGGCTGAAACCGCACGCCTGGAAAGTGTGTATACGTTCATAGCGTATCGAGGGTTCGAATCCCTCCTTCACCGCCAATCTTATTCTGCTTAAGCAAAACCTCAGTTTTCCTGTCTTGTTCTACCTTTCTCTAAATATTCTTTATACTTTTTAACAGTAAGACTTTCAGTCTATACTCATCCTCTACTGCTGTCTGAAATATTTCTGTTTAGCCTTAATTTCATATGTCGTATAAGATTTAATAACTATATATCTAATTGAATAACACATTGATTGACCAAACTAAAAAATTCGTACCATGGGCTGAGAGTGACTCATAAAATGAGTAGATACTCTATTACGATTCGTTTTATTAATAGCTTAATTTTATTCCTAGACCCTTATACGAAAAGGCTTTGAGTTTTTCTGTAGCGCTTAATCTAGCTTTGTATCTATATTTACTATCATTGCTATTCCGTACAAAAATGTAATAACAGTAGAGTCACTGATACTTGGCAGATGCCATTGTCAAAAAATTGGATTATAGTAGATATTGGTAGTATTTATTTAAATAAACTAAAGGATACAATAATGAAAACACTAGGAATGTGTATCGTAGCAGGACTCGGATTGAGTGCTTGCGCTACTGGCATGGGCGGCATGGCAACAGGCACCAATCAAAATAACAACTCTGCTAACGTAGTCACTCAATACCCAGTTGAGACTGCCTTACTCAATATCTATACCAAACAACGTAGTGAAAAATTGGTCGCTACTGTCGGCGGACAAAGCGTAGCCGCAGATATTCAAATCACTCCTAAAGGCAGCATGCGTTTTAATAATAAAATGGTACAAGGCGCAGAAGTCAGCACAATCAACACAGTGAATCAGCAGATCACGGATCAGTCAGTCGCTATCAATTATTTTACGCTAGACCCATTGGTGTTCCATGGTTTTACGGATAGTACGGGTGAGTATTCAATCGCTAAACAAACGACAAGTATCCCTAAGATAGCTACGGTGGGCGACTCAAATCAGCTCATCACTGAAAACGTATATGCTGACAGCAGTATGCGTCAGAAAACCGCCACTTATAAGCAGGACTGGTCGCTCACACAAGATACAAATAACACGGCGTGGCTCTGTATAGAAACCTCAGGCAATCTACTTTTGACTTCTGATGCTGCAGGTACGTCGTCAGAATGCTATAAAATCAATGCCAAAGGCGATGTTTTGAGTAGTAAAGTAACACTCACTCAGCCTAATAAAAGCGGTACATCCACATCAATGACGTTTATCAGTCAGTAGCACTTGCTCAACGAGTAACGATCAATAGTGTCATATAAGAACAAAAAAAATAGCGCCTAATTAAGGCGCTATTTTTGGATAGTAAAATTGTGTTTTTACGAGCGACGATCATGGTTATTTTTATCATGACTGTTTTTGTCGTGGCTGTTTTTAGCATTGCTGTTTTTAGCATGGACATTTTTGGCTGTTGCTTTGTGTTTAGCAGCCACTACGTTCGCTTTGTGATGTGACTTTGCTGCCTTAGCTTTGGCATGCTTATAGTTATTACTCTCTTTATTGCTGCTGTGTTTTTGATGCTGTACCTGAGCTGTATGATGCTTATCAAAATTAGGCGCGGCATTGGCCTGACCAACCATCGACAAACAAGCAGTAACGGCTAGAATCGAGCTAACTAGTATCTTTTTCATAATTTTATTCCTTTGAATTCATATTTAGAGTAGTTATAGATAATTCACTTAGTGTTAAATGAACTATCGTGATAAAGCTTTACTCTATCGACAAAGAGAATGATAAATGATTCTAGTATTAAGTAGATTTATGAAACTTGAAGAAAGGTTGCGATTGTTACGAAGGCATGCGCGATTAAAGGCATGTTAGGTGTTGGCGTAATGTTTGGTTAAATGACAGTCTATTTACGATTCATCGGTAAGCATCGTAAACAGAATATTTATAAAAACGCGAATGACTAGCTGATTGTTGAAGAATGCAAATACGGAAACGGTGAAGTTGCTGGCTAATGTCTAAAACGAGCATAGCAATACCCCATCCTGCTATGCTCTAAATGTGCTAAACAGACGTTTTCTGCAAAATATAAACCACAAACTTCGCCTCTGTGCTAAATGCTACTGTTTCTACGGCAGCCAATAGTGCTTGCCTTTTTTCGCTGCGGGCACGGTACGCATAAGGTGTCATCGTCATCAAATCAGCCAAATCCTCTGCGGATAACGTCAGCTCTGTACTGACACGGCAGGTCTCAACCAACGTAAAATATGGTGCCAATTCTTGCAAAAATTTATCAGAATCATGCTCACGTACATCATCAAATAGCGCATCACGCATCGTTGCCAAATGCCCGATATCAGGTTTGGCAATAATTAAATAGCCACCATCCATCAATACATTATCAAAAGCTTCGGACAAGATAGGGCTAAAAATACTACTAATACCCGTCATACTGTGCGGGCGTAATGGTAGATGTGCAGCACTGGTCACTAATGGATAGACTGCTGTCGTCTTGGAAGTATCTTCTTTGCGCGGCTGATACCATAGACGACCTGCTATTTTACTGACTTTGGCCAGCTCAACCACTGCAGGCTTACTGATGTCAGCGGCTATCAGTGTGTCTATGACATCCGATCCCATTTGCGCCATTGCTTGCGTGTAGTAACCTTCACCGCAGCCAATATCAAGCCAATTGACCGTCTTGCTATCTTGCTTATCTATTAACTCATCGTTAGACAGCAATTCTATCATTTTTTGGCTAATTAACTCTTGGAGCGGTGCATAGTGTCCATGATTCAAAAACCGCTTACGCGCATCGATAGATTCTTGGCTATCCCCAGGTGCTTTGGACTTTTTTTGTTGTACTGGTAGTAAGTTGACATAGCCTTGACGCGCCACATCAAAGGGATGTGAAGTTTGCTTAGGGTGCAAACTACCATCACAGCGCCAAGTATCTACGGCAGGCTGTAGTGGTGACTGACAAAGTGGACAAATAAATAACGACACGGGCATCTCAAAGTGATAGCAATATGTTTCGCATTTTAACAAAATTCATCTGCCTTGAGCGATAAAAAGCCGCCTCAATCATGATTGAAACGGCTTTTTGGAGTTTTGCAAATTGATATCCATATAGATATTTGGTGGTTATAGCTTAACGCAGTTTTAGCGTCATTAGCCCAAGGATGACAAGGATAATGGCAATAATCCAAAATCTTGCCACCACTTGCGTTTCTTTCCAGCCAATCTCCTCAAAATGATGATGCAGCGGTGCCATACGGAAGACGCGTTTTTTGCGTAGTTTGTACGAGCCAACTTGCAACATCACTGATAGCGCTTCTGCGACAAACAAACCACCCATAATCGCAAAGGCAATCTCTTGACGGGTCATCACGGCGATAGTACCTAGCATTGCACCCAATGCTAGCGCGCCAACATCACCCATAAATACTTGTGCTGGATGCGCGTTGAACCATAAGAAACCAAGACCTGCTCCGACCATTGAGCCACAGACGATGATGACTTCGGAGTTATAAGGAATATAAGGTACATGCAAGTAATCAGCAAAGCGTACATCGCCTGATACATAGGCCATCGCGCCCAAACCTGCAGCGACGAGAACGACTGGCAAAATCGCCAAACCATCCAAACCGTCGGTTAGATTGACTGCGTTAGAAGCTCCATTAATCACAAAGTAGGTAAAGATAATAAAGCCAATACCAAATGGCACTGCTGAAAATGGAATCATCCAGTCTTTGAATACTGGCAATAGCAGATCCTGCATCTCACGCGTGGTGTTGATATCGGGTTGTAGCGTGGCGATATAGTACAAAGACACACCGACAAACAGTGCGCCCATAGATAGCCAAAAATACTTTTTGCGAGCGATTAAGCCTTTTGGATCTTTATACTTAATTTTTAGCCAATCATCAGCCCAACCTACGGCACCAAAGATAACCATAACCACGAGCAAAATCCAGACATAAGGATTGTTTAGACGTGCCCACAGCAGCGTCGATATACCAATCGCACTTAGGATCAATACCCCACCCATGGTTGGCGTACCCGTCTTGGCCAAATGCGACTGAGGCCCATCGTTACGAATGGCCTGACCATATTTGAGCGATCGCAAGTGCCGAATGACACGACCACCAAATATCATGCTAAACATAAGGGCGGTAACAACTGCAAGCAAGGCTCGCAGCGTCAACGAAGAAACCGCAGAAAACGGCGTATAATACTGGCCAAGCCAGCCGAACAACCAAACTAACACCGCCTACTCCTCTACTAGCGCATGAATAAGTGTTTCCATTCCCATGGAACGAGAGCCTTTGAACAACACAGTACAAGGCTTAGCTTGTTGCGCTTGCAAATACGGCTGTAAATACTCTAATAAACTGTCTTTGTCGGCGAAAGCATGAGCACTGATATCAGACACTTCTTGCGCACCCGCAACGGTATAAGGGGCATATTCGCCAACACAAAGCAGCACGTTGATACCTGTGGTCGCAATAGTACGGCCCAAGCTTTGATGCTCACTAATAGCTGCTTCACCGAGCTCACCGATATCGCCCAGTACCATGACTTGCGTGCCCGTTTGCGCAGCCAATACTTTGGCGGCGGCACGTACCGAATGAGGGTTGGCATTATAAGTATCATCAATAAGACGATGCATACCAAGTATCTGGCTATTTAGACGACCTTTAGCAGGACGCGCATTTTCTAGCCCAATCACAATGTCACTTACCTCAATATTTAGCGCATGCGCACAGGCAGCAGCAGCCAAGGCATTATTGACATTATGCTCACCTGCCAATGGCAAGTTGATATCATGGACTTGGTTACCGATATGTAGCTTAAATTCGCTACGTTCAGGCTCTACGTCTAGATGGCTTGCGCTTACATCCGTATTACCAAAGCCAATCACATGTGAGGTATGCTTTTCAGCGATACGGCGTAGCTGATTGGTAAAGTCATCCTTATCAGGAACAATCGCAAACTGCACGTCCGTCAAAGTATGGTAAATCTCTGCTTTGGTCTGGCAGATGCCTTCACGGCTACCAAACTCACCCAAATGCGCTGTACCGATGTTTAAGATACAGGCTACGTCAGGCTGAACGATTTCAGTCGTATAAGCAATCTCGCCAATATGGTTTGCGCCCAACTCCAAAATAGCGTAACGATGATGATCTGATAGTTCAAGCAACATCATTGGCACACCCAAATCGTTATTGAGGTTACCACGAGTGATCAAGGTCGGTGCCAATCTACCAAAGATACTGCCTAGCATTTCTTTACAAGTAGTCTTGCCGCTAGAGCCCGTAATAGCAATCACGGTTAAATCTGGATGCTGTTGACGACGATATGCTGCTAATTGACCTAGCGCCAAACGGGTATCGCTGACCACCAATTGCGGAATAGCATTTGGGCCGGACAACGAGATAGGACGAGAGACAACAGCGGCAACAGCGCCTTTTGATATTGCTGTGTCGATATAATCATGTCCATCGAAATTATCGCCACTGAGCGCCAAAAATATATCGCCTGGCTTTATCGTACGAGTATCAGTGGCTATACGTTTACTGGACAAGGCCGTCTGCTCTGCTGCATGGCCTTGTGGTAGTTGCCACTGCCCATCGAGCGACGTGGTCGCTGCGAGCAGATTGTCCATTTGCCAGACATAGAGCCCTTGCGACTGGGCAGTATTATCGGTGTCGGCTGTCATAATGTTTACCTTATATGATGACTACTTAATTTTTATATTTAATGATCAATTTTTACTAATACATATATCGAAAGCCAATTAACTACACACGGCCAGCTTGATTCAATGCCTGCTGCAAAACAACACTGTCATCGAAATCATAGCGAACGTTGTTAATCTCTTGATAGGTCTCATGACCTTTGCCTGCGATGACAACGATATCATCTACACCTGAGTGACTAACTGCATATTCAATAGCGGTTTGGCGGGCAGGCTCGATATGGGTTCGTTGATATTGCTCAGCGGTCATACCAGCCTGCATATCTTGCAAAATCATATTGGGATCTTCGGTACGTGGATTATCCGCAGTCAAAACAACTTGATCAGCACATGCCAGACCTGCTTGCGCCATCAACGGTCGCTTGCCTGCATCGCGATCTCCGCCGCAACCAAATACTGCCCATAGCTGACCTTTACAGTGGGTTTTTAAACTTGCTAGCACTTGGCTTAGCGCATCTGGGGTATGCGCATAATCCACGATAAAGCAGCCATCATCTGACGGTACACGCTGCATACGCCCAACCGCACCTTGCAACTGTGCAACAGCAGGCGCAATACGCTCGATATTCATAGCCAAGTCAGTATCAAGTGCTACGATGGCTGCTATTGCTGCGAGCAAATTGGCTACATTAAAGCGACCTAATAATGGACTGGCAATCTCTATGTTGTCAGCTTTGTCATCACCAAAATCAGTACGCAGATTTATTTTGACGCCTTGTAGACTGGGCGTGATATCAGCGGCAACAAAAGTAGCCGCTTTTGATGAATCTAAACTGTATGTCCATACCGTCAAACCGCTATCAGTTGCCATATCTAACATAACCTGAGCGTGCTCATCATCGATGTTGATAATGGCATGGGTCAAATTTGGAAAATGGGCTTTATCAAACAGTTTTGCTTTGGCAGCGGCATATTCTGCCATATCAGCATGATAGTCTAAATGGTCACGACTCAAATTGGTATAAATCGCTACAGTGACTGGCATACCTTGTAGACGTTGCTGGTCCAACCCGTGAGAGCTGGCCTCTAATGCCAATATTTCTGCTTGCTCTGTTCCCATCTGATATAGGAACTGCTGGACAGCTAACGCATCGCCCGTGGTATGGCTGGCTTGCACCAGAGCGCCAAGTCTACCATTACCTGCCGTACCCATCACTGCACTACTCTGACCCATCAATTGAGTAAGCTGTGCTACTAATTGACTGATGGTTGTTTTACCATTTGTACCAGTCACCGCAACCACGGTCGGTAGAGTCACTGGCTGCTGATATTGAAGGCGTGCTTGAACTAAGCTACCCAAAAAGTCGCGGATATTAGAAACGTATAAGACAGGGCATGGCAATGCTGCTAGTTGCTGCTGTGCATTAGCAATACTATCTGTCTGCGGTTCACTACTGATATTTGAGGAATTGTTTGCTTCGCTAAGCAAAACGCTAGGGTCAATCTCTGAGAGAACAAACGCAGCTTGCTCAGCGGCCTGCAGTAGATAATCGCGACTTTTTTGAGAGTTGGCTGTTTGACTTTTTAACAGGACAAATACGTCATTCGCATCCAATTGGCGATTGTCCAAGCGAAACTGTTGAAACGGAATATGGACAATAGATTGGGCTTGATATGATTCTACCTGACTAGATGCTTTCTGAATCGATGTCGCTATCATCGCTGTAAGCTGCTCAGCCAGTTTTTGCTGCTGGCTTTTATTGGCATCTATAAGCTGTTGTAAAGTAACAGTAGCGCTATCTAGCGATGATATAGTCATAGATAAATCCTAAACAGTTAAAACGTGTCAGCTCAGTAGAACTGGACATTTAAAATAATTGAACGCTTACTGCGCTTCCGTTTTTAGTGGCTTATCCAAAGGCACATTATACAATCGCAATGCTTCTTTCATTACATTATGGAAGACAGGGGCGACCGTTAGACCAGCATAAATCTGACCACGTGGGTCTTCGATAAGCATTACGCCTACCAGCTTCGGATTGGATGCAGGTGCCATACCAGCAAAGACGTTACGATACTGATCGGTATAATAGCCACCATCTGGATTGATACGGCGTGACGTACCCGTTTTACCTGCCACCCGATATCCATCGATGGCAGCAGCTTTCGCCGTACCACCAGGCTCAGTCACGCTCTCAAGCATCTGTACGATAGACATTGCTTGCTCATGCGCCATAATGCGTTTGCTTGGCTGCGACTTGTCATCTTTAATTAAAGTTAATGGATGCATGACTCCACCTGCTGCTAGGGCTGAATACGCCTGTGCAACCTGTGCTAATGTCACTTGTAGACCATAACCATAACTAACCGTTGCACGACGTGAGGTCTCTTTTTCTTCTGGCGTCACGACTAGCCCACTACCTTCTCCTGGGAACTGTAACGGAGTCTTCGAGCCGAAGCCAAACTGTCGTTGCATATTGGTGATGGCATCGGGCGGTAGCGACAATGCAATTTTGGTCGAGGCAACGTTACTAGATTTCTGTAATAGCGTGGCCATGTTAATCATGCCCAAATTATTATGATCTCGAATGGTATAGCCACGTACGCGAATCGAACCAGGATTGGTATCAATCAAAGTCGTTGGCGTATATTTGCCCGAGTCTAGCGCTGCCGCCACGGTAAACGGTTTCATTACCGAACCTGGCTCAAACACATCTAACAGTGCGCGGTTACGCTGGTTTTCACCCGTCATCTCATTAAGGTTGTTTGAGTTAAACGACGGCCATGTTGATAATGCCAACACTTCACCAGTCTGCACATCAACGATCATACCCGTTGACCAGCGTGCTTTTTGCAAACGCCCAGCCTTTTCTAGCTCTTTATACAGCAAATACTGTAAACGCGAATCAATCGTTAATGCCACATCTTTGCCAGGTACTTCTGGCTCGATTTGTTTGATTTCTTTTAGGCTGTTTTGTTTAGCATCTTTTAGAACCAAAACTTTCCCATCATCACCCGCCAGATCTTTTTCATACTGACGCTCAATACCAGCACGGCCTTCGTAACCGCCTTCGGGATCCTTGGCGTTTTGACCCATAAAGCCCAGCAGCTGTGCATTAGACTGTGGCTGCGGGTAATAACGCTGAAAGAAATTCTTTTCGTAGACGCCTGGGAAATCAAGTGAGCTGACGCTTTGGGCAATCTCAGGTGTGACCTTGTTAAGCAATGGCAAATAGTGCGATCCTGCGCCAGATGGCAAAGCAGCTTTTACCGCTTTCTCATCGGTCACATCGATACTATCATCAATAGCCGTGACTTTTTTCAACTCATCGACCGAGATATTGGCAGCAGCGGCTAGCTTTGTCAGATCCATATTATCTAGACGCTTTTGCATACGCGCCTGTAATTGTGGACTGCTAGGATTGGTGATGATAATGCGCTTTAGCTCGTAATATTCACGCGAATAATCATGCGGACTGAATGAAACCGTCGCGAGCGGTGCACTGACCGCAAGCGGTAGATTATTGCGATCGGTAATCATACCGCGATAAGACTTTTGGGTGCGCTCACTGGTAATGAGCTCATTGCCTTTGTCTTGATAAAACTGTGCATTAGCAACCTGAATATAGTAGGCGCGGCTAATCAGTAGCGCCAATATGACCAGCGCTAGACCCCAAACCATACGAAAACGGTTTTTGTCTTGTTCAAAACCGCCAAGAGCAGAAGCACCTGACGCTTTGCTTGAGAAAACCATTTTACTTTTGCGGTTTTTTACACTGGTATAAGCGCCTTGGGTATCGCTTTTTTTGATACGACCAAACAACTTCGCCTTACGATTACTTGCAGTTTTATCGGGCTTACTGCTCGTCTGACCAGATTTAGCAGCACTGGCTCGGCGGAGAGGTTTGGTTACCTTGCCGCTGGCTGGTTTCTTGCTAGTGTTTTTTGCGGTGGATTTAGGCTTTTTCTCACTCATTGTCCTGCCTCCGTCGCTGGTTCTTCAGGAGAGATGTCGGTAGAGGCACGTGGCCCAATGACGTCAGACATATCTTCATCTGAGTCTTCCGTAACCACTGGCACCAATGCCGTTGCTACACCAGGCTGGATAATCAACTTATCCTTTAATGTTGGCGAATACATACCCAATTCAGCAACCGCTCGACTGGCAATCTGCGGAGTGGCGCTAAAGGTTTGCTGCTCAATCAATAGACGCTGATGCTCTACTTGCAGCTTACGTTCTTGTTTTTTCATGTCTTGCAAGGTTTTGTAATCCTGATGATATTGCTGAACTTCTTCGGCAGTTTTGATACCACTCCATACAATCGTGGCTGCCAATAGCAGTAGCACGACCACATAAATGCTCACCACATTAAACCGGCGCACGAACAGCTCGCCGACATCGGTATTATAAGGTGTAGCAGTGCGGCGATTCGCAGGTTTGTCAGATATTGCCATGACGATCTCAAAAAGGTGAACGTAAACGATAGAGTAGATAACGGATTGCGAAAGATGAACGTGTCATTATTCAGTCATACCATCGATAAATATAAAACCAAAGACACTTATAAGTGTAAAAACTAAACCTAAAAAACCGAATGTAAAAAACACATCCAATAGCTAATATATTTAAGAGCCACAAGTCATCACAACTCATGGCTATCAATATGCCATATCACAACCAAACACGTTGCATAGCTGTACTATATAAAACCATTCAACTATTAAACAGATAAAAAACCAACTGCTGAGACTAACAGACAATATTTACAGATTTTTAACAGTGGCGTAGCCATTAGGACATTTGCGCATCATTTAGACAAACATTAGCAATCTTAGACTACTCAATAATCATATTCAGCTATGACTTGTGACATCATGTTGTTCTATGATTTTGTTGTCTGCTCATAAGCTGTGTCAGTACGAGTCGCCATACGCAGCCATGCACTACGCGCGCGCGGATTCTGGCTCGTCTCAGCTTTGCTCGGGCCAACACGTTTTGGCTTGCTAAAATAGCGCGGACGATTCGGCGGCATTGGCAGGTTTTCGTCTTCTGGATATTGCCCTTTGCTATGTCGCTGCAAAAACTGCTTGATGCGGCGATCTTCTAATGAATGGAAACTAATGACCGCAAGCTGTCCACCTGACTTTAAGATAGCAATACTTTGCGCTAAAAAGTCGTCGACATCGCCCAGCTCATTATTAATGAAAATACGCATGGCCTGAAAGCTTTGCGTGGCTGGATGTTTGCCGCGCTGCCAATTGGGATGCGCCTCTTTGATTACCTCTGCCAGCTCAAGCGTAGACTCGTAGCTGTCCATTTGCTTGATAGCGCGCGCAATACGGCGACTATGACGCTCCTCACCAAACTCATAAAGCACATTGGCCAATGTCTCATCGTCAACCTGCTCAAGCCACTCGGCAACTGACTGGCCGCGACTGGTATCCATACGCATGTCCACTGCCCCATCGCGCATAAAGCTAAAACCGCGGCTACCGTCATCAATCTGCGGTGATGAAATACCCAAATCCGCCATCAAGCCATCCACTTCACTAATGCCCATAGCAGCCAGACTATCTGTCAACGTTGCAAAGCTGTCATGAACCACATGCACACGGCTGTCTTTACTTGCCAATTCCTGCGCCACACTAATGGCTGTCGGATCTTTGTCAAAGACAATCAGTGTGGCGTCATCGGCAAGCTGACTTAATAGTAACCTGCTATGACCGCCACGACCAAAGGTCGCATCAACGTAGATGCCGCTTATATTTAAGCCATTTTGGTCGCCGTCTTTTTGCTTGGGTAGGGATTTTACACCCAGCACTGCCGCGACGGTCTCTGGCAACAGCACCGCATCGTGGACAAAATCCAGCTTATTAGACGGGGCAGAATCTTCCATCGATGATTGCAGGTTTTGAGCTGCATCATTTTCTATCGAAGAGGGGCTGATCGCAGGCTTAGGAGCAGCCGCGACTGAAGAATGGTTAGCGTTAGCATTTGACTTAGATTTAGATAGGGACACAAACAACTCAATAGATGACGACCATACTGGCCAGTAATTAGATGAAAATAAACAAGTTATCACTTGCTTAGCATTATTATCGCAAGGATACACCTGTAGTCAAGCACTAGAAGGGCTTTTCATTAAAAATATCACATGTCTCTGTTATACTAGCGCTATATTTTACGCTATTTCTTAACATCGACTTCATATCTTTCATCGCTATTTATACTAATAGCTTATATCGATAGCAAACTTTGAGACTTTTACCATGCAAACCTCTACTGACAGCACGCGCCCTGTGCGCACGCGTATCGCTCCATCACCAACTGGCTTCCCGCACGTAGGGACTGCCTATATTGCCCTATTTAACTTGGCCTTTGCCAAAGCGCACGGCGGCGAATTCATCTTACGTATCGAAGACACTGATCAGACTCGCTCAACTGAGCAATCAGAGCAAATGATTTTGGACGCCTTACGTTGGGTTGGTCTGGATTGGAGCGAGGGCCCAGATATTGGCGGCCCACATGCCCCTTATCGTCAGAGCGAGCGTAGCGACATTTATACCAAACACGCCGAGATACTCATAGAAAAAGACCATGCGTTTCGCTGTTTCTGTACCAGTGAAGAGCTAGATACCATGCGTGCTGAGCAAATGGCCAATGGCGAGACCCCTCGTTATGATGGTCGCTGTGCTCACCTTGCACCAGAAACCACCGAGCAATTGGTAAGCGAGGGCAAACCGCACGTGATTCGTATGCGCGTACCGACCGAAGGCACTTGTCAGGTACAAGACATGCTGCGCGGTACGGTTGAGTTCCCTTGGACTCAAGTCGATATGCAAGTACTGCTAAAAACCGACGGTATGCCAACCTATCATTTAGCCAACGTCGTCGATGACCATCTGATGGAAATCACTCATGTGATGCGCGGTGAAGAGTGGCTGAACTCTGCGCCTAAGCATCAACTACTTTATGATTATTTTGGTTGGGAAGTGCCAACGCTTTGCCACATGCCGCTGCTGCGTAACCCTGATAAATCAAAACTGTCTAAGCGTAAAAACCCAACCTCTATCACCTACTATCGTGATGCAGGCGTACTACCTGAAGCGCTGCTAAACTATCTCGGTCGTATGGGCTACTCAATGCCTAATGATGCTGAGCAGTTTACGCTAGAAGAAATGATTGCCAGCTTTGATATTCAGCGTGTGTCGCTTGGTGGCCCTATCTTCGATATCGAAAAGCTAAACTGGCTCAATGCAGAATGGCTACGTGCGCTTAGCCCTGAAGAGCTAAAGAACAAAATCCTTGAGTGGGCCAGTAACAGTGACAAACTGACTGCTATCGCAGCCGCAATTCAGCCACGTATCGAGCTATTATCTGATGCGGTTAATTGGGGTGGTTTCTACTTCCAAAACCTACCTGAGATCAATGCTGAGAGCTTCACTCATAAATCACTCACGCCTGAGCAAATTATCGAGATGCTGCAATTAGCCCTTTGGCAGTTAGAAGTCCTGCCGACGTGGTCAGAAGAAAACATCTATGCCACGCTAAAAGGCCTTGCTGCTCACCTTGATATCAAGATGCGTGACTTTATGGCGCCGTTCTTTATCGCTATCGCTGGTAGCACCTCATCGACGCCAGTCATGAACTCTATGGCGATTATCGGTGCTGATATGACCTTGACTCGCTTGCGTCATGCAGTTGATGTATTAGGTGGCCTCGGTAAAAAGAAACTGAAAAAACTTGAGAAACAAGCGGCAGAATTGCCAGATTTCTTAGCTGCTGCTGAATAGTTTAGAGGCTGAATAACTTATCTACTAAACAGTTAACTAGCTAAACTTGTCGAATGTAAAAGGGTCAGGCCATCTCTGACCCTTTTTTCGTTAAGCGCAGTTATTACTACCTCAAATTATTAGACATCTTTTACTAAACATTTCAATTGGAAATAAACATGGCCGCCAAAACCGTCACGATAGAAAGCAAAGATTATGTCTTTAACACGCTAAAAGAAGCACAGAAATATTATGATGCCATCGTAAAGGAGCTGTTTGATGCAACTCTAACCCTGACCAAGGGCCAAGACTTCGAAGATTTAAAATGGATATACAGCACTTACTGTAGTTACACCAAGCATAATCTAGATAAATTGGGCAAATATGACATCATTGGCGTCAAAGGTATCAGAACGATCCGAGAGAAAGGTGGTCAATATATGCCAACTGAATGCTGTGCGATTATTTTTTCTGATGGTAGCGAAGAAGAGTTTTATACTGATAAAGCCCTAAAAGAGATCGCGCTGAAGCAAAATCCACGCTAATTTGGGCTTGTTGAGCCTTTAAAATAGGCTAAAACGCTTTTTTTTGCATATTTATGAATTATTTTTAAAATAGGTGTTGACAAGACTGCCGCTCTTACATAAAATACGCACACTCTTAGCGAGGGGCTATAGCTCAGTTGGTAGAGCACTTGCATGGCATGCAAGGGGTCAACGGTTCGACTCCGTTTAGCTCCACCATACTTATTTATAGCAACGCTCAGTATTACTGAAACGTAATAATAAATACTCGCTAGTAGGACAATATCAGCACCTAGGCAATGCTTATTTAATAAGCTATCTGATATTGTGAAGTACCGTTGTAACCACTGGTTATAACACTCTATGCGTCCCCATCGTCTAGAGGCCTAGGACACCGCCCTTTCACGGCGGTAACGGGGGTTCGAATCCCCCTGGGGACGCCACTATTCGGCGTCACTTATTAGCACTTTTGCTTAGCATCAGATTAGACTAATAAGCGAACAATAAAAAAACCCAGTCATCATACGGTGACTGGGCTTTTTTATGTCTGTCATTTCTCAACATCCTCTATTCTGTTGTCGTTAGCTTATTATTAATAGCTGCTAGCTTAGTGTTGATAGCGCTATTGCCAACCTATCTAATACTCGTTAATATCGACCTGATAAGCATATTTACAAAGCGCACCTACCTACTATAAATGATGGGGCTTAGCGTAATTAAAGGGAAGTGATTGCGATGTTTGGTATCGAGAATTATCTAGGGTTTATCTTGGCGGCTATTTTGTTAAACCTAACGCCAGGTACGGATAGCATGTACATCATCACCCGTAGTATTTCACAGGGGCAAACAGCAGGGTTTTATTCTGTTCTTGGCATTACTTCGGGTATTTTGGTACATACGTTATTGGCAGCGCTAGGATTGTCCGTCTTACTTGCCAACTCCCCTACCGCTTTTATGATCGTCAAATATATCGGTGCGGCTTACTTGTGCTATTTGGGTCTAAAAATGCTACTGAGCAAAAACTCGAGCTCGATAGCAAACAATTTATCCAAAGATCCGAACGTGACTAGCCGAAAGGCTGTAGATGGTTGGCAAATATATAAGCAAGGTGTGTTGACCAATACTTTTAATCCAAAAGTCGCTTTATTTTTCTTGGCGTTCTTCCCGCAGTTTATCGACGCTAGTTATGCTTATGGCATGCTGTCATTTTTGATGTTGGGACTGACTTTTGCCACCACTGGCTTTATATGGTGCTTGAGTTTGGCACTGCTGGCGTCAAAGTTCAGCAAAAAACTAAGAGAGAATCCAAAAGTTGAATCCATGATGAATAAAACAAGTGGTGTCGTATTTATGGGGCTAGGAATTAAGCTGTTGACTGAAAAGGCTTGAAGAGTAAAGTAACAAGAATAAAAAACGTCTTCCATAGAAAAGCCCAATCCCCTACTTTGACGGAGATTGGGCTTTTTGTCATATAAAGCTTAACTAACTACTAGCCTGCTTCTTTGCTCTCAGCAGCTAATTGACGTAGTACATAGTGCAATACACCACCATGACGCACATATTCGCGCTCTTTTGGCGTTTGTAGACCGACATTTACCTCAAAGGTTTCTGCCGAACCATCAGCACGTGTAGCCGTAACCGTGGCTGTTTTACTCTCACCATTATCTAGACCCGTGATGCTCAGCACTTCAGAACCATCTAGTTTGTAGGTTTCTGCATTTTGACCATCTTTAAACGTCAATGGCAGCACACCCATACCGACTAGGTTTGAACGGTGAATACGTTCAAACGAGCTGGTTAAAACTGCTTTTACGCCTAGCAGGATGGTACCTTTAGCTGCCCAATCACGGCTCGAACCAGAACCATACTCTGCCCCGCCCAATACCACTAACGGACGCTTATCTTCTTTATACTTCATTGCTGCATTGTAGATGGGCATTTCTTCGCCATCTTGTAGCGTAGCGCTGTCGTCCTTGAAGTAGTAGGTATAGCCACCTTCTTTACCGCCCATCATTGTATTTTTGATACGGATGTTGGCAAAAGTACCACGGGTCATAACTGCATCGTTACCACGGCGTGAGCCATAGCTGTTGAAGTCCGCCTCCATCACACCACGCTCTTGCAAGTACTTACCTGCTGGTGAGTCTGGATCGATATTACCTGCTGGTGAGATATGATCGGTAGTAATCGAGTCACCAAATAGACCTAGGATACGCGCGCCTTCGATATCAGGGATACCTTCTGGCTCCATGGTCATACCATCAAAGAACGGTGGATTTTTGATGTACGTTGACCCTTCATCCCATGGATACAATTGGCTATCCGCTGAACTAATTGCGTTCCACGCTGCACTACCGTCAAATACTTCGCCGTAGTTTTTGCGGAACATATCAGCATCGATATTGTTGGCAATTAACTCGTTAATTTCTTCTGAAGTTGGCCAGATGTCTTTTAGGAATACATCGTTGCCATCTTGGTCTTGGCCTAGTGGATGAGTAGTCAGATCGATATCGACTGTACCTGCTAGCGCATAAGCAACGACCAACGGTGGTGATGCTAAATAACTGGCTTTGACATGCGAGTGAATACGACCTTCAAAGTTACGGTTACCAGACAGTACAGCCGCCGCGACTAAGTCGTTTTCTTCAATGCCTTTTTCGATCTCTTCTGATAATGGTCCTGAGTTACCGATACAAGTGGTACACCCGTAACCGACGAGGTAAAAGCCTGTCTTTTCTAGCTCATCCATCAGATGGGTTTTCTCAAGATAGTCGGTGACCACTTTAGAACCGGGTGCGAGCGATGTCTTAACCCAAGGCTTGGCTTTAAGCCCTTTGGCAGCCGCTTTTTTGGCCACTAGACCTGCACCAATCATTACTGCTGGATTGGAAGTGTTGGTACAAGAAGTAATGGCAGCAATAACTACCGATCCGTCTCGTAGTTTGTGTTGCTTATCATCGATACTGACATTTGAGAAGACATTGTTTGCTGGCGCATAACCTGCATTGTCATCACTGGTATCAACTTCGATATTTGGCTCAGCCGCTAAGTGTTCAGCTTGCTCTTGCTCGCCGCCTTCTTGATCAAAGCGTACTTTGCCTTCTACTTCTGACTTGCGATCTTTGGTCATTTTTTCTAGCGTTTCGCCAAACTTCTCATGCATATCAGACAAATTGATACGCTGCTGTGGCAAGTTTGGACCAGCAAGTGCTGGCTGTACTGACGATAGATCTAGTTCTAACTTACTCGAATAAGTCGCCGCAGGTGTATCGGCATCGTGCCATAAGCCTTGCGCCTTGGCATATTTTTCGACCAGCTCAATCTGTTCTTCGTCACGACCTGATAGACGCAGGTAATCAATCGCCATTTGGTCAATTGGGAAAATACCACAAGTCGCACCATACTCTGGTGACATATTGGCAATGGTAGCGCGGTCCGCTAGCGGCATACTGTGTAAGCCTTCGCCATAAAACTCGACGAACTTGCCCACTACGCCATGTGCACGCAACATCTCAACCACACGTAATACCAAATCGGTCGCCGTGACGCCTTCGGTTAGCTTGCCTTTTAACTCAAAGCCGACTACTTGTGGAATCAGCATCGAAGACGGTTGACCTAGCATCGCAGCTTCAGCTTCGATACCGCCCACACCCCAACCAAGCACACCAATACCATTAATCATCGTAGTATGGCTATCTGTACCAAATACCGTATCTGGATAAGCTGTCAGCTCGCCATCAATGTCTGCTGCCATCACCACACGGGCTAAATACTCAAGGTTAACCTGATGCACGATACCTGTCGCTGGCGGTACCACGACGAAGTTTTCAAAGGCTTGCTTGCCCCAATGCAAAAACTCATAGCGTTCATTATTACGCTTAAATTCAATTTTTTCGTTCAAATCGAGCGCATCTTCGCGGCCATAAGCATCGACCTGTACAGAGTGATCGACGACCAGCTCGCTAGGGATAAATGGATTAATCTGTTCCGCTTTGCCGCCAAGCTCAACCACTGCATCACGCATCGCCGCCAAATCAACCACCGAAGGTACACCAGTGAAATCCTGCAATACCACACGCGCTGGCATAAAGGCGATTTCTTTTGACGCCTCAGCCCCTGCATCCCAGTTGGCAACCGCTTCGATATGGTTTTTGCCAACCGACTGACCGCCGTCTTCGTTACGCAATAAGTTTTCTAATACCACTTTCATACAAAATGGTAGTGTCTTGATATGCTCATAAGTTTCGGTCAGCTTTGGTAGGCTGTAGTAGGTATGTTCCTTGCCAGCAACCGAAAGGGTGTCTTTTACATCAAAAATATCACTCATGATAGCTTCCTTATCGTTGTTATAAATCCTGGACATAAATTATTATAAGTTTATGTATGACTGGTGGCTCAATAAATGACTGATCTGTCTTGGATCAGCAGAGCAGTTTCGCAAAACTGTCTGATATAAGTCTGTGTTAACAAAAGAGATAATCATATCTGTAGTGATTAACAGAAACTCCCTTTTACCATAACAAACATACAAGGCTTTGTTAACGTCTGGACGTTGTCGAATCGTGGCACAATCGTAAACGTAACAACGGTTTAGCGAGCTATTTTTAAGTAATCCCTTTCTATTTATTTTTTGTCTTTTTTACGTCGTCCATTGCGGAATACGTAGCTGTCTTCATAAAAGCCAGTATTGGCATTTTCTGCCCAAAAATGCGGCACCCCCAAAATTGGTAACGGCGCAAGCTGGCGCGGTTTGACATCATCATCTGATAATAATGTGTCCATGTATTCGGCAGTTTTGTCATCCAAATAGCGCATACGTTCAGCTAAGGATAAGGTAAAGAATTCTTGTGCAACGTGAATGACAATGCTGTGAGCGCATAGAGGTTTGCGAGGATGTACCAACTGCTCAAGCAGTGCATGCCCAAAGATATAGACTGCGGCTTGAACATTTGTATTTGGTTGTGCTGGGTTGTCCCATTTAGCACGTGGTTTCACCAAACTTGCCTGCCAGTCAAAATCAATTAATGCTTTACCGATATTAGCATTAAAAGTCACTAGCACTGCGCCATTCTCATCAAAGACAGTAATAGTGTCGCGCACACGCCCTCGACGCTCACTAATACCCTGCTTTGCGATTTCTAGCATATGGTAGTAATTGAGCATAGCTTTAGTCTTCGGAAAGGTCAGCCAAATACTGCCATTAAACAAGTCATGCAAATTATCACGCGTCGGGATATTGCCAGTTGTGCCGATGAAATGCTCATAGGCTTCCCCTTCAGGCAATGCATTTTGAGAGACGAACTGTAGCGTCTGAGATTTGTGATCATGAGCAGGTTTAGTATGTGGTAACGGCTGTTGCAAATGTTCAGCCTGCTGCATCATCGCCGTTTTTAAGACTTTGGCAATCGTGTCAGGCGTATTGATGTCAGAAGCATTTATATCGTGCTCATCTAAACTATCCGATTCACTTAAGCTATTCTGCTGACTTGGCCTACTAAGATGCTCAATGCTGTTGCTGAGGTAATGTAGTTGAACGATATGTGACAACCATGGTGCTTGCCAGTCAATGGTAGCAAAGCTGTGATCAAGCTTACCTTCTACTACAGGCAGCTGCTTAGTATGAGTATCAGAGTTAAGTGTGGCGGGTAAATCACTGGCAGGCATAGAAGCTCTCTCTTACGGGCTATCTCTATTAGACGTATGGGCGGTCTATGGTATCATGGTGCGCTTTTTTACTGCTAGATACGCCGCTCGAAAGGACTTTTTGAGCGCTATGGATGAATGAGTTTTATGGCAAATTTTAATACCCACTTAAATGTCGCATTTATGGTCAGCGGCACAATGAGTTTGACGGTTTATAAAGCTGGATTGATTGATGATTCAGGATTTCTGGTGTGCGTGGTGCTTGGTACTATCGGTGGGTTGCTGCCAGACTTGGATTCTGATAATTCAACACCGATTAAGCTCGGTTTTAATATCACCTCGTTTATCTTTGCCTTTGGCCTGGTCATGCATTGGCGTAGTGACTTGAGCTTACTGGCACTGATAGTATTGTGGCTGACGGGCTATGGTTTTATGCGTTATGTCGTCTTTCATATTTTTACCACTATGACGGTGCATCGCGGCGTCATCCACTCTGTGCCGTATATGGCGATACTGGGATTGGGTCTGACGTGTCTAAGTTATTATGGTCTGCACCTACCGCTGACGACCAGTTGGTTTTATGGTCTGTTTTTATTTGGTGGTGCGATAGTGCATTTGTCATTGGATGAGCTGTATAGCGTCAATTTGTCCAATATGCAAATGAAACGTTCATCGGGCACGGCAATGAAGTTTTATCAGCCAAAAGACAAATGGTGGTATTTGCTCTTATATACTATTCTGGGGCTACTGGTATACGCCGCCCCACCTTTTGAGATGTTTTGGTCACGACTAAGTGATCCTTCAGCATGGGCGCAGCTCAAAGTCGGCATATTGCCAGAATTAATAAAAAGCATGCTGCAATAAAGTTATCATAAGACCACTGAGCCTAAACGAATAAGCCCAAACAAAAATTAGAGTAAAACATGCAATCTTACCCAAGTACTTGCCCTTGCCAAATCAATCCAACAGCAGAGACGACAAGCTCTGCTTTATCCTATCAAGACTGCTGCCAACCATATCATGATGCTTTTTATAATGGTGCTTTTTATAATGATGAGGTTGACAAAGCAGATGGTATAAAAGCGGAGACAGCCGAACGGCTTATGCGTACGCGCTATAGTGCCTTTGCATTGGTGAAACCAGACTATATCGTCAAGACCACAGTGCCCGCTCAGCAAGCATTACTTGATGTTGCAGCGATTGAAAATTGGGCCAAAGAGACAGACTGGGCAGGATTAGAAATCGTAGAGCACACGCCAAAGCTTGGTAAAAGACATGCACAGGTTGAGTTTAAGGCTTATTTTAAAAGTTCTGAGAAAACAACAAATGGTTTAGAAGAAAAAATACAGGCGCATCATGAACTGTCTACTTTTGTAAAAGCTAAACACAAAGCCAACGTTGATACGCGCTGGTACTTTTTAGATCCAACGGTTGCGATGACTGTCAGCCAAAAGCAACCGTGCATCTGTGGGTCGGGTGAAAAGTTTAAACGGTGTTGTGGAAGTTATATTTAAAAAATTTTAGTTATTTATCATTTCCTAAACACTCGCTCCAACGGCTCGTGCAATCGCAATGCCTTCGTCCACTGTCAAAAACTTGCGCTGGCTCGGGCTGTCTTTATAAATGACGTCACCATCTTGAAAGATTAAGCATTCATTGACGGCGAGCTGCTGCCACTTTTCATTTTCAGTCAGTGGCACGGTGACCAAAATCGTGACTTTATCCGTGTCTGTGGTCACATCACCAAAGTTAATCGCCATATCATCATCAGCGAGTTTCGCTTCACCAAATGGCGCTTTACGCGTGAGATAAAACAGTAAGCTGCCCGCATAAGCCAGTTGCCACCTGCCATTGGATATTAAGCAATTAAATAACCCATTGGCAGATAGATAACGACATTGCGTGGTCAAGAAATTAAACAGTGTCTTGTCATCAGGGCGTGACTTAAAGCTACTCTTTAGACGATTGACCAAATAACAGAATGCCATTTCAGAATCAGTTGAACCAACTGGCTGACAGTGTGAGGCATTGCCGTTGTCTTGTAGGCGCTGACAGCGTTTGATAAATTCGCTATTCATCTGCCCATTGTGCGCAAACACCCATTGCTCGCCCCAAACTTCACGGACGAATGGATGGGTGTTTGCCAAACAATTCTGCCCTTGAGTCGCTTTACGAATATGCGCGATGACATTCATGGCTTTGATTGGATAGTTATTGACCAAATCGGCGACTGGCGACAGATGGCTTGGACGATTGTCATGGAACAGACGCAGACCCGTTGAGTCATTTGCCGTCTCATCGTTGGTTTTGTCGTTATTACTGCATTCGCTGCGCTCAAAAAAGGCAATACCAAAGCCATCTTCATGACTGTCCGTCATCCCGCCGCGCTTGCGAAATCCTGCAAAGCTAAAGCCAATATCCGTTGGGGTATTACAGTTCATTCCTAAGAGTTGACACATTTAATCATTACCGCCGTTATTATCGTCTATTATCGAGTTACCTTGAGTAGCATTGCTTTGAGCGGCAGATAGCGCATCAAAGTCAGCATCACTCATCTCATCCAGTAAGGCTGCACCATCGGTTGGAATGGTCGCTAAGATACGCTGAGCTTCTACCACATCCGTATCCTCTACCCAGAGAACGATACCCGAGTTCATACCTGGAATAGCGCTTAGCGGCTGCAAGGACACGGTAATGCCGTTATTACGTAGTAGGTTGGCGTGCAGTTCACCTTGCATATTGGTATCGTAGCGCGCCAGTTTGTGCCAGTTATCAACTTGATCGGTCATGGGGTCGCCTCTAAGGTTTCGGTACTAAAATTAGTACTAGCATTGATACTAGAATAAATGAATCAGCAATGCTTAAGACAATTGATCTAGCGTATATTCTTTGATTGCAAACTCACTACTATTTAATGTTTCCTGCGCTTGCTCAGCTTGCGTAATACTGCTAAACACGCCGACTATTTGATTATCTGGTTTACTTAGTAGTACAAATACGGTATTTTGCGACTTTTCAACATGCGCCCAATGATAAGCGGCCAAACGTTTCATCAAGTCAGGGTTCTTGACCATGATGTTATCACCCGTACGACCTTCGGTACGATTGTAGTGAATCACATTTAGGCGTAATAACCAGAAAATCACTGCTGCTTTTGCCAGCATAACAGGTAGTGCACGCTTTTCATCACTGTTTAGCGGGCGGATCGATTCATAACCTTGTAAGAACGCCGCCATTTTACTGCGATCAAAGTTAACGGATTCGCCTTGTTCTGCAACGCCCCACGTGGTACAAAAATCATTTATGGTAATGGCAATATCCATCATATAGTGCTCGACACTGACTTCAGTAAAGTCCAAAAGGCCCGTCAAACGCGCTTCGCCTTTTTGTAGATTCCATAAGGTATTGTCGGCAAACATATCTAAATGGCACAGACCTTTTGGCAAAGTTGCCAGTGGTAATTCCGAATAAGAGCGCCAGATATCGCTCATCAGCTTGGCTTCGTCACCTGGCATAAACTGCATTTCACGGTCGCGCACGTCGCTCCATGGGTACAAAGGCACGCCATACTGCTCACTTGGCTGCAATGCTTGTAGCGTTTCATGCAGCATTGCTAATGCTGCGCCAATGTCATGACACATCGCTTGCGTGGTTTGATCTGGATGTGAGCCTGCTAAACACGGCACTAAAGTAATTGCCTTGTCTTCATAATGGATAACATAGCGCTTATCATCACCATCCATTTGTGAACCATTTGATTCAACAACGGCTAGCGGCGCGGCGACTGGTAGCTTGCCATTTAATTGATTAAGAATAACGGCCATTTTTTCGATATCAGCAGGCGGACGCTCTTCAAATAAAGTGAATACGTAAGAGTATGTACCATCTACATCGTCAGTCGTTTGAATAAACCAGTTTGAGTTTTTAATGCCTTGAGTGATCGGTATCGCGCGGGCAAACGACACGCCAAAGCTTTGGCAAAAGGCGGCAAACTGATCATCGGTTAACTGGGTATAGACGGACATGACATCTCACTTTTGGCAATTGAATAACAAGTTAAATAGAATAGATTTAGGCGGTAATGACAGCAATTGTACCGCGCATGATAAAACTATGGTGAAAAGCGTAATAATCTTGCGAAAACCTGCCTGAAATAGCAGTGATTTTGCTAGACTAGCGCCTATGAATTGATTATAAGGTGAAAGACCCTATGTTAGCAAAACGTATTATTCCCTGTCTTGACGTAGACAATGGCCGCGTGGTCAAAGGCGTGCAGTTTGTCGATATAAAAGACGCAGGCGATCCTGTCGAAGTAGCCAAACGCTACAACGAACAGGGCGCTGATGAGATTACTTTTTTGGATATTACTGCGACCAATGATGAGCGCGATACCACTTATCATACTGTTGAACGCATGGCAGAAACGGTATTCGTTCCGCTAACTGTTGGCGGCGGCGTACGAAAAATCGCTGATATTCGCAATTTGCTCAATGCTGGCGCGGATAAAGTGGCGATTAACTCAGCAGCCGTATTTACGCCGGAGTTCGTTGGTGAAGCCGCGCAGAAATTTGGCAACCAGTGTATCGTCGTTGCCATCGATGCCAAACGCGTCGCTGATATCAACGTCGATGGTATTGTCGTACCACGTTGGGAGATTTTCACTCATGGTGGCCGTAAGCCAACGGGTATCGATGCCGTTGCTTGGGCGAGCAAAATGGCAGAGCTGGGCGCTGGTGAATTACTAGTCACCTCGATGGACGGTGATGGCACCAAAAAAGGCTATGATTTGGCGCTGATGCAGCAAATTACGAGCCGCGTTAATGTACCAGTTATCGCCTCAGGCGGCGTCGGTAACCTACAACATTTAGCAGAAGGCGTACTAGAAGGCGGTGTCGATGCCGTACTTGCCGCCAGTATTTTTCACTTCGGTGAGTACACGGTATTGGAGGCCAAAGAGTACATGGCAGCGCAAGGAATACAGATGCGTCTTTAGCACGCTCGTAATATACAAATAAAACCCAAAAAAATGCTATCATAGCGCTAACCATTTATTTTCGTTCAATTAACTAGGGCAGCGCCAAAATAATAGGCGACCGAGTCGATTGAACGCATCAGACTATTTAGCTATTTATTGACGCCTATATTTCAATTGAACGCTTATTAAGCAAAGGATTTTTTATGTCGAATTTACAACAGCAGCGCAACGACGTGACTCATATCGATGGTAACCTACATCAAAACGCTGATGCTCGCATTGGTATCGTTGTTGGTCGTTTTAACGGTTTTGTCGTTGAGTCATTGGTTGATGGTGCAATCGATGCCCTACTTCGTCATGGCGTACTGGGCAGCAACATTACTGTTATTCGTGTACCTGGCGCATTTGAGCTACCACTTGTGGCCCAACGTGCTGCTGAATCAGATCGTTTTGACGCGATTGTGGCACTGGGTGCAATCATCCGTGGCAGCACGCCACACTTTGATATTGTAGCTAGCGAGTCGGCCAAAGGTTTGAGCGCTGTGGCAATGGATTATAATATCCCTGTTGCTAACGGTATCATCACTACTGATAGCATCGAGCAAGCCATTGAGCGCTCTGGTACGAAAGCGGGCAACAAAGGCTCTGAAGCTGCGATGGTCGTACTAGAAATGATCGCTGTTTTGTCACAGCTAGATATTGATGACAGCATCGATGAAGCATAAGCTTTAAAGCTCAAATTTATTAGTTTAACTGGTGCTGCTATCTAGTAATAACAGCACCTTATAGCACTAGCCAGCTATCGAAACAATTGGCTATTTTTTGAATTTTCGCCGTATTTCTATACCCTTTGAAATTTTGAATAAACAAAGCTAAGAAGCTACTTTGTTAATTTATGTTTTGACTGGGTATCATCTCAAAAATTTAGGTACAGACCCCCTATGACTGACCAACTCAAGCGCGCTATTAGCGCTGCGAAAACCGCACAAGCCAATGATGGACAAGCTGAAGCTACCCGTATAGCGAGCAGTAGTGCGGGTGATCAAACATTCGATATGAGTGAGTCTTCTTACAAGACCAGTCATACGGCTATTCGTAAGGCACGTCGCTTTGCGATGCAGGGCCTATACGAATGGCTCGTCACTGATCGCCGCTTTGATGTAGATGGTAAGCTTGGCTGGAAAGCCAATGCTCCGCACGATATTGCTGCTCGCACGCGTGCAACCAATGCCATGCATACCGTCCATATCGGTTATTATCATGAAATGATGCGCGACATCCCAGAGCAAATTGAAGCTCTCGATGCGCTTATCAGTCAGCATCTCGATCGTGAGGTTGATAAGCTAGATACGGTTGAACACGCTATTTTGCTGATTGGTGCGTACGAGCTACAAAACCGTATGGAGATTCCATATAAGGTTGTGCTTGATGAAGCAATGAAGCTAAATAATCACTTTGGCGCGACTGACGCTCATAAACTGATCAATGCGGTACTGGATAAAATGGCTGGTGAGCTGCGTGCTTTAGAGGTACAAGCAGATACCAATGCCAATCTACGTACGTCACAAAAAGCGGCGGCTAAACAATCTGAAGCGAGTTCGGCTGAAGTAACGGTAGCTGACAATATCGAAGCGACTGCTGAAACAGAAAGCGCGATCGTCGATGAGCCGACTGCATCAAACAAGCCGCGTATCAGTGCTAACAAAGCCAATGTTAAACGCAGTAGTGCCAGTAAAGCCAGTGCAAATATCAGTGACTTTAAGGCGAGCAAGAAGAACGCTAACGATACCAAAGACTAAGACTAAGACTAACCATGAACGAGTTTGAGCTGATTGAGCATATATTCTCACAGATGCAGGCCACACATGCACCATTAACTGGTATCGAAAAAGGTATCGGTGACGACGCGGCTGTGGTGGCATTGCCAACAGGATCACGCTTGGTTAGCTGTATTGATACACTGGTTCAAGGTCGTCACTTTCATGCTGATTGGCAAAGAGTTGACGAATTAGCATTTGCGATTGGCTATAAAGCCGTGGCTGTTAATGTCTCAGACATTGCAGCTATGGGTGCGACGCCGCATAGTATTATGCTAGCGTTGGCACTACCTGAACGTCTAGCAAATCACGAATGGCTCACTGAATTTGCCAAAGGGCTGTTTCATGCGTGCCAGCTGTTTGGCGTGACGCTGATTGGCGGTGATACTACCCGTAGCGAGCGCCTAGTGCTGAGTGTCAGTGCGCAAGGATTGCTTGCCGCAGGTACACCAGCTGTTTATCGCTCAGGTGCGCAAGTTGGTGATAAGGTTTATGTCTCAGGCACACTTGGTGATGCCGCTTTCGCTTTACAGCATCCTGACAGCTCACAAGGTATCGAGTTGGCGCATCGTCTACATATGCCAACGCCGCGTATTGCACTAGGTGCAGCATTGGCAAAGATCGGAGCAACAGCGATGATAGATATCTCCGACGGCCTTTATCAAGATCTTGGCCATATCTGTCAACAAAGCTCTGTAGGCATGCGCATCCATTTAGACAAGCTACCGAGTAGCGAGTCATTATCTACTGTCGGTTTGTCTGATCGCTTGTTAGGTCAACTAGCGGGCGGCGATGATTATGAATTGGCATTTACTTTGCCTGCTCATATCAAACCGCCTATAGGCAATACGCCTGTTACCTGTATCGGCGAGGTAATTGCACTAGCAGATCCGATAGCGACAGATACCAAGTCTCCTGATAATCCGCGCCTTGAACTGTTTTATCAAAATCAGCCAGTGACGCCAACTCGGCCCGCACCATTTTCAATATGGCCCAATCTTACTGGTTACCAACACTTTACAGGCTAATCCATGACTGATCACGACTTATCTAAGCCTGACATCCGTAAAGCAAATGACTGCCCACCATTACCGGTCGGTGCTAATATGCTTGACCGTGTAGTCTATTGGCTTGGGCTAGGTTTAGGTAGCGGTCTGCCGCGCCGTGCACCTGGCACTTGGGGTACCGTTGGTGGGTTAATCATTGCCATACCATTGTTGAGTTTAGGTTTTATACCTTTTCTCATTCTGACAATTCTATCTTGTATTTTAGGCGTTTGGATTTGCGGACGCACTGCTGAGCTGATGCAAGGTCATGACGATCCGCATATCGTTTGGGATGAGTGGGCTGGTATTTGGATTACCCTACTACCTTTGTCTTATATGGGGATTGCTGACAATAACTTTTGGCAAAATGTATCTCAAGAGCTTTCTATTTTCGCCATTGTTTTCGCTTTTATTTTATTTCGATTTTTTGATATCGTTAAGCCGCCACCGATTGGATGGGCTGATAAAAAGGTTGCTGGTGGGTTAGGCATTATGCTCGATGACATCATCGCCGGTATCATGGCAGCAGTAGTATGGGTAGCGGTTATGTTTGGTGTGCTGTTATAAGCTACCCTAACTACTACGATACTGAATTGGCTATTCTACAACCGCTTATCCTAGCAACGTTATCAATTTGAACGCTACTCTCTTGCATAGATAATTGATCTACTGTTAGCAGGTTGTATTACAAAGCCTGCACATCACAGCATTTTTATAAATGAACATTTGCGCTATAATCCGATATTATATTTTGTTACATTTATGAGCCTATTATGACATCTCCTCTTTCTGTAATTATTTTAGCTGCCGGTAAAGGCACACGTATGCAATCGGCAAAGCCAAAGGTATTGCAGACATTGGCTGGGAAGTCTTTATTAGGCCATGTGCTAGATACTTGTCATCAGCTCACTGTTGATGAAACCATCATTGTTCATGGCTTTGGTGGTGATCAAGTAAAGTCAGAGATTACCAATCAATATACACAAGCATCGATTACTTGGGTTGCTCAAACTGAGCAATTGGGAACTGGCCATGCGGTCAAGGTGACACTGTCTGATTTACCCAAGTCAGGACAAAGTCTCATTCTTTACGGTGATGTGCCATTGGTCAGCTGTCAAACGCTAACGGCATTAAAAACTGCCAATACTGATGGTATGTCGATGCTGACGCTGACAGTCGATAATCCGTTTGGATTGGGTCGTATTAAGCGTGACCAAGCCGGTAATATTGAAGCCATCGTTGAGCAAAAAGATGCCAATGCTGAAGAGCAAAGCATTAAAGAAATTAACAGCGGTATCTACTGCGTCGATAATGCGTTACTGCACAAATATTTGCCTGAGCTCTCTAACGACAATGCACAGCAAGAATACTATCTGACGGATATCGTTAAAATGGCAGTCGCCGATGGTATTACTATCGCGGCAATTGAGCCTGAGCATACGTTTGAGATTGAAGGGGTTAACAACCGCCAACAGCTTGCTAGTCTAGAGCGCACTTGGCAGCGTAAGTTAGTTGCTGACTTACAAGAAGCTGGCGTACAGTTTGCCGACCCTACTCGTGTCGATATTCGTGGTACGTTGACCGCTGGTCAAGATGTGTTTATTGACGTTAATGTGGTGTTTGAAGGTGCCTGTACCTTGGGTGACAACGTCTATATCGAAGCGGGCTGTGTTATCAAAAATGCCAAGATTGGTAATGCCTGCTATATCAAACCGTATTGCGTGATCGATCGCGCTGATATTGGTGCTGGTGTTGATATCGGGCCTTTTGCGCATTTGCGTCCTGATACCGTACTATCTGATAACAGCAAAGTTGGTAACTTTGTCGAAATTAAAAAATCGACTATTGGTCAAGGCAGTAAAGTAAATCACTTAAGCTACGTCGGCGATGCGACTGTCGGTACAGGCGTGAATATCGGTGCTGGTGTCATTACCTGTAACTATGACGGTGCTAATAAATCGCAAACCATCATTGAAGACAATGCTTTTATCGGCTCCAATGCTAGCTTAGTTGCGCCTGTGACGATTGGTAATACTGCGACTGTGGCGGCAGGTTCTGTGGTTACCAAAGATGTTGATAACAATGCTTTGGCCTTTGGCCGTGCGCGTCAGGTGCAAAAAAATGATTTTCAGCGTCCGACGAAGAAGTAGCCAGCTCGTTGCTAGTGTGATCAATGACCATCACTCTTGAGCAACTCTAAGCAGTACTTCAATCTTTGTGGTACTGCTTTATCGTATTTATAAACTGATATGCCAATTGATGATCAGAGTAATGGTTCAGTCGCTAGTCTTTTTATTTTATACCCCACTATATTGAACTACTAAAATTTAAATCTAAGGAATAGCCATGTGTGGAATTGTAGGCGCAGTCGCTGAGCGAAATATTGCTAATATCTTACTTGAAGGCCTAAAGCGTTTAGAATATCGTGGCTATGACTCAGCTGGCCTGACGGTTATTCGTGATGGTGAACTACACCGTGAGCGTCAAGTAGGTAAAGTACAGGCACTGGTTGATGCCGTCGCTATCAATCCAGAGTTTTTTAATGGTCATATCGGTATTGCTCATACGCGCTGGGCAACTCATGGTGAGCCGGCACAGCGTAATGCACATCCACACGTGTCAGGCAAGATTGCGGTCGTTCATAACGGTATAGTCGAAAACTATGCTGAACTAAAAGAAGAGCTAATAGCCAAAGGTTACGTGTTTACTTCACAGACAGATACTGAAGTTGTAGCGCATCTAATTCATGATATCTACAAAAAAACGCCTGACTTGTTAGAAGCAGTACGCACCATCATTCCGTTACTGCATGGTGCTTTTGCATTGGGTATCGTCCACGTAGACTGCCCTGATGAGCTTATTACTGTACGTCTAGGCTCACCTTTGGTTATCGGTGTTGGTATCGGTGAGAATTTTATCGCATCAGATCAGTTGGCGTTGCTGCCAGTGACTAACCGCTTTATGTATCTAGAAGAAGGCGATATCGCCAAATTAACTCGCAATAGCATTCAAGTTTATGCAGATGGTGTTGAAGTCCAACGTCAAATACATGAGATTGATGCAACCCAGCACAATGCCGATAAAGGCGAGTTCAAACATTATATGCTCAAAGAGATTTACGAGCAGCCAGATGCCGTCGCTCGTACGATAGAGATGGCTTTGGATAATGGCGAAACGACTAAACTACGCGACGATTTTTTACAGCGTCATGAGACACTGTTGTCAGGTATTCGTCATGTGCAAGTGATTGCTTGTGGTACCAGTTATCATGCCGGTATGGTCGCAAAATACTGGTTTGAGAGCCTTATCCGTATACCTTGCTCGGTCGAGGTTGCCAGCGAATTCCGCTATCGCAATCCTGTCGTCGTCGATAATACTTTGGTCATCTGTATTTCTCAATCTGGTGAAACGGCTGACACCTTATCAGCGTTACGTGATATCCAGAAGCAAACACCAGCAGGCTTAGTCAGCTTGGCATTATGTAATGTACCGACCTCATCGCTGGTACGCGAAACAGATATTTTCTTGCCGACGTTAGCAGGGCCTGAGATTGGCGTCGCCTCTACCAAAGCATTTACCACTCAGCTTGTGGCATTGATATTATTGATATTAAAAGTTGGTGTCACGCAGAAGCGCATGACTGACGAACACTTAAATACGTTATTAAGTGAGTTACATCAATTACCAGGACAACTCTACGCCAGCTTAAACCTTGATGCTCCTATCAAGACCATGAGTGAGAGCTTTGAAGATAAGAAAAGCTGTCTATTTTTAGGTCGCGGGCTACAGTTCCCGATTGCGCTAGAAGGCGCGTTAAAGCTAAAAGAAATCTCTTACATTCATGCAGAAGGTTATGCGGCAGGTGAACTCAAACACGGCCCATTGGCATTGGTCGACAAAGACATGCCCATCGTCGTACTCGCCCCTAAAGACAGTATGTTTGATAAATTAAAGGCCAACATGCAAGAAGTGCATGCGCGTCATGGCGAGCTATTTGTGTTCGCTAGCGAAGCCAGTCAAATGGTCGCAGAAGATAGACTACATTTAGTATATGTGCCTGATGTTTGCGAGACGCTTGCCCCTATTGTCTACAGCGTGCCTGTGCAGTTGTTGTCATACCATGTAGCAGTAATGCGTGGCACAGACGTCGATCAACCGCGCAATTTGGCAAAATCAGTCACGGTAGAATAAGAAGAATTACTCTACGACAGCTCTGAAAAAGACAAGTATTTACCCCTGCTATTGTGAACTCAGTAGCAGGGGTTTTTTATGATTTTAAAACGACCTACTAGCAGTTTAAAAAAGTCGTAATAATTGCCTGAGCAAAAATTAAATAAAGATACTTATATCCAGCTCCAAATAATCCTCATATTTTAAAAACTGGTGAAAAGCAGAATTTCGATACAAAAAAATAGTGACACTCTATCTATTAATTAGAGTATCACTATTATTGTGCTTATTTGGTGGCTACATTTAGTTGCCTGTAACGACGTTTAGTCTCTTTCTAGCACCACTCTATAGCGAGCATTACCACTCTCTAGTCGCTCAAATGCTTCATTAATCTCAGACATTTTATACGTTTCAGTGACTGGCTGAATATTATGTCGCGCAGCAAAATCTAGCATTTTACGCAGCGTCGCTGGTGAGCCAACTGGCGAGCCTGATAGACTGTTCTGAGCCATAATCATTGGCGCAGCCGATATCTCTAGTGGCGCTTCTAACAGCCCAACAAAATGCAGCTTACCTTTTGGTCTTAGCGTCTTGATTACGATATCCCAGTTCATATCAACGTTCACTGTTGAAATGATTAAATCAAAAGAACCTGCAGCCTTTTCAATTTCGCTATCGTCTCTTGAGTTTAGTGAATGGTGAGCGCCCATCTCTTTTGCTTCTTCCATTTTTGATTCACTGGTAAATGCCGTCACTTCACAGCCCCACGCGTTGGCAAACTGCAATGCCAAATGACCCAAACCACCAATACCAATTACAGCCACTCTAGAAGTTGGTTTGATGTCGTACTGCATAAGTGGGTTGAACACTGTGATACCGCCACATAATAGTGGTCCTACCGCGTTAAAATCAAGTCCTTCAGGTATCTTGATGACGCTAGTATCTTTTGCGCGTACTTTATCTGCAAAGCCGCCATGGTTACCAATGATCGTACCTTCTTGCTCAGGGCATAAGTTGTGGTCTCCATCGATACATAGATCACAAACGTTACAGTATCCTTTATGCCAGCCAAGTCCGACTTTATCGCCCAACTCTAGATGCTTGACGTACTTGCCTTTATTGAGGACTTTACCTGCAACCTCATGCCCACCGACAAACGGATATTGAGTTATAGTCAAGTCTATATAAATCCGCTACAGCATCATCCTCGCTAAGCATACTAATGTATAACTTGCACTCGGTTTCCTTGTATCGAAATTATATTGAACTGACTATATACCCCATTCGTTTTGCCACATCGATAAATCACTATGGCAGATACCGCAGCTATGTACTTCGATTTCCACTTCGTGATCGCCTAAAGCACCTGGGTCATATTCATAAGGCTCAAACTTGCCACCTTTCTCTTGTGCTGCATATGCGTTAATCATAGTTATTCCTTATTTTCTAGTTTTTTTAGAGATTAGTTTATAGAAATTGATTTATCGTTCTAGCAGCTACTCATCTATTAGTAAAATTAAAATAGTACTATAAGATATAAACAATTTCTTCAATTAATTTGATTGGACAGACTATAGAAAAGACTGACCCAACTAATCCATTCAACTTACCAGTTTTAGACTAACGTCATACAAAGAGTCATACTTAATAGGCAGTAACTCATCAAAAATACTGCTTATCGTCAGAAATATTGCTTTGTTACTTATGTTGCTTTGTTACTTGTACAGTGCACGCCTTCTTCGATAACCTGTCAATTTTGGCGTCTTCATTACCTGCAATAAAAGACAGATTATCATGAGTGACATTCCTAGCCAGCCGATAGGAGAGAATGTTTCACCGATTATAATGATAGCCAATATAGTGGCCACGATAGGTTCTAATAACGTGATAAGCGTGGCTTTGCTCGCCTCAATCACTCTCAACGCTTGGCCAAAAAGTAAATAACCAAAGAACATCGGCGCAATTGCCAGATATAGGGCAACGCTTATATGTTTTGCATCTAAAAACAGGTTTTCCCCTGTTAATAATAATGATGGCAACAATAAGATCGCCGACAGACCAAACATGCTTGCCATCGCTGATTTCGAGTTTACCCCGTTCTCTATCATCTGACGTGCTGTCCATGAGTATGTGGCATAGGTCAATCCTGCAACTAACCCTAACAACACGCCTAGTATTCGATTATTTGCTTGTGCGTTTATATCCAAATATTGGGTTTTTCCCAAGGTTAGCAAAATGACGCCAACCACACCAAATATAAAACTTACCACCCATCGACTAGTGACTCTTTTATTGCTAATCAGACGCTCCATGATAAAAGTGAAAAATGGTGCACTGGCAATTGAGATCACTGTACCAATAGCGACACCAGCCAATCTCATAGAGGAATAAAAAGCCAAAGGATAGATAGCAACGCATAGGCTACCGATAAATAAGAGACTGGGTTTAGAAAGTAGTTTCTGTCTATCGCTTAGTAAATTATTCTTAGCATTCAATACTAGCAATACACCGCCTACCCCCATCGAAAACGCACCAACGGCTAATGGACTAACGTCAGGTATAAAAGCAGACGCTGTACCTGTCGTTCCCCAAAGGACACTGGCAGCTATCACACATAAAATAGCACTTAGACTAGATTTATTCTGCAGCATAGTAGCTACCTCTAACGTTATAATGAATAATATTATTATAGAGGGTTACAGAATAGAATTTTTGCAGATTAGACGGTTTGTATGTCTGGTTAGACGTGTTTTAATTTGGAAGGGGCAATACCAAAATATTTAGAAAAGCGGCGGCTAAAAGCACTAACATCCGTATAACCAACCAGTTCGGCTATGATAGCGATAGGTGAATCAGTATGTAGTAACAAAGCTTGCGCCTTTTGCATTCTGATCTTTGTGATGTACTCAGTGACGGTTTGGTTTGTTTGCGATTTGAAGTTCTTTTTAAACTGTGTGGCACTGAGACAAGAGATAGCCGCCAATACTTCGACAGAAAGGTTTTTAGAAAAATTGTGGTGGATATATGCGACGACTTCTCTAATTCGAGCATCATATTGCACAAATAGATTTTGTTGTTCTAGGAGTTTATAAAAGGTATCAAACATCAGTCTCTCAACTTCAGGATTGATTTGATACCTTAACTGACTTTCTGAAAACGCCAAAAATGCCAACAATGGCGCACTTATAGAAAAGACAATTTGTGATGAATGAAGCACATTTTCTGGCAATAGATCTGTATCCACAACGATAAACTTTGCATTCTCCTCAGCGCTGAAATAGTGCTTTTCATTTACCTTGACGACAACACATTCGCTTGGGATAACTTTTCCAGTATAGCTTCCAACTTCAATATTGATTGCCCCTCGCAAAGGCAAAACAAGCTGATGAAAGTCATGAGAATGTCCTCTAGTTTGACGAGTATATGACCTAATTGACAGCGTGTTAATCATTCAGCATTTTCCACATTGCTACTATTGTGTCATGTCTTAGCTAACTATTTGGTTAGCTATTCGGCTCTCTATGAGAAGTGACTATTAGAAGTCACTAGGCTTACCATGTGGAGCCAGCCATTTAGCAAACCATCCAGATAAATCATCCATCAAGGTATAGACGACAGGAATGACAACCAAGCTCAATAGCGTAGAGGTTACCAGACCACCCAGTACCGCTGCTGCCATCGGTCGCCTAAAAGTAGGATCTGCATCGCCCCAACCAAATACTAGAGGCAACATACCTGCACCCATCGCAATGGTCGTCATGATGATAGGCCGCGCACGCTTACGACAGGCATCCATAATGGCTTCAAAGCGCGCCAGCCCTCGGCGCTGGGCAATCAACGCATAATCGACCAATAGAATAGAGTTTTTGGTCGCAATACCCATGAGCATAATAAAGCCAATCATCGAAGGCATCGATAAGCTGCTACTGGTAATAACCAAGCCAACAAACGCCCCACCGATCGATAGAGGGAGCGCCATTAGAATGGTAAAAGGCTGCAACAAACGACCAAATAGTAGAATCAGCACGCCTAAAATACAAACCACACCGACGGACATCGCAATGATAAAGCCACTAAAGAGGTCTGCCATGTTTTCGGCTTGACCTTGATCGATGATGGTAATCGAAGGCGGCAGTTGCTGCATGGTCGGCACTGCTTTGACCGCTTGTACCAAATCGCCAAGCTCGCCACTCGCAGGTTGTACCGTGATACTAATAGCACGCTCTCGATCCAGTCTACTAATCTGCGCAGGTCCAGTGCCAAAGTCTAGCGTAGCTACCTCACCGACGCGCACGCCTTGACCGGCAGGCATAGTACTCGGCACGTACAAACCTTCTAGCTGGCTAACATTCTGCTTAGCCACGTCAGGTAGACGTACGACGATTGGTACTTGGCGCGTATCAAGATTAAGCTTGGACAATTGCTGTTCATAGTCGCCTACGGTCGCCACACGTAGAGTCGTAGCGATATCTTGCGTGGTCACCCCTTTGTCAGCCATTGCCAATCTATCTGGCGTTACCGTTAGCTCTTGGCGTGGTAGACTGCGATCACTGGTTACAGCGCCTGCACTTGGTAGCCCCCGAATCTCAGACATGATTTTTTGTGCAGTTTGTTCAAGCAATTGCGGGTTAGTACTGGTTAATGAAAAGTTATAGCCACTTTCACCACCACTCGATAGCCCGACTGTAAACCGTGCTCCTGGCACTTCTGTCATTAGCTTACTAATTTTGCGCTCTATCTCTTGCTTAGTGCCTCGTTCTGCACGCGGAGCAAGCACGATATCCAAGCCCGCGATGTTTTCAGCCTTACCGCCGCCACCATCTGACGCACCCATCGACGCCTGCGCCTCTCCCACTGAGGTAAAGATGTTGGTCACCTCAGGCATGGCCAAAATACGAGCACTCGCTAGCGCCGCCACGCGCTCAGTATCTGCCAACGACACGTCAGGTGTCAGCTCAATAGCCACTCGAGTTTGATCGATATCATTATCAGGGATAAATGACGTGGGTAACAGCTTAATCAGAGCTAGCGATGCCACAAATAAAACAAGCGTTGCACCCATGGTTAGCCAGCGATGATGTAGAGTCCAAGACACAATCTTAAGATAGTACTTCATCATCGCGCTTTGTTTTTCGACGTGCTTTTTCTCAGGTCGTAAGATATAAGCTGCCATCATAGGGGTAATCAGGCGCGCCACCATTAGCGAGGCAAAAATTGATAAGGCAGCTGTCCAACCAAACTGACGGAAAAACTGTCCAACGATACCGCCCATAAAGGCTGTTGGTAAAAACACCGCAATCAAAGTAAAAGTAGTCGCGACAACGGCCAGACCGATTTCATCAGCGGCTTCCATCGCCGCTTCATAAGGCGTCTTACCCATGCGTAGATGACGTATGATGTTTTCTACTTCAACGATTGCATCATCGACCAGCACCCCAATGACTAATGATAATGCCAGTAGTGAGATGATATTCAGACTAAAGCCAAACAGATACATACCTAAAAAGGTTGGAATGACTGATAATGGCAAAGCGACCGCGGCAACGATAGTCGCGCGTATATTGCGCAAAAACAGGAAGACTACCACTACAGCCAACAGCCCACCTTCGGTGAGCATTCTTAACGAGGCTTCATAATCTTCTGCAATGGGTGTGGCTCGGTCATAGACTTTTTCAATACTGATATTACCGACATCAGCAGTCAGCTTGGCAAGCTCTTCATCGACCAGCTCCATCACGTCGACCTCACTGGCACCGCGCGAGCGAGTGATGTTAAATGCCACTACGGTTTGACCGTCTAGCTTGGCAATCGAGCTTGGATCTGCTGCGCCGTCAGTGATTTCTGCCATCCGACCTAAAGCTTGTGTGCCTCCTGTAGGGACAGCCACTTGCAAATCGTTTAGCTCATTTGCTCGCTCAACGGCACCGAGAACACGGATGGTCTGAGTCGTATTGCCAACTTCCGCCTCCCCGCCAGAGCTGTCTTGCTGGATACCAGCGATTTGCTGCGATAATTGCGAAATAGAAAACTTCAGACCACTTAATGCAATCGGGTCGGCAGCAACTGTAATCTCACGCTGTAGCCCACCAACACGACTCACGGTACTAACGCCTGGTATGTCAGATAGCCGTTTGGTAACGGTATCATCGACAAACCACGATAGATCTTCCACACTCATATTTTCAGCAGCGACAGAGTACGTAACTACTGGAAATCCAGCAGTAGATACTTTGGTAATAATAGGATCGTTGGCGGCAGCTGGTAGATCACCACGTACTTCGCCGACTGCTGACCGTACATCGTCTACCGCTTCTTGAATGTCTTTTTCTAAAGTAAATTCAGTGGCAATGGTCGCCGCACCCGTCTGTAGCGTGGTGCGAATATGACTCACGCCTTCGATACTGGTCAGTTTATTTTCAATCTTTTTGGCGATATCGTTTTCGAGCTGTGAAGGCGCAGCACCCGGTAGCGTCACCGTGACTACCACCGCTGGCAAGTCTATATCCGGAAACTGCTGGACTTTCATTTTCATGAAACCGTAAATGCCGCCCAACGTCAGCAGCACAAATAGCAAGATAGCAACGAGCGGGTTCTTTATCGAATAAGCGGAGACGTTTAAGCTCATGGCTGTGCCTGCACTGGCTTACTGGTTTGAGATACGCCATCAACAACACGTACTAGGTCACCATCATTTAAGAAGCTGCCGCCCTGCTTTACGATACGACTGTCACTTGGCAAAGGCTCTAACACTGCTACGCTTTCGCCCAGTCGCTCACCCAACGTCACTCGCTGCTGCTTGATACGTCCCATTGATCGATCGTCTCGAGTAGTCGATTCAGTAACGAGCATCACATAATCATAACCATCATTACTGACCACGGCGCTATTAGGAATCGTTTGTGTGCTGGTACTTCCTAATAGGAACTCACCTGTTTGGTACATGCCTGCACGTATCTTTGAGTTGGCAGCTAGGCTGGCATAAATCGTAATTTGACGGTTGTTGTCTGCGGTGGGCGCGATGCGATTTACTTGCCCCATCACTGTATCACCACCCGGAAGACTGACTTGTACAGGCGTACCGACGTTTATATCACCGATAAGCTTAGGATCTATATCTGCTCGCCATTCCAAAACCCCGCCTTTGATAATCGTAAATAGCGGATCCCCGCCTGTCACCTGCCCAACTTCTACCATTTTTTCACTGATAATACCGCTGACAGGAGCGACGACTTTTGCGTTCTCTAATGTCAAACGCTGATTGCTCAAACGAGCTTTGGATGCTTGCAAAGAAGCTCTGGCACGGACTTCCGAAGTACGGTAACGATCGGCTTCTTGTTTGCTGATGGCATCGATATCGATCAATGGCAACACACGTGCAGCATCAGCGCTAGCATTGGCAAGAGTGGCTTCCGCTTCTGCGACATCTGCTTGCGCCTGTAGCACTTGCTGCTCCATGGCATCAGTATCGAACACAGCTAAAACTTGACCTGCTCTGACGCGGTCGCCTTCTTCGACCAAAATACGCTCGATAGCCACACCATTGACTTTTGCACTGACGTTCGCAGTATCCTTAGCATTGATGGTTCCATCGGCACTGAGCGTGCTACCGATATCATCTTGGCTTGGACTGACTGTTTCTACTGAGAGTACCGATTGCTCAATACTGGCATCGCTACCAGTTGCCTGATCGTTTGCGACAGAATTAGCAGTTGCTGACTCATCCGTAGCTGCATTACTATCATTGCTCCAATACTTGCCAAGCAGCACCCCAATCACTAGTACGGCTGCCAATACGGGCCACAACCATATTGGTGGTTTTGCAGATGGCCTTTTAGATACAGTGTCAGTTTGACGATATGGCGGCAACTCTGATTCAGCTGACGGCTTAGAATGGGTTTCTTCAAAATCGCTCATGATAACTCTCTGTAGGTACAGTCAATATTAAAATACTCGATATAGAATGACTAAAAATATCAATCAGTCACAGCAATAATAAAAAGTGACACGCAATCGAAGCAATGTTTGGATAGCCTGATATAGGGCTATGAGCGTTACTTACAGAGAGTATTACGATGTTCTCTAAAGCACTGTTTATTATTATAATAGTTCATCAAACTATCGAGAATAGCATATATTTAGCCATCATCTTATTTTTATATATAGGGTCTAGCGTTCATAAATTTAATTGAAACTTAGACCGAATATCTGTGCAATGTTCAAGGCATATCGACCAATTTAAAGAAATAAGAGCGCATGTAGTCAATCGCTGAATCTCTGATGTATTCAACGGCTGACTATGGATGGAGTGTTGTCTATAAATAATTTTAACCTTGCGGCTATACTGTTTGATTATATCCAGAGCTAGGTTCGATGACGCAATGAACCTATTTGCCAATACCGGTACTACACACTAAGCACTGATTACTAGACACTGGGTACTAAACGCTAGGCATTGGTATAGCGACTTGCTTCAGGCATCCAGCGATGAATCAATTGGCTGACATCTGCTTTTCGCGCAGGGTCTGCTATCAAATGCTTCGCTAATCGCTGAGCAATGGCAAATAATTGCTCATCACGGATCAGATCGGCTAGATAGTAGCCAACGTTACCCGTTTGACGTTTGCCTAACAGCTCTCCTGGCCCACGTAGCTCTAAGTCTTTTTGAGCAATGACAAATCCATCGGTACTATCACGTAGGACATTTAGTCGCTCAGTACCTGTCTCCGATAGCGGCTTTTGATATAACAGTACACAGAAGCTTTTGGTCGAGCCACGTCCGACTCGCCCGCGCAGCTGATGCAATTGCGATAGCCCCAAACGCTCTGCATTTTCGATAACCATGAGCGACGCATTGGGTACATCGACGCCTACCTCGATGACAGTCGTCGCAATCAGCAAGTCCAAATTACCTGCTTTGAACTCCTGCATAATGGCTTGCTTATCGGCGGACTTCATCTTGCCATGTACCAGTCCAATACGAATATCTAGACGTTCATTTAAGTCCTCATAAGTAGCTTCGGCTGCCTGCGCATCCAAGACGCTAGATGCCTCTACCAGTGAGCATACCCAATACGCTTGCCTGCCCGCTTCGCAATTAATCGCAATACGTTCTATGACTTCATCGCGTCGATTGCGATCGATGGTTACTGTCGTAATTGGGGTACGCCCCGGTGGCAACTCATCAATGATTGAGGTATCCATATCGCCATAGACACTCATTGCTAAGGTTCTTGGAATCGGTGTTGCAGTCATGATTAGCTGGTGCGGGGTGCTATTAGCGACGCCTTTATTGGTCAATGCCATGCGCTGCTCAACACCGAATCGATGCTGCTCATCAATGATAACCAAGCCTAATTTAGCGAACTGAACTTGCTCCTGAAACAGTGCATGAGTACCAACGACCACTTGCACGGTATTTTCTGCAACCGCTTCCAAAGCTTCACGGCGCTGTTTGACCGTTTGCTTACCGGCAAGCCAACCGACACCAATGCCCAATGGCTCAAACCATTGCTTAAAATTCAGTAGATGCTGCTCTGCCAAAATCTCAGTCGGTGCCATTACCGCGACCTGCCAGCCACTATCGAGCGCATAGCCTGCCGCCCCTGCTGCCACCAACGTCTTGCCAGCACCCACATCTCCCTGTACCAGTCGTAGCATCGGAATTGAGGTCGCCATATCCGCAGTGATGTCTTTCATCACTCTTTTTTGCGCACCCGTTAAATCAAAAGGCAATGCAGAAAACAGCTTATCAGCAAGAGGACTATTGGTAGTGCATTTGGGTGCTTTATGCTGATGTAGCTGTTGGCGACGATATAGCAAACTGAGTTGATGCGCAGTCAATTCTTCAATAATCAAGCGCTGGCAAGCAGCATGCGTACGAGCACTGAGTTGAGTGAATAGTTTGTATTGCTGAGACGCGTTGGTATAAGTAGGCGGCGTATGCAGCAGTACCAATGCTTCAAATATCGTTAAATTATAGACATTATGCTGAGCAATACTGGCAGCGACGTTATGTATATCATTATCTGCCTGATAGGTAGAAGGATTAGGTTTGTATACGCTATTGCCAATCGCATTGCTAGTCACATTGTCAGGCACGCTGCGTGCTAACGTTGAGAAAATATCTTCGGTATATTCGGCCTCTGATACTGTTGATTTAGATGGCTCAAAAGGCACTAATGGCAAATCGGATACAACTGCAAAATCTTCAGCCGTAAACAATGTCATAGGCAGACCTTGGCTCCGAACCGTTTGCAATGCCAGTTTAATTAAAGTGCGCAGTTTGTTTTGATGTAAACCTTTGACACTAGGATAAATAGGCTGCAATCCCATATCGGTCATGACTGTATTGTCAGTGATAACTTGATATTCAGGGTGATGTATCTGCTTACCGTAGCGGCTGACTTTGACTTCACCAAACAGCTGTAAACGTGTTCCCAAATTCATAGTCTGTACCAGACCACGATAGACCTTAAAAAACCGTAACGATATTGTACCCGTATCATCGTCCACCGTCACAGTCATCCCACTGCGCTTGGTATCGACATGGACGATATGACCAGTAATTAGCGCTGACTGTCCATGCTCTACATCTGAGATTGATACCAGTCGACTACGATCCTCATAATCACGAGGCAAATGTAATAGCAAATCGAATATCCGCTTGATATTCAATTGCGCCAACTGCTCTGCCACTTTTACCCCCACACCTGCTAGCGCAGACACTGGCATATCTAGTGCTGACAGCGGCATGTCAGATCTAAAGTGATCTAATGAGTTGGCTGAGGCATGACTCTCCGATATTGGCATTAAAGATCCTAACAATATTATTTTTAATTTTTGTATGCTAAATCGAGTATTTTTAATAGGTTGCACATGATGACTTGTACCACAGAATAGCCATAACGATAGTACGTATAAAAAATTCGACTTATTTCATTATAGCTGACAATACAATTGCTTATGCTAGGCTATTTAGTAAAATAGCATCTATACAGCCCATCTACTATAGATAAACTGCTTCTCCTCATCATACCAATAACTGATGGCTTATTTTTTGAGTTCTGGCAATTTCGTAAGGTGTTTTTCTATGCTTATTTCTATTTTGCCTCGTCAGTTTCGTCACAACCTAATTCGTCATAATCTAAAACTACTGAGGTTGAGCTTAATACCATTTCTCGGTTTTTATATTAGTGCGTGTAGCACATTGCCATCGACTATTCCTGCAACGCCAGAGCCTGTTATTAAGACTCCTACTGTCGCACTGGTATTGGGTGGTGGCGGTGCAAAAGGATTTGCCCATGTGGGCGTCATTAAGGCGCTAGAAGAAAACGGTATCAAACCAACATTGGTAGTCGGGACGAGTGTGGGTAGCTTGATTGGTAGCTTATACGCCAGTGGTTATACGCCGGCACAGCTTGAGCAATTGGCACTGACCACTACAGATAGCCAGCTCACAGACTTTACCTTGTCCAATCAAGGTTTTATCGAAGGTATCAAGTTAAAAAACTTTATCAATAGCAAAGTGAATGCGCGAGCCATAGAGGATTTCCCCATTGCTTTTGCGGCAATCGCAGCAGAAAAACACACTCTGAAGAAAGCGATCTTTACCACTGGCGATGCTGGGCTTGCCGTACAAGCGTCCTGTAGCGTGCCCAATATTTTTATTGCCCCGCGCATTCCTGAAAAGGTCGGTAAAAAATATGTCGATGGCGGTGTGGTCAGCTTAGTACCCGTAGATAGCGCCTATGACTTGGGTGCGGATATTGTCATTGCTGTAGATGTAACGGGAGCTCAAGGCAGTGGTAGTACTAATAATCAAATACCGACTATGAACTCATTGAGTGACTTTTGGGGATTTCTCGAAACCAATATTCTAGCTACCAAGCTGCCTGCTAAGCGCTCCGCATCAATTCAAAGTGAGCGGAATCGAGCGGATATTGTTATTACTCCTAATATCGGTCGTAACAGTTCAATAGATACTAGTCAGCGACGCAGTCTGATACAAGCAGGTGCTCAAGCTACAACGCCGCAAATCAATGTAATTAAACAACTTATCCAAGAGAAATCTAATAGCAAATATGCCACGCTGTAGCTCAGTATTTTTACTTACTTATCAGCAAAATTATCAAACGTCCTGACATACAGTAAAAAAGCACCGCAGCTATAAACTGTGGTGCTTTTTTATTGATAGCTTTCAATACTAAATGGATAGTTTTTAGTGCTAACTACATCAATACTAGCTAAATTCTAATCCAAAAATTCAGAACTATTTAACGCGCGCACGATATTTTACAGCGACAGTATCATTTAGACCTACGCCTTCTAGGTCCCAACGTACCGCTTTATAGTATTTAAGCGCGACATCTTGTAGCTGATTATCTACTTTGGTACGTAGTGGCATACGAGCAAAGTTATTGCCATCTACACTGCCGTACGGAAATTCAGGAGCAACTGTCTTCAGCAGCTCTACCTGCTCTGGGATGCTCATCGTAACGGTCATTTTACGGACGCGATCTGCATTAGTATTGGTAAAGTATCCTTGATATTCCAATACATTGCCTGACTGCAAACGAGTATTGGTATCTACAGGGACGAGTACTTCTTGACCATTGGCATCAACGCTGACCAACGACGCTGTAATTCTGCTGTTAACGGCTTGAGCACTTGAGTTGTTGCTCTTGTTAGCATTTGTCTGAATAGCCATTGAGCTATCAACCGCTTGCTCTGGTGTTGGCAGCATCGCTGAGGCTTGTGTGACTACCATTGCACCGATGAGCGTACCGGCAACAACGTGAAATAAGCGGTGGCCGCTCCAAGCACTGAACGGGCTAGCAAACTGGTTACTTTTTTTCATGATTTTCATTATCCCTGGTTGATATATCGGTAAAACACAGATGGTGCAACTTAAGTTATTTTTATAATTTGTTCAACAGATAAAAAGCATTACGATGTACATAAGATATCGCTGTGAAATAGTTCATGCAATCTATGAAACACACGAACTTACTTATCTAACCTGATTATCTTCGCTCAGCATCTGTAAAGCAATAGCGCTTAGCATAACAAAAAGCATTTGTGCGTACATTAACCCAGTGTTGAGGTTGTGTATATCAGCGATTGGCAATCAGAATGCTTGAATACAGCTGAAATAAAAGATAGCTCATAACCGCGTTTTTTGCTATGGTAAATCTTTAGCGTTAGGCATTTTTTTGCTGCGCCCCTTTTCTTATTCTAACGACTACTGCTCCCATTATGACTACTAGCTCCATGCCCCAGATCAACCCTGAATACGTCCATTGGTTCCGTAACTCTGCACCCTACATTAATACCCATCGCGGCAAAACTTTCGTGATCATGTTTGGTGGTGAAGCGGTCAATCATGCGAACTTCAGCACACTTATTCATGATTTTGCCTTGTTGCATAGCTTGGGTATCAAGCTAGTACTGGTACACGGGGCACGACCGCAAATCGAGAAGAACTTAAAAGACGCTAATATCGAATCTCCGCTACATCAAGACATCCGTATTACGCCACGTGCAGCGATGCCATCTATCTTACAAGCCGTTGGTGCTATTCGTTTACAGATTGAAGCTCAGCTATCCATGGGGCTGGCCAATTCTCCGATGTATGGTTCGCGTATCGATGCGATTTCAGGTAATTTCGTGACAGCGCGCCCATACGGTATCCGTGAAGGTATTGATTACCAAATGACGGGTGAAGTGCGTTCTATCGATGTAGAAGCCATCAAAAATAATCTACTTCATGACCATATCGTTGTATTAGGCTCGATGGGCTACTCTGCGACTGGCGAAGTATTTAACTTATTGGCGGAAGATGTGGCCCTAAGCGCTGCTGTAGCACTGGGTGCTGACAAGCTTATATTCTTAGGCGAAGAAGCGGGTATCAACGACGACGATCGTTTATTACGTGAAATGATTCCTAATGAAGTTGATCGTTTCTTACGTGATCGTGATCTAAATTGCGAAATCAATTATTTCTTGAACTGTGCAAGCTTGGCCTGTCGTCAAGGTGTGCATCGCACGCATATTATCTCGTATGCCAAAAACGGCGCATTACTAGAAGAGCTATTCACACGTGATGGTTCTGGCACGCTGATTAGCCACGACCCTTATGAAGAAATTCGCCGTGCCAATATCGATGACGTAGTCGGACTTATTGAGCTACTGTCACCTCTAGAAGAGCAAGGCATCTTGGTCAGTCGTTCACGCGAGCGCTTAGAGCAAGAGATTGATAACTATAGTGTGATTGAGCGCGATGGTATGATTTTGGGCTGTGCAGCATTGCATACGCTAGATTCAGAGTCAGCGGAAGTTGCCTGTGTTGCCGTACGTCCTGAGTATCGTAGTGGTAGCCGCGGCGCAGATTTGTTAGCGTTTCTAGAACAGCAAGCGCGTAGCCATGGCTTGTACAAGTTATTTGTTTTGACCACTCGTACTGCCCATTGGTTCGTCGAGCAAGGCTTTGCTGAGGTTGAAGCCAGCGCTTTACCTGAAGCACGTTTAGAGAAATACCATAATGGCCGTAACTCTAAAGTCTTTCAAAAAAATCTATGATTTATCACCAACTTGATATCGGCTTTGTAAGCTCGATATCAATCTGAGGTAAAATATTAGTCGTAAAAAAGCCTTCATAATTATATGAAGGCTTTTTTGTAGGCTAAGTACCTAAACTAATAATTTTGCTTTAGATACTTATTTTACTTTTAATAGCTCAACAGTAAAGATAAGCGTGCTGTTAGGCTCAATACCAGCGTTACCCGCTTCACCATACGCGATGTCTGATGGGATATAGAACTCGTATTTTCCGCCTTCTTTCATCAACTGTAGACCTTCAGTCCAGCCAGCGATTACTTGGTTTAGTGGGAATTCGATTGGCTCACCGCGCTCATAAGAGCTGTCAAATACCGTACCATCAAGCAATTTACCTTCGTAGTTTACTTCAACCACGTCAGTTGCTTTTGGCGATTTACCAGTACCTGCTTTGATAACTTTATACTGTAAACCAGACTCTGTCTGCTTCACGCCTTCTTTTTTAGCGTTTTCTGCTAAGAACGCAGTACCAGCGGCTTTATTTTCTGTCGCTTTGGTTTCCATGTCTTTAACAAACTGCTCTTCTTGCTCTTTTTGATAGTCCATCAATACTTGTTGCATTTGCTCTTGGGTCAATGCTGATTCATTGCCTTCGTAGCCATCACGGAAGCCTTTTTCAAAAGTATTTAGGTCTAGATCTTTGACAGCGTCTTTATTGCCTTCTGCCATCATGAAACCTAAGCTATAACCTACTTTTTCACTAGCTGAGCTTTGTTCAGTAATGGAAACGCTTTGAGCGGCTGTTTCTTGATTGCCATTGTTGGTGCTACAGCCTGTTACTAACAACATAGCGCTAGCAAGTGCACTAACGCCTAAAGTAGTGATTTTTTTCATAAAGTACTCTCTAATTGTAAGAATAGTGGCGAGATGTCACATTCCTCTATAATAACAAATCTTAGTTTTGGGAACTACGCTTTGCACGAAATTATCGGGCCAATGTATAGTCTATGTTAATATCTTCTATCATAATAACAAGTTATCACACAAATATAGTAACAGGTAAAGCTTTCTGTCTTTAAATCCATCAATACATCAGCTAAGCTGATTTAGTTAAGGAGATAAGTAACCGAGCGTTAGTTTTTATCAAAAATAAGCAGATAACGATAGCGAAGTCACTGTAATATAAATAAGAGATACTGCTGATAATAATTTATGCTCAAAAACGATAATATCTCTATATAACTGATTCTAAAAACACTATTTATGACAACCATCTGTATGTCTTGCTCACTAATCGCTGTATGAACATTGTTTTTGGCGAGTTATATAAGATGCTTCAAGGAGGATAAGATGAACCCAATGTACACATCTTTTAACGGCTATCTTGGTGGACCTATCGGCTCCATCATTGGTGCTATTTTGATATTCGTTATTGGTTGGCTAGTAGCCCTTGGTATCGCAGCACTGGTACGCGGCGTACTCTCTAAAGTTAATCTCAATCAGCGTATGAACTCTTCAACTGGTAAGACCTACGACCTTGAAGGTATCATCTCCAAAATTGTTTTCTGGTTTATTTTCATCATTGCTATCTCAGGCGCACTTAGCCAATTAAACTTAAACTCTATCTCAGCACCATTCGCAAATATGGTTAATCAAGTATTGGCATTTATCCCTAATCTTATCGGCGCTATCGCACTTGGTGTGATCGGTTGGGTCGTGGCTACTGTCGCACGCACAGCGATCAACGCTGCACTCGCGAAAACCTCTATGGATGAGCGTTTAAGTGCACAAGCTGGTGTAAAACCAATGAGCAGTACGATTGCTGATATGGTTTACTGGTTCATCTTATTGGTTGTGTTGACCATGGTACTTGGTCAATTAGAGCTTGATGGTTTGTTCGCCCCACTGACTAATATGGTCGACAAAATCTTTAGCTTTATCCCTAACATCTTGATTGCTGGTGTAGTCTTCGTTGTTGGTTATATTATTGCCAAAGTCGTACGCGGCATCGTCACCAATCTTGTTTCTACTTTTAATGTACAAGAATTGGCGTCAAAAGCAGGTTTAAGTGAGCAAAACAGCTTACCTAATATTGCAGGTTCATTAGCATTTCTTGTGGTTATTATTCCAACCATTATTGCTGCTCTAAATGCACTAAAAATCGAAGTAATTGCTCGCCCTGCGACCAATATGCTTAACAAAATCATGGAAGCCTTGCCAAATATCTTTATGGCAGTCGCTATCCTAGTAGTAACTTTCTATGTTGTACGTATGGTTGCCAACATCATCAAAGGTTTGATTGAAAACACTCAAATCAATCAATTACCTGCGAAAGTTGGTCTACAAGAAACCATGGGTGATAAGAAAATCTCTGACCTAGTTGGTTATGCGATTATCTTCTTCGCTATGCTATTTGCCGCTATTGCAGCTGCTGACTTGTTAGGTTTCGAGCCTATCTCAGCTATTATTACGATGTTTATCGCATTCGGTGCAAACATCATCCTAGGCGCAATTATCCTGTTTATCGGATTCTGGCTTGCCAATATCATTGCAGGTGTGGTTGAACGTTCTGAGCAAGGTTCACAATTCCTAGCAAACATCGTACGTGTATTAATCATGGGCCTAGTATTAGCAATGGGTCTAAAAGCGATGGGTATTGCCGATTCAATCGTTAACCTAGCATTTGGTCTGACACTAGGCGCGGTAGCCGTTGCCTTTGCCCTATCATTTGGTCTTGGTGGTCAAGAAGCTGCAGCTCGCTTCCTGCGTAAAATGCAGGACAAGATGGACCATGAACGCACTGAAGCGAAAGCAAAATCTGCGCTACAGCCAAGTTCATCAACTCAAGAAAAGGTTGCTGATTCAGTTCGTGAAAACACGCCATCTGCTGCTAGCACACCTACCACTGATTTACGTACAGACGTAGTTGATACACCACGTGTTGATACTAATGACATCTACAACAGTGATGACGTACTTCCTGGTAGCGGTCTTAATGACGATATCAATAAGTAAGTACTTTTGATTGTTTAGTTTAGATACGAAAAAGACAGCCGAGGCTGTCTTTTTTATGTCAGTAAGTAATTAATAAATCTGTGGTTCTTCTTATTAATAAACGGGTAGAAAGCTAACTACGTCTATCTACTATTTATCTTTTCGTGCTGGAATCGTTAAGCTCATCTGTACTTGAGGTAATTTTTCTTTTTGCGCCTTTGTAGGTTTACCATCTTTCACGCTACTAGCGGTTGGCGTATTTTGTTTATCTAACTCTTGTTGTTTTAGTTTCTGCAATTGCTTAGTAAGTTGGCGCTCCCTTTGAGTCATCGCATCAACTGGCTGCATCCACAAATCAATATCGAAAAAATTCTCATTATTCTCAGTGATAAAGTCGATACCAAGCACGACTACATGATGTAGCTCAATAATTGGCAAACGTGTGGCAACGTCCTGTGCGATCTTCGCTAGCTTTGGTTGGACAGCGGCTTTGCTATTAGGCCCTTTAGACTCGTGACCATAAAACACCAGTACATAATGTCGTCCCAAACTTTCATAAGAATGTTGATGTACGACGTAGCCATCTTTTTGCAGCGCTGCGCTTTGTTTAGGGTGTCTATATAGCGTACGGATAAGCTCGTGACGTGAAAACAAAGACTCATCTAGCAGTTGTTGTTGCCAGTGAGCTAGCGGTGTTTCTGTCTGTTCGTCACTGTTAGTTATGTGCTTTTTACCATACGTATCTATCATCTGCATACTTAGCTGAGACCATATCGTGGCTGCTTGTATCATATGCTGATGGTACATCTGAGCAGTTGAACTTTGGTTCTTGTAGGCAAGCGTAATGGCAACCAGTGCTGAGTTAGGTTCGTCTTGTACTTCATTTTTGATGAGCGCATTGTCAACTACGATGGCAGGGACAAACAAATCTGGGCTTTGCAAGAAGCGCTCAACCAAAGCATCTTCCGATTCAAAACTTGGAAGATGCTTTACAGCCGACTGTTGAAGCTGTTCTAAATGATAAGCTAAGAAACGCCACAACTCACACGGGGTTCGTACCGCTGCTGCGATCGAGTACCAGTCATCCCAGCTAAAGACTTGTAGCTGCTGCATGCTTTCGCTCATGTCGACAACTAAGTCTTCTAAAAAGTAACGAACCCCAAAATTGTGTTTAAGTCGCTGTAGAGCACTGTTTGAATTATTTGCACTGTCATCGTTATCATCTTGATTAAGACTGCTACTTCCTCCGATAAGCTGAATGTCAAAAATCATAGCTTCATAACCAACTGAAGTATTATCTCCATCTTGAGACGATAATGACTTGTACCATGTAAGTGCTGACTTGACCGCAGTCATGCGTACAGCCTCAATATCAACTGACTCTGTATCATAGGGTAGATACAGTGTCAGCTCCAACAGCTGTAGCTTGCCAAGTGGTAGCTGATATTGGTAGTGACGAGCGATGTACTGAGCATTGTATTCATGCTCAATCGTATGCATACCTGCTAGAGTAACAGCCATAGCATCTGCTTGTAAATAACTGACTAGCTCAGTCGTCAGATAGCCCCAGTCGGGCATAGTAGTAATCGAATGGGACACAAGTTCCAACCTTCTATTATCGTATGGTGAATATCGCACATGCTAGCTCGTAATAATAACAACATCATTATCGCGTATTACAAATATCTGAATGATGCAAAATTATGCTACATAAGCACTATCAGAGACAGTCGCTTTCAAAGCGATCACTTGTTATGATGATATCAAAGCAGTATTGCTTGCGTGCAAGTTTATGGATGACGAACTGTACTTAGTTGTATTTATCGAAACCATAGTCGTTGAATTTTTAATCATCGAAACTTTAATGACTATTATATAATAATAAGGATTAAACATTATGAAGCGTTTTAAAGAAAAGACCGTCGTTGTAACGGGTGCAGGTTCTGGTATTGGCCGTGCGACTGCTATTCGCTTTGCCGAGGAAGGCGCTAGCGTGGTTCTAGTAGGACGTACGGCAGCAACATTAGAAGAAACTGCAAAAGAGTTGCCGCAAGATCGTACTTGGATTCATACTGACAATTATCTCATTATTACATGCGATATCAGTGTCCAAAGCCAAGTACAAGAGATGGTTGAGCGCGCTATCGACAAATTTGGCAAAATTGATATCTTGGTCAACAATGCTGGCAAAGCAACCCAAGGTAAAATTACAGAACTATCTGCTGATGATTGGCGATCTGCTATCGATGTGAATCTAAACGGGACTTTTTACGTCTCTCAAGCTGCTATGCCTCATTTGATTGCATCAAAGGGCAACATCGTCAATATTTCATCGCTCTCAGGTGTGGGTGGAGACTGGAACATGGCTGCTTACAATGCCGCTAAAGCGGGTGTAACCAATTTAACCCGTACATTGGCATTAGATCATGGTTCAGATGGTGTTCGCGTCAACGCGGTTAATCCAAGCATCACCAAAACTGATATGACTACGGCTATCCAAGATAATGAGTCTAAAACGGATAAGTTCTTAGCTCGCTGTCCGCTTGGACGTTTGGCAACCCCAGAGGATATCGCCGCTGCCATTACCTTCTTAGCAAGTGATGACGCCTCCATGATTACTGGTGTTAACCTACCTGTCGACGGCGGTGTTAGTGCCTCTAACGGACAGCCACAGTTTTAGTTTTTCACACTGATAAATATTCAAACATATTACTCAAAAAAAAAGCCCTCGATATCATCATATCAGGGGCTTTTTCAACATCAATTATCAGAACTTAGTTGTAGGTAGCTGTTACCCTGCGTACCCGCAATACAACCAGTTCTGTTGACTTAACTAATTGAACTATTATTTATACCATTTGGCTTATTCAGCTGCATTATTGATGTCTTGTAGTGGCTGCGACAAGCGCGCAAGGTGTCTTGGTAGCACCCCTTTATACTGAGAATATATTTTTGGTAAATCCGCTTCAATATCACCTGTAGGATAAACCAGCGACATAAACCGTATTTCTTTAGTATTGTAATCCATCGCTACTGGCAAAATCGGTACACCAGCGCCCACTGCTAAATAATAAAAACCTGTCTTCCACGACTCAGTATATTGCCGTGTACCCTCTGGCGATAATCCCAAAAATAATGGTTCACCAGTTTTGAACTTATCTATACTGGCTTGCAGCACAGAGCCTTTGTTACCACGATCGATAGGAATGACCCCTATCCAATTTAATAACTGTGCAAACACAGGCACTTTAAATAGCGTGTGCTTGCCCATAATGCTGATTTTAATGTCTAATGCAAACAGACTTGGAATCGCATAAATACCATCCACATTAGAAGTATGGGGTAGAGCAAGCACTACAGCTTGTGAGATATTTGGAATCTCGCCTACCGTACGCCAACCTGACGCCTTTAATAGCGCGGATGCAATAACAGGCGCAAACTTGTTGCCACGCTTTGGAACCTTGTCTCCCAAATGCTTTTTGCTAAGTTTTGGGAGTACTTTGGAACGCGCAGGTTTAGAAACAACAGACTTAGAACGGTTAAAAATCTTCGGTATCATGACAGCACAATATAATGAAAGGTACTGACATAATACCATTAAGCCTTTGTGGCTAGGCTAAATTTTGCGTGCTTTTATTATGTGATAGATCGTTTAGCCATAAATATAAGTAATGACCTATCCCAATATTCTGCACCCATATTTCTTTAGATTCATTGCTAAGTCCTAAGAAATATCGGCTAAATCACCTTTGCTCTCAAGCCACGACTTGCGATCAGAAGCACGCTTCTTAGCCAGTAGCATATCCATCACGCTATTGGTCAGTACCATGTCGTCCATATCTAACTGTACTAAGCGGCGGGTATCACGGCTCATCGTCGTCTCACGTAGTTGCTCAGCACTCATTTCACCAAGTCCTTTAAAACGTGTAATCTGAGCTTTTTTATTACCCGGTACGTTAGCCAAGATATGTGCAAGCTCTGGCTCATCCAATGCATAGTGAACTTCTTTACCCACATCTACTCGATATAATGGCGGCATGGCCACAAATAAATGACCCGCATCTACTAACGCAGGGAAATGCTTCACAAACAGTGCGCAAATCAATGTCGCAATATGCAGTCCATCAGAGTCAGCATCCGCTAAGATACATATCTTGTCGTAACGTAGCTCGGACAAATCATCAGAGGCAGGATCGACACCGATAGCAATGGCAATATCATGAATCTCTTGACTTGATAACACCGTATCTGATGATACTTCCCATGTATTTAGGATTTTGCCGCGCAGAGGTAGGATTGCCTGATAATGACGATCTCTTGCTTGCTTAGCACTACCACCCGCAGAGTCACCCTCTACTAAGAACAGCTCAGCACCATCACGTAAATCACCACGGCAATCGGCCAACTTACCAGGCAATGCTGGTCCCTGAGTAATCTTTTTACGGGCAACTTTTTTGGCAGACTTTAGACGACGACCTGCTTTATTAATCGCCAATTCAGCGATTTGCGTACCCATGTCCGCATGCTGGTTTAACCATAGGCTAAAGGCATCTTTTGCCAACGTCTGTACAGCGCCCGCCGCTTCGCGACTAGATAAGCGCTCTTTGGTCTGTCCAGAAAACTGCGGCTCAGAGAACTTCAGAGACAAGATATAGTTCACCCCATCCCAGACGTCTTCCGCGGTTAGTTTCACACTACGTGGTAGCAAATTATGAATATCACAGAACTCACGCAGAGCTTCTAAGATACCCGTGCGTAGTCCGTTGACGTGCGTACCGCCCTGAGCTGTGGGAATCAGGTTCACATAGCTTTCTTGAATCGGCGTGCCACCATCAGGTAACCAAGACAAGGCAAAGGTAATAGCCGCTCGTTCACCTGCTTTCGCATCATAATTATAATAAAACGGTGCTTCAGGCAATGTTTCCAAACCATCTAATTGTTCGCTTAGATACTCGACTACCCCATCCGTAAACTGCCAAACGACCTTTTCATCATTAATATCGTCAGTGAATTCAATCGTCAGTCCAGCGGCCAAAACAGCCTTTGCTTTTAAATTATGCTTGAGCTGTTTTACATTAAGTTTAGGTGTATCAAAGAAACTACCATCCGCCCAAAAGTGTACTCTAGTGCCACGTTTACGCTTATTTGAGCTGACTGCTTCAGTCAATGGCGTAACTGGTGCACCATTTTCAAATGCCATATCAAATTGTGTGCTATCACGCCATACCGTAACCTCAACGCGAGTTGATAGCGCATTGACGACAGAGATACCCACGCCATGTAGACCACCTGACACTTCATAATTAGAGGTCGAAAACTTTCCACCTGCATGCAAGCGGGTCAAAATCAGTTCAATTCCAGATTGACCAAACTCAGGGTGGATATCAGTTGGCATACCGCGCCCGTCGTCTTCGACAGACAACGATCCATCACTATGCAATTGCACCTTGATAGTTTTAGCATAACCAGCTAACGCTTCATCTACTGAGTTATCAATGACCTCTTGCGCCAAATGATTCGGGCGCGTGGTGTCGGTATACATACCCGGACGACGACGGACTGGCTCAAGACCTTCTAAAACTTCTAACGATTGCGCATTATATTGACTCACAAATGCATCCTTAACTGTTCGCGTGCGTTTAATTCTATTAAACCATTATAACGAAAAATAGCGACGTTAACGTTAATACTCCATCGCTTACGTCATATAATGTCGTCTATTTAAGGTTATAATAAATCTTGTAAGATATTCATCACCATCGGCAACTGCTCATCAAAGTCACTGAAGCGATGATCACCACCCATTTGCACCGTTACCGATGCGCCCTGACTTTGATAAAAATCTTTAGTCAATTCAGAATTTAACAGCTCGTCGCCTTCTTTTAGCAGTACAGCAACTTTATCGGGATAATTTACTGATAAAAGCTGATGATCTTCAAACCACTGTAAATCTGCAGGCGTAATACTCCAGCCACCCGCTGTCGTATGCAGGACTTTGCTAGTAGATGACTCATTTAAGTTATCTTGACTTGATACAGGTTTATTGGAGAAACGCTGTAAGGTGATATGGGGCTGGACACTAGGGTTAAGCAATAAAACTGGGCAACCTATCTGATTGCTTATCAAAGTGGAAAAATACCCACCTAGCGAGCTGCCGATTAATACTGTATTTGATAACTCAGTCTGCTTATCTGCTGATTTTCTATCTTCACCATTACTTAGCACTTCGATCAAAGACAGTAGTTGCTCACACACTTGAGCGGGGGTTTTATTTAAATCAGGACGCAGCACATTAATATCAGGATAATGAAGCTGGCAATATTTTTCTAACAACACCCCTTTGGTCGAATTAGCATCACTGTCCAATCCATGGATATAAATCAAGTTCACGTATCATCTCACTTATTAATTTTGTTATGATTATCTTATAAAGGCTATCAAAGCTAAGCATAGCACCCGCTAGACGGAAATAATAATAATAAAATGGCACACTATTAGTCAGTATTTGCGACATAATAAGGTTGTACAGTGATTTCATGCAGGTCAAAGGAATGACGGTAGTCATTATGGAGGAGTCATGAATCAACAGTTTGAGCTGTTTAAGATTGCCAACCCATGTATTGGTCTTTGTCAAAGCAATAAGAAGGGTTACTGCTTTGGTTGCCTGCGTAGTCGAACTGAGCGCCAACTATGGCATGATATGACGACAGAGCAGCAACGCGAGGTACTAAGGCTTATCGCAGGACGTAAGCTACGTATAGAACAAATGAAACAGCGTAAAGATGAACAGTTAGGATTTGATTTTGAAGAGATATCTGAGATAGGTGAGTTGTTTTGAGAAATAATTAATCAGGCCAGACATGCCAACAGTATCCTCAAAATGCGTTAAATTTCGCCAAAATATATGCCCAATAACCTAAGAGTAAAGTCAGTAGTCCCCACGGTATGGCGAAACACCAATAATATAAATCGCTAGTAGTAAATACGTAAAAATAAACAGCCATTCCAACACTGATTACAAGTGAAGCTGCATATCCAATCAACAAGGTAAAGAGAACATTATTTTCAACTTTGGTTAAGCTTGGGCTATTTTCTGCACATATATAGAAAAGAAACCCGAAGGCGAAAGCCCCGCCAATAGTAATATGCAAAAATGATATTAGAACTAGCAACCAAATTGACACGCATACTTCCTTGTTAGTCTAATGACGGCTTTGTCTTTAATACAGTGCTTTCTACAAGTTAGAAGCGCTTTTAATAAAAAATAGCATACCTTCAAGTTTTTCTATAATCAATATTGCAATACGCTTGCTAGAATACATTAGACTGAAATAGGTAGATCCGTCACCAAACCGCACGCAAAGAAAATCCCCCGACAAGCTAATGTCGGGGGATATTTCAGAATAGAGAGCTGACGATGACCTACTCTCACATGGGCGAACCACACTACCATTGGCGCTACGATGTTTCACTTCTGAGTTCGGG
>NZ_CAJHBS010000009.1 GCF_904846705.1 Psychrobacter sp. Pi2-52
GCTGAGTAGGTCGTCTTTTATATTTCTCTTTGCTTGGTTTAAAAGCATTGTACCTTTTCTATTTTGGACTGACTATATGAACATATCATGATTCATTTGTACTCTTAGTCGAAAAAAATAGGTTGGTGAGATGCTCTTCTTTTTTCAATAACTTTCGAGATTGAGATATACTTAGTAATTGTTTTTACAGATAAAGGATATGTAATGAAGAAAAAAATATTAATATTTGCACTGGGGTTTTTGGTGACAGGATGTACTACTACAAAACAATATAAATTGAGTTTTGATTCACAACCTCAAGGGGCCTCGCTAATTTGTAATGGACAAAGCATGGGCTATACTCCTCAAGTTCTTTACTATGACGATGTTGAATACAGTCCAGAAGGTCCAAACACCTTTGGAATAAGTAATCGTTGCCAAGGAGTATGGAGTAGTGGCGCTAGTGGATTTTATCCAACTCAGTTCCCAATATATCCATCAGGTGGTACGGTCTATACTTTACAAAGACCTAACGTACCTGGATATTCTCAAGATGCTGAATTTGCATTAAAAGTTAGAAATTTAGAAGCGAATCAAAGAGTTGCAGTAGCGGCACAAAGATCAGCGTCAGCGGCTGAGCAACAGAATTTTAATAAAATAATGAACCAAAATAATTCGTTTAACAACACTATAAACTGCAAGAAGATGGGAGTTTCTTTATATCCCGAAATAAAAACGTTTTCCAGTATGATTTGTCCGTTAGGATGGATGCAAGCATTTTAATTAAAGGCATATAATGTGAGCCCAAGCAAACATATATATTGTTTAAAAAAGCTAAATTAAAAACTAGATAGCCTAACTATTATTTGGAAAGGCTGTTGACGCTTAACCACACTAAAACAGATATACATAATATTTAAGTACTAAACCTAACTTCGAGAAAGAATTCAGGTTTTGATACGTTATCTGATATAAGTAATTGGTAGTGTTCTAAAAAGTATGATAGCGATAAAAGTTAATAAGAAGCCTTGAAAGCCCTCTGATTCTACAGGCCTTTCAAGGCTTCTAGAGTTGTTAAAATTTTAATCAGAATACTTTTGGATACACTACCAATTAATTTATTTCATAATTTGTAGCTCTATTGGTAATCGCTAGCAATTAAAAAGACTAACGACTGTTAGTCTTTGAGATTTTGTAAATTATCTGTTTAAGCAGGTTTTTGTGGTTGCTTAATGTTTAACCCTTCTTTACATTGCTGTCCTTCTTCATACATTTTTTTTACATATGGCAAGTTTGAAATATCTTTTTTGTCTTGCGCGTAACTTTCAATTTCCCACGTTTGACCAATGGTCATTTTACTGCGGATATCAATAGTACAGTTGCAAAGTTTGATGGCATCGCTTTTGTTAGCAACTTTGTATTTGACTGTGTTGTTGACGCAAGCATTAATATTATCCTGCTTAATATCAGTAGCGTTCGCTTGTGGTATCGCAAAGATGGCCGCTAAGGCTAGGGGTAATATTGGCAAAAGCTTCATAAATGTCCTCTTACAGATGGCGTCAGTTTGTAAATCTTAGTCAATAATCAAGTTATTCACATAAGAGTGACTAGGATATGTCTTGATTTCAAAAATATTTAAGACACAGCCTAGCCTAGCTATTTATGCTTTGGGATAGACATAATCGTTCATACAATAACAAGTATACGGATTAAAATACAATGGCGACGTGCTGTATTAATGCAAGCGAATGTTGCGCGAATGTTGATGCATATAATCATGCTACGCAACATTTAGCGCTAATACATAGTTAGCTTTATATGATTTGGGTACAAGATAGGCGAGTAAACGTAATACAAGTAGTAGACTAAGCGCGCCTGATACCGTACCCAACTTATATAGGACTGACTAAAATTAATTAAGACTGATAATGAGTAGGGTCGGTTACGCCAGCTTGGGCAAAGCCTTGACGACGCAATGCGCAACTATCACAAACACCGCAAGCAAGACCGTTGGCATCTGCACGATAACAAGAAATCGTCTGTCCGTAATCGACACCTAATGACAGACCAAGCTCAATAGTTTGGGCTTTTGATAATTGCTGCAATGGCGTTTGAATCGATAAGCGATGACCAGTAACGCCCGCTTTTGTCGCGAGATTGGCCATATGTTCAAAGGCAGCTATATACTCTGGGCGACAGTCAGGGTAGCCAGAATAGTCAACTGAGCTGACACCGATGACGATATGATTGGCATCAGCGACTTCGGCGACTGCCAACGCGTATGATAAAAAGATAGTATTGCGTGCAGGCACATAGGTATTTGGAATAGCGTCGTTATCGATTTCGTCGCGTTTTTTGCTAGGAAATTTATCCGAATCACCGTCTGGCACAATCATGCTGTGATCTGTTAGTGATGAACCACCCAGTTGTGCGATATCAATATCGATGACTCTATGATTGACGCCTGCTGTCTCAGCGATGGTCTTTGCGGCCACAAGTTCACTATTATGACGCTGACCATAGTTAAAGCTGACTGCGGTCACTGATGCATAGCGCGCTTTTGCCCAATATAAGCAAGTCACCGAATCGAGACCGCCTGATAGAAGGACAACCGCATTTTGGCTTTTGGTAAGGGCAGCTAAATCAGCATCTGATACTTGATTGGGGGTGTCTTGCAAAGTAACGTTAGTCATAGTGATATCTATTATTGGTTTACGAAAACGGCTATTTTAGCAAAAATACGTCTACTACAGAACCACGAAGCGACCAATCACCCGTCACTAAGCTGCCAAAGCAAATTTAAATAGCATCGTAATAAAATAAAGTCGGTATTACTGTCATCTTTTCAATCTGTTAGCAATATTTGTTATAATCGCAGCTTTTAAAGTATCAGTCACATGACATTGGTGATAATGCTTTAAAAGCCTTATCGCAAATCGCTTTATAGTAAAATCACCCTTATAAAGATATTGAGTAACTTATGACCGCAGCAACCTTATTTACGCCAAATATTCCTTCTCAAGCTGATGATGTATCGGATGCAACGAGCTTTGATAGTCAGGCTTTGGACACCGATACTGATAGCAGAGAGTACGATGACGTCTCTGAAGATGGCAATGATGAGGACATGATTGACGAGCAGTTTGCCGATGCGCAAGCACCTACCGAGTCAGCGTACTTTCGTAAACTACAAAAGAAGCTGCGTCGCCAAGTTTCTTGGGCAATCCGCGATTTTAATATGATCGAAGATGGCGATGTGGTGATGGTCTGTGTTTCGGGTGGTAAAGACAGCTATACCTTACTTGATATTTTATTGCTGCTAAAACGCATTGCACCGATTCATTTTGATATCGTCGCGGTGAATCTTGATCAAAAGCAGCCAGGCTATCCGGAAGACATCTTACCTGCGTATCTAAACGAGCAGGGCATCGCCCACTATATTTTAGAAAAAGACACCTATAGCATCGTCAAAAGCGTAGTGCCAGAAGGCAAGACTTACTGCTCGGCGTGCTCACGTCTACGCCGCGGCTCACTATATGGCTTTGCTAAACAAATTGGCGCGACTAAGATTGCCCTTGGCCATCATCGTGACGATATGCTGGCGACCTTCTTTTTGAACTTATTCCATGGTGGTGCGCTCAAATCAATGCCGCCCAAACTGCTGAGCGACGACAAGCAAAACATGCTGATTCGTCCATTGGCCTATGTTGAAGAAAAAGACATCATTGAGTATGCCAAGTTAAAGGAATTCCCAATCATCCCTTGTAATTTGTGTGGCAGCCAGACCAACCTACAACGTGCTATTATCAACGATATGCTACGTGAATGGGATGACGCTCACCCGCAGCGTCTAGCTTCTATCTTTAAGGCCATGCAAAACGTCGCGCCATCACAGTTAGCCGATCGTGAGCTTTTTGACTTTGAAACACTCAGTCTTGATCGCGATAATGATGAGCGTTTATTTGAAGGCGACAATATTCAAGCTGGGCAGACGGATAGTTTGGCTGAGATTGGTTTGCCTGTATCACCAAGGACGCAAACGTTCAATCCTAAATTCGCTAGTGATAAGCCTTATTCAACAGAGACGGATAAAGCCGTACAAAACGAGCGTAAAGCACAGAAAATCCCAACGATTAACCCAGTGATTTAGTAGTTTATAAATTAGTACGAGATTAAATAGTACCTATTAATTAGTAGAATACTAAATAGCTCAAAAAAACCAGCCAATCTTTGATGAATGGCTGGTTTTTTTATGTCTGGATGCTAATAACAGCATTAACTTTTAGCAAAAACGGGTAGTGGGTCAAAGCTGATCTTTGAGCGAGGCAATTTTGCAACATCTTGCATACGCCAATCATCTTTACCGTCATTGCTAACCTGTAGGTAATACTTGGCTTTCACAGGATCAATATCGACTTGGGCGCTGTATTTATTGCCCTCAACATGCTTAAGGACAACATCGCGGTCTTTTTTGATATCCGTTGCATGAGAAATAGAAAGTTCCAATGTATCAGGATAAGTAAGTGGTGTGCCGTTTAGCAGCTTGCCTGACTGGACGCTTTGCTCAGGGTAGTTAAGATAAAACACAATATCGCCATTTTCTGCAAACTGCATTTGTCCATGCAAGTCTAAGTCATACGTGAGCTTGTCACGAGACACATCGTGATAGAGCGTTTTGCCATCCATATACCAGTCGTCACGTACCACGCTATCACGGATCTGGTAAGAGTAATAAACAAACCAAATACAAGCGATCACGACCGCAGCAGGCATGCCAATCACAAAGATAACGACCATGTAATTTTTATACCATGGCTGCTTATCTTGATGTTTAAAGTTCGGTGCTGGAGTAGACATAAAATACCTATGCATCAGATACGCATTCAATAGATAGCCGTTCATTAGACATCTATAAATGGTATTAACGGATAATTTGGCGGCTAAGCGCTACCAGTTTAATGGTAAAAAATTTATTCGATAGTCTTTAGCTAGAATAGTTATTTAACTACTTGAACTAGCTAGACTACCGAATGATATACATGAAATTAAACAATAGGTCTGCTAATCATTTACTGACCTTGGGTCGTAAAGATATTTTGTTTGCTTACCTTATACTTACCGTTTTCGCTGCTCACATTTAGCGTGACAGGTGTTTGGCCAAACTCTATCACATCAGGATCACCATAAATACTGACTGGCATATCAAAGCTTTCGCCCGCTTCTAATGGTACATCATTAAAGCGCAGCTCTAAGCTTAGCCCTTCTTGCGGTGTCAATGTTATCGTGTAGGTATGAGCATCCTGCGTCTTATTGGTTAGCTTAACGATATAGCTATTTTCAATCATGCCTTGATTGTTGATAGACGATAACTGATTACGGTCACGGCGGATATCAATTTCCAGTGGCACGCGATCGGTTAACGCATATATAACGCCGCCACATAGTACAGCCAACAATGTTAAGTAAGCAAATAGTCGTGGGCGCAGTACGCGGCTTGGCTCTTTTTCTGCCAGCTGACGTTCGGTTGTATAACGAATCAGTCCACGCGGATAGCCGACCTTGTCCATCACTTCATTACAGGCATCGATACAAGCCGCACACTGGATACAGGCAACTTGTAACCCATCACGAATATCGATACCAGTAGGGCAGACCTGCACGCACATGGTACATTCAATGCAGTCGCCTAAGTGCTCTGGATTTGTACCTTTTTTACGAGCGCCGCGCGGCTCACCGCGTTCATAATCATAAGATACGATCAATGTGTCTTTATCAAACATCACACTTTGAAAGCGGCCATAAGGACAAATCTGTACACACATCTGCTCACGCATGTAGCCTGCATTGGCATAAGTAGCGAAGGTGAAGATAAACATTGAAACCCATACCCACGTTGGCCAGTCAGGGAATGGAATCACTCCTATTGACTGCCAGCTATGATATAGAGAGTCTGTTCCCGCCACATAACTAACAAAGGTCGCTGCTGTAATCACAGAAAGCAAAAACCAAATTGAATAAACAACCGTACGCTTGAATACCTTGCTCGCACTTAATGGTGCTTTATCAAACTTGATGCGTTTATTACGATCGCCAATCACCCATTTTTCAACATACTGGTATAGATGCGTCCATATCGTTTGAGGACAAGCATAACCACACCAAACGCGTCCTGCATATACCGTCACCATAAACAGCGTAAACGCGGCAATAATGGCAAATGCAGCAATAAAATAGAAATCTTGCGTCAAAAATGTCATGCCAAAAATATAGTAATGCTGTGATGGCACATCAAACCATATCGCTTGTCTATCATTATAGCGCAGCCATGGCAAAAGTAAAAAAGCCGCCAAAAGAGCATACATCGTGATGACACGAATATTTTGATAAAAACCTGTGACAAACCTTGGGTGTACACGATGCTTGGTTGCATCAAGATCGACTTGTTGTACAGGAATTTTATTGGATTGTTGTGCTGACATAAACGTGCCTCTTTAAAAAAAGAATCAGTCTGCTGGCATGATGAACAAACACCTCTAGCGTCGAGGTATATGAGTGTATGATGTTATCAATGTCAGTAAATAGCGGATAGAAAATGCAATAAAAAATCTTCTAATCTGCTTACCAAATGATCGATTGTAAATATAGTCGGTTCAACATAGTTTTGATGCAAGGAAAGGGGAGCAAAGGTACTACAAATAGTAGACTAAACAAGCCTGCATCTGATTTATGTGAAATTGACTATCGTGTTATGTGATTGAGTCAGAGCGATATAAAGCCATGACCAATAGACTATTTTAAAAAATAGCTATTTTAGCATTCTCCTTACTAATAATGGGGTGATAATCATAAAAAGCAACGAATATATGAGAACGATTTCTAGTGTTTATAGCCGCTCATCATTGTCATTTCTAAATGAAAATCAATACCACTATACGCAAAAGGGAGAACTGCAATAACAGTTCTCCCTTCATTAAATCTCGTCCATATTCAGTACAGTAACAACGTCTTAGTTAGCAGTTGCTTCTTCAGCTGCTACAGGCTGAGTAGCTGCAGCATTAACCGGTGCTGCTTCAGGTGATTTGCCTGTTTTATCTGATAGTGAGTAGATATAAGCAGCAAGTAGCATGATACGCTCATTACCTAGCTTAGTTTCCCACTGAGGCATAACGCCAGCACGGCCATAACGTAATGTATTACGTACAGTCTCACGCTCACCGCCATATAACCAGATATTGTCAGTCAAGTTTGGTGCACCTGCTGAAATCATACCTTTACCGCTTTCAGAGTGACATAGTGCACACTGTTGCTTAAAGATTGCTTCGCCTTGATTAACCAAAGTTTGATCAAGTTCACCGTTACTCTTGCTACCGTTGTTCGGAGATAGTGACAATACATATTCAGAAGCTGCACGTACACCGTCTTCGCCGATCTGATCGCGCCAAGCAGGCATACCACCGATACGACCATTATGTAGCGTGGTCAGAATGTTGCTAGCTTCGCCGCCATATAACCAATCATTGTCTGTTAGGTTAGGGTAGCCTGTCGCACCTTTAGCGTTAGAGCCATGACATACAGAACAGTTCTGTAGGAACAAACGGCTACCAACTTTTAACGCATTTGGATTTTCAGACAGTTTTTCGACATAAGGAGCAAGTTCTGCAACTTTTTCGTCAATTTTAGTCTGTAGATCTGCTGGCGGATTTTCACTACGACGCATGGTCGCTTGTAACTCGTTTAGCGTACCAAGTGTCGCAGTCGCACCTGCAGCGTCTGCTTTTACCAAAATGCTTTTTTCAAAGTTATCGGTAAATACTTTGTTGTTGCTTTCAAGCTCACTGAACAACTCGTTTTTAGAGGTCCACGGTACAGTCTCACCGTCAACTTCTACGGTGGCGATACCTTCCCAGTGTTTCGGGAACATAGCTGGAAAGAATACCCAGTACGCCACACCCCAAACGATCGAGCCAAAAAATATCACCAACCACCATTTAGGAAGTGGTTTGTCGTATTCTCGGATACCATCGTATTCATGACCAGTAGTACCGTCTTCCTCAACGTCTGGTTTGTATTTTAGTACAAACAGCAGAAGGCCAAGAATAAAAAGCCAGCAACCGAAACTGATTAGCGTGATCCAAGAACTCCAAAAAAATGTCATCATTTATCCTTATTGCGCTGCTCTTCAGACAGAGATTTTATATCCTCGTCATCAAGCGCAAGTTGTGCATCTTCTTCGAAGCGTTTTTTGTTTTTTGGCGAATACGCCCACCATGCAACGCCTACAAAGGCAATAAAGGCAGAAACGGTCGCAATTGTTTGTAATTCACCAATACCCATTAGCGCTGTCCTTCCATTGCGGTACCTAACTGCTGTAGATAGGCGACCAAAGCGTCAAGCTCAGTAGCGCCAAGCACTGCATCTGGAGCACCTTCAATGTCTTCTTCAGTATAAGGAACACCGAAGCGATCGCGGAATAGACGCATTTTAGCTTGAACGTTTTCGCCATCTACTTCGTTAGTCGCTAACCAAGGGAAACCTGGCATAACTGACTCAGGCACTAGCGAACGTGGTGCAATCAAATGCTGCTTTTGCCAGTCTTCAGAATAACGGCCACCAACACGTGCTAAATCTGGTCCAGTGCGTTTCGATCCCCATAAGAATGGATGATCCCACGTCGACTCAGCGGCACGTGAATATGGTCCGTAACGTTCAACTTCTGCACGTAGTGGGCGAACCATTTGAGTATGACAAACGTGACATCCTTCACGAATATAAATATCACGACCTTCAAATTCAAGCGCTGTCCAAGGCTCCATTGCAGGAAGGGGAGCGTTCACCCCACCTTCTTCAGGACCCTTGTTATCATAGATCAATGGCACGATTTCAACTAGCGTTGCAAAACTAATAGCAATCACGATACCAATGACTAACAAGCCTGTATTTTTTTCAATAATTTCATGCGGTGTACCAGCCATGATCGCTCCTTATACGTTAGCTGTCGAAGGTTTTTCGACACTAGGTTCATGATCCGTTGGATCAGCGACATCTACAGGCTTACCTTCTGGCATTTTGAGTGTTTTATAGCAGTTATAAGCCATTACAAACATACCCGATACATATAAGAAGCCACCAAATGCACGGCCAATATATGGGAAATGCGAGAATTCAACAGTATCAACGAAGCTATATACCAAAGTACCGTCTGGATTAGTAGCCAGCCACATCATGCCTTGGCCAATACCTGAGATCCACATAGACACGATATAGAAGATCGTTCCTGCAGTCGCAAGCCAGAAATGCGTGGTGATTAAGCTGATAGAGTACATCTTCGGTTTGTTATAAATACGTGGTAACAGTACGTATAGCGAACCAATCGTAATCATACCAACCCAGCCAAGTGCGCCTGAGTGTACGTGACCAACTGTCCAGTCAGTGTTATGCGATAGCGCATTCACTGTTTTGATAGACATCATTGGGCCTTCGAACGTCGACATCGCGTAGAACGACAATGCAACAATCATAAAGCGAATGATCGGATCGGTACGCAGCTTATCCCAACTACCTGATAGCGTTAGTACACCGTTAATCATACCACCCCAAGATGGTGCAAACAGGATGATTGAGAAGACCATAGCAAGAGACTGCGTCCAATCAGGAAGCGCTGAATAATGCAAATGGTGACCACCGGCCCACATATATGAAGCAATCAATGCCCAAAAGTGAACGATAGACAAACGATAAGAATAGATAGGACGACCAATCTGTACAGGAACGAAATAATACATCATTCCAAGGAAGGCTGCCGTTAAGTAAAAACCTACCGCATTATGCCCGTACCACCACTGCACCATCGCATCAGTTGCACCGCCAAATAGCGAGTAAGATTTGAACGCGCTAACTGGAATCGCCATGCTGTTTACGATGTGTAGTAATGCAATCGTAATGATGAAAGCGGCAAAGAACCAGTTAGCCACATAAATATGTGAGGTTTTACGTTTGATGAGCGTACCAAAAAATACAATGGCATAAGAGATCCATACCAAGGCAATTAGGATATCGATCGGCCACTCAAGCTCAGCGTATTCTTTAGTTGAGGTCAAACCTAGAGGAAGGGTAATAACAGCGGATACGATAACCGCTTGCCAACCCCAAAAGGTAAACCAAGCCAAATATGGCGCAAATAAACGCGTCTTACAGGTACGCTGAACGATGTAGTAAGACGTTGCGAACAGGGCAGAGCCACCGAACGCAAAAATCACCGCATTGGTATGCAGTGGTCTTAAACGACTAAAGGTCAGCCATGGAATGTCAAAGTTGAGTGCTGGCCATGCTAACTGTGAAGCAATGAACACACCAAGACTCATGCCGACGATGCCCCAAACGACAGCCATGATCGTAAAAAATCTTACGATAGTAATTTCATACTCACGGTCAACTGGGGCGACTGCTGTGTTTTGTAAACTCATTGGATGATTCCTTTACAGCCCGAATTATCAACAGAATTAACCAACAATCTATGTTGTCTGCACTATAAATACTCTCAAATTTGTATTTATACTAGCGCCAACACATGTTGTTTTTTGGCTTATTTAGCGCAATGACGTCATTAACTATCGATTTAGGCCCTTACTGTCTATTAGTTAATACTAATAAATAGAAATAGGCATTTCATGCACCTTACTCAAGGTCAATCGATAGTAGGATTGTTAATAGATCATCAAGGTAAATAAGAAGACGCGCCGTTTTGAGCATCAAACATCTCATAAGGCTAAATATGTATCTTAATTATTACGAAAAAATCTGTACTAATGAAGATAGATACCCATATCTATAGGGCTATTAAAACGCATTGACCATAGATGTATGCTAGCGGCGGCTGACAAAAAACACGATTATGTAATGTTTGGTTAAAACTCCCGACTCTGTTTAAGGGTATTGTAACGCAATCCTAATTAAATATCATCAGAACTATGCGCCAAAATACAAACTCTTTGGTATAAATGTTAGCGAGCAACTTATTATTGCTGTGCTACTCCTCTATTTTATACACAATTTTGTCACTATTCTAGATGCTCGTTTTAATTGACTAGGGGAAGCGCTCGCTAGACATAAGCGTAGGCCTGCAAAGAAGTTTTGTAACAATAACATTGCTGAGCCGATAAATAGGTTTTACTTCTTATCAAGTCGCCCTTTATAATGAGGCTGAACGTCATTAATGGCTATGTATCGCATAGGTCTATTGATAGCAATCATTTTAATAATTCTAATAGTTAGGCCAATAGTGCCTCAAGGGATATTGGTCTGACAGAATATCAATTAAGGATAATATAATATGGCAGTTTTTTTGACAGATGAATGGTTTGAGCAAGTAGAAAAAATGGGCAACGAAGCAGGTGAGTTAAATTTACCGCCAGTACTTGCCAATATGGTCGTCAATCTAAAAGTGGCTGAAGCTGATAAAACTATCGAAGCCAATTTTGCAAATGGTTTGCTGCATCGCGGTTTGAACGATAATGCAACAACGACACTGCTACTAGATCGCGATATTCTACAGTCTATCATCACTGATTTTGATACCAATCAAATCATGGGTGCGTTTATGAGTGGCAAAATCCGTGTCGAAGGTGATATGTCACAGTTGATGGCCGTACAGACTGCACGTCCAAGCGCAGAGCAAAAAGAGCTATACACTCGCATCAAATCAATGACGACGATGGCTTAATCGTATATTTGTACGATTTTTACGTTACGTTTTTGCGTTGTAAGTTAATAAGACACAAAAAAGCCCCTAATTCATATTAGGGGCTTTTTTATTGGGTAATTACATAAGTAGCAGCATAAAAAGCTGTAAAAAGTCTTTCAAAAAGACTAGCTAGCTTTTGACTGCTGCGTCGCATTTGATTGGTTTTCTTTGTATATTGCTGCTTGTAGCCATACGTTTGCTTGGACGTAGTCATGTACTTTAATACTATTGGTTTCAGCAGTATTAAGCGCACCAATACGCACTACAAAAGGATCTGCATCCTGCTCACGTAGCGTCACCACATCAAACAATATGATAGATTTACCATTAAATACGGTTTCTTGTTTGCCAAGTACTTGCCCCTGACACCAAGCCTCGTCCTCTTGTCCTAGCGTATCGCCAAACAAGTAAGCGCACATATGGCCCAAGTTAATCTCGACAGGCGCCATTTGTTCTTTGGTTTCAGGTTTCCATTCGCTGATTTGCTCTTGCAGGTTATCAGGGATTTTTCCGTCATTTGCTGCCACGATGTCGTTAAAGGCTCGATGGTAACGGATAGACTCTTGGTCTTCTACCATGATGACTTCGTTTTGCTCGCTTAGCTTAATTTCATGCGCCCAAGCACTAAAGTTTACATAGTAAGAGGTATCGCGTTGATATAGATGACGATTGGTCGTATAGAGTTGATCAAACGCATAAATAATGCTGCCATCAGCAGTACGTAAGCGCAACACAGCATCATGTGAGTTGTCATTGGCGATGACACGCTCAATTTTACAGTTCAATCCGTAAGGACTATCGACACAAGGATAGGCATTGATAAAGCATTCTGGCTTACCATCTTTCATCGCGAGCACTTGATTAATATGACATGGCTGATCTTCTGATAGAAGCAGGCAGCTGTCTTTTGCACTGACGTTGTTGTTCAGGCCTTTAGGCATCGCTGCGACTTCGATCATTTTTTGTAGCCATTCAGGCACATCATGACTCATATCATCGGTCAGAATACGCCAGTGATCGGCGTGACCTGCAGACTGCTCATCGGTCAACGTGATCTTGGTAGGAGATTGAATGTTTTTGTATTGATAATTTATGGTCATGAAAATACTCAAAATTAAGTCAGCGTGAGGTTTGTGTATAATACTGTGTTTGCTTGTGTGCCATCCAACATTTTAAATGATTGGTTTATGATGGTCAGCAGCCTAGCCAGTAAAAAATCAGAAACCTCAATGAGGGGTTAATGACAATTGTCTTTAGCATATAATATATAGGTATTGGTACAGCTAATAGCAAGCCCCCTATAAAAAATAATAACAAAACCCAGTTTTTTGGTAAAAAATACTCTCAGTTGTTGCTAATGACTGGCACATATCAGCTAGTTTGTGTCAAACTAGCTCCCTTTTGACAGCTATTATTGGCTCGTCTGACACCCTGTTTTTGTGTTTGATTTATATGTGAGTAGTAGCAACTGTATGATGCATTTACTACTGCTCGTTATGCAACCTATATAAAGTCGCACGTAGATAAGATAAAGAGTTTGAATATGTTTCGTCCTTTAGCGTTATTTATCGGCTTACGATATACCCGAGCAGAACGTAGTAATGGCTTTATCTCCTTTATATCACTCATATCGATGATTGGTCTGACGCTTGGGGTTGCCGTATTGATTACGGTGCTATCAGTGATGAACGGCTTTGACCGTGAACTGAAAACCCGTATTTTGGGAATGGTACCGCAGGCTACTGTGGTCTCATCAGAAATTATTGGCGACTGGGAACAGCTCGCTGATCAGATCAAAGAAGACCCAGAAGTGGCAGCTGTGGCACCATTCATTCAACTGCAAGGGATGCTGACATCAAATGGTCAGGTCGCAGGTATCATGGTGACAGGCGTCGAGCCTGAATACGAAAAAAACGTCTCCATCATCAACGAGCACATGATTGAAGGTAGTATTGACACCCTGAAGAGTGGTGATTTCAGTATCGTGTTGGGCGAGGAGATGGTGCAGTCTTTGGGTCTGCAAATAGGGGATAAAGTGACGCTGGTATTGCCAGAGGCGTCACCATCACCAGCAGGTGTGATACCGCGATTTAAGCGTTTTACTCTGACAGGCATCTTTACGATCAGCCCAGAAGTAGACAGTCTCATGGCGTTTATCCCGATGGGAGATGCGGCAAAATTACTGCGTTTGCCAGAAGGCGCGCAGGGCGTACGCATGAAGCTGAACGATATCTTTACTGCGCCGATAGCTGCGGAAAAAGCGGCTGCTATCGCACCTGAGAAGCTATATCCAAATGACTGGACACAGACCCATGGCAATCTGTTTGGGGCAATTCAAATGGAAAAAGCCATGGTCGGCCTATTACTATTTTTGATTATCTTAGTTGCCGCTTTTAATATTGTCTCAAGTCTGGTCATGCTAGTGACCGATAAAAAAGCAGATATCGCAATCTTAAAAACCTTTGGTGCCTCTCCTCGTTTGATTACGCAAGTCTTTATGGTCCAAGGTGTGGTCATCGGTGTTATCGGTACTATCGCTGGTACGATACTGGGTGTGATATTTGCACTTACGGTCAGCGATATTTTAGGCTTTATTAATCAAGCCTTTGGTCTGAACCTGTTTGATGCGTATTTTGTCAATTACTTGCCATCGCAGTTGCGTTTGTTAGATGTGGTATTAATCACAGGTGCATCGTTTGTACTGAGCTTTTTGGCAACGATTTATCCAGCGCGCCGAGCGGCTAAGATTCAGCCTGCTCAAACGCTACGCTATGAGTAATCGCAAACGCCTAAATATCGAAATAAATACCGAAATAAATAAAATAAAGGAAGCGCTATGTCTGCCATTTTAGAGGCGACCAATATCAATAAGATATACGATGAAGGCGCAGTCAGTACGCAAGTATTGACTGGTCTTGATCTGACTGTTCATGCGGGTGAGCGCATCGCTATCGTTGGAACTAGCGGTTCAGGTAAAAGTACGTTGCTACATTTGCTTGGTGGTCTAGATACGCCAACCAGTGGTGAAGTTTGGTTGCATGGTCAGTTATTAAATAGCATGAATGAAACTGAGCGCGGAGCTATGCGCAACAAGCATTTGGGCTTTATTTATCAGTTTCACCACCTTTTGGCAGAGTTTACAGCAATCGAAAACGTAGCTATGCCATTGCTGATGCGTCCAGAAGTATCAACAACTGATGCTCGTAAGCAAGCAGTTGAGATTCTAGAAAATGTCGGTCTGGAGCATCGTTTGATGCATAGACCAGGTGAGCTATCAGGTGGCGAGCGCCAACGTGTAGCGATTGCACGCGCGCTAGTGACTAAGCCATCGCTTATTTTGGCGGACGAGCCAACAGGTAACTTGGACTACGACAATGCACAAAGCGTCTTTGGCCTGTTGTCAGAGCTACAAAGCACCATGCAAACCGCGCTACTTATGGTGACGCATGATCGCAATTTAGCTGCTCTTGCTGACCGTCAGTTATTGCTACGCAATGGGCATTGGGAACAGTATTGATAGTTTTTTATATTAGGTCGAAAAACTGACTGAAACGCATCTATTGGCGTTTGTCATGGATGTGATGGCTGTCATATTCAAGAGTTATTGTTGTATTATTAATAAAATATATCATAGAAACTAGCGATTAAGCGGTTGTGAGCCAGCCGCCTTATCTATTTTATAAGGATGCGTAAAATGCGTGAAGATGATAATCCAATTGCGGCTTTTGGCAGTGCAGAAGAGGGTGATGAGCCGTTAAAGCCTTACATCGATCCAACTTTGTTCGAAACGCTCGATAGACAGGCGCAAACTGAGCTACTAACACCTGTGTTTGATGCCATCACTTTGGCTGGGGTTGATTATGACCTAAAAGTTCAAGACAGCGCGACAGGTAAACGTTATACGCTCTGCAAAAATGATGAAGTCATTGAGATTGTACCGATGGATAGCAATTTCACTGACAAAGTTTTGAATGCTATAGAGAACAGTAAAGAAGAATAAGCTTTGCTAGCTAAGCTTAGCTAGGGCGTAAGCGTTATAGCCGTGTAATGAAGATAGATTACTTATCTGCTTCGTCAGAAGGTTTTTGCTGACGTTTCTGCCAACTAGCCACGGTTTTATAACGCCAAATGGCCTTAAATGCCAATCCGCAAATAAGACTGGTGACCACAGCTAAAATCGTTAGCCCGATACAAAATGCAGCAAGCGATACTGTACCGCGATAAGTAATGAACGGATTGGCACCATTTGATAATGCCCATAAGCTAAAATCAGCAATCATTCTACCGATGAATCGTAAGCTAATCATAGGTGCATCAATAATCTTTGCACCGATATAATATCCAGCATAGAAGATGGGTAAGCTAGTGACTGGGTTAGTAATCCACGTCAAACCAAGCGCCATAGGAACATTGGCACGAAAAATAAGCGAGCCAATAAGTGCCAGTAACATCTGTCCTGGCAGCGGGAAAAATGCACTCAATACACCGATATAGACGGCCTTATTTAGGCTGTGTCGATTGAAATGCCATAACCTTGGATCAGCCAAGTGCGGTGCAAACAGCTTTAAAGTGCGACTTTCTAAGATTTTCTCTGGTGTAGGAAGTAGGTCTTTTAGACGTTTTTGGGGCACAGGATCGCCTTTAATCATTAACTACAGTCTACTCAATGGTATTGAGAAGCTGGTATAAAGTAATATATGGTGATTAGGATAAAGGTTAGAACACACAGAATGGTGGTGTCAGATAGTTACCACCTAATACGTTGCCTCAGTATAGGGTAATATAAATATAAATGCTATTGCATCGCGTGTCATTTGCTATAGTAAGTAACCATATTTGGCCGAATAATATTTAAGTCATCAAGCAAGGAGTGCTGGTGTACTGGTTGATTGGTAGTCTCATAATTATAGTTATGATGGGCGTATTGGCAGTCGCAGATAATGTGATAATGCCAACCGACTTATCTTTGCTAGATATGATTGATCCGTCCAATCTGTTTTTGGCGCTGATTGTATTTGCTATATTTCTGTTGGCTTCTGCTCAATTCAACATACCCTCGATAGACAGCCACAGCGCTGATAACAGTACCTTTAACAACGCATCTCGTCATACTAAACTTCCTTTCCGAATTATTAGACACTTGGTCTTAGCTTTGTTAGCGACTGCGTTAGTGATAGGCAGCGCATTGCAAGCTTTGGTTACTCATCAACAAGCAGAAACCACTGAAATAACTGCACCGATACGAGTACATGCATTCGTGCGTATCGAAGGGTTGAGCGACAGTGTTTATGATGCTGCTACAGATAGCGGTTATAGACAAGTAGCGGTGATAACGAATATCACTCCGTTAGTCGCTGAGCTAAAGCCCCAAGAGTTAGCAACTAAAACATCCGACTACTTAGATGTGAATAAAAATAGCCTAAGCAGAAATTACGATGTTAATTCCAATGAAGTCAGTATCAAAGTCAGCGAACACCGAGTCCTACTTAACGCCTATCCAAGAAAGTCTGCAAATGATAGCCAGTTTGCAGCCTTAAACGATTTGCAGCCCGGTGATGAGATATTCATGAGCCTAGCACTGGCGCCGTTAGCGACTTCTGAGCAAGCAGTCAATAACCCTACTGGCTTTGACAGTTATCGCTGGTTACGAGGTCGGCATATTGATGGCGTTGCAAATATTTTGGCCGTTAGCCCTACATTGGTAAATAGTCGCGAAATTAGCAATGAAATCAGCGATAGAAAACGTCTCAAGCAGTTGCTAGACTCTGATTCATATCTTCAGCGCTTTCGTACTCGTATCGATCAGGGGCGTTGGCGATTACGACAGCATTTCTATCAAGACTGGTCAGCACAAACGACAGCAGAGCAACAAGCAAAAGCCGTGACATTAAGTCTGCTCACGGGTGATCGTAGCTTGATTAATCGTGATACTAAGGACTTATATCAACTGGCGGGTATCTCACATCTGCTCGCTATTTCAGGCACGCACGTACTGTTTTTAGCTATTGTATTGGCAGGCATAGTTGTACTGCTGTTTGATCGTAATTATTCAACGATTTATCGTCGTATTCCGCGTTGGCAAGTGCGCTGGTGGGTAATGATCGGTGCCGCTTTTATTTATGCGCTATTTACTGGTTTTGACGTGCCTGCTGCTCGTACGGCTTGGATGTTATTAGCGATTGGATTCGTTAGACTAACATTACTTCCTATCAGTACGATGCGCGTGCTATTAGCGCTAGCTGTATTGATGGCTTGGGGTGACCCTTACGCATTGTGGCAGGCAGGGTATTGGCTATCTTTTATTGCAGTGGCGTTATTACTCAAGTATGACGATACGTCGTATCAGCACCAGACTACTGCTGCAACGAATTTATACGATGATAAGCCACGTACTCATATCAATAACGCGCTATCTAACCGTGTTTGGCAAATGATTAAGCGTGTGTTTAAACTACAGTTTTGGCTGTTTCTTACTTTATTACCCGTTACGTTGCTTCTATTTGGTAAGGCATCGTTATGGGGCCTTTTCATCAATTTATTTGCTATCGGGCTATTTGGTTGGGTGATTGTACCGCTCAATTTATTAGCCGGGTTGTATTATCTTTTGGTGCCAAGTATCGCTGATATTCTTTGGGTAATTATTAGTACGATAGTTGGTCATCTACACGATTTGATGAGTTGGCTGACGTCATTGCCAGCGCTATCGGATGCGTGGCTCTATACACCAGTTAATATCGCGATACTATCGATGGCTTTGCTAAGTGCATTGCCTTGGCTGTTGCCACGAGGTTTACTCAGTCGTTGGTTGATGTTGCCACCATTAACGTTACTGATAATGACAGTGTATGCTAATCAGCAGTCATTCGTCACGGTACCGACCCTATATATTTTGCCAACGGGTGATTCGTATATAACGGCGGCATTGCTGCAATATCCTACTTCTAATGAAGACAGTACCAATTGGTTGTTCTTAGCTGATCATAGACCAGCCTCTACACGAACGATGCCAAGTAACCTGACAGCAGACAAATTATCTGAAAATTTAAAGCAGCAATTGGGCAGTTTATCTGTCAATAATTTAGAGAGTATTGTCGTACAGAGTAGCAGTACCGGCCTGACGGATACGTTAATTCCTGACAATAAGAGTATTGCTAATACCGAAAATTCTGAATTACTACCGATGACTGTTGCTCAATTAAATGACCGCTTAACCATTAGCCAATATTGGCAAGCAGGGCGTTCTGATCGTTGGTCTACATTTCAGCAAGCTTATAAAACAGTTAGACAATCTGAAGATACGCCCACTATCAGTGCTCAACGTTGTGAGCAAGGCAAAACATGGCAGTCGACTAACGATGAATTGTCAGTACAGGCCATTACTGGTTGGACCAAGATAGGTGATACCAGCGTTTGGGATTGTACGATTGCTCTTGATACTAATCTGCCTATACGCGTTCTAAGATACAATGCGGCAGACCCACTCAATTCGTTACCTGCCAATTCACCTGTTAGCCTTCAAGCACAAATAGCCACTAATCAGTTAACTGGCAAACAGTCAGCGTCTTCCCAGTCGCGTTTGATTCTAGATACTGCTACTCATCAACGCGTTTGGCAACTGTGGTCATTACTATGTTCAGTTGAATCGGATAATGATGACATGCTATTCAAAAATACACGTTGGCTTGGTCATAGTGCCTCGCAAATTACAGGCGATGTCATAAGTCATCAGGGAGTCGATGAAGTTATAACCTATGATAATAAGCCGTTAGACGCGGCATTATCGCTAAATAACATTGATAACATTCCCACTGCCGAAACTACTAACCTTCAAAAGTAAGGCTTATATTATCAGCGTTACAATATAGTGATATTTCACAGTTATACTATTGAACCAATATCGAAATACCACCATACTTAGCAGCCTATTAATACAGGTCACTGACTATTAACATAAGTCACAAATATGGTGAGACAGTATCAGGTATACATCACCGCTTTAGCTGTATTTCTCGACAACCTCATTTTATTGTTTTAGATTGTTTCTAACTTAGGAAGTTATATGCCCAACTGGCCACCAGACCCTAACAAACGTCCTGATAACTCGGCAAATCAGCCAACGCAACTGCAGCAACCAAGCCCGCCAAGTGGACAAGAATGGAAGGTGCTGGAAAACACGTTATTAGCGAGTGTGGTTGAGCAGCGCCGCGCTCGTCGCTGGAGTATCTTTTTTAAACTACTGACTTTTGGTTATATCTTATTGATATTTTTGACTCTTGGTCGTGGTTGCAGCAGTGCGCCAACAGGTACGGACGCAGTCGATACTAGCGACCCACATTTGGCAGTGGTTGAGCTACAAGGTGTTATCAGTAATGATGATGTGGCGAATGCGTATGATGTTAACGAAGCCTTGAGAGACGCTTTTGCAAACAGTAACTCAAAAGCAGTGGCCTTAGATATCAATTCACCTGGCGGTTCACCGGTACAGTCTGACGAGATTTGGCAGACAATGATGGACTTACGCCAAGAGTACCCAGACAAAAAGCTTTACGCAGTGATTGGTGATATCGGTGCTTCAGGTGCTTATTATATTGCATCTGCCGCTGATGAGATTTATGTCAATCCATCAAGTTTGGTCGGCTCTATCGGTGTCATTATGCCAAGCTATAATGTTAAAGGCTTGATGGACAAAGTTGGCGTAGAAGATCGTACGATTACGGCTGGTGAGTATAAAGATATCTTAAGCTTATCTCGTCCGTTGACTGACTATGAAGAAAATCATGTCGAAAAAGTACTAGCAAACACGCACAAGCATTTCATCAACGCTGTCAAAGAAGGGCGCGGCGACCGTCTGAAAAATCCTGAACAAAACAAACTGTTCTCAGGGCTATTCTGGACAGGTGAGCAGTCTATTGAGCTAGGCCTAGCAGACAAAACAGGTAGTATCACAAGTCTAAGTAAGCAACTAGACCTTGATACGATCATTAGCTATAGCCCAACTGATCCGTTCCAAATGTTTATGGACCGTTTTGCAGTGAAGTTAGGTGCAGGTATTGGCTCTAGCGTTAGTCTTGATGTATTGCCACAAGAAAGCAACACTGGGCAGATGCGTTAAGCGTTTTATGTTTTAGATATAATGTGTATGATTGTTAAGGCTGAGCATATAATTGTGCTCAGCCTTAATTGTATGCAATACCAAATAAAAAACCTTGGTCTGAGTGATAGCCTGATTAAATTAGCTATACAACTATAACCATCAAACACAGTCGTCAAACTTGCCATATAAACGTTATTGGTTTTGATTAGGGTAGTTTTGATGGTATTAGTTTTAATAATGGTACAAGGTTCAATCATTAAAATAATATATAACATAAACGATCCTACGAGAGTCTGTCATGAGTGATGAAATAAATTCGCAGTCCTTTGCTAAACTACCTGTCTCTAAAATAACCAATAAACCTGTGCTGCATTTTGCTCATGCTAATGGAGTGCCAAGTGCGGTATATGAGCCGTTCTTTAAAGGTTTATCAGAATTTTTTACGATTGAGTATATTGCGATGTTGGGTGATACGCCCGATTACCCAGTGGACGATCATTGGCGCAGTTTGACGCAGCAAATCATTGATAGCGTAAACAGTGCCTGCAAAAAGCATGGCGTTGCACAGGTAGTAGGAGTGGGGCATTCGCTTGGGGCCATGTGTACGTTGCAGGCCACGTATCGTCAGCCTGAACTATTTGCACAAGCGGTGCTTATGGACCCGCCTTGGATTTATGGCAAAGTCAGTTTGTTATGGCATTTGGCAAAGACAGCAGACAGATTACCGCTCATGAATAATCGTCTGATGGACAAACTGTCACCAGCTGGCGTGTCTAAGCATCGCCGTGATGTGTGGGATAGCCGGGATGAAGCATATGAGAAAATGCGGCATAAAGGGTTTTTTAAGAATTTTAATGAGCGTAGCTTTCAAGGATATATCGATCACGGCTTGCATGAGCGCGCGGATGGCAAAGTGACATTGGCTATCCCTAAAGCCAGCGAAGTTGCTGTTTTCCGTACCAATCCATCTTGGTATTGGCTTGCACCAAACCGCGGCCCTAAAGTGCCTGTGACTTTAATCATTGGTCAAGACAGTATCTTTTTGAAACGTCGCTTTCCGCAGCAGATAAAATCGCGCTTGGGTATTCCTTATGAGACTCACGAAGGGGGCCATATGTTCCCACTTGAGCATCCAGAGTCTGTCTCAACGCAGGTGCTAGGATTGATCAAGCAGCAATTGTCAAAATAAACGCAACATATCATCAGTCATGCTTGTAATAGATACGAGCGACCAGAGTATTCTTAAGTGATACCTTTATGCCAAAGAACCTAACTGTACCATCTAGTACGACTGCCTCACCTAAGTCTCTGCCACTATTTTCGCGCGTGGGTACATTCGTGCTAACAGTGGGAATGGTGCTTGCGTTTTTTATCAGTCAGTTGGTAGGCGTTTATGTCGCTGGCAAGCTGATATTACCTCCCGATGAAAGGACATCGATAGGGCGTATATTCTATTTTGGTAGTAATGATGGAACGGTCGTGAGCCTGTCTATACTTATCGGCTGTGTATTGCTAGTGGCAATTAGCATGCTTATCATTCGTTTAAAAGGTGGCAGTCTGTGTCAATATTTAGCACTAAAACCGTTCTCACTGTCGGTGGGTATAGGCATGCTTGGGTTGCTACTGATATTTATGATTGCCAGTCAGGCGCTGACGTATGTACTCGATATGACGCCGTTGGTGTTTGTTGATCCACTCTATCAGTCTGTCATTTCGGTTTGGCTGTTGGTGTTTGCCATGGTGGTCGTCGCACCAATTTATGAAGAAGTTATCTTTCGCGGTATATTGTGGTCAGCCATCGCAGAACAGTTCACAGCTCCATCATATTCAGCGAATCATGGGGCGATTGTCGCAAGCATTGTGACAAGTTTGATATTTGCTGTGATTCATGTGCAATATGGTATCTATGAGATTAGTACTATCGTAGTATTGGCATTGATATTTTGCTATGCACGGATTAAGTCAGGCTCGCTATTACTGCCAATCGTACTGCACATTGTCAATAATGGTGCAGCGATGTGGCAGTATATTGTGCAAGCGGCGTAGATAAAATGCTGACCACAACGATGGCTGGCATGTAAATTCTATCGAGCCAGTTAGATATAAAAATTTGGCTGGACGATAAAATTATGCATCAGGATTTAATGATAGCACTTCATCGGCAGCTCTCTTAATATCATCAATCGTCAGCTGAGGTTTGCCGCTCAATGCTTGACGCCACTTACGCGCGCCCATCAGACCTTGGAAGAGTCCTAAATAATGCCGTGTCATCGTTGGCAGCGCTTCGCCTTTTACGAGTTGTTCTTCTAGGTAAGGATATAGCTGCTCTAAAATCTCTGAGCGCTTAGGTATTGTCTCGGACGTTGCCTCGTTCCATAAGCTATTGGCCTCTGCTAATAGATACGGGTTGTGATAAAACGCCCGGCCAATCATTACGCCATCGATATGCTGTAGGTGCGTTCGGATGTCCTCAATTGTATCGATGCCGCCATTGATTTCGATATCCAGCTCAGGAAAGTCTTGTTTTAGACGATAGACATCCTCGTAGCGTAGCGGTGGTATCTCGCGGTTTTGCTTAGGACTCAGCCCTTGTAGCCACGCGGTACGTGCATGAACGATAAAACGCGTACAGCCAGCAGCCGCAACGGTCTGCACAAAATCCACCATAAACTCGTAACTGTCAAAATCATCGATACCGATACGGTGTTTGACCGTCACGGGGATATCGACTGCAGCTTGCATGTGCTTGACCAAGTCAGCCACCGTTTTTGGCTCTGCCATTAGACAGGCACCTATCTTGTTGTGTTGCACACGATCAGAAGGGCAACCAACATTGATATTGACTTCATCATAGCCGTATTGCTGAGCAAATTCGGCGCATTGTGTCATCTCACTGATATCTGCTCCGCCAAGCTGCAATACCAGTGGATGCTCAAGTGTGTCAAAGCGTAGGTGCCGTGCGCGGTTACCGTGTATCAATGCACCGGTGCTAATCATTTCGGTATACAGGTACGTGTGCGGGTTAAATAGTCGCGCAAAGTAACGATAGTCTGTCGTTGTCCAATCAATCATTGGCGCAACAGAGAGGCGTTTGTTGGTCATATCAACCATGGTCATCAAGCCTTAATATTTGTGTCTTAAATAAATGGAGAAGGTGCAATGGATGAGACAACCCATTGCACCTTATTTTCAAGCGTTTCCACAGCTTCAAGCGTTATGCGAAGCGGCGATTGACTGTTTACTTATACAATAACGTGGTCAATCTTTTTCAGCTCGGGCAAATTATAGAAATACAGCCCCATGATAATACCGATAAAGCCAATAAAGGCAATGTATAGTGCTGGTGAAAAGCTTACTAAAGTTGTGGCATAACCAAGACCAAAAGGTATCAGTACACCAACGATACCGTAGGTCACATTATAACAAAAAGAGATACCTGTGAGACGCACGTTGGTTGGAAACAATTGCACCAAGATAGCAGGAACCATACCGACAATACCAGCACAGAATCCCAAAAGCGCGTACATAATTAAAATGTAATCGCCACCTGCTTGTAGATGATAAAAGAAGGCTAGTATTTGAGCAATGAGGAGTATCGAACCAATTACTAGAACCTTACCAAAATTCTCATGATTAGAAATTATCCCATAGAATATACAGCCAAAAATCATAAATACGATGCCCAAGCTATGGGAGAATCCAAACAAATCGCTGTCTAACGTAAAGTTTATCTCTATCAAGTCTGGCAATAGTAGAACAACCACAGAGGTAATGCTAGAAATCACTAACGTCAGCACCATGCCGACAAACACAGAGTGTTTGCAGTGTTTAAAGAGTATGGTAAGCGGCTTGCCTGAGTTTTTGCCGGCATTTAATTTTGTAAGTGCCAGAAAAAAGGGTGTTTCTCCGATGAATCGCCAAAATAAGAGTGGTAAGAAACTAAGAGCCGCCGCTACTAAAAATGGTAAACGCCAACCATAATCAGTTAGCTCAGTCGTCGTCATAAAGCTAGATAACCACATAAAAAAGGCATTTGAAAACAGCACACCTACAAAGAAGCTAGCAGTCGCATAGCTACAGGCAACTGACAGATATTGTCTGGGTACATGCTCTGCTACAAATACCCAAGATAGCGGTACATAAAGACCAAACGCCATACCCTGTATGATTCTTAACAATATAAATAAGGCAGGCGCAGCAGCCCCCCATTGTGCATAAGTGGGTAAAAATGCCATTGCTAGGAGACTACATGCGGTAACTATTATACTTAGCAATAAAACTGGCTTTCTACCTTTTATATCACCATAACGACCGATGAGAACACCTCCGATTGGACGTGCTAAATAACCGATAACAAAAAGCCCCATTCCTTGCAGTTTAGCAACTCTAGGGTCAGCATTAGCAGGAAAAATCGCCGCTGAAACAATATCTGAGATATACAAGTAAATCAAAAAATCAAAAAAGATTACAGCGCTGATAAAGCTTACGAATATGACTGTATTTTTGTCTTTTTTAGACATCAGGGCGTATTGAGAACGAGTCGGCATAATAGATCACGCATCCACAGGGTAAAGTGGCCATTAAGACGATCATCGTTTAGATAATCGGCCATGATAAAAACCGGCAAATCAAAGTATATAAACAATGATTCGCCGAAACAGTAATTTTGTGTGTTGTACTAGGAACTTTGATTACAGGATCTGGCCTTTAACAGAAGCGAGACTGCACATCCTGTACTTTTAAGGACTATTTAGAAAAGAGTTTACATATTACAGCAGCCAGTCGATGGGTAGCCAAGACATGATAGTAAGCCAAACATGGTCACCCATGTCCACTCGTGGCTCGGAGTCATAGACGACTTTTTTGCCATCTTCCATCGTGTGCCACTCTAGACTACCATTGTCTAGCAGCTTGACCTCATACGCTTGATTTAATAGATCGTCGCTCAAAGCACCATGCAACTGCCTTGCTAGTTCATCATCATTAATAATCACGCCCATTTCGGTATTGATATTGGCAGAGCGTGGGTCAACGTTGTAGGAACCGATAAAGACTTGATAATCATCTACTGCAAACGTTTTTGCGTGCAAGCTGGTCGAAGATTGACTACGTGCTCGCCACAGTTTATTGTCACGTTTTTCTTCAGCAGCGGTCGATTTAAGCTCATATATTTTGACGCCTGAACGAAGCAGTCGAGGTCGCCACTGGCTATAACCAGAATGCACGGCAGTCACATCGGTCGCATCAAATGAGTTGGTTAATATCTTAATATCGACACCAGCTTCAGCCAGTTTAACCAACGTATCGACGCCATCTTTGGTCGGTACAAAATAAGAAGAAATAATCGTCAATTTCTTGGTTGGGCTACCAAGCAAGTTACGCAACTGATGTACCAAATTGGTATCAGCAGGAACCGTTTTGCTTAGTTTGCCAACATCATCACTTAAGAACTGCATGTCTGTCCAACGAAAAGGCACACGCTTATTAATCAAGTCACTATCAATCGTCGAGTCTTTGATCGCAGCTTTATAAACAGTCAAGCTGCTGCCTTCGTTGTTTTCTTCATCCAGACCGAGCTTATCTAAGGCCTTTAAAAAATCAGGCGTAACGTCATCATCAAATTTTGCTAAGGTCTCGATATCAAATGATAAAGGCGATGACCAATAGTCATAAAAACTGTTATCAATATCTGCGACGACTTTACCAATCAGTAAGACATCCAAATCTGCAAACTGGCTGCTTTGGTCATTACTAAGGTATTCGTTGCCGATGTTACGCCCGCCGATGATAGTAATCTGCTTATCAAAGGTCATGCTCTTATTGTGCATGCGGCGATTAATACGCGGCAAACCAGTCACATAGTTCAACGTCGGAAACTTACGATGCATCAAAGGGTTGATGATGCGCACCGCAATGTTAGGATGGCTAGCAAAACGTAATAAATGCTGGTCAAACTTGGCACTATTATTAAAATCATCTAACAATAAGCGCACGATCACGCCGCGTTCAGCTGCGTCCCATAAGTCTTTTAATAGAAGCTGGCCAGCCTGATCGTTATGCCAAATATAGTACTGTGCATCAATATTGCGCGTGGCCATATCTGTCAAGATGCTACGAGCAGCAAAAGCATTCGCTCCGGTTACGATTGGGTGATAACCAGACAAGTCAGGATGAATATCGTTCTGCGCACTAATAGCAGAGACCAAATCAGTACTGCTGGTCTTAATCGGCTCACCTTGCGTCGTTTGCTCGTCTGAATATAGCTCATGTACACGTTCTGATAACGCTTGGCTTTCCGGTAAATGTGGCTGCTTGGGCAAACTCTGGCAAGCACTAAGACCTAAAGTCAGTCCTAGGGTTAGACTCAACGATAAGCTGCTTGGTTCTATATTGAACATCGACATAACGAATTTACCTTAATGAGCCTAAATGTACTGATAAATAATGATTCAGAGTGCTGAAACCACTCTTTTTAGACGAATTACCAGACTGTTGTTGTATTATGCGTGGCAAAATCTAAATCGTCGTTAAGCTTAGCAGCTGTTGCGATATCTGCCTATTATAAATACGTTATTTTTGTTAGATTTAGCGCATGAAATCATTGTTTTTTAAGTAGTGTTTAATTATATCTGTGGCATATTTTAAGCAGTAGAATTGATACATCTTCGGTATTCGAAAATAATATTTAGTGGCCATTTGAAACCAGCTGTGCGGAATAAGTCGACATGATATGATAACGCTGATAAATTCGGTCGATAATCAGAAGAATAAGCAGTCATTTTATTTCAATTAAAAGACCAACCAATAAAATACTAATCAATAAAATACCAACCAAAGTAATGGAACGTTTATGAGTCAGTCGCAAAACCATGATGAGAGCAGTTTGAACAAGTTAGATCCAAACTGGCGCAACGATGCCTTAGATTTAGGGCTTGATTATGGCATGCAGACCATTGCAGTGCGGGCAGGTCAACACCGTACGGACGAAGGCGAGCATTCAGAGCCTATTTTTACCACCAGCTCTTACGTTTATCGTTCAGCCGCTGATGCCGCTGCTCATTTTGACGGTACAAAAACAGGCAATGTCTACTCTCGTCATACTAATCCAAGTGTACGTACTTTTGAGCGTCGCTTGGCTGCATTAGAAAACGGTGAACGTGCGGTTGCGACAGCTTCTGGTATGGGCGCTATTTTGACCATGTGCTTGGCATACCTAAAAGCGGGCGACCATTTGCTAGCGGCCAACCAGTTATTCGGCTCATCTATCGGTCTGTTTAATAATTATATGGCCAAGTTTGGTGTTGAAGTCAGCTACGTTGATTGCTTCGACAATGAAGCATGGGCCAATGCCGTTCAACCAAATACCAAGGTGATTTATTGCGAAAGCCCAAGTAATCCATTGGCACAGATTTGCGATATCGGTTATTTGAGTCAGCTATGTAAAGCCAATGACATATTACTCGTCGTCGATAATTGCTTTGCAACGCCAGCATTGCAGCGCCCGCTAGACTTGGGTGCGGATGTGGTCATTCACTCTGCGACTAAATATCTGGATGGTCAGGGACGCGTATTAGGCGGTGCGTTGGTCGGTAGTGATAAACTGATGCAAGAAGCGTTTACCGTGGTGCGCTCAGGCGGTATCAGCATGAGTCCATTTAATGCTTGGGTATTTACCAAGGGGCTTGAGACGCTTAAATTACGTATGCAAGCGCATTGCCAAAATGCCAATCAAGTGGCAGAATTTTTGGTCAATCATCCTAATGTCAGTACCGTACACTTTTCAGGCTTGAGTGATCATCCTGCACACGAGCTTGCCACACGTCAGCATCATATGAAAGATGGCTATGGTGCTATCATGGGTTTTGAAGTCAAGGCATCTGATAGCCGTGATACCAAAGAAGCGGCGTGGCATGTGATTGATTCAACACAAATGGTCTCTATCACCAATAACTTGGGCGATGCCAAAACCACGATTACTCATCCTGCAACCACCACGCATTTCCGTCTAACTGCTGAGGCTCGTGCCGAAGCTGGTGTCAAAGATGGTCTGATTCGTCTATCGGTAGGTCTAGAAGATGTGGAAGATATTATCAAAGACTTGGCACGTGGTTTAGACAGTTTGTAAAGATAGCGGTATAATCTGCATTAACGCATTGCATTAACTTTACGTTATTAATTATTCATTACTATACGCACTAGCATAAAATACAAACCATAAATAACAAAAGAGGCAACTATGAACATTCAAGCATTGATGCAACAAGCACAAACGATGCAAAAGAAAGTAGAAGCGAACGTTGAAAACGCTAAGAAAGAACTTGCTAACAAAGAAGTGCAAGCAGAAGCGGGCAGTGGACTAGTTAAAGTAACGATGACTGGTCGTCATGTGGTTAAGCGTTTGACTATTGATCCAAGTCTGTTAGAAGATGAGCCAGATATGATCGAAGATCTTATCGCTGCTGCTATCAATGATGCGGTTCGTCAAGCAGATGCACTATATGAAGAAACGATGGCTGGCGCGACCTCGGGCATGGGTCTGCCACCAGGTATGCAAGGCATGTTTTAAGCATTAAATACTTCATACTGAAGACAAAAATGGGGTTGTTATCGATACGATACGACCCCATTTTTATAGCTACGATTTATAAATTCAGTTAGATAAAGTCAACTAAAGGAAGCTACTTTGCTTACAGCCAAATTTGATCAGCTGGTCAAACAGCTGCGTATATTGCCAGGCGTCGGTCAAAAAAGTGCCCAACGAATGGCGCTACATCTGCTCAGTAAAAAACGCCCACAAGGTATGGCACTCGCCCAAGCACTAGATGAAGCCATGCGTGATATTGTTGAATGTCAGCGTTGCCATAGCTTTAGTGATGAGGCTGTATGTCCGCTATGCCAAGACCCTAGGCGTGATGACAGTTTACTCTGTGTGGTCGAGACAGCAGCAGATGTGATGGCGATTGAGCAGACAGCTGGTTACCGTGGTCGTTATTTCGTGTTGGGCGGGCATCTATCGCCAATTGATGGTGTCAGCGCCGATGACTTAAATATTGATCAGCTCGTATGGCGAGTGAAGCAAGAGCCTGTCGAAGAGCTAATACTTGCAACAGGTACGACTGTCGAAGGTCAGACTACGGCGCACTTTATCAGTGAGGCAGTCAGTCGTCATGTCAATAAAGTGACGCGCTTAGCTCAAGGTGTACCGATGGGCGGCGAGCTTGAGTATTTGGATAGTATGACGCTTGGTCAAGCCATGCAAAATCGTTCTTTTTTATAATGTTTTGATTGCTTCAAAGTCTTACCCAATTCATTTCTTGGAATTGTTATAATTACTTTATTATTGTTTATCTTTTAATTTTATTAAGGCGCGGTTTAGCGTTTTATTTTCTCCTATTAATGCAGGTATCTGCCCGTGTCCAATAACGTTTCAAACGCCTCAGCTCAATCAAATGCTTCTGATACCAATGATGGCTTATTACAAGAAGCCGCTAATACTGAGCCAATGTCAGCAGCCACTTCATCTGAGTCAGCTGCTAATAATCCAGATGTTGAAGTACCTGATATTGAGGTGCTAGATATTGATGCACTGTTGGATATTGCCGATGACGTTGCTATTACTTGGGTACGTAAGCAAGGCGATTTAGATGAAGTTATTGATGCCTTAGCGACTTGCGGACGCGTAGCCTTAGATACTGAGTTTATCAAGCGTGATACTTATTATCCGCGCTTGGCACTGGTGCAGTTGAATACTGGCGATCATGTTTATCTACTGGATGCACCGCAGCTACAACTAACTAAGCTGTGGGAAGCGCTACGCAAAGTAGATGTGGCTATCTGGCACGCTTGCGGCGAAGATTTGGGCATTTTTTATCTGTTGTCTGGTTGTCCGCCATTGACCAATATATTTGATACGCAAATAGCGTTGTCTTATCTAACGGGTCAATTGCAAATGGGGTATCAGCAGGCACTGGCCGATCAGCTAGATATGCATATTGATAAAGAACACAGCCAGTCTGACTGGCTCCAGCGTCCGTTGACAGATGAGCAAGAGCAATATGCCATCGATGATGTGCGTTATTTGCCAGCGCTGTATCTCAGTATCGAGCATGAGCTTAAGGCGCAAGGTTTATATGATTATGTCTGGGCCGACTGTCAGCTCTATGCCAGTGATTTGTATGACACGCAACACGTCGAAGATGAAGCGATGTATCTAACGATGGCAGATTATCGCTATAACTCGCAGCAAATGGCGATACTCAAAGGAGTGGCTACATGGCGAGAAGAGCTGGCACGTGCGACCAATCAACCCCGTACCTTTGTGATAAAAAAACAAGCAGTACGTGAGATTGTCACTGAAAAGCCAAACAGTATGCGCGAGCTGGCACACAAAACAACCATGCACCGTAGTATGCTGCGACTATATGGCGAAGAGCTGCTGAAAGTAATCAGAGATGCCAAGAGTCTACCCCCTACAGAGCATCCAGACTGTCTAGTGCCACCATATCGCTCAAAAAATAAAGTATTATCGAAAGCAGTGCAGCAAGCGATTGATGAGCATGCGCGTGAGATTGGTATACCTGCTAGCGTATTGATGCGCAAAAAATGGCTAGGGCAATTATATGAAGTGGTTGCTCTTGATAAAGACGTGAGCGAACTGCCGCAAGGGCTAAAAGGTTGGCGTAACGATTGGGTTGTTAAAATCTTAATTCCAGTCATCAAAAAGCATAAAACCGAACTGCAGCAGGGCATGGGTATTCGTGTTCAATAAGGAATCGTTCGATAATACGGTGTTTAATAAGGCACCGTTTAACAAGAAATCGTTCGACAAAAATGAGAACTGACCTTCAAGTATTCATACAGCTCTTAGCGTTTAAATCGTCCATGCTCTAAAAAGTATCGAGTCTGCTCGGCGACCTCTGGATTTACTAGCATGCCAGTATGTGAGACTGGCATGATGATATGATCAGCTGCAGACTCTATTTTCGTCTCCTCTATATATACTGTCCCGTCATGTGCAAGCTGCTCGTTAAGGGGTGGCTTGTCAGATTTGCGCAGTTTGCGATTATGATATTGTAAGAATAGCTGACCTAGACCATAAGGGCGGTTGCCAGCGATAACGCCTAGCGTTACATGTTTGGGCAATGGCGCGACTGTGCCGTCGAGGGCGTCGACATACGAGCGACCTACGACAGCAGGAGTTAATCGCCAGATATAATCTGCACAAACACTGCCTATATGTGGTGTCCCTAGCGTCACGCAACGTCCAATTTGCCATTTTGGGTACTGAGCGACAAAATCACGAATGATCAAACCGCCTAAACTATGCCCGACCAAATCTATAGGATGATCTGGGTGATGGTTTGTTTCTAGCCAGCTATTTAGGCGAGCGCTATTGGTTTTGATACCATCACGCATACTACGGTAGCCATACTGATGGGTATCAAATCCTGCTGCTTGCAGGCGCTTGGCTAATGGTCGCATGATCCATGGGGTTTGGTGTAGCCCGTGAATTAGAATGACGCGAGTTTTTTGTTTAGGCGCTTTATGTTGCATAGCAGTGTCCAATGGTTGCTTCAGAAATTTAAGATAAATAGCTTATTATCAATATAAGCTTTTATTACATTGAGTTCTTATCGTTTATTTTATTGATAATATTACCTGCTAACGTAATAGATAAAAAGTCAGACAAATAAAAACCTCCTAGTCAGCTGCTGACTTGGAGGTTTTTTACTACAGAGAATAACTATCCGAAATAATAATTACATATAGTTTTCGATACTTGGGCAAGAGCACATTAAGTTCTTGTCACCATAAGCATCATCGACACGAGCGACACTTGGCCAGAACTTGTTTGCACGGATGTACGGCAGTGGGAATGCAGCAGTCTCACGGCTGTAAGGATGCGTCCACTCTTCGCTAGTAATCATAGCAGCCGTATGCGGTGCATTGACTAATGGGTTGTCTTCTAGCGTCCAGTTATCTTCACCAGCTTTGGCTTTCATGGCTTCAGCTTTGATAGATTTTAGCGCACTGATAAAGCGATCCAACTCTTCTTTTGATTCAGACTCTGTTGGCTCAATCATAAGCGTGCCAGCGACTGGGAAGCTCATCGTTGGCGAATGGAAACCATAGTCCATCAAGCGCTTAGCGATATCGCTTTCTGTGATGCCAGTCTCTTCTTTTAACGGACGAATATCGATGATGCATTCGTGAGCCACGCGGCCATTTTTGCCTGCATACAAGACAGGGTAGTGACCTTTTAATTCGGCTGCTACGTAGTTGGCGTTCAGTAATGCCAGCTCCGTTGCTTTTAATAGACCATCACGGCCCATCATAGCAATGTACATCCATGAGATAGGTAAGATGCTCGCTGAACCATAAGGTGCTGCTGATACTGCTGAGCAGTCCTTTTGTGCATTGTGTACAGGGCTCAAGGTATGGTTGGCCATAAATTTTGCCAAATGCGCCTTCATACCGATAGGGCCCATACCTGGACCACCGCCGCCATGCGGGATGCAGAAGGTTTTGTGCAGGTTCATGTGTAGTACATCAGCACCAACGTCTGCAGGCTGCATCATGCCTACCTGAGCATTCATGTTCGCGCCGTCCATATAGACCTGCCCACCATGTTTGTGGGTCAAATCACAGATATGACGGATGCCTTCTTCGAATACACCATGCGTCGATGGATAAGTGATCATTAGCGCACCTAGGCGATCGCTGTACTCTTCACATTTGGCGGTTAAGTCGTCGATATCAACGTTGCCATTTTCATCAGTTTTGACCACGACCACTTGCATACCCATCATCATGGCAGTAGCAGGGTTGGTACCGTGCGCCGACATAGGAATCAAGCAAACATCGCGATTGGTTTCGCCCAATGACTCATGATAACGGCGAATCGCTAACAGACCAGCATATTCACCAGAGGCGCCAGAGTTTGGCTGCATAGAGACATCATCAAAACCAGTAATGGCTTTTAATTGATCTTGCAAGCTATCGATCATCGCGATATAGCCAGTGACTTGATCGCGCGGTGCAAAAGGATGCACGTTGGCAAACTCAGGCCAAGTAATCGGTAGCATCTCACTGGTGGCGTTTAGCTTCATGGTACAGCTACCCAGTGAAATCATGCTGCGGTTCATCGCCAAATCTTTGTCTTCAAGCGACTTTAGGTAGCGTAGCATTTCATGCTCGGTGTGATGCGAGTTAAATACTGGATGAGTCAAAATGTCATCCGTACGTAGGTGTGCGCTATCTAGAGAGACGCGAGCTGTTTCAGGTAGATTATGTGACTTGTTGACGAATAGCTGAGTCAACGTGTTGAAGTCTTGCTGATCGCTGGTTTCACTAAAGGCAACGCTCAATTTGGTGTCGCTTAAACGCCATAAGTTGTAGCCGACGTTGTCTGCATTTTTGAAAATTTGAGTAGCCAATTTTTCTGAACCACAATCAACCACGACTGTATCGAAGAATTGATCATGTACCACGCTCAAGCTGCTGTCGTTAGATGCTGTGATAGCGTCAGCAAACGCAGTGGCAAACGCATGAATACGAGTAGCAATACGTTTTACGCCGCCTGGACCATGATATACCGCGTACATACCAGCGAGGTTAGCTAGTAATACTTGTGAGGTACAGATGTTTGAGTTGGCTTTTTCGCGGCGGATATGCTGCTCACGCGTTTGTAGAGCCATACGTAATGCTGTATTGCCTTGTGCGTCTTTTGAGACACCAATGATACGACCAGGCGCTGAACGCTTTGCTTTATCGGAGAACGCAAAGTAAGCGGCGTGTGGACCACCGAAGCCCATTGGAATACCGAAACGCTGAGTACTACCTAGCGCTACGTCAGCACCCATATCGGCTGGTGATTTTAATAACACCAAGCTCATGATGTCACTGACGACACTGACGTAAGTCTTGTTTTCTTTTACTGCACTGATGACGTCTGTTAAGTCTTTAACGTCGCCTTCAGCACCAACGTACTGGAATAGCGCACCGAAATAGTCGCCTGATTTAGCCGTTTCAAAATCACCAACAACGACTTCCCAGCCGAAGTATTTCGCACGAGTATTGATAACATCCAGCGTTTGTGGATAGACACGCTCATCGACGAAATACTGTGTTGATTTGCTTTTGCTCACACGCTTTGACATCGCCATTGCTTCTGCCGCTGCCGTTGCTTCATCAAGTAATGACGCACCAGCTAACTCAAGACCAGTCAAATCGATACATACTTGTTGGAAGTTCAGCAATGCCTCCAAACGACCTTGAGCTATTTCTGCTTGGTAAGGCGTATAAGCGGTATACCAGCCTGGATTTTCAAGGACGTTGCGCTGAATGACCGCAGGCATACGAACAGGAGAGTAGCCTTGACCGATATAGCTCTTATTGACGGTGATGTCATCTGCCATAGTGCGTAGTTTGGCAAGTGCCGCATGCTCACTCATCGCTACTGGCAAATCCAACTCTTTGTGCAAACGTACCGGCTCAGGCACAGTGTCATTGATAAAGCTTTGCATATCTTTATAACCAACAGCGCTGAGTAGGTCAGCTTGCTTGGTCTCGTTCGAACCTAAGTGGCGATAGACAAATTCAGCTTCGTTGAACAATCCTTGAAAGGTATCAAACGATGGGTTTTGAGAGATAGTCATGACAATCCTTGGTTAAGGGAGTAATAAACAAAATAGCAATTAAGGGAATAATATGAGCGGTACGTTATACGTAATGCACAAACTGTTTTTGATCAAAGCGGAACTGAGTGTTGTAAACGCCATTGTCAGCACGCTCACCTGCGCCAACCATCATAACGATATGATGGTCGTCGCTAAGATTGAGCAACGCTTTCATGGCAGGCTCATCAAAGCCGCCCATAGGACAGCTATCAAAACCATGAGCACGTAGTGCCAACATTAGGTTTTCGGCGGCAAGGGCGGTGTTATTGGTTGCCCAGTTTTTGGTGTCTTCAAAGGTATAATAAGGCGATTTGATTGGGCCTTTTACGCGTCTGACCACTTGCGTCGCGCCCCATTTTGCAGCCGAAACCACGTTGGCTGGGCCGCGCAAAAAGTCCATTGTGACGACTTTGTTGTAGTAGTCTTTCACTTTCTTTGGCACTGGCTGGTCAGGATATTCGCGCAATACTTGCTTAGCGTGATCGTGCCAAACATCAGTACGAGCAACGATGGCAATCAAACGGGCTGATGTTTTTGCGGCGTTTTGGTTCATACAGTTTTTGATGGCGCGTTTGCGATTGTCAGCATCATCGATAACATAAAACTCCCACGGCTGTAAGTTGCTAGAGTTTGGTGCTAGCATGGCCAAACGCAGACAGTCTGCCAGTACGTCGTCAGGGATGGGCGTGTCAGTAAAACGGCGCACGGAACGGCGTGATTCTACGATATCGCGAAAGGCTTGTAGCTGCGGCGTATGGTTTGGTGTGGCGATGGGGTCTTTATTATCGGTGTTGGCATTCATATTGGGATCCATGCTGAGAATTGGGTTATCAGTTTGCGTCGTTATTGATAGCACGTATTCATTGGAATTCGAAGAGGTGATCAATACGAGTCAATGAGATAACGCTTGGTAGCAATAACATCGGACGATAATGATTGTTGGAGATCTATATATAAAGCTACTTTCAAATAACAAGCATGGTCACTAAGACAATACTTTTAATGAGAAAGGTTTTTAAATCGTTTAAATAGGGAGTATAGATACCAGCTGCTGCCAGTATCTATGTTGTTTAGTCGGGGCTAGTGCTTTGTACGAGCTAATATCTTACAAATGTTAATGTCTTGCGAGAGCATGATTAGCTTACGTGCTTAGCTTATAAGTCGCTTTCGTACTCGTCAGCAGTCATTAATGCTTCGTAGTCAGCGATGTTGTCAGGCTTCATTCTGAAGAACCAACCTTCACCGTATGGGTCAGAGTTGATGATTTCAGGATCATCTTCTAGTGCTTCGTTGATAGCGATCACTTCACCTGAAATAGGGGCATAAACGTCAGAAGCCGCTTTTACTGATTCAACAACTGAGATTTCGTCATCAACAGCGATGATATCGCCCACATCTGGTAGCTCAACGAATACCACATCACCCAATAGATCTTGAGCATGGTCAGTGATACCAACAGTGATCGTACCGTCGTCTTCTAGGCGTAGCCACTCGTGACTAGCAATATATTTTAGCTCTGCTGGGATGTTGCTCATGGTCTCTCTCCTAAGTGATAGAGGTTAATTAACAAAAATAATGGAGGCTAGGCGTGTTGCCATTTTTATAATTGCGCGCAAAATGACAACGCGCTCTAATGATAGAATTTATAAGACCTAAGAGTCAAACTGTTGCTTGCCGTTACGGACAAAAGGTAGCTTTAGTACGCGTACATCGACGAATTTACCTTTGCCGCGTAGATCGACTTGTACGCTGTCATCTTCTGATAAGCTGGTAGGTACACGAGCAATCGCGATTGAATTTTTTAGGCTAGGGGAGAATGTACCGCTGGTGATAATGCCAGTTTGCTCGTTATCAGTGCCTTGATTGATAGTCACTGTCATGCCTTCACGCAATACGCCGCGCGTGGTCAATAGCAAGCCCACTTGCTTCATAGCGGTGTTGTCTTCTTTTGACTGCTTACGTTTGCTGACCAATGCTTCACGACCGACAAAGGCGCGGTCGTCTTTGAGCGCTAGCGTCCAGCCCATGTTGCACTCGTAAGGGCTGATGGTCTCGTCCATGTCATGGCCATAAAGGTTCATGCCTGCTTCCATACGCAAGGTATCACGTGCGCCAAGACCGGCAGGTTTGATGCCATTTGCTTTTAGCTGCTCAAAGAAAGCAGGGGCATCATCGGCATGCATAATGACTTCGACGCCATCTTCACCAGTATAGCCGGTACGAGCCACAAACCAATCAGTGCCTTCGATATCGGTCAAATCAGCACCAACGAAAGGTTTTAGTCCTGCTAAGGTATCTGTCCAGCTTGGTTTGGCCTGAGCCAGTTTTGCAATAGCATTTGGACCTTGCACGGCAAGCATAGCAAGCTCAGGTCGCTCGGTAATCGTAATATCGAAACCTTCGGCGACTTTATTAAACTGTGCTAAATCCTTGTCACGAGTGGCTGCGTTAGAGACGATGCGGTACTCAGTTTCTTCTGCATTCATCAGGTAGACGATCAAATCATCGATAACGCCGCCTTGCTCATTGAGCATGCCAGAGTACAGCGCTTTACCAGCGGTAGTGAGTTTGTTGACATCGTTTGCGAGCAGTTTTTGTAGCCATGCTTTGGTATCAGCGCCTTTGATATCAGTCACAACCATATGTGAGACATCAAACATACCTGCATCTGTACGTACCGCTTCGTGCTCTTCGATTTGTGAACCGTAATGAATTGGCAATTCCCAACCAGAAAAATCGACCAGTTTGCCCTCACTATCAATATGAGATTGGTAAAAAGGGGTGCGCTGAGGGGCTTGGGTGCTGCTAGAGTCTTGAGAATGGGTATCAGTCATAACAAATCCTTATGTGTACATCAGTCGTACTCGGCAGAGTAGGGAGTGATGCGCAACGTAAAAGTAGCGAGAAGCAATATTGCAAGGCGCAAATATCACATCAAAGGGTGACACAGAAAGCAAAGATGAAGACGTAAGCCAAACAGACGCTATACGTCAGTTTGAGCTAAAGCCCTATCTGTCCTGTGACCTGAGATTTTCAACACGAACCATCATTTTTGGGCAGTTGTATGAGCCCTATCATCGATGATAGCGTATTTTCTCCCCTTCGGTGGGTAAGACGTCGTCCGTTCTTACCACTCTCCAGATTTGTTATGCCTTATGTTTGATAAAAAAGTAGTGCGCTATGAGCGTCATACTACTAAACACTATCAAACAACAGTGACATGCGTTTTTCAGTCCTTTTACCTGAGCGATTGGCAGGGTGGATGCGCCTTCGGTGGTTATCTAGCAATTGCGATAGTTGTATAACCAATAGGGTTTAATACAAAAACGATGCTGATAAACTCTCTCCTGAAAAACGCTTTTATTATGAAAGGTTCAAAGCGCTTTTACAAGTCATCAAAGCCATTAAAATAAATAAATTTGGCAAAAATAATGTTTTGATAGGGAAGTCTGTCAAATAGGTTATGTTTTACAATGATATTTTTATCGCTCATATCAGCGTTTTGTCTGTGTGTTTTGACAAAAATTACCATAGCAAAACGCAAAGCGACTACTGGTATTTGCCTGAAATATGCTAACCTACGCCCATAGTTTCTGATAGGTGGTTTTTATGCATTGCGATATTTATAAATTTCCAAAACATGACGACATGTATATCTACATTGCGCGTCCTGATTATCCTGACGATACTGATGAGATCAAAGACTGGCTTGGCGTATTACCAAAAGATTTCCGTGCAGGTTTAGGCCGTAGTAAGTTCGTCATGCATTTGGACTTATCAACTAAAGATAAGCTCGCTCGTGTCGATAAAGAAGAAGTACTGGCAAAATTACAGTCTCAAGGTTACTTTGTGCAGTTGCCGCCGCAAGACGTGATGCGCCGCCAAGCAGAGCTGCGTGCTCGTGAATCGCAGGACAGCATCTACAATTAATAGATTTGTCAGCAAGTAATTGTGGTAGGACATATCAATGCGCTACCTTAAAAACGGCGTCAATAAAAACCTACGACACACTTGCTCACATGCATTTGAGTAGAGAGTCGTGATAAACTGACACCCTACGCAAGGTACATACAAGCCTACATAATGCATAAGTTCATTATGTAGTTGGCCTCATTCTGGTTCTACAGAACGCACATATACCGCTAGACACAGATTGTGTCACCGGCGATAAACGCAGGTAAATAAACACGCATGGACTGGTTAAAAAATATCTTACATAGCTTACCGCTAGAGTCTATCAGTGACATTCTCGGTGAGATTGCCATTTGGTGGGGCCAAATGGTAAAGGATGTCCCGCCCGCTGATTTGCCTATGTATGCTTATCTGGGCGGTGCTGTTTTGGTACTAGTGCTATGGATACTCGTTGCTCGTGTACTGCCAAAGCCGCTAGGTGGAATGAGCTGGATGGTTCTGTTTGCAGTATTGCTAGCACCAGGTACAGCACTTGGCGATCCGAGCGAGCTTGCACCAGCCAGCATTAGCGTCGTCTATGCTGTAATGATGAAAGATTACGCAGGCGCAGTTGCCAATATGCTGCCGATATTGGTGATACTGGTCGCAGGGCTGTTTGTTGGTTTTGTATGGCAACTGATACGCAGCGCATTTGCATCAAGTTTGGACAAAGCCCGTAGTCGCAGCGCAGAAGATACACAGGCCACATTGCAAATGACCACAGGCAGTTATTTGCCAGAAGGCGCTACCGTAACCGAACAGCCCGACACTAACGTGAGCTTAAAAAAAGACAGTACATTGGCTAAGAAAACGGATAGCGATACGTCTGATAAGTGATAAAAATAGGCTAGGTATTAAGATAGTACTATTGTTTTAGAATTTATTTTATACCCGAATAAAAAGACACCGCTGCGTGTCTTTTTTTGTGCTCGATTGTTTATTAGGCAAATAAATAATTGCTCACTATGAACTGAACATAACAATTGTTAATAAATGCGAACGCATGAGTATTTTGGCAATGCATCAGGCTGTGCTAATCTAATTTATTCTTTACTAATTTATCCTTTATTAGTCATTTATGTTTTAGACCTATCCATTTATAACAACTCATCTATAACAACAATCGAGATCTGATTATGACCACAGCTGACAATACTAAGCAAAACTTTACTGGTACCAGTAGTTATATTGCTACCGATGATTTGCAACTGGCCGTAAATGCCGCCATGACCTTACAAAAGCCATTGCTGATCAAAGGAGAGCCTGGTACAGGCAAGACGTTGCTTGCCGAAGAAGTTGCTGAGAGCTTGGGCATGCCATTGATTACTTGGCACGTCAAATCGACGACTAAGGCTGAGCAAGGACTGTACGAGTATGATGCAGTATCACGCCTGCGCGATTCGCAGTTGGGTGATGACAAGGTCTATGACATTGCCAACTATATCAAGCCGGGCAAGCTGTGGGACGCTTTTACCAGTACAGAGCGTAGCGTACTACTGATTGATGAGATTGATAAAGCCGATATCGAGTTCCCAAATGACTTGCTACATGAGCTTGATAAGATGTCTTTTTATGTTTATGAGACGGGCGAGACTATTACTGCGGCGCAGCGTCCAGTAGTTATTATTACCTCAAACAATGAAAAAGAGCTGCCAGATGCGTTTTTGCGTCGTTGCTTTTTCCATTATATCGACTTTCCAGAAGAAGAAACTATGCGCCAAATCATCGAAGTGCATTTTCCAGACATTCAAGAAAAACTGGTCAATGATGCGTTGGATATTTTCTATAAACTGCGTGGTATTCAAGGTCTTAAAAAGCCGCCATCAACGTCTGAGTTGGTCGACTGGTTAACCTTGTTACTTGCTGATGATATGGCTCAGGACGAGCTAGAAGAAAATCTGCGCGGCGAAAAGTCTATCCCACCATTATATGGCGCGTTGCTCAAAAACGAGGCAGATGTGAGTTTATTACAGCGTTTTGCCAATATGATGCGTCGATAATGTTTGCCGCTTGCGTTGGCTTTAACCTTTTATATCCAATATCGAATGTCTGATGTAAAAGTCAGCGTAAGCGCTCAACCTGTGACTGTACCAATTAATGATATCAGCAATATCACCAGATAATAATATCAGCCAATAAGTGATACGACTCTTATGTTTATCAAACTATTCTATACCTTGCGTACTTACGGCGTGCCAGTCAGTACGCGCGAGCTGCTCGATCTCAATGCCGCGTTAGATAAAGGGCTGATGATGCAGTCGCATCCTGAAGATCCAGCACTGACTACTTTTGCTAGCCGCGAAGATATGTATCGGCTGATTCGACTGTGCATGGTCAAAGACGAGCGCCATTTTGATAAGTTCGATCGAGCCATGGCGGATTATTTTGAAGGTGTCGATAGTCTCGATATGGATGAGCTATTAGCCAAGCTAACGGACGTGCCCAAAGAATGGCTGGATCTAAAGCTCGACCCAAAGAATCTGACTGAAGAACAAAGACGCCTACTAAAAAAGTACGGCTCGCTTGAAGAGCTGATGAAGGCGTTAGAGGAACGGTTAAAAGAGCAAAAAGAGCGTCATCAAGGTGGTAGTAAATGGGTAGGAACGGGCGGCACTTCGCCATTTGGTGCCTATGGTGACCATCCAGAAGGAGTGCGCGTCGGCGGTGAGTCTCGCAAACGTAGCGCAGCAAAAGTCTGGGAGCAGCGTAAATATCGCAATCTCGATGACGATAATCAGCTCGGTACTCGCCAAATTCAAATGGCGCTACGCAATCTGCGTCAGTTTGCACGGACCGGCAGTGCTGACGAGCTAGATATTCATGAGACGATTAAGCGTACGGCAAAAAAGGGGGTGCTCGATATACATATGCAAGCGGAGCGCCGTAACCGCGTCAAAGTGCTGATGTTGTTTGATGTGGGTGGCAGTATGGATATCCATGTCGAAGCGCTCGAAAAACTGTTTTCTGCGGCAAAAAATGAATTTAAAACATTAGAGTTCTTTTATTTTCATAACTGTTTGTATGACTATGTGTGGAAGGACAACAATCGTCGCCATAGTGCGCCGATGCCAACGTTTGAGCTACTCAATAAATATGGCCGTGAGTATCGTGTTATCTTCGTCGGTGATGCATCGATGTCACCTTATGAGCTGATGACAGTAGGCGGCAGCGTAGAATATATGAATAATGAAGCGGGCATCGTATGGCTGAAGCGCGTACTTGAGCATTTTGATAAAGTCACTTGGCTCAATCCTGAAAACCCATCATATTGGCAATATACACAAACCATCGTTGAGATCAAAAAGCTGTTTGAAAATAAAATGTACCCGATGACACTACATGGTGTTGAAGAAATGACTCAATATATGGCGCGGTAATTTTGTTATTCAGCCTGATTGATGAATAAATAAATAGAGCCTACTAATACAGCTTAAATCTTTATAAAAGCAGCCGTTATGACAACATAGCGGCTGTTTTTTTGTTGATGCAAATAAGATCGATATTAATTGTATATTGGTATGCCTAACAAAGTGTGTTAACATTCATTTAAAATGAATGTTATAAATATTCTGAATTGAACTGCTAAAGATTTTGACGACCACTGTAAAAAGGTCTGCTCATTATTGCCAGTTTAGACGGATTATTTTTAACATTTCAATTTATCAATGCAGTTAATGACTAAGAGAAACAACATGGCCTCACCAAAAACGTTAGAAATCGTCACCGCAACTGTTCCTGTACTTGAAGAACATGGCGTTGCGATTACCACTGTGTTTTACAAAAATATGTTTAATGAGCACCCTGAGCTGTTAGATATTTTTAATGAGACCAATCAAAAATTGGGAAGACAGCAGACGGCACTAGCAATGACGGTATTGGCTGCTGCCAAGCACTTGGACAAGTTGGCTACGCTATTGCCACAAGTGACCCAGATTAGCCATAAACATAGAGCCTTACAGATATTACCTGAGCATTATCCTATCGTCGGCAAACATCTAATTGGGGCGATAAAAGAAGTGCTAGGAGAGGCAGCCACTGACGACATCATTACCGCTTGGACAGAAGCTTATGATGAGATCGCCTCCGTGTTTATCCAGATTGAACATGGCATGTATGAAGAAGCAATGTGGCAGGGGTTTGCGCCTTTTAAAGTGACCGAAAAGGTAGCGGCTGCTACGGATATCGCAGCCTTTACAATAGTGCCAGTGAACGACAATGAAGATAGTAATCAAGATATTGACCTGAGCAAATTGACCTTAACCGCTGGTCAATACATCACGGTGAAAACAGACCCAAAAGACAGCGACCATATAGCCTTACGTCATTATTCTTTATACTCTGCCAGTACTGATGCAGGCATTCAGTTTGCTGTTCGACGTGATAACCGTAATGAGCATCATGGGTTGGTTTCTAACTATATGCATGATCAACTAGAAGTCGGTGATACGGTTTTATTATCGGCACCAGCTGGTGACTTTGCGCTCAATCAAGATTTGGTACAGCAAAATGATATTCCATTGGTATTAATGAGTGCAGGGGTCGGGGTTACGCCTGTACTGTCTATGCTAGAGGCGCAAGTATTAGCCAATCCTAAACGACCTATTATATGGGTTTATGCATGTCAAAATATCGCCCATCATGCTTTCTCTGATCAGGTAGAAGTATTACTCGAACAGGCTGAGAGCGTAGAAAAACATATCTTTTACTTTGAGTCTGGGCAGATATTAGATGAGACATGGCTTGCTACCTTGCCTAAGCCTGCTGATATCTATGTGTGCGGCTCGATGCCATTTATGGAAAGTATGATTGATGGGTTGGTAGCATTAGATCATGGTGCCGATAGCGTTCACTACGAACCGTTTGGCCCTAAAATGAGCTTGGGTGGTTAGTTTTTAGCGATTGTTAGCCATTAATTATTACCAATAACAAAAAAAGCACTTGAATGACAACGTCATTTCAAGTGCTTTTTATTGAACGCAATATAAGAAGCAATAGGAGTTAGATATTAACATTGAAATATAGATGCGTATTACTCTTTATTTTCAACCAATCCAATCATCACGCCCATCTCTTTTTTATCCTGCTTATCGATACTAGGCGCATACAATGCTGAGGCAATACCACCGTCTAAAAACAGCGCGTTTGAACAACCTAACTCATTCTTAAATAGTTCTGCAAACTGATAAAAGGTCACAGGCTCATAGCTATTAACGAGCTGTATACTGCCATCACGGCAAACACCTGCACCATTACGCAGTTTGATTGAGCTGCTATCAGGGTTGAACTTTGGGTGTATCTCGTCATTGATGACCAGCATAGGACCCGACTGCGTCGCATACCAAGGCTGCACATCACCATTGCTTATCTGCTCATTTAACGCATTACTTTCGGTGATTTGCACGTTGCCAGCTTGGTCCCACCACATAACCCCATTAGGTAATAGATGAAAATTACCGCCACCTTCTTTTGTATTTAGCGATTTGAGTTCTTTGCCTTCGATGACGGTATAGCCAATCGGCGCATAGTTTTCATTATACATGCCTGCATTCATCGCAAATTTGAGGGTCTCATGATTCGGTAATGTGGCCAATAACGCATCAAAGGTCAGCAGAGGCTCATTGTTATCAGAGGATTGCCAAAACAGTTGTAATGAATAACGCTCGCTCGCTAACGCGGTAGCATCGACACGGCAAATACTATAAGCAAAGGGCGTGTCTTTAGTCTGACATGACCAGCTATCGGTATCGCTACTAGTCGCATTGGTATTTGTCTGCTGGCAAGCGCTCAGGCCTAGCGCAAGCACTATCGTTGATAAGAATAAGTTAAAAATAGAACTTGGCATCAATCACGCGTCTTTTAATGTGTAAATTATTTGAGTTTGGTTACTATCTACCGCTTAATTACTCCTTCATCACTACTTTTTAAATACAACGATTTAGGCACTGATTCAGTCATTAGTAGGCGGAAAGTCACGGATTGTATTGTTCACATTACCAATTAATCGTCCACCATCGGTGAGATTGGTCAAGTGCTCAGAATTATACCCAGCGCTGTGTTCTGTTGGCGCGCCAGTTTCCTTGCCCTTATCACGCGAGTCTTTGTTATAAGCAATGAGTGCGTCATTATTGGCTAAGAAGCTATCAGGGTTTGCCATGACCCACATCTGGTTAAATACATCGGCACGGGCACTATGATCGAGCAATGCGCCTTTATCAGTAAAGTAGAAGAATTTGGATAACAGCTTAATCTGCCCATCGTCTAAGCGGCGTGCAATATGATACGGCTGTAATTGGCTAGGATGCTGTAAACCAACCGCACCTACGATACTGGCAAGCGATTTTAGCGTGTTTTTATGGAAACTTGCAACACGCTCAGCTTTACTAGGGACGTCGAGCGCCTTTTGACGATATGGATCTTGGGTAGCTACACCCGTTGGGCAAGTGTTGGTATGACAAGAGCGCGACTGAATGCAGCCAACCGCAAACATAAAGCCACGTGCTGAGTTACACCAATCGGCACCTAGCGCAATCATGCGAGCGATATCAAAGCCTGAGACTATCTTTCCACTGACGCCAAGCTTAATTTTGTCACGAATACCTGCACCGACTAAAGTGTTATGTACGAGCAAAAACCCTTCAACCATTGGCATGCCGACATTGTCCATAAACTCAACGGGCGCTGCACCTGTGCCGCCTTCTGCACCATCAATAACGATAAAGTCAGGGTAATTATTCGTCTCTATCATCGCTTTGACAATCGCCATAAACTGCCATGGCTGACCAATACATAGCTTAAAGCCAACTGGCTTGCCACCCGATAAATCACGTAGCTGCTGCCAAAAGGCGACAAGCTCGCGCGGGGTGCTAAATGCGCTATGCGAAGAGGGCGAAATGCAGTCTTGACCCGTAGGCACTTGACGTGTGTCCGCAATCTCTTGCGTGATTTTACTAGAAGGAAGGACGCCACCTTTACCAGGCTTGGCACCTTGTGAAAGCTTAATTTCAAGCATTTTAACTTGCGGATCGACAGCTTTTTCAGCAAAAGACTGTGGATCAAAGTTACCATCATTATCACGGCAACCAAAATAACCCGTACCCAACTCCCAAATCAAATCACCACCGAACTTACGATGATAAGGGCTGATCGCGCCTTCGCCTGTGTCATGGGTAAAACCGCCGAGTTTTGCGCCTTGATTGAGTGCCATGATGGCGTTTGCTGACAGGCTGCCAAAGCTCATCGCTGAGATATTAAATACCGACATATCGTGTGGCTGCTGACAACGCTCACCACCGACCATAATACGAAAGTCTTTGTTTTCTAGTGGGGCACTGATGGTAGATTGCAAAAACCATTCTTTGCCATGAGTATATAAATTATCTAGCGTACCAAAGGCATTAGTGTCACTAACGTTCTTAGCACGTTGATAGACTAGCGCACGCTGCTGACGTGAGAACGGTACTTGTTCTTTATCGTCCTCAAGCAAGTACTGGCGAATCTCAGGACGGAAATCTTCCAACACATAGCGAATATGTCCAGCGACAGGGTAGTTGCTCAATATCGCGTGCTTAGACTGAATCAAATCATAAATACCAAGCGCCACAGCCAAACCACCGATTACAATCAGCCACCAACTTACCAATAATAAACCCGCTAACAGAATTAAAATCGCCGCGCCAAACGTGCTATAGCGAAGTAATAATCCGATAAAGTACGGCGAACTGGTTTTGGGTTCAGGGTTTAGATTGGTACGAGATTCAGGCATAGCGAGGCTCAATAGTAATGATTGATATAGATAAGATGCTTACATTGGTCGCGTACATCATACACGCATGACGTCATTACGTCGGTATCAATGGGTAACAGTTTGGTCAGAATCACTTTCGTTAGGAGCTGCGTTAGTTCGGTTGCACAAACAAGTAATGACAGTATATGCAATAAAGTGATTAAAAATAGCTCATATGCTACTTTAGATAGCGAAAACCATCGAGCAGGGTAGCCATAATATTTTAAGAAGATATTTCGATGAAGACATGCTGACAACTATTGATCCATTTGATGCGGTGCAATTGGCATATGTGATTGAGATTTGTATTAATCATAGAAACCAAGCGCCAGCAGGGCGCTATCTGTATGCCAACTCCAGAACTCAGCTAAAAAGCAATAACGACAGCGACCGACTGCGTAAGTATCTGCTAAAGTTTGGGCTGAGGTTTGATGGGTTAAAACGACAAGATCAAAAAGGATAAGACATGAATAACACAGGATTCGTGGCAGGAACGCTCGTGCATACGGATAAAGGACTAGTGCCGATTCAGGACATTAAAGTCGGCGACTTAATTTTATCAAAGCCTGTACTCTCCAAGCCTGAAGATGGTAGCGGTGACATAGAGTATAAGCCTGTCATAAGTACGTTTACATCCCCGAAAAAGGAAAGAATCTTTAAAGTTGAATACTTTAACGAAACGGTAGCCAAGCAAGGTGAGAAGGGTAGAAACTATATCTTATGTACCAGCAACCACCCATTTTGGGTAACTCGGCAGCCTGAAGATTTAGAGGGTGAGTGGTTATCGGCGGAGCGTTTACCAGCTGGATATCTAACGTCTGCTCATGGTGATACGATTGCACTTGATGATTACTCGTTTATCCCTGTACGCACCTTACCTAACTTCCCTGAAGGTACAGCGTATACTCAAAGTATTGAGGAACATGACTTATGGGAGACAGATGGTCTGGTTCAGTTTGTGAAATTTACGGATGATGGCTACCAGTTTGTCAGTTTAGCCAATACAGAAGAAGCGTTCAAAGAAGAAATCAAAACTGTCAATCTGCAAACTTCTGATGCCAAGTTGCTCATCAATGAAAAGGCACCCTTTATTATAGACCCTGATCTTTATAAAACATTGAATGTAAGATTACGTCAAGACATAGCGCCTAAGACACATAGTGCAGAAAGGTTTGTAAGAGAGATGCACTCACCTCTAATATTTGAGGGAAAAATAATCAAAGAAAATAGAATTGGTGATGAAGGTTTATTCAAAAAAGCTTTAGCCAGTATCAAAAAGTATGGCGATTCAATGGGATTAACAGAAGAAAGTATCCATGAGCAGATGCGACGCTATAACGATGTCTGCCCCAATCCTTATGAAGACTATGTCTATAACATAGAAGTGGCGGACCATCATACGTATTTTGTTGGACACGATGCCGTGTGGGTATTAGACGCTAAAGAGCCAGCCAATTAACCAGCTCTTTAGTTTATATCAATAGAAAAGTGTCATGACTGGCTAAAAGGCTTATATCTTCACCATATTACTGTTTTAAACCCCGCCACCAATCCGCTCTGCCAACGCCTGCAATTTTGGCACTATCATCGCAGCATACTCATCCGCTTCCCAATTAGCGCTTGGTACACTGGCATTCAGCGAATACGCGTATTGTCCTGTTGCGACATCATATACGCCAACCGCGACTGCTAATATGTCAGTAGAGAATTCCCCATCAGACACGGTATAGCCATACTTTTCATAATGCTCTGCCGCGCTGTCTAGGGCAGTTTGCGCATGGTTATAATCTTCATCAGACAAATTCTCTTGTAGGTTGCTAATGATGACCGCCTGTCTCGCTTGCGTACTTACCGCATAAAAAGCACGTCCAATGGCAGTGCGTGCGACAGGTACGGCGGAGCCAACCTGTAAATTGACCGATAGACGAGCAGGACTACGGCAACAGGCGTGATAGCGCATTTCTCCTTCGACTTCGGTTGCCAAATTCACCGATACTTCGTTTTCACTAGCGAACTGCCGTAATAGTGGTTCAGCTGCTGCCACCATATCATGACGACTCCACGCGGTCGCACTGAGCCGTACAGCACTACTGCCCAATTGATACTGTCCGTGCTCAGTGACACGTAAAAAACCGAGCATGGTCAAAGTATGAATAAGGCGAGTAATGGTTGCTTTTGGTAGTTCGGTCATTTGACATAGCTGCTGATGGGTGAGCCGCTCATGGTGCTCAAAAGCCGCCAGTATGATCAGTCCCCGTCCCAATGCCGTCACAAACTGGCGGTCATTCTCTTCCTTATTTTGACTCATTGTTGCATGCATGCGTTCGAGTAGTGGAGTAACTGTTGATAAGGGTTTTGTCATTTTATACTCATCTTTTTTTGATAAAGGTTTACAGCGCAGCGAAAGTTTGGTTAAATGGTTTTAAATTATGAAACTAAGTTTCGCACAGCGGAATAATGAAGTCAATGACTTGTTAGACCAAATGATGTATCAATCACTATTCGTCAGTCAGGATGACTGATACCAAGGAGATCCACATGGCAACATCTACTAGCCCACGCTTTGATTGGGAAGATCCTTTTTTACTACGTGACCAGCTCACTGAAGAAGAGCGCATGGTCACCGACAGCGCGCGTCAGTTTTTTCAAAAAGAGCTGATGCCTGGCATTATTGAGGCCAATCGCAATGAGAATTTTGACCGTAATATCATGCGTCAAATGGGTGAAATGGGTCTGCTTGGTGTCACGATTGAAGGTTATGGCTGTGCTGGCTTATCGAGTGTTGCTTATGGTCTGATTGCCAAGGAAGTAGAAGCCGTTGATTCGGGCTACCGTTCAGCGATGAGTGTACAATCAAGCCTAGTGATGCATCCTATTTGGGCGTATGGCACAGAAGAGCAAAGAGAGCGTTATTTGCCTAAGCTTGCCACAGGTGAGTATGTAGGCTGCTTCGGTCTGACTGAGCCAGATTCAGGATCTGATCCTTCATCGATGTCTACTCGTGCGCGCGCTGTGGATGGCGGTTATGAGCTGACTGGCAATAAAATGTGGATCACCAACAGTCCTATCGCTGACGTATTCGTCGTGTGGGCAAAAGACGATGCTGGCGAGATTCGCGGTTTTGTTTTAGACAAAGGTATGAAAGGATTATCTGCGCCGAAAATCGAAGGCAAGTTCTCATTACGTGCGTCAGTCACGGGTGAGATTGTCATGGACAAAGTATTCGTCCCTGAAGCCAATGCTTTCCCAGATATCCGTGGTCTAAAAGGGCCATTTGGCTGCTTGAACAAAGCCCGCTATGGTATCGCTTGGGGTTCGATGGGTGCGGCAGAATTCTGTTGGAAAGCCGCTCGTCAGTACACGCTCGATCGTAAGCAGTTTGGTCGTCCGCTAGCCGCAACGCAGCTGGTACAGCTAAAGCTGGCTAATATGCAGACAGAAATCACCTTAGGTCTACAAGCAGCGCTACGTGTCGGTCGTTTGATGGATGAAGACAACGCAGCGCCTGAAATGATTTCACTTATTAAGCGTAATAACTGCGGCAAGGCGCTTGATATCGCTCGCATCGCTCGTGACATGCATGGCGGTAACGGTATCTCTGATGAGTTCCATATTATCCGTCACGTGATGAACTTGGAAGCCGTCAATACTTACGAGGGTACACATGATATTCATGCGCTTATCCTAGGCCGTGCACAGACAGGCATTCAAGCGTTCTTTTAAGAATTTTTAGCTAATAATTTTTGGTACAACTGTATTTTATGACGTACGTTACTGCTTGGCTTTTTATCAAAAGAGCATTAACAGTAGCGTACGTTTTTCAGTTGTTATTCATGATTCAACGGTTAAATAGCTAAATCATGAATAACAATTTTATGATTAAAAGTCGCAAAATACGCGACAGAGTAAGGGAAGCTCATGACAGATATGATTGATATGGCTAATATGCCAAAGGGCGCATTGCATGGTATTAAAGTGCTTGATTTATCGAGAGTGTTGGCAGGGCCTTCTTGTACCCAAGTGCTTGCTGATCTTGGTGCCGAAGTCATCAAGGTTGAGCGTCCACATATCGGTGATGAGACACGTCATTGGGCACCGCCAGTATTCAGTGACGATACCTCCGCTTATTACGCTACGATTAACCGCAATAAAAAGTCGCTCACGGTAGATATCACTACGCCGACAGGGCAAACCATCATTAAACAGCTAATCGCTGAGAGTGATATTTTGGTTGAGAACTTCAAAGTCGGTGGTCTAAAAAAATACGGCTTGGATTATGACAGCTTAAAACAAGACAATCCGCGGCTGATTTATGCGTCATTGACAGGCTTTGGGCAGACAGGTCCCGATGCCGAACGCCCCGGCTATGACTATATTATCCAAGGATTGTCAGGGCTGATGAGTATCACGGGTCCAAGCGATGGCGAGCCGCACAAAGTTGGCGTGGCAGTGGTCGATTTGTTTGCAGGTTTACAGTTGACGATTGGTATTCAGGCGGCACTATTGGCGCGTCAAAATACGGGTGTTGGTCAACATGTCGATGTGGCATTGCTCGATAGCGCGCTCGCCATGCTGGCCAATGTCGGTATGAATCATTTGGCTTCAGACAAGATTCCACCAAGACTGGGCAATCAGCATCCTAATATTGTGCCGTATCAAGTGTTTGCTGGCGAGGGCGAGCAGCACTTTATTTTAGCTTGCGGTAATGACAGTCAGTTTGCCAAACTTTGCACCGTGCTCGCAGTCGATTGGCATACCGATGAGCGCTTTGCGACCAATCCACAACGCGTTGCCAACCGCGAACTGCTGTGTAGTGACCTGACTAAGCAATTTGCCAAGCAGCCACGTACTTATTGGCTAGAGGTTTTAGATCAAGCAGGTATTCCATGCGGCGCGATTCATAACGTAGCTGAAGCCCTGGCCATGCCGCAAGCGCAAGCAAGGAATATGATTGTTAATTTCACCGAGCAAGGCAGTCCAGTACGCGCACTTGGTAACCCTATCAAGTTATCCGCATCACCAGTCAGCTATCGCACGCCGCCACCGCAGTTGAGCGAGCATACTGATAGCACACTTGCTAAACTGGGCTATGACAGCGAGATGATCGCAAAGCTAAAAGCCGATGGAATTGTTTAACAGAGTTTTTGGATTATATTTTTTAGACCTGCACCGATATTTAATCCTAACGCTACCTTTCAGCGTTAGGATTAAAGCCTAAATGCTGCTCAATTTGCTCCGCCAATTCAATCAATACTGCACTGACCTCAGCCCGTTTAGACTCATACTCTCCTTGTAAAAAACTTACTGCCATACCAGCAACTGCATTGCCTGATGCGTTACGAATATAAGTGCCCAAGCAGTACATCCCATCGCGCAACTGTCCATCATCGAGAGACACTCGGCTTTCTTGTATCGCTGCAAGCTCAGCGGATAAATCGGTAAAATTCTTGACCCCATGTTGGGTCATCGGCGTCGGAAACGTGTCTTTATACAATGATTTGATACTGTCCATCGACAACGTCGATAGCATGGCTTTGCCTGTCGCCGAAAATACGGCAGGTACGCGAACGCCTGCTCGAAAAGTAAAGCCAAGCGGTGCAGGCGACTCATGACAAGCCAAAAATACCACTTCGCCCAAATCAAGCTTGGACAAGGTAACCGTGTGCTGAAGAAGTACCGGATATTGCATAATCAAATCTTTAAACAACTGCACTACGCCTTGCTGCTGCTCATACTTGCCTGCCCAATACATCAAATATGAACCCAAATAAAAACGGCTTTCAGGGTCTTTGTAAATGACATGCTTGGTCAATAGACTTTGCAAAATATTGTGAGTGGAGCTACGCGGAAGCCCAAGTTCTTTTGCGATATGAGCCGCTGTCAGAGGCTGTGAGCTATCAGTAATCAAGTCCAAAATCTGAAACGTTTTGTCTAGCGCAGGCACGGCAGTCGAGCTCATAAATAACCTATAAAATGAAATAAAAGAAAGAAGTACAAGATAATTTTTAAAATAATGAGATTAAGGGTTGCAAATCGCGACATATCGTTCTTATAATGATGTCTCGTATATAGAATACGTGTTCAGTATATTGAACAAAAAAACAATTATCAATCATTATCTCATGATTACTATTATATCCACTCTTATAAACATACCTATATGACAAGGAGCGTCAACATGTCAAATACGCTACAGTTATCAAATCCAGACCTACTCAAACAATCTTGCTTTATCAAAGACGGCTGGCATGCTGCTAGTGATGAAGCTGTACTTGATGTCAACAACCCTTTTGATGGCGAGCTCATTGGTACTGTACCCAGCCTGACCACAGAAGATGTCAACGAAGCCGTTGCTTATGCTCATGACGTCCAAGCAGATTGGGCAGCAAAAACAGCCAAAGAACGTGCAGAGTTATTGCAAAAATGGGCTGATCTAATCGATGCCAATAAAGAAGATTTGGCTATTATCATGACCGCTGAGCAAGGCAAGCCGCTGACTGAGTCACGTGGTGAGGTAGGTTATGCCAACAGCTTTATCCGTTGGTTCGCCGAAGAAGGCAAACGCGTCTATGGTGATGTGATTCCTGCCAACAGCACACAGCTACGTCATGTCGTTCTTAAGCAGCCAGTTGGTGTTTGCGCCGCTATCACGCCTTGGAATTTCCCAGCTGCGATGATCACGCGCAAAGTTGCTCCTGCACTAGCAGCAGGCTGTACGATTATCGTCAAACCTGCTACCGAGACACCTTACTCTGCATTGGCACTAGGTGTATTGGCAGAGCAAGCGGGTATTCCAGCTGGCGTCATTCAGGTCGTAACCGGTAAGTCTTCTGTCATCGGCGACATCCTAACGGGTGATGCACGCATCCATAAACTATCATTTACAGGCTCTACAGAAGTAGGCCGTACGCTGATGGCACAATGCGCGCCAACTATTAAGAAGCTATCGTTAGAGTTGGGTGGCAATGCGCCGTTTATCGTCTTTGATGATGCCGATCTAGAGAAAGCCGCTGCTGGTTTAATCGCTTCTAAATATCGTAATGCTGGTCAGACCTGTGTCTGTGCCAACCGCGTATACGTTCAAGACAGCATTAAAGATAAATTCTTAGATGTCTTTGTCAAAAAAGTCGCTGAATTAAAAGTAGGTAACGGCTTAGAAGAAGGCGTAGATATCGGTCCTCTTATCAACAAAAAAGCGTTAGATAAAGTTCAAGCCTTGCTAAAAGACGCGCTAGATAAAGGCGCAAAACTGGTCACTGGTGGTAGTGTCAATGACGCTTCAGAACTGACTTATAACCCAACGGTTATCACAGATATTAGTAGTGATATGGACATCGCTTCTGAAGAAATCTTTGGACCAATTGCAACCATCTTTACCTTTAAAGACGAAGCAGAAGTTATCCGTGCTGCTAACGATACTATCTATGGCTTGGCCGCTTACTTCTATAGTAGCGACTATGCCCGCTCATGGCGCGTTACCGAAGGTCTTGAGTACGGCATCATCGGTCACAACACTGGTTTGATTTCTACAGAAGTTGCCCCATTTGGTGGTGTGAAGCAATCTGGCTTTGGCCGTGAAGGCTCAAAATATGGTATCGAAGACTATATCACGACCAAATACTGGTGCTCTGACATTACCTAATAGTTATAACCTAATGAGTTGGCCTAATGGTTAGCAAAGTAACAATTAGCAAAGCATTAACTAGCGCAAGTTTTTAGATATCTATGGTGTTTTGGGTCAACCAAGCACCATTTGATATCTACTAAGTACAAAGACAAACATCAAATAAACCGCCATTCACTAGATGGCACTTATGTTACGAACAAAGAAAAGGACATTCCCATGACGACTACCAATCAATCATTACTTGAGCGCCGCAAAGCTGTCTTACCAACAGGACTTGGGGTTGCCTTTCCTATCTTTGCAGAAAAAGCAAAGAACTCAGAAATCTGGGACATCGAAGGCAAGCGCTATATCGACTTTGTCGGTGGTATCTCAGTATTGAACACCGGTCATAGCCATCCAAAAATCACCCAACGTGTCCATGAGCAGCTAGACAAATTTACGCATACTGCGGCGCAAATGATTAACTACGAATGCTATGTGGATTTGGCTGAAAAGCTATGCGAAAAAGCGCCTATCAGCGGCGATACTAAAGCGTTCTTTTTGACCACTGGCGCAGAAGCCGTTGAAAACTGCATCAAGATTGCTCGTGCTAAAACCCGTCGTCCAGGCGTGATCTCTTTTGTTGGTGGTTGGCATGGTCGTACCATGATGTGTATGAGCCTGACAGGCAAAGTATTGCCATACAAAAAGAACTTTGGCCCGATGCCAGGACCTGTGTTCCATGCGTTGTTCCCTGCAGAAGAGTTGAACGTAACAGAAGCGCAAGCGCTACATAGCCTTGACATGATTTTCCAAGCAGATATCGATCCTAGTGAAGTGGCTGCAATGATCATTGAGCCAGTCCAAGGCGAGGGTGGTTTCCATCAGGTAACGCCTTCATTTGCTAAAGCGTTGCGCGAGATTTGTGATGAGCATGGCATCGTGCTTATTTTTGATGAAGTACAGTGTGGTTTCGCCAGAACCGGTACGTTGTTTGCAGGTGAACAGCTAGGGGTTGAGCCTGATCTAATGACTGCCGCGAAGAGTTTGGCTGGTGGTTATCCTATCTCTGCGGTCATTGGGCGTGCTGACATTATGGATGCGCCGCAAGTCGGTGGCTTGGGCGGTACTTACTCTGGTAACCCATTGGCTTGTGTGGCGGCGCTTGCTGTTATGGAAGTTATTGAAGAAGAGAACTTACTTGAGCGTAGTGTGGTGATTGGTGATACCATCGCCGCGTTCTTAAAAGGCTTGAACCTAAGCAGTATCGGTCATATCCGTTATAAAGGCGCTATGCTAGCGTTTGAATTGATTGATAGCGAAGGCAAACCTGATGCCGCCGCTGCTGCCAATCTAAAAGCAAAATCATTTGAGCAAGGTTTGCTACTAGCGTCTTGTGGTATGTATGGCAATGCCATTCGTGTAATGGTGCCATTGACGGTTGAGGATGAAGTGCTACAAGAAGGCCTTGATATCATCAAAGGTATTCTAACGGCATAAGCAATACTGAGTGTCATTTACTTTAGCGATGGATCGCTTTTAACCAAGCACAGCTAGTTCAAGTACCGATATTGGTTAAAAGATTGTATGAAAGATAACGGCAAGGTTGCCCTTATGACACTCGCTTTGAGTGAGTTTTTCAACGGCGCCTTGCAAGTCAAGACGCCGTTTTTGTTTTTGCTGTTTGAATACTATACCGACGGCAAATACAAGTTTTTCGGCGACGCGACAGACACAACAAACATGATGGGTATGATTCCATGAAACAAAAATAGTGTAACTGTAACAGGTTGACACGGATGACACACAGACAAGGAGTAAGTTATGTCTGAACTAAAGAAATCGTTAGGAACGCTGGATATTATTGCATTAGCATTTGGTGCAATGGTTGGTTGGGGCTGGGTAGTGTTGGCAGGTGGTTGGATTTTATCTGCGGGTACGTGGGGCGCGATGTTGGCGTTCTTGATAGGCGGGCTAGCAGTGATACTGATCGGCGTGACTTATGCTGAGCTTGCTGCCTCTATGCCGATTACTGGTGGCGAGCATACCTATACGCATCGAGCGCTAGGGGTCAATGTCTCCTTTATTTGCTCGTGGAGTATTTTATTCGGTTACTTCTCAGTCGTCGCGTTCGAGGCGGTTGCCTTACCGACAGTCGTAGAATATTTCATTCCTAATTATAACCAAGGGTATCTTTGGACCATTGCTGGGTGGGATGTGTATGCCACTTGGGTGGGCGTCGGAATGCTGGGATCTGTCATCGTCACTTGGCTGAATATACGCGGCATGGAAGTCAGTGCTTGGTTCCAAAAAACGGCCGTATTGGGCATTTTATTCGTTGGTACGTTATTGTTCATCGGTGCGGTCTTGTTCAATCCCGAAACCTCAAACTCGATACAAGCGCCAGCATTCATTGGTGGGGTTGGCGGTATCATGGCAGTGATTGTCATGGTGCCTTTTATGTTTGTCGGTTTTGATGTCATTCCACAAGCGGCAGAAGAGATTGATTTAACTCGGCCCAATATTGGCAAGTTTTTGATTGTCTCTATTGTGGTTGCCGTGCTGTGGTATGTGGGTATCGCTTGGAGCGTCGGCACGACTTTGCCACTTGTCCAAGCAGAGAACTCAACCCTCGCTACTGCTGATGCGATGACCAATGCGTGGCAAGGTAAGTGGGCAGGTATCTTACTGGTTATCGGTGGTGTGCTGGGTATTTTATCAAGCTGGAATGCATTTCTTATCGGTGGTAGTCGCCTGTTGTACGCGATGTCAAAAGCACATATGTTGCCAGCGTTTTTGGGCAAATTGCATCCAAAATACAATACGCCATCAAATGCTATCTTATTGATTGGTGGTTTGGCGACGTTAGCACCATTATTTGGTCGTAAAATGCTGGTTTGGATCGTAGATGCAGGTGGTTTTGGCATCGTCATTGCTTATACCTGTGTGGCGATATCATTCTTAGTATTACGCTATCGTGAGCCTGATATGGTACGTCCATTCAAAATACCCGCAGGTAAACTGGTCGGTATGGTCACGATTGCGCTCAGCATTGGTATGTTGATGCTGTATATGCCAGGTATGCCATCGGCACTGACACCAATCGAGTGGTGGATTTTCTTTGGCTGGACTGTCTTGGGCATCGTGTTATATGGCTATGCGAGAGTGAAATATCCGGGTATTAGTGAGGCAATCATGGCAGAAGAGCTGCGTGAATTAAAAATCGTCAATCAGTTGTGGTTAAAAGACAATCCTCCCAAACGTTAAGCTTGTCGAGCAGAACTTTTAGCCAAATCATCCTTCAAAAAAAGGCCTAACATTCAATGTTAGGCCTTTTGCTATTCTAGAAACCACGCTATTGATTAAGACTTATCACGAATCAACTTATAGTTTAAGAACTCAGTGATGCCAAGGGTGCCAAGCTCACGGCCAAAGCCTGAACGTTTGACGCCGCCAAATGGGGTATTGGCTTCGGTACCAGACGGCGCGTTGATAGTGACCATGCCCACTTCTAATTTATCAGCAATTTCAGCAGCTAGGGCAGCATCTTGCGTTTGGATAGAAGCACCAAGACCAAAAGGCACATCATTAGCAATCTTGATAGCGTGATCGACATCACGAGCCTTGTAGACGACAGCGACAGGACCAAACAACTCTTCACGGTAGACATCCATTGATTCAGTGACATCTGTTAGTACCGCAGGTTTGAACCATGCACCAGGCTTATCTTTTTCCATGCCGCCTTCTACCAATACTGTCGCACCTGCTTGGATAGCACTGTCTAGCTGCGCTTGCAAGTTGACCGCAGCGGCTTTTGATGACATTGGGCCAATAAACGTATCTTCCTTAAGCGGGTCGGCCAAAGTCATGTTACTGACCGCATTGGTAAAGCCTTCAACGAATTTATCATAGACTGATTCGATAACGATTAGACGCTTAGCAGCATTACAGGCTTGTCCAGTATTACCAAAACGACCAGAGATAGCGCCTTGTATCGCTTGCTCAATATCGGCATCGGCTGCAACGATAAAGGCATCGGAGCCGCCAAGCTCCAACACGACTTTTTTGAGTGCGCCGCCTGCTTCTTTTGCGACGGCTTGTCCAGCGCGCTCAGAGCCAGTGAGTGAGATACCTTGTACACGCTTGTCATGAATAATAGTCGCTGCCTGCTCGTTAGTGGCAAAGATATTGTTATAAACACCTTTAGGTACGCCGACCTCTTTGAACATATCAGCGATAACTTCTGCAGTCTTAGGGCATTGAGGCGCGTGCTTTAAGATAATAGTATTACCTGCCATAAAGTTTGGCGCGACAAAACGGGCCACTTGATAATGCGGATAATTCCACGGCATGATACCGAGTAGAACGCCAACAGGACGTTTTTCTACCGAAGCTGATCCTGAGTCAACGTCAATGGTATTCGGCGCGAGTAGCTGCTCAGCATTGTCTGCATAGTAACGATAGATCTCAGCGACCAGACCGATTTCACCCTTGGCTTGTGCAACGGGTTTACCCATCTCACCCGCCACGATACGAGCCAGCTCGTCTTGACGTTCCAGATAGCTATCGGCAATTTTATGCAGTAGTGCACTGCGCTCACTCAATGAGACTTGACGCCAGTCTTGATAGGCGTTGTCAGCCTGCTCGATGACTTGCTGGATGTCTTGTTCAGTGGCGGTAGGGTAAGTGGCTTCTAGTTCGCCAGTGGCTGGATTGTTGATTTGATAATCGCTCATATTTTTTCCTTATTTTTAGCGTGTTTTTGGGTTTAAAATCCATTTTTGGGTTTATGCTTATACTTTCAGTTGCTAATAAGTGCGATTTATTATGGTTCATTCTATGCCAAGCGGCGTGTTTTAGAGTGACGCTTTGGTTACAGGTTGTTGCTGGGTAATACAATGAATATTACCGCCGCCATAGACAATCTCTTTTGTGCGTACTCCCACTACTTGATGCTGCGGAAAGATTTTTTCAAGCTGCTCGATGGCGAGTGCATCATTTATATCATCATATTGCGGTACGATGACCGCGTCATTACAAATCAAAAAGTTGGCATAGGAGGCGATACAAACATCACCCGTTAGGCGAGGTTTGGCATCATGAGATTGATGAGTGTTTACAGTGGTTGATTGTCTTCAGTTGTTTCTGTCGTATCTACATTATCCGTTGTCTTCGATTTTTCTTTGGTTAGCTTTATTTTTGGATTTTTAGCAACAGGCTCAATATTTTTCACAGCGACGTTAAGGGCAGGTTTAGACGCTTTTTTCAGACTGCGTTTGATCCGTCGAACTGCGATAGCATCTGCTTCTGCTTGTTCTTCGGCAAGCGCCGCATCATGTAAGCTTTGATATACTTCAAGCGTCTTTTCAATCATTTCACGCATGGTGAATTTGTTGGTCATTTCAGGGCGCGTCACACTCTCTAGCTGATTTCTAACCGCTTTACAAAGCGCATTGGCATTGTACTTTTTTACCAATCCTTGCGGGTAGAGCGGTTGTAAAATCTCGCTAAAGGCAGCTTGATCCCATCCAATGACTGGCGTACCTAGATGTATGGCTTGTAGGGCATTGATACCGATTGACTCGGGCTCATTGGCAAGTGCCATGACAATATTGGCCGCCGATAGCCATTCTCGCATATCATTACGCTTGCTACCCACATAGGTAATGCGCTCCGCCAGTCCCAAGCTATTGGTACGTTGACGAAAATCTTCATGAGCGACATCGCCGTCTTTATAGTCTTCATCCATAATAATGACGTGAATATTGGGGAACTGCTCTTGCAGGTTACCCAAGATATCTATCAGCCACTCTTGCCCGTACTCGTTACCGATTACGGTTGGGAATACGAGCCATTTTTTGTGCTCAAGCTCAGGGTATTCAGCAAAGGTATGACGTAACCAATAGACCGAAGGATTATGACGATAAGGGTAGCGCCGAGTATCGACACCGCGATAGATACGCGTGATGACTTTGGGATCTACGTCTTCGATGCGCAGTCCTTTTTTTAAGTATTGCGTGACGCTATCAGATACGGTGATTATCGTATCAACATTGAGTAGGGCTTGAGAGTACTTATTAATAGGATAAAACCCATACATGGTCGAGACCAGTTTGGGAAAACGTCTAACGCGAGCACGGCGCAATGCCAAATGCAATATCCATGCAGGGGTACGCGAATGCACATGAATGACATCGGGCTCGTACTTTTCTATCAAATGCCGTAGGGCAGAGACTTGCAATAGCGATAGCCAAGACTTTTTATTCACATGTAGCTGATGGTAAATATTGCCATCACGTTTGAGACGTCTAACCAAGTCGTTGTCTTCATCGGCACTAGAGACAATGATAGAGGTATGCTCATTTTTGACCAATGCTCGCCCAAGATGAAAAATGCCGCGCTCGGATTCATCATGCTTTAGAGACGACAGTAAGCGCATAACTTTCATAATAGCGTTGGTCACCAGTTAGTAATATCAATTTGCTATTGTCAGTTAAAAGCGATTAAAACTCAACCATCAAGATAAAAAGATGAGGTCAGATAGGTATTTTTTAGACTATATAAGCGTAAGACATGGATTAATAAACACCAAAAGCCATTAGCGTCGTTTTTGTAAATGCTCAGCATTGGGCAGTACTTGTTTTTCACTCAAGTATTTCCAGTAGCGCTGCGGGAGATATTGCTTATGCAGCTTAGGATTTTTGCGCTCTTTGATATTGACGTTGGTAAAGTAACCTTGCCAGAACTTTTGATAGCGTTGCTCATCAGGACTATGGATGCTGGCAGGATTGCGTAGTACCGCATCATCGAGATCAGTAATGGTTTGCAGCTTTGCTGGACGTGATGGCGTGCTATTACTTTTATCATAATAGATACCGTAGCCCCGAGTCAGATCATAGATTGCCCAATGTTGATCCTGATAACGCTGCCGAAAGTGCTCTCCGATGAGTGGCAGTACATTAAAATCAGGATCTACACGTGCAAAATAAATATCATCAGTTGTATGCTCAAAACGTACAAATGCTTCCATACGATGTTTTTCACGGCCAACCGATTTGACCGTCTGCACCAGCTCAAGCACGTCCAAATTACCCAAATCCTGCATGATTTGACGATTGGGATAGTCGATGGCGTATTTGACCACGCGGAACAATGTCGTACCGATATCGTCCTTCTCTGATAAAAATCCCCACAAGATATTTCGCATGCCTGAGCGACCCAATAAGGTATTTAATTTGACCAACACACGCTCGGCTTTATCCTCATCAGTTGCCACGCTAGTCGCCTGAGCGATGAGTGATGGTACATAGCAATCTTGAGCGGTGAGCTTTAGTGACATATCGTTTTGTAGACGATTGGCATAGACATAAAACACAGCACTCAGCCAACCTTCAAAGCTAGGCTCATACAGTACAATGCTAGGCGTCAATTGACCGACAGCGTAAGAGTCATTTTGCACAAGTGCTGACATGGTTTGTCCTAAGTGTTTATCGTAAATAACTATTATAAATACAATAGCGAGATAGCAGGTTTTTTAACACATGCTATCTAGAGCCATTTTAAAATAAAGCCAACTGCCCAGTACGTTGATCGTTAAACTTGGTCTGCGTTTGAGCCAGTACATACTGACGGAAGTTATCGCGTGTCAAATGGGCAAGGTGCTCATTTTTGCCAGTGGTTGCGATGAAGTATTTAGCACGGTTGACCGCAGCCCCCATCTTTTTTAGATGGTAGAGCGTCAGTTGATTGAACTTACGTGCTTTGACGATTTTTTTAGCAGTTTTTGTACCGATACCTGGGATACGTACAATCATCTCATAAGTCGCTGTCTGAATATTGACTGGGAAATGCTCGCGATGGCGTATTGCCCAAGCAAGTTTTGGATCGCAGTCTAAATCTAAAAACGGCGACTCCGGCTCCACAATCTCATGCGCGCCAAAACCATAAAAGCGCATTAACCAATCTGCCTGATACAGACGATTCTCTCGTACCATCGGCACAGGCGTTCCAATCGCAGGCAAACGATTGTCAGAGAGCATAGGTACATAACCTGAGTAATAGACCCGCTTGAGATCATACGTTTTGTAAAAGTGACTCGACAGCTGAATTACCTGCAAGTCAGTCTCGTTACTTGCACCAACGATCATTTGACTGGTCTGACCTGCTGGCGTGAACTTAGGCGCTTTTTTATGAGTCTTTCGGCTTTCACGAATGGTGATAATTTCTTCTTTTACCGTCTCCATCGGCGCTTTTAATTGCTCGTGTGATTTTTCTGGTGCAAGTAAAGCCAGTCCTGATTTGGTTGGAATTTCAATATTCACACTCAAGCGATCGGCGTAGAGTCCTGCTTCGAGCAATAGTTCCTTTGACGCGCCGGGGATCGTCTTTAGATGGATGTACCCATTAAAGCGCTCGCGAGTACGCAGGATTTTGGCAACTTCGACCAGTCGCTCCATCGTATAGTCACCACTTTTGAAGATACCAGAGCTGAGAAAGAGACCTTCGATATAATTACGGCGATAAAACTGCATGGTCAAATCGACGACTTCTTCCACACTGAACGCGGCGCGTGGCGTGTCATTACTCTTGCGCGAGGTGCAATAAGCGCAATCATAGATGCAATGATTGGTCAAAAGAATTTTTAGCAAACTGACGCAGCGACCATCTTCGGTATAGCTGTGACAGATACCCGTTGCTGAGGCATCGCCTAGTCCGCCGCCTTGGTTTTTACGAGTACCAGCGGAGGATGAGCAAGAGACATCATATTTGGCAGCATCGGCCAAGATATTGAGTTTGCCCTGTAATCTTTCATAATTGATGTTTGCCATAAGTCGGTTATTACCAATTAATTGATGAAAGACTATTTTACCAAAATTATCGCTAAGTCATTGTATTAATAGGATAATTATAAAAACAACACGACAAATAGTGTCGTATGATTCGTGTCTGATATAGTAAACAGTAGTTTGAGGTTTATTTAAAGGCTAAACTCTGTGGCTTAATATATTCACTTTTTAAGGGTAAATATAGATTTTTTCAAACATTCCAAGAAAGGCTCTTTTAGAGGGATTTTATGCTCAAAAAATTTAAAGAAAAATCAGCGTCTCAAAAGTTCGATACGTTTCTAAATGTCTCGTTTATATCTTTTTTCATTGCACTCAATTTTTTGGAATGGCAGGGTAGAGGTTTTCCGCAGGAGTTGGAGCTACAATACAGTGAAGGCATTATCACTGATACGGGATTTAGTATAGCCTTGCAATCTATCGAAAATCCTAAACAAATAACGCTTTACGGCTGTAGCTATAATGTATTTGGCTTTATTAATACTGGGTCATGTATGGGTCCTACATACCTTGAACCTAGGCTTGGCAAGTACGCAAGAGTTGGTTGGTACTATCAGCCCAATTTTTTAGGCGTATCGAATAATTTACCGCAATTAGTCAGCTTAGACATTAGAGAATCAGAGGAAGATCTGCAAATAACTTACGAAGATACCAAAAACCTAATGTTCGATCAAAACATGATAAGAGTGCTCACTACGTCAATCTTTGGTTTTGGTTTTATCTTTTTTATGACAAAACTTAATAATCTAATTAATCGGCCTATTCTGTATAAAGAAAAATGATCTTCTCTAAAAGCTCAGCTATTTCTGCCACTGCATCAAGCATTTATATCCTAAGCTTAAAGCAGTGCTTTACCACACTCAAAACCAAGCTGCCGACACAAATAAAGGTCTTGTCGACTAGATAGCTAGTCCACAAGACCTTTTACATATTCAGATAGCTGTCAAATAATAATGCGCGACAGTTTGATGTTTATTGAACCTTGGCACGTATGACCACGGTTTTGGCCGCATTGGCATCAAAGTTCACCAAGTTCCATTTCAGACCAGAGTAGTTTTCTTGGACAACCACCGTATTGCCAACCTGCTGAATGGTTTGATAGCTGTCTCCGCCAGTGGTGGCAAGCGTCGGCAGAGGACTATTCAACGAGACTAACTGGACGCCACTTGGTAATGAGATCATGGCGTTAATGTCATTAACCGGCTGTGCTGTGGTGTTTGTATAAGTGGTGTGATACTCGATTACATCGCCTGGAGCAATATGATTGGCAGGAACGGCAACTTCACGTCCATCAGCATTTTTTAGAATTTTCATGACTTTGGTGTTGGCATTGACCACGCCAGGCGTGCTAAAGGTAGGAGTCAGTTGCAACGTATCTAACGTGGTCGTCGTTGTCGTTACTTGATTGGTCACTGGCTGCTGCATAATCACTGGCGGGGTGACGTTGGTTGCGACAGGTAGTACTTGCGTCACGCTGCTGGCAGGCGTGGTAATCACATCTACTTTAGTGACCTTATTGGTAATAGAGTTAGTCACTGGTACGCTAGTAACGGTCGTCGTACCTTGGACAACAGGAGACTGACGCACGACATAGCGTGGCACAGTGGTCACCTGAGTTACCGCGTACGGCATGCCATCTTGCATGGTGATACCGTTTGGCGTTGCCGTAATCGTAGCAGTTTTGCCATCAGAGTATTGCTCGACCACGGTGGTGCTACCGCTCGCAGATGAGCTAATAGCAATCTCAGGGGCAGCATTGGCCGATGATGTGGCCAATGCGATACCTGCTAGCAATACAGACATAGCTGTATTTTTTGCCATAGTTGTTTTAGCAGTTGATGCTTGAAAACCATCATTCATAATCATAAATATCTCCTCAAAAATAATAGTAAGTAATACAACAATAGATAATGCCTAGATAAACAAAACCCCCGCTAAATGACACCAAAAAATATGCCAAATAACGAGGGTAGTAGTGCTGATATTAGCCTATGTATGCGATCAGACCATCATTATTTTTAGTAAAAGCGCCGCAATACTAACTTGTATAAAAGCTAATCAATCTTAACTATTTCTTATTGAATAGACTGAATACTAAAGCTGTGGTGTGCTCAAACTCAAATAATTATGCGCCAAAACAAATCATGGATAAAAGCAGCATTGTGTAACCGAAACGGTATAAATGCTATCTATGTGTAGTACAGCTTTCATCTATGAAATTGAACGGCTAAGTAGTCAATCGCAATCATTGTCATCGAAGCTACTATCTAAAAGTCATTTCTCAAACTGTCTATCTTTGAGAACATCAAATTTATAGATTAGAACGCAGTGTAGCTATTAAGTGTCGCTATTAGTCATATATAACTTTCATGACTTCATATTCAACGACGCCCTTTGGCGTTTCGATGCGCACTTCGTCGCCTTCGAACTTACCAATCAAACCACGAGCGATTGGTGAGTTGACTGAGATTTTACCAGCTTTAAAGTCAGCTTCATCGTCGCCAACGATTTTGTATTGTTTTTCTTCTTCAGTGTCCATGTTTTCGATCACGACGCTGACGCCAAACACGATACGGCCTTCTTTTGGCAGTGTCGAAGGATCGATGACTTGAGCGCCACCAAGTTTGGCTTCGATATCACGAATACGTGCTTCACAAAAACCTTGTTGCTCGCGGGCAGCATGGTATTCAGCATTTTCTTTCAAATCGCCGTGTTCGCGTGCTTCAGCAATCGATGCTGTGATGCGTGGACGGTCGACACTTTTTAGCTGTTTTAATTCGGCTTCTAGAGCCGCGTGTCCTTGCGGAGTCATTGGGTAACGTTGCATGTTTTTTCCTTAAACCAATAACACCACACCACCTCATAATGAGATGGTGTCAGTGTTGTTGCAATGGATATAAAATATAAAAGAGTGATAATTAAGACGATGTAATGAATAAGTTGGCTATCATTTATGAGTGTATATCATCTCAATTCAAGCATAGGCGCACTTAAGCTTACGTAATAAAAAGCATAGTCGCAATTTAGCCACTATGCTTTTTAGGTCTATCACGGTAAAGGTATCGTTCCTCAAGCATGGTTGGCTATATTTAAAGCAAACAACGATACTTGAGTGAGCTTTTAGGCAAGCCTAACGGTTATGCTTAATCTACTGAAATTATTCAGCCACGTCAATAGACTTTGCTTGCTCATGCAAATCTTGTAACTTATAGACATCAAATGGTAAGTCAATCGCGTAAGATTTGCAGACGGCATCAGCGGCACCTAACGTGGTGACGTAGAATACTTTGCCCTGTAGCGCACTGCGGCGAATAGAGAACGAATCCTCTTGAGCTTGCTTACCTTCAGTCGTATTGATGATAAGGTCGATTTTGCCGTTTTTCAAGGCATCAACGATATGCGGGCGACCTTCAGTGACCTTGTTGATTTGCTGACTTTCGATACCAGCGTCGCTCAATACTTTTTGCGTACCAGTGGTCGAGACAATCTTAAAGCCAAAGTCTGCAAGCTGACGAGCAATCGGAGCGATTTGCGCTTTGTCACTGTCACGAACTGAGATAAAGACGGTTTTTGTCTCGCCTTCAGTCGGTAGACCTGGCAGACGCTCGTTACTACCGATAATGGCCTTGTAGAATGCTTCGCCAAAGGTTTTGCCCACGCCCATAACTTCGCCCGTTGATTTCATCTCAGGACTCAAGATTGGGTCAACACCTGGGAACTTAGCAAATGGGAATACCGCTTCTTTGACCGCATAGAATGCTGGGACAATCTCAGTGGTAAAGCCTTGATCTTTAAGCGAAGTACCAGCCATACAGCGAGCAGCAACCTGTGCTAAAGAAGTACCGATACACTTAGAGACAAACGGTACTGTACGTGCAGCACGTGGGTTCACTTCTAGGATATATACAGTTTCGCCTTTTACTGCGAACTGTACGTTCATTAGACCGATAACGCCTAGCTCTTTTGCCATAGCAACTGTCTGTGCGCGCATCACGTCACATAGCTCTTTAGATAGCGAGTATGGTGGTAGTGAGCATGCTGAGTCACCTGAGTGGACGCCAGCCTGTTCGATATGTTGCATGATACCGCCGATGACGACATCAGTACCATCGCATACACAGTCTACGTCGACTTCGATAGCATCATCTAAGAAGCGATCTAGTAGAACAGGGGCTTCATTCGATGCTTGTACCGCAGTACGTAGATAGTGTCTTAGCTCGTCTTCGTTATAGACGATTTCCATCGCGCGGCCACCTAATACATAAGATGGACGTACAACCAATGGATAGCCTACGTCTTTTGCTTTAACCAAGCCATCTTCCAAGCTGGTTGCTAGTGCGTTTGACGGCTGTACTAGGTTTAGTTGCTGAATCATATGCTGGAAACGCTCACGGTCTTCGGCACGGTCGATTGCATCTGGGCTAGTACCGATGATTTTAACGCCTGCTGACTCTAGTGCACGAGCAAGTTTCAATGGTGTTTGACCACCGAACTGGACGATCACGCCATCTGGATTTTCGATACGAACGATCTCTAGCACGTCTTCTAACGTGATTGGCTCAAAGTATAGACGGTCAGAAGTGTCATAATCGGTTGAAACCGTTTCAGGGTTACAGTTAACCATGATGGTCTCGTAACCATCTTCACGCATGGCGAGCGCTGCGTGTACACAGCAGTAATCAAACTCAATACCTTGGCCGATACGGTTAGGACCACCACCGATAACCATAATTTTCTTTTTGTCTGTTGGGTTTGCTTCACATTCGCTATCGTACGTCGAGTACATATAGGCCGTGCTAGTAGCAAACTCTGCTGCACAGGTATCGACACGCTTATAGACTGGATAGACGTTTAGATCCCAACGCTTTTTGCGAAGTTGCTTTTGTGAGATACCAAGCAATTTAGCCAAACGCAAATCTGATAAACCTTTACGTTTAAAGCTACGTAGATTTTTCTCGTTCAAGCCGCCAAAACCAAGTGATTTTACGGTAGCTTCTGTTTTGACGATGTCTTCTATCTGCACCAAGAACCATGGGTCAATCTTAGTAAAGTTAAACACTTCATCGACACTCATACCGACGCGGAAGGCATCAGCAACGTAGTAGATACGCTCAGGTGTTGGAATGGTTAGGCGGTTGATGATTTCGCTACGTGCTTTTTCGGCGCTTACTTTTGATAAGTCAATTTGCTCATCGAAACCATCCGCACCTGTTTCCATGCCGCGCAATGATTTTTGCATAGACTCTTGGAAGTTACGACCGATTGCCATCACTTCACCGACCGATTTCATCTGAGTCGATAGGATGTTGTCTGCTTGTGGGAATTTTTCGAAGTTAAAACGAGGTATTTTAGTCACGACATAATCAAGCGCAGGCTCAAAGCTGGCCGGCGTTTTGCCACCAGTGATGTCATTTTGCAATTCATCTAGCGTATAACCAATTGCCAGTTTCGCTGCGATTTTGGCAATCGGGAAACCAGTGGCTTTTGAGGCTAGGGCAGACGAGCGTGATACGCGTGGGTTCATCTCGATGACGACCATGCGACCAGTGTCAGGGTTGATACCGAACTGTACGTTTGAGCCGCCTGTTTCAACACCGATCTCACGCAGTACTGCTAATGACGCATTACGCATGATTTGGTATTCTTTGTCGGTCAAGGTCTGTGCTGGTGCGACGGTGATTGAGTCGCCTGTATGCACGCCCATTGGATCAAAGTTTTCGATGGCACAAATGATGATGCAGTTGTCGTTTTTGTCACGAACCACTTCCATCTCGTATTCTTTCCAACCAATCAATGATTCATCGATAAGTAATTGATGGTTTGGAGACAAGTCAAAACCGCGCTCGCAGATTTCAATGAACTCATCGCGGTTATAGGCGATACCGCCGCCTGAGCCACCCATGGTGAATGATGGACGAATGATACATGGATAGCCCATTTTTTCTTGAGTAGCAAAGGCTTCTTCCATGGTTTCAGCCGTTTCAGCGCGAGGGCACTCAAGGCCGATACGCTTCATAGCTTTATCAAACAAGTTGCGGTCTTCTGCCATCTCGATTGAGTCTTTGGTCGCGCCAATTAACTCGCAGTTATACTTGGTCAATACACCGTGCTTATCTAGCTCTAGCGCACAGTTTAGTGCTGTCTGTCCGCCCATCGTTGGCAAGATTGCATCTGGACGCTCTTTGGCAATGATTTGCTCAACGGTTTGCCAAGTAATCGGCTCGATATAGGTCGCGTCAGCCATGACAGGGTCAGTCATGATGGTCGCAGGGTTTGAGTTGACCAAGATGACACGGTAGCCTTCTTCTTTTAGTGCTTTACACGCCTGTGCGCCTGAATAGTCAAACTCACATGCTTGGCCGATGACGATAGGGCCTGCGCCAATGATAAGAATGCTTTTTATGTCGGTACGTTTTGGCATAGTTAGAGCTACCTTCGTTTGGGTGATAATTTGAGTAATCTTTATTTTTGATAACGCTCATGGCGTTTTATGCTTGCAGTGCTTATTTAATGCCGCTTGAACCGCTATGGACGATTCAAGCGTTTACTTATTATGTAGTTATAATCAACCGTTTACGCTTGGGCAGTTTTAGACTGTGCCATCATATCCGCAAACTTATCAAACAATGGTGCGCAGTCATGTGGACCAGGGCTGGCTTCTGGGTGACCTTGGAAGCTAAAGACTGGCTTATCGGTCAGCTCGATACCTTGGTTGGTACCATCGAATAATGAGCGATGAGTAGATTTAACGTTGTCAGGTAGCGTGTCTTCATCAACCGCAAAACCATGGTTCTGACTGGTAATCATAACCGTGCCAGTCGCTAGATCTTGTACTGGATGGTTGGCACCATGATGGCCAGTTTTCATCTTGATGGTGTTTGCACCGCTGGCAAGACCAATCAGCTGATGACCTAAGCAGATGCCAAACGTTGGCACGTCAGTTTGCTCAATGATGTGGCGTACCGCATCGATAGCGTAATCACAAGCTGCAGGATCACCAGGGCCGTTTGATAAGAAGATGCCATCTGGGTTCATTGCTAGCACATCTGCGATGGGGGTCTGTGCTGGTACAACCGTTACGTGACAACCGCGGTCGACGAGCATGCGTAGGATGTTGGTTTTGCTACCGAAGTCATAAGCGACGACGTTGTATTTAGAATCGATGTGAGTGCCGAGTTGCTTAAAGAAGCCGCCAGTACCGCTATCATGACTACCAGGGATATCACGGTTGAGTAGGGTGTCTGATAAATCCCAGGTACCCGCTGTCCACTCGAAGTTCTCTTTAGTACAGCATTCTTTTGCCAAGTCCATGCCCTTTAGACCTGCAAAACCTTTTGCTAACTCAATCGCTTTTTGCTCATCATCGCTGCTGATAGTCTCGCCGTTTGAGGCAGTCATGATACAGCCGTTCTGTGCACCTTTATCACGTAATAGACGTGTTAGCTGACGCGTATCAATTTCAGCGATAGCCACTGTCTCATTACGCTGTAGATAGTCGCTGAGTGACTCTGAGTTACGGAAGTTAGAAGTTGCCATGGTGGCATCACGGATGATAAGACCGTCTGCCCATACTTTGTGACCGTTGCCAGATTCTGTGTCCTCGCTATTAGTGCCTGTATTACCGATATGAGGGTAAGTCAAAGTCACCAGCTGGCGGGCATAACTTGGATCGGTTAGGATTTCTTGATACCCTGTCATGGCTGTGTTAAATACCACTTCACCAATACGATGACCTAGGCTGCCGATACTGACACCGCGAAAGATTGTACCGTCTGCTAGTGCCAAAATTGCTTGTATTTCTGCCGATGAATTCAAGGATTGCCTCCGCTGTTATTGGTGAGTGCCATCATGTTTTGTTGGTCTAAAATTGCTCCGTATCCTTTTATTTACGGCATTTGACTGTTGTCATATAAAAGTAAAAAAAGGGCGATACACAAAAATTTTCCACAAAAAAGCGAGAAGACATTATTGATGAAAACTACAAAACCCACTAGATAGTGAATAGGTAACTTGCATCATGTCCGCTCGCTTAGGCACAGATTTTGCGTATTATATACAAAATAGACGGTTATAGCTAGCCGATTTACTGGATTAATAGTCATTTCATGGCTAATAATGAGGTCTTTATAAAGATATTGACTTTATAAAATAGCCTAAGCAGGAACTGACTACTTTCTCTTTTATAAAAATCGACATCGAGCGTGTATTAATAGCGCTGGATTTTCGCAGTTGGCTTTGCCACAATGGACAGCGCAGCGCTAGACCCAATTTTTATGGTCGTTTGTTATAACAATAATGAAGATGACAAGGAGTCGTTATGATTTATCAGTATTTAGACAAAACCCCTGAGTTTGCTGCACCGTTCAATGGCTGGGTAGCAGATTCAGCGCAAGTGATGGGCGATGTATATTTAGGCCATCAAGCCAATATTTGGTTCGGTGCAGTGATACGCGGTGACAACGATCGTATCCATATCGGTGACTATAGTAATGTCCAAGAAAACAGCGTGATTCATACCGATGCAGGTGTCAAGGTGACCATTGGTAACTACGTGACTATCGGTCATCTGGCTATGCTACATGGCTGTGAAGTCGGTGATAACAGCCTAATAGGTATTGGCGCTGTGGTACTTAATAATGTCAAAATTGGTAAAAACTGTTTGATAGGGGCAAAAGCCTTGATTACTGAAGGTCAAGTTATTCCTGATAACTCGCTAGTGATGGGCGCGCCTGCAAAAGTGGTCAAGACGCTGACAGATGAGCAAGCAGCGATGCTAAAAATGTCAGCGCTACATTATGCTGAGCGTTGCCAGAAATTTAAAACAGGCTTAACAGAAATAGCGATGCCTGACTAAAGGTAAATAGTCTAAGCAATTCTAAAGAGGTAAATTACAAGGTACAGGCTTATTTCATTTACATGCTGTTTAGGTGATGAGCTCAGCCTGAATAGATAAATGTACCCAATTTTATTAAACGATTCATATTTTTTCGCAACCAACGATAAGGTCTCACCATGCAGGCAAATCAAGCACAAACAAAACAAAAACAACTGGCACTATTTGATTTAGATCATACATTACTTGATGTCGATAGCGATTATCTCTGGGGTGAGTATATCGTAAAGCATGACCTTGTCGATGAGGCGCAGTACCGTACTGCCAATCAGAAATTTTATAATGACTATATCGAAGGCACGCTAGACGCGACAGAGTACAATGAATTCGTCGCGCAGTTTTTAAGCAGTCTGCCGCTTGATAGACTGGATGAGCTAAGAGAAGACTATATCAAAAGCGAAATCGAGCCACATATTCGCCCAAAAGCAATGGAAGCATTGTGTCAGCACATTGAGCAAGGGCACGATGTAGTGATTATTTCTGCGACCAATGATTTTGTAGTGTCGGCCATTGCCAAGCGTTTTGGTGTAGAAGAAGCCAATGTATTGGCAACGCCATTAGAGATCAAAGATAATCGCTATACAGGTAAGCTAATTGACAGACCAAACTTCCAAGCGGGCAAGATATACCATTTGGATAAATGGCTAAATAAACAGCAAGCCTCTGGCATCTCGTTTGAAAAAACATACGCATATTCAGATTCTAAAAATGATATTCCGTTACTCGAATGGGCTGATGTGGCCGTTTGCGTGTCACCTGATGATGCGTTACATGCGCATGCTTTGGCCCATCGCTGGGCAGTAGAAGATTGGTCGATCTAGATTATTTAATCCAGTAATAGTAGCAACATTAGCAATAGTGATAATTAGCGAACCATTTAGTCTCAATCTCATTTAAAATAGCGCCACATTCGTTATTTATTTTATTAGAAAAACAGGAATATTCATGGAAATCAATCCGTATCAAGAGCAAATTAAAGACTTATCAGAGCGTGGGCAGGATTTGCGGAGGTATCTTTGACTTCGATGGTAAGCAAGAACGCTTAGAAGAAGTCAATTTAGAGTTAGAAAACCCCGAGCTATGGAATGATCCAGAGCGCGCGACCAAGATTAATAAAGAAAAAAGTCACCTTGATGGTGTCATCGATGTGGTAGTGTCACTTGAAACTACACTAGAAGATGCGTCTGCTATGCTAGAGTTGGCAGTTGAAGCAGAAGATGAGTCATTGCTAGCCGATGTGCAGAGCGAGCTAGATAGCGCTGAGAAACGTGTTGCTGATTTAGAATTCCGCCGGATGTTTAGCGGTGAGATGGATCCAAATAACTGCTACTTGGATATTCAGTCAGGTAGTGGCGGCACTGAAGCGCAAGATTGGGCTGAAATGCTACTACGCATGTACACGCGCTGGGCAGAAGCTCATGGCTTCAAAGTAGATGTTATTGAAGTGTCATCAGGTAGCGTGGCTGGTATCAAGTCGGCAACCATTGAGATTAAAGGCGATTATGCGTTTGGCTGGTTGCGCACCGAGATTGGTGTCCACCGTTTGGTACGTAAGTCACCATTTGATAGTAATAATGGTCGACATACCTCGTTTGCTGCGGTGTTTGTCTCGCCTGAGATTGACGACAACGTTGAGATTGATATCAATCCAGCGGATTTGCGTATCGATACCTATCGCTCATCTGGGGCGGGTGGTCAGCACGTAAACACGACAGATTCTGCGGTACGTATTACCCATGAGCCGTCGGGCGTGGTAGTGACCTGTCAGAATGAGCGTAGTCAACATGGTAACAAAGCCACTGCGATGAAGATGCTACGTGCTAAGCTGTATGAGCTGGAAATGCAAAAACGCATGGAATCACAGCAAGCAGTCGAAGACGGTAAATCTGATGTCGGCTGGGGCAGTCAAATTCGCTCGTACGTGCTCGATGACTCTCGTATCAAGGATTTGCGTACGGGTGTTGAGACCTTTAACACTGGTGCTGTGCTAGATGGTGACCTCGATCAGTTTATCGAAGCGAGTTTAAAAGCTGGATTGTAAGCAGCCGTTTTAAACAAGCAACCGTTTTAAAATAGTAACTAATTAAAATAGCAACTAACATTTAATTAAGGAAAATTATGCCAAGCGTTAATAATTATTTTGATGATAAAGTGACTTCTATTGCTTTTCAAACGGTGACCAAGCCTGCGACTGTCGGCGTCATGGAAATTGGTGAGTATGAGTTTGGCACTAGTGAATTCGAAACCATGAGTGTGGTGAGCGGTGCATTGACTGTTAAGCTACCAGAAAGTGACGAGTGGAAAACGTTTAACGCTGGCGAGCAGTTTACCGTTGAAGCTAACCAAAAGTTTCAGGTAAAAGTAGACGTCGAAACCGCTTATCTATGTGTATATGGTAAATAACGACTTCTAAGTTATAGCCGTATCAAAACGAAAAACGCCAAGTATTTTATGCTTGGCGTTTTTTATTTCTGAACTATAAAAAACTATAAGTTTTTACGGTACTGCACCATGTCCGTTAAGCTTGCGACTTTGTCATAAAGTTGGCGTGCATCAGCATTACTTTCTTGAGTTTTCCAATAAACGTGATTACAGCCTTTTTCATCAGCAAAGTTGTATACCGCTTCAATTAATGCCCGTCCGACACCCTTTCCACGTACAGACTCATCGACATAGAGATCTTGTAGATAACAACATGCCGTACTACTCCAAGTCGTTGGATGTATTACTACATGAGTAAAACCTACCAAAATATCATCCTTCCACGCCCCAATTCCATAGGTAGCGACGTCATTATTTATCAAGTTGCGCCAAGTTGTATCAATCGTGCTCATTGCCAAACTGGTCTCATAAAATGTTAGATAGTCTTGCCACAATATCAACCAAAAGTCATAGTCGGCTTTAGAGAGTGGTGCTATTATGATAGAAGTGTTTTTCATTGTGTTTTACTCAACTTAAGTTTTGATAGCCATTAAATTATGACCTAAAATTCAATAGTTGAGAACCCTGCCATTCGCTTACTTTTACACAGGATTACACTTTGTCTGTGCCAAATAAACAGCAAAAACTACCGTCATTAATTATGCTAAAACCATGAATTCTCAAAGGTATACAGGTTTATGACAAAGGCAAAATTACAGACAAGCAAGCAAACAATGATCAAAGACGTGCGTCATGATTACGAGCATCTCGCACGCCGTGCTAATTTGCGTTATGTGAGTGACGACGAACCAGGCTACGAGCGTAGACGTTGGGGTCGCGGCTTTACTTATCGTGATGCAACAGGCAACACGGTCAAAAACAAAGCATTGCGTCAGCGTTTTGATGCATTGGTGATACCGCCCATGTGGTCAGAGGTCTGGATATGCCAAGATGAAAGAGGCCATCTGCAATCAACAGGGCGAGACGAAAAATCGCGCAAACAGTACTTGTATCATCCGTCATGGAACAATATCCGTGATCAAGCAAAGTTTGATGCGATGATAGGATTTGCAGAGGCGCTGCCCAATCTACGCGCGCAGGTGGAGATAGATTTGGAAGCAGAGTCCTTATCACGCACCAATGTACTCGCTGCCGTTGTTAAATTGCTAGAGACCACTTTGATTCGTATCGGTAACAGCCGCTACGCCAAACAAAATAAAAGCTATGGTCTGAGTACGCTACGCAGCAAGCATGTTAGTGAAACCGACAATGGACTGGCGTTTGATTTCGTCGGAAAAAGCGCAAAAGAACACCACATTGAGCTGCAAGATGAGCGATTGATTGACATCGTGCAGGCCTGTTCTGAGCTGCCAGGTTATCAGATATTCAAATACTTAGATGATAATGGGCATAAGCAAGTCGTTGACAGTAGCGATATAAATGACTACTTACGGATGCATACGTGCGGCATGGACTGTGAAAGCAAACTGTACAGTGCAAAGGATTTTCGCACATGGATGGCAAGTGTACTCGCGGCAAGCTACCTCTACGACGAGCTACAAACGTCTGCAGGCGCTAGCATACTAGCCAGTGCGCCAGAAAGCGCTGAGCGACAGCAGTTAGTCACTGATATGGTAAAAAGTGTGGCAGCAGAGCTGGGCAACACGCCGACCGTATGCCGTGCCTCTTATATTCATCCCATTGTCATTGAGCGTTTTTTGGCAGGGCAGTTTTTTGAGACTTACAAACAAGCGCGCCGTGGTCGAACCAAAAAATACCAAAGCTGTGAAGAGAAAGCGTTGTTAGGGTTTTTAAGAGCTGATGTTTAAGTTGAGGTTGTAGATAATAATATTGAGGTGTTAATTCTTTAATAGGAAATTGAAAATATGTGGCAGTACCTTAGCTATTGTAGGTGTCTTCGCGGACTTATAGCGAATTAATGATAATTAGTTATGGATTATCTCTATTTCTATAAAATAAAAATGATACGTTATGTATTGAAATAAACGTAAAAATGCGTTACTAATAGAGCATGATAAATACGAACCTATGAAACGGTCTATAGGATGTGGCCGTTATTCAATCATAAATACCATTTTACCAGTTACCTGCTATTGCTAAAGGATTAGCTTATGAACACCGCCTTTCAAACTGCTACGATCGTTGATGTAGACGCTACCATCACACCAAAAAACTATACCGATTACTATAATAATTTTGATATGAATGCATTGCTGTCAGAAATATTTGGCGAGCACGTAGATGATCGTCTGAATGCCTATATGGCTTGCTGTGGTCGCCATGTACGTGATGGCCGCGCTGATAATGCTGCGTTAGTACACGAAGATACCGCAGGCAATATAACACGCATGAGCTTTGGTGAGCTTGACAAAGCAAGTGCTCAAATCGCTAACTTGCTACAGTCGTATGGGGTAAAAGCGGGAGACAAAGTAGCGACAATGCTACCGCGCACGCCTGAGCTACTGACTGTTGTATTGGCAACATGGCGTATCGGCGCCGTATATCAGCCGCTATTTACCGCATTTGGCTATGACTCAATCAAATATCGGATGGATAAAGCCGATACCAAAGTCGTTTTTACTAACTTAGAAAATCGCAGCAAGTTTGAAGACTTGGCTGAGCAAACCAAAATGGTATTGGTCGGCAGTATAGAAGATGCTCAGACATGGGGTGACGATCATTACACCCAGTCTATGGCAGCACAGCCGCAAACGTTTGAACCTGTGATGCTTGATACAGATGCGCCATTTTTGCAAATGTTTACCTCTGGTACAGTCGGTAAATCAAAAGGCGTCAGCGTTCCGTTAGCCGCATTACCTGCTTTTTACCTATATATGCGTTATGCCATCGACCTACGCGAAGATGATCAATATTGGAACATGGCAGATCCGGGCTGGGCATATGGCTTGTACTATGCCATCACAGGGCCACTGCTATTGGGTATCACCACTTATTTTAATGAAGCAGGATTTGACGCGACCAATACCCGTGAGTTTATGGTGCGTCATAAGATTACCAATTTGGCCTCTTCACCAACGGCATTTCGAATGATGAAATCTAGTGGTGTGTTTGATAGTGTTAATGAAGGCGATCATAACGATACTAATGCTAAGCTGTCTTTACGCTGTGCCAACTCGGCAGGGGAGACATTGAATACCGAAGTGGTCAACTGGGTCGAAACCTATCTAGAATGCCAAGTCAAAGACCAATATGGCCAAACAGAAACTGGCATGACCTGCTGTGCACATCATGCACTGGCGCATGATTGTCCTATTGGCTCGATGGGTATGGCGCTACCAGGTCATACGCTAGTCGTACTAGATGATGATATGAATGTGCTACCGGATGGTGAGCAAGGGCAGTTAGCAGTCGTGGTCAGTCAGTCACCTGCGTTTTATTTCCGTGGCTATAGCTGGAATGAGAAGCAAGCCTTTGTAGATGATTACTATCTGACAGGCGACGTGGTCGAGCGTCATAGTGACGGCAGTTACTGGTTTTCAGGTCGTGATGATGACATTATTATTACCGCAGGTTACCGCGTAGGGCCTACTGATGTCGAAAATACCGTCTTAGAGCATGATGCAGTGGCAGAGTCTGCGGCGGTAGGCGTGCCAGATGAAGTGCGCGGTCACACTATCAAGTCTTATGTGGTACTAAAAGACGGCATCGAAGGCAGTGAGCAAATCGCTAAAGAAATCCAAGAGCTAGTACGCAAACGCCTATCCACTCATGCGTATCCGCGTGAGGTTGAGTTTGTGACCGAGTTACCAAAAACGCCAAGTGGCAAGATACAACGCTTTTTGCTGCGTAGTTTATCTGCTGCGTAACTACCTAATAGAGCGTTTATAGATAATTCATAGAAAACAGCTAATAAAAAATGAAGATTTAAAGGAATAATCATGCAAGTTAAAGAAAACAGCTTTTTGGTCACAGGCGGGGCATCAGGATTAGGTGAATCAGTGGCTCGGGTGATTGTAGATCAAGGTGGTAACGTCGTTATCGCTGATTTAAATAAAACTGCTGGGCAAGCACTAGTCGCTGAGCTGGGTAATAGTGCGCGCTTTGTGCGCTGTGACATCACCAACGGCGATGAAGTGCAAGCAGCCGTTGAGATGGCTGAGTCAGCTTTCGGCGGCTTACAAGGTTCTATCAATTGTGCGGGTGTTGTAGTGGTACAAAAACTGCTAGATCGTGATAACAATCCGGCAGACCTTGAGGCATTTAGTCGCGGGGTCAATATCAATCTGGTTGGTTCATTTAACGTCGCTCGTTTGGTTGCTGCTAGCATTGCCAAGCGCATAGCGAATGACAGTAGTGCAGGCGACCATGTAGAGAAGAACATAGATCAAGGTATTATCATTAATACAGCTTCTATCGCAGCCTTTGACGGACAAGTCGGTCAAGCCAGTTATTCTTCGTCCAAGGCAGGCGTGGTTGGTCTGACCTTGCCACTTGCTCGCGAGCTAGCGCGTCATGGTATACGCGTTATGACCATCGCACCAGGTGTCTTTGCTACGCCGATGATGGACAGCATTCCTGAAAAGGCACGCGAGCAGCTAGAGGCAGGTGTGCCATATCCCAAACGTTTAGGCGCACCCAATGAGTTTGCCAAATTGGTGACTCATATCATCGATAATGCTTACCTAAATGGTGAAGTGATTCGCTTAGATGGTGCGATTCGCATGGTGTAACAGTTTAGTGAGTGATTCATCATTTTTGCACAAAACGTATCTACAGAATCTGGCATAGTGCTTTGATACATATGATTAATGACAAAAAATTAATTATGGGAATCAGAGTCTATGCCATTTTTTTATAAAAAATCTTACTCATCAAATGAGCAGCGGACGCCTTGGTTACACATTATCATTGGTCTTAGTCTTGCTGCCATTGTCAGCACCAGCGCTATTGCTTATGTCAAAAGCACCTCAAAACCCAAAAACCTCATTCCTGCGTCGTCAGTCATTGATAGAGTCTTTGTCGACAAATCAGACCGTATCTTAAAGTTGATGAGCGATGGTAAAGCTATTAGGTCGTATCGTATTGCGCTAGGGGGCAGTCCAACAGGTCATAAGCAACAAGAAGGTGACCAGCGTACGCCCGTTGGGATTTACACCTTAGATTATAAAAACGAGAACTCTATTGCCCATCGCTCTATCCATATTAGCTATCCCAATGATGAGGACAAGGCGCGAGCGCAGTCATTGGGGGTCAATCCGGGTGGCGATATCATGATTCATGGGCAAATGAATGGCTTTGGATATCTGGCTTTGTTTAATCAATGGCGTGATTGGACAGATGGTTGTATCGCGGTTACTAATGACGAGATGGATGAAATTATGGCAGCGGTGACACTTGGTACTCTTATCGAAATCGTGGAGTAGAATAGTCGGATTGTTATCTAATTTATACTAAGTATTTGCATTATTCGTTAGCTTATTTAATGGAGATTTATCTTTCATTTACACTAATAAAATGGCGTAACTTATCTACTAACTACCTTTAACTGATATTAATAGCTAATTTAAATATTATTAATAATAAATATCATTGCTTTAAGTAAGGTTTTATTTAGTAATCGTCTTGAAATAGGTGTATATATACCTTATATAAGTGACAGATAACAGTAGGCACTAGACTAAGATAATCCTTAGAGGTGCTACTGAAAATACCAATTATAAAAGGATATAGATATGAGATTTGAGAAGTTTACTCAAAAACTGCAGTCCGCCATTCAAGAAGCACAAAGTCTAGCGTTAGGTCGCGATCATACAGGTATCGATCCTGTGCATTTGCTTGCCGTGTTGCTACAAGATGAGTCTAATTTATCTATCTGCCAACAAGCAGGCGCTTCTATTCCAGCGCTAAAAAATGGCGTTGCCAAAGCATTGGACAACCAAGCGACCATTTCGGAGCCAACAGGTGACGTCAATTTAAATCCAAACTCGGTCAAAATATTGAATTTGGCCGATCGTCAGGCGCAAAAAGAAGGCGATGATTTTATCGCGACGGAATGGGTGATGTTGGCACTCGCTGAGCAGGGCGAAACCAAAAAGATATTTGAAAGTGCAGGCGTAACGGCTAACAAACTAAAAGCGGTGATTGAGCAATTGCGCGGCGATGATACAGTGAATAACCAAAACGCAGAAGATCAGCGTGACGCACTCAACAAGTACACGATAAATCTAACTGAACAAGCAGAACTTGGCAAGCTAGATCCAGTCATTGGCCGTGACGAAGAAATTCGCCGTACCATTCAGGTACTGTCGCGCCGTACCAAAAACAACCCTGTGCTCATCGGTGAGCCGGGCGTTGGTAAAACGGCGATTGTCGAAGGCTTGGCACAAAAAATCATCAATGGCGACGTACCAGAAGGTCTGCGCCGCAAAGAAGTGTTGTCATTAGACTTAGGCGCGCTGATTGCAGGGGCAAAATTCCGTGGTGAGTTTGAAGAACGCCTCAAAAGCGTATTGAGCGACTTGGCCAAACAAGAAGGCAATGTCATTCTGTTCATCGATGAGCTGCATACGATGGTTGGTGCAGGCAAGTCTGAAGGTGCGATGGATGCGGGTAATATGCTAAAACCTGCTTTGGCACGCGGTGAGCTGCACTGCGTTGGTGCGACCACCCTTGATGAGTATCGCCAGTACATCGAAAAAGACGCTGCGCTTGAACGTCGTTTTCAAAAGGTTTTGGTCGATGAGCCAACAGTCGAAGATACCATTGCGATATTACGTGGTCTCAAAGAGCGTTACGAGCTGCACCATGGCGTCGATATTCAAGATAGCGCCATCATTGCTGCTGCGCGCATGAGCCATCGCTATATTACTGACCGTAAGCTACCAGATAAGGCGATTGATTTAATTGACGAAGCAGCCAGCCGCTTGCGTATGGAGATGGACAGCAAGCCTGAATCATTAGGTAAACTCGATAGTCGCCTCATTCAGCTAAAAATGCAGCGTGAGGTGCTCAAAAACGAAGAAGATGCTGGCGCGCAAGCTGAGCGTAAAGTGCTCGATGCGCAAATAGCAGAATTGGAAAAAGAGTACGCTGATCTTAATGAAGTTTGGCAGGCAGAGAAAGCATTGGTCAAAGGCAGTCAACAGCTAAAAGATGAGCTAGATAAAGCCCGTATCGCGTATGACAAAGCCAGCCGCGAAGGCGATTATGAGACCATGAGTAAGCTGCAATACGAAACCATTCCGCAGTTAGAACGTCGTATTCATGAGTCTGACTTGGCAGAGCAAAAAGAGCAGACAGGTGAAGGTAGCGGTGTCAAATTGCTACGTAACAAGGTCACCGACAATGAAATCGCCGAAGTGGTTGCGGCCGCGACTGGTATTCCAGTCAGCAAAATGATGCAAGGCGAGCGTGATAAGATGATCGCAATGGAAGAAAAGCTCCATGAGCGCGTCATTGGTCAAAACGAAGCGGTCGAATCGGTGGCCAATGCGGTACGTCGTAGCCGTGCAGGCTTATCTGATCCCAACCGTCCTTCTGGTTCTTTCTTATTCTTAGGACCTACTGGTGTTGGTAAAACTGAGCTGACCAAATCACTAGCAAACTTCTTGTTTGACTCTGAAGATGCGATTGTACGTATCGATATGAGTGAATATATGGAAAAACACAGTGTCAGTCGCCTTGTAGGCGCGCCTCCAGGCTATGTCGGTTATGAAGAAGGTGGTACGTTGACTGAAGCGGTACGCCGTAAGCCGTATAGCGTCATATTGTTCGATGAAGTAGAAAAGGCGCATCCTGATGTGTTCAACATCTTACTGCAAGTATTGGACGATGGTCGCTTAACCGATTCGCAAGGTCGTGTAGTAGATTTCAAAAATACCGTGATTATCATGACCAGTAACTTGGGTTCACATAAGATTCAAGAGATGGTTGGCGAAAGCTATGAGGATATCAAAGCAGAAGTAATGGATTCTGTTGGGCAGCATTTCCGTCCAGAGTTCGTCAACCGTATTGACGAAATCGTAGTCTTCCATCCGCTTGGTATGTCACAGATGGCAGGTATTGCGGATATTCAATTGGATCGATTACGTCAGCGTATCCAAGAGCGTGAGATGGATATTGAGCTGTCAGCCGACGCGATGAATAAATTGGTTGCCGTGGGTTATGACCCTGTTTATGGTGCTCGTCCTTTGAAGCGTGCCATTCAACAAGAGATTGAAAACCCATTATCATTGAAGCTATTGGCAGGTGATTTTGTCGCTGGTGATATTATCAAAGTCGATGTAGGTGCCGATGACAAGTTAACTTTTGATAAGCTTAGAATGAGCTAATTGTATTGGCTTTGACGTCTTTATAACCCAATTGTACGCTTAAAACAAACCCCTTATCTACAATCGTAGGTAAGGGTTTTTTATTTATAAGATGCGTTTTACGTTACTGTTTTTTTACCATTTCAATATCTCTTAAGTCTTAGGACTATGCTATAACTAAATCAATGAATAATAGTATAAGTATCAACTGAATGGAGAAACAGAACGATGACAGCCCATATTGAACGTATAAATATACCTTTAACTTCGCCGCTAATTATTGCAGCATTGCTGTTTAGCACTGCCGCGTGCTCTAACCCTTCTACAGTAAGTCCTAGCAATAATAAAAGTACCGCAACGGAGTCTAAAGAAGTTTCAACTTCAGTTAACGACACTCAAACCGTCACACAAACAAAGACTAGCAAGCCTGACTTTACCACCAAAGCAATCGCTACCTTTGATGAGCCTTGGGCAATGACAGCGTTACCCATTGCAGATAGCAAAGCGCCAAAATTACTAGTAACACAAAAAACAGGTGAGCTATTTATCGTAGATACAGCGACGGGTAATAAGACCAAAATCGAAGGCGTTCCTACAGTCGCGTACGGTGGTCAAGGCGGCTTAGGAGACATTATCGTGGCTCCAGATTTTGTGACGTCCAATACCGTCTATCTTAGCTACGCAGAAGCAGGGGCAGGAAGTGATAGTAATAAGTTTGGGGCAAAAGTTATCAAAGCGACACTCTCAGGATTAGAGACAACCACACCTACGTTGCAAAATATCATGCCTATCTGGCAACAGTCTCCGAAAGTTACAGGGCAAGGACATTATAGTCATCGTCTGCTGTTTTCGCCTGATGGGCGCTATCTATATATTAGCTCAGGCGAGCGTCAAGACAAAGACCCAGCACAAAATATGAGCATGAATCTAGGTAAGATTATTAGATTGTATGCTGACGGCTCGGTTCCAAAGGACAATCCATTTGTCAATGATAGCAATGACATTGCCTCTCAGTTTTGGACAATGGGCAATCGCAATGTGCTTGGTATGGCATTTGACGATAGTGGACAGCTTTGGGCGCACGAGATGGGACCAAAGGGCGGAGATGAATTTAATATTATTGAGAAGGGTAACAATTATGGCTGGCCAGTGGTATCCAATGGACGCAATTATTCAGGTTTAGATATTCCTGACCATGATACAAAGCCAGAGTTTGCGGCACCCAAAATTACTTGGACACCTGTCATATCACCATCTGCTATGAGCATCTATGCGGCTGGTACTCATAATGACTTTCCTAGCTGGCAGGGCAATATGCTTATCAGTGGTTTATCGTCTAAAGCGCTTATCGTAGTTGGCATAAGCGAAGACAATACCGCCGCTGAGCGTTATCGCTATGACATGGGTGAGCGTGTACGCAGTGTGCTAGCAATAGACGGGCAAGTGTGGACACTTGAAGATGGTAATAATGCACAATTACTCAGATTATTACCCAAATAACATCTAGATAGCATCGAATTAATGACGTATTTATCTACCTGTATATTTAATTATTTTAATAAAACCGATCAAGTCTTTTAGAGTAAATTAATAGTTTTATCAAGTTTTATTTTGTAATAGATTGATAGTTAAGACCTATTTTGTTAAGGTAACGTTCCTTGAAATTTGAGACTTGCACATGGAAGAAGTAAAAGTAGGCAGATTAGGACCTTTTCCGCGGGTAAGTAAACCTGTGTTTATTACATCGTCACTGCTGATTGTTGGCTTTATTATTTTCGGTGCGTTTTTCACCGAAACAGCAGGGGCTGTTTTTAGTTTTTTACAAAATTTTATTACCGATAAGTTTGGTTGGCTATTCATTATTCTAGTCAATACCGCGCTCGCGCTTTGTATCTACTTGGCAATGAGTCGCTATGGTGACATTCGACTAGGTAACCAAACAGAACGACCGCAGTACAATCTGTTCTCTTGGATTGGCATGCTATTTTCTGCAGGTATTGGTATTGGTCTGGTTTATTGGGGTACAGCCGAGCCGTTGTATCACTTTATGGCACCACCAATGGGCGATGCAGAGACAGTAGAAGCTGCTAAGCAAGCAATGAATATCTCGTTTATGCATTGGGGTCTACATGCTTGGGCAATTTATACGATTGTAGCGCTATCTTTAGCGTATTTTCATTTCCGTCGTGGCCTACCATTATCGATTCGATCTACTTTGTATCCTTTACTTGGTAAAAAGATCTATGGTCGTTGGGGACACACGGTCGATATCTTGGCTGTGTTTGGTACGATGTTTGGTGTAGTTACCTCGCTCGGGCTTGGGGTTATGCAGATCAACTCTGGACTCGAAAAGCTGTTTGGTACGCCTAACAGTCTTACCGTACAGTTTGGTTTGATCGCTTTCATCACAGCGCTAGCGGCAGCTTCAGTCTTGATGGGTTTGGATAAAGGTATTAAGCGTTTAAGTGATATCAATATTGGTTTCACTATCGTCTTATTAGCGTTTATGGTCATCCTAGGACCAACGCTATTTATCTTTGATAGTTTTATCGAAAACATCGGCAACTATCTGACTGTGATTGTACCTCTAGGTACATGGGGTGAGTCTTATAGCGGTACAGATTGGCAAAGTAGTTGGACAATATTTTATTGGGCATGGTGGGTTAGCTGGGCACCATTCGTTGGTATCTTTATTGCCCGTATCTCTCGTGGCCGTACTATTCGTGAGTTTACGCTTGGTGTACTACTGATTCCGATGCTGATTTTGTTCTTCTGGTTTACCACCTTTGGCGGCGTTGCTGTTCATATGGAGCTTGCTTCTGCTGTGTCAGGTGTTAGCCCAGGATTGGTTGAAGCAGTACAAGCGGATTCTGGTAGTGCGATCTTTAAGTTGGTTGAGTACTACCCATTGGCAAAACCGATTACGCTACTGATTGTCGTCATGATTATGCTATGGTTTGTGACCTCGTCAGATTCTGCTAGCTTTGTCATCGATATGTTGACTGCTGGTGGTGATACCAACCCACCGAAAATCCAGCGCTTATTTTGGGCAACGACAGAAGGCGTTATCGCCGCTATCTTGCTAGCGGCTGGTGGATTGTCTGCGCTACAGGCGGCGGCTATCGTAGCGGGACTACCGTTTGCCTTAGTGGTCTTTGTCATGATGTATGCGCTACTGCGTGGTTTGAGTCGCGATCGTCTGATTCTATACAGAGCGCAACAAGGCTTTATTACGGATGAATCAGCAGACCATAACTCAGCTAATGAGTTCGTCGATGAGCATCTGTTAAAAGGACCACCTAAGATTGTTAAAGGTGACTAAGCAGTAGATAGCATCAAGACAGCTATTTAAGCTTTTGATAGAAGAAGCCCCAATTTATTTTTAAATTGGGGCTTCTTATTGGGTAAAGATATTTAAATTTATTCAGGAAAAATTCAGATTGTTGAAATATTATTGCTGCAATGTTACTACGATTTTTATACATTCGGCAGTATTTACATGGTGTTATATTTAGTGATTCGTTCATACCTTGGTATGGTTACGCACTTTTTTTGGGATATACCTATGGATCATGTAAAAGTTGGCAGGTTAGGCCCTTTCCCGCGGGTAAGCAAACCTGTTTTTTTGACTTCAGCATTACTTATTATTATATTTATTGTTCTTGGCGTTTTTTTTACTGAATCTGCCGGCACGTTGTTCAGTTTTTTACAAGGCTTTATTACCGATAAATTTGGTTGGTTTTTCATTATTCTCGTTAATGTAGCCTTAGGACTTTGTGTTTATTTGTCTATGAGCCGTTATGGCGATATTCGTCTTGGTGCTCAAACTGAGACACCACAGTACAGTCTATTTTCGTGGATCGGTATGCTGTTCTCTGCTGGTATCGGTATTGGACTTGTCTACTGGGGTACAGCGGAGCCCTTATATCACTTTATGGCACCGCCACTTGGTGAAAAGGAAACGATAGAAGCCGCCAAGCAGGCGATGAATATTACCTTTTTACATTGGGGCTTGCATGCTTGGGCATTGTACGCAATTGTAGCGCTATCTTTAGCTTATTTCCATTTTCGCCGTGGCTTACCACTATCGATTCGCTCAACCCTTTATCCTATACTGGGTAAAAAAATATATGGCTCGTGGGGTCATGCCGTTGATATCTTAGCCGTATTCGGTACGATGTTTGGTGTGGTGACGTCACTCGGTCTTGGCGTTATGCAAATTAACTCAGGGCTTGAGAAGTTATTTGGTATTCCTAATAATCTCACAATACAAATTGCTCTGATTGCCTTTATTACTGCTTTAGCCGCCTGTTCTGTCATGATGGGCTTGGATAAGGGTATCAAGCGTCTAAGTGATGTAAACATCGGTCTAACGGCTATTCTACTTGGCTTTATGGTCGTCTTAGGGCCGACGCTTTTCATTTTTGATAGCTTCCTAGAAAATATCGGCAACTATCTTTCAGTGGTTGTGCCATTAGGTCTGTGGGGGGAGTCTTATGAAGGTGAGGCAAACTGGCAGTCAGCATGGACGATATTTTATTGGGCATGGTGGGTAAGTTGGGCACCATTTGTCGGCGTGTTTATTGCTCGTATCAGCCGTGGTCGTACGATTAGAGAGTTTTTACTTGGGGTATTACTTATTCCTATGACCATATTGTTCTTCTGGTTTTCAACTTTCGGCGGCGTTGCTATTCATATGGAGCTGCTTGCTGCTATTGATCCAGCGTTGGTTAGTCCTGGACTGGTCGAGGCTGTACAAACAGATTTTGGTAGTGCCATTTTTAAATTGGTTGAGTACTATCCATTGGCGCAACCCATTACATTTATGATTGTGATTATGATTGTATTGTGGTTCGTGACCTCATCAGATTCAGCAAGTTTTGTCATTGATATGTTGACCGCAGGTGGTGATACCAATCCGCCAAAGATTCAACGTTTATTTTGGGCAAGCACTGAAGGCGTCATTGCTGCTGTTTTGTTAGCTGCTGGTGGATTAAGCGCGTTACAAGCCGCCGCTATCGTAGCAGGATTGCCATTTGCTTTGGTTATATTTGCCATGATGTATGCGCTACTGCGTGGCTTGAGTCGCGATCGTCTGATTCTATATAGAGCGCAGCAGCATTATATTACTGAAGAGTCAGCAGATCACAACTCGGCAGATGAATTTGCTGATGAGCATCTACTCAAAGGACCACCTAAGATTGTTAAAGGTGACTAAAAAATAGAATTAAGATAACTTCTCAAGCTTTTAACAGAAGAAGCCCCAATTCATTTTTAAGTTGGGGCTTCTTTATTGGGAGAAGATACTTAAATTTATTCAGGACAAATTCGGTTTGTTGAAAATTATTACCGAAATGTTACTACCATTTCTATACATTCGGCAGTATTTACAAGGTGTTATATTTGATAATTCGTTCATACCTTGGTATGGTTACGCACTTTTTTGGGGATATACCTATGGATCATGTAAAAGTTGGCCGATTAGGCCCTTTTCCGCGGGTAAGTAAACCTGTATTTTTGACTTCAGCAATCTTGATACTGGCGTTCATTATTTTTGGCGCTTTATTCAATGAACAAGCAGAAGTCGTATTTAACCAAGCAAAAGCATTTGTCTCTTTACGCTTTGGCTGGTTCTTTATTGTCGTGGTCAATTTAACATTGGTCATGAGTATTTATATGATATTTAGCCGCTACGGCGATATCAGACTCGGTCATCAGAATGAGAGACCAGAGTACAATATGGTTTCTTGGATTGGTATGCTGTTTTCAGCTGGTATCGGTATTGGGCTGCTTTATTGGGGCACCGCTGAGCCGCTGTATCACTTCATGGCACCACCATTAGGCGAGGCGGAGACAGTTGCCGCTGCCAAGCAAGCGATGAATATCTCATTCCTACATTATGGTCTACATGTATGGGCGCTATATGGCATGGTTGCGCTATCGCTTGCTTATTTTCATTATCGAGTAGGTTTACCACTGGCTATCCGTTCGACACTTTATCCAATATTGGGTAAAAAGATCTACGGCGGTTGGGGGCATACGGTAGATACGCTCGCCGTATTTGGTACGATGTTTGGGGTAGTGACCACGTTAGGTCTTGGTGTCTTGCAGATTAACTCAGGCCTTGAGACGTTATTTGGTATACCCAATAATATTACGGTGCAGATTATTTTGATTGGCCTTATCACCATGCTAGCAGGGTTATCTCTGTTTATGGGATTGGATAAAGGCATCAAGCGTCTAAGTGATACCAATATATTGTTCACTGTGATATTGCTAAGTTTTGTGATTATCTTTGGGCCTACGCAGTTTATCTTTAACAGCTTCGTAGAAAACATCGGCAACTATTTGCATCAAATTGTGCCGTTAGGTCTATGGACAGAGTCTTATAGAGGCGAAGAAAATTGGCAAGCTTCTTGGACGATTTTCTATTGGGCATGGTGGATTAGCTGGTCACCATTCGTTGGAGTATTCGTTGCACGTATCTCTCGTGGCCGTACCATCCGTGAGTTTATATTAGGCGTATTATTAATTCCTATCACAATATTGTTCCTGTGGTTTACCGCTTTTGGTGGTTCTGCAGTAAATATGGAGTTGGTAGCAGCAGCAGACCCTAACATAGTTAGCCCAGGTCTGATCGAAGCGGTCAAAGCCGATACAGGTAGCGCTATCTTTAAATTGATGGAGTCTTATCCATTAACGGGTGCGGTTAACTTGCTCATCGTGGTGATGATTGTATTATGGTTTGTTACCTCATCAGATTCAGCCAGTTTTGTTATCGATATGCTGACATCAGGTGGTGATACCAATCCGCCAAAGATCCAGCGCTTATTTTGGGCAGGTTCTGAAGGCGTTATCGCTGCTGTATTGCTAGCAGCAGGTGGTTTGAGTGCATTACAAGCGGCATCGATTGTCTCAGGCTTTCCTTTTGCTATTGTGATCGTCGTGATGATGTACTCTCTATTGCGTGGTCTCAGTCGAGATCGTTTGATACTATATCGTAATCAGCAATGGTTCACCACAGAAGAGTCGGCAGAGCACAATTCGGCCAATGAATTCCGTGATGAAGAGTTGCTAAAAGGCCCACCAGCACTTGAGAAAGATGCTTAAGCTTTAAGTTTATTTCTTAGCTACAAAAATACCCAGCTTATATAGGCTGGGTATTTTTATGGATGTTCAATATTTTTAATAGAAAGTCTTCCAATACAGCAGCTATCAGTACAGTAGCTTTCGATATAACCGCTTTATAGGTTAATTGCATTCGCCTTTTGTATAACCAATGGCTTCAGGAATATTACAGGCTGAGCAAGCATTGCTAGCCGTTCGGTAGCTAACAATTGATCCAACTTTCGTTTTTACACAGACGGGTTCATATTGTGCCGTACAGATATTATTGGCGGGGTTAGCGGGCGGGCATTGAGTCAGAGGACCTTCAAACTGCTGACTGATATCAGGACTGGATGGGGTAGGTATTTGACCAGACGTGCCTACATCAGACATAGAGCTACAGCCAGTTAAAGCTAAGGCTAAAGTCAGTATCAGTAATGACGGTTTGAACGAAGATTGATTAATTGTGGAAAATCGACGAGTAGATATAGTTTGTTTCATAAGAAATGTCCTTATTAATAATATTCGATAGTGTCCTGTTATCGTTGATGTATTTGCCTACTGAGGCTAAATGCTTAAGCATTTATGGTAGCTCATTTGTCAGTAGCTATCCACTTAAGCATCATACAAAAACCCCCAAGCTTAGTTAAGCTTGGGGGTTTATTTTCTGCCATCAAATACTGATTTTACGACAGTATGTCTAAATGAAAGACATCTAGACTGACGAGATTCGCTTATTCAGCTGGTTTGACGTCTTGATTTAGCTGCACGTATTTGTCAAAGTTTTGAGCATAATCAGTTAAATTATCGCTCAGCATTTGGCGATACTGTTTGACATAAAACTCGACGATATCGTCTTTTTCTTTGGCGAAATCATCGCCTTTTACGAAGCCGATAGAGGCAACTGACGCGCTATAGCGTGCTGCAGCATACAATAAAGAAGCACCTACCTGTCCTGAATGGGCATCAGGGCCTAACTGGCTGTTTGCGATACCGATGATAGCGTCAGCACGTTGATAGAACGCCTGCATTTCAGGGGTGATTTCGATGTTAGCATCAGCGTTTTGGTCTTGAATATTGTCTTGAGACATAAGCAACTCCTAATAATAAGTGTCAGTAGTTTTTAGTATATAAAAATGGTTGGTAAACGTTTTAAAGTAGTGACTCTTATAAACCAGCGTCTGCTTTTAAGATATCAGCTTTGTCTGTTTTTTCCCACGTAAAGGCAGTCTCTGAGCCTGGACGACCAAAGTGTCCAAAGGTAGCAGTCTGCTGATACATTGGCTGTAGTAAGTTCAACATACGGGTAATGCCGTAAGGACGTAGATCAAAGTGAGTGCGAATCAAGCGAATGATCTCATCGTTACTGATTTTGCTAGTACCAAAGGTATTGACAGAGATAGAGGTCGGCTCAGCGACACCAATTGCGTAGCTGACCTGTACTTCACAGCGCTCAGCAAGACCTGCTGCGACGATGTTTTTGGCCACATAACGTACCGCATAAGCAGCACTGCGATCGACTTTTGAAGGATCTTTACCACTGAACGCACCGCCACCATGACGTGCCATACCGCCGTAAGTATCAACAATAATTTTACGACCAGTCAAACCAGCATCACCAACAGGACCACCAATCACAAACTTACCAGTTGGGTTGATATGATAGCGTGTGCCAGCGTGCAATAGGTCAGCTGGTAGCACTTGCTTGATGATAGATTCCATCACAGCTTCTTGTAGATCTGACTGCGAGATGCTTGGATCATGCTGTGTTGATAATACAACAGCATCGATGGCGACAGGACGATTGCCGTCATACTTCAAGGTCACCTGCGCTTTAGCGTCTGGACGCAACCATGGCAACTCGCCTGCGCGGCGCAGCTCCGACTGACGCTCCATCAAACGATGGGCATACTCGATAGGCGCTGGCATCAGTACTTCGGTCTCATTACTTGCATAACCAAACATCAAGCCTTGGTCACCTGCACCTTGCTCTTCTGGGTCGCTACGATCGACGCCTTGCGCGATTTCAGGAGATTGCTTACCTAGCATGTTGATGACTGCACAAGTCTCGCCATCAAAGCCTAGGTCTGAATGGTGATAGCCGATGCCATTTACGGTGTCACGAACCAGACGCTCTAAATCGATATTTGCCGTTGTAGTGATTTCACCTGCAAGTATGACTGCGCCTGTTTTTACTAAGGTTTCGCATGCCACACGTGCATGTAGATCTTCACGTAAGATAGCGTCAAGGATAGCGTCTGATATTTGGTCAGCCATTTTGTCAGGATGGCCTTCGCTCACAGATTCTGAGGTAAATAAGTTGTATTCACGCATAATGGGATCGCTTAATTGAATCAATAAGGGTAGGAAAAGCAGCACATCTGGGTGCTGCTCTAATTAATTTTGACCACGCATTTACGCGGCAGATAATCGGTATTTCTCAATTTAAAATCGGTTTTGACTAAAATCTTTGCTAATAAATTTGACCAAAGGGTGAGCGGACTATCATTCAATCAATATATAAAATGATACTGCCTCGCTCTAATATGGTCTTGGCGGTAACGAGTTGGGTCATTACTTGCCCTAATAGACAACGCTAATGTGCAGATTGCCTTATCAGAAACAGGGTAATGGCCAAAATCTCTTAACGCAAAATAGGGTTATTCTACCTTGAAACGTTATAAAACTCTAGTGAGCAACACTTGCTCTACTATAAGAAATGCTCAACAAGCAGTTCACTGCAATCAAAGGTGGTTACTGGATAGCGGTTTATCTAGCTGAATGATTAGCTAGCAGTAGCATCTGCTTGAAATGAACAATACGTTACAACTCTAAAAATGCAGCTTTATCTTTAAACATACATTCTTCATAGACAGGGCAAGCGCCGCATTTGGGTGTACGTGCCTGACAGGTATAGCGGCCGTGTAATATAAGATAATGATGGGCGTCTACGATGAAGTCTTCTGGGATGCGCTCGACCAGCTTTTTTTCGACGATGAGTACGGTTTTGCCAGTGGCAAGCCCAGTACGATTGCCCACACGAAAGATATGCGTGTCAACGGCCATGGTCGGCTGGCCAAAAGCCGTATTTAACACAACATTTGCAGTTTTGCGGCCGACACCTGCCAGTGACTCTAAGTCTTTGCGGTTATCAGGAACGGTGCTATCAAACCTCTCAATTAAATCACGGCAGGTTTTAATGACGTTTTTTGCTTTGGCATTATATAAACCAATGTTTTTGATATAGGATTTGAGACCGTCTTCACCTAATGCCAGTATTGCCTCAGGTGTATTGGCCACAGGGTACAATTGCTTGGTGGCAATATTGACACTAACATCAGTCGCTTGTGCGGACAAAATTACCGCGATAAGTAACTCAAAATTACTGTCATAATTGAGTTCGGTGACAGGCTCATCAATAGTCGCTGCCAGCTTTTCAAAGAATGGACGCACGTCACGATTGGGCATTCGTCTAGAGGGCGGCGTGTCAGCTGTTTTATGTTTAACCGTTTTACTCATGGCATTTTGACTATTATTTTGATGAATGTTTGTGCCAAATTATATGCTAGCGCTAGCATTCATGTTAATGATTAAAGTATCAATTTATTAACGCATTCACTGCGTAATCAGCTATTACCGTTATAACGCTACTTGCAATGACTCAAGCTCAGCTTGTAAGGATTCGAGCTCGGCTTGTTTCTTATCATTTGCACGCACACTCAATTGCTTTTCTATTTTTTTGATTTTGGTACGGAGCTTGGCAGCTGCAATGGTGTTTTTCGCTTGCGACTCACTGATGTTTAGAGACTGGCTTGCTGCATTATTGAGCTTAGCCTCTACCATACTAACGACAGGTCTACTATTGCTCGTATCGGCAAGCTGTTCTGTGACACGTTTTAAATGGGTATGGTAGCGTTGTCTCAAATCCTCTTGCTCTGCTATTCGCTCAGTCTCAGATATTTCCCGCTCAACCGTGACTAAGTCAATGCAATCAACAGGGCAGGGCGCGATACATAGCTCGCAGCCCGTGCACAAATCTGTAAAAATCGTATGCATATGCTTACCAGTACCAACGATAGCATCGACTGGACAAGCAGGGATGCATTTGGTGCAGCCGATACAGTCATCTTCACGGATAACCGCACGAACCTCGGTCGGACGTTCAGAGGTGGCATCTATTGGCCACTGTGAAGGCACCGCCGTCAGCGTAGTGTCAAGAGTATCTATATCGAGAGTCTGAGCAATCGCATTGGTGACTGGCTGACCACCAGGCACACATTTATTATATGGCTCGCCATTTAATACAATTGCAGCGGCATATGGCAGGCAACCATCTGGGTGCTCACATAGTCCGCATTGCGTCTGTGGCAAACAAGCATCCACACGTGCAATTTTTGCCTGTATGTCAGCGGGCAAGGTATCAATGTGTAATGTATCGAATAAGATAGGTAGGTTGACTAAGCGTATATTGGTGCTACTTTGCATTTAATTAAGGACCTTAATACCAGTCGTAAGAATAGGTATTAGTATAAATAGAGATAAAGTGTTGAGAAAGCGGTCTTTGTAAAACAGTATCTATAAGAGCATCTGCTCATGTTAGCGTGTTACTGCTCATGTTGGCGTGTTACTTACTAAAAAATAAAATTTAAAGTAAAACGCTTATCACAGAAGCAGCGATTTTAAAGATATGAGATTGAAAATACAATACTATAGCGTAATGTGGTATTTGTAGATAAGTACTGATTATAAATCTATATTTTGTTCTTTAGCCACTTGATCAATCAAATCGCGAGCGATACTACCCTTTGGCGGAATTCTGGGTAGGTTTGAGAGATCAAAGAAGTCAGCATGTGCTAGCTCATCTTCTTGCAAGATAATATCGCCACTGGCATACGAGGCTCGAAAACCAAGCATCAAGTTAGAGGGGAATGGCCATGGCTGACTACTGACATAGCGGATATCTGATACGCTGATATTGACCTCTTCCGCGACTTCACGTACTACCGCATGCTCCAGACTCTCTCCAACTTCTACAAACCCTGCGATCAAACCATACATTGGCGGCAGGTTTTGCTGTCCATGACGATGATGGTGAGCCAATAAGATTTGCATCTCATCCGTCACTGGGTTTGGACGAGTAATAGCAGTAATGACGCACGGTTGTACGCGAGGGTATTGGCGCAATCGACATATTGGACAAACCATGGCACGTTCGCCTTGGTCAGCATGTACGGTAGGGCTAGCACAGCGACCACAAAACTGCGTATCTGCTTGCCAGCTTAATAGCTGTATCGCTTGGCTAATCTGATCTGACAAGGCGACTGGTAGATGAGTCATCAATTTTCGATAAGGAACAAAAGTGTTACCACTGCTTTCAGCGATAATTGGTAGCGTCACGTTATGAGCAACTGCATAGTCATAAGTCATGGCGCTTGTCGCTTGGGCAGTAAAGCTATGAGCCATATTGGCATCAACCGTACCCTTTGCATGGTTGCCAGCGCTACTGCTATCGTCTGATAACCAATGATTTGGTGCTAGGCTCTCGTGAAGCCTTATGTGACCAACCTGATAAGCTTGCTCGCTTAAGTTATTACTATCGGGCGATAGCTGAACTTGCAAAGGCCACCAACCATCTGGCATTTGACGGCATAAGATACTGTCATCACTTAATACAAAAGCATGAGCCATATAAAATTCCAAACATTATAAAGTAAGTCCGCATCGACGTAGACACAGACTTATTTAGAGTAAAGTATCATCAATTCTATACAAATCAGATATGCAGATATGTTGTCAAGTTGATTCAGCCTAATGACTGTAGCGCTTTCACGTGCCTGACTTGTACCTACATTATCTTGAGTTATCTATACGTAAATGAGATGTCATGGTTAAGAGGTGATGACCATGACATGACAATGAGAAAAGTTAAGCAGCAAGTAGGTGGCTCAAGCTCTGTTGACCAACATCAAGCGCTTGCTTGCTAACAGGGCGATTATTCTCAAAACCATCTAAGTGATGATCGACCGCCATGATAACATCAGCGATGCAGGCTAACGTACTGTCTTCGATACGTCGTCCGCCTTCGATACGCTTTTCAATGTAGTTGGCTAGCTGACTCAGCATGCTGGCAGGTGTGGGCAGTTGTAAGAAACGTACTGCGCCTGCTACTTGACGCATCATCCCAGGTATATTTTGGATATTAAGCATGTCGCGCTCAGGCTCCGCCAAATAATCATTGATGGCTTGCTCAGCACTAGCAATCGCAGTTCGGCTTTCTTGTATCAAGGTATCATTGGCCGTATTAAGCTGATGCAATGAGATATGCGGATTATTCAGTGGTAGATAGATTGCCCCTGGTGTATGCATCTCTGCCATAGCAATGGTGGCGTTCTCTGCATGCATTAATGCTAGTAGCAAATGATCAAAATCTTCAGGAGAAGGTGCTTGCCAATGGCTCACAGCTTCTGCTGCTTCGCTAAGACTATTGGCTGCGTTGGACAGACCTAACAAACGTAATGCCGAACTCAGTTCGGTCAGCTCTTTAATAATCTGTGCTGTCTGCATATCAATAGGATTGATTGAATCGCCACGTGCATAGCTATCGACGTGTTCTTTAATATTGTTGATCTGATTTTGAATAATTGTGTTTAACGTATCGGTAAGTTCGCGGTTAGGACCGAATAAAAAGCGCTTCATTTGTTCTAGCTGAGCACCTTCTAAATGGTTACTTGCATATTGTTCACGTAATTGCTGCGCTTGCTCGTTATCACGTTGACAGGCAAAGCTCACTAAATCTGCAAAGCGGGTATCCATGACTGGTAAATAGCTTTGAAATTGCTGCTCTAAATAGATAAGTGTGTGCTTTTGACTTAGGTTTAATGGTAATACTGCTGCGATATCAGTCACGGCAGCAGTCGCCGCTTGCCAAAACAAACTATCAGTATTTGCAGCGATTAATGCACAAGCTGCACTCATAGCATCCAGCTTTTGCTGATCCGTAGAGTCAATGTTGCCATCTTGATTGAGTAGTGCAATGCTAAGGCCACTACGATACGCGTTGGTCAGCAGCTCTGTGTCTAGATTAAGCGTGCTTAGAGATTCAAAGTTTTGTTCAGGGTTGGCGATGATGACACTACTGCTACCAAATGCAGAGAAATAGTCTGCCGTAATAGGAGCTTCTTGACTATGCGCATTAAGCTTGTTGATTACAGGTATCAGTAGAGTAGGCTCTACCGATTCAGTCAAGAGGACAAACTCAACATAACGATCCAAGGTCATGATGGCTTCTGATAGATCCATGATCAAGTCGGTATCGTTGTTATCACCATTGTCATAAAGTCTCTGTAAACCACCAACAATGGCATCATTCAATGCTTCTGCACCGACCAAAGAAATGAGTTTAAAAATACAAGACAGCTGCTTTAATACTTCGATAGAATCTGACAACAAAGGTGCCTGACTACTATCATCGTTGAACTCGCCTAGATGAATTTCAGTATCTTTAAGCGTTGCTATAACCTCATCATGCAATAAATGAAGTGATGGCAGGTTAAAATCAGTAACACTAAGCGTTGGGGCGGTTAGCTTCATTTGCGCAGACTGGTCCATAAGTATTTTTCCATAATGTACTGATGAGAATAGCAATAGTGTAAAGTTGATTTAGAAAGTATTGGTTAGTGATGTTTTAACGCTTTCTATCATAATAATCAAGACTAAATTATACAAATGTCGGTTCAATAAAAATTCAAAGGACAATTACATGCTAGCTTTTAGGGCAGGATAATCTTCTGCCAAAGCGGTATACCAGCTTTGTTCAGCAGTTTCATCCGATGTTGAAGCCAGTAATAAATTTGCTAAATTGGCGAAACTTGCATGAGCGGTTTGTCCGCCATCGGTATCTGTATCCTCTTCGATGGCAAGCGTGACCTGTCCGCCAGTCATCGCCAAATAAACTTCGGCTAAAATCTCTGAATCAAGTAATGCTCCGTGAAAAGTACGGTCTTGCTTACCAACATCTAGGCGACGCACGAGGGCATCTAGCGTGTTTTTTTGCCCAGGGTATTGCTGCTTGGCCATCGCCAGCGAATCGGTTACTTGCACTCGATTAGCAAAGTCATTCAGACCAACTTTTGCAAACTCCATATTTAAGAAGTTCATATCAAAAGTAGCGTTATGAGCGATAATCTCAGCGCCGTCCATAAAGTCATATAAAGACTGAGCCACTTGATCAAAGGTCGGCTTGTCGGTCAAAAATGCTTCAGAGATACCATGAATACGAATAACTTCATCATCCATACCGCGCTGCGGATTGATATAAACGTGCAGCTTTTCACCAGTAAACTTACGTCCGACCAGCTCCACAATACCGACCTCGATAATACGGTCGCCTTTTAGTGCATCAAGCCCTGTGGTTTCTGTATCCATGATAAGCTGACGATCTGCTTCATGGCGATGTATCGGCTTTGGTAATAGCGGCTTAAAATGTGGGTTGGCACGGCTAGTATCCCCATCGAACTTAGGTGCATCAAAATCAACACTTGGCAACATATCATTGTCGACGGTATCATCTAGGTGCGTTTGAATATCTGGCATAGCTTTGGTACTCGTCGGGTTGTATGTATTGTCTTGATGGTTGCTAAATTCTACAGCAATGTTTTCATTCATATTACGATTGTCAGCAGCACTCTGACTATCTTCTTTTAGCGGCTCAGGTTCTAATAGCGCTTCATCAAACTCATCGTCCATCATATCTAAACCCAATGGATCGAAACTTAGCCAGTCAGCGCTAGACGATTTTTGCAAGGTATCCGTGTTAGCGTCAGTATTAGTATCAATGTTAGGATTAATATCAGTCGCTATATGGTCTTTTTTTTTAGTCGTATCTGCTTCACTGACTATAGCTGAATGCCCGCTGTTTGAGGTGACACCTAGGTTTGCCAGCTCGTCTGCTTTTTCATTACCCGCATGTCCAGCGTGACCCTTGACCCAATGCCAGCTAACATCACGCTGTTGGCAGAGTTTATCCAATTGTTGCCATAGGTCTTGATTGGCGACTGGCTTTTTACTGGCAGTTTTCCAGCCCTTTTTCTTCCAACCTTCAATCCATTCAGTAATGCCTTTTTTGACATAACTGGAGTCAGTCCAAATCTCAAGAGTATGCTCATGCGGGCTATGGGTCAGGGCTTGTATTGCACCCATTAGCTCCATACGGTTATTGGTGGTTTCTTTGTCGCCGCCGTACAAATCTTGCGTGCTGCCATCACTAAATATAAGATGTGCGCCCCAGCCGCCAGCGCCAGGATTGCCTTTGCAAGCACCATCAGTATAGGCCACAGTGGTATTTGTTTTAGCAGCCAATGGATCAATCGCGTTGTCTTTATGAGTGTTTGGCATTGAATTACGGTTGTCTGACATAAAGGAGTATGGACCTGATAAGTGGTAAGCATAGGGTAGTATTAGAGCATCTCGTTTACGTTATTCGAACGATGATGATGACGTTGTGAGTATAGCAAATCTATCATAAATATGGGCAGTCGTGACGCACAAAGTCAGAAAACTCTTACGGTAACTTATAACATAATAGTAACGTCTTGGTTTTCTGTTAAAATAGCGAAGCTCTCTGAAAGGCTCTAGTTTTTAGTTACAGAGCTGCCTTTGCTACAAAGATGCCCAAGCGCATTTTTCTGATACAGCTATCTAGGGCGTGTCATCAATTAGCACATTAATGCAATTTATGGCCTTAAAATGGCTAAATTTTCGCTAAACTGTGTCAAAGTTCTTGTCAATATGTTTATATTCACTGCGAATTTTTCCTTGGTTAGCATCAATTTATCTTATTTTAATGCTCATAATCTAATTGGTGACACGCCCTAGTGACATTTTGACAATAGTACACTTAATAAAAGTTTTTAATGCATGATTGCAGGATAACCCCATTATGTCCTTACGCTCGAATTTATTTAATAAGAGACTGACCTATTTGATGCTCAGTGTGACTGCCAGCAGCGCGATTTTTCTGAGCGCTTGTAATGATACTAGCCCTCAAGTAGATACTGAAGTTGCAGCAGATCTGTCTGTCTTTGAAGGTTGTTATACGGTGAGTCAAGATGAGCCTGCTCAGATAAAAGTCAGCCAGCAAAATGACACTTGGGTAATGCAAATGAAAGAACCCGTCACTGCTAAGCGCGTCTGGGATACTCCAGAGCCGTTAGAAGTGATTGAAAATAGCGACATACCGCAGTTCTTCTCTATCGATCCAGACAATGTCGATGCGGTTATTGGTCGTCCTGATCGAGTGCTTGTGTTGGCTCATGTCAAACCAGCTTACGCAAATATTGATCCGCTCTTAGACAGTGAGTACTTGTCTTATATTTACCGAGGCGCCAACACGATCTATCGCGTGGAATGTGATGAGGTGAATACTGATATTTTAGCCAACCCACATGCCAATCTTGTTATCGATAATGTTGATGACAGTATTTAAATAAGCATTGATGATAGTATTTAAATAAGTATCGACTATAAATATCATTGTTGGTCGATGATATTTGTATAAACAGCATTTTGTTATAAACAGTCATACCATTAGAGTTAAGCGATATGAATTTTTTCAGTTACGTAGTGTTAGGTGGGTTCTCTTATGCAGCTGGTTGGGCAGTAAGGACGTATGTATTAGACAAACAACCGAAGCCTGAACAGCCTTATAATTTGAAACACCCTGCAATTTTGGCATATTTGGGTGCATTTTTTATTATCATGTTGATCGTCTCTTGGCTGCTTGGTCGCTATGCACTTGGTCATACTGCGATTGATTTACCTTTCATTATTGTCAATAGTCTCGTTGCGACCTTCGTCTACTCGTTTGGTCTTAATCCAGAAAAAGCTAATTATGAAGTGCCTGATTAAAATACAGTATTGAATGGATTGTGAGTAACAAAAGCCACGACCGAAATATTAATTCGCGGTCGTGGCTTTTTTAATACTGTGATTATGAATCACTTTTTTTAATAGCTGAAAGTATTAATCTTCACGAGGCTTTCTTCAGATTAGTACCAGTCTCGTCGCTGTCTTTCTCATCAGTACTAGTCTTGTCGTTACTAGTCTTATCCGTATCATTGTTAGATTCTAACTTATCCTTAGTAGCTGATTGTTCCTGCTTCCATTCTTTGTATTTTTGCAGATCTTTTCTGGCCTGCTTCAAACAAAATTTAAGTACTAGCGCATCATCGATATGACCGATAAACGGAATAGAATCAGGAATAAGGTCAATTGGATTTAGCACATAGAGCGCACCAATAACGCCAGCTGAGATTGTCTTAAAAGGAATCTTACGGTAGTCACCTTTGTAATAGTCTTTGACAAGACTCATAAATAGCATTAAATCATCACTAAACGGCTCAAGATAGCCGCTGTCCTCTAACTTTTCTTTTAGCTTATCTTCTTTGCCCAGCAAGTATTCTAAATTAGAGTCAAGTGTCTTGTTTTTATCGGTTTTTTTATTAAACATAATTATTACCTTTTATTTTTTGCAATGAATTTGTATTTACAGTAACAAATCTAATCGACCTATATTGTGTGTCTCAGTAGCGAAAAAGTAAATATCGGTAAAGATTAGGCAACCATCAGTGTCAGAAAAGCGTCTACAATATGCTGCCATAAGATTTAAAAAAATCATAAAAATAAAAGTGATAAGGTAGCAGTAAGATATGGGGATTAAACGTCAGGCATGGATAGATAATAAAAATACTCATGCAACTGAAACAAACTCTGGGCTAAACCGTCGGCAGTTTCTACGTCGAATCGTTGTGAGTGCAGGCACAGCAGTATTAGCGAGCCAAAGTATTTCTCAAGCGCTTGCAGCCAGTCCTATCGAGTCTGGTCATAGTACGCAGCTGACTAAAGATGATCTGCCAACTTCGTTGTTGGATAATCGCTCATTAGCACAAACGTCACAGGAGTCACTGACGCAGACAGGTTGTATCACGCCTACGATTGAGACGCGACTTTTTGCTAGCTCCAATGTCGGTGGTAGTGATGAGCGTAATCAGTTGGCATTAGATCGGGTGGCTTGTGCTGGGTTTAAAGTAGAAAATCCTGCTATTACCAATCGTCAGTACTTACGCTTTGCGGGAACGGACTCACAGCGTGCTAGCGATTTTCAAAACCTTGCCACTGGGGCAATAGCCGTGCCAAAGCTGCTGCTAGGTGTGCGCGGTGGTTACGGTGCCATGCGTATATTGCCTATGGTGGACTGGGCGACGCTAGGACACATTATGAAGGAGCGCGGCACGATACTCGCAGGATTCAGTGATGTAACGGCTATTCAGTGTGCGCTATTGGCAAAAGGGTCAATGAGCACGCTTGCCGCGCCGATGCTCTATAGTGAGTTTGGCAAAACTGCGCCTGACAAGGTCAGCTGTCAGCAGTTTGTTGAAGCACTAACTAACTCCAATCTAACTATCAGCATACAAGATACCTCGCTAACCAGTCAGCAGCTACCTGCCATACTGACAAAGAATGAGCCAAAACCATTAACTGGTACGATTTGGGGTGGTAACTTAAGTGTCGTGTCAGCGCTGGCAGGTAGTGAGTATTTACCGCGTATTGATGGTGGTATTGTGTTTTTAGAAGATGTTGGCGAGCAGGCGTATCGTATTGAGCGCATGTTATATGACTTATATCTCGCAGGTGTGTTTAAAAATCAGCAAGCGATTGTATTTGGGGCCTTGTCTGGTACGGGCGAGGACAGCTATGACAAACGTTATGATGTCGCCACAGTCATTCGTCAGTTGCATGAATTAACAGGATTGCCGGTATATAGTGGTATGCCTTTTGGTCATATCGGCAAAAAATACAGCTTTCCGCTAGGAGCGACTTGCCAGCTTATACCTAATACAGATGGTGGCTATCAGTTGGTATTTACCGATTATCCAACTATTAAAGCTGATGCTATCCAAGTAGAAGGCTTGTGGCAAAATGCTTAAACGCTAAGCACTGTTCTTTTTAAATAGCCAACCGCGAAAACTTATCTTGATATTCTTTAGGTGTCAGCTCTGTCGCACGTTTAAATAGACGCGTGAATGAAGAGATATCATCATAACCTACTTGATCGGCAAGCGACTTGATCGATACATCGCCCAACTCAAGTAAGCGTTTGGCTTGTTCAATTCTGACGGCCTGAATATATTCAATCGGTCGCATCGCCACGCAGGACTGGAAGCGCCTGTTTAAAGTGCGCGGGGTAATGTTTACCATAGCGGCTAAACTGCTGACCTGCAAAGAATGTTGAAAGTTCTCTTCGATATATTCTTGTACTTGTTTAATCAAATGGTCCGAATGTGGCTTGTGTAAGGTTACATTGGTATAGCTATTTTGACTGCCTCTTTTGCTATCGATGATTTGGGTTTTTGCTACCTGCGTAGAAATCTCACGTCCGCAGTAACGCTCTATCAATAATAGCCCCAAATCATAAAAGGCGCTGCCACCAGCTGCACAAAATATATTGCCTGACTGGTTTGTTGACTCGCTTCTTGAATGGGTCACAAACTGATTTTCTTGTAAGTCCACGAGTGGAAAGTCTGCCTTAAACTTATTGGCGTAGCCCCAGTGTGTAGTGGCTATCTTATGATCTAATAATCCCGCCTTTGCCAAAAAAAATGCACCGCTACAATTGCTTGCTATATCGGCCTTGGTATTCGCAAGTCGTACTAGGTGCGGCAGCAGCTCATTGTTTTGCTTCAATACCTTATCAATAGAATCGCCAATGGTTGGCACAAGCAATAAGTCGCACTCTGTCACGTCTCGGATATCACAGTGGGCTTGCATGATTAACCGATTACTACACCTGATATCACCGCCACCCAAGCTTGCAATCTGTACATTAAATCGTGGCTCTACAGACTCATTCGAAAAGCGTTGCCAGCTAACCCCTGTGAATGAAAACAAGTCCAATGCGCCAGAGAGCACACTGCCAAGTACCCCGTCGAAGCCAAGAATAATCATTTTAAAAGGTTTGAAATAGGGCATAAGTCACTCGTTTCCTTTGCTGTGCTTACCAAAATAGCCATTATTTGGCTGATTTTAACCGGTTAGACACTCTGTTTATGTCTTATTTGACCATAATTATGTCATAAATGACAATACGGACAGGTATCAAATTAGACTAATATCAATTGATAACCAAATTTAATTAGTTAATGAGAATACTATGGCCGCAGATACCCTCCTAAACGATTTTGAATTACCTTTCCAATTGTATGATGTGCTAGGCACAGAATCACTCACCGAGCACGCAAAGTTCTCAGAACATAGCCGTGAGACATTTGATGCTGTGCTAGAGACGGCAAATAAGATTGCGACAGATTTATTTTTGCCACACAACCATATCGCAGATAAGAACGAGCCGCAGTTCGATGGCAAAAAAGTCAGCATGATAAGTGATGTGAAAGTCGCTTTTGATGCGTTTCGCGAGTCTGGGTTTATTGCTGGTCGTTATAGTTTCGAAGACGGCGGCATGCAGTTACCTGAGACGGTTATGACTGCTGTGGCAGGCTATTTTATGGCAGCCAATCCATCAACGACTGCCTATCCATTTCTGACCACTGCGGCAATCAACGTCATCTCGCATTTTGCTAGCAATGATATCAAAGCAGCCTTTATGCCGCGCATGCTGACAGGTGAGTTCACCGGCACCATGGCACTGACTGAGCCACATGCAGGTTCATCGCTTGCCGATATCAAAACCATCGCGGTAAAACAAGACGATGGCTCGTACCGCGTCAAGGGCAGCAAGATTTATATTTCAGCAGGTGATCATGAGCTATCTGACAATATCGTGCATTTGGTACTGGCCAAAGTACCAGGTGGCCCAGGTGGCGTCAAAGGTATCTCTTTATTTGCCGTGCCTAAATATCGCTTGAACGCTGACTTGTCTGTTGGCGAGCGTAACGATGTACATCTGACTGGACTGATTCATAAGCTTGGCTATAGAGGTGCAACTTCTACGGCATTGAGCTTCGGTGACGAAGGCGATTGTCATGGTTATTTAATCGGCGAAGAGCACTTTGGCTTGCGCTATATGTTCAAGATGATGAATGAGGCACGTATCGCTGTCGGTTTTGGCGCTTCTATGATTGGTTATCGTGGCTATCAGTATTCGCTAGATTATGCCAAAGACCGTACACAAGGTCGCATTGCGCCAAACAATAAGCCTGAAGATGATGCAACGGCTATTATTCAGCATGGTGACGTAAAGCGCATGCTATTGGCGCAAAAAGCTTATTCTGAAGGCGGCATCTCATTATGTCTATATGGCTCAAACCTAATTGACCGTATCAACACTTGCGAAGACGAAACGCTAAGAAATGAGCTAACAGAGTTGTTGGATTTGCTAACGCCAGTGCTAAAAGCATGGCCATCTGAGTATGGCCCAAAAGCCAATGACTTAGGAATTCAAGTATTGGGTGGCGCAGGCTATACGCGTGAATATCAAGCTGAGCAATTTTGGCGTGACAATCGTCTAAATCCCATTCATGAAGGCACAAACGGTGTACAGGCGCTAGATTTGTCATTCCGCAAGTTATGGCAAAAAGGTGGGTTAGGCATTCAAATCCTAAAACGTGAAATTACAAAAGATTTAGAAAGCATCACGACACCTGAGAGCGCGCAACTTGCAGGCAAGCTGATGCCTTATATGGGTCAGTTGCATGAAGTGCTCGTGCATTTGGGTAAAGTGTTGCAGACAGAAGAAGCACTAACCCTTACTGGTAATGCTCAAGCATTAATGAATATTTTTGCCTCAATTGTACTGAGCTGGATTTGGATTCGCCAAGCCAGTAAAGCCGAGCAGCTGCTAAGTACGACGCAAGATGTCGAGCAGCAAAACTTTTACAAAGGCAAGATACAAGCAGCCAAATACTTCATCGATTGGGAACTACCATTAGTTAAACGTGACATCGAATTATTAACCAACACCAACTCGGTTTGCACTGATATGCAAGCGGACTGGTTCTAAGGACAACTCTAAGGAAAGAGACATGACAGCGATAAACAAACAATGGCGCCTAAAAGCAAGACCAGTAGGCGAGCCAAGTGCTGAGACTTGGGATTATACCGAGACAGAAATACCGACGATCACCGATGGTCAGCTACTGATTAAGGTTGAATACATCTCTATCGATCCGGCGATGCGTGGTTGGTTGAACGATGCCAAATCTTATATCGCGCCAGTACAAATTGGTGAAGTTATGCGCGCCGGTACTGTGGGTGAAGTGATTGAAAGTAAGCATGAGAAATTTGCAGTAGGTGACTATGTCGCAGGTCACGACGGCATACAGTCATATGCGGTCAGCGATGGTACTGGTCTGCATAAAGTTGATCCAAGCCTAGCGCCGCTGTCTTACTACTTAGGCGTCCTAGGTATGCCGGGTATGACAGGGTATTTCGGTCTGCTAAAAACAGGTCAACCAAAAGCAGGCGAAACGGTAGTGGTATCAGGAGCTGCTGGTGCGGTTGGTAGCTTGGTTGGTCAAATTGCTAAAATTAAAGGCTGCCGCGTCGTTGGTATCGCGGGCGGTGCTGAGAAATGTAAATTCTTGGTCGATGAGCTTGGGTTTGATGCGACGATTGATTACAAAAATGAAGATGTGAAAAAAGCACTAAAGAAAACCTGCCCAGACGGTGTCGATGTGTACTTTGACAACGTAGGCGGTGATATCTTAAATGACGTGCTTACTCAGATTAATCTACATGCGCGTATCGTTATTTGCGGGGCTATCAGCCAATATAACAACACCACAGCAGTAAAAGGCCCATCGAACTATCTATCACTGTTGGTCAATCGTGCTCGCATGGAAGGCATCGTGGTGTTTGATAATATCAAAGAATATCCAATCGCAATGAAGGATATCGCTGGCTGGATTCAGTCAGGTGATATGAAAGTAAAAGATCATATCGTTGAAGGTATCGAGACGTTCCCTGATACTCTAATGATGCTCTTTAACGGTGAAAATTTTGGCAAACTAGTACTTAAGGTAGAGGGATAGATCATGACACTGAATACAGATGGAGTTGCATCAGATGTAGCTGGCAAACGAATTTTGATCACTGGCGGTGCGTCAGGCATCGGCGCAGCCAGTGCATTACTACTAGCCAGTCGCGGTGCAAAAGTCGTCATTGGTGATATGGCAGAAGAGATGGGCGAAGCAGTTGCCAAGCAGGGTCAAGATGCTGGCAATAGTATCGTCTTCAAAAAAGTAGACGTGACCAGTGGTGATGAAGTGCGTGCGTTGTTCGACTTTGCAGTAGAAACGCTTGGTGGCCTAGATGTTGTGGTAAACAACGCTGGTATCGATCACAAGCCTTCACCAATGCACGAGCTAAGCGATGAGGATTTTGATCGTAATATCGCAGTGAATTTAAAAGGTGTGTGGCACTGTATGCGTGCTGCGGTCAATTGTATGCTGCCTAATGGCGGTGGTCATGTGATCAACGTCGCCTCTATTGCTGGTCTTCGTTCAGCGCCTATGATTTCAGCCTATAGTGCAGCTAAACATGGGGTTATGGGTCTGACTAAATCTGCTGCCCATGAGTATGCCCGTGCCAATATCCGTTTTAACGCGGTATGCCCAAGCTTCATTGATACGCCAATGGTTCGCAATACTATGGCAACGATGGATGAGCGTACGCAGCAAGCAACGATAAAGGCCAGTCCACTGCGCCGCCTAGGAAACGTCAGTGAAATTTCTAGTGCGATTGCGTGGCTTGCCAGCGATGAAAGCAGCTTTATGAATGGTCATGCCTTCACCTTAGATGGTGGTATGCTAGCGTAACCGTGAGCATTGAGCGCTCATTATTCAGTTCATTAGTGCTCGATAATCGCTGTTAGTTTCGACAGCGATTATCTGCGTTTAGTTATCTGCGTTTAGTTATCTGCGTTTAGTTATCTGCGTTTAGTTATCTGCGTTTAGTTATCTGCGTTTAGTTATCTG
>NZ_CAJHBS010000010.1 GCF_904846705.1 Psychrobacter sp. Pi2-52
GTAAAGGTAGCGTTACTATAGAAGCTGGCGGTGAAGCTAGGATAGATGATGATATTTACGTTGGCTCTGCAGCTGGTAGCGAAGGTAATTTGACCGTAACTGGTGTGGGCTCAAAGCTGGTTAGTGGCGATGATTTATATATTGGAAGAAGCGGTAAAGGTAGCGTTACTATAGAAGCTGGCGGCATCATGAGAGTGAATGGTATTAGAATCAGTAACGAAAGCTCGACTATCGTTACAGGTACTGATTCAAAAATCGTAGCTCAAAATATTCTTGTTAACGACAACAGTAACTTGAAAGCTACTAATGGTGGAGAGCTCAAGACTGATCGAAACATATCTGTCTTCAATAGTAATTTGACAGCTACTAATGGTAGCAGGGTCAATACTGGTCAAGACATGTCTGTCTTCAATAGTAATTTGACAGCTACTAATGGTGGAGAGCTCAAGACTGATCGAAACATGTCTGTCTTCAATAGCGATTTGACAGTTACTAATGGTAGCAGGGTCAATACTGGTCAAGACATGTCTGTCTTCAATAGCGATTTGACAGTTACTAATGGTAGCAGGGTCAATACTGGTCAAGACATGCTTCTATTCAATAGCGATTTGACAGTTACTAATGGTAGCAGGGTCAATACTGGTCAAGACATGCTTCTATTCAATAGCGATTTGACAGTTACTAATGGTAGCAGGGTCAATACTGGTCAAGACATGCTTCTATTCAATAGTGATTTGACAGTTGATAATGGTGGGGTGGTCAAGACTGATCGAAACATGTCTCTCTTCAATAGTGAGTTGACAGTCGCTAATGGTAGCAGGGTCAACACCGACCAGAATATATTTGTTTCCAGTAGTACATTAACAGTCAGTAGTGGTGCGCAAATCAATACCAACAATATTGCAAAGATAGGCTCTGCTCGGTCAGCTCCAGTAATAGTAAACTTTGACAATGGTACCTTAAGATTAACAGGAAATTCACCATCTCTTTTTAACAACTTCACAGCTCGTGATTCAGTTAATTTAAGTGATAACGGTGGGACCATCGATACCAATGGTAATGATGCTATTTTATTCAATAATGCAGTGATTAATGGGGCTGGTAGCTTCACCAAAGCGGGTGCAGGTACCCTGACTATGAATACGGGTATCAACAAAGCGTGGACTGGCACGACCAATATCAACCAAGGTGTCCTACAATTAAATGGTGACTACACTATGGCAGAAGGTGAAGTCCTTGGCATTGGACTTAACAGCCTTGATAACTATGGTCAGCTTGTCGTGAATGGTAGTGCTGATATCACAGAGGGTCAACTCAATGTCAATGCCTCAGAGGCTGTACAGAGACTAAACGGTGCGACTGTTTGGAATGATATCGTAAGAACAAGCAATCTTATTGGTAATTTCGAAAGCGTTACTGATAACAGTCAGTTAGTTGGTTTTGTAGCAGACTATAGCACTCCTAATGCTGTCAACCTAGTAATGGTGCGCCAAAATAAATTCGTTGATACTATTCAGAGTCAAGCCAATCGTACAGGACTCAGTCTTGCTGGTGTTCTAGATCGGAGCATTGACAATAGACTGGCCAACAACAATGATGAGTTTGCTGATACGCTTATCAGTAGTACTATAGGTTTCAACCAACCTCAGATTGCTGCTGCTGTCAATGAGCTACAACCCTTACTGATGGGTGCTAGCAATCGTATAGTTACGGATGCCAATATCGTTATCAGTAATGCTATTACTGAGCATAGCTTGAGCTCTTCTAAGCGTGGACTTTGGGCACAGGCGCTTGGTAGCAATATTGATCAAGATGAAGAAGATGGTGTTACAGGTTATGATGCTGATAGCTATGGTGGCATCGTTGGTATTGACGCTCCGATTAACAGTAATTTAAGTCTTGGTATGGCTGTTTCTTATAACGACAGTGATGTTCATAGCGATAGCCAAAACCTGAACCATAAAATGAGCGCAAAAAGTTGGCAAGTCCTAGGTTATGGGAATTATGACGTGAGTGATGCTACTCAGGTCAACTTCCATGCTGGGGCGGGTAGAAGCAATATCGAAGGTGAGCGTCAATTGAGCATTCTAACAGATGCCGTTGCTCAGTCTGATTATGATATGGATACTCTCCAAGCAGGATTTGGCATTGGTCATCGAATTGGAACGCAAGATCGTAACATTACTCCATTTGCACAAGTTAATTATGCCCAAGCAAAAAGTGACAGCTATCGTGAAACAGGTGCTGGGGTCTACAACTTCGAAGTTGATGAAAACACCTATGAATCTATGCGTTGGACAGCAGGTATAAAACTGTCGCAAGCACTAACCCCGAAAGTCGCATTGACAGGTCAATTGGCTGCCGCTATTGAGAATGGTGATCAGCGCTCCGATATTACCGCAAGCTTTATTGGTATGCCAGACGATAAGTTTACTACTGTTGGACAAGAAGTCAGTCAAGAGATAGGCATTGCCGGTATTGGTATTAGCTATATGCCAACCGCTAATATGACCCTCTCAGCAGGCTATCGTGGTGAGTGGCGAGATAACTACGATGATCAAGGTGGAAACGTTGCATTGCAGATAACATTTTAGTTCTTGATGTAACTATCTAAAGTCTGAATAAACAAGAAAGCCTGATCTCAAAGTAATTGGAATCAGGCTTTCTTTTTCTTGATTTCATTTTGGAATGAAGATATCGGTTCAAAGTGAGATACTACTTAAATTTCTATTTATAATCTCGCTTATAAAATCTTGAAAAAAACCGATAGCGGCGAAGGGCGCGTGGCTTTGGTTTTAAAGAGCCTAAGTAAATAGCAAACATCGTTAATAGTGCGCCACTCCACTGCAAAGTGTTAATCGGCTTGTCCAGCCAACTATAATCAATGACAAGGGCTGCAATAGGTTCAGTCAACAATAGCAGCCCAGTCAGTGCCAGAGATAGCTTAGGAATAGAGTAGGCAATCAATCCCCATGCCAGACACTGCATCACCGTACCATAGATAAGTACCCAGCCAATCTCAGACCATGTATTGGGTAGGATATTACCTGTGTCAAATACAAACATCGGTATAATCATGGCTAAGACGCCGCCGATACTGATCAGCTGCATTAGCATAAATATAGGCGTCGGTTCAGCGTCGTGCGTTTTGCGGATAAATGTCATTGATGCAGCTAACATGGCACCAGATACAATCCCAGTGACAAAGCCCCAAGTCGCAGCGGTATTGTGTGCGAATTCAGGGCTACCTATCATCGCCACGCCTATCATGGCTAAAAACAAACTAATAAGCTGCACGATAGACTGACGCTCATTGAAATACATAAACCCAATCGCGGCCAAGAAAAATATTTGCAGACTATTAAGCAGCGTCGAAATACCAGGCCCAACCGCATAAATACTCTCATGCCAAAGCGCCAAATCTAATCCCAAAAACGCCCCTGATAATAATGCATAAAAAATAGCGCGTCTTGATTTGGGCATACGTTGGCCCATTATCTTAGCCAATACCGCAAATACAATACCAGAAACAGCCAATCGCCAAAACGACATGGCCCAACCACCAATATCGACGTGAGCGACAATTAAGCTGCCCAATCCAAAAATGATACAACCAATGACTAAGCCAATAGGTGCAGATCGCGTTGAAGCAATAGCCATAATTTGTCCTTATAACAGTATTTGAATAACAGCATTCTTATTATCATTGCATCGTGTCAGAACTTATGTTGACATAGAGCCATATTGTCGTGGTTTTAAGTGCAAAATGAAATGGCAAAACCATAATTTATTATGCTGAATGCAGATGCTATCGCTGTAAGGAAAATTATTGGGCACGTTAGACGCAAATAAATGACCAAAGTATCTGATATAGTTACGTTTTTCACAATAGGCTTATGATAATTGGGTAATAGTATTTATATCAAAATATTTGTATCAGGGCGACGATTCGTAGGAGTATGAAAGCGAATAATGTATGCAAGTGATATTTCTGTACGGAGAATATGTGTGTAGCACTTTAAGCGACATTAACGCTGCAACACATGTATAGTAGATTGACGATATAATGTACTTAACGTCTGATTTGTTATACCAAACAATCTATATTATTTGTCTAGGTTTATTTATGCTTCAACGATTGCTATCAAAAAAACAGCCACATACACTGTCTGGTTTGCTACCAAAAATATCGCAATACAGTGTCTGGTTTGCTACCAAAAATATCGCAATACAGTGTCGTCGTGACGATGCTATCTAGCGCATTGTTTTTAATGCCTAGCGCACATGCGGCTAGTTGTAAAATCCCAAAAAGTTATTACAAAAACGTCTCCTGCACGGCCAGTAGTAATTATTTTTTGGCGATTAAAGACTTTGGTGCGCCGGTGGCGTTAATCGATAAAAAAGGCAATCGAGTCGTGGATTTGTCACGTTATCAAAAAGTCGATGCCGATAAGCTATCGGGCGGTCTGTTGCCTGTACTGCGCAACAGTCGCGTTGGTTATCTTAATATGCAGGGCCGCGAAGTCGTGCCTGCCATGTACGATATATTGACAGAGAGTCAAGGTTGGGCGCGCCCTGTATCGGATGGGCGCATCGTGGTAAAAAAAGAGGGTAACTATGGTGTGATTAACACAGCTAATAGTACTGTTGTCTCGTTTTCTGCAGTGATTGATGATATCGACAATTATCGTAATGGGGTGGCGCGTGTACGCAAAGGCCATGCAACCAGTTGGGTGGATAAAAACGGTAATGCAGCGAATGATCCGAATGCCCAGAATGACACTCAGGCAGTGAATAAATCCACTTCCTCTAACGAAAAATCTAGCGCAGCATCACAGTCTGTACCAGCGCGTTTTACGACGCTTCAATCGCGTCAGCAAGATGGTAAATGGGGTTTCGTCGATGACAATAATGTCACCATGATTACGTACTCATTTGATGAAGTGCGTCCGTTTTCTGAGGAATATGCTGGCGTGCGTATTGGTGAAGAGTGGGGCTTTGTCAATTTAGGCGGTGAGCTGGTGATTCCTTTTCGCTTTGCTAATAATGGTGTGAACGCTAACGATAGCTATCAGGGTAAACCATCCTTTGTATTTACAGGTGGTAAGGCGTGGATTGGTAACCTAAAGAACGGAAATAAAATGTGTATAGATAAGGAAGGTGCTGGTGTTGCTTGTGATTGATGCAATTACTAGGGCGTGTCTTCATTTTAAAAATGATGATAAAAATGAGATAAATCGCAGTCAAACAAGGAAAATAGCGCAGATAATATCGAGATATTAGTCAGCTATTTGACAACATTTGGCAAGATTTAGCCATTTTTACCCCATTTAGATAACTATCGATTGAATTGAGGACACGCCCTAGGATTAAATAGGCAATAAAAAAGAGTGTAAAACCTATGATTTTTCGATAGGTTTTACACTCTTTTTTTTGAAATTGATGTTTTTAAAGCTATTTGCTCGATAAATGATTGCTGATTAAGTCAACCATATAAGGCTGATAATACTCTGGTATATCGTGTGCCATGCCCTCGATGAGATGGAACGTAGCATTAGGGATAGTCTTGGCAACGACTCGGCCCTGTGAGGCAGGCAGGAGTCCATCAGCGCTACCATGTAATACAATCGTTGGTGCTTTAACTTGCTTACTAAATCGGCTGATAGAGCCTGATGCCAAGATAGCATTGAGCTGCTGTACTGTACCAAGCGGGTGAAAATTGCGCTGATAGCGAATCTTAGCGATTTCACGGACCATACGCACATTCACATGACCTGGTGTACCAACGGTCTTCATAAACCAAACACTATGACGCACGATATCACGCTCAGAGTGGCTCTCTGGACGATTGATAAGGGTGTATAGCTGTTTGGGCTTTGGCGGCTTCAAAAACGCACGATTGGTCGTGGTGAACATAAGCGCCATTCGCTGTACTAAGCTTGGATAACGTGCCGCCACGATTTGTGCAATCATACCGCCCATTGAAGCCCCAAGCAGATGTGTCTTACCAAGCTTGAGTGCTTTAATCAAACGCGCGGTGTCTTCAGCCATGTCCGTCAAGTTATAAGCAACCTGCGTGCTTTTATTAGACAGGCCTGTCTGTAGACGTACCATCATTTTAAGCTGGCTAATACGCGGCAAGCCTTCTATCTGCACTTTAGAAGACAAGCCGATATCACGATTATCAAAACGAATCACAAAAAAACCAGCATCGATAAAGCGCTTAATAAAATTGTCTGGCCAAAATATCATTTGTGATCCTAGCCCCATGATCATCAGCAGCGGCGGATTATTGGGATTACCGCCAGCTTCGACACACAACTCAATACCATCACCGATGTCAATCATTGCTTGACGAAGGTGCTTACTCAAGTCAGAGTCGCGCCATTGATGCTCCCCAAACTTGCGCCACTCAGGAGTAGGGTAGTTATTCAGATGATCTTCTAGATTGTTATCTAGCGTTTCAGGCAATTTGGCACTATTGATGTCATTTGATTTTGTCATGAAGTGTCCTAATTAGAGGGTCATCTACTACAGCTCAAGCATCTCAAAATCAAGCTTGCCGACACCGCACTCAGGGCAAGTCCAGTCATCAGGGATGTCTTCCCACTTAGTACCAGGTGCGATACCTTCTTCTGGGCAGCCAAGCGCCTCATCATATATCCAGCCGCAGACAATACATTCATAACGTTTCATAAATAGTCCTATCGATCATTACCAGTATTACAGTTACAGCGTGCTATAAACGCTCATTTTTAATCTTACAGCTATTATATTAGACTGCAAAAACGCACGTAGTTTAGCATATAACCGCAATTTTCATAGTTAAGTTTACACTTGTATATTGAGATGACTTTTCTTTTATCAAGTTAATTACATACGTTACCTTATTAGCGCTTAATAACGAGACTGGACGCCCGCCCGCCATACAAAAACCAATTATGCTATAATAATCGCCGCTAAATTCACAGTAATGCTTAGCATTTATCGCTGATATATTATCCAGTTGTTGTCTTATCTAAACTAACTAAACCATCTAAATACATAAGCTAAGGGTCATCATGAGTACCAATGCCGCCGCCACATCCGCCACCAATAATGAGACGTCTCATGTGCTCAATACTGACCATCCGTTCTGGCAAATTATTCGCACAGTACCAGACTTTCCAAAAGCTGGCATTGATTTTTATGACATTACCCCGTTACTGCGCAGTCATATTGACGCTGTTATCGATGCGCTGCTTGCCGCTTTGCCAGAAGGGCTTATGGACGAGGTAGATTGTCTGGGTGCAGTAGAAGCGCGTGGCTTTGTATTTGCCAGTATGCTAGCAGGCCGTCTGGGCAAAGGCATGATCTTGCTACGTAAACCAGGTAAGCTGCCGCCACCAGTTGCCAACAAAGCCTATGCACTGGAATATGGTAAAGACACGCTTGAGATGCAAAACAATCTACCGCCTGAGCGCGTACTATTGGTCGATGACATCTTGGCGACTGGTGGTACGTTGACCACCGCTTACGAGCTGTGCCAATCGGCTGACCATACTGTGGTCGGTGCGTTAGTGTTACTGGACTTGGTCGACTTGCATGGCGAGTTCCCAGTACCTGTTTATACGGTACTAAAAGCTTAAAATGAATTGCTATGTTTTTGACTACTAGACACGTTGGATAGTCGATAGATAGTCGGTGAACTACTAAATCGCTACGGCGTTACCCTCCTTAGATATATTATTTGTACAATCTGCAGTCGGCTGCCTTGTACCCATTTTAGAGTTCTCTGACTATAGCTAAACGATTCTCCAAATAAAAAGCGCCCTGATACTATGTCAGGGCGCTTTTTCGATACTGTATTGATGTTTTTTAGTATTGTGTTAAGTAGGCTGTATTTATTGCTCTTCGTCTTGTTCGTAGTCCTTACAAGACTGCTCTATCACCGTACGACCAACTGTCTTTGGTGTGGTGACTTTAAAGTCTTTTGTAGTCAATATTGGTTTTTCTGACTGCCATGACTTGGTTACTTTGCCTTCAGCATCGTAGTTAACAAAGGCTCGTCTATAGTAACTGGCATCTTTGCATGAAATGAGTAGTTGCTGCTCACTATGGTCAATATTGCTTTTTTCTTCCTTTGAATCATCTTTATCGGCATCTTTGTCTTTAGGATAAGTTCTAAGGATAGATACTGTGATATTTTCGACGTCTTTTTCATCTATGATACTGATGTCAGAGCTTTCAATAGAATCCAAATCTATACTAAAAATTGATCCAGAGCCGCTCTCGGACACCTCTACCCAGTTGACTGCCTGGGCGCTGATCGCTAAAGCACTGCCTGCCAATAATATTGATAGCCGTTTCATATAAGCCTTGCTTCTTGTCATTTGAAGTAGGTAATGATAGCCAACTTACTATTAGTAGGCAAATATCTTTTGTGCCAGCTCAGTATCCGTCGTGCTCTGTCGTGTGGCTATTATTGTCCGCGAATGTCTGCTAATGTCTTGGCCAGCTCGTCACGCGCCCCGATAAAGCCATCAATACCCTTAGGTAACAAGTCCTGTGTAACCTTGTCTTGCTGATACGCAGCACTAAACTCTTCATGCGTTAAGCTTACCTGAGTCATCGCCTTCATATCCATCGACATACTCGGAGACAGTTGGCGAGTTACCTCGGTATCCATGGCTGCCAACTCATCAATGAGGTTGGGAGCTATAGTCAGTAAGTCACAACCTGCCAATGCCAAAATTTGCTCGGTAGAGCGGAAACTAGCGCCCATTACTTGTGTCTGGTAACCGTGCTGTTTGTAATACTGATAAATGAGTTTGACTGACTGTACGCCCATGTCATCAGAAGCCGGTACGTTTTGACGGCTTTGTTGGCGTTTTTGCCAATCTAGAATGCGGCCAACGAAAGGTGATATCAGGGTCACGCCAGCATCTGCACAGGCAATCGCTTGGTGTTGTCCAAACAGTAGGGTCAGGTTGCAGTGGATATTTTGAGTCTCAAGATAGCGCGCCGCCTCGATGCCTTGCCAAGTTGCCGCCATTTTGATCAATACTCGCTCTGAATCGACGCCCGCTTTTTGGTAAGCATCCATAAAGGCCAGTGCCTTATCTATCGTCGCTTGAGTATCATAAGATAAGCGAGCGTCCACTTCGGTAGAGACTCGGCCTTCGATCAGCTCTAAAATATCGCAGCCAACCTGAATGGTCAGCGCATCGATCACGGCATCCACGTCACCATTATGACGACTCATGGTCTCTGACAGCATACCTTGGTTATCAGGATGAATCAGAGCCTTGGTAATAAGGCTTGGGTTGGTGGTTGCATCGATAGGTTTTAAACGGGCAATAGCGGCAAGGTCACCAGTATCAGCAACAATCGTGGTCATAGTACGTAGCTGTTGTAATGCGCTCATCAGGTATCCTTTTTCTTATTAATCACATGATGCTCCTCTTATATATAACAGGGTAGGGAGCTGAACTGGAACTGTAACACAGTTTTGGGCAAGTGTTGCCTCATAGTTATGCTATGCGTCGCTGTTATCTGGCTCAGCTGTGCTAATATTAATCACATTTGGTATATTTATACGCATTTACGCATGGGCACTGACCTTAGTTTTTGCTATAGTAGAGCCGGCTATGTATCAAGCTGCTGTATTTGGCAGTAAATATAGCATTAACGCCAAATGGCACTAGTAATATAGGGTGTTTTTGATAGACTGTTTTGAGGTTGATTTTGAATATAGTTTTTATCATTAGTTTTAGCCTTTAACTAAAAACAGAAAACAGTCAGATTTGGCAATAGAGCTACCTAAGTTATAGCAATGTAATAGCAGAATTTAAATAATAGTAATATCTAACAGCGATAAAATCTAAAAAGGATGGGCGGTAATGAGCGAGCAGTCACCAGAGCAAACAATGGATAATCTAAATCAAACCACTACAGGCGCTAGCGATACCGCAACTGAAAAAGAGTTTTTAGACAATATTCGCCAAAATATTGACGCAGTAGACTGTGAGATCCAAACGTTAATCAACAACCGTGCAAAGTTGGCTCAGCAAGTAGCCATGGTAAAGAAAAATCATACTGCTGCTGATGACAATAGCAATCCTATCTTTTACCGCCCTGAGCGTGAAGCACAGGTGCTAAAAGCTGTCATGGAGCGTAATGCAGGTCCCATCGCTGATGAGAAAATGGCGCGTTTGTTCCGTGAAATCATGTCAGTATGCTTGGATTTAGAAGCGCCGCAGCGTATTGCCTTCTTGGGACCTGTCGGTACCTTCACGCATGCCGCTGCGCTCAAGCACTTTGGTAAAGCCGCTGATACCGTACCGATGACAACCATTACTGATGTGTTCCGCGAAGTCGAAGCGGGTACAGCGATGTATGGCGTGGTTCCTGTCGAGAACTCTTCAGAAGGCGTAGTCAACCATACTCTAGATGGCTTCTTATCTTCTACTTTGAAAATCATTGGTGAAGTTGAACTACCAATTCACCAAAACTTCTTGGTTGCTGAGCATACTAAAATTGATGGCTTGAGCCGTATTTATTCGCATCAGCAGTCGCTTGCTCAATGCCGTCATTGGCTAGATGTAAACTTTCCTAATGTCGAACGCGTTGCTGTATCAAGCAACGGTGAAGCTGCTCGTCGTCTTAAAAACGAATGGCATTCAGCTGCGATTGCAGGTGACGTTGCTGTTGCAGAGTATGGCTTGCATAAGCTCTACTCAAATATCGAAGACAATCCAAGCAACACCACACGCTTCCTTATTATTGGTCATGAGGCGATTGCGCCATCTGGTCAAGACAAAACTTCTATCGTCGTCTCCGCTCACGACAAAGCAGGCGCACTGATCGAAATCTTGAAACCTTTGTCATATCATGGCGTATCGATGACTAGCATTGAGACACGTCCTGAGCGTCCTAACAAGTGGGCATACGTATTCTTTATCGATATGAATGGTCATGTTAATGATCCAAACGTTAGCGCTGCCATCAATGATATTCGTCCATTAGTCAAAGATTTGCGCATATTGGGCTCATATCCAAAAGCTGTCCTATAGACGATCACCTATAGATAATTACAGGCTTACTCACTGGTATTCATACATAATAGATGGGTCTTAGCTTTTGCAGATAGCATTAAAAAAAGCATTTACAGACACCATCTAAGGATAAATCATGCAGACTACTCAATTGACCGCGTCAGATCTATCGCCGTTAACGCCAGCTTACGACAGTATTTTGGCATTGGCACCTTATCAAACTGGTAAGCCAATTGAGGAGCTGACACGTGAGTATGGTGTTTCAGACGTGGTCAAGCTGGCTAGCAATGAGAATCCAATGGGATGCTCACCACGAGTGACGCTAGCAGTAACTGAGCAGCTAGGGCAGTTGTCACGTTATCCTGATGGCAATGGTTACTATCTAAAGCAAGCGTTGGCTGACTTTAACGATGTCAATGCCAATCAAATTACTTTAGGTAATGGCTCTGATGATTTGCTCGATATTTTAGCACGTAGCTTTGTGGGTGCTGATGATACCATCGTCTATAGCCAGTATGCTTTTGTGGTATATCCTATGCTAGCGAAGATGCAAGGTGCCACAGGCATTGAAGTGCCTGCTCAGCGCTTCGGCCATAATCTAAAAGCCATGAGCCAAGCGGTTCAAGACAATCCGAATACCAAAATCGTCTTTATTGCCAATCCGAACAATCCAACGGGTACGCAGCTAGAGCAAAAAGAGCTGTATCAGTTCGTTGCCAGTGTGCCAAGCTCAGTCTTGGTGGTACTAGATGAAGCTTATATCGAGTATAGTCCTGAGAGTAACAACCGCACACTATTGGATGAGTTCGATAATGTCATTATTGTACGCACTTTTTCTAAAGCTTACGGGCTGGCAGGTTTACGCGTCGGTTATGCTCTAAGCTCGGTGGCAGTGGCAGATTTACTAAACCGAATTCGTCAGCCATTTAACGTCAGCCGTGTCGGTTTAGCTGCCGCTGCTGCTGCACTTGCCGATCAAGACTTTATCGAAAAAACTCGTCTGATAAATGATGAGCAAATGCGCTGGTTAGAAAAGCAATTTGATGCGCTAGGGTTGGGTTTTGTGAAGTCGCATGCCAATTTTATTATGGTTGAAGTGCAGGTTGAGATGGAAGATATAACCGCTGCTTCGATTCATCAGGCGCTACTTGAACAAGGCGTTATCGTCCGTCCTCTGGATGCTTATGGACTACCTAACTGGCTACGTATCACGGTAGGTGTGGCTGAAGATAATCTGCGTTTGATTGATACTCTGCGTTCTATTTTGACTGAAGACTAAGCGCATCCATAAGTGCTTTGTAATTTAAAAATTGTTCTTAATTAGCCATTAAAATTTATAACACTAAGACTGGCCCTATTTATGTCTTAGTGTGTCCAACGAGAAAAGCCGTGAGTAGTCAGAAAAATAATAAACTTCAATCGTCTCTAAATACTACGCTACCTATATTTAAACAAGTTTGTGTGATTGGACTTGGGCTGATTGGTGCCAGTTTTGCGCAAGCTATTAAAGATAATGGCTTAAGCGAGCGTCTGGTAGCAGTCGATAGACATGCACCAAGTATTACAGAAGCTATTGAGCATGGTCTGCTAGATGCAGGTAGTGCAAACTTACAGGATATCATCGCTGGTAGTGATTTAATTATTATTGCAGTGCCAGTACAGGCAGTTCAAGCAGTGTTTGTTGATATCAAACAGGCAATGGATAATGGACAGCTTGCCAGTGATTGCATCATGACGGATGTCTGTAGTACTAAAGTCAATATCATTGATGCGGCTAAAGCAGTGTTCGGTTCGCTGCCGATAGGATTAGTGCCAGCGCACCCAATTGCTGGGGCTGAAAATTCAGGGTATCATGCGCGCCGCGCCAGTTTATTCGTCAATCATAACGTCATTATTTGCGAGCTGCCGACAACCAGTGTAACCGCTATTGCAAAGTTGCGACTATTATGGGAATCAGTAGGCGCAAATGTTATGTCAATGGATGCTGAGCACCATGATCGCATATTAGCGCACACCAGCCACTTGCCCCATTTGCTTGCCTTTAATTTGGTTGAGCAATTGGCAAGCCATGATGATAATTTAGATATGTTTCGTTATGCCGCTGGTGGGTTCCGCGATTTTACCCGTATCGCTGCCAGTGATCCTAAAATGTGGCATGATATATTTTCTGCCAACCAAAGCGCGATTGTTAGCGCCCTTGATGAGTATGGTGTCTATTTACAGACGATGCGCCAGCTTATCATTGACCAAGATTCAACCGCCCTGATGGGACTTTTGGGCCGCGCGCAAGCCGCACGGCGACATTTCGGCCATATGTTAGCCAGCACCCCTTATACGGATACTTCTGCTATGTCAGCTTCTTATAATATTACCCCTAGCAATACTGTTTCTGGCACCATCGCGATTCCTGGTGACAAATCTATCTCGCATCGCAGCATTATGCTCGGCAGTCTTGCCACAGGCGTGACAAATGTTACTGGGTTTTTGGAAGGGGAAGATGCGCTAGCGACGCTGCAAGCATTCCGTGATATGGGTGTGACTATCGAAGGCCCTGATAATGGCAATTTGACCATTCATGGTGTCGGTATGAATGGTTTAAAACCTAGCAAAACCCCACTGTATATGGGTAACTCTGGCACCAGTATGCGTCTGCTATCTGGTATCTTGGCGGCGCAATCGTTTGATAGCGTGTTGACAGGTGATACTAGCTTGAATAAACGCCCAATGGAGCGCGTGGCGGCACCGCTACGGTCTATGGGAGCTGTGATTCAGAGTACTGGTCATAGTGGTACGGCACCGCTGAGTATCACTGGTCGTGATACGGTTGGCAAGCCATTACAGGGCACTGAATATGATATGCCAGTTGCTTCAGCTCAGGTAAAGTCTTGCTTGTTACTAGCAGGTCTATGGGCCGAGGGTACGACAACGGTCACACAGCCTGAGATCAGCCGTGACCATACGGAGCGTATGCTATCGGCCTTTGGTTATCCGGTGACCGTAGAAGGCAATCGCATTAGTGTCACTGGCGGCGGCACACTAACAGGCGGCGATATCGCGGTTCCTGCCGATATTTCATCTGCAGCGTTTTTTATGGTGGCAGCGGCCATTAGTCAAAACAGTGAGCTGACCTTGACCCAAGTAGGTATCAACCCTACGCGTACTGGCATTATTGATATTCTAAAATTAATGAATGTAGATATTAGCCTAGGCAATGAGACACATGTGGGCGGCGAGCCAGTTGCTGATATTACAATTCGCAGCTCAAACCTAGTCGGTATTGAGATACCAGAACATCTCGTACCACTGGCGATTGATGAATTTCCTGTGCTATTTATTGCGGCTAGCTGTGCACAAGGTCGTACAGTATTGACTGGTGCTAAAGAGCTGCGTGTCAAAGAATCAGATCGTATCGCTGTGATGGCAGAAGGGCTACATACACTTGGTATTGATTGTACTGTGACCGATGATGGTCTGATTATTGAAGGTAAAGGCGTGGCTACTGACAACGGCGACATAAATAATAGCCAACCTGTCTTTGGTGGCGGTAATATTGTCTCGCATCATGATCACCGTATTGCAATGAGCTTCTCTGTTGCCAGTCTGCGTGCATCCCAGCAAATTACCATTGAAGGGGTTGAAACGGTTAATACCAGCTTCCCTGGATTTGCTGAACTTGCCAACCAAATCGGTATGTCTATCCAAGTGGATACTGGGGCTGAGTAAGTCGCTAAGCTACTATTAACTCTTGAAAATTTAATCTAACATCGTTAGCAATGTACTCATGTCACTATTGGCATGAGTACATTGCTTTTTACCTTATAATCTCACTGTAGTAACCCTGCGCTTTCACTATTCAATTGACAATAATAATTAGAATTAGGTGAGAGCGCGCTTTGCTCTAAAAAGTTGTCCTATATTATGACTACCCAAAATGTCATCAAAAAACCCGTTGCCCCAATCACCACAACCAGACGCGGCATTATTACTGCGCTTATCGCGTTCTTTATTTGGGGTGGATTTCCGTTATACTTCAAACAGCTATCTGATTATGATGCAACGGAGATCATTGGTCACCGTATCGTTTGGACGTTTTGTTGCCTATTGATTGTATTAGTGGCTACCAAACGCTGGGGGTGGATAGAAACACTCAAGCAAAACCCAAGATGGATTGCACTATCTCTATTGTCCAGTGTGATTATCGCAACCAACTGGCTGACTTATGTATGGGCGGTCAATCAAGACCGTATCCTTGAGGCCAGTTTGGGCTATTTTATTGGGCCATTGGTTGGCGTTGCACTATCCATGATTTTATTCAAAGAGCGTTTGCGTCCTTTGCAATGGGTAGCCATTGGCTTTGCATTACTGTCTGTGGTCATTCAAGTGGTGATGCTTGGTAGTCTGCCGTGGATATCGTTGATTTTGGCATTTAGCTTTAGTACTTACGGGACTATTCAACGACAAACGCCATTGACTGCTGTCGATGCTATGTTTGTCGAGACCGCAATGCTAGTACCGTTATGTCTGTGGTGGTTTTGGCAATCTGATGTAGCAAGTCATCAACTGAGCTTTTGGTTTAGCTCAAACATTTGGCTACTTATGATCGCAGGTCCAATTACGCTAATACCACTTTTATTATTCAACAAATCTACCAAGCTCGTGGCATACAGTATTCTGAGCTTTATGAACTATCTGACGCCGACATTCATTTTCTTTTTGGCGGTGTTCTATTATAAAGAACCGTTCGATTTACATCGTTTAGCAGTATTTGGTTTGATTTGGTTAGGTCTGCTATTATTCAGCATTGACCTGTGGCGCCATCGTCCAAGTAAAGTGTTAAAAGCGGCGCGCCTACGTGAAGAAGCGTTAAAATCAGTTAAGTAAATATTAAAAACACGAAAAAAATTAGCAAACAAGGATGACAGGATGTTTCATACTCAGTCTGACGTGGTATTTATAAAAGGTCTAAAAGTCGATGCAGTAATCGGTGTTTATGACTGGGAGCGTGCTATCACTCAGCCGTTGCTCATTGATATCGCACTTGAGACTGATATTAGCGCTGCTGCTGTGTCAGATGATGTCAGCGATGCCCTGAGTTATAAAGAAGTCTGCGATGATGTGAGCGAATGGTGCAAAGAGATTCAAGCAAAGCTGCTTGAGCATTTGGCTGGTCAAATCTCTGATAAGATATTTGCAAAATATGACTGTCAAAAAATAACGTTGAGCATTGCTAAGCCTACCGCTATTGCCCAAGCGGATACGGTAGGGGTGCAAATAACGCGCTATGCGCCAGCATCAACCAACGAGCCAGCTACTAAAGAAGCTGCCAAAGAAGTTAACGTCAGCCAAGCTGATGATGCATAAAACGTCAGTGGATTTGAATGTGGGAACGTTCACACAATGCGCACCTGAAACTGTGCAAGTGCAGCCCGTGGTAGAGGTAATGTTAGCGCTAGGTAGTAACTATCAAGCCGACAAATATCTACCGCTTGCTCGGCAGCGCTTGGCAGCGCTAGGTGAGGTGCGATTGTCTACGGCTTTTCAAAATCCTGATTTTACTGCAACCTTGGAACAGCCAAAGCCTGACTATACCAATCAATGTGTCCATCTAGCACTGACCACGCCTGTGAGCCTACAACAACTACAGAAAACCTTCAAAACGCTAGAAGGGGACTGTAATAGATGTCGACAGACTAAGCCGAATCAAGTGCGACGAGTGACGATGGATATTGATATTTTGATGATTAAATTGGCTATTATAGAAAATAGCCTAAGCAAATATTCGACATTTAAATCGATATCTGATTGGATTGTCATGGCCGATCGTTATCCGTTTAAAGCCCATGAAGAAGCGGGGGTCAGGGAATTAATTTTAACCAAGCTCTAATTTGGCTAGTAAGTGGCCGTATCTTAATCACAATTATATCTTTTCATCTAAAACTATCGCTATTCAGCATTCACTCTGCCTCATCCCATTATTTTCCTAGACAAAAATCTAATAAAAACTATGCGATTATATAGGCAATTGTTAGTATAAATGATGATGTAATCCTCAAGAAACTACTACCTATGCAAAAACCAATGAACTTTTCGAAGAAAAAGATATTTACGAGTTTATTAGTAATAATAAACTCTACTTTATCTGCCTGTGATAAGTCGTTCTCTGAATATACAAAAACATTCATTTAAGACAACAACAAAGAGCATTGGTCTACTATGTTTAGTTATAGCTAATTTCAAACCAATTTTGGTTATTGATGAAACCTAAAAATTATAAGAAGAGAAGGATGAAAAGTTATAGCAAAAAAATCCGCGGCATCTATCTCGGACATCAAAAACTTATCATCATAACTTTATTATTCGGATACTTTATTTTTGAGGTCTGGGGTGTGCGTTATATTGCTGAAAGAAAAGCAGAAAAACCAAGTAATATCAAGGAAGGGTGTTTGTATCTACGAAGCAGTTATACCGACACAAGTAAAATGAAGATATTAAGATTGACCATAGATGGTCATAAAGTTAAGAGTCATAGAATGCTTTCAGGAAATATGCCTTATGGATATAAGTGGAATGGTCAACAGAGGGACGAGTTTTATCAATATCTTGAATACAATAAAGGGAAGTGCCACCCCATTCAGTATGTCGATATAAATTTATTAATTACTAGAAAGATTTTTATTTACGATTATTTGGGCGATTTTAAGCCTACTACTAATACTAAAAAGGACTAAATACATGTCGTAGACGGTTAAAAATGAAATAATTGATAGCTTTAGTAAAGTAGGCAGTGCGGAAAGGTTGCTAAATAATTTGTTCTAATTTTAACAATATGACAAATTAAAGCTCATAAGAAGCGGTGAGGTCAGGGTATATTTATTTAGTAAAAATTGTTAAATATCTGGTATAGAGCAGGCACAGAGATATATAGTCTAATCCAGATAAAACCGATACAACCCTATTAACAATTGCATTTAATGAAATAAACGATGACTTATTCAATAGACTATCGCAAACAGGTACTTTCTAGCATCACTGATGGTATGACCATACGAGAAGCTGCGCTATTTTATGGACTTAGCACCAGCACCATTCACAGCTGGCAGAAGAAATTAGCGCCTAAAACAACCAGAAATAAAGCACCGACTAAAATACCTGATGACGCATTGATTGAAGACGTAAAAAGATACCCAGATGATTATAACTATGAAAGAGCTCGTCGCTTGAACTGTAGTAAAACGGGCATCTTTAATGCTTTAAAGCGTCTTGGTATCAGTCAAAAAAAAGACCTTGGAACATCCAAAAGCGTGTCCGATAAAAAGAGCGGTATTCCAGAGTAGGCTTGATCGCTTTACTCAGCAAGGCTATCCCATTGTCTATATCGATGAAAGCGGCTTTGAGGCTGAAACCATTCGTTCTCATGGCTATGCACCGATTGGTAAACCCTGTATCGATAGCTACAACTGGCAAGCTTCGAGACGTACGAATGTCATCGGAGCTCTCTATGAAAAAATGCTATTTGCGCTTGATTACTTTGAACACAATATTAACAGCAGCATATTCTACCACTGGTGCAAATACACGCTAATCCCAAGTCTTAAAACTAAATGCGTGATTGTCATGGATAATGCTCGATTTCATAAGAGTAAGCGTATTCAAAAGCTACTTAATAGACATGGTCATCGTATTTTATGGCTGCCGCCGTACAGCCCTGATCTAGACCCTATCGAGAAAAAATGGGCACAGGCTAAGTTTCTACGCCAAGGATGGATGGAGAATAATCTACCTAAACTGTTTCATGATATGGGCTGTATCGATTTTATAAAGACTTAACTATAGTACAATCTAATTTTGATTACATCGTTGTTGTATACATTGAGTAATATTGGATATACAGGACGGACAAAGGTCTTCTAAGTTATCAATTCATCAGAGAAATTCTTAGCTTGTGCAGCTTACTCTAAGATGAAAGTCAACGATTCGAAAGATTGGAATTTGCTAGGAAGTCAAGCAGGTCAATCTACCATGTATGCGGATATGGTAGATTTTATCTAAGACCGCCTTGAATTTATTGTGTCTTTTCTACAATTCGTATAAGCATTGTTATCAGTTTATACGGTAATAGTAATGCCTACCTTTAATGACTGCCTTAGCGATTTTTCTCATCATTGATATCATCTACATCAGCACGACCAATCACATCTAAATCTTCTAGACACAGTTTGTCATACTCTTTTTTGCAAAAATTAGGATCAATATCGCACATCGCTGACTGTAGTTGATCGAGGCGATTCTCTGACTGTTGGATGTGTTCAAGCATTTTAGCAAAAGCTTCTGCAACAGGGTCTTGTGAATAAGGGTCGATACCATAAGCACGGAAGGTATTGGTGCGTTTGGCAGTAGGGGTAGTATCTTTAGTTTGATCGTTGCTCTCACCAGCTTGCGCAACTTTTTCTTGTTGCTTGGCATCTTGTACTTTTGTCGCGATTGGATTACCTTTTTCATCGTGATGATCTGAGATCATACGCGCGGCACTGCCGACCATCGTAGCACCTGCTGGTACAGGTTTGACTACCACTGCATTTGAGCCAATTTTGGCATTTTTACCGACCGTAAATGGTCCCAAAACTTTTGCACCAGCACCAACGGTCACACCATCTTCTAATGTTGGGTGACGCTTGCCATTATTCCAAGACACACCGCCTAGAGTAACACCATGGTATAGCGTCACATCGTTGCCGATCTCAGCAGTCTCACCGATGACGACGCCGACACCATGATCGATAAAAAAGCGTCTACCAATCTTAGCAGCAGGGTGAATTTCGATACCTGTCATGATGCGCGAGCCGTAAGAGATCACGCGAGCGGCTAGTTTCTGTTCATTGTTCCAAAGACAGTGTGCACCGCGATGCAAAACAAGCGCATGTATGCCCGGATAAGTTAGGATCACTTCCAGACTATTACGCGCCGCAGGATCTCGGGTGAATACTGCATCAATATCTTCTTTCAAATCGTTTTTGATAGTAACAAGTGATTTGAATAATTTGGATGGCAATGACATAAAGCGTCCTATCTATTCGTCGGTAGAGTATCGTCGCGAAAACAGCGATGCCTCTAATCTGTGGTCATAAAGTTCGGATAATCAGGAATATATATTTTCGCTAAGCTTCTGCAAGTTATAACAGCTTTATACCGCAAAATATAGTAAAAAGCTGTCAAATAAAAGCGAGCTGATAAGCAATGGCTTGTTTTAGTCTTTCGATAGTTTTGCAATCAAAGCGCTTAATAACTGATATTCCTTTTGATCAAGCTGTAGGCGTGACCCAAGTCTAGACAAGCGTGATGGCAATGACTTCAGATGTTCGCTATTTGCTAGGCCACGCTGTACCATAAGGTCAGTGGTGCGCTGAGTGAGCTGTTGCAGCTGCTGCTGATTAATAGCAGGCTCATCCCATTGCTGACGCAAATTCACATTGATTGTCGATTGGGCGTCTGTGCCTGTATCCGAATCTAGACTATCAGCTGTCTGAGTGTGCGTTTGAGCATAAGCAAAAATAAAGCTGGCGATCACTTGCACCGCTGATGCAACATTTAATACAGGGTAAGCAGGATTGGCGTCGATTTGAATGTGATAATCAGCATAAGCCAATTCTTCATTGGTCAATCCACGGTCTTCACGTCCAAATAGTATAGCAATATTTGGTTTGTTAGCAGTAGCAGCAGATGAGATAACAGCATTACTATCGTCTGCATTTAAAGCTGCCTGTGCATCGATAAAGTCAAGCATAATCTTAGCAGCTTGCGTAGGTGTCACGACAGGGCGCGGCATATGACGGCTACGACTGCTAGCGGCAAATACCAATTGACAGCCAGAGATAGCAGATTCTAAAGTGGGTGCAATCAAAGCTGACGATAATAATTCACTGCCACCCGCTGCATGAGACACACTGGTTTCGTCAATCGGTAATTTAGGATCGACCACCGTTAAGCGAGACAAGCCCATGGTATGCATCGCACGAGCAGCCGAACCAATATTGGCAGGCAAAGTTGTATTGACCATGACTACTTGTAGGCAATCAAGGTAGTCGCTTACTGTATGTGATGATACGGCTAATGAAGCGTCGTTACTCATTATTGTCCCAGTCTCTGATTGATTTTTTGTTCAGCACGGTGTAATGCAATGGCAATCTCTTCGATAAGGACGGCTTGCTCATTGATACGGCGTTCACGGCAGTATTCTTGTAACTGGCTGCTAAGACGGACTAATTGAGTCGTACCTAAGTTGGCGCTGGCACCTTTTAGAGCATGAGCAGTTTCAAAGCCATTGGCGTTATCGTCTTTTTGATGGGCAATTCGCAGCGCTGCAACTCTTTGCTTACTATCAGCAAAATATACTTGTATCAAATCAACAAAGTCTTCTTCGAGCAGGTCACGCATGTCCTCGAACTGTTCATGATTGATAATCTCTTCATCAGTTTGTCCGAGCATATTATTATTTGTAGTGTCATCCATGGTGGTTGTCCAATTTATAAAAGTTAAAGCAATAAGATTACTATAATGAATTTTTAAAACGTAATGTACGTCTTAGCTGTAATGAAAATGTAAGTTCTCTTCACTGACCAAAGTCTTTAATGTCTGCAAGTTATCGTCATTTGGGTAAACGCGCCAGTGTTCAGACAGTCCAACATTTGCGATGCCATAGACCTCATAAATGCTTAGTCCAAGTGGCAGACAGTTATCATTGATAGAAGCGTCAGTATTACTCAGGGCATTATTGGCATAACTGGCTGACATACCGTTTTGATTGGCCGCGTCATGATTCATGTCGCTCTCTAATGCCAATAAGTCATTACCGTTCTCATCATACAAGCTACCACCCATTGCAGGGTCGTAGACGTTACTACCGCTGCTACTTTGCTCGTCTTGCTCTTGGTTATATGCCAGACGCGGCTCAGGAATAATGTCAGCTTGGGCTGATTTGAGTAGTGGTTGTAGACGTGTGAGCAGATTAATATCACTACCATGAACTTTGATACTGATTTTTTTGAGCCAACGTAGTCTGGCATCTACCATACTCATGGCACTATCAAGACGTGCAAACAAACGTCCATCACGCTCACGGATGCTGCCTTTGATGATGACGACTTCATCGATTTTCAACTGTTCTTTGACACGATTAAAACGCTCAGCGTAGCAGCTGACCTCGAGTCTCGATGTACCATCATCTAAAGTAATCACGTTGCGATTACCAAAGTTGGCAATATCTATAATAAGCCCCGAGAAATAACAGCTACCGTTATAGCCAGTATCGGTTAACTTGTCGAGACGCGCACCAGAGGTATAGCGTTTCAACTCATCCAAATACTCATTGATTGGATGTCCCGTTAAGTACAGTCCCAAGGTGTTCTTTTCAGCTTTTAGACGGTGTTTATCACCCCAGATCAGCTCTGGCGTCATGACTAACGGCGGCGCTGCGACCACACCGTCCATTTCACCAAACAAATCCATCATACCGATTTCGCGGTTTTGACGGTCTTGCTCAGCGGCTTGTACGGCGCTTGGCAATTGACTCATTAAGGCACCGCGAATCTCGTAAGCTTCGTCGGCTGGCAAGTCAGGTCGTAGCGTGGCGGCAAAGTCATCAAAACAGCCAGCGCTGACCAACGCTTCAAGTGTGCGTTTATTGACTTTTTTGATATCCACACGGCGGCAGAAGTCGTATAAGTCTTTAAAAGGACCATCCGTGCGACGTGCATCTACGATAGACTCTACCGCGCCTTCACCCACGCCTTTAATTGCGCCAAGACCATAGATGATATTGGTCGGAGTATCGGCGACGAAATGCCATTCACTACGATTGACCGAAGGATTGACTACGGTTAACCCAAAGTTTTCACGGCAGTCATTGATAAAGAACACGACGTTGTCGGTGTTGTTCATATCTGAAGTTAAGACCGCTGCCATAAATTCGGCAGGGTAGTATTGCTTTAGATAAGCCGTTTGATAAGCCAATACCCCGTAAGCCGCAGAATGCGAGCGGTTAAAACCGTAACCTGCGAACTTTTCCATCAAGTCAAACACACCGCCTGACGTGACTTCATCGATACCTTGTGAGGTGGCACCCGTGACAAAAATATCGCGCTGCTTTGCCATCTCTTCAGGTTTCTTTTTACCCATAGCACGGCGTAGCATATCTGCACCGCCCAAACTATAGCCTGCCATCACCTGTGAGATTTGCATCACCTGTTCTTGATAGACAATAACGCCATTGGTGTTCTCTAAAATCGGCTCAAGATTGGGATGGTCATAAATGACTTCCTCGCGACCATGCTTACGGTCGATATACATCTCTACCATGCCTGCATCGAGTGGGCCGGGACGATACAGCGCACACATGGCGATGACATCTTCGATATTGGTCGGTTGCAGTTTAGCAAGATATTTCTTCATACCCATACTTTCTAGCTGAAAGACCGCCGTGGTTTTGGCATCTTGCAGCAGCTTATAGGCTTTGCTGTCATCTAGCGGCAAATCTTCTAAAACTAAGGCAGGTACGTTTTCTTTTGCACGGCGCAAATTGATATTTTCAACCGCAGCGTTGATAACGGTTAAGTTGCGTAGACCCAAAAAGTCAAACTTCACCAAACCGACGGCTTCTACATCGTCTTTATCAAACTGGCTGACGCGGTGACCTTCGTCATCACAGTAAATGGCACTAAAGTCAGTGATCTTGTGCGGAGCAATCAATACGCCACCGGCATGTTTACCGACGTTTCGGCAGACGCCTTCAAGCTTAATCGCCATCTCCCAAATCTCGATGGCATCTTCATAATCCATATTATCGGGATTAGAGATCAAGTCTTTGAGCTGTGGCTCTTGCTCAAGCGCTTGGCTCAGTGTGATGCCAGGCGTTTTTGGAATCAGTTTGGATATCTTGTTGGCCAAAAAGTACGATTTGCTTTGTACACGTGCCACATCTCGCACAACCGCTTTTGCGGCCATCGTACCAAAGGTAATAATCTGTGAGACGGCATCACGGCCATAGGTTTGCGCGACATAATCAATAACGCGGTCACGACCTTCGATACAAAAGTCGATATCGAAATCGGGCATCGATACACGCTCAGGGTTCAAGAAGCGCTCGAATAGTAGGTCGTAATGAATCGGGTCAAGGTCGGTAATGTTTAATGCGTATGCGACTAATGAACCTGCACCAGAACCACGTCCAGGGCCTACTGGCACGCCATTGGCTTTTGCCCAGCGGATAAAGTCCATGACGATAAGGAAGTAACCAGGGAAGCCCATAGATAGAATAATATCTAACTCATATGCGAGGCGCTCATCGTATCTCTGACGAAAATCGCTCCAATTGTCCGTACGTGCTTCGACAGGAAACAGCTTATCTAAGCGCTGCTCAAGACCGCGTTGTGACTCTGCACGGAAAAAAGATTCAATCGTCTCGCCTTCAGGCACAGGAAAATCAGGTAGGACGTTAATACCAAGCGTTAAGGTGACATTGCAGCGTGTAGCGAGGCGCAAGGTATTATCAATTACTTGCGGAATATCAGCAAATAATTGCTCCATCTGAGCTTGGGTTTTTAGATACTGTTCATCTGAGTAAGTCTGCGGACGGTTTGGGTCAGCAAGAACATAAGAGCCTGCAATACACACGCGAGCTTCATGAGCATCAAAATCATCTTGCTCTAAGAAACGCACGTCATTATGCGCAATGATAGGGATGTTGTGTTTGGCACCTGAATGGATGGCTGCTCTAATAAAAGCATCTTCGCCTGAACGATTAGTACGCTTGATCGCAAAGTACAAACGATCGTCAAATTTTGCCTGCCACTCAGTAAGTAGTTCATCAGCCTTTTCTGGCATCGAGCCGACCAATGCTTGTCCCACGTCAGACTTTTCGGTGAGCAGTACAATCACACCTGCTGCATGCTCTAAGATATGACTGCGCTTGATAACTGGCGTACCATGATTGACAGGATCAGCACGACCTTCGGTAAATCCAAGCGATACAATACGGGTAATGTTTTGATACCCTTCGTTATTCATCGCAAGTAGGGTGAGGCGTGTGTCTTCATTATCCATGATGACTTCACTGCCAATGATAGGCTTGATACCCGCACCTAAGCAGGCACGATAAAACTTTACCGTGGCATATAAATTGGACAAATCGGTCAATGCCAACGCGCGCTGATTGTCAGCCGCAGCAGCTTTTACCAGCGGTTTAATACGCACGATAGAATCGGTGATGGAATATTCGCTGTGAATGCCAAGATGTACAAATGCCATAGAAGACTCTTACTGGTACGATCAAAGAAATAAGCTACCGATAAAATAACTGATGATTATCAATCAATTATACTGATATCTAGAGGCCGATAAGACCTCGATAGCCATATTGATACGTTTTAAATGGGGTCGTCAATAATAGCATTATTTGCCGCAGACAGCCACAGGTTCAAAGGGTTTAATCTGCGTGAGAGGATTTGTTTTTCTTATTTATTAACATGAAATTTTGCTGCGTTTTCTCTCAATAGTTGTTAGCATAAACATTTGTTTTTAAATAATTGTAATGCTATGCCGATTTCACTATATTATTCACGCAATCAAAAAAGACGATAATACTATGAGTAATATTACTAAGCTGCCTGCATTTGGCGACATGTTAAATGCTGGAATACAAACTATAAAGAATTTAAGTACGCGAAATACTATTGGGCGCACTGTATTTTACAGAGAGTTTGAGAAATTAGCGCAAATCGTAAATGATCATAAAGACATCAACTATATGAGTAACTACGATATACGCCATGAATGTCATGATGGTTCGCCTTGCTACGACGAAATTATTGATTTGATCTTAGTATGCTTATCTGCAATGGGCTTGGTTAAGGAAGATAAATTTAGTTTGATTCCTAATCTAAATCAGAACTTTGCCAATTTTATTACTTTCGATGAGAAAGTAACGCCTAAAAATATCATACGTTTAGACCCTTTCGGTAAAGTTTATTTTTGGCTAGCGGGTAATAATTTTAATCAATATATTGGTGAAGGAATACCAAATGGTGATTATATTGCCAACTTTAAACGCTTCGATAGCAAATCTTTTGCTGATTTGCAAAAAGTTAATATTGCTGCTTATGGCAAAAATGGTGACGCACTTATTAGTCATTTGATTGACGAAACTAAACGTCGAACCTCTATATTTATGAATAATTATGCAGATGCTGCTGTTGGTAATGATTTTGTCAAAGTGACGCCTGATATGATCATGGCTCAACTTGAAAGCTTATCACCTTTACAGTTTGAATGGTTTTGTTTGAAATTGATTGAGAGATCCTTGGAGATAGAAAGTCCTGAAAGTAATCTAACATCTCGTCATACAGGGCGGTCTAACGATAATGGTATTGATGGACTAATTATTCAGGACTTTCCGGATGGTGAGGTGCACAATTATTATATACAGGCCAAGCTCTATAGTAATGGCAATAATATATCTAATGGCGACTTGAGAAATTTCATAGGTGCATACCCTCCACAAAAAACCAATCATCATGGCATCTTTATTACTACCACAAGCTTTACTAAGCCTGCTCAAGACTATGCTAATTCGACTGATTCGCACAGTCTTATTCTCATTGATCAAATGAACTTGATCGAGTTAATGATGCAACATAAAGTCGGTTTAAAAGAGGTGAATGCCAGACCAAAATTATTATTGGACAATGACTTTTTTGAAAGAATTAAGCTATATTAAAGCAGGTCAGTATTTACTTATTTATACAAGAAAAGCTCTATGAGTTATAGCAACACGTAGAGCTTCTTTATAATGACTAGAGACAGGTATTCATAACTTAGTAACCAACCACCGCTGCATCGACAATACGTGGATCAGACGATCCATAAACACCGTTTGGTGTGAGCATGATCGATTGCGTAGATCCCATCGCGGATTTTGGACTGACCGTATGACCCATCGATTCGAGCTTTTTCACTGTATCGATATTCAGTGCTTTTTCGACTCGAATCTCGTCAGGTAGCCATTGATCGTGGATACGCGGCGCATGTGTTGCCTCAGCGATATTCATATCATGGTCGATGACGTTGGAGATAATCTGAGTGACAGTCGTGATGATACGGCTACCACCTGGGCTACCAGTAACGATGTAAGGTTTGCTGTCTTTGAATACGAGCGTTGGACTCATAGAAGATAGTGGACGCTTATTGGCTTCCACAGCATTGGCATCGCCGCCAAGTAGACCGTAGCCATTTGGTACGCCCGGTTTGGCAGAGAAATCATCCATTTCATTATTGAGTAGAATACCTGTGCCATCCGCAACGAGACCAGTACCATAAGAGAAGTTTAATGTATAGGTGTTGGCTATCGCATTGCCATCTTTATCAACGATAGAGAAATGCGTGGTTTGATCGCTTTCATAAGGTAGCGGATTGTTCGCTTTGATGGTAGATGCTGGCGTGGCTTTATTGGGATCAATCAACGTACGCAGTTTATCTGCATAGGCTTGTGAGGTTAAGCCGCTGGCAGGTACATCGATAAAGTCAGCATCTCCCAGATACTCAGCTCGATCTGCATACGCTAACTGCATCGCTTCCGCCATTAAGTGAATAGTTTGTGCGCTGTTTTGTCCGTAGTCTTTGAGCGGATAGCCTTCTAAGATATTCAAAATCTGCACGATGTGAATACCACCAGAGGAAGGCGGCGGCATAGAGACAATCTCATAACCACGATATTCGCCTTTGACAGGTTCGCGAGCGATGGCTTGATAATTGGCCAAATCTTGCAGGCTCATGCTGCCGCCTGCTTCATTGACTGCTTTGACCAGTTTTTGAGCGGTCTCACCCTTATAAAACCCATCGGTACCCTGTACTGCAATCCGCTTTAACGAACGCGCAAGCTCAGGCTGCTTTAAACGCTCACCCGGCTGATAAGCGCTGCCATCAGGCTTAAAAAACACTTTTTTGGTACTTGGCCATTTCTGCAAGCGATCACTCAACGCCGTGAGTGACTCGGACAAGCCAGCGGTGACTTCTATGCCGTCTTCAGCCAGTGCTATCGCTGGTGCCATGACTTGCTCACGGCTCATCGTCCCATGCTCTTCTAATGCTTTTAGTAGTCCTGCTACTGTCCCTGGCACGCCAATGGCCAAGCCATGATAGCGAGATAAGTCGCTGACAGCATTGCCTTCTTTATCAAGGTACATATCGCGTGAGGCGCTACTCGGTGCTTTTTCACGGTAATCGAGCGCCACTGTTTTGCCTTGCTTGGCATCATAAATCATCATAAAACCGCCACCACCGATATTACCTGCGCGCGGCAAGGTCACTGCTAGGGCAAAACCCACTGCAACCCCAGCATCTACTGCATTACCGCCATCCTTTAAAATCTGCAAGCCGATATCAGAGGCAAGCGCTTCTTGGGTAGCGACCATGCCGTTTTTTGCCCAAACTGGATGATGAATGGCGTCTTCAGAATAGATGGCTTGGTCACTATTAGTGTTGTTAGCATTGTTCGATGTGGTGTTAAGGGTATTGGTCTTCGCTCGCGTGATGCGCTTGGTTTCAGAGAGTACCGTTGGACTATCAGCCATGATAGCCAAGTTTATGGCACTGGTATTGATTGATGTATTGTTGACTGTCGCATTACTTACTGAGGTCGTTGACTCTACAGCCTGTGCGGATATAGATAGCAGTAGCGTACTGGTAATGAGCACGGCGCTAGATTTGAGTAAGGTATTAGTTTTCGGTTTACGCTGCTGAGCGGTTCGATGGTGGCGAGATAATAACTGTGACATCGCAAAGTCCTTTTTACGCGAGTGGAAAGAATAGAGCTAGGAAATAGATAAGCCTAAATAGTAACGAAAATATGAAATAGTAGAAAGTTGTTTATTATCTTTTGTGGTGTACGCTTTTATAGCGTTTAGCTGTATCAGCTCTATTTCAAATAAATGAAGCTAATTCTCAAGTAAATGAAGCTAATGATAAGACAGCTGTTATGCAGAGAAAATTATTTATGAATGAAGAAATTCTTTAAAAATATTCGCTAACATTACTAAATTGTAACGTCTTGTGATATAAATAACGGTACCACTGTACATTCATTATCGACTGTCTATTCATACAAAGAGATTACTATGTCATCACACCATACTAATAACCGCAATCGACAGCGCTACTCTGAGACTGCGCCTGCTTGTTTATCGAACACTGATCATAAAAACTATAATGGTAAAAATAGTAACAGTCATCTATATCCAACCAGTAAATTGACTTCTATCGCCTTGATGGTTGGTAGTGCTTCACTTGTACTCGCAGGTTGCCAATCAACTGCAGCCAGCTCATCTTCCAATCTGTCGTCGAATAGCAGCGCTTCTAGTACCATGATGGACTTTAGTGTTGCAGATACCGCGCAGAGCCAACGTCAGGGTCAAGCCTTTATTGTCAGTCAAAACGCTCAAGCCGCGCGTTATGAGCAGCTGTTTAATCAAGAGAAGTATCCAAGCACCGAAAACCAAGCCAAATCACACTTGCTAGCAGCCATTCGTCAACACTTGGCGACCGAGCATGTCGCAGTCGCCACAGCCAACTATCGCTCAGCACCATTCATTGACCCAGATAGTATTGACGCAGGATCGAGTAGTTTGCTCAGAACGATTATAGAAACCTATGCGTATCAGCCTGAGGGTATGTATGATAGTAGCGATGATGAGGCGCAAGCTGAGGCTAGAGCAGAATTAGCAGCGGTAGGTGTAGAGTCGAATAAATGCAATGAAAACGAAGATGATGACGCTTATGAAGTCTGTGTGGTAGAGGGTATTAACTACGATTATGATGACGCGAAAGGTTCGATAGAGTCCGACTATCCTAGTGATTATGATCAATCTAGAGCAGAAGCTGAAGCAGAGAGAAGAGCCATTGCTGCTATATTGGCTGAAGCAGGGGAGAATGAGCCTACGAGCAGTGATGCTAGCAGCGATAACGAGTATGCTTACGATACAGCAGATGACTATAGTAGCGATGATTACAGTAGTAAGGACTATGATAATTATGATGAATACAGTAGCGGTGCTGAAGGTATGCTCTCAGGGATGTCAGGGTTAAGTCCCAAATCAATGGCTGCAAAGTATGAAGCCATGCAAATGGCAAAACAGCAAGCTAAGACAGAGACGGTAAATCGTGGCAGCCTACCAATGTCATCTACAGGCATGATTGGCAATATACTTGATATGTTCCACCGAACTCCTGAGCAAATAGCTGCATCCAATGCTTATCAGTATGAGCATTTAACATTCAATAGTGTCAGTCAATACCGTCCCAAGCAGCGCCAACTACAAAGCGTCTATAGCTACGATTACGCCACACCAACGATTAGCTCGTCGATACAAATACCGTTAGCATTTGATTTTAATAATAGCAGTGTCGTAGTAGATCCATCGGCCATCATGCCGATTGTTGCACTTGTTAACCCTGAGAATACGCCACTACCAGCACAGATGACCTCGCACACGGTGAGCTTTGGTTTGCCTGAAAGTGTCACGGCACAGTCGCCACCAGCGGTGCTCTACGATGCGGTGCTCAATGCGATACAGAGCAGCATGGCTGAGCTGGCGCCTGAGCATTTTAGCGCAGTAGATATCAGTGGTGACGCGTTTGCCAAAGAAGTCGGTGCGACTCGTGCAGTCAAAGTCTATTTTGGTAGTCAGCAAAGCGGTGAAATAATTGGCAAGACGCTCAAATATGTGACGAAATCACTGCAAGAATATGTAGATGCCAATCCAGATAAATATCCTGATGGTGCCGCACTAAAGACAGCACTTGCTAAAGCGCAATTATACAATAAAGGCTATCAAAGCGCGGATGTCGGTTCGCTATTGCAGCTGATCGAAGCTATCGGTCCTATCTCTTTTAATCAAATCAACTACTATTACTTAGACAGCTCAGATCGACTGCTGGCCAAGCAGCAACGTGTCAATATCGGTGGTGATTTGATGGGGTCGACCACAACCATGCTAAATCAAGTGCGTTACGATAAAGCCAGCTTTAACCGTCATGCCTTGACACCACTGCTTACTGAGTCTTTTGGTCCAGACGCGATGCCTCCTATCGATGGCAATGCATGGATAGCTACGCAGCGCGAGAAAAAAGACAGATTACAAACGGCTCGCTATGCACGCTACGACTATCAAGATAGCGGTGTCGAAGGTGCTTATAGCAGTAATGAATATGGCACTGATGAGTATGGTAACGATAATGACAATGGCGCAGACGCTGTTGATGAGAGCCGAGTTGACGATGCTCAAGATGATATGAATGAAAAATAGAAGTCAAATGACATTATCTCATTGCATTTACGCTCATATCTATTAAGGATAAAAAATGAAAACAGTACATCACACCATCGCACAACGTCTGCCATTTAAGACTAAAAACAATCTGTTAGTCACCAGCGCATTTTTGACAGGGGCACTGTTGTTAACAGGTTGCCAGTCTACCAGTTTGAGCCAGTCCAGCACGGCGGCTGTAAAACAAACGCCTAGCGTTGCCAAAAATACATTAGAAACAGCACTACAAAAACAGCGTCGTCAGTCATTTAGCTACCATAGCAATCTTGAAATTGGTAATAACCAACAATTTACAGATGCTGATGCTGATACTAATACTAATACTAGTACGGAGAAAATGGCGGTATCAAACTATGTGGATGAACACTGCGAAGAGGCACATGATCAAGCGTACGCTGCTCTAATCCTGCAAGCAGAACAGCAAAACAAAGATATCTTGGCGGTGGATTACGATACTAAGCGTGACAGCATAAGGCAGTCGTATTTTGAGTGCGTAGATGCCTATCAGGCATGGGATGACCATCAATACGATAGCGATGTAAAAGTAGCACCAGATTATCAAGCGCTATTTGATAATTATGAGGATAAACAAAGACCGTTAGATAGGAAGAAAGCACAGTTATTAGATGAGTATCTACTAAAGCCGCTTTCTATCGACTCTCAAGGGATATACCAACCGATGGCAGGCAAGGCTACGATGCTCGCCAGCGCGCAATATCAAGCACGCAATCATCACAGCAGTATCAACCAGCCTATTTATATGGATTTTAAAAACGGTGATATTTACCTATGGGCAGATAATTTTGCAATTCTAAACTCAGAATTGTTGGACGATAAACTCGGTACAAAATGGCAAAACAAGTGGTTAAAAATAGCCATTGATGATGGTACGTTACCTAAAGGGTTTGGTGGTGAAGTGATAAAAAGCCACTTTGCAGCGTTAGATGCGACTTATGATGCGGCTCCTGTTAGCCAGTTTAATTATATTGCTCCTAACTCACTTGCTTCACTGTCTCCAAAACTACCTGCGCACCAGTTATCGGCTATGCTACCAAGCGATCGAATCATTCGCCGAGTACAAAGCTTTGAGGATTATCAAACGTCGCAACAGAAATATATGCAGATTTTCTACGATCGAATCAGTGAGAAATACCCAGAGCTGGTACAAGAACCCGAACCGATGACAGCGTTTGAGTCGATTCAAAATCCAAAGGCATTTACCAGTAAGTCTGTTGTACAAAAAATACTGGCTATGATAAAAAATCAAATGAATGAGGAAGCCACGACAGGTGAGGCCATTGTCAACACAGAAGTACAGGAACTGTACGGGTTTGATAAACGCGGTCAACTCAAGTGGGAGCACTTACGTCGTCAGTTAGATAACACTAGCGAAGCGAATAACAACAAAGGCATGAGAATAGATGTGTTGCAACAGTATTCTGCTATCAGCACCAAGGACTTGGCGTTTCCTAACCTACCAAGTAATGTGCAGTCGCCGAACGATAGCAATAGCATTGATTTACGAAAGTATACTCCAGAGCTGCTGCAATATTACCAAGATGGTAATGGCACGGCAGTAGGTAAAATGGTATTTAACATGTTGCCGATGGTCAAAGAGCGTTTTGGTTCGGTTGAGTAACAGACCAATTTCTTAAGTCACATATTTATTAAATCACATAAGTTTAAGTCAAAAAAGCGCACCTATTAACGGCGCGCTTTTTCATTTTATACGTATACATCTGGGTACAATAACACTTTTCCGGAGTGGCTTATTACATACCTTGATGCTGTTTGTCATGGCTTTTACGGTCTTTTGAATGCTTGCGACCTTTTTCTTGTCTTTCTGACTTCATCTGTTCCATCTTTGCACGTTGCTCAGCAGTCAACACTTGAGCGATGGCATGTTGTGTTTGTACACGTTCGATAAAGCGTTGCTTTTGCTTTGCGGCTTGTTGATCAGCCAAACGGTTCAAAGCAGCAGTATTCAAAGTGCTGGCATGGGTCAGTGCTTGTATTTGCTGATCCATTTGCGCGCGTTCTGCTTGATGTGCTGCACGGTCAGTAGTGCGATCGCCACGTTTGTTTTGCATGATGGCTTTGATTTGCGCTTGCTGTGTCGCTGTTAGATCCAGCTTTGACATTGGGCCTTTCATCGCGCCATCTTTGTGGTTCTTCTGCATTTGTGCAGTTGGCGTTGTATCAGTAGTCGCGTTAACGCTGGTGCAAGCCGTTACTGTAAATATGCTAGAAGCTGCTAATACTGAGCCTAATAGTAATTTTTTCATAACGATATCCTTTGTTGTATGGAATGTAACTATATTTAATGTGGTGATAGTGGGTTGATAGGAGCTATATTACGACAGTTAAAGGTTACGAACATTTATGAAGTATTAAGAAAGGTAACGTTTTTAGCGAATTGCTACGCGCTTGCCTGATAATATGGGTAACTAAACGAATTAAACCAATTAATACTATCGAAAGTGAAAGGAGATAAGTGTGCCAAATATATTGATAGGCGATGACGACGAAGAGTTGACTCAGTTATTGCAAGAGTACTTGGACAATCATGGCATTCGCTGTGACTGCGTGCATGATGGTGCAGCAGTCATACAACGACTCAAGGCAGTAGCACACGAAGATACGGTTTATGATTTACTCGTACTCGATATTATGATGCCAAAATTAGATGGATTAAGTGTCTTGCGCCAATTACCAAATATTATTGATATTCCTGTCATTATGTTAACGGCGAAAGGGGAGGAGATTGATCGTATTATTGGTCTAGAGCTTGGTGCCGATGACTATATCACCAAACCTTGTAACCCTCGAGAGCTGCTGGCTCGTATCAATGCAGTGATTAAACGTACCAATACGACCGCATCAGAGCATACTCCGTTGCCAGAGAGTCGTTTGCATCTCGATCAAAACCAACGCGCCTGTCAGATAGATGGGGTGACGCTACAAGTCACGGGTACAGAGTTTGATCTGCTCGTGGCCTTGCTCAAACAAAAAGGGGAGGTGGTCAGTAAAGCATGGCTGTCAGAAAATGTCTTGCAGCGTGAGTTGCAGCCCTTCGACCGTAGCCTCGATGTACATGTATCTCGCTTACGCAAAAAACTTCAACCTTTCCACGATGAACCAATAAAAGCGGTGCGTGGAAAAGGTTATCAACTGGTGCTGTAATGACGGACATATCGATGAAAGCTTCTGAGGAGACCCTCAAAAAATCACCTAAGTTTAAGGTGCGCATTACCTTGTTTTGGCGTCTGTTTCTGAGCTTATTACTAACGATTCTAATCACCTCTGTATTGTCTATCGTGGTAGAGCGCTGGCTGGCTGAAAAAGAGCTGACCTCTCGTATGGACGTGCAAATCGATAGTCTATTGATCAAGCGTGAAGAGATGGTCGCGTCACTACGGACTGGTAATGTAGAGTCTGTCAGGCAGATGTATCGCCAAGACCGACAGCTGATGAATCAAATCAGAGTTTACGATGAGCAGGGCGCTATTATATTCCCGCGTTACCGTGACAAAGATGAGCGCGCGCAAGGACAACTGCAAAGTGGTCGGCAGCTAATGGATCGTGCGATACAACCGGTGCGACCAGTGTCGCCTAGACCGCCTAGAGTAGAGAATAATACGTATGGTGTAGAAGGCCGCAATGCTGACGACAGACTGCGTGAACACGACAATGAGATACCAAAAGATGAACCATCTTTTTGGCAAGAATTCCTAAAGCCAAGAACGGCAAGTAGTGCCGCAGTAGCTGATATCGATACTCGTCCTGAATTGGCCGATATGTCTGTTGAATTACCTGATGGTCAGTCAATCATCATACAGTTGCGTCCGCACCTACGTTTTTCAGACGTGGTAGAGATACAGCACGGTAATTTTCCAATACGTTTGCTATTGATCGTTATCTTCAGTGTGCTGGTCTGCATATGGCTCAGTCGCACGCTAACCCAGCGGATTGGCCGTGTACAAAATACCGTACACCGTATGATCGATGGTAATTATCAAGCCAATCCAGAACTGTCCAAGATGGGCGATGATGAGTTGGGGCTACTTGCCAAAGACGTTGCCCATCTATCAACGAGGCTCGTCGATAGTGAGCTGGCACGTAAGCAAATGCTTAGTGATATCTCACATGAGCTGCGTTCGCCACTTGCTCGTCTGGATGTAGCGACTGAGCTGACTCGAGACTTTGCGCCCAATGCCAATCGTTATCTAGACCGTATCGATAAAGAATCTACACGAATGAATGAGCTAATTGAGCAAATCATTCATATTCAATCCCTGCAAATGCAACAATATACCGTCGATAATTTGGAAAGTGAGGCAGTCGACATATCTGACATCATTAGTAATATCGGAGAGGATGTCTGCTTTGAGTTTCAACATAAAGACGTACATTGGCAATGGCAACCGCCTGTATTCTCAGCGTTAGATGATGTAGAAGGCTTTTGGACAGTCCAAGGTAATGCAGAGCAGTTGTATAGTGCACTTGAAAATGTCATTCGTAATGCTTTTATGCACACGGCAGCGGGTTCGACAGTGATTGCTGAAATAAAGGCAATACAAATGGACAATAAGGCACCAGCTGTTCAAATTAATATAACAGACGAAGGCGGCGGTGTCGCAGACAAGGACTTAGAACGTATTTTTCATCCTTTTGTGCGGCTCGATACTGCTCGGCATCGTGATACTGGCGGCTATGGTCTTGGATTGGCTATTGTTCATGCTGTAGTCATGGCGCATAAAGGATATATCAATGCTCATAATCGCCAAGATGGTATTCAAGGGTTGGTGGTTCAAATAGTGCTACCTAGCAGATAAAGAGATAAATAATGTAGAAACAATTTATGTAACCAACATGCGCTTATCATGTATTTTTAATGTGTATAAGCGCATATTTAGTAGTAGATAAAAGCTGGCTCTTTTTAAAACTGACGTAATTTATTATAAACAGACAAAAATTAAAAGTATTTATATTCGTTTATATGAATATAACCGATGAACGGTATTAAAACACGGATGAACGACATTGTCTCTCTGTATATATTCGGTAATACTAATATATACAGAGAGTGATAAAGATTATACAAAACAGAACGTCTTATTCCTTAAAGACTACTGCAACTATTATTTGAACAAGGTCTCGTTATTATAAGCTTATAACCCGTTTTATTTTGTCACATCGTCTCTCTGACATGGATCTTATCTCTGATTTTTTAAATCTGACAAGTCTGTAAGGGAGTACGCATCATGAACCGTATCTATAAAGTCATCTGGAATGAAGCCCTAAGTTGTTTTACCGCCGTTGGTGAATACGCGAAGGGACGTGGCAAATCTTCCAAATCTAGCGTTAGCTCTAACGCTACCATCAACACAACGTCTAACCTATCCGTTATCCATACGTTACGTCTGAGCACTATAGCGCTTGGGCTACTAACTGCTGGCTTTGGTATGCAGGCAAATGCAGATCTTAACTACTCTAACAACACTTATTATACCAACCATCAGACCATGGGTAATGGTCATAGTAACCATGGGAATGGCAACGGAGTTGGACACGATACCCATGGAAACGGCAATGGTTATGGTCACAACGGGAACAACGGGAACAACGGGAACAACGGGAACAACGGAAATAACGGAAATAACGGAAATAACGGAAATAACGGAAATAACGGAAATAACGGAAATAATCATTTGTCTGGTTTAAAATTCGCTGGCGATACAGGTGGTGTTATTACACGTAATCATGGTGAGAAACTCACCGTCAAAGGCGGTGCAACCACAGCATTATCGAACAACAACATCGGTGTCGTTGCAGATAACATGAGTAACACCTTAACCATCAAACTGGCGAAAAACCTAACCGGTCTTGATAGTGCCGACATTGGTGGTATCAATGTTTCATCAACAGGCATTGATGCCAACAGCACCCAAATCACAAATGTGGCCAGTGGTGTTGGTGATGATTACAATGCAGCCAATATTGGTGATCTAAACAAAGCAGTCGCTGACAATAAAACCAAGTACTACAGTGTAAAAAGTGGTGCCACAGGGTTGTTAAGTAACGAAAACAATGATGGTGCACAGGGATCAAACTCTATGGCCATGGGTGGCAACGCCAGTGCTATAGGTGGTCAAGCCATTGCTATCGGTAGTGGCGAGAGTGGTCAGAACACTGTAGCTAGTGGACAACAGTCTATCGCTATTGGTGCAAACACGGTATCAAAAGGACATTCATCTATCGCCATTGGTGGCGATGATTTAGATGACGCCTCAAAGGTAAATGGAGTTAATGCATTATTCAACACTTATACAGGTACTACAGGCGGTCTTGTTACGATAGGTGATTATAGTAATCATACTGAATCTGGTGGTGCGGCCTCTGTTGCCATTGGTGTCAAAGCGCATTCTAAAGGCAATCTCTCTACGGCTGTAGGTGTCCGTTCAAGCTCATTAGGTGATGCATCATCTGCCTTTGGTATGGGTTCTTCAGCAACCAAGAAAGGTTCAGTGGCACTTGGTGCGGGTTCAACCACACTCACCGATGCGACTTACCAAGATAAGCTTACTATTGGCAGTAAGGATTATTTATACGCTGGTGCGACAAATGATAAAGGGGCACAGATCTCTGTTGGCTCAGAAGGACGTGAGCGTCAAATCAAGCATGTTGCTAGTGGTGAGGTGAGTGCAGCCAGTACCGATGCTATTAATGGTAGTCAGCTACACGCTACTAATCAATCTATTGAAAATTTATCAGAAAGCAAGATTACCTTTGCAAGTGATAGAGGAGCTCCTGTAGAGCGTAAGCTTGGTGAGACACTTAATATTAAAGGTGGTGCAATGGCCACTGCTGCTTTAACTACAGGCAACATTGGAGTAGAGTCTGATGCTAGTACTAACACACTAACTGTAAAGTTAGCTGAGAACGTAGACCTTGGCACTAATGGAAGTGTCAAAATGGGAAGTAGTAGCAGTATTCCTTATAGTTTAGGTGCTGTAACAACTGTTAATAGCCTAGGTGTCTTGACAGGTAATTGGCTAGGCAGTACAGCAGTTACTGGTGCAGGTATTATAGTAAATGGTCCACTAGGTATTCCTAGTACTGCTCTAACCATGGATGGTTTAACAATTATCGGTGGTCCAAGTATTACGAGAAGTCATGGTATCGATGCTGGTAGTAAGAAAATTACTAATGTTAAAGCAGGGTCAACCGAATTTGACGCGGTCAACTATGGTCAGCTGGAAGAAACCAATACTGCAGTGAGCCGAGGTTTAGATTTCATCGGCGACAATACTGATACCACCTCTGTGATTACTCGTAAATCTGGTGAAGTCTTGAAAATCTCCGGTGGTAATACTATTCTCACTGATTTATCTGATGATAACATTGCTGTTATTGCTGATAATAACACTAATGCTCTAACTGTTAAATTGGCTAAAAATTTAACGGGTCTTAATAGTGCAAGCTTTGGTAATGACGTTATTATTTCATCCACTGGCTTAAGAGCAGGAGCTACCGTAATCAATACTAGTGGCGTCAGTTTTAGTAACAGCACTGTAGGCTTAAGTAGCGGTGGTCTTAACAATGGTGGCAAGGTAATTACAGGTGTTGCAGATGGTACATTGGATGATGAAGCTGTAAACTATGGCCAATTAAAAGCAGTTAAAGAAAGTGCTGAAAATGCTAATAGAGGTTGGGATATCAGTGCGCAAGGTGACAGTGAAACCGAAAGCACTGTCGAGCCTGGTGGCAAGGTTGACTTCAATAGTAAAAACGGCAACATCACTGTTTCTAAGGCAGCAACTAGCAATGATATCTCATTTGAGCTTAATAACAACCTAGATCTTGGCGTTAGTGGAAGTGTTAAAATTGGTGATACCACAGTTAGTGACAATGGACTGACCATTGCAGATGGCCCAAGCATCACGAAAAGTGGTATTGATGCCGCTAATACTAAAATTACCAACGTTCAAAATGGGGAAGTTTCGGCGACAAGTCAGGACGCCATAAATGGTAGTCAGCTTTACGCACAAGGCACTGGTATCAGTAGCATCATCGGTGGTGACACTGTTTACAATGCTGAGAGTGGTACTTTCACCAATAGTGATATTGGTGGAACAGGTCAAGGTAATATTGATGGTGCGATTGCTTCTATCAGACAAGGCACGATCGAAATCAACGAAAACGTACAAATCAATACTACAGCTATCGCAACCAATGTGACTAATATTGCTAATAACAATAGCAATATTATGACTAATACCACTAACATCAAGACCAACACGGATAGGCTCGATGCAGGACTTAACTTCGGTGCAGATAGTGGAACCAATATCAACAAACCAATTGGCGATGATAGTGTCCTAAGCTTCACTGGTGGTAATAACATCACCACTACTGCAGAGGGTAGTAGTATCAAGTTTGAGCTGAATGATGAAATCAGTGTCAATAGTGTCAAGGTTGGAACTACGGTTATCAGTAGTAGCGGCATTAGTATGCAAGATGGGCCGAGTATGACTTCCCAAGGTCTATTCGCTGGTAACCAACGTATGGTCGGTGTCGCCGATGGTGTCGAAGCGACAGACGCCGTCAATTATAGTCAGCTTAGTGCACTTGATAGTCGACTCAATAATAATATGAGTGATCTTGGCTACAAAATCGACGAAGTAGAAGATGATGCAAATGCAGGTATCTCAGCTGCAATGGCAATGTCGGCAATGCCTCAGGCTTATATCGCAGGTAAGTCACTGATTGGTGGCGGTGTTGGTACCTATAATGGAGAGAGTGCTGTAGCGATTGGTTTCTCTAAATTATCTAACGACGGTCGCTGGGTCATTAAGGTAAATGGTTCGGCAGATACTCAAGGCAACGTAGGCGGTGCAGTTGGTGCAGGTTTCCATTTTGACTAACAGAGCCTTTCAACTGTAGTTATCGATAGACTATAAAAAAGCAAGACATCCAATGTCTTGCTTTTTTACGGTTTGAGCTTAAGTATTTAATGTAGTAGCGCTATTGCTGAGTAATAACAAGCGTCTGTAAGATACGACTTACAAGCGATTATTTTTTATAATCAAGACGCTGTTATATTCTGAACATTGCGCCATTCGGTGTCAGTCCAACATAGGCCATACCTGCTTGATTCATCCAGTGAGGTTGAATGATGCCATGCTGCAAAATCGCATGAATGTCTCTATGCGCTCGTTCTATCTTATGCTTCTTATATAGGGAGGCTGTGCCTGCTACTGCGTAAATTTCAGATACTATGTTACGAGCTTCTCTTGCGCCTTCACAAGAAGCTGCCCATACATCTGCAAGCTGTATATCAGTAAAGGTGTTCTGCTGCTGTGCCTCTTTCCACAGTACCTCGACACTATAATGCAGTTGGGCGCGTTTCGATGCTAGTATTGTTTTGCTCTTAGCAATAGTAGCCTGTACCGTTGCACGGTCGCGTAGATCTGGACTCTTACCAGGTGTTACTCTCTCAAGGCACATATCAACCAAGTCATCCATAGCGGCTTTCAATACGCCTAGCGCCATCGCCGCACAGCCAGCAGCATTGATACAACCGATAGGCAGACGACTGTAGGCAGTATCGACAGTCACAGGACTATCAAAGTCAACTGCATAAGCCTCTTTGACAAAAGCGCCTTTGACAACGATATCATGGCTACCTGTGCCATTTAGGCCGCCCACATCCCACGTGTCAATGATTTTTAAGTCTTTCTTGGGAATAAAAAATAGCTTTAAGTTTGCACCTGGGCCAAGGGTCGTAGGAGAGCCTTCGGAGATAACGAGACAACGGAGCACAAACCAGTCAGCCAATTGGCTTCCAGAGACGAGTGTCCATTGTCCTGATACCATGTAGCCATTATCTACTGTTTGGGCCACGCCTTCAGGACGTGCGGAATTGGCATAAATATGAGAGGGGTCGCTATATACTTCTTTCATACTGGACTCGTCCAAAAATCGACCGAATGTACAGGCCAAATGGTTGTTCCAAACGATCCAAGCAACGGAGGCCTCAGCACTGGCCAACGTCTCATAAGTTTTTAGCGTTTCTACTGGATTGCCTGCCCATCCTCCTAACGATTTAGGCAGCCCCATTCTAAATAATGCAAATTCTGAAAGTTTATTGGCCACCACGGGTGCAATTTTTCTAGCGCTTTCTGTTTCATCTCTGAACATGATTGCTGATGCATAAATCTTGTTTGCTGCATCCGATGGTAGGGTGGTTATCTTTGCTGAGGATATATCATTCATATTGTTCAACCTTATTGTGATGAATAAGACAGTACTTTTTTCTATAGCTGATAAAGTACAAATTTGAGAGATGACAAATGCTTATATAAAGAATAACCAACAGCTGCCCACCATACAACCGTTAATATGAATATATTAAAAATTATATTGTAAAAATTGAATAAATAGTAATCAATGAGGCAAAATTCAGCAATTAAGCTAGGAATTAAGCTGTAAAGATAGGTAGGGGTAAAGAATATTGAAGAACGAAGCCAGACCAAATACTAAGTGTTAATTCTAAGCCACTTAATATTTTGCCGAGAAGATAAATATTCTATAAAGATAGGTATCCTATAAAAACTGTCTTAAATTAGGCATCACGTTTCGGCGCATCAGGTTGCATCATAGGATCCGCATCTGCAAATGCCTTTAGTGTACGGCAATGAGTATCAATGGCTACGATACTGGGATAAGCGCTTAAATCTACTTTGAAGCGGCGAGCAGAAGAGACTTGTGGAATCAAATAGCAATCTGCGAGAGTAGGATTGTCACCATAACAGAACTGTCCGCGATTGTTATCCGCAGCTAAGCGTGTCTCTAAAGCGGCAAAACCTTCACTGATCCAGCGATTGCACCATGCAATCACATCTTCCTCGTTTACTGACAGCTCATTGCGCAGGTACTGTAAGATGCGGCGATTATTAAGGGGGTGGATGTCGCAACCAACCATGGCGCTTAACGCGCGTACCTGCATACGCCCAGCAGCATTGTGAGGCAATAATGGCTGCTCGGGGTAGACCTCTTCTAACCACTCCAAGATAGCTGGACTTTGATATAATAGTAAATCGTCAGTCTGTAGGACAGGCACCAGTCCTTGCGGATTAATCGCTTTGAAAGCAGATTCTAACTGTTCATCCTGTGCCAGATTGATCGTGATATCATCGTAATCTAAGCCTTTTAGGTTCATAGCGATACGAGTACGGTAAGACGTGCTACTACGAAAGTAGCCATAAAGTGTCATCATGATTCATGTCCTTATGTAGATGTGTTTTTATAAAGATAAATATTATGAAGTAAGGTCTGTATCTCACTGATATTTGATCGGGCAAACCCTTATTGAACAAACCATTATCAAGCAAGCCAGAATAGTAGTTCACCTATCGACCAAGCACACCAGAATCGAGTAAATCATGCCAGCAGACAAAACCCTTGTAGACAGTTCTATCAGCAGTAAAAACCAAAGTGGGGTTCAGTCGCTTGAGATTGGGCTGTCGATACTCGATGTGCTGATCGACCGCAATGAGCCTATGATGCTAAAGGATATCGCTGAAGCCATGCAAATGCATCCAGCAAAATCCCATCGTTACTTGGTTAGTCTCATCCGCAAAAACTATGCGCGTAAGCTCGATGATGGTCGCTATGGGCTTGGTGATAGAGTCAATGCACTGGCATCACTAGGACATACTGGACTCAACCAAAACAATCTTTTGGCACGTCTCACGCAAGTGGCTAATGAAATCAAAGACACGTTAAACTGCGGTGTGCAAATTGCCAAATGGTTTAGCGAAGGCCCTATTATTATTCAGTCCGTTGAGCCAGACAGTCCGATTAGTATCATTACTCGCATTGGCTCACGTATGCCTCTGACGACATCGGCCACAGGGCAGTTATTTGCCAGTTATCAACCTGATGCCGTCATTCAGCCATTGGTCACAGCTGAGTGGCATACGAGTAATACCACCGTAGATATGACCGAGAAATGGCAGCACTTTACCCAGCTACAGGCCAAAATTCGTACTCAAGGCTATGCGACAGTGACGGGCGATATGCTTATGGGGATTAACGCCATTACGATTCCTGTTATATTGCCACAGCTTGCCAATAGTGCTACTGAACCATCGATGAGTAGTGACAAAACTGATAGTGAAGATTTACCGCTAGAATATGCTATCACTATTATTGGAACAACAGAGCAATTGCCGATGAGCGAGCAACATAACGTGGTTAAGCAAATACTGGCGATAGCACAGCGTTATCAAATTGCCTAGCCAATAATGGTGCTATAAGCTAGGGCGTGTCTTCAATTCATCCTCTAAACCATACAGGCGCTACTGGCCGCTTTTGCTTTTTCGTATACGTTGTCAGCATCTAGGCCAGTCGCATTCACTTCATCAAGGTAATGTTGAGAGCCTTCCATCAATGGGCCTCTCCAATCTGGATCATTAAGTGGATCAGGGATATCAATCATAATATCGCCTTTTGCTTTGGCGGCGGCCATCGCTTTGGCATTGCTGATGTCAAATACTTTAGAGATATGTGCTGCCAGCTCTGCGCCAGAATTGTCATCAATCACTTTTTTGAGGTCATCAGGCAAGCTGTTATATTTCTCTTTGTTCATGCTAATCACAAAGGTGGAGTTATAAAAAGGAATATTGGTGTGCGTATTGATCAGCTCATCAAGGCGAAACGCTTGAATGGGTTGCCAAGTAAAGCTGAGCCCATCAATGACACCGCGCTGCAGAGAGGTATAAGTATCACTGGCAGGCATGCCGACAGGTGCAGCACCAGTGGCTTCGATAATGTGGCTAGCAACCGCAGAAGGTTGGCGAATACGCAGACCTTTCATATCAGCTGGCGTGCGAATCGGTTTATCAACCGTATGAAGTGCACCTTGTCCAGTGCCTATCAGCGCTAGCAAGTGAGTGTCTTCGTACTCGTCTTTAATGACACCCTCGTCATATAGTTTATGAAGTATACAGCTCTGCTGCTGTGCAGTATTTGTGATGCCTGGCAACTCTACGATTTGAGTCAAAGGAAAACGTCCTGCTGTATATCCTTGCGCTTGCATACCAATATCTACGCTACCTTTAGCTGTAGCGTCATAGGTAGCACCTGGTTTGCTGAGCGTCGCAGAAGGGTATATCTCAACCTTTAAGCGACCTTTTGAATCTGCTTCAATTTTCTTTGCCCATGGCTCTAACGCTTCGGTGTTTATATTGTCAGTGGCAGTCATGAAATGCGAGAACCGCAATGTTGTCACTTCACCTGCATCTGTAGACGCGCCTCCTGCTTGGTCGTTATTGGAGCAACCAGTCATCGCAATCGAGGCGGCTAAGAATATTCCTAGAGGGGTTCTTATTTTCATCATAGAGTCCTTTCATGATGGTTAGATATGGTTCGCTATTCATTAATACCTAGGGTATGTCGTCAATTAGCACTTTTATAATTAAAGCGATGATTAACTGATCATTTAAAAAGGCAGTAAACAGAATGACAGGAGAGTTACTCGCCGACAGGAGCAACTTCGCGTGCTTCAGCCAGCTCATCACTATGCAGAAACTGTGTATGTGCAGGAGCACGCTTGGTACGAGACCACTCATCTAGCATGTCTTGCTTGATGGCATCTGTAATCATCGATACTTTGTCTTCTGAGGTTGGATCATCATAGGTCAGCTCGAGACGATGACCGTTGGGATCAAAAAAGTAAATCGAGTGAAAGATGCCGTGATTGGTCACGCCAATGACATCGATGCCTGCATTTTCTAAATGCTCTTTGGCAACTATTAATTCGTCACGGTCCTTAACCTTTAGCGCCAAATGCTGCACCCAGCTTGGGGTATTAGGATCAAAGCCCATCTCAGGTTGATTGGGTACTTCAAAAAACGCTAAGACATTTCCATTACCAGCGTCCAAAAAGACGTGCATATAAGGGTCAAAGGCTTTGGTCGAAGGCACATGATCTTCTGCGAATGCCAGAATAAAATCCATATTTAGATTCTTTTTATACCATTCGACGGTTTCTTTGGCATCTTTGCAGCGATAAGCCACATGATGGATTTTCTCAATTTGAAAGCTCATATCAAACTCCTTTTGATAAGGCGCGTCACTCATTTGGCTGTATTCACATAACGATGAGTAGGTGAATGCATTTGTCTTCCTATCAGCCTGCATGAGAGTTTTCACGCCTATTTTGCTATTTCTCTGTATGTGTTATTTCTTAAATACTATTTATCAGTCGCTACTTTCCAAATGCTACTTATCAAAATCAAAGCTCAGTGCTGGTAATACCTTGCCGCGTACTTCACCAAAGCCAACACGAATGCCGTCTTTTTCGCTATAGCCTTTCATAATGACCGTGTCACCATCTTCGATAAAGCTGCGCGTCTCACCGCCTTCAAGCGTGACTGGTTTGGTAGCGTTCCAAGCAATCTCTAGCATTGAGCCATAAGAGTCAGATGTTGGCCCTGAAATCGTACCTGAACCCATCATGTCGCCGACTTCAACTTTGCAGCCAGTGATGGTGTGGTGGGTGAGCTGCTGTGCCATTGACCAGTACATGTATTTGAAGTTGGTCTCACAAATGATGGTCGCTGTTTCCGCATTTTCAGGCAGTAACTCAACCGATAGATTGATGTCAAAGCTGTTGTCGCTCGCTTTTTCATTTAAATATGCAAGTGGCTTGGGTTCTTGTGTCGGACAAGCTGTTTTAAACGGAGCCAACGCATCCATGGTGACAATCCAAGGAGAAACCTCGGAGGCAAAGGTCTTAGCATTAAATGGACCTAAAGGCACGTATTCCCATTTTTGGATATCTCGTGCTGACCAGTCATTGAGCAACACCATGCCAAAGATATGATCAGCGGCATCATCTACGGCGATTGGCTGACCGATATGATTACCTTTACCAACAACAAAGGCGGTCTCTAGCTCAAAATCCAAGCGCTTGCAGGCAGAGAAAATAGGACGCTCATCAGGGCTAGGCTTTAGCTGACCTGATGGACGTACGATATCAGTTCCACTAACGATGACGGTGCTGGCACGTCCGTTATAACCCACAGGCATTTCGGTCCAGTTAGGCAATAGGGCGTTGTTTGGATCGCGGAACATGGTGCCGACGTTGGTCGCGTGCTCTTTCGATGAGTAAAAATCGGTAAAGCCTGGTACTTGCACTGGCAAATGCATGGTGACGTCTGCTTGCTTAAATAGCGCCTTTTTTTGCAAGTCTGCATTGTCACGTAAGGTGTCAGTGTCGCTAGACAGCAGTGTTTGAATGGTAGTGCGCGCCTGCGTCCAATTGTCTCGACCAGAATCAATAAAAGCATTTAGCGTAGATTGGTCAAAATACGGACCACCGTCTAAACTTAATAATCCTTCGGCTTCGAGTACAGATAGATCCAGTACATGCTCACCAATGGCAATGCCTGCACGGCGATTTTTATCACCAGTAGCGTCTTTGGTCTCGCTAAAGATGCCATAAGGGAGATTGTGAATAGAAAAGTCAGAGTCAGCAGCGATATCGATAAAAGACGTGAGTGTGCTGTCAGTCGTTGACATGATTTGCTCCTTGCTAATATACATTATGAATTACGTTATAATTAATTACTTATGTATAATGTAATTTATTGATATATGGATTGCAAGTTTTTTATGCAATGTCTTTTGTGAAAAGGCTGCTTTGAAAAGTGGTTGTCGTTGTTTTGACTAAAGGGTTTTAGCTAAACGGTTCTGACTAGATGGTTATGACGAAATAATTTTGGTTAAATGCTAGGCACAAAAAAAAGGCCAAGCAATCGCTCAGCCTTTCTTATCCGCGTTTATTTTTTATCAAGTTACATATTGAGTAATATGTTAAGTAACTTGGCTTAATCAGTCTTTTAAAACGTCTGCCATGGCATTGGCCACATAGTCGATGTTACTGGTATTTAGGCCAGCCACGCACATACGTGAGTTAGAGACCATATAGATACCAAACTCAGTCTGTAAACGCTCGACTTGCTCAGGCGTGAGACCAGTAAAGCTAAACATACCATTTTGACGAGTGATGTAATCAAAGTTACGGTGAGGGATTTTAGCCTCTAACACTGACTTTAGCTTTAGGCGCATCGCTTTGATACGGTCGCGCATCGCATAAACTTCGCCAACCCACTGCTCATGTAGTGCTTCATCATTCATGACGATATCGACCACGCGTCCACCATGTGATGGGGGGCTTGAGTAAATACGGCGTACGGTTGCGTTAAGTTGACCGAATACGCGCTCGGTTTCGTCTACGGTTGGGCAGACGACTGATAGGCCGCCGACGCGCTCGCCGTATAGCGACAAGTTTTTAGAGAATGAGTTGCTAACAAACAATGGGAGGCCCATCTCAACGGCTTTACGAATAGCGTAAGCGTCGCTGTCCATGTCTTCGCCAAACCCTTGATAAGCGATGTCCATGAATGGAATCAGCTCACGTGCCTTCACGACGTTGAGTACAGTATCCCATTGCGCTTGGGTCAAATCCATACCGGTTGGGTTATGACAGCATGGGTGTAGCAAGATGACGTCGTTTTCGTTCAATGTCTCAAAAAACGCAATCATTTCCTCAAATTTGATACTGCTGTTGGCTTTGTCGTAGTACGGGTATTTACCCACTTCTACATCAGAGCCTTCAAAGATAGCAATATGGTTGCCCCATGTTGGATCGCTCACATAGCACTTAGCTTGTGGGAACCAGTCATGGATAAACTCAGCACCAACTTTCAATGCGCCAGAACCACCGATTGTAGCGATAGTAGCGACCAAGCCGTCTTTTAAAATCTGGGCGTCTTTACCAAATAGTAATTCCTGACAGCCTTTACGGTGGCCTGGCAGGCCTGCCATTGGCAGGTATGGACGCGGTGCGATAGGATCAGCAATACGCTCTTCGGCTGTTTTTACACAGTCGAGTACAGGCAATACGCCATTCTCATCATAATAAATACCAATGCCTAAATTGACCTTGTTAGGATTGCTATCTACTGAGTATTTTTCCATAAGACCTAAGATTGGATCACCAGCGTAATAATCGATACGTTCAAACATGCCATTTCCTTATAAAAATATAAATCGAGCAGCCGAAAATCATAGAGCAAATTGCGGCTGAACTCAACACGAGAGTGGGTTATATGAGGCAATTAATAAAATAAATAGCCAAATAGATTGTTTATCCGTCTATCAAGCGCATTTGACATGCTATACGTCATTCGCTAGACGATGAGTCAGAGTGATGTAGGTCGTTATAATGAGTCGCAAAATACGTTTGCAAAAACTGCTTAAAAGCAATTGTCGCCGGAGAGAGCGCCCGTGAGGCACGCTGATAGATAAAAAATTGCCGCATTTTGACTGGTTGAGTGAGTGGTCGCATCAGCAGACCATTGGCGCTGACCCAATCAATAACTTCAGGCATATAAGGCAGACACAGCGTGATTCCAAAGCCTTGGCGTGTCATCTCAAGCGCGGTGGACATAAAGTTCACCTTGTATCGAGCTTGTTGAACGTGAACGGAGATAGAGTCGTCGAGCTCTGCGGTTACTTGATCTAGGAACGGACCTTGTAAGGTAATCAGCGGCGTTTCTAATAAATCTTGCCAAGTAATTTCGTCTCTTTGTGCCAGTGCATGATTGTCTGGCATAACCACACAAAAAGGTAGCTGATACAACAGGTCAGCCCCGATATCATCTTCAGTTTCTATAAAACCAAGCTCGGTACCAACCCCTAAATCGACTTCGATATCTTGGATATGCTTAAGCAAGTTTTCTGCTGAACAGTCTAATAGTGAGACGCCAATATTTGGATATTCTTTGGCAAATTGAGCGATGACGGCAGGTAGGGAAGACGCTGCAAACTGTGATACCGCCAAGCGCACCTGACCTTGGGCCAAGCTGGTCAAGCTACTTGCTTCATTTTCAAACAGCTGCATTTCATTCAAGATGCGCCGTGCTTGCGGTAGTAGGTGCCGTCCTACTGCTGACAGAGACAACTGGCGAGTGGTGCGATCAAACAGCACGATACCGAGGCCAGTCTCTAATTCCTTAATCAATCCACTAACAGCAGATTGGGTTAGATACATCTGTTCGCTGGCACGAGTAAAGCTGCCGTTGTCAGCGACTTTGATAAACGCGGTCAATTGGCGAATGCTAATATTCATAAGTAAACCTGATAAATAAATCATAAAAAACAATTAGTCTTATAAATAAAGCTAATCTAATATAAATACAACGTCAACAAAAAAGATTGATTATTAATCGTTTTATAGACTTTTACTATTAATCGACTTTTACTACTCATCGATTTTCTATTACCAATTGAAATTAAGGATAATTACAATGGCAGATTTATTTGACAACCCAATGGGACTAAATGGATTTGATTTTGTAGAGTTTGCTTCTCCGCAGCCTGATGCAGTCGACGCATTGTTTAAGCAGCTTGGTTTTGCTCATGTCGCCAATCATCGTTCAAAAGACGTTGCGCTATATCGCCAAGGCGATATCAACCTTATCCTAAACCGCGAGCCAAAAAGCCAAGCCAGTTATTTCGTTGAAGAGCATGGCCCTGGTGCTTGTAGCATGGGCTTTCGGGTAAAAGATGCCAGAAAAGCGTATGAGCGTGCGGTTGAAATGGGTGCACAGCCAGTAGACGTACCAACTGGAGTAATGGAGCTTAGATTGCCAGCTATCAAAGGCATCGGCGGCTCATTAATCTATTTGATTGACCGTTATAAAGACGGCGAATCTATCTATGATGTCGACTTTGAGTTCTTTGCAGATATCGACAGAAACCCTGTCGGCTATGGTTTCAAAGTTATCGACCATTTAACGCATAACGTCTATCGTGGACGCATGGCGTACTGGGCAAAATTCTATGAGCGTATCTTTAATTTCCGCGAGATTCGTTACTTTGATATCAAAGGTGAGTACACGGGACTAACCAGTAAAGCCATGACCGCACCCGATGGAAAAATCCGTATTCCGCTGAATGAAGAAGCCAAACAGGGCGGTGGTCAAATAGAAGAATATCTAATGCATTTCAATGGCGAAGGTATTCAGCATATTGCGCTAGCCAGTGATGACTTGTTTGCCAGCATCGATAAGCTAAAAGCGGCTGGTATTCCGCTTATGACCGCACCAAATGCTGCTTACTATGAAATGCTGAGTGAGCGTTTGCCAAATCATGGTGAAAATGTCGCTGACTTACAAACGCGCGGTATCTTATTAGACGGCACCACAGAAGGCGGTGCACCGCGTCTGCTGCTACAGATTTTCTCTGAGACCATCTTGGGTAGCCCAGTGTTCTTTGAGTTTATTCAGCGTAAAGGCGATTATGCAGATGGCTTTGGTGAAGGTAACTTTAAAGCGTTGTTTGAGTCGATAGAGCGCGACCAAGTACGTCGCGGCACAGTCGGTCAGCCAGAGACTGAAACCCTATAATATTATCTAACGCTTAGACCACGTTTAATCAATGGACAAGACAAAAGGAGTTTGTGTTGTCCTTAATAGGAGTATTACCTACAAGCACGACAGCAAAGGTAATGCTCTCATTGCGATAAAAGGAATACAGGCATGGAACGCCTATCACAGATAGATTCTCTTAATACGGCCATCGGTACCAATAGCGTTGCGACTAATAAGCAAAGCAACGATGCGTCCAGTCATTCTAATGCGACAAATAAAAAACAACCGTATATCTCACACCAACCCGATAGTCATGGTCATATTCACTATAGTGATGATGAGCATGCGATGTGGCAAGCGCTGCTGGCACGTCAAGCGGAACAAACGCCCAATCGTGCGTGTACTGCATATTTAGAGGGTTTAACTAAGTTAAACCTACCGACCACACGTATTCCTCAGCTACGAGATATTGACGAGGTATTACAAGCGACCACAGGTTGGCAGACCGCCGCTGTGCCTGCATTAATCAGCTTTGGTAAATTTTTCAAACTACTGGCCAATAAGTCCTTTCCTGTGGCGACGTTTATTCGTCGATTTGATGATATGGACTATATTGAAGAGCCTGATATCTTTCATGAAATCGTTGGGCATTGCCCGCTATTGACCCATCCTGCGTTTGCGGCTTTTAATGAGACGTATGGTAAGCTTGGTCTTAGCGCAACAAAAGAGGAGCGCTGGTTTTTAGCAAGGCTGTATTGGTTTACTATTGAGTTTGGATTGGTCGGCAGTCGAATAGAAAATCGTAGAATCTATGGCGGCGGTATATTAAGCTCACCTTCTGAAACGATCTACGCACTTGATCGGACGCCGCAAGAACTTTCAATCGCTCAAAATAAGCCGCAATCTCAACCTCAGTCTCAACCTGAGCACCGAGCGTTTGATTTGCTCGATGTGTTGCGGACGCCTTATCGTATTGATCAAATACAGCCGATCTACTATGTCATCGATGAATTGGATACCTTATTTGATATCGTCAATAGTGACATTATGGGTGCGGTCAAAAAAGCTATGTCGCTTGGACTATTTGAGCCGACCTATCCAGAAAAAACTCGTTAAAAACGTCAATTCAAAATTAAACATGAAAACCAACACTTCAGTGCGGAATATTGAGATAGCAGCAAAGCTATATCAACATGAACGTACGAGTATTAGAAAGTAGCTATCAAAACAACCATTAAAAACTGACATCAAAAACAGCCACTATAAAAGGATTTTATTATGACAGCACTATCACAAAACAGCTGCGAAGCTTGCCGCATTGACGCACCGAAAGTTGATGAAGCCGAAGCACGAGAACTATTACCGCAAATTCCTGATTGGTCATTGATCGAAGTAGATGGTGTTCAGCAATTGCAGCGTCAGTATAAATTTAAAAACTTCGTCTCAGCAATGGCATTTGCCAATCAACTGGCAGACATCGCTGAAGCAGAAGGACATCATCCGGGTATATTGGTAGAGTGGGGTAAGGCTACGGTCACTTGGTGGTCACATAGTATCAAGGGCTTGCATCGCAATGATTTTGTCATGGCAGCTAAGACCGATGACTTACTAGGCAAGTAATAAGTTGCTTCACTAGCAAGTCACTTTAATCGTACTTCTACCATTAAAATTAAAATCAAACCCAATTTAGTGCCAGTATTTACTGGCATTTTAAGGATGTGTCATGCCACCAAAACCCCTTACATTAATCAGTGCCAAGCTCGCCTTTATCATCTCCGCCATCGTCATCGGTATCATGGGCGTTACCATGATCGGCTTTGGCTGGGTACCGCACTTGTCTCTTATCTTGGCTATCTGTGTGCTACTGGCTATTGGTATGTATAAAGGACTCAGCTTTGATGACATGCAAGCGCAAATGGCATCAGGTGTCATGCGCGGTATTGGTGCCATCTATTTGTTCTTCTTTATCGGATTGATGGTTGCGGCTCTGATGATGTCAGGAGCGATTCCTACACTGATGTATGTAGGCTTTCAGCTCATATCACCTGAGTATTATTATATCTCTGCCTTTATCTTGACCTCTATTATTGGTATTGCATTGGGTAGTAGTTTGACGACTGCTGCCACATTGGGTGTTGCCTTTATTGGTATGAGTAATGCCTTTGATGCCAATGTGGCGATAGCGGCAGGGGCAGTAGTATCAGGTGCGTTCTTCGGTGATAAGATGTCGCCATTGTCTGATACTTGTACCATTGCGTCCTCTGTAGTGGGTATTGATCTGTTTGAGCACATTCGTAATATGATGTATACGACAGTCCCTGCGTGGATATTGACGGTGATCTTGTTTTGGATGTTCTCAGGACAGACGACCAGCGCTGATCTGAGTCAAGTGACCATATTGCAAGGTCAGTTGATAGACAGCGGTCTGGTACATGGGTATTCGGTATTACCCTTTGTGGTATTAGTCGGATTGGCACTGTTTCGGGTTAATGCGATTTATACGATTATCTGTACTATCGCAGCGGCATTGATCATTACTTATGTACACAGTTCACCAAGCGCTGGACAATTGGGTGGTTATCTGTTTGCAGGGTATGCTCCTGCTGAGTCATTAGAGCTAGGGGAAGTAGGTGGTATGCTGTCGCGCGGCGGTGTACAGAGTATGTTCTTTACCCAGGCGATTGTGATACTGGCATTAAGCTTAGGTGGTCTATTAACGGCACTAGGGATTTTGCCAGCACTGCTCTCTGGTATTAAGGATACATTGACGATATCAGGACGAGCGATCTTTGCGGCAGCGATGTCGGCACTGAGCATTAACGTGCTAATCGGTGAGCAGTATTTGAGTATTCTATTATCAGGTACGGCATTCCGTTCAACGTTTGAGCGCTTGAATTTACATCCGAAGAATTTGTCTCGGACGATTGAGGATGCAGGAACGGTAATCAATCCATTGGTACCTTGGAGCGTGTGCGGGGTGTTTATCAGTCAGGCGCTAGGGGTGCCGGTATTAGATTATCTACCTTATGCATTCTTCTGTTATTTGTCATTGCTGCTGACACTGCTATTCGGGTTTACGGGGCTGACGATTAGTCGGGTTAAAGAAGGGAAGGTGGTCGAAGCATGATAAGTGATGATTGATAAAAAAAGGTGGGGCTAATATTAGCCCCACCTTTTTTGTTTCGAAATACGTAACTACTGATCTTCCGTTTGCGCATCCTGACTTTTGACGATTTTATGCTGATCCTCTGTGCTATCGACTTTCCAGTAGCTAGAAATATATAAATGCGTCTTTGGTACCGCGCGCTCAACTTTGAAGTACTGGCGCAGTGCACGCATACTATGAAATTCACACGCAGCCCAAACAGCAGGTTGACCATCAAGCCAGTTCAATGATTTAACACAGTCCAGTAAAGGGCTATCGTCTGCATTTGGATGCGCATTAATCACCCAATGTATCTCGACGTTCTCTGGTTTTTTGAGCGTCTGACGATCTGCCTCAGTCGTCACTTCAAGTACTGCGTAACCACGAGCATCAGTAGGTAACTGTGCTAAGTTGACCGTAATCGCTGGTAGCGCGGTCATATCACCGACTAATAAAAACCAATCTGCTTCATTGTTAATGAGCTTTTTTGGCCCTGGACCACCTACTAGAATCTGATCACCGAATTGCGCATTTCGTGCCCATGCTGATGCAGGTCCTTCCGTCTCATGTAAAGCAAAATCAACATCTATTGCGTCATCACGTTGCACGCTCACCGTATAAGTGCGCATCAGTGGGCGGCTACCTGCATCTTGAGGGAATATCAGTTTGATATAAGCACTTTCTTGATCGATAGGAAAATCAACCATGCCAGTACCGCCAAGCGTGACACGGCACATATTTGGCGTAATGTATCTAGTGCCAATAACTTCTAGTACTCTTGGAGTAGGTTTTGCCATATTGTGCTTTCCTTCTAACAACTAACAACGGATTGGCTTACTAATAGAACCAACCCGCTGCTTGTAGTATTTATTAAAAATTGGCTTTTAGACTGACTGTCATTTGACGCTCAGGTCCCATCCAGCAGTTATTGATGTCGTAACAAGCACCAACATAGGTTTTATCAAACAGGTTATTGATGCTCGCACCCACAGTCAGCATAGGGTTGATCTGATAATTGCCACCAATATCAACCAAGGTCACACTCGGTAGCTTATCTGTGTTTTGCTTGTCAATTTGCATACCGTCTTCATAACGAACACCAGCATTGAGCGTGAGCTTGTCTGTCGCATAGTAGTCTGCCCATAGCGTGGCTTTATGCTTGGCGGTTTGAGCAGGTGTATTGCCGACCACTTCAGGGTTAATCTCTTCTTTTGTAATTTCAGCATCGGTGTAGCTATAGCTTGCGGCCACGTCTACCCAGTCATTTAACATATGACTGCCTGATATCTCAAAGCCTTTAGATGCAATTTCACCAGTTTGGGTTTGATTTCTATAGTTAACGTAATCTGACACCACGACATTTTTTTGTGTGATGTCAAATACAGCAAGTGTTCCTTGAGTGGCACGATCTTTTGACAAGTACTTCACCCCGGCCTCTAGCTGATCAGCAGTGGTTGGCTCAAACGGCTCATCAGTAATAAAGTTACTACCGACTACTGGCTGGAATGACTGCGAGTAGCTCACAAACGGTGATAGACCATTATTAAAGTTATAAATAGCAGCAAGACGTCCACTGGTTTCTGACGCGTCATTGTCGATCATTTCTTCGCTAGGGATTACACCTTTCGATGTATCGGTTCGATCAAGGATACTTTTGAATTTATCATGTCGTAAGCCTGCCACCACTGTCCAGTCTTGCCACGTCATTTCATCTTGTACATAGAGTCCAAGCTGGCTTTGTTCGATATCATCGTATCGATTAAAATTATCTAATGGTAAAGTGTCAGTATTGATTTGTGAGAAATCTGGATTCGATAAATCAAGGTTTGGCGTACCATCTGCCCCAGCGTTATAGTAATCAGCAGTGCTATCTGTCTCCTGATACTCTATACCGAACAATAGATTATGAGAAGTATTTGCCGTATCGAATTGATAAGCTAACTGGTTATCTGTGGTCCAGTTTTTCATGCTTTCATCTGTTGTGTAAGCTATACGGTCTAGAATCGTGTCACTACCCTTTACAAATCCTTCGTTGTTATACACATTGCGCTGCTGCGCTTCGGCATCGGTATAGCGCGTGATATGTTTAAAAGTTAACTGGTCGTTGATATCCCAGTTTACGGTGACGCTTGGCATGAATACTTCTTTACTAAATTTATTCCATTTATCGCCTGCATAGGCATCACTACCCAATTTGCCATAGCTTGCATTGTAGACGGTGCCAACAGCAGGCAATGGGGTAGAAGGTACCATTTCTGGATCGTCTTGATAAAACAGATTAGCAAGTACAGAAACATCATCAGTCGCTTGCCATTCAAGCGACGGATTAATCAGCAATCGCTCTTCTTCTGTAGTTTGCATTTGTCCATCTTTTTGACGTTTTAGCGCGACTAAGCGATAGTTCAAGGTGTCTGTGATAGGCCCCGTGCTATCGACGGCCACTTCTTTTAGGTTTTGATTGCCGAATCGTAGCTGTACTTCGTTCTCTTGAGTGCTCTTAGGGGCTTTGGCTATTTGGTTCACCATACCGCCAGGTGCTGCATAACCATACAATGAAGATGCGGAGCCTTTCACCACCTCGACCGCTTCAGTTGCATAGATATCTACTTGGGGCATCAGGTTATATGTACCATCATAAGGCAATCTTAGACCGTCATAAAAGTTTGAATAGGTCTTAAATCCGCGAATGTTGTATTCGTCAAAGATAGAGACTGTACCGCGGCTCTCAGCGCTTACACCTGGTTCATAACGTAATGCAGCATTGACACTATCTGCCTGACGCTTTTGCAACAGGTCTTGATCGATTCTGGTATAGCTCATTGGCGCATCGTTTGGGTCCAATGCAGTTTTGGTGCCAGTACTACGATAGCCATCTGAGTAGACGGTAATAGCACCTAAGGTGGCTGATGGTGTAGCAGCCTCATCGTTTTCAGTATTGTTTGTCGTCTCTACAGCGTATGCGGCGTGACTCATACCCATGATCAGGCCAATTTGTACTGCTGTGGTGAGATATTTTTTGCGAATGACGTTAGTGGTTAGATGAGACCGCATCAGATTTCCTCTTGGACTAAAATGATTGAATATTATTTGTAACAGTTAAAGCAAAATTATAACGACGCTAATAATAACACTAATGATAACCATTATCATTAAAAAATTACAACGAGACAGTTTTGGGAAGTATTTGCAGTATTTGCACTGCTAATAAGGGGCTAAAGACAGAGTATTGCGAATAGAGTCACGCAGACTTACTGTTTTGAACGATGTATTTTAAACGATGGTTTTTCTCAGATTTTTCTCGTATTATGCAGCAGCATTCTGAATACAATTATTTACAGTAGAATTTTTACATCGCTGTATTGCAGTCATCATACGGCGTCATCCTAGTTCTTTGCGAGACCTTTTAAAATTGGTCTTGCAAGCAGATACATCACTATTATCGATAGGTTTACGTTGTTTATTGAGCAACCAAAGATCGTTTAAGGTCACATTTATGGACACACCCTCCAACCAATCCACCACCAACCAGCGCTATTTCACAGTGTGGCGTTGGCATTTTTATGCAGGCATTTTTGTTGCTCCCTTTTTAATTGTCTTGGCAATAACGGCGCTCGGTATGCTGTTTATGTCTAACACAGTAGGACGTGACAACGACCGCTTAACGGTTGTCGTGCCAGAGTCTACGGTTCAATCACCTGTCTCTACTCAAGCAAAGAACGCGCTGAGCACCTTGTCTGATAGCACACTGGTTAAATATATCGCCCCTCGTGATACCGATACGGTGGCTTTATTTCAGATAAAATCAGACGACCAAAACAATATGGTGGCAGTCAACCCCTATACAGCCGATATCGTCCAAAGTGTGCCTACCAGTAGTGGTCTTTATAGTACGTTCAATGATATTCACAGTGATTTGCTGATTGGCAAAGTCGGTGATTATTTGTTAGAAACGGCGGCATCATTAACCATTTTAATGATTTTGTCTGGTTGGTATCTGTGGTGGCAAAAACGTAAATCAGTCAAAGCGATGTTGATACCTAGTGAAAGGGTAACCAATAAGAAAAAGCGCTCTTTTATCCGTACGATTCATGCGACATTGGGTAGTTGGATATCTGTGCTGCTACTGTTTTTCTGTATATCAGGTATGGCATGGGCAGGTGTATGGGGCGAAAGAGTGGTGCAAGCATGGAGCCAGTTTCCTGCGGGTAAGTGGGGCGTTGCACCTGTTCCTGTATCGATTGATCACAGTCAACACGCTGCTATGCAAGAGTCTACACCAGCGCCGCATGTACATGGTGCGGCAGCGTCTGAATCACATACTGAAGCACCCACGCATGGCAGTGCCCTAAACTCAAGCGACACCAAAGAAGTTCCCTGGGTACTTGAGCTGACGCCGATGCCTGTGTCAGGCACGACCAAGGGTAAAGATGGTATCGCTGCCAATATACCGATTATGATTGATACGGTGGATCGCTACGCTCGTGAAATCGGTTTTGAAGGGCGTTATCAATTGAACCTACCCCAAGGTAGTACAGGCGTCTGGACCATTAGTCAAGATTCAATGAGCTATGATATGAAAAGTCCGATAGCAGATCGTACGGTACATATCGACCGTTATTCGGGTAACGTTTTGGCTGATATTCATTTTGATGATTATAATGCGTTTGGTAAGTTTATGGCGGCTGGTATCGCGCTGCATATGGGCACGCTCGGATGGTGGAGCGTACTGGTTAATGTGCTGTTTTGCCTAGCAGTAATCGCTATTTGTGTCAGTGGCTATATCATGTGGTGGCATCGTCGCCCTCGTCATGAGAGTGATAGCGCGGGATTAAACCCACCAGCTCGCGGCTCAGATGTTTCCGTCTGGTGGCCGCTTGCTATTCCATTATTAGTGGTGGCTATCATATTTCCGACTGCTATTATTGCGATTATGGCTATCGCGCTATTAGATTTCTTTGTGATTTCTCGAGTTGAGTTTTTACAGAAATGGTTAAAATAAGCGAACGGTAAGATATCGTTGTTCTCGATATAGCAAAGGAGCGCCTTGTAGTAAGGCGCTCCTTTTTTGCTTAAAAATTGCTTAGATTAAATGTTACTGGTATTTACTTGAGCATAGCAATGGCATCTTTGCTGGCGCGCTGTCGCTCTTCGGCATTTAGCTCAATGAGACGGCCTTCTTTCATCAGTAATAATCGATCAGCATGCTCAAAATAACCGTCATCATGACTGATGATAAACAGTGTCTTACCCATGGCTTTTAGCTCAGGGATGAGCGTCTGATAGAACACGCGGCGAAAAGCAGGGTCTTGGTCGGCTGCCCACTCATCGAGCAGTAATATGTCCTTTTGTTCGGCGACGGCGATCAGCATAGCCAAGCGTTTTCTCTGACCTTGCGACAGCTTATCTGTAGAGAGTTTATGGTCAGACACACTTACTTTTTCTTGTAGATTGAGCTTATGCAGCCAGTCAGACACTAGAGCCGCATCAGGCTCATTGCCTTGAACTCCAATCAGCTGTTTAAATAAATGCTGGTCGCTAAAAATCGCAGAAAATAGCTGTTTAAAATCGGCATTGTTCTCTGAATTAACGCTCTGTCCATCGACTTGTACCGTCCCTGTAGTGGGGGTAAAGATACCAGTAATGATTTTGGCAAGAGTCGATTTGCCGCTACCATTCGCACCGATTAAGAAAACCACGTCACCTCGTTGCAAGGTTAAATTGACGGACTTTAAGATGTTATTGGTAGGGTTTTGATTGTTATCACTGTTGTCGCTATTTTGAGCATTATCATTAACCCCTGTGTCTGGTGCATGACTACTACTACCTACATAGCGATAATCGATATTATTTAGAGTTATGGACTGCCAGTCTTGTGCAACAGTATCTGTCGCAAAGCTTGGCTGATGCTCGGCCAATTCTAAAGACTGTATCTTTTCTAGTGCAACTTGAGCAGTCTGCAATGTTGGGTACGCACCCACCGCATGTAGGAGCGGCGACTGCATAAACAAAATCGTCAAAGAAAAAGTAGTAGCAACCCCCATCGGAATATCGAGATAATTGGCCACTGCAAACACGATACCAATCGATGCGAACATCATAATATTGGACCAGTTCACCGCTGATAAATGAAAAGTATCAGACTTAGTCACGGTCTTCTCGTACGATTTGGCATGAGCCAAAAAATCATCTGTATATAGTTTTTCTGCTCGATGTTGATTAAGAGCAAGCTCTTTACGACCTTCTATTATCGATTGATAATCCTGATATAACGCATCATTAATCTCTCTCAATTCGGTCAAATGGGTATAGACATGCTTGACCAAAATGGTACTTATCCAAATCGTCATCACAATCCAAAACATGACAATAAACAATAATGGCAACGACAACCAGCCCAGATATAGCCCAACGCCAACAGATAAAATAATGCCTTGTACCAGCTCTGGCATACGGACAAAAGCAACGGTAATCGATTGAATATCTGAGGATAAGCTGGCAAGTAAGCGTGCACTACCCAAATGGTCTATCTGAGGAACGGTAGTATCGATGATTTGTTTGACCAATTTGGTTCTAAGCTCATAGACAAATCGATGCCCCAATCGCGTTAAGGCATATTGCGATAAAAATGTCGTCACTAGCAGTAATAGTACCAGCAGGGAAAACTGCGCCAAGCTGAGCCAAGATAAGGTATCGAATACTGGCTGACTAATAAAGGTATGATTGATATAGGCAATAATACCCACACTGACAGCGGCATTGCTCAGATTTAGCAGAATGACTTTGAGAAAAGGCAGACGATAATTCGCCCAAATCATATGATATAAAGAAGCGGTCGTATGAGAGGACGCTGTGGTATGAGAAGACATAGTAACTCAGTAATAAAATAAATTTTTGATAGCAGAAAAGGGAGTAGGCCGCGCCTAATCCCTTTTATAAAACCTAATAAAGCTTAAAAGTCGAACGTTGCCGATACTTTTAAGGCCGTTGGTTCACCCGCATTTAGATAGCCATAGCCTGGTAATCCACCTACAGATTGCCAGTAGTCTTCACCTGTGATATTGGTCACCATACCTTTTAGAGTAACGTCTTGTCCTGCCAGTATAGTACGATAGCGAGCACCTAAATCTAGGGTAGTATAACCATCAACTTTTAAGGTGTTGGCAGCATCAGCATAACGCGCACCTGTATGGATAATATCGCCCGTTAATGTTAATCCTTCGACGGCTGCTAGATCGTATTCTAGGTTAACGTTCTTGATACACCTATCGAGAACCACGCGCTCGGCTGTGATGGCAGTATCGCAAAGCATCCACGCTCAATGATCGGTAATATGCGTAGTGCTGAGTGGATGGCCGAACAGATCGATCAAGGTTTGCAGCGGCGCAAACGTTGGATATTGCCGGACCCTATCTCACGCTTTGGCAGTTTACTGTGGCGTATTGCACCAGCTTTATACTTGCGTCAGGTGCGTAAACGTTTTGGAAATGAGTTGCGGTAGACTACGTTAAGTGAGAACCTAGAAGAGAGGCTAGCGGTTCATGCAAATTACCGATAGTGCTATGCTAAAAATACTATGCTAAAGAGCGCTATATTTGAAGGTGCTTTATTAGAAAATTCACATTTAAAAGTCTCTATGTTGAAAGACTCTGTATTAGAAGGTGCTTTATTAGAAAATACTATGCTAGAAACAATAATCTAGCATAGTATTTTAACTCATAGCGTTTTAGCTTTACTAACTAGTTCAATATCACCTAGTTCAGTATTACCTTACTGAGCATTACCTTTCTCGGTACTAATGATTTCTGATTGGTCTACCAAGCTCCATGGTCTCTTCAGTCTCGATGACGGTAGGATTTTTCGCTTCTTGACGCTTATCCCACCAAGCGAAGATATTGGCCAATATAGAGCCAGAAACAGAGTGCCAAATACAAGCGACGGCGGCAGCGATGGCGGACTCTGCATTGCCAGGGAAAAACTTAGTGCTTAAACCCGTGGCTAGACCTGCATTTTGTACGCCAACCTCGATAGATATGGTGCGTTTTTTGGGTTTGCTCATACCAAATAAGGCCCCTGAGTAGTAGCCCAATATATAGCCGACGATATTGTGTACCGCGATGGCCAAGATAACGACTAGCCCTGACTGCAAGAACTGATCGCCAAATACAGCGGCAACGCCACCGACGATAGCAGCAAAAGCTAATACAGCCACGCCTGGCATCACCGCACGTACGTCATTAAACCAGTGTTTGTTTTGAAATAGTATGTTTAACATAGAGCCAATAGCGACTGGCAACAACGTCACTAATAGCATAAAGCGGAACATACCCCAGCCATCCATTTCTACAGATTGACCAACCAAATAATTGAGCCAAAGTGGCGTCACTAACGGTGCAATGATGGTTGATACGGTGGTCATACCTACCGAAAACGCCACATCACCTTTGGCAAGGTAGCTCATAATGTTTGAAGACACACCACCAGGACAAGTACCAACCAATACTAGACCCAGTGTCAACCCAGGCGATAAGTCAAACAATCTGGCCACGCTAATCGCTAAAATCGGCATAATGGTATATTGGATAATTGAACCGATAAAAATATCAAGCGGGCGCTGGGCCAACATTTTATAGTCCTCTTTACCTAGTGTCATACCCATTGCGAGCATAATGACACCCAGAACGATGACTTGGGCATCACCTGTCACCCAAGAAAAAGTCGCAGGCTCTATAAATGTCACTGCGGCCGCTAAAATAATAACCAATGCCGTAAATCGACTCAACTGCTGACTTATCACCCTCAAAAACTGCATTTCTCAAATCCTTCTAAGTCTGGAAAATAGTCAAGTATAAGTTCAAAACCACTGTATTTCCAATGGGTTTAGGCTGTTTTTAGCCAACAATAAGTTGCTATTATGACAACTTTAACTATGATTATATTGCCAAAGTTTTTTGAAATGTTTATTCAATAGTCAAATGAGGTACTAGGTGTTGCAAACTCCATCAAATTTAACTAGATTCAAACACCTAGGTCTTGCGTTAGCGATATTTTATCTGCTCTACAACTTAACGACTTTTTATAGTGTCTCCCTGTATAAACTTTATCCATCGAAAGTTCATAACCTAGCCACGCCATTTGATAGCATGATTCCTTTCATTCCAGCTATGATTGTTCCTTATAGCTGGTCATTGATTTTATTTGTGGCTAGTTTTTTCTTAGTGCGGACGTCTACACAATTATCTTTATTGAGCTATCGCTTGATTCTGACGACCATCTTTGCCTGTTTAATTTTCTATCTCTATCCCGCTCGTTTCTCATTCAATCGATCGATACCTGATGATTGGACGCAGTTTGGTTATCAGTTTTTGCAGTTGGTGGACAAGCCATTTAATCAGTTGCCATCATTGCATGTCAGCTATGCCATGTTGCTTGGCGTATCATTATGGGATGTTGTAGCGTCTAAAAAGAGATTGATTTCAGCGGCTTATCGATTGTTGCTGACTGGCATATGTACATTGATTGCCCTGTCGACAGTGTTGACGTATCAACATCATTTGCTAGATATGTTCGGCGGGGTAGTATTGGCAGTGTTGGTGCTGATACTCTCAAATCGAATCCGAAATGCATTGGTAATCAAGCATCTGACACTGGGGGTAATAGGGTTTTTGTTGATAGCGATAGCAGGGTTTTACTTTGCTAATATGAGTATGATAGCGTCTGAAGTTGTAGAAGATTTAGCCATTATGATTGCTTCATATTGGTTAATCAGCTTTACGATGTTGGCTGGTGTCTATCAACAGGTCAAGCCAATACGAGATATACGCTGGTTTCAAAAATCCAGTAGCGGTCGACTGACCTTACATACTTGGATTAAGTTTGCACCAATCATTATTATTTACAATGGCATGTCGTTGTTTGGACAGTGGTATTTCAAAATTTTCTCCAAAAGTCAAAAGTATTCACTCACGCCATATGCTATTAATGACAAGGTCAATGTTGTTGCTTCACCTCGATTGATGCAGACGGATCTAAGTAGTCATTTAACGTATTGGTTGTTTGGTTCTAGTTTATTAGAGTTGCGAAGTTCGTTAGAAAGCAATCGGCCTGCAGTTTGCCATCAGATTATCGTTGTTGATTTAGCCGCTGAGATATCTAGCCATGCCCATAATCTTGAAATAGCCGCTAACGGCATTATGAATACGACAGTTCATTATTTGTATTTGCCTTTGTTGGATTTGCAGCCATTAAATGATGTATTGCTCCAATACTATATTGATCTATTTCAACAAATTGAAGCGTTGATACAATCGGTAGAGACACAAGCGATAACCGCTAATAATGAGAGTTGGGTAGAGGGTAATCAGGTAGAAGATAGTCAGGTAAAGGGTGGCCTCATCACACTTATCAATTTCCATTGCGTGATGGGTCTGTCGCGTAGCATCGGTGTACAGGTTCTATATTTATTATATTGTGGTACGCTAACTGTCTATAACTATCAATCGTGGATTGAGCAGCATTATCCGCACGCGCACCTGAAAGATACTTATCTACCACAGTCATTAGTAGAAACTATGGCCAATTATAAGTCTGTCACCTATTAAACAGCGCCTTAATAACTATTAATTTCAGTAGGTTTCCGTCTGCTAATTCTTCTTTGTTTGCTTTTTACCTATTGCTTAATTCCTATTCAACTATGGAGGAATCTATGAACACCTCGTTGCCTCGCTTGTACTCTTTTCGTCGCTGTCCTTATGCTATGCGCGCTCGTCTCGGTCTAATGTTCGCCGAGTTACCACTAGAGCTACGAGAAATAACGTTAAAGAATAAGCCAGATCAGATGCTAGCGATTAGTCCAAAAGGCACGGTTCCTGTGTTACAGTTAGCGGATGGGACCGTCATTGAAGAGAGTGCAGAGATCATGATGTGGGCGCTTGAGCAAAACGATCCTCAAGGACTGCTAGATGAAAAGATTTCATCCCAAGCTAATGCACTGATAGCACAAAACGACAATGAGTTTAAGCAGTGGCTCGATCGCTACAAATATGCCGATCGTCACCCTGAGATGACTCAAATAGAATATCGACAAAAAGGTGAAATTTTTCTGCAGTATTTAGAAGCGTTATTGACTAAGAATACCTATCTACTAGACAATAGCGTGACCGTTGCTGACATCGGTATCATGCCGTTTGTTCGTCAATTTGCACATGTTGATCGTGAGGTGTTTTATGGTTTGCCATACCCTAAATTGCAGCAGTGGTTACAAGATTGGCTTGCGCATCCGTTATTTTTGCAAGTTATGACTAAGTTTGAACCATGGCAAGAAGGCGATGAGGTGGTGATTTTTCCTTGTTAATATATGGTATTTGAAGTTATTTATATGATCACATGAGTGGTGAGTGGTGAGTGGTGAGTGGTGAGTGGTGAGTGGTAGGTAAAGTATAGATTTGAAAGAACGTAGGAGAATACACATTGTATACTTGTAGTGGTCAAATATTTTTAGACAGTACTTAAGAGGTTTTTGTTGAAATAAAGTCTCTTTTTCTCGCTCGGTGTTAAATACTCATTAAAGCTGTGTGGTCTTACACTTTGATAATAGCCCCAAATATAATCATTTACTGCCTGCCGAGCCTCATCAATATTGTCATAGCCGTTTTTTGGCATCCACTCTGTCTTAAAGCTTCTAAAGAACCTCTCTGTAGGTGCATTGTCCCAACAGTTGCCTCGTCGGCTCATACTATGCGACATACCATTGCACTTGGCTACGCATTTAGCATACTCTTCACTGGTATAATGACTGCCTTGATCTGAATGAAACAGCACGCCTTTAGGCTCAAGTCTTATGTGATATGCCATTTTTAGTGCAGATGTGGTCAGCTGGGTATTCGGGCTATCTGACAAGGCAAAACCAACAATACGTCGAGCATATAAATCCATAACGATGGCTAAATAACACCATCCGGCTTTGATACGAATATAAGTAACATCACCTGTCCACACTTGGTTTGGTGCAGTGGGCGCAAACTGACGGTCTAGTATGTTTCCATAAGCTTTATGGAATTCTTCACAACGCCTGTACTTATGTGATTTTATCTGTCGACTAATCAACCCCATTTGTGCCATCAGTTTAACTGCTCTGTAGCGTGTGAGTTTAATGTCATGTTGATGCGTGACGATAGCAGATACCGTCCTTGCACCAGCCGAGCCATTTGACTGCTCAAATACTTCTCTGATTAAGGCTTTGAGCCTTATAAGTTCAATGTCTATAGACCTAGATTTAGTACTGTTGTAATAGCTGCTTCTAACAACCCCAATGCGTCATAGGAGCAACTACCAAACGGTTTTTGATGACGATGCCATTATTAAGGGTAAAAGGTTGAAATAAAGGGTGGTATTTTGATTTCATAAGAAAATTCTCCTAACAGTATATTGGGTAACTTGAGCTTATGTATCAGCTATCTTAAAATTTAATTAACTTGCCATTGGTTAAAATCTTCTAGCGTGGCTTGTAAAATTGCCTCTTTATCACAAATGGCTGTGCCTTCTGCTCGAATCAAGGTGCGTTTTTTAAAGCCCATTTTTGCAAACATCATATCCAAATAACGGTAAGCAAATTCCATTTGTTGGCATTCTTTATCCAATGAGAACATCGACCCACTAATTTGTAGAAACAACACGGCTCTATTATCGGTCAATAAGGGTTCAATTTTACCTGCCTCGCTGTACTGGAAAGTCTCTCGTGGCACCAACACCATATCCATATAATCTTTGAGTCGAGCAGGGATATTGTAGTTATACATCGGATAGATAATAACGATTTTTTGATGCGCTTTAAACTGCTGTAACATCGATTGCCGAGTGTCGGCGATAGCTTGCTCCGCCACACTCAAAGCCTCCCCTGCTTTTTGTTTATAAATGACCGTTAGGGTTGCCTCATCCAAGGTAGGTAAATCCATGTCATTTAATGGCAAATAGGTTGTGCTTTCAGCAAATTGCTGTTTGATTTGTTGTAGTAACTGAGCCGAAAATGACTCAGTATGGGCATTGATTGTGGTATCAATGACAAGCGTTTTCATGGTTTTATACCCCATTTTTATTGGTTTAATTTGGCTAACACATTTTCTGCTAAGTCTTGCAACGTTTCTTTGACAGGGCGTTTGGTAGGCTTTAAATTAATGGTGACATGAGATAAGCCTTGTTCTTTCTGCTCTTGCCAAAATTCCAGCAAACTATGTGACCCGCCTCGTAGATAAATATTGCGAGATAATTGAGCAGGCTCATTCGGATTCTCACTAAGTTCGACAAAATTGGCATAACCAAAAGGATGCCAAGCGTCATCTTGATTTAAATCCGCCAAGGTTTGCACGATATTTTTGGTATCTTTTGGGTTTACCCCATGCCAAATCCACGCATCGGCAGTATTAGCAAGCCAATCTAGTTCCTGTCTGGCACGACCAATAGCAACCATCGGTAAGCGTTGTTCAAGGATAGGGATAAAGCCAATATTGCCTGTTAAATCCCCATAATGTTGCCCTTTAAACTGCGGAAATTTTTGGGTGGTTAAGGCACGAATCATGTCCCAACTTTCTCGAAAACGCTCGGCACGATTGTCAAAGTTTTGCTGAAACACAGGGTATTCCACAGGTCTATCGCCACTCGACATCCCCAAAATAAAGCGATTATTGCTTAATACTGCCGTACTTGCTGAGGCTTTGGCGATATGAATGGGACTCCGCAAAGGTGCAACGATGCCTGCTGAACCTATCGCAATTCGTTGGGTTTTCGCAGTCAAATAGCCCATGGCAACCATGGGGTCAAATGCTTGTCCAACATCGCCAAAACTTGGGTCATAAAATGGCACATCTCGCAACCATAGTGCAGAAAATCCAAGCTGTTCTGCTAAGACAGCGGTTTCCCCAAAGTCTTCTAAGCTCGGAATCGGACTATTGGGATAGCCTTTAAACGGGGCAATCAATCCCAAGGTGAGTTTATCCGCTTGAAACACCTCACTAAAAGCAGGGTGATTGGCAAGATGAGGGGGTAGTTGTTTTTGTTGCGGGGTTATATTTTCATTCGTCTCAGCGGTGTGAAATAATTGGCTATTGTCTTGTCCAAGAACAGAGAGGTTTGGTACAGCAGTTTGTGAGCTTGTGGTCATGGGAGTCACTCCGTTAAATTAAGCATTAAAAAATATAGCCTTAGTATAATGCTTTTATTTTTAATGATAATTGGGGTAAAATTAGAAACAGTTTTGCTTTTTTTGCAAAAATATGTTTATTCAAAAATACACTTAACTGCTAACAAACCCATGACCATCAATTACTTCTATGCCCTCACTATTTTTCACCATGTGGCGAATACTAATAGCTTTACTGCCACGGCAAGTCAGCTTGGGCTGGCGGTGTCGTCTGTCACTCGGCAAATTGATAACTTAGAACAATCCTTGCAAGTTAAGCTATTGAATCGCTCAACCAGACATTTGGATTTGACCCATGCAGGGATGCGTTATTTACAACAGACCGAGCCGATATTAGCTGAATTACAACAGGTAAATGAAGCGATTAAAGAGGAGCAAATTGAGCCACAAGGGCGATTGTGCCTTACTTTTCCCAGTGCCTATGGGATTGAAAAAATCGCCCCATTGCTTGCCGAATTTGCCCATTTATACCCAAAAATTGAATTGGAGCTATTTGCCAGTGATGAATTTGTAGATTTATTTAATGAGAAATATGATGTAGGGGTGCGGTTAGGGCGTGTGGAGGATGACCGCTTGGTAGCAAAATTTATTGCCTCTCAGCAACGGCTGTTATGTGCCAGTCCCGATTATCTACGATTGCATGGAACACCACAAATACCGTCACAATTAGCCGAGCATAATTGTTTGCCGTTTATGTATCAAGGCTATGCGTCAAAGTGGTATTTCCATCAAACGGGTAAAACGCAAAGTTTGCGGGTGACAGGGAATTTGATGGGTAATAATATAGAAATGCTGAAACAAGCCACGCTTGATGGACAAGGGATTAGCCATTTACCTAATTGGCTGATTGAGAAAGCGTTGCAGTCTGGGGCGTTGGTACAGGTGTTGTCTGATTGGCAAGTGACCCCGTCTTTGGCGACAGATGACGGGATTTATTTGGTGTATCCGCCCACTAGCCGTAATGTGGTAAAAATTGGCGTGTTGGTGAATTTTTTAGCACAGCGTTTGATAGGTTAAACTGTAGATGGTGATATTGTGAAAAGCAGTAGAATATTATGCGTATCTAATTTAGGAAAGGCTTTCTTCATCATACTATTCTGATTTAAGTAACTGAACAAATTTAAATTATAAAAAACCGTTCGTGGTGAGCTTGTCGAACCATAACGGTTTTCCTACTCTTCAACAGGCTCAGGGTGAACGGAAAACCATATATAATTTTGTTTCATTACTTACTAGAATAATAGCTTAATACTTTTGTTTGTGCGGTGTGTAGTGGTCATATCTTCTCTCCAGTCTTGGTGATAGTATAACCTCTTATCTACTGTCCTATTTCATTATGCCACTACAATGACACCTGCTGAGTACAGGCAGGTGGCTTAATTATTCTACGATGATGTTGTGTTAAGAATGGGGTATTTACAATGAGGTAATTCCGCTTATGGAACATTTAGCAGGCCTAACAAGACCATAAGTTGACCTCCCTGCGCTACACTTCAGCCGGTAAATTATGGCAGCGTTGATATCACTACCACTTGTCAAGCTGAATACACTGATGACTATCTAACTTTTAAGCCATAATTACTTTAGTTTGAATTAAAGTGAGTTAATGCATAGACTGAAGCAAGTAATGTCTTCAGTCTATGTTCGTAGTTCGATTACACTTATTCTATCGGAGACGGCTTGCCATGTGGGCTTGAGCGCAGATATTGTTTAGGCGCTTTGACGGTTGCGCCAAGCTCGGCCGCCGCATGCCAAGGCCAGTGCGGGTCATAAAGCATACCGCGTGCTAATGCAACCGCATCCGCTTGCTGCTCAGCAATGATGCTTTGCGCTTGCTCGGCTTTGGTAACTAAGCCCACTGCGATGACGGGTATATTGACGGCTTCTTTTATCGCGGTTGCAAAAGGCACTTGGAAGTTAGGCTCTACAGGGATCTGCTGGTCTGGGCTAAGTCCTGCGGTGCTCACATGGATATAGTCACAGCCTAACGCCTCCAATGCTTTAGCCAGCTCGATCGTTTGGGTGAGATCCCAGCCGCCTTGGGCCCAATCGGTTGCAGACACACGCACGCCCACTGGCTTTTTACTTGAAAATTCAGCCCGAACCGCTGTAAACACGTCAAGTAACAAGCGCATTCTATTCTCAAGGTTGCCACCGTACTGATCTTCACGGTTATTAGAAAGTGGCGATAAAAACTGATGCAATAGATAACCGTGCGCCCCATGAAGTTCAATTAAATCAAGGCCCAGAGCATCAGCGCGTTTTGCCGCATTCACAAAATCACTTACTAGCGCATCAATGTCATTTTGATCCATTGCTGTGGGTACAGTAGAATTTTCGTCATACGCCAATGCCGACGGTGCCACCGTTTGCCAGCCATTTACTTCATCAGGGGCAATCGAACCGCCGCCGTCCCATGGCTTTTCGGTTGACGCTTTACGTCCAGCATGGGCCAGTTGTAGGCCTATTGGCATAGGACTGTACTGTCTGATTGCTGTTAGCGTTTTATCTAGTGCAGCTTGAGTCCTGTCATCCCATAAACCTAAATCAGCATAGCTGATACGTCCTTGTGGATTGACCGCTGTTGCTTCTAAAATAAGTAGTCCTGCGCCGCTCAAACTCATTTGGCCCAAATGGATCATATGCCAATCACTTGCCGCTCCATCGTTGGCAGAGTATTGGCACATGGGTGCGATGATAATACGGTTATCTAATGTGAGTTGCCCAAGTTTCAAAGGCGAAAAAAGCTGGCTCATGGTGAATCCTCAAAAAACGTCTAAAGGCACTGAAAATAAAAAGACACGTAACATAAAATGCAAAAGCGATATGAATGACTTTATGATTATCGCTTGAATGCATGATGGGGATGAATTGTTATTTCCATGGGGCACATTTAAGCGATGCTAGCTAATATATAGATTACTCTCGATCATGTTTTTCATATGCAGCAGGCGAGGGGCAATATCTTCTTCTAGTTTGGTACGACTGAGGATAAAGCTTGGCGCACCACAGTTAAAAGTGAGCAAGCCTTCTGTCGGGTGCATCAGCGCAATGGCTACCGCATTGACATCCTTTTGCCATTCACTAATTGAAAAACAATAACCATAGTCCTCATAGTCTTGGAAGGCTTTATCTAATCCTCGTCTAATCTTTAGCCAATCATCTTTATACTTACTACGAATCGCATTAAGGATAAACTCTTGCTCAGCAGGTGGCATACTCGCCAAACAGGCTCTCCCCATTGAACTTAAGTGAATAGGCAAATAAGAGCCAACATTGCGTTGCATGGTCGTGGTCCCTTGGCCTTGTACAACGTTTAGATACACCATCATCAGTCGATCACGAGTAGCCATGGCAACGGCACTATTGGCATAGTCTGCTAGCTCTTCCATATAAGGAGTCGCAAGGTTATTGATAGAGATATTAGTCATCATCGTATAACCAAAACTTAGTACCCCTGTTGAGAGCTGGTACTTACTGCTATTGGTCGATTGTTTTAAGTATCCCAATTTGACCAATGTATAGGTCAGACGAGTGATGGTTCCTTTAGGAAGTCCTGTCAGCTGACTTAAGTCTTGGTTACCTAGATAAGGCCGCTGCGGGGTAAAACAACGCAGCAGCTCTAATCCTCGAGCCAACGCTGTGACAAACTGTCTGTCGTTTTTATCTCTCATCTCTGCAATGGGTTCTAACAGTTCAATATGCATCTCATTGTTAGTGTCTTCATCGGCAAGGGTATCATTAGTCATATGTCGTCTATTATCCCCAATCAAATTCATACAAGCGTTATAAAATCACAAAACTTCATTAGTCATAGCATTCTGTGAGCTAATATCAGCCCACAGTTACCCACTGTCTCTTTGATTATATTATATCAATTTACTTTCACATTCTCAGCATAGCATAATGAGAAACTATTGTTTCGCTATGCGGTATGAACGGTAGCAATAGTCGTTATAAGAGGTATGGTTAGGCTTGTTGTGGATCGTACTGCTTTTCTTTAATGAATAAAGTAGGAATAAGACCACATAAGAAGTATGCACCTGCCATAAGTAATAAACCTGCGCCGATAGAGTTATGCATGGCCATATAACCAATGGCAACAGGAGCAATCACAGAGCCAAGCCGTCCAATATTAAATGCACCACCGATCGCAGTACCTCGGATAGCAGTAGGGAAACTTTCGGTTAGATAGGTGGCATTAATGGCATAGGGGATACCATATAAGAAACCAAAGGTGATCATTAACCAACCAATATTTTCTGGAGTATGCATATACACTAGAATAGGAATAAACAATGCGGTGCCCATCGTACCAAAGGCAAATACTATCTTACGTCCGATTTTATCAGCCATGAATCCAGCCACGACTTTGGCAAACATCATAGTCAGGTACGTTCCCGCCATATACAGTGCCATTTCTTTGAACTTGATACCTAATTCAGTTTCTAGATAAGAAGGTAGCCAGTTACTGACACCAAAATAGCCAAATAACAAAAGTCCTGAGCTCATTGACCATAGGATAAACATGATACGGTGTTTCGGATTTTCCATTATCGCTTTGTATGGGTTCTCTGCTTTTTTGAGTGTGTCTAATGCTCCGCTCAGTTTTAGTGCTCGAGCGTCTTTCCAAGACTGGGGTTCAGGGACTAAAAAGTACATTGATACTGCCAAAAGTATCGGCAAAAACGTCAGTAGATATAGTGTGCGCCAACCATAGCTAGGGATAATCCAAGCGGATACACTGGTGATAACCAATGAGCCTAAAGTAAATCCAGTCATTAATGCAGCAAGTACAGTGGTTCTATGCTTGGTAGGTACCATCTCTGACATAAGCGTATTGGTAGCGATATAAAGACTACCAAGCCCCAAGCAAGCAATAACCCGTAGCGTGACAAACTGCTCATAGCTCTGCACCAATCCACTAAAACCAGACAATATAGAGAACATACCAGTCGCAAGGACGATGACACGTACTCGGCCAAAGCGATCGCAAGCCCAACCACCAAAAAACCCACCGATTGCCATTCCAAATAACGACCAACTGCCTAGAGCGCCAGCTTGTACATTGGTCAGTGCAAACTCTAGCTTTAGGCTGGATAAGGTAAAGGCAAGAATACCGATATCAGCCCCATCACATAGTAAAACTAAAAAACAAAAAACAAAGGCCAGTTTCCAAGGTTGTTTTTGGGTGGAGCTCATACTTGGATCTGCAGTTATAGCGACACTTTTCACAATTTATATCCTTAACGTTGTGAGAATGAAAAACTAATTTGATGCGTAGTGGTAAAAATAGAGGGGAACGGTATCAGCATCCTAGCAAATACCGCCGTGCATTTTGGTGGATGAAAAAGTGGTAGGGATTACTCGCTGGCTTCTTTAATCATATTGCGGGCAATGATGACTTGCTGAATTTGTGTGGTACCTTCGTACAAACGATATAGACGTACATCACGATAAAAACGTTCAATACCGTAGTCTGCGATATAACCGGCACCGCCATGGATCTGTACCGCTCTATCAGCAACACGGCCACACATCTCAGTGGCAAACATTTTGGCGCATGAGGATTCAGTAACGACGTCTTTGCCTTCGTCACGCAGACGTGCAGCGTCTAGTACCATGGATTTGGCAGCATAGATTTCTGCTTTTGAGTCAGCGAGCATACCTTGGATAAGCTGAAAACTAGCAATTGGTTGACCGAATTGCTTACGCTCGACAGCATAGTTGAGTGCATCATTCAGCATGCGAGTAGCAGCTCCAGTACTGGCTGCTGCGATATGCAAGCGCCCTTTATCAAGAACTTTCATAGCCGTTTTAAAGCCAACCCCCTCAACACCGCCGATGAGTGCATCCACCGGTACAACGCAATTGTCAAAGATCACATCACAGGTATGCGCGCCTTTTTGGCCCATTTTCTTATCAATCTTGCCCAAAGTAATACCAGGTGTGTCACTCTCCACAATAAATGCTGAAATACCGCCAGAGCGTTTGTTTTGTGGATCGGTGCGTGCCATAACAGTGAATACACCAGCCTGCGGGGCGTTGGTGATATAGCGCTTGGTGCCATTGATGATATAAGTATCACCATCCTTAATAGCCGTCGTTTTCAATGAGGCGGCATCTGAGCCTGACTCCGGCTCAGTCAAACAGAATGAACCGATGATTTCACCACTGGCCAACCGAGGTAGATACTTCTGTTTTTGTGCTTCAGTGCCATCAATCACTAGGCCAGATGAGCCAATACCATTATTTGTCCCTATTAATGAGCGAAATGCAGGGGAGGTGCGTCCTAACTCAAATGCCAGCGTGACTTCTTCTTCCATAGTGACCCCAAGTCCGCCGTATTCTTCAGGTATGGTCAATCCAAAAAGCCCTAATTCTCGCATTTGCGCAATGATCTCTTCTGGAAGACGGTCATTTTCGGCAACCCAATGTTCCATAGGGATAAGTTGATCATTAACGAAGTTACGAATGGTTTGAGTGATGTGGTCGAGGGTCTCTTTATCTCTAATCATATGAATCTTCCTTGTTTGATTGATGCCTGATATCAGTATCGGCTCTGTGACTGTAATAAATAATGTGACGTCCTTGGATAAACAGCATAATCGATGAATTATTAAATTACAATAGTTTTGGTTTAAAAAACCGCATTGCGGTATTTATATAATTGAATATAGCTTTTTACTTTACATTTATTCTAATTTATCAAATTTTTATGCTTCACAAACCAAAATAAACAGTATATATTGATATTAAATACCGCATAGCGATATTTAATATTCAAAATAAATACTTTGTTAGGGTGTTTATACTTTATGCAAGAATGATGTTTAAGGAGTCGATCATGGAAGAGCCGCTCATTATTTGTGAGAAAAAAGGAGAGGGCGTGAGTGTCGTTAGACTTAATCGCCCCAAAGTGCGCAATGCACTAAACAGCGAGCTACGTCAACAAATGGCAGATCTGTTCATTCAACTAAATGATGACCCACAAACCAAAGCGATCGTCCTTACTGGTGGTGACAAGGTGTTTGCCGCTGGTGCGGATATCAATGATTTCTTGACTACAAGTACAGTGGATATGTACCTGCGTCATAGTGAGCGCTATTGGGATGCCATTACTAACTGCCAAAAACCCATTATTGCTGCTGTCAATGGTTACGCTTTGGGCGGTGGCTGTGAGCTAGCGATGCATGCTGACATCATCATCGCAGGCAAGTCTGCCAAATTTGGTCAACCCGAAATCAAGATAGGACTCATGCCAGGTGCTGGCGGAACGCAGCGTTTGTTTCGCGCGATTGGCAAACATAAGGCCATGAAGATGGTACTAACGGGCGATATGATCAGCGCTGATGAGGCGGACACAATGGGGCTGGTATCTGAAGTCGTTGAAGACGAGGCTACCATCACACGTGCCATCGAGATTGCTGAGCAGCTATCACATTACTCTCCCATTGCCTTAGCGCAAATCAAGGAAGTCGCAAATCTAGGCGTTGATATGCCTTTAGAAGGTGCATTGGCTCTAGAGCGCAAGGCTTTCCAGATTTTGTTCAATACTCACGACCAAAAAGAAGGTGCTAAAGCCTTCCTAGAAAAGCGTCCTGCAGAGTACAAAGGGCATTAATCCATAGCTGCGTTGATTCATAAGCATGTGAATTCATAGGCACGTTAATTCAGAGCCACATTGTGATCGCTTTTGAAGCAAGTTATCACCTTTGAACCGAAATTTCATAGCAAATCATGTAGAGAGTTATTATGACTGTGAACACAATTGCCATTATAGGCACTGGTATTATGGGCATGGGTATTGCTCAAATTGCTGCTCAAGCTGGTATCCAAGTACTCTTGTATGACGCCAAGTCAGGCGCTGCTGAACAAGGACGACAATCCTTGCAAAGTACCCTAGAAAAACTAACTGCTAAAGGCAAGTTTACCGATGAGCAGCTACAGGATACTTTAAGTAATTTGACGGTACTACAAGAGCTTAGCCAAATTGCGACTGCTGAGATAGTGGTTGAAGCCATTATCGAAAATCTAGACATCAAAAAACAGCTTTTTGCCCAGTTAGAAGGTGTGGTCACCGCCGATACTATTTTGGCGACCAATACCTCTTCCTTATCAGTGACCGCCATTGCTGCTGACTGCGAGCATCCGGAGCGCGTGGCAGGATTTCACTTCTTTAATCCAGTCCCTTTAATGAAAATTGTAGAGGTCATTCCAGGTCTGTCTACTCAGCAATCAGTGATTGACGTTCTCTCCGATTTGGCCAAACGTATGGGTCGCCTAGGTGTGGTAGCAAAAGACACACCGGGTTTTATCGTCAATCATGGCGGTAGAGCGTACGGTACAGAAGCGTTAAAAATATTGGGTGAAGGGGTAACCACGTTTGAGAATATTGACCGAATTTTGCGTGAAGGCGCAGGATTTCGCATGGGGCCGTTTGAGCTGTTAGACCTCACTGGTATCGATGTATCGCACCCCGTGATGGAGTCGATTTACAATCAGTTCTATCACGAAGCGCGTTATCGCCCGCATCCACTGACCCGTCAAATGCTGGTAGGTAAAAAGCTTGGTCGTAAGGTTGGTGAAGGGTTTTATCACTATGAAAACGGTCAAAAGTTGTCAGCAGCTACTGCTCAAGATCAGTCGTCCGAAGCACTCATATCTGATGCCGTTATTACATCGGTTTGGGTTGGCGCTGATCTGGCAGAAGACAAAAATCAGCTGGTCGATTACCTAAAGTCTCAGGGTATCACTATCGATGACAACGACAAGCCAAACCCTGATAGTTTGGTGCTGCTCGCACCCTATGGCGAAGATACGACCAATGCTGCCATTCGTTATCAAGTTGATCCCAAGCAAGCCGTTGCTATTGATATGCTTACTGGACTAGCAAAGTATCGTACTTTGATGCCAAGTCTCATTACGCAGGAGACATTTATCGCACAAGCCTATACGTTATTTGGTAAAAGCTTGGATGACAGTGAAGCAACCACACAGCCTATGGTCGGTGCCACGCTGATTTCCGAAAGCATCGGCTTTGTGGCACAACGTGTGGTCGCTATGGTGATTAATCTCGGTTGTGACATTGCCATGCAAGGGATTGCTTCACCTGAAGACATCGATAATGCCGTCAAGCTTGGGCTAGGTTATCCATATGGTCCTATCTCTTGGGGCGACCATCTTGGGGCCTCGCGTGTATTGCTCATTTTAGAGCGTATCTACGGGCTGACAGGTGACCCACGTTATCGTCCAAGCCCTTGGTTACAACGCCGTGCCAAGCTTGATGTGTCATTGTTTACTCAGCAGACCAAATACTAATATTGACGACACAGCAATATTGCCAAACCATAAAACTATTATTCAGAGTTAAAAATACGACAAGGAAACGTTATGTTAGATGCCTATATTTATGATGGATTAAGAAGTCCTTTTGGTCGCTATGTTGGCGCATTAGCAACCGTACGTGCTGATGATTTGGTTGCTACCGTGATGAAAGCGTTGGTCGAAAAGCACCAACTATCTGCTGATATCTTTGATGAAGTGTTGCTAGGCAGTGCCAACCAAGCAGGTGAAGACTCTCGTAACATCGCGCGTAACGCGGCTTTGTTAGCAGGGTTGGATGTCAATACCCCAGGTCAGACAGTAAACCGTTTATGTGCGTCAGGTCTGTCCACTGTTGTCGATGCTGCTCGCAGTATTACGTGCAATGAAGGGGATATTATTTTAGCAGGTGGGGTCGAGTCGATGACGCGTGCACCGTTTGTATTTGCCAAGACAGAGCAACCTTTTAGCCGTGACTTCAAAGTATTTGATACGACCATTGGTAGCCGTTTCCCCAACCCAAAAATTATTGAGCAGTTCGGCAGTGATACCATGCCGCAGACGGGCGATAATGTCGCGCAGAAGTATGGTATTACGCGCGAGGAAGCCGATAAGTTTGCAGCCGCATCACAAGCCAAGTACCAAGCTGCTAAGCAAGCAGGGTTTTTTAACGATGAAATAACACCTATCACCGTACCCCAAGGTAAGAAATTGCCTGCAAAAGTAGTCATAGAGGATGAGCATCCGCGTGCCAGCTCTAATATTGAAGCACTACAAAAGCTCAAACCGTTAAACAAAGATGGAATCGTCACCGCAGGTAATGCGTCTGGCATCAATGATGGTGCTGCCGCGCTCATCATTGGCTCAAAGCAAGCAGAGGAAAAGCTAGGCTTTAAACCGATTGCCAAGATCTTATCATCAGGTGCAATGGGTGTTGAACCCAATATCATGGGTGTGGGTCCTGTTGAAGCAATTAAGCTAGCACTAAAGCGTGCGGATCTGACCCTCGAGGACATGTCTGTCATTGAGATTAATGAAGCTTTTGCTTCTCAAGTGCTTGGCTGTCTAAAAGGGTTGGACATTGATTTTGATGATAAGCGTGTCAATCCTAATGGTGGCGCCATCGCTGTCGGTCATCCGCTTGGCGCATCAGGTGCAAGAATCGCCTTGAGTACCGCTCGAGAGCTACAGCGTACGAGCGGCAAATATGCCGTGGTCAGCTTGTGTATTGGTATTGGGCAAGGGCTTGCCATGGTGATAGAACGCGTCTAAGACTCAAAAGCAACCTCGCCCCATTACTGACTATGGTTGATTCAGTTTAGAAGAGAAATAAGGCAACCGATCGCAGATGTAATTGTGATACTTCAAGTGAGGTTAACGCTGTCACTCTTTTATAGAGAATTGACTATATCAAGGACAATTTATTATCAAGGAAGATACCATGACAACCATACTCAACGAACACGATAACTACCATCAAGCCGAAGAAGCGTATGGGTTTCCGTTAATTATAAAACAACTACTAAACCGCGCCAAGATTGCTTCCACCAACCAAACCATTAGCTATGCCGACAAAGTCACTTATACCTATGCTGAGTTTTTTAAACGTATTAATCGCTTGGCTAATGTATTAAAAAATATGGGCTTGCAGGCAGGTGATGTGGTCGCGGTCATGGACTGGGACAGTCATCGTTACCTTGAGGCATACTTTGCAGTACCAATGTCGGGCATGATTTTGCAAACCGTTAATGTCCGTCTGTCAGAAGAAAAAGTGCTGTACACCGTCAATCATGCTGCGCCAAAAGCCTTATTGTTGAATGCTGAATTTGCGCCGATGATTAAAGACTATCGTGACGATGCGCCTTCTATTGAGCACGTAATGTGGGCTGATGATGCAGAGGATGATAAAGTAGGTGGTGAGAAAGCTGAGCTGCCAGACTATGTCGATGGCGAATATGAGGCACTATTGGCAGCCGCTAGTGACGAGTTTGACTTCCCAGACTTTGACGAAAACACTATTGCTACGACATTCTATACCAGTGGTACGACAGGCGACCCAAAAGGGGTTTTCTTTACTCATCGACAGATTGTACTACAGACGATGGCAAGTACCTTGGCGTCAGCCCTCAATGCCGAAGGTCAAGGCGCGCGCTACAACGATGTCTATATGCCGATGACGCCTTTGTTTCATGTACATGCGTGGTGCTGGCCGTATGGCGCAACCATGATAGGGCTCAAGCAAGTATATCCCGGGAGATATCTGGCACCAAAATTGGTCGATTTGATTGAGCAGCACAAAGTCACATTGTCACATGGTGTCCCAGCAATATTGCAGATGCTTCTCAAAGAAATGGCAGAGCGTGGCCGCAAATTCGAGAATCTCAAACTACTACTAGGTGGCTCAAAGCTAAACGAAGGCTTAGCCAAAGCAGCTATCGAGTGCGGTATCGAATTTATGTCAGGCTTTGGTATGTCAGAGTCTTGCCCTGTACTGTCTCGAGCAGTATTCGATGACAAAACAGAGTCAATGACGCTAGAGGATAACCTTAACTATCGTTGCCTATCAGGTTCACCCATTATGCTAGTTTCGATGGAAATTTGGGATGAAAATGGTAAACCACAACCCATGGATGGCAAATCGACAGGCGAGCTTGTGATACGCGCGCCTTGGCTAACGCAAAGTTATTTTAAAAATCCTGACGCAGGTAATGAGTTATGGAAAGGCGGCTGGATGCATACTCAAGATATCGCCTGCATGACTGCTGATGGCACGCTAAGCATCACAGACAGGCTCAAAGATGTCATTAAATCTGGCGGCGAATGGGTATCCTCGCTTGAGGTCGAAACCATTTTGTCCTTTCATCCGAGTGTGGCTGATATCGCGGTGATTGGTGTGCCAGATGAGCGATGGGGCGAGCGTCCCTTGGCATTGATCGTGCTAAAACCAGACCATGTTGACACAAAAATGGAAGATATTTTGGCATTGGGTCATCAAGCAGTAGAGAGAGGTCATCTGCCAAAATATGGTGTGCCAAGTGAAGTGAGGTTTTTGCCAGATATGCCAAAAACCAGCGTCGGTAAACTCGATAAAAAACGCATGCGTTCGATGTACTCAGAAAACCTCATCTAGTCAAACAATCCGGTCACCATCAAATCGACTTTGACAAAAGTGAAAGCTTGCATAAACCCTAGTGTTTGACTAAATGCTAGGGATGGGAGAGGTGTGTGAGTCACGAGCACCCTGAGTCACACTCATCATCTCTATAACAAAACCTGTCTAATAAAAAGAGAAAAACTATGGAAGCTGCGCCTACGTTCCCAGAAATACAAGAGATTGTCGCAAGCGATGCCGATCACCCATTGCATGACTTTACAGTTATCTACCCTCAGCAAGTGGAATGGGGTGATATGGACTCCTTTGGTCACGTCAATAATGTGGTTTATTACGAATATGCTCAAAATGCTCGTATCTACTACAACAGGCGGCTTGGTTTATTTAACGAACAGACGTCTTCGGTGATGGCAGCCTCGTCATGTCGATACCTCAAATCGGTTGCTTATCCTGATGAGTTATGGATTGGCGTCAAGGTCAAAAAAATCGGTAATTCAAGTCTGATTCATGAATATACCTATTACAGTACGGTGCAGAAAACAGTCGTTGCAATCGGTGAGTCGGTGTTGGTATATCTCGATAAATTGAGTGGGCAGAAAAAGCCTATCGATGAGTCGCAAAAAGACGCGATTGCTGCTTTGGAGAATATCAAACATCAGCCTAAAACATAATATATCGGTCAAATTCTGATTGGGGTTTTTAATTAGAAAGTACTTATTAAGTAGAAGTTAATTTTCATGTAAAAGAATTATTTATTTTTATGGATTAAAGAAAACGTAGTAGCAATTGGGATTGATAAGGATATCAACATAAAACAGGGAATAGATGAATGATGCTTTATATAAAAAGGCTATCTGTAGGTTTTGCTACGGTTGTAACATGCGTATCTGCACAAGCAATCGATCTTGTGACAACAGATGACACGACTTTGAGTATCGGTGGTTACATCAAAGCAGAAGGTGCTTTTAACTCTCCTGATGAAGGCGAGTCGGAATTTAAGGGTAATTTACGCCAGTCTCGTATCAATGTTAAGACGACCAAGTCGGTAGATGATAAAAAACTCACGGGGTTTATCGAAGGTGATTTTTATGGCGATTACGCCAAGGGCGGCTCAAATCTGCGCTTACGCCATGCCTATGTTCAGGTTGATGATTTGACAGTGGGTAAGACTTGGAACGGTCAATTTTTAGCCGTTGCGCCACTCTCTACCGAGCAGCTTGATTTTTGGGGAACAGGTATCGGCACAGCCTCCGGTGGCGGCTCATACATTCGTCCAGATTTGACGGTGCATTACACTTACAAGGGGCTGCGTTTTACCGCTCAAGACCCTGTGTATGACGATGCCAGCCTGCCTGACATGGTGGTCAGTTACAAAGATAAGATAGCCAGTCTCGACTATAATGTCGCTGTCACGGCGCGTGAGGCTGAGAACGGAGAGGACTCGGATGTAGGCGTCGGCGTGTCTTTAGCTGGTAAGCTGTCGTTGGGTCAAGACTCGCTCCATGCGAGTGTCTATAACGGTAAAGGGATGGGTGCTTATTCTGCCATATGTGTGGGCGAGCCGCTTATTATGAATGGCGGTGCCGATTGTGACGCTGAAGATGGCAAACTGATCTCTCAGACAGGTTATAGTGTTGGTTATAAGCATCAGTTCTCTCAAAAACTGCGTGGCAACTTGCGTTATGGTGAGGTCAATGTCGATGACGCGGCAAATACCTCTGCCAATGTCAAAAGCGCCAATCTTATCTATGAGTATCTGCCAGATTTGGATTTGGGAATTGAGTGGAGAAATCAGGACGTAACGACATTCCCATGGATGCCAGCAGGTCAGCAAATTGAAATAATGGCAAAATATGATTTTTGAGTTGAAGTGTTGAGAGGAGTAAGCGATACGATGGCGCATCTTCATAGTTATAGTGGGGAAGTATTATCTTGATTAATGATTTTTTACCAATACTTATCATGTTATTCAGGTATTAGAATATATGCTAGGAATTCTCTTATAAATATAACTGACGTTGCAATTGTCGGGGTCGAAACGCCAGTTATATTAGCTTATGAAAAGATAGTATGCTATGTGTTTGCTACGGTAACAGTAATACACTTTTAAAGACAGTCTTACTTTTACGCTGCTGAAGCATCTAATCTTGTTGGTTGCAGTTTGCTTTCTTTGCTATCGACCGCTGCGCTCAGATTTACTAAGAAGATAGCGATGGCTGCGATAATACCTGGTATAGCGATAAATAAGAAGTTCATCTGATGGGTCAGCTCTAAGGTGAGAAGCGCACCAGTTAGGATTGGACCTACGATAGCACCAATACGTCCAATCCCTGACGCCCAACCCATAGCAGTCGTACGTACAGCGGTAGGATAATATTGAGCCACAAAAGTATAGAGCAGAATTTGTGAGCCGATGGTTGTAGCACCTGCAATCGCAATGAGCGTATATAGTACAATCTGAGGACTGTTGTAGCCAAGCAAAATTAATGCTATTGCCCCAGCGACAAACATAATAGTTAGTACAGGTTTTAAATGGAATTTATCAGCTAGGACACCACCGCCAATAGCCCCAATCATCCCACCAATATTAAGTGCAAATAGAAATAACATACTAGCACCTAATGAGTAACCGGCTTGAATCATTAGCTTTGGTAACCAGCTTGCTAAAGCGTAAACCATCAGCAAACACATAAAGAATGCTACCCAAAACATAATAGTAGTGAATCCACGTCTGTTCAGAAATAACGCTTTAATTGGTGCATCATCACCTTTGGTGGGTTCGTCTAGTACTAACGTAGTAGAGGGTGTAACTTTTTCTTGAGGAGCCAATTTTTGAACGATATTTTTAGCTTCGTCTTCTCGCTTTTCTTTGACCAAATACATCAAGGATTCAGGTAGCATCTTCCAGATAATTGGCAATAGTAAAGTAGGGATGCCCGCAATATAAAACATAATTTCCCAGCCAAAATCTAGCACCAAAAAAGATCCTAATAATGCTGACGTCATACCACCAATTGCATAACCGCTGAACATAATAGCGACTAAAGTACTACGCATACGTTTCGGTGCGTATTCAGATGTTAGTGCCACGCAGATTGGCATCACGCCGCCAATACCTAGACCTGCAATGAAGCGCAAAGCCGCAAACTGCATAGGCCCGCTAGCGAAAGCACCAAAAAAAGTAAAGCTACTGAATAGAGCGACACAAATCATAATTGTTTTTTTACGACCGATTTTGTCAGATAAAGTGCCAAAAATCATGGCACCAAACATCATGCCGAATAGTGCTGCGCTAGCAAGAAAACCTGCTTGTACCGAAGTCAATGACCACTCCTCCATAAGTAATGGCAGGGCCACGCCGTAAATAATGAGGTCGTAGCCGTCAAAGATAATAATCAGTAAGCACCAAAACAGGACTTTCCAATGAAAAGGTGAAAATTTGGCTTCATCAATAACTTTATTGATGTTTAAGGTTTGAGATTCCATTCATATTCTCCGTTGATGATATCCTTATACGTGCTTTACAAGTTAGGGTTTTACAGGTGCTAAGTCAAAAACCATCTAAGTATAAATTTATACCTAAAAGGTATGGTTTTTACTTTGGTAGAATAGAAGAAGCGAGACCTTTCTCTAGAATACATTGTAAGGATTTATACGCCGATGACTCCGGCAATATTACTATTGTTCAAGAAAATAATGCCTTTACTGATCATAGATAGTCTTTTTGAAAACACTAATAAAAAAGTAGCTCATATATCTTTTAGATATATGAGCTACTTAGGTTTCTATGAAAGCGTTATTTGTTCATGGCTAAATAGTCTATGGCTAATTGACTCAACGCTTTAGTACCCACTTTAAATGAGGCTTCGTCTGCGTAAAAGTAGGGAGAGTGATTGTACGGTGCCTTACTAGTGTCTTGACCAGCAGGTGTACCGCCTAAGAAAATAAATAATCCCGGTACTTCTTGGGAATAAAACGAGAAATCTTCAGATGCTGTTAGTTTAGGGACGTCAAATACGTTGTCCGCACCCGCTACGCTTTTAAGAGTGGGTAGCATCTGCGCAGTAAGCGCTGGATTATTGATCGTAACAGGATAACCTTTGATGATTTTGACATCTGCTTCTGCGCCTGACGCCATCGCTATATGAGTGGCAGTCGTTTTTATGTTATTAAAAATTTGATCGCGATTATCCATATCAAAGTTACGAATAGTACCAATCATATTGACACTATCTGGAATAATATTGTCGCGTATTCCACCACTTATTTTGCCAAATGAGATGATGGCAGGCTCTTTAGTAATGTCCACTTGACGACTGACTATATGATTAATTCCTGTAACGATTTGCGAGGCAGCGGCAATAGGGTCCACCCCATTCCAAGGAGCTGAACCGTGAGTCTGCTTGCCTTTTACGGTGATATCAAAGGTGTCCGCACTAGCCATGATAGGGCCGCTTCGGTAGCCAATTTGACCAGTGTTTAAACTAGACATAATATGAAGTCCAAATGCAACGTCTGGTTTATATTTTTTAAATATGCCTTGCTTCAACATCAGATTGGCGCCACCTTCTTCACCTGTAGGGGGGCCTTCTTCTGCCGGTTGAAACACGAACATAATATTACCGTGCAATTCGTTTTGTACGCCAGCCAGTACTTCAGCCGTTCCCATTAGCATAGCAACATGAGTATCGTGTCCGCAGGCATGCATGACCCCAACGTCTTCACCCATATACTTAGTCACAATGGTTGATTTAAAAGGCACATCTGCTTTTTCAGTGACTGGCAATGCATCCATGTCTGCCCGTAGCATGACTGTGGGGCCGGGTTTGGCACCTTTTAAGTAACCCACAACCCCCGTGTGCGCGATGTCAGTTTCAACCTGCATACCGAGTGACTTTAAATGCTTAGCAACGATAGCGGCAGTACGGGTTTCTCTGTTGCTCAGTTCAGGATGTTGATGAATGTCCCGACGCCATTCAATCACCTTATTTTCAACGCTTTTTACCTGTTCATCGATGTTAATATCGGCATGAGCACTAAATGCGCTACAGGCCGCAATACTAACAACCAATGATAATAATGACTTTTTCATGTTGCTTCCTTGTCTGAAATTACTTCCGTGTGGTGACTTTTTTTCATAATAGCGCTTAACTGCTCAATAAATTTGGCGTGATTAGTAGGTTAAATACTGTCGCACAAGCTGATTGAATACCTCAGGCTGCTCAATGTTTGAGATATGCGAGGCATCGATAGTGACGAGCTTAGCGTTAGGTATATGATCGACCATATATTGGCCATCGGTAACGGTCGTTACCGGGTCTTCAACGCCTGCTAACACTGTAATTGGTACACGAATATCTTTTAACTGCTTGCGAGTATCAGCGATAGATAACGCCTCGCAGCAGCTTGCGTAGCCCTCGGCACTGCCAGCCGCAAGAGCGCTAGACAATGCCGTGACTACACCTGGGTAATGATCGATAAAATCTGCTGTGAACCAACGCGGAGCAGCTGTTGCCGCGATAGGATCTAGACCTTGCTCTCGTACCAATTGTGCCCGCTCTGTCCATGCGGCCTCATTGCCAATCTTCGCGGCGGTATTGCATAGCATTAAATGATCAAAGCGCTCAGGATGATGAATAGCTAACCATTGACCAGTCATACCACCCATAGAAATGCCACAAAAAAATGCTTTATCTATGTTCAGATAATCAAGCAAATCAATGACGTCTTGTCCAAGCTGATCGAAACTATAAGGACCTCTTGGTGCAGAAGAATTACCATGGCCACGAGTGTCATAGCAGATGATAAAATAATCGTTTTGCAAAGCATCGATTTGTGGCTGCCACATATGATAGCTGGTACCTAAAGAGTTAGAGAATATCAGAGCAGGGTTACTGCTATCACCAAAAGTGGCATAGTTTAGCGTTATATCTTTATTGTCAAATTCAGGCATGATGAACGTCCTTGTTTGTGATTGTCATGTGAGTAAGGTATTGGTTTTTGCCTATCAATGAGTGCATCTATTTTTTGAGCTATCTATATATTCTCAACACGCTTAACTCTCAACACGCTCAATAATCATCGCGATACCTTGTCCAACTCCGATACACATTGAGCAGATAGCATAACGCTTACCTGTTTTTTCCAGTTGATTAAGGGCGGTTAAGATCAAACGTGCACCTGAGGCGCCGAGTGGATGACCAAGGGCAATCGCACCGCCGTTAGGATTGACGCGCTCGCTATCATCAGCTAACCCTAAGTCACGTGTGCAAGCTAGAGCTTGTGCAGCAAAGGCTTCGTTTAATTCAATGACATCCATCTCATCGAGAGACAGTCCGGTTTGCTTAAGCAGCTTTTTCATTGCGGGTGCTGGGGCGAAACCCATAATACGTGGCTCAACGCCTACCGTAGTTGAGGCCACAATACGTGCCCGTGGCTTTAGATTAAATTCTCTAACCGCTTGCTCTGACGCTACTAGGAAGGCTGCTGCACCATCATTAATTCCAGAGGCATTACCAGCAGTCACCGTACCATCTGCGGTGACGATAGGACGCAGTTTAGTCAACTTCTCAAGGGTGGTGTCAGCACGAGGATGCTCATCAGTATCGACGGTGACAGGCTCGCCTTTACGCTGCGGAATGACGACAGGGGTCATCTCATCTTTAAAAAATCCTGACTTTTGCGCCGCTGCGGTACGTTGTTGGCTACGTAGCGCAAATGCATCTTGGTCAGCTCGATTGACATTGAATTGCTCTGCGACATTTTCAGCGGTTTGCGGCATAGTCTCTGTGCCATATAGCTCATCAAGCTTTGGATTGATAAAGCGCCAGCCCATAGTAGTATCTTCCAGCTTTTGACTACGACCAAATGCCTGACCTGATTTGCCCATCACAAATGGCGCACGGCTCATGCTCTCAACACCACCTGCGATAATTAAATTGGCTTCACCAGCTTTAATCGCACGCGCCGCTATCGCTAACGCATCCATCGACGAGCCGCACAAGCGGTTAACAGTTGTCGCAGGCACTTGATAAGGTAGGCCGGCTAGCAATGACGACATACGTCCGACGTTGCGATTGTCTTCGCCGCTTTGGTTGGCACAGCCATAGATGACGTCATCTACTTGTACCCAGTCGACATTAGCATTACGTTCTATTAACGCCTTGATAGGGATAGCGCCTAGGTCGTCTGCACGTACGGGTGCTAGACCGCCGCCGTAGCGTCCAAAAGGGGTGCGAATGGCGTCAATGATATAAGCGTTTGTTAAGTTATCCATTGTAGATATTATCCTTTTTATTATTTTACTGTAGTAGCGTCAGTCAGTGTGGCACCCGTCAAGGCCTGTAAGTCTTCGAAGCTAATGCCATCGACCATTTCGGTGACTACTAAGCCTTTATCGGTGACATTAAGGACACATAAATCAGTATAAATGCGATCAACGCAGTTTTTGCCAGTCACAGGATAAGTAAGCTCGCTGACGATTTTAGGGTCGCCCGTCTTGGTGGTATGATTGGTCATGACAAAGACTTTTTTGGCACCGACGGCTAAGTCCATTGCGCCGCCAACGGCAGGTATTGCATCCTCTGCACCGGTACTCCAGTTGGCTAAGTCGCCATTGGCTGCCACTTGAAACGCGCCCAATACGCAAATGTCGATATGACCACCACGCATCATCGCAAAAGAGTCGCCATGATGAAAGAAGCTGCCGCCATCGAGCATGGTGACGTATTCTTTGCCGGCATTAATCAGCTCGGGATCCTCTTCACCTTTAGCAGGTGGTGGTCCAAAAGCTAGTAAGCCATTTTCTGAATGTAAAAATACATCTTTATCATCCGGTAGGTATTGGGCAATTTTGGTCGGTAGTCCGATGCCTAAATTGACATAAGCACCATCTGGAATATCTTGTGCAGCGCGCTCGGCAATTTGATCGCGGGTCAAAACGGTGTAGGAAGTATGGCTCATGATGACGATCCTTATAATTGGCAGTATTAAGCGGTGGCTGTCGTTGCTGTGCTAGCATATTCATCACTAGCAGGTTCAGTACTAGTAGGCTGGATTTGCACCACATGCTGCACAAAGATACCCGGTGTAATAACATACTCAGGATCAAGTTCACCAAGATCCACCGTTTCAGAGACTTGGGCGATAGTTACTTCAGCTGCCATTGCCATGATTGGACCAAAGTTGCGTGCAGACTTGCGGTACACCAAGTTACCCCAGCGATCGCCTCTAGAAGCTTTAATTAAGGCAAAATCAGCCTTTATCGGATATTCAAGAACATAGTCTTTACCATCGATATGACGAGTCTCTTTACCTTCTGCGAGTAAAGTGCCAAAGCCTGTGGGCGTATATACCGCACCGAGTCCCATACCTGCTGCTTGAATACGGCAAGCCAGATTACCCTGTGGTACGAGCTCCAGCTCAATCTTGCCAGCATGATAAAGCTCATCAAATACCCAAGAGTCCGATTGACGCGGGAAAGAGCAAATGATTTTACGCACAGCACCTGTTTTTAAGAGCTTGGCAAGGCCATGGTCGCCGTTACCGGCATTATTATTAATGATGACCAAATCCTTTACGCCCAAATTAATAAGCCCATCAATCAGTTCAGCAGGTTGACCCGCTGTGCCAAAGCCACCAATCATGATGGTGGCGCCATCTTTGATTTGACTAAGTACGTCAGTTATATTTTTATCAGCTTTATTAATCATGTTTATATCCTATAAAAAGTCATATGAGGTAGTGTCTTTAAAATTAATAAGTGGTACATGGGTTAGACTCATTGCTCTGACACTACTTAATTTTTTTCGTAAGAGACTTGCTCTTAATTGGCTTCATTATTAGAGGTCGTTAATGAGATAGATGATGTTGGTAGTAAGCGTTTTTTGGTCAGAATATAGTGAGCAATCATGCCGATAAGAATGCCCCAAAACACAGAGCTTAATCCCAAAAAGCTCATACCCGATGCTGTCGCCAAAAAGGTAATTAACGCTGCATCTCTTTGCTCATCATTTTTCATAGCAATGGTGATATTGGCAGAAATGGCACCGATTAATGCAAGACCGGCCAGTGCCGCGACAAGCTCTTTTGGAAGCAAGCTAAATACCATCACGATACTGCCAGCAAATAAACCGCCAAATAAATAGAAGATGCCATTAGCAACACCTGCGATATAGCGCTTTTCCTTAAGTTCATGCGCATCTTTACCAGTGCAAAGCGCGGCTGTGATCGCGGCAAGTACGATAGTAATACCGCCGACACATGCAACTGCTAAAGAGGCGAGGCTTGTAATACTGACGATAGGTTTGGCTGGTGTGTCGTAACCATTAAGATTAAGAATCGCCATGCCGGGTAAGAATTGACCAGTTAAGCTCACAAGGATGAGTGGTATAGCGAGGTTAAACGTTGAGTTCCACGACCATTCAGGTGCAATAAAAGTAGGTATGGTAACGGCTAAATCGAAATGGACAGGGTTCATTTTGCCAAGTAAGACGCTTAAGATAACACCGCATATCAACACCCAGATCATCGTATAGCGCGGCGAAAAGCGTTTGGCTAATAAATAGCAACCGAGCATGCTAAAGACGATAAATGGCATGCTATCAGTGGCTTTAAATAATTCTAAGCCGAACTGAAATAGAATCCCTGCCATCATGCCAGCGGCAATACCGTTAGGAATCCATTTTAATATTTTGTCGAAGCAACCTGTCGCTCCAACAATAAATATGACAATCGCCGAGATGATATAACCGGCAATAGCTTCATTAATACTCATCTGTGGAAATAGGGTGACTAGTAAAGCGGTACCAGGGGCGGACCATGCTGTAATAACCGGTGTTTTATATTTAATAGATAAATAAATACCAGGAATGGCAGCACCGATGGAGACACCCCAAATCCAAGATGCCATCATGGCATCTGAGACTTGTGCAGCTTGTGCGGCCTGAAAAAAAATAATCAAAGGACCCGCATAAGAAATAAGAACCGCTAAGAACCCTGCAACCGATGCGGAGAGCGACCAGTCGTTTTTTAAGGTTTGGATTACAGAGGCCATATTGCTTCCTTGCAAATTAGCATTCGTTACGGGGTTGCAAATTAAGATGCATGCTACTAATTGGCAGATTTATTATTAGCCTTCGTCGCCACCGCCCACAGGAATGGTACTACCAGTAATATAAGAAGACTCATCGGATGCTAAAAACAAGATGGCATTGACTTGCTCATCAATCGTGCCGTAGCGTTTCATAAAGGTGCGATCAATGGTCTGATCAACCACCGCATTCATCCATGATTTTTCATCATCAGTTAATGGTTTGGCGTTACGTGGAATCTTTCTGGGTGGCGCTTCAGTACCGCCAGTTGCCACAGCATTCACACGGATACCATCGTTTGCATACTCAAAAGCGAGCGATGCGGTCATGGCGTTCACGCCGCCTTTCGCTGTCGAATAGGGTATGCGGTTGATACCGCGAGTAGCGATAGAGGACACATTAACAATAGTGCCTGATTGCTGTTTGACCATGGTTGGTAAAACAGCATGACAACACCATAATGTTGGAAATAATGAGCGGCTGATTTCTTTTTGGATTTCTGCTTCAGAGAAGCTGGTAAAAGGTTTCATCCATATTGCGCCGCCGACATTGTTGACCAATATGTCGATACGCCCATAGCTATCAAGTGCCTTATCAATAGCCTCTTTAGCACCTTGATGGGTTTCAAGGTCAGCTTGAATGGTAATTGCCTCTCCACCATCAGCGATAATTTCAGCCAGCACCTCTTCTACTAATGGAGAAAAGTCTGCCATGACGATTTTTCCGCCCTCACTTGCTAAGCGTAATGCGACTCCGCGCCCGATGCCTTGGGCGGCACCAGTAACGATACATACTTTATTATCAAATCTTTTACTCATGACAGTCTCCTAAAAATCTTGCTCATGCTTTGCTAGTAGAGTAATACGGCTAAGCTATGTTATTGTTCACTGGGCGTGAATTTTTCATAGTAAAAATTACTCGGTTTTAGATTGATGCTGTCTAACCAATTACTCACTGCATCAACCATAGCTAACGGGCCACACAAGTAGACATCAATGTCACCATTATTCAGCCACTCATTGTCAACATGACCAGTGACATAGCCTTTGCGCTCATGGATGCTATCTTCATTTGCGACACAGGTGCGGTAGTCAAACCAAGGATGGTTTTGTTTTACTTCCTCGAGTTTCTCGACTTCTATCAGATCAAAATCGTTAGTTACACCATAGACCATTCTGACAGGATGATGAGCACCAGACACTTCTAAACTTTTTAGCATCGATAGAAAAGGCGCAATACCGGTACCACCAGCTAGAAATAGCGTCGGGCGGATTAGGGGGCGCAGATAAAAGCTGCCAAATGGACCCTCAAAATTAATCTCTTGACCTATAGTCGCATTATCAGATAAGAAGGTACTCATCTTGCCATTAGGGATATTGCGGACGACAAACTCGGCTTGATTGGCACTAGGTATAGAGCTAAATGAATAGGAGCGTGTCTCGTTAGAGTCAGGAATACTGACATTGACATACTGACCTGGCAAAAATACTAGCGCATCTGGATTGTCGACTTCGACGCCAAAGTGAATAGTAGATTCTGAAAGTACATTCAGCTGCTGTAATTTGCCTTTGAATACAGACTTGCCGACTTTGCAAGCTTCAGAGGAGGTTGGTACTTTGATTACGCAATCGCTTTCAGGAATCATCTGACAGGTAAGAACATAACCTTCCTCAGCTTCAGATTCTGTCAGTGCATCTTCGATATACATATCAGGGTGCATGTCGTAGCTGCCAGATTCACAATGGCAACGGCAAGTACCGCAAGCACCATCTAAACAATCCACAGGGATATTGAATTTTTGACGATACGCTGCTTCGGCAACTGTTTCGTCGGCTTCACACTTGATAAAGCCCGTGACGCCGTCTTCGAACTGTAGAGCAATATTATATTCCATGAGAAATATCCCTTTTCAACACGTATTAATTAAAAGCTAGTGACTAAATGATGAGTGAATAATGATTAGACGTGATAGACATCCATGATTTGATGAACATAGTCGTCTTTTAAGACCACATACTTATCTAAAATCTTTGGGCTGTCTTGAGTCATGTCTATTTTGTACTGAGAGTAACCCCAATACGTGTTGGTCTCGTGATAGCGAAAGGATTTGTTAATCCAGTTAAAACGCACCGTCACAATACCGTCATTATCTTCTAGCAATTCAATATTCGATAAATTGTGCGTAGTACGAGTGTCAGGAATAGTCGCTGATGAGCGCTCAGTCTCGATGCGGAAGATGCGATCTTCAAGACCACGACGGTCCGGATAATAAATCAGCGAAATTTCTCGTTGTGGGTCGCTGATGAGCTGACCATCGTCATCCCAACTTGGCATCCAAAAAGGGCAGTCTTCATGGTAATAGGTGAGCCATTCTTCCCATTTTTTCTCATCCAATAAACGCGCTTCACGGTATAGAAACTGTCTAATGTCTTCAATGTTAACAGTTGTGTTTTTCATGATTGATATCCTTATTTTTTTGTCAGTTCTACAATAAATAGCAGAGTAATAATAAAAATGTATTAGTCGCTATTAGCACCGTGTAGCTGCTGCTCTTGCTCTAGAGCTTTTTTCATTTCTTCATGCCAGTAGCGATGTTGGACGGTATATAGCCCTTCATCTTCAGTCTTAACACCACTCATTAAAGGTTTTAGGTCAATAGCGGCAGCGCCTTCATCTGCACCTTGAATCCAGTGCTCGGAGCCTCGGCACATATCATTCCATTCAAGTTTGATACCGTTATAACCTTCTTGGCATGAGCGGAACTCTTCTAAGTCATCAGGTGTTGCCATACCAGTAACGTTAAAGAAATCTTCATACTGACGGATACGGCGTGCACGTGACTCATCGCTTTCGCCTTTTGGTGCGATACACCAGATGCTGACTTCAGTTTTGTCAACCGCGATAGGGCGGAGCATGCGAATTTGTGAGCTGAACTGATCCATGATGTAGACGTTTGGATATAGGCATAAGTTACGTGAGCGTCCAATCATCCAGTCCGCCATTGCTTCACCGTATTTAGCGACATAATCATCGCGATAGGCATAGTTTGGACGGTCCTGTGGGTTTTCCCACTGTGTCCATAACAGCATGTGTCCGTTTTCAAAAGAGTAGAAACCGCCACCTTGACGTCCCCATTTTCCAGCGTTCATGGCTTTGATGTTGTCTTCTTTGACTGCTTCTTGTTCTTTACGACGTGCAGTGGTAGCCGCATAATTCCAATGCACAGCTGATACGTGATAGCCATCAGCACCGTTTTCAGCTTGCAGTTTCCAGTTACCATCAAAGGTATAGGTTGATGTGCCGCGTAGAACTTCTAGACCTTCTGGCGACTGATTGACAATCATGTCAAGAATTTTGGTAGAACCACCAAGCCAGTCTTCAATTGACTGAACATCATCATTTAAGCTAGCAAAGATAAAGCCTTTATAATTGGCCATTTTCACTTGTTTTAGGTCGTGTGAACCTTCTTTATTGAAACATTCTGGGTAGCCGGCGTGTCTTGGGTCTTTAACTTTAAGCAGCTTACCTGAGTTGTTAAAAGTCCAACCGTGAAACGGGCAAGTGTAAGTGGCTTTATTGCCTTTCTTATGACGGCATAATTGTGCGCCGCGGTGTGAGCATGAATTAATCATGCAGTGCAGCTCGCCTTCTTTATTGCGGGCAAGAATGACGGGCTGACGACCAATGTATGAGGTGTAATAGTCATTATTATCAGGAACTTGAGACTCATGAGCTAAGTAGACCCAGTTGTTCTCAAAGATGTACTTCATCTCAAGCTCGAACAGCTCTTCGTTAGTGAAGGCGCTACGATGCAGGCGATAAATCCCTTTTTCACTGTTCTCTTCTAAAAAATCATCAATAGTGATGTCTGATCCTTCAGGTACTAGATTGATACGCTCGCTCATGGCTGCCTTCCTTGTATAATGACGGTATAAAATGAGATTAGAAGCTTACGTTTGATACAACAACTGAGGACATATCAAACGTAAGTCGCTAGTAGTGATTAATTAGTGCTATTTAATATGAGTGCTCGTTAACCTTGTGCACGGCGACGTGCTACTTCGCTGCCTTGTATAGCTTGGTCAATGTCTTTTACTAAATGAAAGTCAAAGTCGATACTTGCGTAAGGCTTATCAAGCTCTTTTTCTTTTAGCTTGTCCGCATCTTCGACCATCGTTACCTCTGGTACCAAACCTTCGCGGCTTGCAAAAGCAAAGTCATCCCATAGGTACTCATCGCCATCGATGTTAATCTGCGTGGTCAGTTTGCGATGACCGTCAGCACTGGCAAAGAAATGAATGTGAGCTGGGCGATGACCATGACGTCCTAGCGCGCCCAATACTTTTTGCGTCATTCCTTCTGGTGGTACCGAGTAACCTAGCGGCACGATGCTGCGGAATGCATAATTTCCGTTTTCATCGGTAATGATGCTACGACGTAAGTTGAAATGAGACTGTGATTCATCAAAGAAAGAGTAGTTACCTAAGCTGTTGGCATGCCACACTTCAACTTTGGCATTTGGAAGAGGTTTTCCGTCTTCACCATAAACAGTGCCTTGCATAAATAGCACGGTACCATTGTCAAGGTCAGTGCCGTCATCTAGACGCGCAAAGCCTTTTTCTTCTGGCGCACCAGCGACATAGAGTGGACCTTCAATAGTACGTACAGTCCCGCCATCAAGACCTGCTGCTTTTAAATCTTCTTCAATCATTAAATCCATGAAGTGATCAAAACCAAGACCTGGTGATAACAAACCGGCTTCTTTGCCTAAATCACCAATGAACTCAACCCCAGACCAATACTCATCGGCGGTTATTTTTAAGTCATTAATGGTTTGCATGAGGTCGGTTACGATACGTAAGACAATGGCTTGTATACGTGGGTTAACTTGTTCAGGAAAGTCAATTTTACCTTTGATGAACTGATTGGCTAATGCTTCAATTTGGCTGCGTTCCATGTCTCTCTCCTTGTTGAGGACTATTTAAAAGGTAGTTATAACGAGTACTCTTACTCAAATTTTATTCATTCACTGCTTATTTTTGGCAACAGGTGCCCGTTGGTCTGGTATAGACCAATAATTATTAAAAAATGGGTTAAGGCGCTATTATTTGATTAGCATCAAAAGTAATAATGAAATCTAGTAATAGCGTTATGAGGCACTAACTATCATCATCGCGAATAGAAGAAGGATGACGAAGTAGAGGGGTGACCTCGACTTTCATATAAGGGTAAAGTGGTAGCGACATCATAATGTCGTGTAGTTCTTCATTACTTTCGACATCGAAAATACTAAAGTTAGAATACTCTCCTGCTAAGCGCCAAATATGACGCCACTTACCTTGTTCCTGCAGTTTGTGTGATAGCGCTTTTTCAGCTTGCTTAAGCTCATTAACTTGATCAGCATTCATATCTGTCGGTAACAACACATCCATTCTGACGTGATATAACATAATTATGTCCTTATATTTTATGGTTAGTCATATGGCTGATATTTGATCTACATCAGCATTTATTTTACGGAGCTTTTGGCAGAGCACTATCAAGCCCCAGCGTGAGAGTCGCTTACGTAAGTTCCTAACGACATGGGATTTGAGGATGATAAATTTGCTTGTCTGGCATAGTGATATACTTTGTCGCTATCTACCTCGATACCTAGGCCAGCACCAGTTGGAATAGTCAAACCAAAATTTTGATAATCAAGCGGTTGAACTAAAATATTCTCTGTTAATAGCAACGGGCCAAACAGCTCCGTGTCAAAGTTCAAGCTAGGATAAGTAGAAAACACATGCGCTGATGCAGCAGTACCAATGGGTCCTTCTAGCATCGTCCCGCCATAAAGCTCGATACCTGCTAGATGTGCCATTTGTCCGATAAGGCAGGCAGCTTTTAATCCACCAGCTTGATTGATTTTTACAGCAAAGACATCAGCACAATGATCCGCTGCCAATTGGAACGCATTATGTGGATCTTGCACGACTTCGTCAGCCATAATAGCCACGTCAAAGTGCTCAGTTAAACGCTTCAGCGCTGATTTATTACGCATTGATACTGGTTGCTCGATTAAATCAACACTGCCATTCTGTAATAAATTTATACCTTTCATAGCTTCAAGCTCTGTCCATGCTTGATTGACATCAACGGTGATGCGGCAATCAGGTAAGGCTTGTTTAATAGCTAACACATGGGCGACATCATCAAGGATAGGGTTGCTGCCTATTTTTAATTTAAAAATCCGATGCTTTCTCTGTTCAATCATTTGATGAGCTTCAGCGATATCGGTATCAGTATTTCCACTAGCAAGCGTCCATGCCACTTCGATACGATCACGGACGCGACCACCGATGAGCTCGCTGATAGGTAGATTGAGTCTTTTGCCTTCGATGTCGAGTAGAGCAGTTTCAATCGCGCATTTTGCAAAACGATTGCCGCTGATGTGGGTATTCAATAGCTGCATTGCTTTTGCTGTGCTTGTAGGCTTTTCCTTCATCAAGAGAGGGGTAAAGTAAGTATCGATATTAGTTTTGATACTATGAGGACTTTCTTCAGCATAACTTAAGCCGCCAATCGTCGTTGCTTCGCCCCAACCTTCGTAGCCATCTTCGGTTTGGATATGCACCAGAACCAATACTTGTTCATTCATCACAGTACAAGCCAGTTTGTGCGCTCGAATAGTAGGTATTGGTACTAGTAAAGTATTAATTGAACGAATCATATCTATCCTTAGTATAAAATTTTGGCTTCCTTATGCTTAATAAGAACTATAGGTGTTAAATATCGACATGTCTAAGACCTATTTAGTCTTGTTTTAATACTTTTTAGGTATTTTGTCGGAAGGTAGGTGGTATGTTATGTTCTTTAGGTATGGAAATTTTGTATATGAAGTAGGTGATAGATAAAAGGGAAGAAATTAGAACGACTTAGGATAGAAACAATAGGAAGTCAATCAAGGAAGAATAATGGAACTCAGGCATTTACGCTATTTCATAGCCGTGGCAGAAGAAAAAAGCTTCAATAAAGCAGCTGCTCGTTTATACATCTCGCAGCCACCACTTAGCCGGCAGATAAAACAATTGGAAGAAGAGATTGGCGTTACGCTCATCGATAGGGAGAACCGTCCCTTGAAACTCACTGAGGCTGGCGAGTTTTTTTATGATCATGCGATACAAATTTTAAAAAAATCAGACGACCTGCGTACTATGACTATTCGTAAGGGGAATTTTGATAATTCACTCTCAATAGGTTTTGTATCATCTATATTGTATGGCATATTGCCGAGAGTAATATCCCGTTTCAGAGAAGTTCATCCGAATATCGAGGTTAAATTGTATGAGCTAAACTCTTGGCAACAAACGCAAGCATTGACAGAAGGGAAGATAGATATAGGTTTTGGCAGGTTGTTATTTGAAGATGCTTCCATTAGGCGAATGGTACTTAGAGAGGAAGATTTAGTAGTTGCTGTTCCTATCGAACACCCGTTATCAAAAGAAAAACGCGACAGTTTAAGCTTGATCGATTTAACAAATGAAAATCTCTTACTTTATCCAACAGCACCGAGGCCGAGTTTCATTGATTACGTATTAGAACTATTTGAAAATCGTAATTTGAAAGCGAATTATTTCATGGAAGTACGTGAATTGCATATTGCCCTAGGGTTAGTAGCAGCAGGAGAAGGGTTGACTATCGTACCGAAGACACTTGAGCATTTACGTCATCAAGAGATAACCTATATACCATTTGAAGAAGGGATATTGACTTCGCCAATCGTGATGAGTGTCAGGCATTTCGATAAGTCTGAATTACTGGAAACGTTATTAGATGTTACTTATCAAATTTATGATGAAGAAGGCTTCATATATAAGCGTGAAAAAATTTGATCAAGTATAAGTTTTAAGGGCTTTACTTATTTAAGGCAAAAGTAATAGGCATACTAACATCGTCAATTTTTCTATAAAAATCGCTAATAATGCTAAAGTAGCAATCAAAAGTTCACATTAACTAAGGTTGCTATGTCTAATATAGAGTCCAATACAGAAAAACCAATACTTAAACAGAGTATCGCACTGTCAGAGAATAGCAAATATACATTTGATGATATAAGCACAGCGCAATCTGCTTTCTTAATACTACCAGTCGTTATACAAACTGCACTAGAGCAAGCTAAACGAGTCGTGCTAATTGCAAATAATCCTGCTGTCACCACGGCTCAGCTTGAGATGTTGTTACAGCCCGATGATGTCTTGGTGTTATTTAATCACTTTATTCACGCTGAATCAGTTTCCAACATTGGCTGATGACCCAAGCCCTAATGACGATCCTATCACTGCTCAGCGCATCTTAGATATTCCTTCGAGCATGCAAAAACTATTATCAAGCCCTACCTATCACAGTGTGCTATCAGAGCATCATAAAGTCGTTGCTGACTATCCATGCTTTACCGAGATTCATTCGTCAGCACCCTCATCAGGTTTTCTGTTATATCGGCTGATGCTGGTAGCTCGAGCATACTTACACCATATTCAAAAGACAAAACTACCATTAGAGATATTAATGATCGGCTTCAATGACAATGATAAAACTGCTCACTTTTGGCATGGTCATAATTGGGATTTTGAACGTCAGGAAATGAGTCGACTACCTAAAGGAGTGACTATTCATCGATACTAGAATATTGATTAGCTCAGTTTTCGTTAGCTAAAAGTAGTTAAACATAAGGAGCGTCTGGACAATGAGAAAGCTCCACCTCTTTGTCATTAGGCTCTCGTTGTATGGCTATCGGTAACGACTGTTCCTCTGTCCAATCAATCAGTTCCATATCGGAAAATTGGGACAGCCATCCTGCCATGGGCCAACAGTGCCATTTTTGATAGAAGCGATTGGCATTGACAATGATACTGTCCAGATGATTAAGAGGTGGCCGGTAGACACTGTGCTGCTGATGATAAGCGATATCAGCAGTAAGGTAAAAATTGATACCTAATCGACGTGCTGTAAAGGCAAAATCGGTATCTTCTGCACCATAACCTGTATATTGGGTGTCAAAACCGCCAATTTTATCAAAAGTCTGTCGCTTGATAGCGAAGCATAGGCTCCAAAATGCACCATAATCATCAGTTTGTTTGATAGCGGTTTGTTCTGTTTCAGTAGGATATGAGTCAGCTTCATCAAAATTGTAACGATAAGGGTTATAGACAGACAGCTCGTCTAAAATAGAGACAGGCAGATGGTTGATTTTTAATTGTGTACTTTCTTCTACTGATAATGGTCGAGTTAGATAGCGTGGTTGACCCATCAAAAGCGCATTAAGATATTGCAGAAGCTTCTTATACATTTGCTCAATAAACGTAGGCGCTACGATACAATCAACATCCAAAAAAATCAGCATATCGTGAGTTGCCTGCAGTGCCCCAAGATTACGGTTATGTCCGATATCAAACTCTATAATTGTAGTATCGTCACCATCATTCACAGCTGATTTAACCGTAGTCGGTAACTTCACAATATTTAATGAAAATTCAGCTAACCGATTGGGATCAGCGTCGTCGTTGACGATAATGACTTCGGCTGGCTTTACACTACTACTTTCTAGACTACTGAGTAGGTTGTAGAGATGACGATTACGACCATAGCAAGTCGTAATGACGGTCATCGATACAGTATCAGAAGTCGTACTAGCATTACTCGTTGGCTGAATGGTCATCGCTTGTCTTTACCTCGCTATCAGGTTGCCTGTTACTTTTAATAAATCAGTATTTAATAAGTCAGAATTCAATTGTTGATTCGGGTGCTAAGTTGAGACGAGGAAGCAACCATTTTTCGAACCAAAGCTTAGTTGTAGGATAATCAGTGATACTATGCATAAACGCTTGAGCAGCTATTGGCGTAACTGCGTTGATTTCCTCAATGCTATCTTCCTCACTGTTATTTTTTTCAATGCTATCAACCGATGTAGTGGGGTGTTGTTTGCTTTGGCCATGAATTATTTGGGCAATAAATTCAGGTTGACCATCATTGACACTCATTAAGGTTTTAAACTGCTGCCAATTTAGCGCTTTGTTTTGAGTGACTAACGCTTCAGCCATGACGGCCTGTTCATTATGTGGCCTGTCATCAGGCACTACTATGAGCGGCGTATCGTAATGATACGCTTGCGCGACAGCATTTAGGCCACAGGCCATCATCAGATAATCGCTATGACAAATAAATGGTGTGACATCATCTACCTCAGCTGAGATATCGACATAACATCGTTTTTCATCGTCTATAGGCCCGAGAGAGACAATTAATGTATCGGGTAGCAGTGAGCGCAACTCCGGTAGTTTTTCGTCAATCGCTTTGTGTCCACCATAGCCTTTGATAACGGTAATAATAGGTATTGTAGCTCCGGACTTGTCTGTTAATTGAGTTTCGATAGCTGGTAGGTTTGTAGATTTAAGATCAGAATTTTCATTATCCACGCTTAATTTTGCCAAGATATCTATAAAGCTCTCATAAGTGTATGACTCAGTTTTTTGAGAGTAGATAAAATCAAGATAGAGCGTTTTACCGCAGACCCATTCGGATGTCTGGGCAGACTCTAACGCTTTAGGATAAGGTGCTAATAAGGCAAGCGCACCAGCAAATACACCCAAATGTGGCGCATCATCGCGAATACCAGGAAGCCTAACGTAAAGGTAAGGAATACTTGCCGCACGGCAGAGCATGGCCACCTCGACGCTGACATCGATAATCATCAGATCAATATTACCTAGAAAGATAGTGTCTAATATTTGGTGACTGCGTTTTTGAATGTCACTATTGCCTACGGGCGAGTAGTGTAGGCTGGCTGGTTGCCAGTACTGTCCTGCACGACCTGCTAATATGTCGTCGGGTCGTTCATCTTCTGCATTCAAACGTACAATTTGTTGTTCATCAATAGCGGTAAAACGATAGCTATTTATATCTAAGCTCGTAAATACCGTTAATTGCGCTCTTGCATCATTAGGCAGCAATGCAGCCAGTTTGTCTGCCTGTCGGCAATGTCCTGAGCCGTGATGATGCGCATAATATCCGATACGCATCATTACGACCCCTCAGAAAAGCTAACAAGATCATTATCAGTTTCAACTGGTGCTTGAATGGCCTGATTAAAAAATTGCAGGGAGTCTTTTGTTAAATCAGACAGCTCATAGCTGTTGATACTGTTGATATAACTTTCTGAATTGTCTTCTATCAACGCAGTTCTATTTTTTAACGCTGCTCGGTACAGTTTCAGATAGCCGTCTACCATGGCTGACACTGAACAAAACTGCAAAGCACGGTTACGGCAGGCTTGGCGTGATATATTTTTAATCGTAGCAAAACCATTGATAAAGGCGGCTTTGTCTTTTTTAGGTACGATGACTCCTGTCTCTGAAGTAATAATTTCGGCACTGGCTCCAGCATCAAAACCAATGACTGGTGTGCCACATGCCAGACTCTCAGCTAAGGTCAATCCGTATGGCTCGTCCCAAGTACTGGTAAATAGCATGGCAGTTGCTCGGCACAAGTAATTGTTAATCTCGTCCTTGGTGACATGACCTACATAACTGAATAGTTTGTCATCGCCACTCTTACTGTCTTTAAATAACAAAGGGGCTACTTTTTGATTGAAGTAGTCTTCGTTGCTTTTAGGTCCTGCTATGATAAGTTTTTTCCCAGCTTCCATGCAGTACCGCATGGCTAAATGAGTGCCTTTTTCAGGGCAGATACGCCCATACCAAAAATATACCTCGTCATCGCTATCATTAGTATTGCCAAGCGATTCTGTATTGGCAGTAAAGGATTCGACATCAATGCCGTTATACACCACTTGTGAAGGGACAAACTCAGCGAATAACTGCTGTTGGTGCTTACTAATCGCTGTAAATTGAGTGGTTGTACCAGAGCGCAGTGTTAAAAGCGCTAAACGTAACTGTGGAAAAATAGGCGTATGAAAAGTGGTAAAAAACCTTTCGCCAAATGCTTGGCCTGTCATCATCGGAATATGATGCAGACTGTGGTTATGTACGATATCAATCTCACCACGATCATCACGTTCGATAATATCTCGTAAGGCTATCTGATAGGTGAGATATTGGTACATCTCTTCACGGCCCATGGCGACCGTTTCATGCTCATTATCATAGACCATCTTGTTAAAATCATGACGAGTCAATAACGGCACCAACGTTGCTTTCGTCTCGCTATCTTTATGAGCGTAAAGCAATACCTCATGACCTTGCGCCACTAGCTCGTCACAAATCAATTGGGTAATCATTTCTAGACCACCCGCATATGGCTGGGCAATGGGGTACAGTGAATGCGCAATAATGGCAATACGTAGCGGTGAATTCGAAGACCTAATCATGTTTTTAAGACCTTTATAGTTATAAGCGTTATGGCTATAAGCGCTATAGTTAGTAGAGTGATGTATAGGGAACCTAGTATAGAAACGATAAAAGACAATAGAATGACCTTGGTTCAAAATTGGCTTATATAAATCGCAAGTTTTTGAGAATCACTATCTTTATGAGTATTGTCTTTATAAGTACTGATTTTTATGAATCGATGGTTTTTTTATCTTTAAATAAAGACGTCGCATAAGATGTCGTGATAGTCGTCTTCTTTTCATGGGCTACCTTTAAAGTCTGTTTTAGAACCTTACTCATACTTGGTATGTCTGCTCGAGCATCAGAGAAGTTATCCATTGCTACCTTGGCTGCGCTTAGTTTTAGAATGCAAACTGCTGCTGCACATATAAATAGTACTGGTGAGTAGAGCGATGAAAACGGTGCTACAACTAGGACTGTAATGATATTTAGCACCAACAGCAGTTTTGGTAACGCTGCTATATTCTTAAGGAGTAATGACTGACGACTTTGGATATAGTTTTGTTTTGGCGTATAGTCAAGCCTATATAAATCCGATACATCGTCATCCTCGCTAAGCATACTAATGTATAACTTGCACTCGGTTTCCTTGTATCGAAATTATATTGAACTGACTATACAAACAAAAGGTTTCTCTCGTCCCCACAGCACCGGAAGCCATGACAAGGCACCAATCTCCCAAAAGTTTAAATGCATCAACCATGCTCGTATCTTTCTGCTAAAACGTGGCTGATGGCTGTCATCTACTTGTTGATTGAGAGGCGATTGATCATGGCAGTAAGCCCACAACCGTCTAAGGATAAAAAATATGTAGCCTGCATAAACCAGATATAAAGGTGCAAGCATTGACACGTCAGCGTTATTTATTAAAAGCATATCAACCATTACCAGAATTGCGCAGATATGCAAAAGGATAAAGAACCCCGTGAAGTTTACCCAAGCACTTAATTGAGACAGATGAGCGCGTATATATGCTAGACGTTCACTCATACTTTTGGACTGTGAAACATATTGACTTGGAGAGTTGTACGGGACTGACAAGTAATCCGTGAGCACTTGCATATTGCCGTAGATCCAGCGTCGGCGTTGACATATTAGGTCATCTAGCGTGTTGGGCAGTAAACCCGTGGCAATGACTTCTGGCACAAATTGACTGCGAAAACCTTGTCGATGCATAAGCACGCCCATCTGAGCATCTTCAGTGATAGAAGCGCCTGACCAACCTCCTATGCTCAAAAGATCCGAGCGTCGAATGACTGCATAAGTACCCGTTGATAAGGCGCGATTGCGATTAAAAGAGCGGTACAGATGATGGTTAAAATAGTGATTCAACTCGCTATGCGCATCGAGCTGTCCTTCATTACGATAAAACTGCGGAAACTGCAGTAGGGTATGCTCAGGATACTGGGCGATAGCCTGTGTAATAGAGGCTCTAGCATGTGGTAATGCTTGGTAATCACTATCGACAACCACAATGTGACTACAGTCTGGACTCATTAACCCAAGTGCCAAGTTTAAAGCGCCCGCTTTGAAACCTTCGACACGATCGATGTGATAAAAATGGACGTTCAATTTAACGTCTAAGCTTTGGCAAAATGCTGCTAATGGCTCATACAACGATGTCTCTTTATTATTATTATCGATAATCAATATCTCATCGCGCGCTTCCTTTACTGCTAATAACGACTTTATCGTGGCAATAACCAACTCTGGAGGCTCAGCTCGCGTCATCAATTGAAAACTGAGTGCTTCTCTAGCTAGAGCTTCTTGTATGTTAGCAGTCATGTCTGGTCCTTAGGCATATACAACAAATTAAATTTATATAAAAAGAATGGGCCTATAGACAATGTAAGTACTTGTATCCTCAGTCATTTAATGCATACTAATACAAAATTAGGGGCTGTAGTAGATAAGCACTATGCTAGACTACTTTTATGAAGATAACCCGTTGTAAACTAAGTAAAAAAGCA
>NZ_CAJHBS010000011.1 GCF_904846705.1 Psychrobacter sp. Pi2-52
TCAAGATACTGATAGCACGTGTGATCAGGGCATACTAAAATCGTACTTTTTCAACCATTGCTCCAAGGTGTCGCGCTTTCTTAAAAAGGTTGCCTTTTTCAAGATACTGATAGCACGTGTGATCAGGGCATACTAAAATCGTACTTTTTCAACCATTGCTCCAAGGTGTCGCGCTCTATGTTTTTACTGCCAGTTGCATAGATAGCGATAGCCTAGCGTATCGGTAAAAAAGCGTATGACACGGTTTTGAGTGAATATTTCTATATCGTCCACGTTACTCATAAGATACACCTGCTAAATTTAGCCCTTGCAGCATAATATTTAACATTTCAGTTTCATGCTGAGCAATTATTTTTTTATCCCACGCATCTGGTTTACCTTGTATGCAATCAATCATTTTCAGTAGCTTTAAGCTATCGATTTGCCCACTTTGCATATTTCCATTTTGTGAGAAATACTTTACCTTAACATCAGGCATATCATTACTCACACGTGAATTAAGGCTATGGCTAATCAAACATAAATTACCAAAAGAGTGCAACAGTGAATCTTTTGCGTCTTTATCTTCCAAAAATATACTGTCGTTTCGCTTATTTTGTGGATAAAAGTGTTCTACAGAGCTTCTAGCGGTAAAGGTAAACTTAGGATAGTTACCGTTTAACCAAAGCAGATAATCTAAATAATTAAATACAAAAATGTTGCGGATATTGCCATACCTGAGATACTGCTTAATTTGTATACGTAGATTATCAGTACTCAAGTTGTCATGGGTATGTTCAGTCAATAGCTTATTGAAGTCTGAGGTTTGATAAATGATTTTATGATAATCATCAGGTTCATCAGTCAAATAACGCTTTAACATAAAGGCGCGAGCTATCTCTTCTAAATGGTCAAGATACGCTACGCTATTAAGCCCCATTTCACCATGTTTATAATGCTTACAAGCATAATATAAAACGGCATTAAGCCAGTGCTTATAGTTCGTAGTAGGAGTTGAGACATGAAAAGCACTTTGCAACATCACTAGTTTGTCAGTGTCAGTCTCAAAGCTATTTTTGTAGTAGCTGTTTTTTTTATCTTCATTCTTGATTAGCTTATTAAGCGTCCATTGTCCTTTACTGTCTTGAGTGTTGCGCTTTATTATAAAGTGATCAAAGATAAATTTGCTTTTAAGTAATGAGTATATAAAGGTCTTTACTTGAGACAAAGGCGTTATCTGATTGTTAGTTTCTATACTTTGCTCAGTATTTGAAGTGTGAGCATTTTCTAAGTTGGATGGTTTTAAGATAAAGGTTTCAAACTGGGTTAGCAGCTGTTTGTCATCAAGTGCGATGTCTTTTTTATATGAGGACTGCACGTTAACCATGATTCTCAAAGCATGTAAAAGAAAGCTTGAGAAATTCACTAAGCTATAGTAAGTCTCACTATTACCGTCATCTTCTTCTTTATCCGCGGTATTGCTAGGGTTAGGTGGACTGGCAAAACCATTTTCAAGGATGTGGAAAAGAGAAGGAAGTGGCTTCAATTTATTGTTTTGAGCATCATTGTTACAGTCAGAATACTGTTCATTATCTGGCTGGGAATTGTTAGGATTATCAGAGTCTTTATATATCCTAAGCAGTTCATCAAAATCTTTAGGCCGCAAAAGAGTTAAATTCTCTGAAAACAACTTAAAGCGTAAAGTAGTATTGAAGCCATACTGTACGTATTTATTCATATTGGCACAGGCTTCCCAAACATCATGAATCAAAGCTTTAACTGGTTGTTTGTCCGCAAGCGCTATCTCACTTTCGTTTGCCTTTTCAATGACTGACAACAAACGTGCTTTAATAATTTCATGCTTCTCTAATTGCTCACCTCGGTTATTCATAACTTCGAAATAATGATTTAAATCCGTTTCGTCAGGCACAGGTACACGAGCAATCTGTACATATTGAAATAGATAATCACAAAACTCTTGAAGGGTTGTAGTGGGTTGTTGGTTATCATTATTAGGGGAAATAAATTTACTTTCCATTACTTCTCTAATAGACGTATAGCCGTTGATAATAGCGGGATTTAGCTTAGCTTCATGAAGGTGCTCATAGGTTTCTAGATTGTCATTCAGTAGTAACTCTAACGTCTGAGTAGATTTCGGACGGCTTTCAAACTCAATGTTTTGTTCTGTATACCATGACATATCATAGTCGCTATCTATAGTTGTAAAGTAATTCTTTAGATATATGATTAATAAGCTCAGAGTAGTAAAGCGTTGTTGACCGTCAATAACTTCAAACACTGTACGTTTTGAAGATAGTTGTGGTCTTTCAAATACTACCAGTGTACCTAGATAATAGTTCTTATGTTCCTTTGAACTTTTCGCATCAATTTGAGCGTCCATAATATCGACAATAAGCTGTTCAATCTCACTATTGCCCCAAGCATAATTACGCTGATACATCGGAATCAGATAGTGCTCGGTGCCGTTAAGCAGCCCCTTTGGTGTTAGTAGTATCACTTGCTCGGTTGCGCTCGGATTATAGTTTTTCATAATTTTATTTTTCTCTATTTATCAGTCAAATAGTTGAGGTGATCAAATAATTGGTATATGTCGTTATCAGCTTTTTTATTAGACTCTTTTATGTCATTGCCTCTTAGAGGTTGAACACCAGCGATCCATACTTCTTTAGGCAATGTAGCGTCTTTGATACGTTTGAATAACATACCGTCAACTGCATGATTGTCCATCGTTGCGAGTTTTACCGCAAATTGTCTTAAGCGTATTTTGTATGCCCAAATAAACATGATCTCTACAACCTGTGATAAGTCTTGCATACCAAATTTATCAATATAGTAGATCAAAGTATTATCAAATAAGTTACGAGTATATTTGTCACCCTGACGCCACTTATCACTATAAGCATCTAATACCTTAATAATGTTCGATGCTCGTTCATTTAAGGTTTGGTCATAGATAGTTACAGAGGAATGGCTGTTTTTATTCTCTGATGCGTGCGCACTATCAATCGTTTTCGTACGATCAATAAGCGTATCGTAATATTCAACCATTTCAAAAAAACGACGACCGTTGATTATTTTTTGGTCTAGCTGAAATGGGTAGTTCATTGCTTGAGCATCAATATGACGTTGCATATTGCTATTATAATCATCGATAAAATGATGCGTGATCATCATAGCTTTTGCATAGTGCGGTAAATTTTGTTTATGTAGAGACACCCCTTTAAAAATATCTACATGACGACTGGTAAAGTTGCGGGCTGGTTTATGATCTATCCAGCGCTTAATCCTAAATAAATGCTGATTAAACAGCCTGTGCAATTCGTCATCTGCCAAGCTTTCCCAATGAGCGACAGTTTGCGCTTTAATATTTGGATTGAGCCGTTTATCATAGGCGCTGAATTCACGTAAATGAAAAGCCTTTAATAAGTCATGAGGATACAACTCTTTACCGCGAGAGTTCTGTGAGTCAAAAAACTGAAAGGCTTCTGATTCATCTTCCAATATAAAGATGACCACCTCACACTGATTTAGCAGAAAGTCAATATGTTCGATGCTGAGCTCGCCACGGCTTATAATGCGTTGTATCTCTTGAAAGTTCGAGTGCAAATTATAAATGGATATATCGCTAGCAAACTCTTGTTTTTTAGCTAAGGCTGGCACGGTATTAGCTAGCTCACCTAGTATTTTTCCGATAGCTTTTACTTCTTTGGGTTTGGTTGAATGATCAGGATGATAGTTTTTGATAATCGCCATGACGGTAAGCATTAGCGTTAGGGTGCGTTGTTGACCATCGACAATATTGAGTACGTCTTTATCATCTTTATCTTGAGACTTATGCAGCACGATAGAGCCAAGGCGATAGGCGGGCTTGTCACATTGCGTCTTAATATCATTGAATAAGCTTGCGATATTGTGCTGATTCCATTTGTAAGGGCGCTGATACTCAGGAATAGTTAGTAGACATTCACTCAGTAACTGCTTTACTGAGATTATCGTCTTGTTCTGGAGCGTTATTGATTCACTCATAATTAGTAATTATCCTTAAATTTACAGAATTATATAATAAACATTAGTTCTTTATATAACCTAGTTTTCATTTGCTGAAGTAAGATATTTGTCGTTGCTAGTCTAGTATAGCGGGCAACCTAGAAAATAAAGTTACAGGTTGATCGCTATACTGGCCTTTATGATAAACATATAGGCTTACCATCATGACTGCCGCTAGAAATAATTGTCCTTTAAAAGATACTTCCTCTATCGCACAAGCTTGTGCAATCACTTTTCAAGGTACTGCCAGTAATGACCTGCAGCAAGATGCTTTTTTCTTTTTAGACAATTGGTATCAAGAAGACTTAGGAGTGATGGCAGTGACTCCAGTTGCAGTACCCTTCTGCTTAGCAGTGTCAGATGGCGTCGCAAGCTCTAATCACTCACAGCACTGCTCAAAAGCGGTGATAAAGGCAATCAGACGGTTATGGAACGATCAGAAGAGTGTTACTTCAGATGATATTCATCAGCTGATTAATCAAACCAAGCATTCAGCTAAGCGTAATGGCGCGGCGGCAACTCTTGCGATGGTTGCCTGTGAGTTAAAGGGTGATGGAACCATAAAGGCAACGATAACGCATGTGGGCGACAGTCGTATTTATTGGCTACCTAAAGGTGCATCACAATGGCAGTGCCTGACTCGAGATCATAACCTATTGAACGAACTCATTGATCAGCAGGTACAAGAGCAAGGTCGCCAAGTGGAGTTTTCTGACTATAACCGAGAAGGTATGGCAGGGAGTCTATATAGTATTACTGAAGGCTTTGCACTGACCACTGATGACAGTTATATCAGCAGTGAAATACCAGAGAGCATCTCTCGAAGGATTAATGTTAATAGCGGCGACTGTCTTTTGGTTTGTACGGATGGTATTCATGACTTGGTGCCGAGTCGTCATTGGCAACTTGTCAATGCTGAAACCGATTTACAAGCTTGGTTAATCAGTCTCAAGAACCAAGTTTATGACTCCGATGGCAATGCTTATGACAATGGCACAGCCATTTTGGTTCGTTTTGATTGAGCCTGTATTTTAATAATGAGTTTGTCATTTCATCAGTCTAATAAAGAAGCTACTATGCCTACATATCCAATCGCCAGCTATACAAAGTCAGCACGTCTCTTTGCTTTATATCAAATCCTTCCTCGGAGTGAAACTGATGCTGTGTCACTCACTGAGCTTATGCAAAACTACGGTGATGATGCTGATAATTATACAAATGAGCGTAAAAACTTAGAGAACGATCTGATTGGCTTAAATCAAATCTTTAACGATATTTTCTATAGTGACGCCTTAGTCCGAGTGCCAGCATGGGGTAATAATATCAGTGGCAAGACAGCACGGTTTTATATTGAACCCAGCTTTAGCATCGATGTTATTAACGAGCAAACCGTGTTCTTTTGGGAGATGCTGGATAAATATACCGCAAACTACTTACCAGTATCTTTTAAACAAGAGATCACAGACAATCTCACTCAATTACGTCGACAGGATAAAGATAAATTTCATCAAAGTCCGCTAGGACAATGGCAAGATCATCTCATCACCTTACCTAGTATTGTGCAAGCGCCAAAGCTTGATAGTGAAGTGATTGGAAGTATTCATCAGGCTCTGCTACAGAATCGTCAATTACGAATAAGTTATCAAAATAAATGGGAAGAAAAACCAGTTCAAAGAGTGGTGTATCCTAAAGGAATGATCTTTATTGACAATATGATCTATCTCACAGGCTTTAATCCTACTGATGATTATATCGATGATAATAAACTGCTACAGGAGCATCGCAATTTTGCGGTCAATCGTATTACCGAGGTAGTAGCCATAGATAAGCCAATACCTGACTGGGTAAGGCGAGACACTTTTTCGTTAAAGAGTTTGCATAAGTTGGGTAGGTTAGAGCCGACTGATAATATCCGTATTAAACTGGTTTTAAAAGTACAAAAGTATGCCTGTCAGCATTTATACGAGCGTCCATTATCGACAGATCAGAGTATTACGGCTATTGATGACACTTGGAATCAAGTCAGCGCTACAGTTGCTAATACTACGCGTCTGCAAGATTGGCTGGTAAGTATGTCGCAATTGTCCGTCGTCACTGAACCATTAGAGTTAAAGATAGTTATTCTCGAGCGCCTAGAAAGTGGGATGCAGCTTTATAACCGTAATTAATGATTTCACTTTAAAGAGGAGCCGAGTATGACAGCAGATAGTATTTTTACAGATAAACAGACTATAAAAAACGATATCAACGAAGAACGTAATAGTGAGCTTCAGATAGAGCCCATACCTTTAGCTACTTTATATACGCCACAATCAGATAGCTACCGCTTGTCTGAGGTTGGGTTTATCGTTATCGAAGATGGCTGGAATGAGCAGTCACTGCTAGCGTTAAAGCAACAAGTCGGCTGCACATTGTTTGCACTACAAACCACAGATAAGCATATTGATAGATTCGAAGTAATAGACGGGATAATTATTTGCAAAGCGGGAGAAGTTGGACAGGTGATGACAGTTTTTGAATCAGTATTATCTGATTGGGATAAGGTTGGTATAGATGTTAATGATATCAAAAGATCCTGCGGAGCTGAAAAGACTGCTAAATTTATACAAGCTAGGGTAACCGGTAAGCCAGACTCAGAACAAGTAAAAAGTGCCGTTAATCATCTGCTCAATCAAATTCCTGAAGGTCTTAGTATCCAGTATATGATGCTTGATATTGAAAGCGATCATAAGCTATCTCTTGATGAGTTTTTTAGTATCACAACTGCTGTTGAAAGTCGGATTTCTGATGATTCAGAAGTATTTTACGGCAATAGGATGATTGATAAACCTGACCATTGCTGGATGGGCGCGATATATGTGGCAGGTTAGCCTAGCATTAAATACAAATATAGTTTGAGCTACGTTGTGAGTGTGGCAGGTAGGCAAACGCTCATTATGTAAATCGTAAGGAATGCAGAAGATGACAACGACAGATAAAGATTTATTTGATGATTTTATTCAAGCTCAAGATGCTATCTATTCACAAGTGATTGAAGAGCTGACCAAAGGTCGTAAGCGCACGCATTGGATGTGGTTTATCTTTCCACAGGTGAAAGGGTTAGGGCACAGTAAAATGTCTCGACGATTTGCAATAGGTAGTCTGGAGCAAGCAAAAGCGTATTTGCAGCATGAAGTGCTTGGAGTACGGTTAATAGAGTGTGCTGAATTACTACTATTGCATCCTGATAAAAGTGCTTTAGATATCTTTGGTTCACCAGACAATCTGAAGCTGCAATCTTCGCTAACATTATTTGCCTTTGCCGCTGGTAACAAATGTGTATTTGAGCAGCTTTTATACCAGTTCTTCGCTGACAGTTACGATATAAACACTATCAAGATGCTAAAGCAAATCAATGACCAGCAATAACGCCGAACATAACCGAACGAGGTTTTAAAAGGAAATATGAGTATGAGTACCGTGCAAAGTTTAATCAATGATGTGAGCCAAAAGATTAATGCACTAGAGACGGCGCAAGCACTCTATAGCCGCCAGCTTTCACCAGATTTTAGTACTTTTGATTATATTAATACCGATGAATTAGGGCTTAGTCGTATTTTGGCGGCTCTGCTTGATCCTAAAGGAAGTCATGCTCAGCAAGAAAGCTTTTTAAGGTTGTTTGTTGAGCATTGTTTACCTGTTATATGTAAAGATGATAACTGGCAGATTTTCCTTAATAACCTTGAGAAAACAGAAGTTTTTCTTGAAGAGATAACGGGAAAAAGTAACACCCAGCGTCGTATGGATATTTACTTAAGATGTCAGGTAGGTGATGACAGCTATGGTATTTGTATCGAAAATAAACCTTATGCAGCAGATCAGCTTGACCAAATGAAAGATTATGCTACTGAACTTGAAAATAGAAAACACAAGCATTGGCATCTTGTTTATCTAAACGAAAATAATGACGTACCAAGCGAATATAGCGTTGATACTACAACTTTAGAAGATTGGATAATCGGTAATCAATATAGTCATCTCAGGTTTAGCGATCTGGTTGGTTGGCTCAAAGCGTGTCAAGTAGAATGCCAAAATCATAGTGTCAGTGAATTTATTGCACAGCTAACTAAGTTTATTCAAAAACAGTTTATGGGAATAGAAGATATGAATGAAGACAACGCAATTTTAGATATCATTAAACAGAGTGCAGCCACTATTGATGCCAGTATCAAGGTATCTAACACTGTAGATCGAATGAAGAAAGAGCTGATAGCTAAGTTAAAAATAGATTTGTTAGCAAAATATAAAAAAACTGATTACGAATTAGATATTAGTTATATCGGCGAGGGCAGAAGATACGAACAGGTTAGATTCATAATTCCTGGCTACGATATGGGTTGGGTTTGCTTCGAGTTTGATAATGCAGGGTTTGATCGTCCAATTTTAGGAATTAAGTTCACTTCTGTAGAAGCCGCGAAAGCGTGTCCACATACAGAAAATATGAAAACGGTACTGAATACGATGCTGACTGATGAAAAAGTGAGCTCTTCTGCTCAATGGCCTGCTTACTATTACTTTGATCCGCAGGATTGGAAAGGTTCGAGTGAGGCATGGTTAATGATAGATGAAAGCACGATGGCAGATAAAATTTTGGAAGAAATGGACACAGTGTTTCAGATTTTAAATGATAACCATTTATTGAATGAAAAGTTCTAATTATCAATGAGTATAATCATGAAGTATCAGCTCGACAACTCGCAAATAGATGACACCCCCTGTGCCGCTTTATATCGACCAAAAATAGAGTATTTTCTACCAGCTATCATTGGTTGTTTTATTATGAACGATGAATGGAATGAGCAGGCACTATTTGAGCTAAAACAGAAAGTAAAGGCTGATATTTTAGTAGGCTTACAAACAGATGATCATGACCATGAAAGCTTAGATATCGTAGAAGCAGTTATTAAGTGTCATCCTGAGGAAATAAATGATGTCGTTGAACTGCTTGATGTAACTTCTGCAAGCACTATTATCGGCATAGATGCGGTAGATATTATAAACTTACTTGAGCGTGGCAATTCATTCCAGTTTGTTCACACAAGCGCTACAGGTGAGGTTGAGTTAGATGTGGTAAAAACAGCTACATACAAGCTAATTGGCCAACTTGAAAAAACTCATGATACTAAAGGGGTTTTTGTTGGTATGCAGAGCATGCAAAGTTTACCAATGGAATCCTTGGCTTATATATCAGATGCTATTGAAGAATGGTCATCTGCTGACGATGCGTCCATTTATTATTGTTCCAGTATGACTAATGAGCCTAACTCGTTTCATTTAAAAGTGATATATATTGAGGATTGAATAGGCTATGTGATATCACGACATAAATGGAAATATATTTGGCTATACAGATGCCTTGTTGACTGATGATAAAGTTAACGAAAACCAAATCGCCATGAATACGAATAGAGTTAGTGTTTTGAGTGAGAGGGATTGATTATGTCAGATAAAAACCTCAGTTTTTTAGCTGAAAGTAGATTTGATTATTTATTTGCTAACAAAGTCACTTCTCCACATAGCATGTTCACATACTGCACAAAACCAACTCTCTTTTGCTCGCATATAGGCGATATCAGCAGGTACTTCAATTGGACAGGCGCTCCCACAATATTCACAGCAAACATCATCTAAGCAAGCATAGCATTGGCTTATAGTTTCAAACAATGTTTGCGAGCTAATATTATATTTTTGACAAAGCATACGTACATAATCTACATAGCTGATTTTATGATTGTAGGCCCAATAATCTTCACAGACCCGTTTGTCCCAAGAATTTTGTGTCATGCTCCATTCAATCCTGATGCCCACAACATACTCCTTTTTAATGGCAGAATGACTATGATTAGTGTCACATTTTTATAGTGACTATATCTATTGAACAAGTCGCACCCATCATAGTTAGCCAGTTATTGAGCAGCAAGATGAGTCTATGACATAATAGAGCGTTAGTCAGCACAAAATAGTTTTTGACGGAAACTTAGTTATTGCCAACGAGTATTATTTTAACAGAAAAGTAGTCACTGGCAAGTATTTTTTACTTACCAATAAGGATTTTATTGTGATTTCATGTAATCTACCAGTGCTTTTAGCGGAAAGAAGATTGCGAGTTGCAGATTTAGTAAGAATGACAGACATCAGCAAGTCAACGCTTCATAGAATTTATAACGATGAGACAACTCGCATAGAATTCGATACCCTGAGTAAGTTGTGCCAAGTATTAAAAGTCACCCCAGGGGATGTTTTAAAGTATGTTCCCGATGATAATGAAGAGAACTAAGCTTGATAAGAAGGTCGACTGATATAAGACGTTGACCTCCTCACCCAACTAAAATTGAAATTTTAAAATACTCTTTAGCCTTTATTTATCATGGGTTAGGGAGTATTTTTTTGTCTAAAAAATGGTTATAAATCAGTATTTGAGTTATCCAAAGATAAAAATATAACAGCAATATTAAAGGCTTTACAATCGATAAGTTATAACATATCATAATTAGTATAATTCACTATTAATAATATTAAAATGAATAGTATTCATCTAAAGCCTACTCAGAAGTTTATAACTTTCAGTAAATATAATTTGGTTGTTCATCAAGATGCGCAAAAGGCATTGTTAATATGGCATCAATTTAAGCCAAGAATAGCTAGTATAAATATGGCTAGCTTGGATGATTATTATCGACCACCACTACGTTTGGTCATTGGTAAAGATTCAGTTTATTGTTTTTTTAATGAGTTTAGACGGATCGATAGGATTCTTACAGAAGAGATGAGTTTGCGTCAGCCTTGTCTAGTTGCAGCTGAAAGCTTACAAGACATCAAGCGCTTGGCTTGGAGTGAGGTGGTAGAACTGGCTTTCGCAAGAGGGACTCATCATCCTGAGTTTTTTAAGGCAATCAGTAATAGTGCACCAAAAAGCATTATTTGCGAACTCATGAATATTGATCGCCTGACGGTAGACAATTATTGTAGGTTTGCTGGTATCAGCCAAAGTGCTTATGAGTATCAGCAGTGTAAATTAACCAATGATGAGGCGATGCTGGGGCTGCCCAAAAACCTGAATTGGATGGATACATCTTATGGGGCACACTAAATTATTTAATGATGTGACCGACAGGCGAGTGTTGGATAAGCTTATCCCAATAGATTCGCCACATCACATACAAATGTCTCAGCTTATGATCCATGTAATAAGTTTAGCGCCAGATGATGATATTGATTCATTACAATCAACACCAGAATCTAATTCTGCAGACTTTACTGGGATAGACTGTGTAGATGTGATGAATCAAATCACTCGGCAAGGCAAAACAGGCGTGTGGGCGGTTACCTATATGCTGATAGTCTTTTATCAGGAGTATGGTGCGATAGACGTTAAGAGTAATGCTTGGCGGTTTATGAGTGGCTACTTAAAGGTTATGGTTATGATCACAGTGCGCCATGATAAACACTTTGCCAAAATAGATAAGCTTGGCGTACGGGTTCGTATGGCCCTAAGAGCTTCTGATCCACAACGTGGCATTCTCGACCAGTTAATTAGCATTCACGCCCAGTGCGATAGCTTGTCCTTATGCTTATCTTATATCAGACAATATGAAGCAAGCGTTAAACAGAAAGAGACAACAGGTAAAACAGCGAACCAATATCTTGGTAGTAAAATCGGTCAAATCAGGCTGGCTTATGAGGTGGCAATTAATAATAAAACCTTTGTTGGCAAAACTTATACTGGGAGCACTAAACGCGTAAAGTCGTCTCAAACCGTCATCAAGACATTGGTGAGTACTGACAATGAGCCACTACAAAGAATAGTGTTTGATACGAAACAATCAAACAAGCAAAGTAACGTGGCAATCGCTGAAAATATTGCTGATGACAACGAAGTACCTTTGCTAGACAATGACTTTAAGCCAGCCACACAAATTGCTAAATCCTCTGAGCTGCAGCAATGGCGATTAAAGAACAACCATCAACATGCCCGCCGTAATCAATTTCATTTCCCAACCAATCATCGTCAGCTAAGCATTACCGGATATCAGATGCTATTTGCCACGCTTTGGCAACGCTTTATGAGTGTTGATAAAGAAAGTGGCACTGGGTATGCCGTCTTACTACTGTCACTATTAAGTGGACTTAGTATTGATAGCATCATTGCTGATTGGCAATGTAGTCACAGTCAACGGCAGTATTTGGTCTATGACCGTGTCCGTAAAGTTAGTAGCATTGCCATCACGATTGATGTGACGACCAATACTCGAAGTCATCTGCTTGCCCACAGACAAAGCTATGGCAGTACCTTTTATCGCGCATTGCCTGACCCTTTGCAAGCTATGCTTGAGGATAAAATTACCGTTTCATCCGATACTGTTAAAGACGCTATCTCTTATGCTAAAGATCTGCTTAACCTGCCAGCACTGAGTCCGCAGTATATTGAAGCAGGCCTGTTTGTATTGATCAAAAACGAGCTTAATAAGCCATTATATGCTGACCTGATCACAGGTGTTGATGTACGGCATAGCTCTGCGCTGTATTACCTTAGCACTAAAACGGTAGAGCTAGAGCAAACTTATATAAAAGCGGTAGAGCTGATAACTGAATACTGCAATGATGAGCAAAAAGCACTTTTAATAGATGAGTGTAGCGTACCGATGAATGGGCATAGAAGCCACATTGGTAGTGATATGGCACTAAAGACCACAATGTGCCAGCAGTTCTTTAATCAACTGGCTGTCAGTGCCGAGAGCTTTAATGGCAAGCTAAAGTCCCACATGGATCGCTATATTGCGCAGTTTAATAGCTATAGTATTTGGTTGTGGCATATTGTCATGATCCAAACGGGTATCCGCCCAGTTAAGCACGCACCCGGCTTGCTACACCAGTTTGACTTTCATCGGTGCATGTTATGGGTATCTGACAAAGAAGAGCGTCATGCGCAGTCTGATGGCAGGCTCATTCCTCTTAGCAAGTTTTTGATAATAGCTATACAAAACTACATTACTTATATTAAGCAATTTGCCGCCATCTATAATTCATTATGTCCAGCAGCGCCTTATCCCATCAATGACATCTTGCAATCAGAACAACCCCTCATTCAAATTTACCAAAAAAATCCAAAAGGCTTTGCCAGTATTACACCAAGCCGCATCCGCTACCAGTTGCAAGACTTTTTTAGTCATCAGGATAACTGGCTGCGTCACCAGCTGAGATCTATGCTCACAGGCCGCGTGCCTGACTATTTGATCTGTACCCTTTATGGTCATGAGCATGCTGATCAAGAATTTATGCATCCGATGTCATCAAGCTTTATCAGTCAGCTGCACCAGCTCAGTCCCCATTTAGATACGATTGCTACAGATCTTCACTTAAAACAAATTGAGGTTCGCCTATATGGATAATATTAGCGCTCATAAACTGCGACAGCTGAATAGAGAAGAATCCAAAAAAAGTGTTAAGCGTGATGCTAAAAAATTAATCGAAGAATATATCAATCAAAATTCTATGCAGCCGCCTTGTGAGCTGCAGCATCACTACGAAGCAATTAATCAGTTACTAGAAGTGACGTTCGACACCGCTCAAAACTTCCAATTGGCGCGGCGCGGGTTTTTAGAGTTTGTTCGTGATTATAATAAAACCCATCAGATATATCTGAATGAGCCTGTGGTACCGATACTGGCAACTCGTGAGCGCTTGACCATTAACTATGATTGGTTTGTGAATGGACGTGCTGTGGCAGACAGTAGCGCGACAATGATAGAGGTTTGGCAACGAAAACGGCGTTTCTCAGTAAACGACTTGGTTGAGGGATTGCTGTATTGCAGCATTATGTCTGGTGGTATGAACGATATTGAGGTGCTAAGAGCGCTCTATGATTGGCTGTTTGGTGAGCGCCGTATGTATAAAATTGACATGCCAGCAACTGATGGAAAAAGTAGGGCAGAGTCATTGGTTGTGATACCGCTTAGGGTATGTGACGATAATTATGGCTGCGCGGCTGATGAGAGTGAAAGCTTACTCCGTTTTGTTGATTATATTCCTGATGATATGAGTTTGTGTTTTTTATATGCTCTAAAGGATAAGGAGTTAAACACGGCCAAGATAAAGCCATTTAATACCATAATTAACGACATCTCAAAAACGCTTAAACTCACTAATAAGGATATCGATCGCCCCCAGCACTCACTGCTCATCAAATATGCCAACTATCACTGGCGGCAAATAGAAGGTAGCCTGATTGATGGTGCGCTTACTGTGGTAAAACAAGGTGATATAAAAACCACGGGGCTGCCGACTGAGAAACTTATTTATTATAACCAAGAAACCATTAAGCCAAATCTTGAGCCACTTGAGTGGTCTGAGTTGTTTGATGTCAGTTATCAGACGGCAGGGAAATCACAAGACAAGAGAAATACCACAGCTTATCCAAGCTTTAGCAAAAACCTGATCAAAGAGCTGCAAGACGCGCTCAAACTGACCAGAGTTGCTGCTATCTCTACTATCACAACATTAAAGACAGATGCTAGCCAGTCTAATGCGCAGCGCTTGCTTAGTTGGACTCTGTCGTTGCTCGGTGATAAGAGCATTAGACTAAATACTATCAGTAAATATGTGGGCTGCATTGGTCGCGACTGGCTGATGCTGACAATGGGTGAGGATGTTGATCAGTGGCAGGGCAATGACTTTGAAGAAGTTTATGAGCAGATTATTCAGAGTAAGATGAAAGATGGTCGTAAGTTGTCTGTACTGAGCAAGTCGTCAGAGTTTGAAGATGATACGTCTAGTGGTATAGATAATGATAACAATACTGCTATTCAATCGCTATCTCATCTTGATCGCCTAAAAGACAGCCAGAAATTTACTTATGGTCGTCTGAAAGCATTTCATGATCATCAGCGTACGCACTTTGACGCTCCCTATGTTTATTTTCCATGGGGTAATAATCGTCAAGTAGTTAAAGCCAATATGATATCACCGCGTGTCTATCATGTGATGAAAGAGTATGTGCAGTTATCAGAGTTGGAGGTTGATCAAAAGCGGCTTTGCTTGATTGTACTAACACTCGCTTATCGCACTGGCATGCGTATTAATGAAATCATTGGTATTAAGGTTAGAGACATTACGGATATAGGTGTCATCAATGGTCAAGTGGTTGAAGCGCCAAAAATAATTCTCAAACCCAATCGGTATCGTAGGCTCAAGAGCAGTAGTGCCAAAAGAGCAATACCGATAGACAAGCTTTTCAAGACTGAAGAATTACAACTGTTCATCGCATTCTATTATCAACAAAAAAGGTTGAAGCGCCGTTATTTATTCTCACAAGGATCAGGTGATCAACCACTAGCATCTATGTTTTTCAGTAATATGATGAAAATTATATGGGATAGATTGCTGGTTACGCATGATTTCACCTTTCATAGCTTTCGGCATACTGCGATTAGTCAATTGGCACTAGTATTAAGCAGATCGCCACTAGCGCAGGTGATGACGGATTATGATAAAGATCATAGCGCCGCTATTGTTAGCGCCGTGCTTGCTAATAATAAAGAAAAGGGAATGTGGTTTGGGCTGGCTAGCTTTGCTGGTCATCTAACGCCAGATACTACGTTTGAATATTACATCCATACCGCTCATTTGCTGGCTGGCTGGCAAATGAGTCAAGCCAAGCTTGCTATGCCTATAACTGTATTTGAGATGGTGACAGGTATTGGTTATCAGACAGTAAATAGACAAGATGGCAGAGCTTATAGTCCTAGCACTAAACAGGTTCATCTCGATAAGATGCGTGGCTATTTAATTAATAAGGTTGCGGGCAAAGAGTTTCTATTTTCTTATAACAGCACTCCAGCTAATACAGCTTGCCAGCAAAACACACAAAATGACGCAGTAGATATTCAGCCGTCTATATTTATTCATCCTAAAGTTTACGATGTCATTGCGCTGTTAGAAGAGCTGCAAAAAATAAGCGTTGATAAAAGAGCTGAGCGGTTACCAGAGGTTGCACTAAGGCATGGGATCGCTATAAACGAAGCTAGACAGATTTACGATAGAGCCAGTCAGATTTTTACTGATGGTAGGTTGCTTTTGAGTGCCCCAGCGGGACATAAAAACCAAGAGGTTTTAGTTAAGGCACTTGATAGTGCGTATCAGATGTCAATTGATGAGCCTGCTAGACTGAAGTCGTTTGTGAAAATATTTACAGGTAAACAGAACTTAAGTACTTCATCAATTCATTTTGGGATTAAAGAGGCCCAGATTGAGATGCTACAGCATTTCGTGACAGTAGGTTGTCAGCTGATTGATGCCAGTTGTTGGCAGATTAGAGCGCATAGTGAGCAAGCAGTAAGAGATATTAAAAAAGAGCTAGGGCTCGATAGATTGATACGTATTGGTGCTCGTGAGAGTTTTCATGGTCATGATGTTAGGGTAATACAGAAAAAGTGTAAGCGGTCTGATAAGAATTTAGCTATGACAGGCAATTATTATGCTTCATCGGGTGTACTTAAATATTTGGGTTACTTACTGATGATATTAGTTAAATATTAAGGCAAAAGTGATTTTTTATTTAAAATTGTCTTTCAGGTACAAACAAAGGTATCTTCTATAGGGTTAAATTATTATTTTAAGTTCTAAAATCAGTTGATTGAACCTATAAAACAGCTACCGTTCGTCGTAAAGTTTTTTCACATCTTATACGAGTTGATATGATGTCTATAAGCATCAATCACCTCATACATAATCTAAGTGTCTCTAATCAAAGAGTCGTTAAAACCCTGTAGGTGTGCATTAGTATCAAAACTCTCTTTTAAAATTGATAAAACTTACCAAATAATTACTAGGATGAATTTAATGTTAAGAAGTACAAAATTGCTTTTTGCAGTATCAATACTCGTATGGGGTTTTCCTTCTATCTCTAATGCTGCCGTCACAAAGTACGGTGTAACTGTATCTGAGTGCGATTTTGATTATGAGAATGAAAAATTCTGTACAGATGATCGACTAAAGAGCTATGCCAATGTTCTACAAACTGGTGAACCCAACTTCGATGGTGATAAAATACTTTACCTTTTTGAGACTAATGAAACAGGGTTTGTTGGTCAAAAACCTTATCGTTTAGTTGTGATTGATACTAGTACAAAAACCGTGCATCCCTTTGGATATGCACTTTCACCTGCAAGTGATTCTTATGGGAATCCAGTTGCTGTGAACAAAGCGGGCGCTATTGTTGAGTTTGATTTCAATATTGGGTCTGACCGTTTTTGTTTCTCTGGAAATATTGATGCCTATAGAATGTCTGATAATTATAAGCAAGGCAAACCTTTCTGTTTTAAGTTTGACAAGACAGAGCAAGAATTGGTAAGAGAGTATTACTAAAGCATCCATATTTTCTTAATATCCCCCTATAGTTTTTGAAGCCACCCTAAATGAAATGTTTAGGGTGTTTTTTTATTTAAAACAGGCTCAAGTATTTTCATATTATATTATGATGACGTGTGTCAATAATGTGACTTGAGTAAGGCATGAAAATAATATAAGTTGAAAAGCTTTCACATAATTTGCTTCAATCTGTAGTATGAGCTGACCAATTGATGTAGGCTATGCTCGACAATTAGTGCTCTGATAAAAGAAAGACACAAGCACTTATTTGGGACTTACCTACGTGAGTTTTTTTTGTTATCTAAAAGTTGAAACTGTCAGGTTCGACTGTACTACCAATCGCGAGTAACTAGAATATGAATGTAAAAGATTACGTTGGTGATCTAATCGGAGCAAGTTTGCTGATTACTGAGTCGCGAATCATTGCAGGTTATCTATTAAAGGATTTATCTGATGATGAATGGAAATCACTTGTTATCGAGCAAAACATCCTTCAAAAGAGATCAGCACAGACAGCAAGCCGCTATACGAAAACGATTCGCCATCGTGTTGGAGGGCTTGGTGACGACTTTATAGCATCGTTGCTTGAGTCTACTGAGCGTGCCTATATTCAGCTATTAATGGCAGCATTGCTGATTAACTCTCCGATAGTAGCTGACTTTATGCGATTAAGTCTTGCTGAAGCGCGCAGAACCTACAAGCCTACATTGGCGTCTGATGCTTGGACTGAGTTTTATGACACACAGATACGTGTATATCCAGAGCTAAATAAATTCTTTGAGTCCACTATTAATAAAATGGGCAATAATGCGATTAAGTCATTAGTAGATAGTGGCTATCTAAGTACTAGTCGTAAACGTCAGATCCAACCTGTTTACCTGCTACCAGAAGTAAAAGAATGTCTTATAAGCATCAATAGGGAAGACTTGATCGATGTTATGGAGTGCACGATATGAATGCGCTTAAGAGACGGCTGGATTTAATTCTTGAACGTATAGAGAGCTCAAAATTCTTAAAAAACGATGGTTTGGGTAACGAGATTGGTTTTTGGATCTTCGATTATCCAGCAAAGTATGAATTGGTGGTACGAGACCACCTTGAGCATATTACTGAAAAGTTAGATAAGCGTGATTATCGTTTTGTTCATCTAAATATATTTACAGTGCTTATTGATATGCTTGAAGATCGCGGCTTATTTGAACGTGCCTGCTTACGTGAACAGCAAGTGGGTGTTGATAGTTTACGTAAAACGCTAGCAGGGCCACTTAGCCAAGATAAGGTGGCTAAATTTATTGCCAATAAATATCAACCCTCTGAGCTGGATTTTGTATTGTTATCAGGCTTAGGAAGCGCATGGCCTTTGGTTAGAGGTCATGAGCTGCTTAGCGCATTACAAGATATCATGGGTAGTACCCCATTGGTTTTGTTTTATCCTGGTGAATACAGCGGAAGAGATTTATATCCTTTTGGCATGATTGAATCCAAAAACTACTATCGCGCTTTTAAATTAGTGTCTGAAAGTGGCAAATAAAATTTATCAATGATAAGAAATAAAATAGAGAGCCTACTAGATGAATATTGAACAGATTTTTTCAAAACAGCTGACTCGTGATATCAATGGCGTTGTCAAAGCTGAGCAAAAAGATAACGACAGTATCTATGTTGAGCTAGATGAGTACGTCATAACGCAAGAGCTTAATAGGCATTTTCGAGCGTTTTTTTCCGCTTATGCGCCTTCTGTAGATCATAGTGGTTCTGCTATGTCTGGAAAAGTCGGGGTTTGGATTTCTGGGTTCTTTGGCTCTGGTAAGTCACATTTTCTAAAAATATTGTCATACTTATTAGAAAATAAGTCAGTAGAGAAAGATGGTGAAGGCCGGCAAGCCTTTGATTTTTTTAAGGACAAGATTACAGATACTGCTTTATTAGCAGATATTAAAAAGTCTGTTAGCAAAGATACCGATGTTATCTTGTTCAATATTGATTCAAGAGCGAACACCGAAGATCGTGAGAATGCTATTCTTAAAGTATTCTTAAAAGTATTCAACGAGCGTGTGGGTTACTGTGCTGACTTTCCTCATATTGCACATCTAGAACGCGAGCTTGATAAGCGTGACCAATACGATTCATTTAAGGCCAAGTTCGCTGAGTTAACCTTATCTACGTGGGAAGAAGAGCGTGATGCTTATGACTTTTACCGCGATGAGCTATCAGAAGCTTTGGCTCATGCCAGCGATCAGTCCAAAGAGTCTGCTAAACACTGGGTACAGCAAATAGAGAATAACTTCCCACTCGATATCCAAAATTTTTGTAAGTGGGTAAATGACTACCTAGATAGTAGTGGCGACCGCAATTTATTATTTATGGTCGATGAAGTGGGGCAGTTTATTGGTAAAAACACCCAAATGATGCTTAAGCTGCAGACTATTACTGAAGACTTAGGGACGTACTGTGGTGGTCGTGCTTGGGTAGTTGTTACATCACAGGCAGATATTGACGCTGCTATTGGCGGGATGAGCAAAGGTGATGGTCAAGACTTCTCTAAGATTCAAGGTCGCTTTAATACTCGTCTGCAGTTGTCTAGTTCGAACACCTCTGAGGTTATCCAAAAGCGTCTGTTATCTAAAACAGATAAGGCTCATGAGCAGCTCACAGATATATTCGCTGAAAAAGGCGATATCCTACGCAATCAGTTAACTTTCGATAAGACAACCACAGCTGATCTAAAAGGCTATACCGATAGCTTATCCTTTGTAGATAACTATCCCTTTGTCCCTTATCACTATAATTTGGTTCAAAAGGTCTTTGAATCTATTAGGGTTAAAGGGGCAAGTGGTAAGAATCTGGCCATGGGTGAACGCTCTTTACTAGATGCGTTTCAATCTGCAGCAAAGCAGATGAAGAATAATGAGCTTGATGTGCTCGTTCCTTTTCATAGTTTCTACGCACCTATTGAGAGTTTTCTAGAACCAGCAATCAAGCGTACTATTGATCAAGCCTGTGACTCAGAATCACTGACTAAGTTTGATCAAAATATCTTAAAAACTTTATTTCTGATTCGTTATGTCGATGTGGTCAAAAGCACTTTAGATAACCTCGTAACCCTATCAATTGATCGTATCGATGCTGATAAAATTAAGTTACGTAAGCAAATTGAAGATAGCTTAAATAGGTTAGAAAAACAGCTGCTAATCGCACGCAATAATGATGTATTTATATTTTTGACTAATGAAGAAAAAGAGATTGAAAACGAGATCCGTCAAACAGATTTTGAGATGTCTGAGGTATCGAATAAACTTTCGACTATTGTATTTAATGACATTCTTAAGAACAACCGAACCTACCGTTATCCTATAAATAAACAAGACTTTATGGTTAGCCGATTTTGTAATGGTCATCCTAAAGATGGTACAACCCTTGAAGATTTAGTCATCAAAGTCGTATCGCCACTAGATAGCCATTACGACAGCTTCTCTCATGAGCAGGCATGTATTGAGCATAGTCTGAAAGATAATGGCTCTGTACTAATCAAGTTAGATGAAGACCAGCGTCTATGGGATGATCTGACGGTATTTATAAAGACGGATCGCTTCTTAAAACAAAATTCAGGACAGCGGCCAGAGCAAGAGCACCTACTGCGTGAAAAGCAAATGGAGAACATGGCACGTGAAAAACGCTTAAAGGTGGGTTTTGAAGCATTATTTGCAGAAGCTAGTGTCTATGCTATCGGTACTAAGATGCCAAAAAAATCAGTGACACCAAGCGTTATCGTTGAAGAGTCCTATAAGTACATCGTTGAAAATACTTTTGCCAAACTAAACTTGCTAAATGTGACACCAGGTGAAGTGCTGCCTGAGCTACAGAAAGTATTAGTAGCAGATAATGTCGCCCAGCTAGGACTTGACCTTCAAGCAGATGAGTGCAACCCAGACGCCACTCGCGAAGTAGAGCAGTATGTTTCGTTCAGAATAGAGCGCAATGAGCCAGTTTATTTAAGTGATATCGTGACTCACTTTGGCAAACGTCCTTATGGCTGGCCTGTCAATGAGATACTACTGTTAGTCGCACGGCTTGGATTGGCAGGTAAGCTTGCGTTTAGTCTGCAAGGTAGCGATTTAGCACTTAATAGAGCGTATGAGCCGTTTAATAGTGTACGTAAGCGTGGCGACATACGAGTTAATAAAATTCGTCAGGTTAATGATAGTCAGGTTAAAAAAGCCTCTAATTTGGTGAAAGAACTATTTTCCAAGACCTTTATTGGCTCTGGTGAAAAAGAGCTGTATGAACTCATAAAACAAGCATTAGAAAACTGGAATGAAGCGTTAAAATCTTTTCGCACAAAATCGCAAACAGGACATTTTCCTGGTAAGCCACAGATTAATGATGGGTTGGTATTGGTAGCGGGCATACTAGAAAAAAAATCGAGCTTTGAATTTATTGAGCGATTTTTGCAAGATGCCGATGCATTGGAATCGTTTGTTGAAAAATTTGAAGACCTCGATGACTTTTATGATAGTCAGTTTCACATATGGCAGTCCCTCTCTACTGCATTGAATGAGAGCTTTAAGGCGAATTTGCACGCGCTTGAAAAAGATCCGCAAGCATCAAAGGCTCTACAAGAGCTCAAAAGCATTTATGACATGCCAGCGCCTTACGGTCAAATGCGCCGTATCAGCCCACTCATTGAGCAGGTTAATAAGATTAACTTGGCTTTGGTAGAAAACAAGCGCGCTCACGCTCTTATTAGAGTGGATGAGCGCATTGAGCGTATTAACCAAGCGCTAGCAGAAGCATCGGCACCTGCGGATATTAGTAATAAAGCGCTGCGTCCCCTGCAGTTATGTCGAGAGCGCATAGAGAAGACTAACTCTATTCCGCAGATTTTCAGCGAACAGTCGGAAGCTGGAGATCATGAGGAAAATGCAAATGAGTTATTAAATGACTTTATCGAACAGCAACGTAAGCAGGTCGAAAATGAGCAGCGTCAGCGTGCTCTTGAGTATGAAAGACAACAGGCAGAAGCCGAAAAAGCAGGTAAGACTGTACCGCAGTCTGTACCTAAGCCCGTTATCCCTGCTCCAGTCGCCAAGCGTACCGTTACGATTGATCCTAAAAATGTCATGAAGCACTCAATATTGGGCGACTTTATCGAAAGCACTGCCGAAGTAGATGATTATCTATACGCGTTAAGAGAGCAGCTAATAGCTGCGGTAAAATCTGGTGATCGAGTACGGATTAAATAATAACTCATAATATAGATTGAGAATAGATATGTATCAAGCTGGTGGAACGATAAGAAAACTGCTAGATAAAGTTGCTGACGGGGAGTATTTATTACCTGCCATTCAACGTGAGTTTGTATGGCAGCCTGAGCAGATTTGTATGCTTTTCGATAGCTTGTTGCAAGAGTACCCGTTTGGAACTTTTCTATTTTGGAAGATAAAGTCTGAGAATCGTGGTAAGTATCAGTTTTATAAGTTTATGCAGTACTATCATGAACGAGATAACCCGCATTGTGAAAGTATCACAAACTTACCAGAAAGAGAATTTGTCGCTGTATTAGATGGGCAACAGCGAATCACTGCATTGAATATCGGGCTTCGAGGTTCTTATGCTTGGAAACTCAATGGCAAGTGGTGGAGTAATAATGATGCTTTTCCGGTGCGCAAGCTGTATCTGAATCTACTAGCAGAGCCAAAACTTGAAACTGAATCCAAGTATGACTTTCAGTTCCTCACTGAGGATAAGGCTAGTCAGGAACAGCAAGGAGATTATTGGTTTAGGGTGGGTCGTATCATGGAGGAGGAAGAAGATTCGCTAATTGATGAAGTCGCGGATGATACTTCATTATCTCCTGAGCAAAAGAAACAAGCTCGCTCAACACTGCGCCACCTATATCGGACTATTCATGATAAGGATAAAATTTCTTTTTATGAAGAAAGCGATCAAAGTCTGGAGCGCGTACTGAATATTTTTATCAGAATGAACAGTGGTGGTACTACACTGTCTTATTCTGACTTACTGCTTTCAATTGCTGTAGCACAGTGGGGCACTTTGAACGCTCGCGATGAAATCCATTTCTTAGTAGATGAGATGAAGCGTATAGGCGATGGCTTCAATGTATCTAAGGATTTAGTATTGAAAGCAGGGTTGATGCTATCAGATATAGGTAGTGTTGGATTCAAAGTTGAGAACTTTATCAAAGACAACATGGCTGTCCTAGAGCAGAATTGGAAGTCAATACGTGAAGCTCTATTGCTAACAATGCAGCTACTGGCAAGTTTTGGCTTCAATGGACAAAATCTAAGAGCAACTAGTGCTATATTGCCGATAGCGTATTACTTGTATCATCGTAATCTAACGATGTCTTATCTTACGCGTTCTGAATATGCGGAAGATAGAGAGAATATTCGCAACTGGCTGATCCGATCACTGCTTAAAGCTTCCGGCATTTGGGGAAGCGGATTAGACACATTGCTTACTGCAATTCGATCTGATATTAAACAATTTGGTAATGACGGATTCCCTTTAGAAAAAATTGAAGTAACTATGATGCAGAGGGGTAAGTCGCTACGGTTTGACCCTGAAGAGATCAGCGAGATTGCTCAGCTTGATTATGGCAATCCTAGAACATTTGCCTTGCTAACTCTACTTTTCCCGGGCTTTGATTTTTCACGACATTTTCATGTCGACCACATCTATCCTAAGGGACTATTTACCAAAAATAAACTCAGTAAGGCAGGCGTGCCAGCTGAACTACAAGAAGAACTTATTGGAGCGTCCAATAAGCTACCAAATCTACAGCTGCTTGAAGGCTCAATGAATAATCAGAAACGACAGAAAATGCCACATGAGTGGTATACCCAGCAATGGCCAGATACTCATGCTAGGACTGCTCATTTGCAATCTCAAGCAATCTCATCATTGCCTGAAGAGCTCATAGAGTTTATGGCGTTCTACAATGAGCGCCATCAAACGCTACTAGCACGTATCAAAATAGCACTAAGCTCGACTCAGAGCATGACAGATAGCACTATCAATATTGAAGTATAAGAAGCTGAGGCACAAGAGTCACTATGAATACCAGTAATATAAAAAAATATGCGCCAAAAGCCCGCCGTGAGTTTATGGAGGCAGTCGCCAAACGTCTAAATAGCTTTGGTATCTCGCAAACCGAAGCAAAAGGCAGTACAGCAGGCGAGCTAAACATCGCAGAAGCCATCGTGCAAGGCTCTGTGCTACAAATTAATGGCAATAACTTCGACAGTGCTTTAGCTGAGCCTAGACGACGCTTGGTGGCACTCAGCGAGCAGATGGGCTTTGAGCAACTGGTAGAGCAAGGCGCTTATACTTGGTTTAACCGCTTATGCGCGATTCGTTATATGGAGATTCATGATTATCTTGGTCATGGCTTTCGCGTATTGTCGCATCCAGACAATCCTACAGGATTTGAGATTATCGATCATGCTGTGGATGCTGCTGACGAGTTAGCGTTAGACCGTGACTATATTATTGAGTTAAAGCTGGCAGGTAATAAAGACGAGACGTTATATCGGCGGCTTTTGCTAAAGCAGTGTCATAAGCTGCATGAAGCCATGCCGTTTTTGTTTGAAGCCTTAGATGATGCGACTGAGCTGCTATTACCAGATAATCTTACTCGTACCGATTCGATACTGCGCGGCTTGGTCGATGGTATTCCTGAAGAGGATTGGGAACAGGTCGAGGTGATTGGTTGGCTGTATCAGTTCTATATCTCTGAGAAAAAAGACGAGGTCATGGGCAAGGTAGTCAAAAGCGAAGATATCCCAGCCGCCACTCAGCTATTCACGCCCAATTGGATTGTAAAGTACTTGGTACAAAACTCAGTCGGCCGTCAGTGGCTACAGACCTATCCTGAGTCAGCGATTAAAGCTCAGATGGAACACTATATCGAGCCTGCCGAGCAATCATCCAAGGTCAATGAGCAACTGCAAGCGATGACTCCTGATAGTATCGATCCTGAGAGTATCAAGGTACTCGATCCAGCGGTAGGGTCGGGCCATATATTGATCGAAGCTTATAACGTGTTAAAGGCAATCTATGAAGAGCGCGGCTTTCGCTCTCGTGAGATACCACAGAAGATACTAGAGAATAATCTATATGGTCTAGATATCGATGATCGAGCGGCTCAGTTATCAGGATTTGCACTGATGATGCTGGCACGTGCTGATGATAAGCGTATCTTTACCCGTCATGTCAGTCTCAATGTACTGGCACTACAAGAAGGCAATCATATCAACTTGCCAGCAGTGTGGCGTGAGTTGAATTTGTCTGGTGGTTGGGATAATGGCACATCCCAAGATATGTTCGCGGATGAGACGCAAGATCTTAGCTCGTTTGAGGCGGACAATCGCTATCAGTTATTGCAGCGTACAGTTGCGCGTTTTAGTCAGGCGAAGACGTTTGGTTCGCTGATTGAGGTGCCAGCGGATGAGTATAATGACTTAAAAGAGATGCATGAGACTTTGATTGAGCTAGCGGAGTCTGGAGATTCATTTCAACGACCTGCCGCTAAGCAATTGAGTGAAACTATCCATCAGGCGCTTATATTGTCCATTCGTTATGATGCTGTAATTGCTAATCCACCGTATATGGGTGGCAAAGGAATGAATAGCGAGCTAAAAAAGTTTGCTAAGAAAAAGTATCCACATAGCAAGTCAGATCTATTTGCGATGTTTATGGAGCGTGGTTTTTCACTACTTACCGAACATGGATTCAATGCACAAATAAATATGCAGTCTTGGATGTTTCTATCAAGCTATGAAAAACTGAGAGAGAGTTTACTGGCAGAGCGTACAATTATTACTATGGCACATTTAGGTGCAAGAGCGTTTAGTCAAATTAGTGGGGAGATTGTTCAAACGACTGCTTGGATTATTAGAAATAAAAGTATCCAAAGCTATCAGCCGACTTTTTACCGATTACTAGATGGAAATGAAGAAGATAAGAAGCAAGCATTATTACATCGAAAATTCCAGTATGAACATCTCATTCAAGAGGAGTTTAAAAAAATTCCAGGGAGTCCTTTCGTATACTGGCAAGAACAGAAATTCTATAATATATATGATGAATCTAAACAATTAACAGAATTCTTCGAACCTAGAGTAGGTCTCGACACAGGTAATAATGATGAATTTATTAGATTTTGGCATGAAGTTAATTTTTCAGAAATAAAGTTTTTTGCCACATCTAAACAAGATGTCTTTTCTTCTGGAGGTAAATATGTTCCTCATACGAAAGGCGGTGAATTTCGGAAATGGTATGGGAACTTTGATTGGGTTATTAAATTTGATGAGGATTCTTATTCCAAGCTGTCTAAGAGTGGTAACAACCTTCCTTCAAGGAAATTTTATTTTCTGGAAGGTGCATCTTGGTCAAGAATTGGTACATCAGGGTTTTCACTAAGATATAACGATGTTGGGTTTGTTTTTAATTCAGCATGTCCAACTGTTTTCAGTGAAAAAGGAGATTCAATTGAGATTCCACTTGCTCTTCTAAATAGTAGTCTTAGTGATCATTTTTTGGGTGCAATAAGTCCAACTATTAACTATCAAGCAGGAGAAGTTAGGAAGTTCCCTTATATAGTTGCAGACTATAGTTGCATTATAAGCTTAGTTAGTAAGGCAATTGAGATCAGCAAAAAAGATTGGGATTTGTTTGAGTCTTCCTGGGATTTTAGGAGAAGTTATTTAATTTCTATGGAAAAATCAAGTATAAAACTATCTTTGTATGAGTTTGAAAAGCAGTGTGTATATTTAACTGATAGTCTCAGATCGATAGAAGATTCTATAGATGAGAAATTATGTGAAATCTATGACATACAGCATAATATAATAAGAAAGTCAGCTTTCCCTACAATTTTATCTAATTCCCAATATCGTTTTGGTAAGGGCACTAATGAGTTACAACTAGAATTTAAGTTTAAATCTATGGCTGTAGTTGAGTTACTATCCTACTCAATTGGTTGCATGCTAGGTCGTTACTCACTAGATCGTGAAGGTTTAGTCTATGCAAATTCAGGCAATGAAGGTTTTGATGAGTTAGTCGCTGAGGGCGCTTACAAAAGCTTCCCCGCTGACCAGAACGCTATCATTCCATTGACCGATCAAGAGTGGTTTAAAGACGATGCCACCGACCGTTTGCGTGAGTTTGTACAAGTTGTATGGGGTTCTGAGCATCTGCAAGAGAACTTAGACTTTATCGCTGAGTCGCTATGCTTGCATGCCATCAAACCGCTCGCTAAAAAAGGGCAGTCCGAATCCGCGCTTGAAACCATACGTCGCTACCTATCGACCCAATTCTATAAAGACCATCTAAAGACTTATAAAAAGCGCCCGATATACTGGCTATTTAGCTCAGGTAAAAACAAGGCTTTTGAGTGCCTAGTGTACTTGCATCGCTATAATGAAGGCACCTTGTCACGTATGCGTACAGAGTATGTCACGCCGCTACTGGGTAAGTATGACGCCTATGCCGAACAGCTAGATAAGCAAATAGACAATGCCGACTCTACCAGTGATGCCAACCGCTTCAAAAAAGAGCTTGCCGCTTTAGTGAAGCAACAGGTCGAATTGCGCGAGTTCGATGACAAGCTCAAGCACTATGCAGACATGCGCATCTCCTTAGACTTAGATGATGGCGTAAAAGTAAACTATGGCAAGTTTGGTGATCTGCTCTCTGATGTGAAGTCCATCACTGGATCAGCGCCGGAGGTTATCTGATGCAGGCTAGTGAACTCATTCAAGGTATCGTTGCCAAGTTCAAAGACAACAGAATCGTATTTTGGCACGATCCTGACCAAAGTTTTATAGAAGAGTTGGATAGTCTCAATGACCCTTTGACCGCTGCCATTAACGCTAATGCTGATAACGTTGATAGTGATGAGAGCTTCTCAACAGAGGTAACGGTTCTAAATATGGCTGATGAATCCGTATTGGCCACCAAAAAGCGTATTGAAATAGATGAGCCTAAAAGACGATTTTTGCTTTATTTTCCGGAAGTAGAATCTGAGCCTGAGCGTGATTGGCTGCTTGATATACGCCTGTATAGTGAGCAGTTTTTTGCAGATCATAGCTCGATGCTACTCAATGAACTTGGCATTACTAACATGGCGCTGCGCTCATATATTCAAAACCGCCAAAAATTCTTTGCCAATAAGCAGCGCTTAGCAGGATTGAAAAAACGAGTAGCAGACAATGACGATGCGCTGACTCTTGATCGTAAGATGATCGCTGTAGTTGTTAAGTCTGACTCAAGCCATCTGTCTGATATTTTATTTAGCTTGTTAAAAGAGTATGCAAGCCACTTAGAGGATGATACAAATGGATTGCCTTTATGGGAGCAATTGACCAAGTTTGATTTGGTCGATGCACTCTGGATAGAGCTTGATAAAAATTATGGCTACGTCACAGAACAGCCGTCATTTTCAGACTTTGTATTGAAGTTATTTTGCACGGATTTCTGGACTCAGACAGAAGGCATCGAGCGTGACTGGCTCGCTAATAATGTCTTAAGAGGCAATGCAGGTCGAGCCACTGCACTGGCATTTATGGTCAGCTGGCGTGATAGTCGTACGTATTGCCCAGATTATGAGGTTGTATCTCATCAATTGGGCCAGCAACTTGATATCAGTGCTAAAAGCAGCCAGTATCGTCCTATTGAGCTGGTTCGATGCGAAACCTTTAAGACGGTTGAGCAAAATATCATTCGCGGCTTGGTAGAAACGCTACTAGACAGCAGCATAACACTCGATAGAGTTGAGTTTGACAGTATTGTCTCAACTAGGCTGGCAAGCCATTGGAGCTTGTCTAATTCTGCTTATACTAGCTCTTACCAAGCGTTACGTAGTGCAGAAATGCTGATTTATCTTCGTCACACGTATGTTGATGGTTTTCATTTTGATAGTGCCAAATCGATGTATGATGCCTACGTCAGTGATATTTACCAGTTTGATCAAGCCTATCGCTTATTCAATGAGCATGTGCTTATCTCGCTAAGCATCGGTTCTGATATGCTCAGACGGCTAGATGAAGAGATCGAGAGTATATATACCAACTGGTATCTCTATGAGTTAGGACTGGCTTGGGATCATCATTTAGATCATGAGCAACTATTAGATAAATGGCAGATAACAGACGTCCCAAATCAGTACAACTTTTATAGTAATGAAGTGCAAGCACGATTGAACACCACTCAGCTACAACGAGCCTTTGTCATCATCTCTGATGCTTTGCGTTATGAGGTGGCATCTGAATTATGGTCAATTATTAATAATGAAAAACGTTTCAAGGCCAGTATCTCAACACAGTTAGGTGTATTACCGAGCTATACTCAGCTAGGTATGGCGGCACTGTTGCCTCATGACTCTCTGAGCTATCAGCCCGAAAAGGGTAAATCTGTCTATGTTGATGGCGTCTCATCAGCAGGTTTAGATAACCGAAATAAAATCTTGAATAAAGTGGACGGTATGGCAGTAAGTGCCAAAGAGCTTATGAGCTGGAGTAATCAAGAGGGTCGCGATAAAATCCGTGCTGCAAGAGTCGTTTATATTTATCATGACACGATTGATGCTATTGGCGATAGCGCGTCAACTGAAGAAAAGACCTTTGAAGCTTGCCGCAGTACCATTGACGAGTTAAAAAACTTAGTAGGTCGCATCATCAATCGTCTGAATGGCAGCCACGTCGTAGTAACTGCTGACCATGGGTTTCTCTTCCAACAAAAAGATCTTGTTGCCGATAACAAGACCAAGCTAACCACAAAACCTAGTGGCGTCATGGAGGCCAAAAAGCGTTACGTGATTGGTGATGACTTGCCATCAGACGACGCTTATTGGAAAGGATCTATCAGCAATACAGCCAACGGCTTAATTGATTCGTCGAACCAGACCGAGTTTTTAATACCAAAAGCCAGCCAAAGATTTCATTTTGTTAGTGGTGCAAAATTCGTTCATGGTGGTGCGATGCTGCAAGAGATATGTGTGCCTATTATCCATATTCGAGAGCTAGATAAGGAGCAGGCGACTAAGTTTGAGAATCAGCCAGTGGGTGTCGTTGTGGCAAACCAGCCAATTAAACTAGTCAGTAATATCGATAAGATCAAATTTATTCAAACGGATGCGGTAGGTGAGCAATTTGTCTCTCGTCAGATTAATGTGTTCATTGTAGATAGTGATGGTAAAGAAATCTCTAGTAGAGAGACGATAAATTTTGACAGTAATAGCAAGATTATGGATGAGCGTACTCGCGAAGCTAGGCTTAGCTTAATCGGATCACAGTTTGACCGCAATGCGCAATATACCCTGATATTAGAAGATGCTAAAACACAGATTAACTATAGTCAGTATAGTGTGACAATTGACTTGGCTCATTTGGATGATTTTTTCTGAGGATAGATAAAATGGTACTGTTTTAATAGATTTAGACAATTCAATTGTGATACATTGATTTACTTTTGTTTGGCTATCTAATCTACTAAAGGTAATTAAAAAAATGGAATTATTAGATCATTTTAAAATTTTCTCATCGCTCATTTTTGGCAGCATTGCGATTACAGGCTGTTTTGATAAATCAACTGACGTAATTGATGATCCAAAAGTCTCTATTTCTGAATCTAAAGAAGCCTCACATAATAGTGATGATGCTAATAAAGTAACTAGCGATCAGAAGAAAGATATGGGAATGGTAGCTACTAGCTCTACAAATAATGACAACTCAATTCAAGCTGACAACGGATTCATAAAGGTAGCCTCTAAAGATCCTGGTCAAGCTGCTTTTGATGAATTTATGAATAGCAGTTTTGCTACTGAATTACCAACTACTAAGCCGGACTCTAAAGCTTTGTCACAGACATCAATGGATGAGGAAAAAATAAATCTTAAGATCGCAAGCCTTGTGCCATCTAAGCTCAACACAGGATATTCTGATGAATGGATAGAAAGAGTTAAGTGTGAAAATAATTCGAGTAACTACTTTTGTAGTACTAAATACTTGAAAGATGTACAAAAGTCTAAAAATAGAATTATCTTATCAAAAAATGAAGAAGTTGTTATAAGTTTGAGAACTGTCCCTTCAGAAGGAGATGAGCCTACGGAGCTTACGCTTAGCTATGTTAAAAACGGAGTAGTTTATCCTACAAATCTCCATCCTGACAATTTCGGAGATCATGGCTTCCATAATACAAGATATGCTCGTGTAAATGGTGAAGCGTGTATATATGCCAAGCTAACTGAAGAGGATGGTCGCGAATCATCAAATCTATACAATTGTTTCATACCGTCTGATAATCTGAATGATAGTATGTTTTCCTCATTAGCACCCTCAAAGAATAATGTCGAAATTCTATTTAGTGAAAGTGATTTAGACAAAATAGAACAGACAAGCTATAAGTATTTTTCAGAATACAAGTCTGAATATGACTTTTAATTTGTCCCATTTGTCCCAAGGGTTTTCGATAGTCGGGACAAGTATCAGCCCTTATGCTGTATAAGTTGTACCACTAGTCCCATCTGTCCCAAGGTTTGTATTGAGTTGTTTTTTGCTGAATGAATAAAGTTGTTTAAATTTATACTTTATTTATAAAATGCATCTTACATATAATCATATAGAGGAGTTATGATGAAGTTTTCAAGAGGATTGTTAACTTGCTTGGCAATAACAGCTGTATCTTTAAGTTCGGTAAACGCTAAAATTAATAATGGCAATGATTTTTTTAAGAATCAGCAGGTAGAGGTATTTAATCAACCTCTGGGTGATGGCGTGAAGTCAACGACTTGGTATGCTAAACCATTAAGAATACAATTACCCGAAAACAATGCTTTGAAGCCTGAGGTGATGTGGCTTCAGGTGTATTCAACCGGATATACAGGCGCCTTCAACCAGTACGTTGAAATAAACTGTAAGGAGCCAGTCAAGTCTCACATTATGACAGCTGATGGGGATAAAATTAGTTTTAAAACGTCAATGGCTTACCCAGATGATCCTTGGGATGACAACTTTATCAATCATATAGACAGAGATGCGGTCGGAGGTATTTTCTCGTATTATTGTTCTTAAAATATATAACTAAATATCCTATTTAAAAAGCTCTCTTATTCACTGAATAAGAGAGCTTTTAGTCTTTTAATGTTCACTCCGCTTTTAACATGGGACGAAAGGGACAGTGGGACAACACCCGTCGCTAAAGGTTCTAAAGCAGTCCTGGTCGTTTCAAGTTAAGGTATGACTGGGACTTTTATTAGTAAACCCTTATTGGTATTTCTAAGCAGGTTCATAGTTCAGTATTGACCCTTTAATACCATAAACACGGGGACGTTGTTTAATACAAGTTGTCGGAGTTTTATAAGTGTTGCGACCAAATTCATTCACAATCAAAAGTCCAGCTTCTTCTATTACTTTCAAAACCTTACGCTTACTAAATGGTGAGCATACATCTTTTTCAAAATCACTAGTAAAAAAGTAGAAATCGTTTGTGTCGCGATTATGGTAGCCAGCACAATTGCTAATCTTGTCTTCAAAGATTGTAGATCCTTTATTGTAACAAGGCTGAAACCTGCTTGAACCATGTCTTTCAATAAATGCTTTAACATTATTGATGATTTGTCTCTCTTCATGCTCACCATCGTGTCCATAGTTGTCAAGCCAGTTACTAAAACATACCTTGACTGCTGCTGTAGCTTGCCCAGTTTGCCAACCAGTAATACCAGCTTGTGTTGCCATCTCCCCTGCGGCAGCTACAAGCGCAAATCTTTTAGCGACCCTGTGCGCCTGTGATGATAGATCATCGTATTGCAGCATAAAGCCTTTAATTAAACTTTTAGCTTTAGCTGTAGTTTCTACTTTATTAGCAGTAACATAATTAAGCCAAGCAATTCCTGCTGTGCCGTGGTATTTAGAGGCGAGTTCTTTAATTTTATCTGCCTGTTCTGAACCAGAGTCTGCCATTACAAGGCTATCAAAAACTCCATTGCCTGTACCAGCGTCAGCTTCAATATGCGCAACGCGTATTTCGATTCCTGCAGTAACACCTTTAGACTCATATGCAACATGTTGTTTGATTGATTGCTCACCATTGGATAGAAATATGAGGCGCCAAGTATGAGATTTTTGGTTGTCTCCAGAGGCAGACCTTCGGGATTTACTAACTCCATTAGCTAGCATATAAGCGGTTTTGACAGCGATGCTAGGTTCGAGCTGTCCTATTTCATCTAACAGTAAAACGCTATCGTTATGCTCTCTAGCTGTACCCTCGAGTGCATTGTCCGTCTGTCTCCACGTTCTAACTATTACTGTAGGCTTCCCCCATACACTGGCTCCTAGGAACATTGCAATAGATTTACCTATACTTGATGAGCCTAGCATGTGAAATCCACCTCCATCATAGCCTAACGGCTCTAATAGTTGTCCTGCGAATGCACAGCATATTGAGAATACAAGACGGCTTTGTTCAGCAATTAGTTTGCATATCTCATCACGCCATTGAACAACTGTACCTCTCTGAGAGAGTGCGTTACTATTTATGCTATCAGATTGATAGACAGTCATTTCATCAGCATTTTTACCTAGCGTGCGATTATGTAGTACGTATCGATCACCATGCCAGCCCAATTTATCAACACACAATGCTCTAGTTTCAATAGGATGCTGCTGTAGATAAATATCTAAATATTGACGATGTTTAATATTAGGTGTGATAATTAAACCTTGACTGGCCAAATATTTACGGTATTCGCGTGTATCGCCAAGAAATGAGCCACTTGCTATAGAGTGTTGATGCATTACTCTATCAGCATCAAACCACCTTACTAATACACCCCATGAAGTGCTATGAACATCTCGCGTTCTGGCAATAACCTCTATGGGTGAGCAAATAAAAACGTCATGCTGTCTAGGAGGTTTGGAAGATTTTTTATCATTGAGGTGTACATAATATAAACCGTTTGAACGTAATTCAAAAAATCCATTTTCGTAAACGAATCGTCCATTCGATTTAGTTTCTGCTATAATTTCAGATGATGGCTCGTCAATGTCATCTGAGGTATTTTCTGAGAGCTGGTCATCCTGCAAGATGACCGGCTTTTTTATTAAGATAGCTGATTGCTCATCAATTATCTTAGGATCAGAAATCTGATTGTATTTACTCATGACTATGCTTCCTCATTGTTGGATGAAGAAATATGACTATCTAACCAGTCATTAATATCGGACACACGCCAAAGGCTGGCACGTCCCATTTTTATTGGGGCAGGAAACTTCCTTTCATTTATGAGATGGTAAAGGTGTTTAGCGGAAAATCCAGTGATACCGCTTGAGGCGGGTCTGGCTGTAATAGTACGTTGCTGACCTGACTGAGTGATATAAGTTTTAGCTTCGCGTTCAGGCTGGTTTGCGAGATCTGACATTCGCAGGAATTTATTTTTCAATTTCATAATGTTACTCCACAGCATTGTGAGTTGTAGCCAGTCATGGCTGGTGCTGTAGAGTAATGTTATAGGTGGAGTTCCTACATGTCATTTCTATAGAAATTATCATAATTTCTATAGAAATTTTTTAAGGCGTAAGGTTTTGTTTTAAATAGTTTTTTGCTTCTGGAAATTTCTTGTTTAATGAGCTTTGAGATATACTATCAGTAGTTTTGTATTTGTCTAATATTATCTCTATTAATTTTTTTTGTGTGTAATTTGGTTTAGCAACGTCTCTAATACACTCCATTACTGCACCTAGAATCAATAAGCTATCTCCTTGTCCTTCTTTGCTATTAGCTAGCTCATTATTTTTTTCTAGATCTGTTCTTAATCTATCAATTTCATTTTCTAGGCTAAAAATTTGCTTGTTAGCACTATCTAAGTTTTCTCTAAGAAGTGTATTTTCTTCAAGATTTTTCAATAAAGAAGGCTGATGTTTCAGTAGGTTATTTAACGAATAGCCTTTATAAGATAATAATCTTTCTAAGCTATTACGATCTATAGTAGTCTGAGTAAGATCCAAGGTATCATTAACGTTTAACCCATTAACAAAGTTATTTTTTACTATTCCTTCATATATAAAATCTGACTCAATACAACTAACTGTTTGCATATATTTTTTAGAGTACTCTTCAGGATATCTATTTCTATTAGAGTAATAAGCATATGAAGAGTCAGTTATATATACATCTTCTAAAGCTATACCTAAATATAGTGCCGCAATTTGAGGAATGTTAAAAAAAGAAAGATAGCTTGCTAGGCTACCGTTAGCAGGTATATCTTTAGCGCGTGCTAAGCTCAGTTGATTTATTGTGATATTTTCGGTATCGGCTCGCTTTAGATAATAATCTGCATAAGTTTGTTTGAAGTTGTCATGCACATTCAGTGTATGATTGTGATCTTTATGATATGTGGCATCGTCAAGAAATTTTCTAACCTGCACAGATTGATATGCAGATTCATCCTCAAGAAAGACAAACTCGCTATCTCTTAATAGATAAAAATTTCTTAAACCTTTAGAAGGGTCAATCGTTGATAAATAATTAGCAATTGAACTAATGTCTTGATTATGTTGTGCTGCTAATTCCTTTAAATATTCAGTAGCTAGAATATAATTACTATTAGATTCTTCTTCATTATTTATAGAGATATTGTGTCTTATTTTTTTAAACAGTCTCATAGTAGAAAGCCTTATAGATATTATTTATTTTATGCTAATTGTATAGTTAGCTGATGTATTAGCTCAGGCGACACGCCCTGCGCTTGTAAACTCTTTATTAAAATATCCTTATCATGTAGCGCTATATCAGTAGCTTGCTCATTACGACTATCCATTTCTTTCTTGACTTCATCTGGTGTAAGCAATTCGAAGCTCATTGCCTTACCAGCTCGCAGATCGTCTAGATGATTTGCCCATTGATTCATCATCATCTGTCGTTCTGCTAAATGTGCAGACAAGTCATAGCGCTTTTTGACACTAGACTGCTTAAGATGGGCTAACTGTATTTCTATTACATCTTCACTGAATTGCATTTCATACAATCCCGTGCTGGCAAGCTGTCTAAATCCATGCCCAGTCATTTCAGGGTAGGGATCACCTGTGTAACCCATGCGTTTCAGAGCTTGATTAAACCAAGCCTCACTATAAGGTTTATTCTTTCTGAAATTATAAAATACGTAACCCGTTTTTTCTGTCAAAGGTCGCATACGCTCGATAATGGCCATCGCTTGTGATGATAGCGGAATGATATGGTCTTGACGCATTTTCATCTTATGAGCCGGTATACGCCACACATTTTTATGATAATCAATCTCCGACCACTCAAAAAACCTTAGCTCTTTCGTTCTAACAAAACAGAAGGTCATCAGCTGCATGCCAGCCACGGTTTGTTCATGGGCATTCGGATGATCTGCAACATATTTATCAATATTACGTAATAATTCAGAAAGTTGATGCTGCTCGACTGCTTTCATACGCTTAGCCTGATGAGGTCTTAAAGCTTTATTACGACCATGAGCGACATTAATGATATCGTAGCCTAACGTATTAATAGCATATTCAAAAACTGAGCCAATTAGCTCAACACACTTACTTGTAGTATCGGCTGTCCATTTGCCTTGTTTTTCGAAGTAGTTTTGAATTTCTAGACCTGTTTTGATAACGTCTTGTGCAGTAATAGAGGCAATAGGATAGTCACCGATATGAGGTGCAATATGCCTATTTAGGTAGTTGTGAAGTTTTTGAATATTCTTAGAGGTAGTGGTAGATTTTTCGTCAATATAGCTCTTGGCAATCACTCTAAATAAGTCTTTTTGCTCAAAATTATTTTTTTCATGATTTTTGTGTTTAGTTGGGTCAATGCCATCACTGAGGAGCGCCTGAGCTTTATCGCGTGCCAGCCGAGCCTCTTTTAGTGACACCTCTGGTTTAAATGTAGAGCCAATGATTTGCTTGGCAGATTTATAAATACCAATCTGATAAGTTTTTTGCTTTGGCTTAAGATCTTTATCGGATTGATAGCGATAAGTCACCTGCCAAAACAGTGAGCCATTTGGATGTTGTATCAGGTATAGATTGTTGCCATCACCATGGCGCGTGACTTTGGTCGGTGTGGATTGTTTGGCGATGGCTTTCACGCCAGCGTCAGTTAATCGATAGTCTTGTCTTCTTGTCATGGCTTATACCTCAAGGCGTTGAGAGGTTTAACAACAATCTCATCGCATAATTAACAACAAAAAATGATGTTGTTTATCATTTAACAACTTATTTAACAACATTGTAGAGGTGCTAGCAGGTAATGACAAGTAATCAATAAAGACAAGTATGTATATGTATAATGGGTTTAAAGGGCTTGAGGTAATGCGAGGTTATGTCTAAATACAATGATTGGTGCGCCCACCAAGACTCGAACTCGGATCGATCGCTTAGGAGGCAACTGCTCTATCCTGTTGAGCTATAGGCGCATTATGGAGTGACATTGTAGAAAAAAGCAGTCATAAAAGCAATCAACAAAAGATAAATAAAGACAATTTCTTCTTACTCACCATTGCTAAGCGCGTCAGTGACATCTACAGCATGATCACCTGATGCATTTTTTGCCTGTGAGGTTGGTTTAAATAAGTCATTTACACTGTTCTTATAACCACTAATGTTCTCATAATCATATTTTTTTAGTATATCTTGACCTGTGCTCGATAGTAAAAAATTACGGAAGTTAATAGCAGTTGTATCGTCTGTCAGGATGACACCTTCAAGCGCCTGTTCATCTTTTAGCGCATAGTTAAAGGGGTTTAGAGTGTGTATCTTTTTATCTTTATCATGCGTACTATTATCACTATTTTTATCAGATGCATTACTTATATCACTGGCCTCAGTACTTTTTTGTCTTTGATCATTTCTATCTTGTGCCTGTTGTAACTCTGACTGTAGGAGCGATACCCGTTCTGTGGATAGGCTATCGTCATTGGTAATAATCATATCTGTATCAAAGACAAAGTCAGAGAGTTTGTCTTTGGTAGAACCACTACTTGGTACTGTAAGAAGGTCGTGAGAGGGGACATAGCTCGCTAACACTTGTACGTGCGGATAACGAGATTCAAAGCTCACAATGATATCGTCCAAAGGTATCTGTAACTTCTCCTCTGCTCGAATGTATAAAACACTGTCAGCAATCTCTCTTGATTCATCCCCTTTCGTACTAGGGTCTGCTTCACTTTCACTTGCCATGATTGGCAATGGGTCTGTGTTTTTTTGATTACTGGTCCACAACCAAATGAAGACCGCGATAAAGATTGTGAGCAGTAGCAAGATTAGCCCAGCCAGCAGTAGTTTGTAGTCTTTCATATATTACTGCTCTTTTATTATTAGTTGATTCATAGCAAAGTTTATATACAGGGTGGTATCTAGTTTTCAAAGCTTTTGTTCTAGTACTTCATCGGTTAATTCAGCCAACATGTCTGCAAAGATATCCGTGTCTGCAGAAGGGGTAGATACTTGTTCTTCATTAACCTCACCACTTTCATCAGTATGGCCATTGGTTTGGCAATCTGTTAGAGGATCAGATTGGTCGTTTAATACCTTGGCAGCAGGTGTAGTAGTTTGATGCGCTGCTAACGGCGATTCACCGGTTAATAGTCTGTCTTTTAACCATCTAAACCCATGTGCCTCCCACCATGCTTCAAAACGTGGCAACGTGCTACTACGTACCGCTACAGGTAGATCTAGCGTTCTCAATTTCTGCGCAAGGATAGGGTCGCTGATAGCTTGATGGATGCTCAAATAAAGTGAGCTACTATCATCGGTATAGGGTCGTCTGTTTTTCCATGATCTGTCATCGATTTTCATACGTGGCAGTTGCCACAACTCACCGCGATAATACACGACGTATAAGCGTTGTTTTGGATGGACAAAAATAGCATCAATGGGACGCAATGGCATAATATTAAGTAATCCCGTCAATAGAAAGTGTTATTTAGATACAGGTTGTAAAGGCCAATTTAAAAACCGCAATGAGATTATTTCATTGTAAATATAAATGATAGTATAAAACGACACTAAATGTCGCAAGCTTATTATAATATCGGCATTTACACTAGTAAACGATAACCATCAATGGCACACTGATAGCAAATTTGGCAAGTCAACGTTATCAATGGATATGTAGAATTTGCTACTATGATTGTTTTTGTTTCTGGCCCTCATGCTAGCAGAAATGCATCATAGTAACGACCATCAAACATGGATTGATGAGTAACGACTTTTGTTTTGTATGGACGTTTTATAGCGTTTTTGACATTGGATACAGACATCTCATCTATAAGTGAAGCCTTTTTTATTAATCCTAATATCTCACCTTTATTGCAATCAGATTATTGTCTATGTTCACTATTATTCAGTCGCACCGTACCGAAAACCTCGTTGATCAATTGCTTGTACAATACCAGTCCAAGGATCAGCCGGTTTTTGAACCCTTCATTGTCATTGTGCCGTCAATGGTATTGGGTGATTGGTTGGATAAAACTATTGCTAGCCGTGCTGGTATTAGTACCTTGGTGCGTACTAAATTTTGGGGTCAGTATCAATGGACGCTGATGCAAGATGTATTGACCCGTCATAATGCATACTTACTGGCGCAAAACCCTGAAGCGACAACTCTAAATGTACCCGAAGTGGCGGTGTTATCACCGACAGTAATGCAGTGGCGATTGTTTGGGTATTTGACTTATTATCAAGAGACAATCGTTGCAGATGAAAAGCATCCAGTTCATCCATTGTTAGCGTCTTTGATTGATGACCCACAGGCCATTGCTCAACAAGACAGCTTACAACAGGATAAGGCGCAACAAGATGCTCGTGTTTGGCAGCTGGCAAGCGATTTGGCTAGGGTGTTTAACCGCTATTTGACTCACCGTGAGGATTGGTTGGCATTATGGTCGCAAAATAAGCCGTTGAACGTAAGTGAGTTGATAGCGGATAAAGACGCCTTATCCCTGCGCTTTGATAAGTATGCGCGCGGCACACCTGAGTGGTTGGTCGAGCATTATGTTGAGTTGGAAGTCGCCCAACGATTCTTGTGGGCGCATTTATTTGCTGATGTTCATCTACACCGCGTGGCACTGGAGCGTGCGTTCTGGTCGGCCTTAAAAGATAACAAGGCGAATGAGCGTGACCAGTTACCAACCATACTGCGTATTTTTACCATCCAGCAACTGCCACAGACTGAGTTAGACTTTCTACAGAGTCTGTCGCAATACATGAATATCACGCTATTGCATTACAATCCATCAAAGCTGTTTTGGGCAGATATCGTTGATAAATCATGGTTACAACGCCAGCAGATTATCAACCCTGAGAGTGTGTTTTTGCGTGATTACGGTCACAGTTTGTTGTCACGTCTGGGCAAGCAATCGCGCGATGCTTTTGCCATGCTTGCCAACTTGTCGGGTAATGAGCAGTACGACGATGCACTGGTTGAATGGCAAGATAACTTTGATAAAGGTGTAGATAATGTGCTCGGTCATTACGATTATGAAAGCATAGATGCTGCTGATGACGCTGTCAGTACTCAAGATGCCCAAGGTAACCTGAGCTTATTAAAACGTTTGCAAAATGATGTGTTGATGCTTGATGAGCAATCGACCCAGCAAGCAACGGCTGCTACAGTCTCACAAGCAGTAAGCAAGCAACTAGAGCCAAGCTTTGATGGAGATAAGCCAGCAACGGCTTGGTATGAAGATGAAGCGTTAGAGAATAAGCGTTTTGAGAAAGACCGTTTTTGGGCAATCTCTTCCCAAGATAATAGCCTAAGCATTCATTCGTGTCATAGTTTGCAGCGTCAGCTTGAAGTGCTGCGTATTATGATTGGTCGTTGGCTAAATGAACCTATCAAACTTGGTGAAAAGAAACGCCATATCTCTGACATTGTGGTGCTGCTACCCGATGTTGAACGTCATCATGCACTGATTGGTTCTATTTTCGTCAATGGTAAAGGTCAAGACGGTTTGACTTTGCCTGCTAAAGTGACTGGTGTTGTTGATGCCGATATTCGCCAGTTATGGGAAGCCATTATCGGTTTTTACAAACTATTGGGTAGTCATAGCGCTCGTTTTGAAGCAGCTGAAGTCTTAGACTGGCTCATGTTACCGCCATTGTTTGAAAGCTTTGGACTGACTCATGAGCAAATGAGCCGTGGCTGTGATTTATTGGTAGAGGCGGGCTTTATTCGCGGTTTTGACGAGCTGCATCTTAAGCAAACTTTAGACAGCAATGATTACGACTATCGCTTTAGCTTTGCACAGGCATTAGACAGATTAACTTTAGGTCTGGTCATGCCAGAGGCTGAGTTGAGCGACTGCTTATATGATCTAAATGGCGATGAATGGCCAAGCACTGCGTTACCAGAAATGACCTTGCCGTTACCACAAGTGAGCCTAAATGATGCGCTGATTGTTGAAGCGCTTTGCCGTATTTATACTGGTTTGGTCGCACGTCGTGATGACCATACACAAAAAATGAAAGCGGAAGACTGGCTCGATCAGATTGAGACACAAGTTATCCATCGCTACTTTGGCGATGTGGACCAAACGCGTACCATGCGCGCCATTTACAATGCGATGAATGGCTTTAAATCAAGTCTGCGAGCCAATCGTCACTATAGGCAGTACGCTAGTGGTGATGTCGACAACAAAGAAGTAGAGCAGAGGCTGGCAGGTGTGGAGCAGTTGCCGCTCAAGCTGAGCTTTATGCTAGACAGTATCGAAGCGGAGCTAGAGAGTCAGCAGGTCAGTGCGGAGCCGACGGGGGTGATTACCTTTGGTCGATTTGGTGCACTAAGAAACGTGCCGTTTGAGCTGGTGGTTATGCTCAATATGGATCTCTCTGAGTTTCCTGGGCGTGATCGTGACAACCGCTATGATTTGATGAAAGCGACCAATGCCCGCCGCGGTGACAGAGTCAGTGAAGATGATGACAACGGGGCATTTTTAGATGCGCTACTGTGCGCGCGCAGTGCATGTTGGATGTTCTACAACGGCCAAAGCTTGACGGACACCCATGAGCATTTGCCAGCCAACCCAGTGAGTGAGCTATTGCAATTCCTACAAGGCGAGGTGCAATGGCAGGTGAACTCGCTTGAGACATTACCTGAGAATATTGATCCCACCACGGAAAGCCTTAAGCGTTACTTACCTAAATTGATTAAGCAGTGGCTAGTGACTGAGCATCCTGCACTGCCTTTTCATGAGAGTCTGTTTGAGACAGAAATCGAAGGCATTGATGTTTCTGAGCAAGCGTCTCCTGATATTGATGACAATGCTAATGCCAACATTACTATCAATACTCAGAATACCAGCCATGTCGATATGATTGATGAGCTGGATACTTTATTAAATACAGCCATGCGCAAAACCAAGCTAGCTCAGAAAAAACAGTTTCCGCCTGCGCCGCTTTGGCAAGCGGTGTTTGATACATTGAAAGGGCGAGTATCTAGTGAGCCTATGCAACTGGTCGGCTTACCTACAAAAGTACAGTATGAGTCAATCGCTCAGGTGCTTGGCCAAGGCTTAGGTCAGCTAGGGCAAGTAGACAATCAAACCTTGTCTGCATTGGTTGAACTGTTGGCGCTAGATACGGTTGTCGATACTAGCAATGGCAATAACATGACAGAGGTGCTATCTGATAGCATATTTAACATCGGAGAGATAGATATTGAAGGGGCATTGGCTTACCAAGTGCGCCATCCTGCCAAAGCATTCTTACGGTCTCAAAAGGTGCATGTGGTACAAGGTGAAGAAGCACTTTCGCATCAAGAGCCGCTATTTCTAAACAGTTTAACTACCTATCAAATTAAAGATCATTTGATTAAACAGTTGGTTACTGATGAGAATAAGAAGAATGATAGTGATGCAGCGGATAAAACCACCACTCCAATCCTAATGTATCAAAAAATTATGCCTGCTGGTGTTGCTCGCCAAACCACGCTACCCAATCAACAAAAGAAACTGCAACAGCAATGTCTAGAGTTCAAAGAGCAGCTAATTGCTAATGGCTTTGATGAAAGCAGTATTCTCAACGAGAGTAAGGCAGATAGTAGCAGTGTATTACAGCTACTGACGCCAACCGCTGAGTATCCCGTTCAGATAGAGCTAAAAAATATACTTAGTAGCACTGACAACGAGTCAAGCAATCAGACAGATATAGAGGGTATAGAGACACTGCTTAAGCTGTTGCCAAAAATCATTAAGATCAAAGGTTCAGTACCAATATTAGCACCCATATCAATTATTCAGGCGGGCGTGCCTTATGCTCAGCAATCACCCAAGCAGTGGTTAAATATATTGCCCAATTCTGCCAGCCCTAGGCATTTACTCAAGTTTTGGTTGTCACATTTGTATTGGCAAGTGGCTAGACGTACCACTGCCGAGCAAGTAGTATTAAATGATGGCGTGAGTATTTGGCGCTTTAATAAGCCCAGCTCACAAGTCAAAAAGTATGACAAGGTCATCACATTCAAACTGAGCCCGATTGTGTATGAAGATGCTGTGATTGAGCTGATAAAATGGGCTGTTTTTGGTAAGTTAACGGGTCAAGTGCCTATTACGTTATTACCAGAATATGCACTTAACTACCTTGATAAGTATCTAAAGCCTGAAGAAGGTGACGGTAATAGCTATTGGCCAAAACGTGCCGACTTCTCAGACTGGTTAAGACCCAACTACAACTCAGACACGGTATACGATACTTGCTCGCAGCATGCCATTTGGCAATATGTACTGCGTGACCAAGATGCATTTAAGGCTTTGTCAGCAGCGTTGACTACATTAGCCCAGCCATTATACGCGCCGATGTTTAATGCGTTAACTAACTTAGATAGTTAGCCAGTTATTTAGAACAGCCTCTAATTAGTTTTTGCTATTTTGTTTTGATAAATAATAATTAAAAGTATGCGCCCATATGACAGACCTTAGCGATCCAACCAGTACCATTGACTTGTCTACACAACCGAATTTATTTGATGAATATTTAGATGAACTGACTTTATCTGCTGTGCCTGAGCGTAAAAATGATGTCATACCGGCAGTTGAGGTTGATCTAACGGGTAAACACCTGATTGAAGCCTCAGCGGGCACGGGCAAAACTTGGACGTTGACCGGTATCGTGCTGCGCCTACTGATCGAAGCGCGACGTGCACCAGAGCAAATCATTGCCACGACTTTTACACGAGCCGCCGCTGCTGAAATGCGTCAACGTATTCATGATCGTTTGGTAGATTTTTATCAATTATTACAATGGGTTAATAGCCTAAGTGCTGATACTGGCAATAAAGAGAGTCTCTATCCCAACATATTGCAAGTCATGCCTGAGGGTAATAAAGACGCACAAGCAGGCAGTAATTCAGACGTAGACGCAAACGTTGAGACAGATATTGACGATTTAAATCAAGACCTTGCTGCTGATAAGCAAGCGGCGGCAGAGAAACGTAAACAAGCAAAAAAAGACCGTGAAGATTGGCTGGTTAATCAGGCCAAATATGTGCGCTTAGACGGTATTATGCAAGATCCTATCAACCTGCATCTCGTCGGTTATTTGCTAGATCATGTGTACAGTTACCCCATGGCGGAAGCTATTAGGCGTACGGCACTGGTACTAACCACATTGGATAAGCTGTTTGTAGGCACGCTCGATAGCTTGGCGCAAAAATGGCTGACGGAGTACAGTAGCGAAACTGGTCACCAGCAGGGTATGGGGATTATTGAAGACAGCAGTATTGAACAAGTTACAGATAGCATTGTTCATGATGAGCTGCGTCAGTTTCAGAGCCGATTATACTATGAGCAGCCTAAACTTTACGCGCTAATGGATCAGCAAGGTAAACTGTCTGCAGTGGGCGATCATAAGAAATATGTGACGCGCTCACTCAACTTTATCTCTGCGCCGATTGATGAAATAAGGATTGAGAAAAGCTTTGACTTTGATGCATACGAAGAGCTAATCAATGAGTTTTCTCAGTTAGATTTAGCTGATATCCAGCCTTACTTAAATCCTGATTATAGAAAGTCTCAAGGTTTTCGTGGTGGTTCTAATTTAACCAAACAGTTTAATGCCATTATCGAGGTGCATCAAAAGATATCGCAGTATCAGATGACCTTTAATAGCTATTTAAATGAGAGCGAAAACAAGATTCTGACATCATTGCAGGATTCTAGATATCCCGATGAAGATGGCAAAATTAAGAACTTTAATAAGAATAAAGAAAAAGAGCATCAGACGCTTTTTGAGTTAGAGACTATTAGTAAGTTAATGGCTATCTTAGAGATGCTTGATAGTTTAAATCAGCATATTTTGTTGGTATTAGCCAATCTTAACCGTCATATTGTGCTGGCTGTGCGTAATAGACTACCAGTAATTTTAGAAGAGCGCGGCGAGACGACCTTTAGTTTGCAGATGGTACGCTTAAACCAAGCATTGACTGGCCGCCAAGGAGATAAGCTGGCGCGTTATATTCGTCATCATTATCCTGTGGCATTGATTGATGAGTCGCAAGATATCAATGGCGAGCAAGCCATTATGATTGAAAGCATTTATTTGCCAAAGAATAAGCGTAAACAGTCGGACAATGACAAGCAGTCAACCACTAAAAAAGCCAATCATGAGTTTCTGCTATTGGTTGGCGATCCCAAACAGGCTATTTATGGGTTTCGTGGTGGCGATGTGGCCAACTATAATTATATGAAAGCCCAGTTTGACAAGAGTACGCTTTGGACACTTGATATCAATCGCCGTTCTAATGCGGGTGTGATTAACGCATTGAACTGCTGGTTTGGTATGGCTGATGCAACAACTGCTGAGAATAAGCTGTCGCAGTTGGGTACTGGTATTCACTACCAACATATCAAAGCGGCAAAACCGGAATATGAGCTGTCTTGGTTTAATGCGTCAAATAGTCTGGATGATGTACTGGTGACAGAGGTGCTTTCTGATCAGCCCGTGAGCTTATTGCACCTGCCTTATGACAAGGAAAAAAAGTTTGATTATGATGAGCATGAAATAACAGCTCGCCATATAGCCACTTTGCTTAATAGTGGTCAGACACTTAAAGGTAAGCCTATTCAGCCAAGTGATATTGGGGTGTTGGCACGTGCTAAGAAGGACTTAAAGCGAGTTGAAGACGAGCTGGTAAAACTTAATGTGCCGACCTTGACCACTAGTGATGTCAGCATCTTTGAGACGATTATGGCAGAAGATGTGGCAGCATTGCTGAGTGCCATGCTATACCCGTATCGTCATGACATGATTAATCGGGTATTGACCAGTCATCTATATGGCCTGAGTATCAAAAACATCAAAGCCATGATGACGGATCATGAATCAGGTATTACCGAGGGTAGCAGTACACCAAGCGCCCATTCAAACCGTTCTAATTCGAAAGACCTCTCAACTAATGAAGCTACTGATACTAAAAAAAGCTATCAAGACTTTATTACCTATCTAAAAGAAGGGGCACAGCGTTGGCAACACTTTGGCATCTTATCAGCGCTACATTATTTATTAGATAAAAGCCCTGTACAGCCACAAGGCGTATGGCAAGCCCTAGCTGCGCATCCAGAAGGTGACCGTCATATCATGGACTTGCGTCATGTAATGGACATCTTGGCGCAGTATGGTCTAGGCATGGGCGAATATGAGCTACTGGCGTGGTTCAGGCAGCATATAGATGCAGCGCCTAATAGTGATTGGGCTAAGCAATATCCGCTACCGACAGAGTCTGGTGTGCAATTGATGACTATTCATAAGTCAAAAGGGCTTGAGTTCCCTATTGTCTATGTATTGGGGATGGATGATGCCAGTAGAAAATCAGGCACCAATGAGAAGTATGGCCTGTACTTATATAACGCGCAACAAGCGCCTTCAGCGTTAGTACAACAGTCGACAGATAATCAATCAACAGGAAATCAGCGCCGCTTCTCACCATTGCAAGGATCTGCTACTGTCGAGGGCTACTACACCGATATCGAAACACAAGAAGGTTTTGATGAGCTGCGCCGCCTTGGCTATGTAGCATTTACTCGGGCTAGTGAGCAGCTCTATGTAGTGTTAAAAGAGGCCTATAGAAATACCGATTGTGACTTAAGACCAGTGTGCCATTGGTTTGCCTCCGAGGATGTCAAGTTTGAGCTACCTGATAGACTCAAAGGTACCATAGGCATGCTCAGAGGGCATAAAGTTAATGAGTTCTATGACAATAATTACGCAAACAAAACTGCTAATTCAACAGACGTAAATGACAGTGCTCAACTGGCTACTACCAAATCAAATGCTCATAAGCCTACGACAGAAGCTATTGAGTACGCGCCATTTTCTGAGGTGATGAAAACCAATTATTTTTATGGTTGGGCTAAGACTAGCTTTACCGCTTTGGCACGTCAGCTAGATGAATCTACACAAGCAATGGCGATAGTGGATGAGCGTATTGATGATGCGATAGAGATTGATATGACGGAGTCTTCAGCTTCGAATATCTCTTTACTTAATAACGACGAGTCTCTCGAACAAGACAGTGAACTAAGCCTCAAGTTAGAAGATGATATCCGTTTTACCTTTGTAAAAGGCGCCAATGCCGGTACGTTTTTACATGAGATATTTGAACAAATTGATTTCACTAATAAAGCCCAGTGGCCTCAGGTTATTGATAGAGCGATTAGTAGCTATCAATTGCCGCTTATATATAGCAGTGCTGAACAACAGAGCCGCAGATCACAAGGCAAGAAACAAAGAAATAGTGATGGGTTTGATCTTGAGTCAATAGATACAACCAAGCATGAGGCATTAATTAATTGGATTGAAGAAGTGTTGCATGCGCCACTGTTGGCTTCCAATCAACCCTTGATTGCTCTTGATAAAGGTAAGCGATTTGCCGAGTTAGAGTTCAACATGGGGCTGTCAGAGAATTTTAAAGCACAGGATATTAGTAAGCTTTTCCAACGGTATTTACCTGACGAAACAGATAAACACGTCACTCTAGTGCCACAAAACAAAGCACATCTGTATCGTTATTTGCGTGGTGAGATTGACTTGGTGTATGAGCATGCTGGCAAGTATTATGTGGTCGATTATAAGAGTAACTTTCTAGGAAATAGCCTAAGCGATTACAATGAGGATACCCTCAAGAAAGCAATGTCTAAAGCGGGGTACTGGCTACAAGCAGCAATCTATCAGGTAGCATTGCATCGGTTCCTTGCTATGAGAATCAGTGATTATACGGGTAACGAAGATAAATATTTAGGCGCTGTAGAGTACGTATTTTTACGCGGTGTGTATGACCCGAATGCTCAGGCAGCTACTATGCCTACATCGCAAGATGTGGTTCAGTCTAATCACGATAACTTGAGCGATAAAAGTTGTTATGGACTGGTTACTTGGGATATTCCCATTGCATTCATTAAAGGTCTAGATGCCTTGTTTGGCCTGCCGGATTAATAAACCTTATATAGCAATTAGATAGATAAAAATTGTTATAGCAGTTAATCAGATTAAAAAGAGATAAATATACGATGAGTAATAATAACAATAAAAGTAAGTCAGCCATTAGCTTACAAGAGAGCTGGGCCAGTAACATCAGCGACTATATCTTGTTGCGTCGTCAGCAAACACATGTAGCATATGACGCGGCAGATGCAAAGACGAATGATGAGAGCAAAAAAATCAATAAGTCGGAAAACAATGACTTATTTACTGCTCTATTCGTTATTTTAGCGGCTCATTTGGAAGAGGGCCATACTGTATTAACTGTCGATACAGCCGATCATGGAGCTCCCATGCAAGGTCAGATTAATGGGGAAGTAGTCACGTTATATGCATGGCAGCAGCAATTATTGGGGATACTGGCAACACCAATTTTTGCGCTGATTGATACTCAGATAAAAACGCAAATAGACACGCAATCAAACGATGATACTACAACGGAGACATCGCTATTTGTATTACTAGATACTTTGTTTGGTCAGCGAGATTACTTGTGGGCGCAGCTAGCACTGAGTAACCATGAAAAAGAGATGTTGATCAAACGTTTTGATGCGATAACTACGTTATATCATCGATTGAAAAATAGCGACTTAAATACTTTCGTTCATTCAATCCATGAGCATGCTTTATTTGCTAATGTTAATGCGAACACTAATTGTAACAACAATCAAAATAGCCTAAGCAAAGATAATCAACCAATTATTTATAACATAACTAAGAATAAAGAGACCCAAGGTTCGAAAATCACATTTTGGCTACACCGCACATGGCAAGCAGAATTTAACTTAGCGCAGCATATCAATCATATTTTGAATCAGCAGATAGTGCCTTTAGACATTACCATGCCTGAGAACTTAAATGACCAACAGATAGCCGCTATCAATGTAGCGAACAATAATGCATTTAGTATCATTACTGGTGGCCCAGGGACAGGTAAAACCTACACTGTAGCTCAATTGGTTATCGCGTTACAACAGGCGACAGAGAGTAGGGGGGATGAGTCTGAACATATTAGGTTTAGCACAGACAGTGCTAGTCTAGCATTAGCAGCGCCAACGGGTAAGGCGGCCCAACGTATGCAGGAGTCTCTACAGGCGGCTTTAGACGACGCAAATGTAGAGCTACAGTTGCAAGAGGCAAAAACCATCCATCGTCTGCTAGGTATCGGTCGAACGGGTAGACCGCGCTACGATACCAACAACCCACTCGGTGAAGATATTATCATCGTTGATGAAGCATCTATGCTCGGAGTTGAGTTAGCCAATTATCTTGTGAGCGCAGTAAAGCCAGGTGCTAGGCTAATACTATTAGGCGATGCTAATCAGTTAGCAGCCGTCGATGCAGGAGCAGTATTGGCTGATCTCTGTCGCATTCCGCTACTGCAACCCATACATGCAGAACTAACCGAGAGCCGCCGATTTAGCGCCGAGTCAGGTATCGGTAAACTGGCCACTCAAATCAATAAAGCAGAGACAAATCTTCAAGCTATTTTGCAATTATTAAGGCAAGACGCTGCTTTGAGTTTTCAATATGTTAATACGTTACAAGCAGAGTCCATATCAAATAACAAGATAAAAAATAGCCTAAGCAAAGAAAAAATTATCTCAAAAATCTCAAATAATTACCAATTATACGTAGATAAAGTTAAAAGTTTACTAAAGAATCCAATAGAAAAATCCGTGCCAGAATCCGTTAAAAATACTACCTCTTCGTTAATGGAGGTATTTAATCAATTTAGAATCCTCACTGCTGGCCATAATGGTGAGTGGGGCGACCACTATATCAATAACTACCTTACTCAGTGGCATCTCGCTGAGCTAAAGTTACCATTGGGTCAAAATACATGGTTCCATGGACGTCCTGTTATGGTGCTACAAAATAACTATGAGCTTGGGCTATTTAATGGGGATATTGGTTTCTGCTTACAAACATCAGATGAAAGAAGCCAATTAGAGGTATTCTTTGAAAATAAGACACAAGGGATAGCTGTTAATTTGCTCAATGAAGAGGTGATAGCCACCGCGTATGCAATGACTATTCATAAGTCACAAGGATCTGAATTTGATCATGTTGCTATTACTTTTGATAACAGCCATGCAAGATTGCTAAGCAAAGAGCTTATCTATACAGCAGTGACTCGTGCTAAGAAGCAGGTAACGATATATAGTACCAAACACGCTTTAGAAAAAGCGGTTCAAACACCAACTGAACGCCATACTGGTTTGGCATTACAGTTTTAACGATTCATTCAAGTTGTTGTCGGCGCAATAAGTCAGCGCAATAAAAAAGCATCCAAATTGGATGCTTTTTTAGGACTTAACTATTTTAATCAATTAAGTCTAGAATTAAACTTTGTCTTCTTTGATTGCATAGATACCTGGCAGGTGACGCAAGTAACCATGGAAATCCATACCACAACCGTAAACATAGCGATCTGCAACATCAATACCCACAAAATCTACGTCGAAATCTGCAACTTTGCGATCATGTTGCTTGTTAAGCAAGACACAAGACTCAAGTGATAGAGGCTTTTCTTTGCTTAATTCTTCAACAACTGCTTTTAGGGTAATACCTTCGTCAAAGATGTCGTCGATTAACAATACGTGCTCACCTTCGATACTAACATCAGGCTTGAATTTCCAATCAAGCTCATTAGTACCTTCGTTATCACGATAACGAGTCGCATGGATATAATGCATGCGATGGTAGAACGTAAGATGTGTCAGTAGTTGACCAGCTGGGATCAAGCCGCCGTTCATCACGACCATAACAATTGGGTTTAGACCAGCATAATGTAGATTGAGCTGAGCGGCCAAACGCTCATAAGCAGCAGCTACTTCGATACTGCTGATAAGGCACTCTGAGTTACGTAGGGTTTTTTCAATTTCTTGGTTACTGATTTGGGTCATCGGGTGCGCCTTTGGTAAAAAGTGCCGCTTATTTTAGCAAATTTTAGTGAATTTGCCCAACGTCATATGATTTTTGGAACAAAATTAATCCAAATTTTGGGGTTATTCTGGCTTTTCTATAATAAATGGACGGTAATAATTGGCCAATCTATTCAATGAGTCATTTGGTAGGTCAGGTAATAGCTTATTAAGTGCCATACTCATGCCTTTATCAATTGCCGATTTGGCAACTGGAACTGACTTACGTTTGATCATGCCTAGCTTTAATGTCTCGGCATAACGACTGATAAAGTGGGTCAATGTTTCTTCGTTCATGGTTTCAAGTGCCGTTTTAAATTTGGCTCTATCTACATGTTCAGGCGTGATAGCAGCAAACCCTTCAGTGATGGTATTGGCATCTTTTTCTGACAGTTTAAAGCCGACACGTTTAACACCTTCATTATCAATAAAGGTTGCATGATCCCTTAGAAAATGAAAGCTTGGTAACACGTCTTTGTTATTTTCTTTACCTAGTAAGATATTGAGTAGAGTATCTGTTGCGCGTTCAATCGTTCCAACAATTTTGCGCATAGAGGCTTGGCGCTCAGGGTTAGGAATAATCTCTACCAAACCAACCAATAAATTATCAGTAAGATCGCGCGCTGTCTGATGCGTAAGAGCATCGCGATAAGGGTAGTACTCTACATTCTCATTTGAAGCAACGACTTGTTCGGCCTCACTGATTAAAGCTTTTAGTTTATCTGAGGGTACGAATCCAAAATAATGTGCCATTGCACTTCCTTTATTTGTTGTTTTTTATGTCTTACTTGCGTTACATTGATCACCAAATCGGTTATTATTTAAACAAAGTTTCAGTCTCAGGCTCATCACACCAAATGTTGATTAGTGACATGCCCTAGTTATAAGATAAATGACTTTGTTGATTGGTAATAATTTTGCAAATTGCTAGAATTTACCTAAACGATAGATGAGCTGAGTCACTCATCGCACACTAATTTAGCATATTTTTCATATTTTAATTCAAAAAGCTTGAACTTATAAGGCTATTGACTACTTGTCTAGGGAGAGATGAGATGAATAGTGCTATTGTACTACTATTCGCCGTTGCCGCTATGCTCTGCGGCTACGTGTTTTATTCAAAATTTATCGCCACCAAAATTTTAGCATTGGACAACAGCCGTCCTACACCCGCACATACGATGAAAGATGGGATCGATTATGTTCCCACCAATAAGTATGTATTGTGGGGGCATCACTTCACGTCAGTGGCAGGGGCTGCACCAATTATCGGTCCTGCAATTGCAGTTATTTGGGGCTGGGTGCCTGCCATTATTTGGGTAGTGGTAGGTACTATCTTTATGGCTGGTGTACATGATATGTCTGCTATTTGGGCAAGTATGCGTAATAGAGGTCAGTCGATTGGCTCTATCGCTGGTACTGTCATGGGCACACGTGTTCGCAGCTTGATGATGGTTGTTATCTTCTTATTACTATTGATGGTCAATGCTGTATTTGGCGTAGCTATCGCCAATATGATGATCAAGACGCCATCTGCGGTATTGCCAGTTTGGGGTGCCTTAGTGGTTGCCTTTATCATCGGGCAGTGTATCTATCGCTACAATATGAATTTGGTCTGGGTGTCCATTATCGGGGTAACTGCCTTGTACGGGCTTATCTATCTCGGCCCTATGTTCCCGATTGTGCTACCTGAAACCGTCATGGGTTTGCCTGATAACGCAGTATGGATCTTGATCTTGTTTGCCTATGCGGCGATTGCGTCGTTGTTGCCCGTATGGATGCTGCTTCAACCGCGTGATTATATTAATGGCTTACAGTTATTTGTCGGTTTGATTCTACTATATGCTGCTATTTTCATTGGCACGCCTAATATTGTCGCGCCAGCAGTTAACACTGCATTACCAGCGGATACACCGTCACTTCTACCATTGTTGTTTGTGACAATTGCTTGTGGTGCTATATCAGGTTTCCATGGTTTAGTCGCCACAGGGACTACTTCTAAGCAGATTGATAAAGAAGAAGACGTTCGTTTCGTTGGTTACTTCGGTGCATTGGGTGAGGGTATGCTAGCGCTTGGAGCAATCCTTGCAGCAACCGCAGGTTTTGCGACTCTTGGTGATTGGCAAGCAGTCTACCAAAAGTTCGGTGATGGCTCTATCGGTGCGTTCATCGATGGCGGTGCGACCATATTGAATGCCGGCGTTGGCATCGACATGGTGCTATCACAGACCATGCTCACGGTAATGGCTGCATTGTTTGCTGGTACGACGATGGATACTGGCGTACGTTTACAACGTTATATCTTCCAAGAATTTGGTGAATTTTATAATTTGCCCGTACTGAATAAGAGTGTCGTTGCCACGTTACTTGCTGTCGGAAGCTGTTTGTTATTAGCGTTCGGTGCTGGTGGTATCGATGGCGCGGGCGGTATGATTATTTGGCCGCTATTTGGTACAACCAACCAGTTAATGGCTGCTTTAACCTTGATGATCGTTACCATTATCTTGTTACGTAAGGGCAAGCCAGTTTGGTACACCTTAGCACCATTGTCGTTCTTGTTGGTTATGACTGTCTTTGCACTATTGATTCAGCTCAAAACCTTCTTTACTGATGGTAATTGGCTACTTATTATTATGGATATTATTATCTTAATCGCGACCATTTTAGTGACGTTTGAGAGTTTGTCTGTACTACGAAAAGAGTGGTCACTACATAAAGGTAAAAGCGGTGAGGTTTAAACATTAAACCATATTGAGTGTCTGTTTAATAAAAAACGCTAGCAGCAATTGCTGGCGTTTTTTGTATCATATAGGCATGATAGGTCATAATAATTAAGTAAAATACGAGTACATTATGGAAAATAAAAACACATCGAATGATATAGAAAACGTTCAACCATTAGAGGATACTCAACCATGGTGGCAACGGTTTAAGAGTGGATTAAATGAGTTTTATCATGCGCCTTATCGTCAGACGATGGCACGCGCCGCACGTGATGAAGAAGATTTTTTTATGTTGCTCATGTTTGCTGAGAGCTTGGGGATTGATAATCCCGCCAGCTTTTATACATTAGAGCTACAGCCATTATTTTTAGAGAACTTTCATGAGTGGCATACACGTATGGGAATGGATAGATGTCCATTTGACCACGTTGGGTGCTGCTAACAGTAGTGGATTGACTATATAAAAAAGTAGCTAAGCATTTATTAGATAATGAGACAAAATACGAGATAACAATATGGCATTACACCCTTTACATGGATTGGTAGAGCAGTTAGAGACACAACCGATTATATTTATCGGCGGCAAAGGTGGTGTAGGGAAGACCACCACAGCAGCAGCTCTAGCCAGCTACTATGCAAGCCAACAGCAAAAAACCTTAATTGTCTCAACCGATCCAGCGCATAGTTTGGGCGATGTATTGAATGTACGACTCAATAATGAGAAAACGGTGATATCACCTTATCTAGATGCGATTGAGTTAAATCCTGACGTGATTGTCGATGAACATTTTGCTCAAGTTGAACGTACGATTAAAGCTTATGCCAACCCAGATATGATGCCAAAAATTCGTGAGCATCTGAGGCTATCTAAGTCGGCACCTGGCGCTCAAGAAGCTGCGATGCTCGAATCCATGTGTCACCATTTAGTCGAAGCGGCAGATGATGGGTATGAACACATCATCTTTGATACCGCACCGACAGGTCATACTTTGCGATTATTGGTGTTACCAGAAATGATGGGAGCATGGACGGATGGGCTGCTTGCACAGCAGCGACGACAGGCCAAACTACGTTCGGTGGCGACACACTTGGACAGTCACAATCAGAAAAACAATCAAAAACAGAGCACGCAAAAGAACGATGTGGCCAATCCGTTTGCAGCCAAAAAATCAGATCGCTGGGAGCAAGCTGTCTCAGTATTAGAAAAGCGCAAGCAATTGTTCCGCCAAGCAGGATTGCTATTACATGACCGTACACAAACAGCGATTGTATTGGTGATGACCGCTGACGTCTTACCATTGGCTGAGACCAAGCGCGCTATCGAGCAATTAGAAGATAGTAAGCTCATGCCAGCAGCAATCGTCATCAATCAATTGATATCAACCAACCAGTCGGATGAGTTTTGGCGACGCCGTGCTGAGCGTCAGCAGCATCTGCTGCAGGATATCGAACAAAGCTTTACCAAGTACCCGCTGTATCCAATCTATCTGCAACAGACAGATGTACGTGGTACTGATGCATTGAGTAAGTTGTTAAGTGCATAAAGTGTATAGATAGTTCGCTAGTAATTTATGACTCACGCTTATACGACTGCAGTTTACCTGATAGTGACCATGCCATGTCTGTGCGTAATAACTGAGCTTGTTCGGACTTACCGCTACTAAGCGACGACCATTGCGGTTTACCTCGAGCTTTTTTGAGCTCACTTGGTAATTTATGAGTTGGCCATACAGTAATTGGATTATTGTCTTCATCTTCATGGTTAATGTCGTTAGTTAGCGACGTTCCAAGACTGCTGTTTTCGCCTTTATATAATAACTGAGTGGCATCTGTAGCAGCATGACCACGATGACGTAAGGCCGTAAGCAAGTCTAGTGCTCGTGTTGCTAATAGCGTCAATGTTGCAGGATCGATATATAAGCGTTTTACCCCAGTAATCCTATCGGCAATACTGCTGGTATTCGATAGCAACCCGCCTGCGATACCACCTATTGCGGCGCCCAATCCTAATGTAGTACCTAGGGCTGCTGCATCGATACCTAATCCTAGAAGCGCACCAGCTGCTGCACCAGAAGTGGTGCGAATGCCGTAGCTCTTGAGAAGTTCAGGGTCAAAAGGGTCTTGTTGATAGGCTTGTAGTTCAAGCGGTGTTGCTGCAACCGCGTTGTCATAAAACTTATATAGGTTCAGGAGATTGTGCTGCATCGCACGCTCACTTTGCCTGACCGCTTCTTGCATTTGCTGTAGTACAGGAAGTGGGTCGTCATCTTCATTGATCTCGCGTACAAAGGCAGCAACATTCAATAAAAAATCAGCGATGATTATATTGGCCTCATCATAGAGCTGCGCCCAGTCTTCCGTTCGACTTTGCATCAGCTGCTCAAGCATCTCAGAGTGGGTGAGCATGGTGGCTAGGTTTTTCCATAGGCGCATCTCATCCTCAAACTCAAACGCGACCGAATCAAAACGCGTTGAGATATGCAGATTGCGTCTTGCCAGCATCGTTTTCCAGTCGTCGATATTGGCATTCTGACTGTCGGTAAAATTAAAAACAGGCATCACAGGAATCGCAGCCCAAGACAAAATCGATAGCTCGTCTTTATATTTACCCAATACAGGCTCACGAGCATCTACCACGTAAATGGCCATATCACTTGTCAGTAGCTGACGAATGACTTTGGCTTCTTGACTATAATCATAGGGCAAGTCATAACTGTCTGCACCTTGAGCGACATCCGCCGCCAAAAACTGTTGCAAGCGCTCAATACCATCACGGCGACTGGCGGTATTGTCCTCTAGCCAATCCATAAGCCCTGAAGCATCTTCCAGACCAGGTGTATCGTATAGCGCTACCAGCACCTCACCAGTTCGGCTGTCTGTCAGCTGTGCTTGCTCGACGTGACGTGTAGTTGCAGCTTCGTTTTTGACTTCACCAAAATATACGTCACGCAGTAATGTGCGCAGTATAGAGGTTTTGCCTGTATTGGTATGACCGACGACCGCCAATTTAAGCGGTTCACCAGTGGCAATGGTTTTCTTTGTTACCCTTGCCATTGATGCTGTCATTGCTGATGCTTCGGTTGATACAGGTTGATTATCCTGAGTAGCTATTGACTGAGCTACTGTGGATTTTGAGGTGTTATCTGAAGGAATACTTGAGACATCAGGGGTTGGCTCATAAGCCTTGTCCGCAAAGAGACCTGCAGGCTTATTATTCTCATGATTATTTTTATTGTCATTATTCATAGTAACGTCTTATATTTATTGATGGCAAAAACACATAGTAGCCATTTATTGTAAAACAAATCTGATTGGGTATCGGTTATGAATGCGTATTGTCATATCATAAATCGTAGTCCACGCATTTATAATCAGGCTCTAGTCGGTTCAATATACTTTGGATACAAGGAAGACGAGTGAAAGCAATACAAGTAGTAGGCTAAGCGAGACTGACACCGTATCCAATTTATAGAGAATTGACTATATTAGACAGCACTAGGTGGACGCAGCAGTACCTTTAGCTTTTTCTTGAACCCTTTGGCACGAAAAAACCGCTGCCACATACGGTAAAAGACCCCAAATATCAGACTAATAATATTGTCATGACTGGTTTCGCCAACCGCACCATATTTGACTGGGTTATTGACCGTATCTTCTTCTACGTAAGTCCCAAACCAGCGATCAAAAATAATGAGAACACCGCCGTAATTTTGGTCAATATATTCGTTATTGGTGCCATGATGGGCGCGGTGATTGGATGGGGTATCAAAGACATACTCAACCCATTTGGGAAATTTTCCCACGGTTTCGGTATGGATAAAGAATTGATAAATCAAATCTAACGCATAAAAGAAAAATACCCAGACAGGATGTACGCCCAACATCATCAGCGGGACAAAGAATAGCCACCAACCCGTCACTGAGTACAGCAGGCTTTGACGCATGGCGGTGGACAGATTCATATGGTCATCTGAATGGTGCACGACATGCGCTGACCAAAACCAATTCATACGGTGTGACGCACGATGGAACCAGTAATAGCTAAACTCAACCGCAACGAATATAGGGATGGCGGTAAGCCATGTCACCTCAATAGTAAATAAGCTATATTGATATAACCATAAGCAGATAGGTATGACGATAAGCGCTTGGACAATCAATTCAAACCCTAGATAAGAGCCGCCCAAACTAAAATTGGTCATCGCACGGCGCCAACTAAAGCTTTTACTATTGCCGCGTTTGGACTGATACAGCCATTCTGCCAAAAATAACAAGAAAAATGGACCGCCAGCCAGCGGTAGCAGCCACTCTTGCCAATACGCGGGCAGAATGCTTGCCAGCATTGGCTGCCACGACTCTGGCGCAGCCGTTAAGATACTTTGGTTTAACGCCTCTCGGTAACCATCCAATAGTTGACCATACTGACCTAGGGTCATAAGGGAATTGTCTGCTGCCATCTTGGGCTCCTAGCCACTATAAAACATCCTTGTCATCTTGATATAACGTCACAGCTATCAAAATATATCTTAACAACTGTTATATCAATAAGTCTTTAAGCCTATCTGAGATTATAGATCTATAATATTTATTTATTGTATATCATGCGAGTCATAATGATAAGTTCATATATGAAAAATAGATTGCAAGTAATAGATTAAAAATTAGTTAGAATGTATTAAGCATCTATATCAACCAAGCCAATTTTTCGTGCAGAGAGCGCTGTTTGCCATTGCTGATAGCGAACTGCTTGTTTGTCTAATGGCTCATCATCGGTACGTGCATCAGTCAAGCTAGCCGCAGAGTTGGTATCGCTAAGCAGCTGTACAATAAGCCCATCTTTGGCGTGAGTAGCGATTTGATCGATTTTTCGTAGCGTACCGCGGTCGGGCAGTGCGTTGCTATGAATGCCAAGTAAGACCTGTACAGGATGCGCATCTAAATAGTTTTTAAGCCGTGCCATATCATCACGGTCATCAACGATGCCAAAATCCTCAATCTCGCTTGATTGTCCAAAATCATGATGGCTGTTGTCTAAACCCGACTGCCACCACTTTTCCTGATCTGCAGGGTACTCAAGCAGGGCAACCAATTTTTTGCCAACACTGACCGTTGCTTTTGGGGCAATAGGGGCTGGCGCCTCTGTAAAGTCATCAGCATCCACCACGTGCCGCTGCCAGAAGTTTAGGATTTTTTGATAATAGGGCTGTTTGATATCCAAACGCATTTTTTTGCGGCGGAACATCAATGCACAGAACGCCCATGCTATCGCGCGCGGTACAATGCCGTACATTAGCAAGCTACCAACCAGTAACCCTGCCCATTGCCTTGCAACAGACAGCGGCATCGCCTCGGTGACAAGCCTGCTCTGTGCGATCGCTGTACTGTCTGGCACACCAAATCCTACCATACTCGGTAGCCAGCCTAATACTTGAGTCAAGCTCACCAGTGCCTGATCAGAGAGTAATGTTGACTCCCAGCTAAAGCTATACTGACGTACAACCAGCAAAAATATAATCGCAAGCAGCATACCGGTCAATGTCGCAAGCCACAACTGATGACTAAATCTGCCCAAATACCAGCGCATACCGCTGTGCTGCAACTGGCGTTCATACAGATCGACAGCCGCCTTGGTAACATCGTCCTTACCGCGTATGAGATAACTTGGACTGACAAAGCTCGCAAACCAACTGGGCGATTGCTGATCTCGATTGATGAGTGTCATGGCAAGCCAGCCACCAAGCATAATGGTATGAAAACCAAGTAGACAGACCAACACATAAAAGAAGTTCACAACATTAGACTGCAATAGCGTAAATAACCCCAAAAACCCTGAGATACACCACACCACGCTCATAACGATCATAATGCCTTTTATACGGCCGTCAATCTTGCCTAGCACACGCGCAAGCGCCCCGTTACTATCTATACGTGATGCCCGTCGATGCAGCTTTTGAATAGGCGTACCGTCCTCGCCCTGTAGCTTTTCCGTGATTAATAACGGGTCAGTGGCAAAGACGTGCTGATCGGTCTCTAAAGCACGTACCAGCTCGGTCAGTTGATCTTGGGGTGATAGCATAATGCGATAATATCCGTATGAAGGCGTCAATATAATAAATAGCAATCTAAAAACAGGCGCTTTAATCGTTATAGATTATTGTAGCGTATATAGAATGAGGATGACTTGTATTATTTTTATCATAGTAAACGCTTATAAAGTCAGCCAAAATGAATAAATGAAACCCAATCGTGTCAAAAAGCGTATCAAAGAGATATATCAAAAAAAAGGAAGGTGCCATATGAATAACGAAATGAATAATAAAACCTATCTTATCATCGGCGGAACAGGCGGCATTGGTCAAGCCATGATACAGCAGCTAATACAAAAAACGACTGTGAGTCAGACGGACAGTCAATCTCATCAAAGCCATCGCACACAAGTATTTGCGACTTATCATCGAAATGAGCCAAACATTGAAGCAGAAAACCTGCATTGGCTGCCGATGAACGTCAGTAATGAGGACAGCATCAAAAAAGCTGCCGATACCATCAAACAGACAGTCGGTCATGTGGATTGGGTAATCAACTGTGTGGGATTACTACATACAGAGACAGCGCAGCCAGAAAAGGCCTTGCGACAGATGGAAACGGAGTTCTTTTTGCAAAATATGCAAATCAATGCGCTAGCCAGTTTGCTGATAGCCAAACACATCAAACCGTTGCTAGCCAAGGCTACTCGCAGCGCCAATCATCCTGCTATTTTTGCGACCGTATCAGCCCGCGTCGGTAGCATCACTGACAATCAGCTAGGCGGCTGGTATAGCTATAGAATGAGCAAGGCGGCGCTCAATATGGGCATGAAAAACCTAAGTATCGAATGGAGCAGATCACTTAAAGATGTATGCGTGGTAGTTATGCAACCAGGCACTGTCAACACTCAGCTGTCCGCACCGTTTCAAGGCAATGTCGCTGAAGAGCATCTGTTCTCGCCAGCGTATAGCGCGGATTGCTTATTGGAAGTACTCTCAGGTATGACTGCTACCCAGACAGGCAGTTTTGTCGATTGGGCTGGAGAGTCAATACCTTGGTAGTCGTTAAACTGACGCTAGCGTATTAGTAAGCCATCAATCTAATACGCTTCAAACAGCGACATAAACTCATTAACAGGTGTCTGTTCTAGTTTTTGTTGATCATCACACAGCTCAATTATCTGCTGACAGCGACTTTCAATAAAACGAGTGGCCAGACTGGCGCGGAACTTGGCTTCCAGTACAGGGATGCCCTCAGCGCGGCGGCGTTTATGCCCGATAGGATATTCAACAGCCACTTTTTCTGTACTGCTGCCATCTGTAAAAAATACTTGAATGGCATTGGCAATAGAGCGCTTGCTTGGGTCATGATAGTCTTTTGAATACTGCGCGTTTTCTTCTACAACCATCTTGCTGCGTAGCTCATCGATTGACAAATGCTGTTCGTGATAGTCATCTTCGTAGTTCTCTGCCATCAGATCGCCTGTCAACAACGGCACAGCCACCATATACTGCAAGCAATGATCTCTATCTGCTGGATTGTCAAGCGTGCCTTCTTTTGAGATGATGCGAATCGCTGAGTCATGTGTGATTAGAACGATTTTGTCGATATCGTCGATTCTACCTTTCACATGTGGGTGCAAAATGACCGCGGCTTCACAGGCAGTTTGCGCATGAAATTCAGCAGGAAAACTTATTTTAAATAAGATGTTTTCCATCACATAACTACCAAAATCTCGCTGGAATTTAAAGCGACGATCGCTTTCAGGCTTTGTGGCTAGATCCTTATTGGTATGGCTGAATAGCACATCATAAAATCCCCACTGCGGTGCGGTCAGTGCGCTAGGGATGCCCATTTCACCGCGAGCTGTTATATCTACCAGACGTACCGCACGACTGGTTGCATCACCTGCCGCCCATGATTTTCGGCTACCAGCATTGGGTGCATGACGATAGGTGCGTAGTGCCTGACCATCGACGATGGCTTGTGAGATTGCTGCCATGATGCGCTCACGGGGTAGCTGATAAAGTTTTGCAACGACGGCTGTTGATGCTAACTTGACCAAGAACACATGATCGAGCCCCACACGGTTGAATGAGTTTTCTAGTGCCAGTACACCTTGAATTTCATGCGCCATGATCATGGCTTCAAGCACTGCTCTCATGGTCAGTGGTGCTTGTCCTTGGCTGATATTTTTTTGACTAATATAGTCGGCGACCGCCAAGATACCACCCAGATTATCAGAAGGATGGCCCCATTCGGCGGCAAGCCACGTATCGTTATAGTCAAGCCAGCGCACCATACAGCCAATATCAAAAGCGGCCTTGATGGGGTCTAGTCTATAGGAGGTGCCAGGGACACGAGCGCCATGCGGCGTTATTTGATCGGGGCAATCAGGCCCCAAGTGCTTGGTGCACTCAGGGAAGCGCAGCGCCAATAGACCGCAGCCAAGCGTGTCCATCAGACAGTGGCGCGCGGTATTCCATGCATCAGTAGGGTTTGGGGATTGCCTGTCTATTGAATAGTTGAGAACGTAATCGGCGATTTTTTGAATTTCATTGTCATATTCTGGACGGACGTTACTCTCTACCGTCGCGTCATTTTTATTTGAATTGGTATTTGACATGGTTGTTACCTCATCCTGAGTGTGCTACTTCCTTGACTGAGACTGAGCTGATTGGCTCAGCCATCCTTTTAAAGGAATCATTATTTAAAAGTAGCATACTCAATATGGAACAACCAATTTGAATTATGTTAAAAATTAAGACGTTAGCAGCGATCTAAATCATTAAGTACAACAGACCTAAAACAAACAAAGCGGCCATGATAAACAGCAGGAAACTTAAAACTTTGGTCGTGGTTGACGCGGTGTCTGTGCTCTCTTTTTTGATTTTATTTTTCTTTGCAACGTATAGCACCATTTTTACATGCTCGATATTGTCCTCGAGGTAGTGCTCGCCTTCAGGTACAAAACCTAACGACTCGTAAAAGCTAAGCAAGTAAACCTGTGCCGAGATAATAATCGGGCGCTTTTTACCATACTTTTTGCGGCACTGTGCAATAGCCTGATTCATTATCTGCCGTGCCAGACCATCACCTCTATGCTCTGATAGTACAAGCACTCTACCGATGGCTGGCATCGCGGTGTGGTTGGTCTTAATCGCAGGATCAGCTACTGATAGATTGGATTTTAGCTTATTAAACTCAGGTGGAATGATACGACAATAGCCAACCAATGCTGCATTTTGATGAGCGATTAGGTGCAAGCAATCAAAATCCACTTCATCCATATCTTGATAGGCACAGTTTTGTTCGACGACAAACACTTGCGAGCGCGCCTTTAAAATATGATAAAGATCAACTGAGGTCAGCTCGTCAAAGGTTTTTAAAGAAAATTCACAAGTCATAGTGGGCTAGCTTCTGGCAATAGGCAGTAAAAGATTGGCATTATAACGATTTAGGCAAGCATTAACCATTCCTAACCGTTTAGGGTCTGGCTGATTTTGTCTAAGTTTAGGCTATCAGACATAGCGCTAAAGATTTCAAAGTATTTGCCGCGTTGGGCATAAAGTACTTCATGTGTACCTGTCTCAACCACTTCGCCATTTTCTATCACCACGAGATCATCGGCATCGATAATTTGAGCGATATTGTGCGAGACCATAATGACGGTACGGTCTTTTTTGATCAGATCAAGGCTTTTTTTGACCTGTTGGCTGGCAATGGCATCGAGGCTGGCTGTCGGCTCGTCCAAAAACACAATAGGCGGGTCTTTTAAAAACATCCTTGCCAGCGCAATACGCTGCTGTTGACCGCCTGATAAGGACTTGGCAGTGCTCTCATAGCCATCAGCTAATCCTATAATCTGCTCGTGGATAGAGGCTTTTTTTGCAGCCACGATGATGTCCTCAATGCTGGCATTCATATCGCCATAGCGGATATTTTCACTAATCGTACCCGAAAAAATATGATTACTCTGTAGTACTAGGCCGATGCGCTGACGCAATTCGTGGGTATCACAGTCAGCCAAATCATGCCCATCTAGGCATATCGTACCAGCGTCTGGCGCGTAAAACTTGACCAATAGATTGATGATCGTGCTCTTGCCAGCGCCAGAAAGGCCAACCAACGCGGTGATACGATTAGGCTTGATAGTAAAGCTGACGTTTTTTAGCGCTTGCGTACCATTAGGATAGGTAAAATCAACGTTTTTAAGCTCGATATGACCCTTTAGGTTTTCGCTACTGATACCATCGATGTTTTCGACTTGTTTGTCGTCTTCTAAAATATCGAAAAAACCTTCGGCATAGGTCAATGCATTATTAATCTGGTCGTAGATGCGGTGTAATTGACGGATAGGGGCGGCGACGTTTTGAAACAGCATGACATGAAACAAAATCATGCCAATGGTCATCTCGCCTTTTAGCACAAAATAAGCGGTGAGAAGGATGATAACCACCACACCAATCTGCTCGATAAAGGTTTTGATGGCATCATAAATAAAGCCAATACTACGAATGCGCAGCTGGTTGTCAGTCATTTCTTTTTGAATGGCTAAGTGCTTATCAGCCTCAATGGACTCACGGACAAAGGATTTCACCACACTGATCGAATTAATCAAAGAGATCACCAAGCCGCTTTTTGCTTCTCGAAACCCACGTATCTGCCGACGAAACCCTTGCAGACGGCGTGCTTGCTTTTGACTGATAAAAAAGTAAATGGGTATGATAATAAGACCGACCATGCCAACCCAAAAATTGGTCGAAAACATGATGATAAGTGCCACAATTGCATTGGCAAATAGCGGTAGCATGTCGATAAAGAAGTTTTGCACGAGGCTGGTTAAACTGCTAACCCCGTAATCGATACGGGTTTGCAATTTACCACTGTCATTTTCACTACTGGTATAAAACGCCATGCGGTAAGTAAGGATGCGCTCAATGATTTTTTGAGACAGGTCGCGAGATAAGTTGATACGAATCTTTTCACCAAAAAAACGCTGACCAAAAGAGATGAATATCGACAGGATCTCTTTGGTCAGGAGGACCGCGCTGATAATCCCTAGCATACGTAAACCAGCCTGCCATGGATCAGTAAGCGTAGCAATTTCGGTTAACGTATCGACGGTATAACGTAGTACAAATGCATTGACCTGTGCGGTAAAGGAGCCTAAGGCCGTCAGCACTAAGGTAGCAATGATAAGCAGGCGATAAGGTTTAGCAAATACCGCCAGTTTTTTTAGAATATCCCACAGCAGCGCCCGCCGTTCTTTCTTTTCGACTGGAGGCTTTTTGTCTAATTGCACACGGCGTGGCTGGGGAGATGTTGGCATAAAACTCTATCGTAAATTAAAATAAGCCATAACTACGCTTAAAACGCATCCGCTGGCACAAAAACTTCACCAACCATAATACGCCTTGCTGAGCGGCTCATCGACACTTTTTTGGCTTGCCAGCTTCCATCGACTTGTTCTGTTTTTCCACCGACGAGCAATGTCCCTGATGGATGACCAAAACGTACCTCGCTAAGTTGCTGCTCAGATTGACCGCAACCAGCTGCTTGGTTGACCAGTGTACCTTGTGTGGTTGCCGCGGCAGCAATGGCGACGGCTGCTGTGCCCATCATGGCATGATGCAATTGCCCCATGCTCATGGCACGTACGACTAAGTCAATCTCGCTTCCATCGACCGATTTACCACTAGAGGCGGTATAGCTCTGTGCGTTACCAACCCATGCGAGTTTGGGAATGTGTTGGCTGGTTTGTGCTTCACTTACGTCTTTGAATAGTCCCATCGCCACACCGCCTGTAGCGCGGATTTTTTCAAGCTTGGCAAGTAGCGCGTCATCACTGTTAATGTCGCCTTGCAACTCAGTACCCGTAAAGCCCAAGTCTTCCGCTTTCATAAAGATGGTTGGTATACCTGCGCTAATAAAGGTGGCTTTGACGCTATCGACATTTAGGCCGCAGTCCGTTACATCGAAGTCATCGACCAAGTTGCCAGTAGGGAACATGTCGCTGGTGGCATCTACAGGATCGATAAACTCAATTTTGACTTCAGCCGCTGGGAAGGTGACACCGTCTAATTCAAAGTCGCCCGTCTCTTGAACCTGTACTTTATGATTTGCATCTTTATAGACTGGAACATGCGCAATAATCGTTTTACCGATATTTTCTTGCCAAATGCGTACTTCACAAATACCGCTATCTGCATTGTCATCGATGCTGTTAGCACTCTTGTCGGCATCGACCAAACCCATATTAATGGCACAGGCACCAACGGCTGCGGTTAAGTTACCACAGTTACCCGCCCAGTCAATCATTGGCTTGGCAATATTAACTTGTCCGAATAGATAATTCACATCGTGATCTGAGCTAGAAGAGGCCGATAAAATAACCGTTTTTGACGTGCTAGAGCTACCATTGCCCAAACCATCAATCTGCTTGCCGTAAGGATCTGGGCTGCCGATGACACGTAATAGGAAGTTATCACGTGATTCGCCAGCGACTTGGCAGCGCTCAGGTAAATCAGATAATTTAAAAAAAGTGCCTTTTGAAGTACCACCGCGCATATAGGTAGCAGGAACGGATAGTTGCGGGGCGAAAGAGGCTTTTGATTGAGTATTGGTTTGAGCCACTGTATTAAGTCCTTTTTATATTGTTATAAGATTGGGTGCGGTGTCATTAGCAAGTAAGTATGAACGACTAAGAGCGCTCGTTAATAATGATAGCGACAAGAGATAATCGTCAGATAGTTATCATCGACGGCATATACCAACCGATTGGCGTCATCGATGCGTCTTGACCAAAATCCAGATAGATTTTCTTTTAGGGGTTCAGGTTTGCCAATGCCTTCAAACGGATTACGCTTACATTCGGTGATGAGTTTGTTAATACGTTTGAGTGTTTTTTTGTCTTGCGTTTGCCAGTATAGGTAGTCTTTCCACGCAGCATCTGTCCATGCTAGTTGTTCACTCATTGTTAGACCCTTTTCCTTTGGATGGATTACAGTCTTTGAGTTCAAGCACTTTCAATATCGCTATACGTATGCTCATTATTATCGCTGCTACCATCACCTTTATCACTATCTTCTACCGTATCTATTAGCTCACGCGTAACAGTCTTGCCAGCTTTATATTGGGCAATAGAGTCCGCTAAGTGCGCTGCATTGGCAGGAGATTTTAGTAGATAGACAGTCTCCATCAGGCTATTGTAATAGTCTAGCGACATCACAACGGCATCATCAGCGTCACGGCGGGTCACGATAGTGGCATTGGCATCATCGTTTACCGTGTCTAGGACGGACTTTAAATGCTTTCTGGCTTCTGAAAAACTAACGACTCTCATGGCTTACTCCTTTCATGACATTTTTCATAACTTGTACAATATATAGTACATATTACGCCATTGGTTAAGTAAACTCAACATTTAGCTATTTTTCAACATTAAGATATAAGTAAGAAAGCTCAGTGTGTAGCTTGCAAACCATTTTTTGAACTAAGGCTTTAACATTAGCAAATAAAAGCCGATGTCATATAAACAAGTTATACAACATCGGCGATTTTTATACTTTGCTGCTTATCACACTAAAAACTACAGGATAACCTTAGACAATATCGAGCGTACCTTCGATAAACTCTTTAGCAAAGCGTTGTAGCATACCGCCTGCGTTGTACATTTTTACTTCGTCAGCAGTATCTAAACGGCAGATGATTGGCGTCTCAGTGGTACTACCATCAGCACGATGGATTACCAACGTCATTAACCCGCCAGCAGAGACTTCGCCCGTTACATCAAAGGTCTCCGTACCATCGATATTTAATGTATGGCGAGTAGCGCCTTCTTCGAACTGTAGAGGCAGCGCGCCCATACCGACTAAGTTTTGACGATGAATACGTTCAAAGTCCTCAGCGACGACGGCTTCTACGCCAGCGAGACGCACACCTTTGGCAGCCCAGTCACGGCTTGAGCCTTGACCATAGCCATCACCTGCGATGATGATAAGCGGCTGCTCACGGTTCATGTAGGTCTCAATCGCTTCCCACATGCGCATGACTTGACCTTCTGGTTCGACGCGCGCCAGTGAGCCTTGGACAACTTCGCCATCTTCATCGCGTACCATTTCGTTCAATAGCTTAGGGTTGGCAAAGGTGGCACGTTGCGCGGTTAAATGGTCGCCGCGATGGGTCGCGTATGAGTTGTAATCTTCAGCAGGCAAGCCCATAGTATCTAAGTACTCGCCAGCTGCTGATGAACCAAGAATGGCGTTTGATGGTGACATATGATCGGTTGTGATGTTATCACCAAGGACTGCAAGCGGACGTAGGCCTGTCAGTTTATTTTTCTTGGCCATTTTGCCTTCCCAGTACGGCGGACGGCGAATATAGGTCGTCATTTCACGCCAGTCATATAATGGGCTTAACGCTTTACCTGTGTCTTTTTTGGCTTCATCAAACATTGGGATATATACGGCATTGAATTGTTCAGGCTTAACAGCAGCAGCAACAATGGCATCCACTTCTTCATCATCAAACCAGATGTCTTTTAGATAGACGTCATTGCCGTCTTGGTCTTTGCCCAATGAGTCTTTTTCAATATCAAAGCGAATATTACCGGCGATGGCGTACGCAATAACAAGCGGCGGTGATGCCAAAAATGCTTGCTTAGCATACGGATGGATACGACCGTCAAAGTTACGGTTACCAGACAGTACTGCCGTAGTGAACAAATCATTGTCGATGATTTCTTTTTCGATATCAGGGTCTAGCGCACCGCTCATACCATTACACGTCGTACAGGCAAAGCCGACTACGTCAAAACCGATTTCTTGCAATTCTGGCATCAGGCCTGCTTCTTCTAAGTACATTTTGACAGTTTTTGAGCCAGGTGCTAAGGATGACTTCACCCAAGGTTTACGTAATAGGCCTTTAGCATTGGCGTTACGGGCGACAAGGCCTGCGGCCACCATGTTGCGTGGGTTTGAAGTATTGGTACAGCTGGTAATAGCAGCGATAATCACTGCGCCATCTGGCATGAGACCGTTTTTTGGTTCAGGCAATTTTTCGTCAGCGCCATGAGCAATACCTTTGGCAACCAAGTCCGTAGTCGATACACGGGCATGTGGGCGCGATGGGCCTGCCATATTACGTACCACTGATGACAAATCAAACTCAAGGACGCGTGCGTATTCGGCTTTTTCCATACCGTCAGCCCATAGTCCTGTTTGCTTGGCATACTGCTCAACCAGTTTAATCTGTTCCTCAGAGCGACCAGTCAGGCGTAGATAGTCAGTGGTTTGCTCATCAATATAGAACATCGCGGCAGTGGCACCATATTCAGGTGTCATATTTGAGATAGAAGCGCGGTCACCGACACTTAGCTGACGTGCACCGTCACCGAAGAATTCGATATAGGTAGAGACCACACCTGCGTCGCGTAAGAACTCAGTCATCGCCAGTACGAGATCCGTACCAGTGATGCCTTTTTGCAATTTTCCCGTTAATTTAACACCAACGTAATCAGGTAGGCGCATATACGACGGGTTGCCTAGCATCACGCTTTCGGCTTCTAGACCGCCCACACCGATTGAGATCACACCTAGTGCATCGACCATCGGCGTATGGCTATCAGTACCAACTAGCGTATCGGCAAACGCGACTTCTTCACCGGATTTATTGTGCACGACCTGTACGACAGGTGACATTTTTTCTAGGTTAATCTGATGCATAATGCCGTTACCAGGTGGTACGACATTCACATTGTCAAAGGCATACTGACACCAGTTGATAAAGTGAAAGCGGTCATCGTTGCGGCGCTCTTCAATCGCACGGTTCTTCTCAAACGCGTCGTCTTCGAAGCCTGCATGCTCAACGGCCAATGAATGGTCAACGATAAGCTGAGTTGGCACGATAGGGTTTACCTTAGAAGGATCACCGCCTTGCTCAGCGATAGCATCACGCAAACCTGCCAAATCAACAAACGCGGTCTGACCCAAGATATCATGACAAACGACGCGGGCAGGGTACCAAGGAAAATCTAGATCTTGTTTGCCTTCGATATGCTGTTTTAGCGCATCGGTTAGCTCTTCTGGTGGGCAACGGCGTACTAGGTTTTCACACAATACTTTTGAGCAAAATGGTAGCTTGTCGTACGCGCCAGCTTCGATACTCTCGACGGCCTCGCGGGTGTCAAAGTAATAAAGGTCAGTACCGGGAAGTGGCTTCTTGAATTGTTCGTTCATTGGTTGTACTAGGGCGTTGTCCATAAGTCACCTTTGGCTGTTGGCTAATTATAATAAGTAGTTAAGCGTGGATATTAGGTAAAAATTCATTCCTTTAGCAAAATCATCGTTTGCTTTTGTAGGCTTTGCTAAAGAAGCGATATTAAAAAGGTATGGTTTATATAAAGGGTAATAAGCGTATGACGATTAAACCTGAAAAACTCATAGCAAGGCTCAATCATCATACCTATATCAGCTAGTACTGCCGCTAGCTGATAAGATTACTTAGCACAAATCATCTTAATAATTGCTAAATAACAGCCGTTTAACGAGCACTCATATCTGGCACTGGACGCAACTCTTCACCGGTATATTCTGCACTTGGGCGAATGATACGGTTATTGGCACGTTGTTCAAACACGTGGGCTGCCCAACCAGTCAAGCGTGAGCAGACAAAGATAGGGGTGAACAGTTTGGTTGGGATACCCATAAAGTGATAAGCAGAAGCATGGAAAAAGTCAGCATTACAGAACAGTTTCTTCTCGCGCCACATCACTTCTTCACAGCGTACTGATACTGGATATAACACTTCGTCACCAACGTCAGCGGCTAGCTTCTCAGCCCAGCCTTTAATCACCACGTTACGTGGATCTGACTCGCTATAGATCGCATGACCAAAGCCCATGATTTTGTCTTTACGAGCCAGCATACCCATCATCTCTTCTTCAGCTTCATCAGGTGAGCTAAAGCCTTCAATCATATCCATCGCCGCTTCATTTGCTCCGCCATGCAATGGACCGCGTAGTGAACCGATTGCACCAGTGATACAAGAATGAATGTCAGATAAGGTAGATGCACACACACGAGCGGTAAAGGTCGACGCGTTAAACTCATGCTCTGCATAAAGGATAAGCGAGACGTTCATTACTTTTTCGTGTAGCTCGTTTGGTTTTTCGCCTTTGAGCAAATGTAAGAAATGTCCGCCAATCGTGGCATCATCTGTATCGGTCTCGATACGTACATTGTCGTGGGTAAAGCGATACCAATAATTGATAATCGATGGGAAGGCCGCCAGCATACGGTCAGTTTGATCGTTTTGCTGAGCAAAATCAGTTTCGGTCTCAAGGTTGCCAAGCATGGAGCAGCCAGTACGTAGCACGTCCATTGGATGCGCATCAGCTGGGATACGTTCAAGCACGTCTTTTAACGCTTGTGGTAGGCCGCGTAAGCTTTTTAGTTTGGCTTGATAGGCATCAAGCTCGCTTTGAGTAGGTAAGTTGCCGTATAACAGCAAATAAGCCACTTCTTCAAAAATACATTTATCTGCCAGCTCTGATACATCATAACCGCGATAGGTCAGACCAGAGCCTGATTTGCCAACGGTAGATAGAGAGGTTTTACCAGCGACTTGTCCACGTAGACCTGCGCCTGAAAGTTCTTTTTGTGCTGCCATGTTTACATTCCTTTTGTTGGTAGCTTTTTTGAGTAAAAATGATGTTTCTGATAATAAATTTATTGGTTAATGACTATAGCGCTAGTTTAGCGTTATGCAGGCTGCTCAGGCTGTGGACCGTCTAAATCGACCTTACAACGATCAAATTCAGCTTCAATAGGGCCATTTAAGACTTCCATCGCGCTGCCTTCGCCTTCAGCATTGTTGATCTTCATATACTTGGCACCCAGTGGTGACTCCATAAATGTCTGAATCTCAGTCATTTCTTCTGGAGTAGGGTCAGCCATTGGCGTTGCTACTTCTTCGCCATTCATGACGCGTAGTTGCTCATTGCCAAAAGCAAGTAATTTTTTACCCACATCCGACGTATAAAAGCCATCCAACTCTTTTAACTCTGCATCGGTAAACTGACTCTTATAAAAACGATCGACTTCCGTTTTACCCAAATCTTTGTCGCGTGACTCAAGGCAGCTGACTTGCTCTTCACTGAGCGCGCCGCTATTGATGATTGGTGCAAACAATAGGCTGTTGACGGTATCTAATGTAATCGTCGTCATGATCAAGTCATTTTGAGCATCAGTCTCTGAAGGTGCAGCTTCGCTTTCGCTAACCACAGTCTCGCTCGTATCACTGGTAGTATCGTCGACGTTTTCTGGTGTTTTATCACAGCCTGTCATGAATAACAGCGCCGCAAGCGTGCTACTAAGTAGTGAGGATTTGACAACCGTATGAGCAGTAGAAAATGGCATAAATAACCTAAAGGTAAATAAAGACGGATTTTGAAACGATAAAGCACACAGAGGTGGTTTATCGTTTCGGCGTTGCTAATTGGTAATTATTAGTCGTTAACTACTTATTATCAGCAAATAGCTTGTCTAGTGTCTGCTCAAACTCATGATAGTTCAAGAAATCATAGAGCTCCATACGGGTCTGCATAGTATCGACGACTTTGTCTTGCGTGCCATCATCTAATAAGTGCTGATAAACGTTCAATGCTGCTTTGTTCATAGCGCGGAAAGCGGATAGTGGATATAGCACCATCTCGACACCCACACTATACAACTGGTCAGTGGTATATAGATCTGTCTGACCAAACTCTGTCATGTTTGCCAGTACTGGAATATCGAGTACATCAGTGAACTTACGATACATCTCGATATCGGTCAGCGCTTCTGCAAAGATCATATCTGCACCCGCTTCTTGAAATGCGACGGCACGTTCCACAGCAGCGTCCAAACCTTCTACCGATAAGGCGTCTGTACGAGCCATCACTACAAAGTCAGGGTCAGTCTTGGCATCCAATGCCGCTTTTAGACGATCAACCATCTCTGAGATACTAACAATTTCCTTGTTAGGGCGATGGCCACAACGTTTTTGTGCCACTTGGTCTTCGATATGTACCGCCGCGACGCCTGCTTTTTCCATCTTTCTTATGGTTTGAGCGATGTTAAACGCGCCACCAAAGCCCGTATCGATATCAACCAATAATGGTGTATCAACGGCATCGGTGATACGGCGTGCATCTTCTAGTACGTTATCAAGGCTGGTCATGCCTAGATCAGGTAAACCAAATGACGCATTGGCCACGCCAGCACCAGAGAGATACAACGCTTGGTGACCAACTTGGGTCGCCATCATCGCTGTATAGGCATTGATAGCGCCTGCAATCTGTAATGGTTGGTTATTATCGTTTTTTTGAGTGAGGGCACTGCGAAAGCGCGCGCCTGCTGAAGATGAAATCATGTGACTGTCCTTACATGGAGGGAAAATATTCTAATTGTTGTAGCTGATTATACTCAATTATTCATGCCTGAAAAGTTTGAGTTCTCAATTAATATTTAATTTTAATAATAAATAAATGTAGTTTTTTTAATATTATTCATAATTCAAATAGCATTATGCATTTATTGGTAATTTCTTATGATAAGTATTCATATTGCTTAAAATCACAGCTTTTAGAATCTTCTATTTTTTACATTTAGTTACAATTACTAAGGCTGCCTTGCCTTATTGATATAATTACACTCATCAAAAAGCCCCAACAGCTAGGCTATTAGGGCTTATGTTCCGCTTAAATAAGATTGTTAAGTGCTGAGTTTTAAATTAAGCAAAAAGCTTAAGCAAATAGACCTGCCATATTGGCTAAGAACAATAACGCGAAGCCTGCCAAGAATATTAAGCCTGCGATAGACAAAGCATTCATACCTGCTGACAGTTTCTTATGCTTTTTAACCAATGAGTAGTTTAACCAACCAAAAATAGGCGCAGAGACGAACGCCGATATCATGGCAAACTTAAGCATAGCGCCTAGTTGTCCTGTGAAGAAAGTGATAATCACTAGACCACCACCGATGGCATAGGTCGTCCAAAAAGCGATCTGCTTTTTATTGATTTCGCTTTCACCTTTTAGCAAGCGCCAGCATTCAGCATTAGCACGTCCATAACCATCAGCACAGGTAATGGTCGTGCCAAACATACACATAAAGGCGACGAAAGCGACCAGCAATCTCGACCATTCACCAATGGTTGCGGTATACATATTGATTAACTGGTTGATATAAGCACCGCCGACCAACTCAATCTCTTGTCCTGATCCGTACTGGACAAACACACCTAACGATAAGAAGAACAACGCCAATATCGCTGATACTGCATAGCCAACGTTAAAATCTAACAAGCCTTGGCTATGCGTGGTGTGATCCGCTTTGACTTTGGCAGAGGTCCACATAGAGGTAATTGCAGCAAACTCTAGCGGTGCAGGCATCCAGCCCATGAGTGCTACGATGAAGCCCAACGTGGCCAGGTTCCAAGGAGAGGCCGCCACAAAATCTACTGCCATAACGGTTGGCTTGCCAGCAGCAATGATAACTGCAGCAACAGTAGCCGTGGTAAGCGCAATCATAATCCACTTAGTCACACCATCGAGCAACTTATAATGCCCTGCAATCAAAAAGAACCAAGAGACTGCGACGATAATGAGAGATAACGCCATTGTCGACAGACCAAGTGAGGCTGGCAACATAAAGCCCAAGATTACGGCAGCAATAAGTGAAACCGCACCCGTACTAATAACCGCTGACAAGATAGAAAGAATAAAATATACCCAAAGATATACCTTTGAGCGTTTGGCATAGCCTGCAATCAAACTCTCGCCAGTATCGTAGACGTAGTCAGTTGCGAAGCGAAAAAACGGATACTTAAACACGTTGGCCAATACAATCATAATGGCCAGTTGCCAGCCATAGATAGCACCGGCCTGTGTTGACGAAATCAAATGCGAACCACCAATGGCAGCAGTCGCCATCAAAATACCTGGGCCAAAGATGCGCCAGCTAAAGCCCTCTTGTTGCGAGGCAACGCTATCGTCAGGGGCACTTGGGTTGTTGAGTTGTTGTGTGGACATGAATACCTCGAAATGGTTAAAACAGCAAATTATCACTTACCTGTGTCAGCTTGCCAATGATCATGAAAGAACGTCCTATAAACCGTCTAAATATAAAACGATTTACATCGTATCGACTTTATCACACCAACACTGTCTAGGAGAATGATTATTCTAGTTATTATTACTATTTGTTTGCATTGCTATTCTTATTGGTTAGCATACTTGTAAAATAATATCAATATTTAAAATGAATTATTTTTGGCGGTTCTTTATAACACAATATTCATCGGATATCTGCCCATTTAGGCCTGTGACACAAAATTTTGCTGCCGATAAGTAATGCCGCGCTGTTCGTAGACGTGATAAATGGCTGTGAGCAAGTCAGGTATTTTGGGATGTACAAAGTCTTTGAGGGTGTGTAAATAAATAGGGGAGGTGACATTTTCATGAACCAAACGTTGGTAGCTGATCTGTTCCGTACGTACGGTTTGCAAGCTGGCAGGCACCAATGTAATACCTTCTCCTGCCGCGACCAGTCCCAATGCTACCTGCAAATCACTGACTGTCGTGGTCATAAAAGGTGAGATGCCATACTGGGCAAAAAGATGTAATAAAGGCTCAGTAATAGGCTCGCTAGATGCTGCTTCGTGAGTAACAGCACGGTTGACTCTGCTTGTAGAAAGCTTGTCGTTTGCTTGGGTCGCTATTTCTGTCGTCACCGTGGACGAGACTGGCAAATGTGTTTGATGATATAAAATTAAGCGATTGTTCGCTAGGTCTATCAAGCGTTGCTTACGTACATTGGCAAGCGGGTGTGATTTTGGTAATGCCACCACGTAGCGTTCATGACGTAGCAGAATCTGCTGAATCCATGGATCTTGGTGTGCAAATCGGCCAAAACCAACATCAATCTCACCAGACTTGAGGGCATCCATTTGTTGATATGAGCTAATGTCTTTTAAATTAACATCGATATCAGGGCTGAACTGTTTAAGCGTGGCAATGATTTCAGGCAACAGGCCATATAGCACTGAGGGCACAAAACCTATATTTAAAACGCTGCTGGGTGCTGATAGACGCTGAGTCATACTGGTCACCGTATCAATCTCGGTCAGTATGGTGCTTATTTTATCGTAGAAAAAACTGCCCGCTTCTGTCAGATGTAGTGGTCTGTGGTAGCGATCAATAAGCACCACGCCCATGTCAGTCTCTAACTGTTTTAGCAAGCGACTCAGGCTCGGCTGTGACAGTCCTGTCTTGGTGGCGGCAGCGCTAAAGCTGCGCAAATCTGCAACCGCGATAAACGCATTAAGCTGTTTTAAATCCATACTATTGAGCCTGTCATAGTCTATGCTATCTCTACATAGAACAGTTCTTAAGATTGGTTTATCATATTATTTAGAATAGTTCTTATCAATATTAGCGCTATCCCATAAATTGTGCTTGAAGATAATAGGTCGAGCAACTATATTGTTGGCTAATAACACTGTTACAATATAGTAAGAAAATTCATTCTAGCAATCATTTAACACCAGTAGAAAAACTGGTTTGGTATTATTCTATGAGCGACGAAAAAAAAGACGCTGGCACCGATTTTGATGAAAAATTGGCTAGAATTATTGACCAAAAATCGCGTAAGCGTAATAACAATGACATCTACGAACGCTTTATCAATCGAGTCCATGGCTCCGAAGAGAACGATCAGGCTGAATTTGAAACACTAGAAAGTGCAAAGAACCTTGCCGCTTTCGAACCCTTGAGCACAGAAGAGTTGCAACTGTTTGAAGATCAAAGCAGTGAGCAAGAGTTATTGCTAGAAACAGAAAATGTTACAGCAGCAAACACTACCTCTGAAGCTTCAGATACAAATGTAGTATTTGAAAATATATCTGAAAATAATGTGCTGAATATCGCTAACGATAGCGACAGTATTAGTATTGATGTCAATGATGTCAGTTCAGATACAGAAGCCTCAGAATATATAGATCGCAACAATATAGATAGTAGCAATCAAACAGAGTCGCACTCTACGGTTGACCATAGTGAATCTAACATAAATGAAATATCAGATGATGATTCTTTAAACATCCCTTTGAAAATTGAGAATGTGTCTGAATCAGTTATCGAAAAGCCAGTCATAAACAATAAAGTGATCAAAAGCAAGAAACCAATCATGATGGCTATGGTAATTGGTTCAGTAGTATTGATTGCTATTATATTAATACTCGTTTTTTCAGGAGTCTTATCTACTTCGGTGGTTGATAGTATAGACAACAGCACTGACGGTAATATAGAGACAGACAGTACACCAGCTGTTAGTGCTGAGCCAGCACTGTCTACAGACAGTCAAACAACTACGGCTAGCGTTGACTCTAAAAGTACGCAACCAGCCACTACTCAGCAAAACACTTCAGATAATAGTAAACCAGACACACCAGCTGCTAATGAATCAGAGTCAACTTCTGAAGATCCTACACCAGAAAATGATGCCACTGTTATAGCTACTGAGGAAGCTGCGATAACTTATGAGGACTTTAGACAAGAGTCACAGACCACCTTATACCGCGAAACCAATGATTAAATGGTTTACGTTTTATACCATTTCAGACAGTTAGATAACCGTCTATCAATTTATTCGAGGCGTTCGTACTAGAAATTGTTGCAACACAATATAAAATTCGTATCATTATGTAAAAGGCGCGGTTATGTGCCATTGATGATATGAATTATACGGTACGCAACTATGAATGAATCAGAAAACGTGAATAATGATATCGAGCCAAAAAGCATCAGACCACGTAGTCTTGTTTTTGCTATTATCAGTGTCATCTGTATTGTTCTAATATCTGCCTTCTATATGTCTAACCGTATCTCTTCCACGCTATCTCAAGCGTCGACGACTAATAACGGTTTAACAGTCAGCAATATTACTAAAGAAGCTAATGCTAATCAGACTGTACAACAGCATTCGAATAGCCAAAATCAACCTAGCAGACCTATAGTTATTGACGGTCATGAAGATGACACCGCCATTAGCTATCATGACTTCAAGCAAGAAGCGCAAAATGTGCTGTTTCGTGAGGAAGAAAAGATCATACAAGCTAAGTACAGTACATATGGTCTTACGCCTGCTGTCAGCGCTGCAGATTTTAAGATAGAAGCACATAAAACCTTATATCGTGAATCCAGTTATTAGAGCTGCTATTAGCGCTATAAAATTATATTAACAGCTATAAATCAGTAAGTGACTAACATTAAGCCCCATTATTCTTCTCTCATGTTTAGAGAAGAGTAATGGGGCTTTTTTTGTGGGCTTAATGCTCCATGCTTTAGCTAGCTTGCAGGTCGTGTTAAGCCAGTTGCTTTTTAAGCGTTCGTAAACGGCTTTTAAATTCTGAGCGGTCAACATAACAGCCTTTGAGACGACGTTCACCGACGTTTTCATCAAATGCGTTACGCCCATGCAGGACTCGGCGGTTATCAAAAACGACCATTTGACCCGCTGCTAATTTTAATTCAATCTTATAGCGACTGTCTTTTAGTCGGGCCATTAGCTCTCGATAAGCAAGGTAGTAGTCGTACATAACGTCACTTGGCAAATCGAAAACATCTGCAAGATGGGCGTTGTATTTGATTTCTACAATATTGCCAAAGTTGTCTAGATTGATGACAGGGTGGTGCTCACGGATATCATGGGCAGTGTCATGAAAACGAAAGGGGATGGCATATTCGGCCAGCAAGCGAAAATACTCAGGCTGTTCTTCTCGTAACCCTTCTAACACCTTTAATCCGTCTACGAAAGTAGATTCGCCGCCTATGCTTTCATTACTCAAAAAATGCAAAAATTGATAGCCTGGAGGTAACTCCTGATTTGGCAAGTCGGTATGCAAAGGTAATGAGAGCGAGGTATAAGCTAAATTAATCGGCGACTTCTCTGATATCACATCAAAGGTCATGCCAAAATTGGTCTGCCGTAAATAATCGACTCGCATAGCGGTCTGTACGCCAGCATCAGAGTCATCTGGCATATTATCAATAATAGTAAGCCCATATTTATCTAGCGCACTCATCCACTCATATAAAGCGCTTTCACTGTTCATGATGCTCTGTTGGTCATACATCGGAATGTGGTCAATAAACGTGCCATCCCAGCTTTCATAAGGACTGCTATGATCCTTGGCCAACGCACTAGAATACCCAGACTCACGTAACCAGCTTTGTTCAAAGTGGCTGATATGCGCCTGTTCTGACCATTCAATTGTCAGCGTTGTATCATAAAAAGAGACAGAGAGTGGATGAATATCTTTTGAGACACTCAGCAAATCAAAGCTACGCTCGCCAGTGTGCGGATGAAAAGCCGATGGGCAGTTATCACGCAGCCAGATATAGTGATACGTACTGTCAATACCATCATTCCAGCGTATTTGAATAGCGCGGTCAATGAGCGCAACGGATTCTATTTGATTGTCAGTTGCTACGGCAATGTCTAGAGATGGTGTTGCTTGAGGCGTTTCCATTGGAGCAGACCCTACATATACATGAAGTAAAAATATATTTTACGATATCTTGTTCGGATCGGTTATTCAAACAATGAATTACGAATCACTTAATAGGCAATATCAATAAACGCAGTACTAAACTGCGATTGATATCTGGCGAGATATTTTTTGAAGGGTTTTGAATAATATTAAGGCTTCGCGAACGAAGCCTTAATATTTGCGACAATTGGTATAAGCTTTTTATTTATCCGAAAGCTAATTATCGAAAAGCTACCTTAACCAGTATTTCGTAACCCTGCAGCTAGCGCATTGATACTACGGATTAATGGATCTTCTACATTAAGGTCGCCATGTGCCGAATCGTTTGGGGTGTCCTGTTGTCTGGCACGCTTTAACAGCTCAATCTGGATATAGTTAATAGGATCTAGATAAGCGTCTCGCCATTGCAGGGATGAGGCAAGGTTTTGCTGATTGGACAATAAAGAGTCTTGCTCAAGCAGAGAGTTTAATCCTGAATTGGTCAGCGCGTATTCATCGGTGACCGATGTCATGATTTTTTCGCGTAACGGCTCATCATCACACAGTTGGCTATAAGCCTCAGCGATATTCATATTGGCTTTGGTAAAGGCCATCTCGATATTACTGGTAAATACGCTAAAGAAAGGCCAATGCTGATTCATCTCTTTCATCAATGCTTCGTCTTTTTTGACACTATCTAGCGCACTACCGACGCCATACCAAGCAGGTAAGGTAAAGCGTGCCAGTGACCAGCCAAATACCCAAGGAATCGCTCGCAAGGTGGTCTTACTTGGCAGGCCTTTTTTGCGATGGGCAGGACGTGAGCCAATGTTTAACAGAGATATTTCTTGTACTGGGGTGACCTCGGAGTAGAATTTATAAAACCCTTCGGTATGATCGGTCAGCTCTCGATAACGTTGTTCACCTGCATCTGCTAAGCGTGCAAACAGCGCTTCATACTCTGGCAACTCAGTCGGTTGTACCACAAACCTTGTAGAGCAGGCTTTGAGTGTACCTGTAATAGCCATGGTCAGCTCAAACACAGCGGTATCTGTATTGGCATACTTGGCATAGAGCACTTCGCCTTGTTCGGTTACTTTAATCTGCCCATGCAGCGTGCCTGCCGGCTGTGCAGCAATGGCTTTGTGTGTTGATCCACCACCACGGCTCACAGAGCCGCCTCGACCATGGAACAAGCGTGTTTTTATACCATATTGCTCAGCAATGTTATTAATGGTTTGCTGTGCACTATAAAGCTGCCATGCAGAGGTGATAATACCGCCGTCTTTTGATGAGTCTGAATAACCTAGCATAATCTCTTGCGTGTTGTCCGTGTTCTGTAGCAGTCCACGATACAGCGGATTGTCTAGCACGGCAGGCAAGATTTTATCGATATTTTTGAGATCTTCGATGGTCTCAAACAACGGTGCGACAGGTAGGTCAGCAGACAACTGACCTTCGTCATCAATTCTGCATAAGCCTGCAAACCGCATGAGCAGCAATACTTCTAGTAGCTGACTGGCATTATTAGTCATTGAAATGACGTAACTGCCAAAGGTGTCTTGGCCAACCAGTTTGCGTAGGGTGGCAACTGAATTCATCAGTGCCAACTGCTCGCGTGTTTTGTCTGCTAGGTTGTCAGTATAGATGAGTGGTGTGCCCGGTTTTTCTAGCAAGCGTGTTAGCCACTCTCGACGCTCTACTTCATTGAGCGTTTGATAATCTGGCAGGTTAGAGGCACTGGCAAAAATATCAGCAATGACTTCGCCATGATAAGACGATTCCTGACGGATATCGAGCGCAGCTAGATGGAAACCACAGGTTTTGACCAGACGAATCACATCGAGTAATAACCCATCTGCATGTGCTGTGTCATGAGTATTCACGCTATGACGGATAATGCGTAGGTCTTCTAGTAATTCTTCTGGGTTGGTATACGCATCTTTTTCGGCCTCGATATCCGTGCCTTTGCTTTGAATGCGGCGATTGGTGGCTTTGACTTTAGTCAGAATAATAGAGAGTAGTCGACGATATGGCTCATTGCGATAGTCATCGAGGTTATAGTCAAATACCCGCTGATCGAGCTCATCGTAGCTTTTTATTTTGTTATATACGTCAGAAGATACCGTCACGATAGTGTCGCTATGAATAAGCTGTCGGCGCAGTTTTTTGATCAATACTTGGTAGTGACGCAGCACGGTATCAGCATGCATCAACACGGCACGCTCTGTGGTCTCAAAAGTCACAAAAGGATTGCCATCTCTATCGCCACCAATCCAAGAACCAAAGCTCATAAACGCAGGCAGTGGATAGTCTGTGAGCTCTGGATAGATATCGACAATGGCTTTTTTGATATTACGATACACTTTAGGAATGGCATTGAACAAACTGGCATTAAAGTAATGCAAGCCATTGTTAATCTCATCATATACCAATGGCTTACGAGTGCGTACTTCGTCAGACGACCATAACAAGTCAATCGTTTGCGCCGTTTGCTCTTTGGCTTGCTCATAAGCAAAGCTGTTTTCAGACACGTTGTTTAAAGCGTCGCTATGCGTGAATAGACTTTGTAAGATATTCATCGTTGTACGGCGACGCGCTTCGGTAGGATGCGCCGTAAATACAGGTGTAAACTTTAGCTGATCAATCAGCTCTTGCATTTGAGCAGGCTCGATATTGCGTTCACGACACTCAAGTAAGGTACGACGAAATGATCCTTCCCAGCTTTGCTCAGATTGCATACGCAGCTCATGACGCTGCTCACGCAAATAGTTCTCTTCGCTTAGATTGGCTAGGAAAAAATAGATAGAAAAGCCGCGTATGACGTTTTTTAAGGTTTGATTGTCCAAAGAAGCAATAAAATCGATAAGCTGCTGTTTATGTGCCTCATTCGGCTCACGACGCTGTTGAATAAAGCCTTTGCGCAGCGTCTCAATCGTATCTAGCGTCTGCTCACCAGATTGGCGAGAAATAGCATCACCTAATAATGAACCCAATAAGCTGGTGCGTCTACGTAGTACGTTGTTATCTAGTGTCATCTTCAACCTTCCTATCAAATGAATGGATACAATACTATGGTTATCTTATACGTAATATCCTTATGGTTTTTTGCAATTTAACATAAATAGGTGAGGCCTGCTTGATGTTGATAACAACTTTTTTACTAGTAGATATTAGCAGACCTCTAATGCACTATTATTAAAGCGATTTTTTATGACCATGCTCATTGCTATATTCTATCCAAAAGTCCGCATTATCCACTCCAGCCTTTCTAGGGTCAAAGACAGGGTTTATACCTAATTTCATCTGCTCGTCGTAGTCTTTTAGAACTTTTAGAGCAACTTTACTTAGAAGTAAAATGGCAATGAAATTTAAGTAGCACATACTGCCAAACCCTATATCACCTAACGCCCACATCATACCGATTGACTGGACACTACCAGTGAAACAAACGATTAAAAAGACCAGTTTGAGTACATGCTTGAGAATGGGGTAGCGCAGTTTATTGTCCAAATAGACCAACGTAGTTTCGGCAATATAGTAATAAGCAACCAAGCAGGTGAAGGCGAATAAAAAGATAGCAATCGCAACAAAACCACTTCCATACTGGCTAAAGACAGTAGAGACAGCCGCTTGGGTAAATGCCGTACCAGCTTCAACACCAGGCATATTATTAACTAGGGTTATACCTTCAGGGGTCACTACGTTATACATGCCAGTTGATAGAATCATTAGTGCTGTTGCCGTACAGACAAGCACCGTATCGATGTAGATAGAGAAGCTTTGCACTAAGCCTTGTTTGGCAGGATGTGATACTTCGGCTGCCGCTGAGCTAAAGGTCGCCTCACCAGCACCCGCAACGTTTGAGAAAACAGCACGGCGTACGCCCCAAGAGATTGCGGTCCCAACCATACCACCAAACACTGCATCCATACCAAAAGCGCTTTTAAAGATAAGTGCAAACATTGCAGGGATATTTTGAGCGTTAAATGCCAATACAATTACCATCATGAGGATATAACCGATTGCCATGACAGGTACGACTTTTCCTGCAAAATTAGCAATACGCTTTACACCGCCAAATATAATGATACCTAAGAGTACGACTAGGATAATCCCTGTTACAACGGGCGGTATATTAAATGCTGTATTAAAAGAGTCCGCAATGGTATTGGCCTGAACGCCAGGCACTAACACGCCGTAAGATAGACAGGTCACGATAGCGACGATGATAGCAAAAGGTTTTAGCTTCAATCCTCTTTCAATATAGAACGGGGAGCCGCCACGATATTGATCACCGACCTTATGTTTGTATACCTGCGCTAAGGTAGACTCAATAAAAGCGCTAGCACCACCTAACACACCCATGACAATCATCCAAAATACTGCCCCAGGGCCACCTGCTGCAATGGCTGTTGCAACCCCAGCAATATTACCCACACCAATACGTCCTGATAGCGCCATACAGAAAGCTTGGAAGGAGCTAATCCCAGCTGATGAGCTTTGTTTGTCGAACAACAGCCTAATCATTTCTTTGAAATAACGGATTTGTACAGCACGAGTCATAATCGTAAAATATATGCCGACACCTAACGCAAGATAGACTAGGGCGTCACTCCAAATATACCCGACGATAGTATTGATGATATTTTCCATAACTTTACTTCCTTGTAATGTTTTTGGTTATGCTGACTTGGGCGTGGATAGCGGACAATGTCAGTTTTTAGTTCACCAACCAGATAGTTTTGGTTTGGGTATACTGGGACAACGCCTCTAAGCCATTGTCACGACCACCGAAGCCAGATTGTTTATAACCACCAAAAGGTGTCGTAATGTTGCCTTCAGAGAAACCATTAATCGAGACGGTACCAGCTTTAATAGCGGATGCCACGCGGAATGCGCGATGGATGTTTTGTGTATAGAAGGAAGCGGCAAGACCGTAATTACTCTGATTGGCGAGCTGAATAGCTTCCTCTTCGGTTTCAAAACTAGTGACAGCTAAAAGTGGGCCAAAAACCTCTTCTTTAAACAGCGTCATGTCTGGGCTGACATTGTCAAAGATGGTAGGCTCAATATACCAGCCACTACCGAGTTCATCGTGGATACGTCCACCTGCGATCAAACGAGCACCCTCCGTTTTTGCAGTATTGAGATGTGATATTACTTTCTCAAAATGTGCTTTTTCGATCATTGGGCCAATAGCGACCTCGGGATCGTAAGGATGACCAACCTTCCAAGACTGAAGACCTTCTTTTAATAGCGTGAACAAGGCTTCTTTTTGGCTAGAGTGGACAAGTAGACGTGAACCACAGCTACAGTTTTCGCTCATATTCCAAAAGGCAGCGGATAAAATATGCTCTATGGTTTGTTCATTGATAATGGCATCTGCAAAGACGATTTGAGGGCTTTTGCCACCACACTCTAAGACGACTTCCTTGAGGTTGCTTTGTGCAGAGTACTGTAAAAACAGTCGACCGACTTCGGTTGATCCTGTAAAAGAAACCATATCAACATCCATATGCTGACCGAGTGCCACACCTACTTCTTCACCAAGCCCACAGACTAACTGCAACGCCGCTTTTGGCACGCCAGCCTCGTACGCCAATTGTGTTAATCGATATGCTGAGAGCGAAGTCAATTCAGCAGGTTTAACAATGACTGAATTGCCAGTTATTAATGCGGGTGCAACTTTCCATGCATACATTTGTGCTGGGAAGTTCCATGGTAGTACTGCACCCACTACACCGATAGGCTCTTGTACCACAAGGCCTAGTGCATCTGCGCCAGTAGGAGCAACCTTGCCAAAAACTTTATCAGCCGTTTCGGCGTACCATTCAAAGGTTTCAATCGTAGCGGGCAGGTCAGTGTTGAGACATTCTGTAATAGGCTTGCCTGCATCGACGCAATCTAGGGCAGCTAACTCATCCATATGCTCATGCATCAATTGACACCAGCGCTGCATGATAGCTTTGCGCTCTGCAGGAGACATCCGTCGCCACTCGCCATGTTCAAAAGCGTCTCGGGCTGCCGCGACCGCCGTATTAACATCTTGCCGACTTCCATTAGCAATGCTACCTATGCAGGTATTATCAATAGGGCTGTAGTTAGGGAGTGTTGTCTCAGGTACTGGTGCTGTGGTATCTATTAAATGGCCTGCCCAAAGCTGTTGGTTGCTGGCGAGTTCGAAGACTTGTGCTGTGGTCATACTCATTAGACTGTCCTTTTCTATACAATGGTAGGAACGATAAGAATGGTGCGATGTATCAAGACAGAAGTGCTAAAAATGACTGAGTCTCTTCTTTTGACATATCAGTCAAAGGTAGTCGTACTGACCCAACATTGATGCTCCCGTTAATGCAGCCTGCTTTGGCTTTTTGGTTATAGTTTCCAGACTCCATAGAGTGGATAGCAGGATACATGGCTGTCATCAGCTCTTTAGCACGGTTCCAATCGCCTTTTTGTGTGGCTTCAAACAATGCGACTTGTTCTGCTGGAAATACGTTAGCCGCACCAGCGATCCAGCTCTTAGCACCCCAAAAGAAGAAATCTACTGGTTGATCGTCACAACCACAGACCACTTCAAAGTTTTCAAAATCAGCCTGTAGCATACGTAATGCATGGCTAAAATCGCCACTGCTCTCCTTGACGCCTACAATATGAGGATGTTTGGATAAATGCGCGACGGTTTCAAACTCAATGCTCACACCGACGCGTGCTGGAAAATTGTACATAATGATAGGCAGGTCAGTGGCATCAGCGACGGTTTCAAAGTGCGCAATAATACCGTCTTGGTCTGGTAGGCTATACGGATTGGCTGATAACATTAAACCGTCGTAGCCCAAATTTTTGGCTTGATGAGCAAGTTCGATAGAATGATTAGTCGATAAACTGTTGATACCTGCAATCAGAGTGACTTTGCCTTTGGCAGCGTCAGCGATAGTGGTCAAAACCAGCTCACGCTCTGCAGGCGAGAACGTGTAGTATTCCCCCGTTGTACCGCAAGCTACGATTCCGGTAACGCCTTTCTCTATGAATACATTGACCAGTTTGGTTAACTTTTGAGTATCAATATCTCCATTAACATCGAAAGGAGTAACGATAGGGACTAAAACGCCATGAATGTTCATATAAATATCCTTATTTGGAAGTAAAAGCCGTTAGTAAGCCATGAGCTATTAGCGACGTTGTTGGTTCTATGAATTGTCATAGAGATAAGATGTTCGATTATTATTTAAAAGACTTACGTTTGAAGCGATTTAGACGATAGGCAGTAGGATCTACCATGGCAGTATCGCCAAAATACAAAGCCGCGATCATCTGTGCGCTTACCACAGCTTGGGTCAGACCTAGATGCTGATGACCAAAGTTTAAAAAGACTGAGTTATGTTTATCTATGATGGGTAGCGAGTCTGCTGTAGAAGGTCTAAACCCCATCCATTGCGTATTGCTATCACTATCTAGTGGGGTCTTTAGCATTGCTTGAGCTTGTTTCAACAGCATATTCGCACGGTTCATATTTGCCGGCGCCTCAAGTCCTGCATACTCAACAGTACCAGCCAAGCGCAGCCCTTTTTCCATTGGTGTCATAATAAAGCGGCGATCCATGCTAGAAATAGGGATGTTGAAACGCTGACTTTCGTTAGGAAGCATCAGGTGATAGCCTCGCTCTGTATCCATTGGTACTGAGACGCCTGTTAGCTGTTTGGCTAAGGCTTTGGAATGAGCTCCTGCGGCGAGCATAACTTTGCTGGCATGAAGCTGCTTTTGTGTCGTCGTCAAACGAATACCATCAGTTATTACTTCCGCGCTCAGAACACGGCAATTCTCATAAATTTGACCACCAAGCGATCTAAAAATAGTACTTAATTTATGGGTAATGGCTTCTATATTGGTGATATGACCTGTCTCTGGAAAAAACAAAGCACCCAGTTGATTGTCTTTTAACGCAGGCTCAAGATCTGTCAGTGCTGACTGTGAGAGTAGGTTGTTAGAAACCCCTAAACTATTTAAGCGTTGACCATGTTCAGTCAGCACTTTTAGACTGTTGGGCGTCTCTGCAGTTAATACAGAGCCTTGTATTTGCACCCAAGAATGTAACTGCCACTCTTTGGCAAAATCTTGCCAAGCTTGAAGGCTCTGTGCATTTAATGCCAAAAGCGCTTGGTGACTGCGTGCAAATGGTTCGGTACGCATATTAAGTAATAACTTGAATGCCCATGGTGCTAAGCGTGGAAGGTAGCGCCAATCTATACGCAGAGGCCCTTCAGGGTTGAGTAGCATGGCAGGAACATGTCGTAAGATACTGGCATCAGCAATAGGGAAAACCTGTTCAGTGGCAATGTGACCTGCGTTGCCATAAGTTGCACCGCGACCGATTTTATCCGCTTCCAAAATCGCAACTTTTACCCCACGAGACTGTAGAGTAACCGCAGCACATAGCCCGATAATGCCACCACCGATGATATGTATATCAAACACTTGTGTGTCCATGAGAGTCTCGCTTTTCTGACCTTACTGAGCAGTGATTGGTTGCGTTCTAGAAGCCATACAAACTGGTATCTATAAAGAAATACCCCATTTGAACGGATCGCTGTCTTGAACGATGAGAGAGGTCTCTGCACATACGTAGGCGTACCCTCGAATCGTGGGGATAATAGTATTGATAGGGTAGTTATGAAGAGGGCTATGATTACTAAGCACATCAATAGGCTGATAGCTGGCACTAAAGACACTGCCAATGATGCTTTGCTGATACCAAGTCTCACCAGGTGCGAGTACATTATCTGCGGCTAAGCAAGCCAATTTGGCACTGGTTCCAGTACCACAAGGAGAGCGATCGTAGGCAGATCCAGGGCATAATACGAAGTTTTTGCTGTTAGTGCCGGCGAGATCGCTCTTGCTAAACAGTTCTATATGATCAATTTCGCCATTGTTAGCACCCATAATTCCAGACTTATGAAGTGCTTTTTTAATCTGTATGCTAAATTGAGTAAGCGCCTCAACATTATTGGCTTCAATAGCTTGCTTATGATCGTTGACTAAGAAAAACCAATTACCACCCCAAGCGATATCTCCATAGACAGGACCGATATTGGGTACTTGAACTTCTACTTGTTTTTGGTAGCGGTAAGAGGGTACATTCTGGACGCTACAACTACCATCATCATGCAAGGTTGCTTTAACTAGGCCTACGCTTGTTTCTAGATAGTGATCACCAGCGGTTATTTTTTGTTGATAAGCTAGAGATGCAATAACGCCGATAGTGCCATGGCCACACATACCTAAATAGCCATGATTATTAAAGAAGATCACGCCAGCCGTGGCACGAGGATCGGAAGGCGGGCACAAAAGCGCTCCGACAAGCACGTCATTACCACGGGGTTCTAGGATAATACTTTGACGTAAATGATCGAAATTCTGTTTGAAGTCTTGAAGTTTTTCTTGAATCGTTAGTCCACTAAGCTCAGGAAATCCTTCATACACCATACGAGTAGGTTCACCGCCAGTATGGGAATCAATAATCTTAAGAGTGAAAAGCGTATCAAACATGATTGCCTACCTGATTCATCCGTGAGTTAATAGCGTTATTCATAAATGAACAAGGCGTAAATATAGAATGACGTTTTTCAGAAAAGCAGTCTTGATGTTTTTATATGAATAAATGCGCATTTCTGTACAGGTTATAAGGATATTTAGGAGTATAAATATTGTGTAGCACCCTAAAATACCTGAAAAGCTCAACGACAAGCTTGAGATGCTATATGGGAATATACCGATGCGGCCGTTAGTATTAGAAACACCTACAGAACAACTGTCAAAACACCTACAGACTTATCAACCAGCCAATTTTGATGAGTTTGTTGGCAATATATCGTTATTGATGCCTCTGTTTGACACTATGAAAAATGTGGTGTTCTTTGTTAAAGATGACCAAGCATGCTATCGATTAGTCAGTAAAACGCTCATTAGACGCAGCGGGCTTAAAAACAAAAAAGCACTAATAGGACTGACTACAGAGCAAGTATTTTTGAAGTCTCAAGGCAAGGATTATCTCAATCAGGATCTGAGAGTGTTAAGGGAAGGTAGGGAAATTGTTGATAAACTAGAACTTCATAGCTATGCATCAGGACAGCTGGGATGGTGTATCACGCAAAAAATCCCCGTCTATGATGTAAAAAATCATATTGTAGCAATGGTAGGTATATCAGTAGATATTGATGAAGATAACGAGCGGATATTACGCAAACACGCTCGATTGGCAAGCGTAGATCAATACGTACGAGACAATCTTGATCAAAAGATTAATATTGGTCAATTGGCGAAATTGGCAAATCTTAGTCAATCGCAATTGGAGCGTACCTTCAAAGCAGTACTCAATATGTCACCCATTCAGTTTGTACAAAAAATGCGTCTAGAGCATGCCATTCGACTATTAGCGAATCATAAGCTAACAGTGACTCAAGTCTCCTTAAATTGTGGATATGGTGATCATAGTGCCTTTAGTCGACAGTTTAAGCAGTTTACTGGCATGTCTCCTGTGAACTTTCGTAAAATACATTTCAAAGAGCCATAAATAAAAGCAAAAAATATGGTTCTTGACTCTAAAATAACTCTCTAACGACTCCAACTAACGACTCCGAAGCTCATCTATATAATCTGCCCAATCTTGCATCATCTGCACCCTAGTATCGATTTCATCAAGTCTGTTGTAAGCCCCGCCATGTGTGTCTTTTATCCTGTGACCTAGCTGTAATTCTGTGACGATATCTGAATAGCGTAGCTCAGGCTGTTCCATGAGTAAGGTTTTCGCCGATGCTCGAAATCCATGCGCACATTGCACGTCTTTGTATCCAAGCCGGTGGAATATCTGCACCAACGTCGCTTTACTAATATAAGCATTGCTTGAACCGCGCATCGACGCAAATACATGTTCCTTATGCCCAGTAATTGATTGGATGTTTCGTAATCGCGCAATTACTTGCGTGGCTAAGGGAACAACTAAGTGCGAGACCATATCGTCACGACCTTCGCCCTTAGTCGGGGAGAATGCCCATGTATTGTTGTCCCAATCGATGTCATTCCAACGCATTGAGCGCAGATCGATGCTACGTACAAACACGTAAGGTAATAAGTTCATTGCCTCTAATGTGATCTTACTTGCACCTCTAAAATTCGACATATCCTTTAAGAGAGTCGCAAATTGGTCTGGCTTGGTGATGGCAGGCAAGTGATTGCCTGAATTGGCAGGTGCAAGCTCACCACGGGTATCAATTGCCACATTTCTATCGCACAACCCTCGAGCAACAGCGAATGAAAATACCTTTTCAGTATACAGACGAGTGCTTGCACCAACGAAAGTCGCTTGGTTTTCATTGTTTTGAATCGACTCACACACACTTAGTATCATCTCGCTGGTGATATCGTCCATTCTTAAATCACCAATTTCTTGGCACATATATCCTAGGCATAAATCCCAGAACTTAAGGGTTGACTCACTGTATGACAGTTTTTTAGATTTACTTTGATTGCGACCTGCTGTTTTGTGTTCTCGCCATGCTTGAGCAATCTCAGAAAATGGTGCGTTTTTTAGGTGAGTATATTTATTGGTTTGCTCTTTTTGCTGGATAGCTTTAGGGTCAGAGCCTTTGGCGACCATATCAAGAATGGTGTCTGCTTTATACTTAACCTCATGTAGACTGACATCCTCAATCTTACCCAACATCATCCTAGGGCGTTTGCCCTCGATATGCGGATGGGAATAACGTAAGTAGTATTCCTTTTTGCCATTTGGATAAATACGCAGACTTAGGCCAGCCACACCTGAGACGCTGACAGAATAATCTTTGTCTCGGCATTCGAGCCTATTGATATCGTTTGCAGTGTCGATAGCCATAATGTATATCCGTCATATGATAATTAAGGTTAATGATAGGTTTATGATTAATGACTTATAAAAAGTCTCTTCTGTAAAAAATATAGAAGTATTGGACACTGTCATGGACACTGATATTCGCTAGTATTTTTAGTAAAACCTTATAGAGTAATGGTTTTAACACTTAATTATCCCCAAGTGAACCTTGGGGATAATTATAGCATAGTGACCAAATATTGAGTAGGTTATGCGCTGAAAGGGTTACACGGCATTTTTACTAGTTATTTCGATACATAATTAAATGCAATTATGGTGTTCATGATTGATTTGGTAAGGAGTTGAACATATTTTCCACAAAACACGTGCTCCTGTACTCGCACAGAATATAAAAATCAGGGTCATAGTACTGCTCTATGCAAATTTGGAATGCATCAACTTTAAGAGATTTATAGAAAATATATAACGAAATACTAAATATATTAAAAAATATCAATAGATAGCTCATTCATCCTAAAGTTGCCTTGGTAACAATAAATAGAGGACTGCTGTTTGTGGGTAGATAAAATTTATCGCTACGCAAAAGAAAATATAGTCAGCTCTAATGATTTAACAATTTGTCTGTTATTTAAATTTACAAGGTTATACGTAATGACTTGGGTATGGCAATTAACAGCTGTATAAGATTAGAGGCAAGGATGACGTTTAGCTAAATTTTTGCAATTAGATATAAGTTGGTGATATTGAGCGATGTCTAGCCATACAAACGATGGTTGTCAAAAATAGGCTATTAGCATATCTATATTAAGGATTTAACCAGCGGACATAGATAACAAATAAACTATCATAGACGAGCAGCCATGATCATCTCGAATAAAAAGATAAGAACATATTTGGACATAGCCATTAGTATTTAGAGAAGCATAGAGCATTGATAACCAGTTATATAGTGAGTTTAAGTTTTACCATTCAGCAAAAATTAAAATTAACTGATTAAATGATTAAATGATTAAATGATTAAATGATGCGCCCATGAAAATTATGGAAAGTAAATTTTAGCAGGTGTGAACTATCATCCAAAAGATTCGATTGAATTAACAAGACAGAGTTAGTCGGCGAGAGCTAAACAGTTTGGTAGGATGTTTATATCCAGTAGCATTAGAAATATCTGATAATCCTGATCCTACTACTTAATAGACTTCATTTAACATAATATACATTATGCGAAAACAAACCAACGGTTTTAGTAGTTAGGCGAAAAACCATTTATACCATGTCATTCTTATACCTTAGATCAGATTTAATATGAGTTTGAGTTATAGACTTCTACTAACGACAAGTTTCAAGCAAATGCTGACGTAACGTTTTGTCATCCTGATCTAAAACCACATCTGCAACTTGGCAATTTTTATCATTATCGTCACATGACAGCTCATAATAAATATCGCTACCTTGTGCCAAGCTAACTTGAACCAATCCTTGATCAGTTATTGAAAACTTTTTGTCTTGCGTATAGTCAGGATCTTGCGAGTTCCAAAGTACATCGTAATCTATATTGCAGGACGTCTGAGTTTTCTCAAAATATTCTTGCTCAAGTTGCATGGCTGCTTGCAAGTCAGCATCAGCGTATTGCTGCAGCACTACAGGATTACTCATACCTTGATCATCAATATCTTGTTGGTACATTTTCGTGATGGTCGCAATCTTCATATTAGCCATGGCATTTTGTTTCTGATCTACTTTTGATACATCCGCTATAGCGTGACCGACAGGCATCAGTCCTATGGTTAATAGTAATGTCAGCGATTTATATGTTGGCATTTTATTCTCTGCGAGCTTTTGTCCTATAAGTGTTACCGACTATTACATCATACCTATATTCGGACTCTGCTGTATTATCGTATCATTCAGGTTTACTTACTAAAATATCGATTACATAGCGCTTTTATGGTATTTTTTACCAGTTCCCATGACAATTTATAGTGATGTTTCTTTCGCTAATAACTGTGCTAAGGATAATTTTATGATGACATTACCTGCTTTTTTTAAGGAAAAATCTGCAACATTAGTCTCTAGCAGCCTTCTGTTATTCACGCTAGCTGCTACGGGTTGTCAGTCTGCTTCTGAGTCCAGTGAAGCCATTGTATCTCAGCCAACCAGTAGCTCATCAACACCTAGTAATGCTGATATCAGCCAGAAAACCCTTAGGCAGCAAGCGTTACGTATACAGCGCGCACTGGCAAATAAGGACTTTTCTAGAATCACTAATGATATCCATCCAACACGTGGCGTTCGTTTTTCGATGTACGCTTATGTACGGCCTGAGTCAGATAAAGTCTTTAGCCGCGGGCAATTTGCACAGTATTTACAGCAGTCTAACATTCAATTTACTTGGGGCGAAAAAGACGGTACTGGCGATCTATTGGTCACGCCGTTGCCTGCTTATCTGGATACTTGGGTGGATGGCAAAAAGTTCAATAATGCTAGTATCAATGTCAATGAATTCAAAAATAATGGTAATTCTATCAATAATTTAAAAGAAATATACCAAACATCAGATGTTGTAGAATTTTATTATAAAGGCACGGATGAGTATGATGGTATGGACTGGCGGGTACTACGCTTGGTATTTGATGAGTATCAAGGCAAGCGTTACCTAGTGGCTATCATTAATGACCAATGGACGGTTTAAGGTGTAGAGAAAGATTGCCCGACAACTTTTATAAGGCTTGTTTAAAGTGACAGCTTACTCTATCTGGATATAAATGCTATATATATTCAAATAAATATATATATCGCAACTTGTGTTAAATAGTTTTTGGTATGGTTTTTAATGACAAGCTTTGTCAGTTTTAAGCTCGGGACTTTGTGCGGTTTTTTTGATTAATTTTAGCGCTTGTTGTAGCTCGCTTGAGTTTTTATAGAAGCGCTGTTGATTGAGCGTATAGCCTTGTACTAAGTATTCACGTAGTCGCTGCGTTGCCCAACGCCTAAATTGCACGTCTTGAGGAGATTTGATGCGATAACCGACTGATATAATCACGTCTAAGTCATAAAAAGTCACCGGACAGTCTGAATTTGCAATATGCTTGTGCTGTCTTAAATACAGCGTGCTATCACAATCCCTATAAATATCATTTATAACGGCGTCTGACGAAAGAATTTTACCATCATCTCATAAATATCCGGATAAGCATCAACCAGCTTTTGCGGCGTTTCAAAAAACACTTCACTGAGTACCGCAAAAAACTCAGCAGGATTGGTTGCGCCATAACGATCAAGCCCTGACTTGCGATGTGTCTGAAAGTCCTCAAAATCGCGGCTCATAATCTGTGTCCAGTTTGCAGGATCCATATCAGGTTGCATCGGCGGAAAGCCATTGGCACGGCCATTCATCATATCGAGCTTATGAACAAACTCATGAATGACAACGTTATGCCCGTCACGTTCGCCTGACCTGAGTGCTTGGCGTCCTTCCATGAGAGAATAACAGGCCCTCGCAGCCATGCTTCCCCGCTACGGTGTTGACTGCCTTCGTGGACGATACCAAACTCATCTACCGTGGTGCTGTTGCTTTTGTACGAGCCCGGATAAATGATGATGGATGACCAACCAGCATACCAATCAAGGCCTAAGTTTAAGATCGGCAAACATGCTTGCAGTGCAATCGACTGTCTGACAGCATTCGTAATTTCAAAGCCTTGTGCACCAGTGATAGATTTATCAGCTAAAAATAATGTTGCTAACTCAAATAAATGTTTCATCTCGTCAACATTTAATCTATCAAGTATCACGATACGCTCAGCCGCTTGCATCCAGTCAGCCTGAGTAAATTCACTGTTGTCTAGTATGCGCTGTTCACGCCAGTCTTTTATGATGCCAAACATAATTTGCTATCCTTAAACCTTACGATATTGAAATAACTCAGCCTAGCATGCACTCACTTGCCACAAATATACCAATATCGTTATTAAGAAGACTTTATGGCATCCAGCTGTACTTCAACCACACGAAGTGCCATGGTCTTCCAATCCAATTCCAATCCATCGGCGAACACCACATGGTGACTGATACTGACGTACCCATGCACGATGGCCCAGATATCTAGCGCTATTTGCCTGCGCTCCTCAATAGTAGCACCATCTGGTAGATATGAACCCGCCACCCGTACCAATTTTGCAAAGGCGCTATCTCTTGCTGCAATGGCCTCGATTGAGGGCTGATATCCTGCATCAGATTCCCCAAAAATCAGCCGATAATGCGCTTCATATTTCTCGCCTACATTGAGATACCCTAGGCACGCCTCTAGCACTTGCTCTTTGTTTGCCTTACCTTCTGGAATGACATCCATGGCTTCACGGACGAGATTAAATCCTTCTATGTACAGCGCATCTAGTATGCCTTGCTTACCTTGGAAGTGACTGTATATACCGATGGTGGACAGTCCTGCCCGCTTGGATATGGCGCGTACACTCAAGGCTTCCCCACCCCCTTCTAAGAAAAGCTCAGATGCAGCGTTTAGTATTTTGGTTCTGGCATCCATTAGATTCTCACTATGTCTTGACAATTATAACAGTGTTATTCTAGTATATAACACTGTTATGCACAAACGATTATGAATTGATTGTGTTGATAGAAACTCAACTTAAGAGTAAGGACGCTATGAGTATTCAACAGCTAGAAACGGATTATCTAATCATTGGTAGTGGCGCGGTGGGCATGGCTTTTGCCGACGTACTACTTACAGAGACCGATGCTAATATCATTATCGTCGATAAACATCATAAGCCAGGTGGTCATTGGAACGATGCCTATTCGTTTGTCACACTGCATCAGCCATCGTCTTTTTATGGTGTTAGCTCACGTGAGCTTTGCGGCGGTATGATTGATAAGATTGGTTTAAATAAAGGCTTATCCGAGCTGGCATCAGGTGCAGAAGTCATGTCGTACTTTGATAAAGTCATGAAGCACACGTTTTTACCAAGTGGCCGCGTGAAATACTTCCCGATGTGTGAGTACAAAGGCGACGGCAAGTTTTCATCGTTGCTGTCTGATACTAGCTATGAGGTTAAGGTCAATAAGAAAATCATTGACGGTACTTATTTCAAAACCTCAGTACCAGCGACCCATACCCCAAACTTTGAGATTGCTAAAGGTGTTAAGTTTGGCCCGCTAAATGATTTACCGAGTTTAAGTAAACCTCGTGACGGTTACGTGATTATCGGTGGTGGTAAAACAGGTATTGACGCGGTTTTATGGTTACTAGAAAACCAAATTGACCCAGATCATATTACATGGATTATGCCAAGAGATGCTTGGCTAATCGATCGTAAAAACACCCAACCCTCTCGTGATTTTTTCACCCATACTATTGGAGCACAGGCCACTCAGGCAGAAGCGATTGCTGAAGCTAAAAACATCGAAGACCTGTTTAATCGTTTAGAAAAAGGCGGCGTATTAATGCGTATTGATCCAAATGTACGCCCGCAAATGTTCCATGGCGCTACCATTAGCAGTGAAGAGCTCAAGCAGTTACGCCGTGTTAAAAACATTGTACGTAAAGGTCGCGTGACCCGCTTAGATACTGACAAGATTTATTTTGGTGAGGACAGCATTTCTACCACCCCCAACACCATGCATATCGACTGCTCTGCACGGGCAGTACCAGTGACAGAGACGTACGATGTATTCAAAGGTGATACCGTGGTGGTGCAAACCGTACGTACCTATCAACCTGTATTTAGTGCCGCATTTATCGCCCACATCGAGGCCAATTACGATGACGAAATTGTCAAAAATGAGTTGTGCCAAGTGGTGCCAATTCCAAATCATGATACGGACTTTTTGGTTGGCCTTGTTAAACAAATGCAGAATCAGATGCGTTGGTCAAAGGAGCCTGTGCTACGTGAATGGATGATCAACAATCGCTTAGATGGCTTCACCAAATTGGTACGAGCCAGCGAGGACATGCCACCTGAAGAGCTTGCTATTCTTAAGCGTCTAAAAGAAGCAGGACCAAAAGCCGCTGCAAACATGCCTAAGCTCATGAGTGAAATCATGCAAATTACGGCAGCGCGTCAAGCCAAAACTGCTAATGCTTAATCTGATAACTATAAAATAAAAAAGGAAATAATTATGCAAGAATTTCAGACCAATAAAGCAAACTTAACCCAAGCTCGCCTGCAAGAGACGCCTGCACATACCCTAGGCAATGGCGAAGTACGTGTCAAAGTCGACCGCTTTGCCTTTACCGCCAACAACATTACTTATGCAGTCATGGGTGACCAATTACGCTATTGGCAGTTTTTTCCGCCAAATGGTGACGAGCCTGAAAAATGGGGCATCATTCCAGTCTGGGGATTTGGCGATGTGATCGAATCAAATAGTGATACATTACCTGTTGGTGAGCGCTTATTCGGTTACTTCCCGCCCGCCAATGAATTAATCATAACACCCAAGCGAGTCACCCAAACCAGTTTACTTGATGGTAGTGTCCATCGTGCCGAGCTACCACCCGGTTATAATTTATACCAGCGCGTCAATCATGAACGAGGCTATGACCGCGCTCATGACGATCAGCGTATGCTGTTGTTCGTATTGCACCTGACCTCATTTTGCTTACATGATCTATTGAAGGGTAATGATTGGTTTGGTGCAGAGCAAGTGTTGATTATCAGTGCCTCTAGTAAAACCAGTATCGGCCTAGCCTATGGCCTCGCTGATGATAAAGACGCGCCGCACGTTATCGGCCTCACATCAAACCGTCATGTAGATTTTGTTCAGTCAATTGACGCTTATGACAGTGTGCTTAGCTATGACACGCTTGAGCAAATTGATGCAGCTAAGCCGACAGTTATTGTCGATATGTCGGCCAATACTGACGTGCTCAGCCGTCTACATAAGCACTTAGGCGATAACATGCGCTATACCAGCAATGTCGGCCTTACGCACTGGGACGAGCCACGTCATGCCGAAGGTATCATTCAAGAACGTAGCCAGCAGTTTTTTGCGCCCAGTCATGTACAGCAACGTATGAAAGAATGGGGCCCTGAAGAGTTCAATAAACGCTCTATGCACTACATCATGAATAGCACTGCAAAAACTAGTGCGTGGTTAAAGATTCAGGAGCTTGATGGAGTCAGTGACTTACTAGAGGTTTATAAAGATATCTGCGAAGGTAAGATAGCCGCTGACGAAGGTTTGGTAGTCGTCATGGGTGACAATGAAAGAAACTAGGCTATAAAAGTCTGACTATAAAATTTATCGACTATTTGTCATTAACAAAATAAAAATTAAAAAGCAGAGAGCCTATTCAGTAAGCTCTCTGCTTTTTTTGCACGTTATACACTGACTACAGACAGACACCTTACTCATAACTTTTAAACTTAAAAACTGTAGTTTACATTGCGGTCTAGCGTACCCACCCTTCGTCTTTTAGATAATCATGCAACCCTTCAGCGAACTGTCTATAGCCTGCAGCATTGGCATGAATTTTATCAGACTTTAGAGCCTCATCTGATAGTACAGTGGACCAACCATCAGAATACAGAGGTATGCCTTCAGCTTCCGCAATATCTTCATACAATGGATTATCACTTGCCTTTCCAAATAATGCACTGGTACTAAGATGCGGCTCAGCGATTAGGACAACATCAATATTGTTGGATTGTAAGGTGTCTATAGTCGCGATGATATTAGCCCGCGTCGTATCAGGCGCAATGCGCTGCAATACATCATTACCACCCACACCCAGTAAAACTAAATCTGGGTTTTGCTTAGTGATCTCATTCACTCGAGTCAGTACATCTGCAGAAGTATCACCATTGACCCCCGCATTAACAACGTTCCATTTGCTTAGCTCTGCTAGCACCGTAGGATACGCTGTTTCAGGATTTGCGCCATAACCATAGGTTAGAGAGTCGCCAAGTGCGACCACTGTGCTACCAGCGGGCAAGATATCTTGTTGTGGTTCGCTACCGCAGCCAGTCACACTGATAGCCGCTGACAACCCTATACCTGCCAGCATTAAAAACCTACCACGTAGCTTCATGTCTTCTCTCCTCCTGTTTTTATTGAGTTAAACTTATTGGAATTAGGTTCAAGTTTTTAAAAATCTATTATTTAACTCTTGTTGTATATTGCTCAGTAACCGTTGTATAGTCCATACAGGAGATAGACTACCTGTTGGGCGCAGTACAAGTGCTACTCTACTTAGCATAGACAGTGTATTCATCATAAAGTATAACTTTACCAAGGATACGTGAGGTATTTATGAATAAAACAGCATCTCAAAGTCAGTCTAAGGATGGAAACCCAGACAAAGAAAAAACTGCAAATCAAAATCAGAGTCAATCCATCAAAGTGCCCAATGATAATACTAAAAGTCCAGCGGCAACACCGACCGAAGATACCTTAATAAAAGACATTTTAGAAAAACCTGAGCAAAAACCACAAAGTTTTGATGAATTGCAGATAAGTAAGGGTAAGTATCGTCCCGTTGCAAAAGCCGTTGGTCATTGGCTTGATAACATCAACATGGATGCCCTTAATTATCTAAACGAACAAGCCGAAAATATCTTTTATCGTAAAGGGGTCACCTTTACCGTCTATAGCGATGCCAAAAACATCGAGCGTATGATTCCGTTTGATATCATTCCACGCATTATTGCCGCAAGCGAATGGAAACAAATAGAAGCAGGCTGTAAACAGCGTATCACCGCTCTCAATGCATTCTTACATGATATTTACCATGACCAAGCCATCATGAAGGCAGATATTGTACCTGCCAGCTACGTCTATGCCAGTGGCTGCTATGAGCCATGGATGATGGGCATTGAGCTCGACAAACCTATTTATTCGCACATCAGCGGTATTGATTTGATTCGAGACGAGACAGGTAAATTTTGTGTGTTAGAGGATAACCTGCGTACCCCCTCAGGCGTCTCATATATGCTTGAGAGTCGCAATATATCAGAAACGCTCTTGGCTGATATATTTTCTGACACGCCTATTATGGGCATCAGTGATTATCCCCACCGTCTCAAAGCCTGTCTTGCTAGCTCAACATCCAAATATGATCCACAAGTCGTCATTTTAACGCCAGGTCGCTTTAATAGTGCCTATTATGAGCATGCTTTCTTAGCACATGAGATGAATGTACCACTCGTCCATGGGTATGATTTGGTCGTTGAGGATAGCAAAGTCTATATGCAAGGCATTCGCGGCAAGGTACAAGTCGATGTGATCTACCGCCGCATTGATGATCCATATATTGATCCGTTAGCCTTTAAATCTGACTCCATATTGGGTGTATCAGGGCTAATGAGTGCTTATCGTGCTGGTAACGTGGTGATTGTTAACGCCCCAGGTACGGGCGTGGCCGATGATAAGAGTTTATATCCTTTTGTACCAGATATGATTAAATTCTATTTAAATGAAGAGCCTATCTTACCTAATATCGAGACATACCAGTGCCGTAAGCCTGACGATCTCAAATATGTGCTCGATAATCTAGACAAGCTGGTAGTAAAAGAAACGCAGGGCTCAGGCGGCTACGGGATGCTTATTGGTCCGACATCAACCAAAAAAGAAATCGAAGAATATCGCCTGCGCTTGCTTGAAAACCCAGCCGGCTTTATTGCCCAGCCGACTATCTCATTATCTACCAATCCTACTGCCGTAAGCGATGGTATCGCACCGCGTCATATTGACTTGCGTCCCTTTATCCTTAGTCATGGTGATGGCACAGTAGATATTGTACCCGGTGGTCTGACACGAGTGGCCATGGTTGAAGGCTCTTTGGTCGTCAATTCGTCACAAGGCGGCGGTATCAAAGACACTTGGATTATTGATGACAGTGATTTAGACAGCCAGCAAACCGACAAGTGCTCGCCTTTATCATCAATAGGGGTCAATGCTTCAGGGCACGCAAACTACTATGATCGCGTCCAACCCTTAGAAACAGGTTACGAGAGTTTAGATGATGCGCCCATGATACTGCTACTCTCTACCGCCAGTCACTTAATATGGCTAGGCCGATATAGTGAGCGTCTGTATTACTACGACGATGTTATGAAACAACTCATCAAAGGCGATCTTAAAAAATCACAGATTAGGCATTTAATCAGTCACTTGGGGTTTGCCGTTGATGGTGAAGTGTCACTGACCACCATGAAGGCACAAATGATGGCTGATTTGGAACAAAACATCATACCCAATATCGTGCAATCGATTGAGGACAATGTTCAAGAGGCCAAAGGTGTTATTGGTAAAGATACCGCTGAGCTATATAACTTGATCAAGCGTTTATCAAGTGCTGGCACGTATCGAGCGGCCACCTTGCAGCTACACGCGTGTAACGCTGCGATGAAACAAGAAAATCCGACAGTGACTTGCTTCTGGCAATTAGGGCGTCACTTTGAGCAGCTTGAGCGTGCCGTCTTGTTGGGAGAGGATTCAACAGAGGTCAGTTTTGAATTCAGACACTGGATTAATGAGTTGCCGGAGAACACGCGCTGGCGTGAGCTTATCCGCTTGACCAACCAGATGATCAGGTCAAAGAAATTTAGTGATTTTGCGCTGATTAGCAAAGAGTTCAATCTCATATTGCGTCAAGGTGTATAGAAGGTGTCTAGCCAAAAACCAATAACAATGGCTCATGAGACATATGGAATAAACAGAAAATAGAAAGATGCTATAAGGAAAATGCCATGAAACTTCAAATCAGTCACCAAACCAACTATTATTACGATGAGCTGGCGCAGCGCAGTGTACAGTATATACGCATGACCCCCATGCAAATGCCGCACCAGACCATTCATAAATGGGATGTGATGCTCCCTAAAGTGGCGACCAACCAAAAGGACGGCTTTGGTAATGCATGGCTCACGCTCAGTCGTAACGAGGCACATAACAACTTACAAATGCAGGCGTCAGGTATCGTTGAGATCAATACCGAAACCGAACGTTTAGAGGATATGGATCATGTTCCCTACTTGCTATTTACCGTACAAACCCCGTTGACCAAATGCTCACAAGAGATGCGAGAATTCGCAGCGCCGTATCTAAAAACGCCTACTCATGACAGCCTAAAGGCGATGGCGAATGCCCTTATTATGAAAATGCCTTTTGTTAAAGACGTCACGCATGTGGGTACGACCGCTGCTGAAGCGTTTGCGACAAGTGCCGGTGTGTGCCAAGACCATACGCATGTATTTTTAAGTATCTTGCGCGATCAACAAATTCCAGCCCGTTATGTGTCTGGTTATCTGTATGACGATACCGAAAATCACATGGCCAGTCACGCATGGGCTGAGGTTTGGCTGGATGGTTACTGGTATACTTTTGATATCTCAAATCAGGCATTTACCCCAAACTCACATGTGTATGTGGCTATTGGGCGAGACTATCTAGATACGGCGCCTGTTCGCGGCGTGCGTATGGGTGGTGGTTATGAAAATCTTTACAGTTTGGTATTAGTCAAAAAGCTATCATAGCGTTTGCTATTTTTTATTACGTTTATTCATCAAGGGTATCTTATGACTTATTGTGCTGCCATTCGTCTAAAAGACGGTATGGTCTTTGCCAGTGACACGCGCACGAATGCCGGTGTTGATCACATATCGACATTCAGAAAGTTGTATCAATACGGCGTTGAGGGTGAGCGCTTTATGGTATTACAGACAGCTGGCAGCTTAGCGACATCGCAGGCAGTGTTCAATAAACTACAAAGCGACATTGACCAGCGTGCTGAGAGTAACCTCAATACAGTAGCGACGTTGTTTGATGCGGCGCAAATGGTTGGTGAATGTATGCGTGATGTTATGAATCATGCAAAAGCAGTCGCTAACTCTACTCGCGATGGTGCCTTTACCAGCTCGTTTATGCTTGGTGGTCAAATCAAAGGACAGCCACCTGAGCTATACCTGATTTATCCTGAAGGCAATTGCATCAAAGCCACTGAAGATACGCCCTTCTTTCAGTTAGGCGAAAGCAAATATGGTAAGCCTATTTTGGATCGTTCTGTCAGCTATAACACGGATGTAAGACACGCGGCACGTGCGCTGATGCTATCATTTGATTCCACGATTCACTCAAACCTATCAGTCGGTATGCCGATAGATTTTGTACTTTATAACAATGACAGCCTAGCTCTGCCAAACGGCCGACGTATTGATGAGCGTGATGAATATTTTAATACCATCCGTCATCAATGGTCAGATGCGTTACGTCGCACGTTAGTTGAATTGCCTAAATGTCCTGATGGTTATTGGGGATAAATAGTTCCGTATAAAATCATATTTTCTGTACTAAAAAGCCCTTTGTCTATCACAAAGGGCTTTTTTATTATCAACTAATAATCAGGCAATAAAAAACCGGAGTAGCGCTGAATAAACAGCCCTACTCCGGTTTTGCTTTAAAGGCCTTGAGTGCCATCATAATGATGTCACACTCAATTGTTGTGTAATCTACCTCATGACCTGGTACATGGAAGACTCACTGGACTGCACCTAGATAAAGGCCCTAGTGCATTAGCTCAATCACGATTGCGTGATTGCGCCAGCGAGCTAATGACACTAGGGCCTTTATCTAGGTATTAGCAGGACTGAAACAGTCTTCCTTGGGTAAAATGTAATGGCTTGACTCGTGGACGACGCAACGTCGCCCCTCACCGTAAACGGTGAAACGCTAAATCTCACAACTCGTTAAGTTTGCCTCATAACATTTATTATTGTCAATAGACCTCTTGCAAAAGTCATAGGTTAAGCTCGAAATTAACAACACCGGCGAATAGCTTCATTCTAAGATCATAGCG
>NZ_CAJHBS010000012.1 GCF_904846705.1 Psychrobacter sp. Pi2-52
TAGGATTCTCCTGCTGATGTATTCTAGCAGTTACTCTCTATTTATGAGTGTTCTTATTTATTGGGGGGATTACCAATAAAGAGCAAGCGTTGACTACAGCGCGTGACTGTCCGTATCGTTTGGTAGAGCTAGTGCCAGAATTATCTTATGGCGAGTCAGATACTGACAATATGCTCATTCAAGGTGATAACCTCGATGCATTGAAGGCACTTATTCCGACGCATTCAGGAAAGGTAAAGTGCATCTTTATTGACCCACCATACAACACCAAAAGCGCTTTTGAACACTATGACGATAATCTAGAGCACAGCAAATGGCTATCCATGATGTATCCACGCTTAGAGCTATTGCATCAGCTACTATCTGAAGATGGCTGCATTTGGATTACACTTGATGATTCAGAAGCTCATTATTTTAAAATAATAGCAGATGAAATTTTCGGAAGAAGAAATTTTGTCACAACCTTTATATGGAGAAAAGTTGATAGTCCTAACGATAATAAAGTTGCTATTACACCCGACCACGATTATGTCATTTGTTATGCTAAAAATATCCAACAATTAGAGTTTAAGAAAAAATCTGATAGTTCGATATTGGTTGCATATAACGAACCAGATGAAAATTCAGATCGTCCTTATAGGGATAGACTTCTCAAAAAAAATGGTAAAAGCAGTCTAAGAACGGATAGACCTTCAATGTATTTTCCAATTAAAGATCCTGATGGTAATGATGTTTATCCTATTCACGACGATGGACGAGAAGCACGTTGGGCAAAAGGTTTAATAACTGTAGGGGACCTGATAAAAAAAGAAGAACTGGTTTGGAAAAAAAGAAAAGATAAGTGGATTCCTTATACAAGAGAATACGCTCCAGAAGACCCGACTAGACCTTGGCCTACAATTTGGAATGACCTTGATACAACAAGACAGACTAAATCTCATTTAAATAAATTACTGGGTTATGAATCAATTTTTGATACACCTAAACCTGAAGACTTAGTTGCAAGAACGATCAGTATGACAACAAAACCTGATGATCTTATTTTAGATTCATTCTTAGGCTCTGGAACAACCGCGGCTGTGGCTATGAAGATGAACCGTAAGTTTATCGGTATCGAGCTTGGCGATCATGCGGTCACTCATTGCCAACCAAGGCTAAAAAAAGTAGTCGATGGTGAGCAAGGTGGTATTTCAGAAGACGTCAACTGGACAGGTGGTAGTGGCTTCAAATTCTACCGCTTAGGTGAAGTCATCTTTAATGAAAACGGCTCTTTAAGAGAAGGTATCAGCTTTGATGCGCTGGCTTCCCACATTTGGTATGGCGATACTAGGCAATCGCTACAGCAGTCTACCAAGTCACCATTACTTGGTGTGCATAATGGTATTGCTTACTACCTACTTTATAACGGTATTTTAGGTGACAAACGTCCTGACGGTGGTAACGTACTTACATCAAAAGTGCTAACCATACTGCCACCTCACCCTGAAGATCTAGAAAATGGTCAAAAAGTCATCTATGGTGAGAGGAGATGTATGGGAGACGCTCGATTGAAGAGTGAAAATATTATATTTAAGCAAATACCATACGATGTGAAAGGAAGATAAGCGATGTTTGAATTAAAAGAATACCAGCAAGAAGCGCTTAATACTCTTACCCGTTTTTTCAAGCGTTGTCGTATGGATGGTGACATTGACACAGCATTTCAGCAGACATTACAGGATAATAATTTTGTAGAAATTCCTTATCGTGCTTACTCTTTCGTTGATACGCCTTATGTATGTATTCGCATTCCGACAGGTGGCGGCAAGACTGTACTAGGTGCTTATGCGGTCTCTACAGCAGCGACCCATTATCTATCGCAAGATTTTCCCATTGTATTATGGCTAGTACCGACTACTACCATTCAGCAGCAGACCGTTTCAGCGCTCAAGAGCAACCCAGACTATACTGATCATCTAAACCGCGCGTTTGCCAATCAAGTCAGTGTCTACGATATCGCTGATGTCAATCAAATCCGTGCACAGGATATTGGCAACAAAACAATCATAGTCGTCTCTACGATTGCCAATTTGCGAGTAGCTAAGACCTCTGATCGCAAGGTCTATCAGTATCATGAAGATTTTGAACCGCATTTTGCCAAACTGAGTCGTCAACATCCTTTTTATGACAAGCTTGAGACCGTCAGTGAAGATGATGTCTCTGAAAACGGTTTGACCGTCAATGATATAGGTAAGATAAAGTACTCTTTCGCCAACCTATTGGCGCTGTACAACCCTCTAGTAATTGTTGATGAAGCTCATAACGCTAGAACCTCATTGACCTTTGATACCCTGAAGCGTGTGCATCCTGCGGCTATTATCGAGTTTACTGCTACTCCTAATACATCAACGACCAATGGTAGCAATATTTTATATCATGTCTCAGCGGCGCAGCTCAAAGCTGAAGAAATGATCAAGCTACCTATCATTTTGACCGAGCATATTAATGGTTGGGAAGAAGCGGTACGTGATGCAGTATTAACACGCGCTAGATTAGCGCTTAAAGCACAAAAAGATATCGACTATATACGTCCTATCGTCCTACTTCAGGCAGAGAATAAGAACGGCAAGGTAACGGTTGAGGTACTCAAAAAGTGTCTAATTGAAGATCATGGCATTACTGAGGATAAAATTGCGGTAGCCACAGGGACACAGCGAGAGCTAGATGGTATTGATCTTTTTGATCCTAACTGTCCTATCGAGTACATCATTACTATAGAAGCTTTGAAAGAAGGCTGGGATTGCTCATTTGCCTACGTATTCTGTTCAGTCAAACAGGTGTCTTCTAGCAAAGATGCTGAGCAGTTATTGGGACGAGTATTGCGGATGCCTTATGCAAAACGCCGCGTGATAGAAGACTTAAATAGAGCTTATGCCCATTTGGCCACCACAAGTTTGGCACAGGCAGCAAAGGAGCTAACAGATAAACTTATCTCAATGGGTTTCGAGGAATTGGAGGTAGCAACGTTCCTTCGACAGCAAGATGCCAATCAAGGTGATTTATTTGGTCAGGTAGATAAAGATGACGCTGTAAACTCGAAACCTAAGTTGACACTACCTTCTCTGATGGTTGAGGTGCAGGATACGATAGATACTACCGAGTTATCAGAAGAAGAACGCAGTAGTATTAGAATATCTGAGGTAGATGGTCGCCAAGTGGTCACGGTTACGGGTAAAGTCTCAGAGCCGTTGAAAAAAGCCATTACCAAAGTAGCAGTTGAAGATAAAAAAGAGATTGAGACTTCAGTTGATAGGCATAACCTCAGTGTGCATGCAGCTTTGTCACCAGCAGAGAACGGAGTGAAGTTTGCCCCGCTACCAAGATTGTGTGTCATGGTCCAGGGTGAGCTTGAACTGGTTGAGAAAGAAGTATTCTTGGATGTATCAGGTTGGAATTTATTAGATTATCCAGCTAAGCTCGACTACCAGCCCACTGAAGAGACGACAAGCTTCCTAGTCGATGTGGAAGGCAGAAAAGTTAAATACAACCTTGCTCATGAGTCACAAACTTTAAATCTAAATCTTGCTCATACCGAAGTAACCCAAGATGAACTTATAGGCTGGCTAGATCATGAATGCCGTCAAAGTGATGTCACTCAGCGTGAAATGACAAGTTTCTTAACTAAGGTAGTCAACCAATTATTGCAAATACCGTCACTGACACTCACTACTCTCATACGTAATAAGTATCCACTTGCTCGTTCTATACAGGAGCTAGTATCTGCATATAGACAGCAAGCAATGACTAAAGGATATCAGCAAACTTTATTCGCAAATGATGCTGACGTGCTTACGACTTACGATTTTAGTTACGAATTTAAAGCAGATAATTATCCAACACGACCACCTTACTATTCAGGTAGTTATGCGTTTGCCAAACATTATTATCCGCAAATCGAAGACATGAAATCTTCAGGTGAAGAGTTTGATTGTGCTCAGACTATCGATTTATTACCTCAAGTGAAGCATTGGGTAAGAAATCTAGTTAGACGTGGGGAAGCGTCGTTTAGTTTACCACTGGCACATACCAACTTTTATCCTGACTTTATCATTGAATTGCAGGATGGCCGTATCTTGGTAGTGGAGTATAAAGGTAAGCCTTACGAAACCAATGATGATTCAGCAGAGAAACGTATGGTAGGCGAACTTTGGGCAAGTCATAGCCAGGGTCAATGCTTATTCTTAATGGCAGTTAAAAAAGACGATAAAGGTCAAGACGTGCGACAGCAGATACTTAATTTGATTGATTAAACGAAAGGCAATCTCTGTGCTTCGTATTATGCCTAGTCTGTAAATATCTTTGATATTATTAATTCTTATTTTAATAAACGATATAAAAACAAAAAGCCAGATAGTTGAACTATCTGGCTTTTGAGTATAATTAAATTATTATCTACCAACTGTAAGCTGCCCGCCAGAAAAGCTAATACATGATTCACAGAACCAAGATGATTGTTTTCTGATATAAGGTATATCCGCTGGCACATCAAGTTGATACGGCCGTCCACAGTACTCACAGTGCACATCATCTAAGTAAGCCTGACACTCCGCTAATATCCCAAACAAAATATGATAATCGATATGGTATTGTCTGCAGAGTATTTCTATATACTCTACATACCGCCCATCATGATCATATGCCCAATAGTCTTCACATAGTTGTATGTCGGACTGATCTGCATTAGGGCTAAAAATAAGTTTTAAGCTCATGGTTATCTCCAAACCAAGTAGTCGACGTTAATCACAACGAATAAGGAATCTCGTAATGATTCATAATGGCCAAAAACTTGGTCTCAAGATTCGTTAAGGTATAACGATTCAGCGCTAATCCTTCATTTAGCTCTCGTTGCACCCATATCCTGACTGCTTCATTATTATAAAATATCGGATTGACGCCTAACATCTTTGCTAACTGTGAACCCTGTTGTATCTGCAGATTTACCATAAGCTTGGTAGATAGAGATATTGCTTCGGCGCTTAACCAAATTGAAGCATGCGGCGGTTTGATAAATGTGTTCATGTATAATCTCCTGTAGATTAATATTTCTTTCTGTTGTTCTTAATGACTTCCTACAGATGAAATTATACATACATTTTGAGCTATTGCAACTTAAAATAATCTTCTATAGAGCTTTTTGTTACTTAAAAGGACATTCAGCCTATTTGAGAAACTATAGTTTGCTGCATATTATTTGGTTTAATAACTGATAAGCGCAGCGTTGTCTTGGGTTCTAAAAGAAGAGAGGTTTATTCTTCTTCCTTAACTATCTCATACAGGTCGCCCACTTCAATATCCAAATATAAACATAGCTTCTCGACAACTTCTAGATCCACTCTTGTGGCTTCTTCGTTATACATGCGTGTAATTGTGCCTCTGTTGACATCAGTATCTCTAGATACATCAGCAATCTTTAACCTTTTTTCACCCATAATTCTAGATAAATTACACTTCACCATAACCTCCTCCATAATAAAATAACCTACTGTAGATAAAAATGTCTTGCAAAAGATTATTTTTAGTGTAAATTATGTTCTATAGCAGGTCATAAAGCTATTAGACAATAACACTTTAATCTTTAGTAAGGATTTTACTATGAGTTATACCTATTTAACAACCGAAGAGCTGTCACAACGCATTAAATATGACAGCAAGACTATACGCAATCAACTTAAGGATGCAGTATTCATTGAGGGCGTTCATTACATCAAACCCTTTGGAGGTAGAAAGATCCTTTTTATATGGCAAAAGATTGAAGAGCTGATGCTGACAGGCTACGACGACACCATTCCATTTGCAGCGGGAGCGTAATCATGGCGAGTATCAATAGCCGTAATGGCAACCTGTATGTAGATTTCCGATACATAGGTCAACGTTGTAGAGAGCAAACCTTACTGGCAGACACTAAGCCTAATCGAAAGCGTCTAGAAAATTTCGTTAGCAAAATGGAGGCAGACATTCAATTAGGTAGTTTTCGCTATGAAAACTACTTCCCGCAAAGTAAAAAGCTTGAGCAGTTTCAAAGCTTAGAGCTTATAAGGTCAACGAATAGTCATAAGGACTCAAGCTCAGGATTTGATAGCTTTAGCAAAGTTTGGTTAGAGGAGAAAAAGCCGGAATGGCGGGATTCTCAAATAAGTAATGTGGAAGATATATTTAGAATTTACCTCATTCCTCATTTTAGCAATTTACCGCTAAATACCATTAGCAAAGCCAAAATCATGACTTTTCGAGGCAAGTTAGTCAAAGATGGTAATAACGGACGAACTTTATCAGCGTCTCGCATTAATCATATCATGACGCCATTACGTATGGTGCTGATCGAAGCCTCTGAACGTTTTGATTTTGACAGCCCTTGGAAGAATATAAAACCACTCAATGAGCCTAAAAGTAATGTCAGTCCTTTTACCTTAGATGAGGTAATGCTCATTATCAATAATGTGAGAGCAGATTATAAGCCTTACTATGTCATACGATTTTTTACAGGTATGCGAACAGGTGAGATTGATGGCTTGCCTTGGAAAAATATAGATTTTGAGCGTCGACAAATCATCGTTGATCAAGCAGTCGTTAATGGTGTCATAGGCGAAACTAAGACCGTAGGTTCAAATCGTATTATCCAGATGAACCAACTGGTTTATGATGCGTTAATTGATCAGCAGAAACTAACTAAACATCTAAGTGAGTTCGTGTTCTGTACAAAAGCGGGCACCTCTTTGAATCATCGTAATGTGACAAAGCGAGTTTGGTATCCGTTACTACGATATTTAGAACTTGATAAGCGAAATCCTTACCAAAGTAGACATACGGCCGCGACGCTTTGGCTTGCTGCTGGTGAGTCGCCTGAGTGGATTGCTGCACAAATGGGTCATAGCAACACAAAAATGCTGTTCACAGTATATTCTCGCTATGTGCCAAACCTAACTCGTCAAGACGGAAGTGCTTTAGATAAGCTACTGATAGCACGAGGAATATTACAAAACATATGAAAAACCCTATATTTAACAAAAAGACATCCGAACAGGTGTCTTTTTTTTGTTTTATCGCTGGATGCTTTGTATAAATGGAGCTACAGTTATTTGAATAGCTTGTAACGGTGGCAAAATAATGGCTAATGAAGATAATCGCTTAAAACAGAGCAGTCATATTGAAAAATGGCTAAATTCACATATTTTAGAACTGAGTCATAATCATGAGATTGATAGTCTACTGATTGAACTTACTTTCTTGTTAGATATCATGCCTTCTCAATATAAAACAGAGCTTCACGACGAGTATCAATTGCTATCTGCTTGGATCAAAAAGCAACATCCAAACTCAGACTTAACAGACTCTAAAAAAAATTCAATTTACGATAATGGAATTCAAGATAAATCGTTTTTAAAAGAAGTTGGTGAACGCTACGTTATTGCGTTTCTAGCAAGCCGTGCTTCTTGCTCTAAAATTAATGCATATCGCTCAGTTTACTTTTTACTTTGCCTGAAAATGGTTGAGTTAACTGATTATGATAGCCGTATTAGGACGACTCTAAACGAGTGCCGCTACTTAACAACAAAAGTTAGATGTATTTTAGTACCTTTTTTGCCAGATATTCTGAAACTCGATGGCCTACAACAATTACGGCAGACACTTGAGCAAGTAAAAGGTAATGACCTTTACGATCTCTGGGAAAATGCAGATCCTAATGCTTTAAAAGATTTTGTTGAAAAAATTCAACATACTGAGGAAGGAAGAATTCAATCAGCACAAAAAAATGTTATAAATGAAAAACTATCAAGCTACATTTATGAGTTTATTTTACCAATTGAAAACTGCTTTAAGAATGAATCTGGTATTACACGTAACGTCAAACAGGTTGAGAAGCTTGTTGATGGTTCTGAATCTATAGATGACACCACAGGGAACACGATTAGTGATTTAGTTTTAGTTACAGAAGTGGTTAACGATAATAGCGCTTTTGAAGCAGAAGAGCGTCAAGATGATGAAGAGCAGTCATTTGCGCAGGTGTCCATTACACAGCCTACTAATTATTATTTGGATAGAGTACGAGCAGAACAGCAAATAAATAGTCGCCATCAACGGACTATGAGTCAAATGACCGATGTGAACAATGCACATCCAGATGACATCAAGGTCTTAGTTAATAGCTTAATGCCTACGTTACTAAAATTGAGGTTAGAAAAGTTAAATGATATATATGATATATATGATCAAGATAATATAAACATTGAGTTTGATATCAATCATCAAGCAGCGCTCTATTTGCTAATGCTTTTATTGTCAGGGCTGCCTAATATATTCATCTCTGAAAACCTTAAATTAAGCTATCAGTCTTATAAGTATTCTTTAGAGTTCACACCGACCCGAAGCGTCATTCAAGAGAGTTGGGATGCTAGTCTGTGTGCTGATAACAGAGACAGTCTGACGCTTTTTTTTCCTGAAATTGTAGGAAGGCTGCATTACTGCATTGCAAACGATATAAGTTCAAAAGTTTTTGAACAGGTTATACAGCAAGCAAGTAATCAGCTTAAAAGTATTAATAAAGAGCATAAAACCAGGCTGACGATAAACAAGGTTAAAAACTATATTTCCCACTTTTTAACTCAGAAAGGACGTGATACTGCTTTGATAGATGTCATAACTGAACAGCCTATCAATCATCAATCAGCCCTCCCTTACTTCAATGTCAGTCAATACGATCTATATATTTGCCAGCATGACTTTATTGAACACTTAAATAATATGCTTGATGATGATCGTTCTTATGGTAGATATGCATGTCAGTTTTTTACATTGCTAGAAGATAAGTTAACTGGATATTGGGAAAAACAAACAGGCAGTGCTTTAGCTATTAATGAAATACGTTTGAAGGATGTCGTATCTATACTGCGTGATAGATTACGAAAGCGAATTGATGAGAGACGTCTTGATAACTTTGAATCAATGGTTGAGATGCATAATACGTTTACTGACTATTTATATATCATGTTATCAATATCGAGTGGTTATCGTCCCATTAGTGAACCATTTGGTAGGCTCAGTCATATCGATACGATGACAAAAAAGTTTTTTATCAGTGATAAAGAAAACCATCAAGATACGCAGGGACGGTTCATTTATCTACCAGATACGGCAAATGAGCAGATTAAAAAGTATGTTCACTTTTTGCAGAAGAACGCCAGCATTCTATGCAGACTAGATAATCCGCTTGGTCATATTTACCAAAATATCCTTAAAAGTAATATTGGATTAATCGTCTATCTTAATTTTGACAAGGAAACCGATAGAATTACCGAAGTCTCTCTCAACAAAAACTATCTTCATGAACGACTGTCTAAGCATATCAATCTACCTATGAATTGGCATCGGCATTTTATCCGATCATTTCAATTCATTGAAAAGGGCTTGTATTCTATACAGGAATATTCAGAAGATAGTTTTGGTCACGATATTATTGGCGCATGGATGGGACATGCTGACGCTCTTGGTTTTGATTTCTATCATCGATATAGCGGCCTTAAACGTAGCGAATTGAGACGATTTTCGGTGTACTTGGATGAAGTGCTTAAGAATATTGGTTTTAAAACGATGACACTGGAGAGAAGAAAGTGAATCAGCGTGCATCTGGTATTGAAAAAAGAGAGAAAAATAGAAGTGTAAATTTAGAAAAAAGCAACAAACGAGCGCAACGTTTGGTTAAAAAACACGTTGATTTTGATTTGGTTGCAAAATCAGAAGATCAGCAAGAAGTTTTTAATATTATGTGGGAGGAGTTTGACAATGAATTAAAAAAACATAAAAGTTTTCGTAACTATCGCAGCTATGTCCACGGATATAACGAAGCAATCCGTTATTGCCAAAATTATATTGAAGATTATGACATCAATGTAGGCTTTCCAAAATATATTGTGGTCTCTGATCGACCAAAGAGTTTTCGTACTGAGTCATGGTTTATAGACGGACAAAAAATACTTAGATTTTATATTAACTGGATAGATGGTTTAACTAATAAAAAACAACAACTCGTATTAGAAGATCTAATGCTGTCGCTTATTTTTCACAGCGCAGTACTAAAAGCGCCTGTATTGCAGGCTATTCTAAATAGCGTTATTGATGGTTCATTAAATATAGAATCTGTTTTTGGTTTGCCTTCAGTCACTATCATAGTTGACGATACGACGTATCATACAAATACCATTATAGACTCAAAAGCGGTACATCAAGCTCAAGTCTTTTTATCACCATTATCTGTGCGATTAATCGACCTGTATCAGCAGCAACCAAAATCTGCTCGAAAAACGAATGACATTAAGGTCAATGACCTACACACTAGCCTGCGAATGCAGCGTTCAACTAGCCATGTTCCGTTAGACATGGGTTTGAGTAAATTTTTAAAGAGTTCAATCTACGTATTAGAGGACTACCTTGGTATAGATATTCCTGAGCACACATGGTATCTGATTACTGGTGATGAAAATGCATACAGTCTACCAAGAGATAATTGGCAATCTATTACTTATGATATCAGTCATCACGCTGACATGCATTATGATTTAAAGCTTCGCGTATTAAACGATGGCATGGCCAAAATCAAAAAAGCCAATCATTCCATAGCTATAGAAATTGCAAAATTATTTAAAAGAAAAAAAGATCAAAAAGTCTCAAAAACTACGTTTACAGCAGACTTAGAGCAACTTTACCAAGGTTTGCTGACTGATAGCGCCCCCTTGAATGAACTGGCTATTACAGGATGGCTTTTGTCTAAAACTGATAACTGTCAAGTCAGTAGCATCCAGACCTATAGTAATATGATCACTTATCGCTGGTTGGTTGTAACTGAAAGTGTGGATTTTTATGACTGCTCTACTGAGGACTTTGAGGGTATCTATAATGAATTGATTGAACTTGGCAAAACTGAAAAAGCTAAAAATACCATAGCTGCTCATATTGACGATATTCATCGTTATATGGTTAACAGTTTTAATATTGAACCTATTACACCATTATCTTCTGCAACTCGAGCCCATCATAAGACAGGCTATTTATCAGAAACCATGTTTCAAGCTGTCCTAATTAATGCTCAAAGCCTTAAGGTAGCTAAGGATGAGTCAGAGGCGATACAGCTTTCATTGATATTAGCTCAACGCTGCGGGCTTAGAATAGGCGAAATAGTTAAAATCAGGCTAAGAGATGTCGCCCAGTCATCAGCTTATCTAGAAGTCCGTGATAATAAATATGGAAATAACAAAACCAGCTCTGCGCTACGGCGAGTACTCTTAAATCAGCTATTGACTGACTCAGATATGTTACTGCTTAAAAGAGTAGTAATCAGGCGGTGTCAAGGAACAGGAGACACTCTTATAGCCAGTCAATCTGGTAGACCTTATCTGTCAGGTGAGATGTCACGTATTTTGACAGACTTGATTAAAGGTGCTACTGGTCTTGCATATTTGACAACACATCATTTAAGGCACAGCTGTCTGACTAATTTTCAGCTCATGTCTTTTTTATATGATAACAGCTATCGTTTTAATGATTATGAGCATGACAGCTTGCAGGCGCTAAAAAAATTATTGCCCTATGATGAAGATAAGGCACGTGAAATATTGAACTATATCGAAACATCGATACAGTATAAGAAAACATATGCATTAGCTGGCATAGCGGGTCATGCAAGCCCAAGTACTACTTTCGCTTCTTACGTCCATTTGATAGATATTGAGCTAGGGCTGCTTCTTTATCACACAAATTTTATGCTAAAACCTGAACACAGTGACGTGCTAGATGTGCCTAGACGTAGAAAAAGCGAGCTTAAAAACGATCCGATTGCTTTGAATGGCTATTTCATTAAGAAAATAAAGCTCAAGCCGCTTATGATGCCTAAAATCAAAAGCCAGCTTATAGACCCAGTAAGCGTAAAGCATAAAAAACGTAAGAAATATGCGTTTGATGAAGTACGCCAAGTTCTGAATGCTTACACGAAAAAAGGAGACTATACGCATACTGAATTAATAGATATTTTTGAGATAGAACCGCATGTTTTTGACGGTTGGCTTAGTAAGGCTCAGCACCTTAAGAATCACGCTGATTTTCAAACCATTCATAATAAACCAAGGTTATTTGAGTCTGAAAATAGTGATCAGCTCTTGCCGACTTTAGATAGATTTATTGAAGATAGAGACTTAATGAAAAGAATGACTAATAAATTTCGAGAATTGTACAAGGTGGATAACAAAGATTTCGTTAATCAGTTTGTGTTATATACGCTCAAAAAATCTCAATATCATAAAAACCATATTGGGTTTAATGACTCCGACATACTAAGAGATTATCTAAAAACTCTTCTAAAGATGATATATAAAAAAGACATACGCTTAAAAATCTATAATTACGAACAAGCAAATAGCGACGATTTAAAACAATGGCGTTCAATCATTAAAAGTTTTCCGAAATCTCAACTAAATTTTGTGCAGCAGAGTAGCATTCAGAATGTAGGTGCAGAATATCAGAAAAAAATACGTGTTGATTTATCACTAGTTAGCCAAACCGAAAATGATAGGATTGAAAAAAGAACCGAGTCCGATCTGCCTATCAGTGCATGGACGGTAAGGACGCTACAAATATTTTGTCACTATGTATTTATTATGATTGGTGATCTTACACCAAGTAATCATCCTCAATGACTTAGGAATAACATAATGAACTTGGCCTCTAAAACCATAATTCCAAATAGTAAAACAGTTATTAAATTCCATCCTCTAGCTCAGAGTCTATATACACTTATTAATGAATCCTATTTGCTTGGTGACCAACAGGATTTTTTAGCCGATATGACTGTGAGACCCCAGCCTCATAGAGGACTGCCAATTAACAATATATCGATGATTAGCCAAGGATCAGGGACAAATGCTTATCGTATAATAGGAGGCTGCTTTAATCCCATATTTGATATCAATAACATAAATACTGAAAATACGTTGTTCCACAGTTATAGTCACTCTAAAAAAATTAGCAAGGGTGAGTTCGAACAAGAGATTATAGATTTTATCTATATGGACTTTATTAGATCTATCTCAATTTTATCCTTAAAAAAGCCTGCGACGATGGAGCTTAAGTTAAGGGAGCTTAGCAAAGAGTATAAAAGTGATATCTGGAGCATGTTGTTTGTTAGTGGTAAAAGTTACTTACGTCAAATTGATTTTGCGAATTTATTAGATATAGAGCGTGATACGATAAACAAGCAGCGCGAGTCCACTGTTAATAAGAAAAATGGCAGTAATTAGAGCTATATATTATTGGAGCCTTAGCATTGTTAGTGTTGAGTTTTAAGACTTGTTTGGCTATATTTCAAGGTAGATTCATTATTAATCACGAATGGTGTTTACCGATGGTTCGAACATAATGATATTATCTACATCCCGCTTGCACGCGTGTGTAGCCAAACGAGGCGTTACTTGAGCTTTCAAAGCCTGACATTAAACTATGGAAGCTTAGCAAATATAAATCAAATCAAAAACCTACGTTATAGCAATTGATATCTAAACTGCTCAATTTAAATACTTATCTGCGGCATAATTCTTTATAGGAATAAGCCTTATATAAATAAGCTTATTCCTATAAAGAAGTATTCATTTAATACAAAGTAAGCACTCAAAAGTATATTAAAAACAATGAAGTAGATATTAATAAACAATGCAAAAAAAGCTTGCAATGAGCTGCTATCAATAGCATAATTTTGCCATTATGAAAATGGTGGACTTATGTATACAAGTATTTTTGGTCAGAATAGAGCAGGATACGCTTGGCGGTTTTTATCGATCAGTGTGGCAAGTATTTTGATGACCATGACTGCTCAAGCGATCACCCCTGAGCAGTATCAAGAACAGCGCACCGAAGCGTTGCAGCAACAGCAAATCATCAATCCTACCGTCAACATTGATACCAATGAATTCAAGGCAGCACCGTCGACTGCTATAGCCCCTTCTGATACTAACAATATTGACTTAGCTTCAAGTCCCTGCTTCGATATTAATAATATCTATCTAACCGGTGATCTGAGCGAGCAATTCAGCTTTGCACTGACGCCCTATACGATGGGTAAGTCCTCCTTACTTGGCAGCTGCTTATCCGTCAATGACATTAATCAACTGGTCACCAACGTTCAAAACCGCATTATTGAAGAAGGTTACGTGACCACTCGCGTCTTGGTACAAAATCAAAACCTTAAATCTGGCAATCTATTCCTCACCCTCATTCCTGGACGTATCGATCAAATTGTCGCCACCGACATTAAAGCGTCCCGTCCTATCTATACTGACGGTAGTGGCAACCCTGCCAACTTTGCACCAGCCATGCCGATGCAGTCTGGCGATCTACTCAATGTACGCGATATCGAGCAAGCGCTTGAGAACTTCAAGCGCGTACCAACTGCCGATGCTGATTTCTCCATTGCGCCAAGCAGCCGTATTAGCGCTCCAGGCTATAGCGACATTCAAGTGAAATGGCAACAGGATAAACGCTGGCGCTTATCTGCCTCTGTTGATGACTCAGGACAAGAGAGCACTGGCGTCTATCAAGGTAACGTTACTTTGTCACTAGACAACCCGACTTGGCATAACGATTTATTATATCTGTCTTATAACCATGATCTTGATGGTGGTAATGACAAGAATGATGGAAGTTGGGGCTACAACGTTGGGTATGTACTGCCTGTTGATAATACCCAGCTCACCCTTACGCACAGCGGCTATAACTATGATCAGACGGTTGCCGGTGCCAATCAAGATTATGTCTACAGCGGTGAGTCTTATAACACGGAAGCATTAGTCAGCCACTTGGTCCATCGTGACAATCACAGTAAAACCTACCTAAAAGCGGGTGGTTATGCCAAGCAGCAAAACAACTTCATCGACGATACTGAAATTGAAGTACAGCGCCGTCGCACTGCAGGGTATAAAGCAGGTATTGGTTACGAGACCATCATTGGTAAAACCCAATGGATAGGCGATGTGATCTATCAGCGTGGTACGGCTGCCTTTAATGCCATCAGTCCGCCTGAAGCCTTATTTAATGAAGGCAGTGCGCGTGCCGGTATCATCAAAACCAACATTGATGTCAACCAACCTATTAAGCTTGCTGATAGAGCACTAAATTACCATGCAGCGTTCAAAGGGCAATATGCGACAGAGGCATTGACACCCAATGAGCGCTTTAGCATTGGTGGTCGCTATAGTGTACGCGGCTTTGATGGTGAGCGTAGCTTAAGTGGCGATCATGGTGCTTTACTAAGACAAGAGCTGAGTGCCTATCTAGGAGATAAGCCACATGCAGTTTATGCGGGTATTGATGCCGGTTATGTGAAGCTCGACAATGCTGCGCAAGATGATCTACTGCTTGGCAATCATTTGGTTGGCGGGGTCGTTGGTGTTAAAGGCTATGTCACGCCGATTAGAACCAGCTATGACTTATTTGCTGGTTATCCATTAGCCCAGCCCGATAACTTTAGTGATAAAGAGTGGGTGACGGGCTTTAGCTTGGGTTGGCAGTATTAAGACTCGCTTTTAAGCGCTATTAAATTTCTTAGCTCAAAAAAATATTTGTCATAAACAATGCTATACCTAAGGACATCATTATGAACAGTGGTTGCTACCGAGTTATCTTTAATAAAGCCCGTGGTATGTTAATGGTGGTGTCAGAGGCGGCACGCTCTCAAGGCAAAACAGGTAATCCTGCTAATAGCGGTAGTGAAGTAAGCCAAGTAGCAGGCGCTTCGCAAGCGGCTGCTCAAACAAATAGTACCTATCAAGGCGGTCAGCTTATAGCCCTGCGCTCGCATGTATTGCTAGTGCTAGGGCTTGCCACCATCGTTGCTAGCAGCGCCAGTATCAGTAATAGCGCTTATGCCGACAGCACTAAAATCGTTGCTGATCGTAACGCTGCTGCCAATCAACAAGCAACCATATTAAAGTCTTCGAACGGCACCACTCAAGTGAATATTCAAGCCCCAAGCGCGGCTGGCGTCTCACGCAACGTCTTTAGTCAGTTTGATGTGGGTGCTGATGGTGCTATCTTAAATAACAGTCGCACCAATGCTCAGACGCAGCTTGCTGGTTGGGTTGAGGGTAATCCGTATCTGGCTCGCGGTGAAGCCCGTGTTATTTTAAATGAGGTTAATTCAAGTGATCCAAGTCGTTTAAGTGGCTACACTGAAATTGCAGGCGGACGAGCTGAGCTGGTGATTGCCAATCCTGCTGGTATCAGTTGTGCCGGTTGCGGATTCATTAACGCTTCGCGTACGACATTGACGACTGGCAATGCTTTGATGGATCAAGGTAAGCTCACTGGCTTTGATGTGACAGGTGGTAAGGTTCGTATAGATGGTGATGGTTTAGATACCAGCGGCTCTGACTACACGCAGATATTAGCAAAGACTTCTGAGATTAATGCTGCTGTCTATGCTAAGAATTTAGATGTCATCACTGGCAGCAATAAAGTCAGTTATGAGGCTGATGCTGCAGATACCGTTATTGCGCCAACGAGCAGTGCGACCAATAGTAATGCTAGCAACACTTCAACCGGTGTGGCGCTTGATGTGTCAGCACTTGGTGCGATGTATGCAGGGAAAATCCGTCTGATTGGTACCGATAAAGGCATGGGTGTGACCAATGCGGGTAGCATCATTGCAAGCTCTGGTGGCTTACAATTAGACAATGATGGTAATTTGATCAACTCAGGCAGCTTGATTGCTAACCAAGGTAAAGTCAATATCGCCACTCGTGGCAATAGCGTTAATAACTCAGGAACGATTGCCAGTTCCCGCGACGGCATTGATATTGATAGTGCTACTTTAGCTAATAGCGGGGTTGTTAGTAGTTATGATAAGACGAAAGCCATTACCCAACAGCGTATTACCAATACAGGCACCATCAGTAGTGGACAGCTACAGTTAAAGACTATCGATTTAGACAACCGAGGTTTGATTGAGCAAACCGGGTCAGGAAGTCTAGCGGTAAAAACCCAAAAGCTGGTTAATAACGATCAAGCAGTTATTGGTCAAGCGCTCTATGATAATCAGCCAACAACGACAGCGCCAACGGTCAATTCTCCACCAAGTACCGCTAACACGGGTTCACAAAACCAAGTGGTAGATAATACCAGCCCATCAAACCCTACGCCCAGTCCTGATGCTCCCTCAATTCCCGCGCTAGCTCCGGTGACTGCTAGTGGTTCAATTACCGCAAATACGCTAACTAATGCTACTAGCAATGCAGTGATCACAGCGAATGGCAACACAGCAGTACAAGCTAACGATATTAGTAATACAGCAAAATCAAGCATAGCCGTTGATAAACTCATCACCAACAATCAGCAAGCTAGTAATCGTCTCAATAACGATAATAGTCGTATACAGATGACTGGTGCAGATTGGAAGCTTGAGCAGTTTAGTAATAACAAAGGTCAAATTATCAGTCAGCAAAATCTCAATATTGACAGTCAGCAAGGTATCGATAATACGGCGGGTACACTAGCCAGTCAAAAAGACATCACCCTAATGACCCAAGGTGATCTCAATAACACTCAAGGCGTCATACAAGCTCAGCGTGTGGCTGTACAAGGTGATCAATTAGATAATACCAAAGGTAAAGTATATGCCGAGAACGCTGCTAATTTAACGATTGACGGTAAAGCTAATAATACTCAAGGAGCGATAAGTGCTAAGCAAGAGGTCGAAATCGCTACTGGATCGCTTATTTCGCAAGATAGTGGTCTTATCCGTAGCGGCAAAGCATTAAATCTTACAGTCAAAGATCGATTGGAAAACTTAGATAACTCGCTGATTGCAGCTGGAACTCATGTAGATATTAAAGCAAATAATATTGCTCAAGATGTGACTTCGAAAACGATTGCTGGATTAGATCAGCAAGGCGCGTTATCTACCGATGAGTATGATTTAACCATCACCACTAAAGGCGCTCAAGACAACCAAGGTCAAAATATTGCGACTGGCAATTTAGCCATGGTTGGTAGTGGTCTTGAATTGAATAGAAGTACTCTACAAGCGAATAATATTAAGTTATCGGCAAAAGATAAAGACGTAAATCTGCAAAACAGTAAAGTATATGCCGATGGCAACTTTGATCTAAAAGCGGCGCAAGACGCTAGGCTTAATAGTAGCGAGATATCAGCTAAGCAGATAGATATATTGGCGTCGAATATAGATAATACCGCAGGTAATCTATATGCCGACTCTACTATTAATTTGAATCAAACAAAGCCTAATGGCACACTTTTAAATACTTCGGGAAAAATAGCAAGTAAAGATGCCCTAAACATCACCTTTGATACCGTTAATAACACGGGTAAAGATGCCTTATTACTCTCTGAGAAAACGATAAATATTAAATCTTTGCGAGTGAACAATAACAATCAGCTCGTTGATAAAAAATTCACCGGTGGCATACAAGCACAAGACATCACTATTGCTGCGCAGAAGCTAGATAACACCGAAGGGTATATCAGTAGTGACAATAGCAATCTACTTATTTCTAAAGATCTAAAAAACACTAAAGGTTATATCTACGGTGGAACTGATTTAAACATTGGTAGCCCCGAACAAACTCTAAAACTGAATAATAATCAGGGCGAATTAAGAAGCAAGCAAAACATTAATATTATCGCTGATAGCGTTACTAACACTAAAGGATTAATTGCCAGCCAAGGCAATGCTGCAATTAAGGCTAAGCAAGATTACTTGCATCAAGCAGGCGACAATTTACTGGTCAACAAGCAGCTATCAATTCAAACGTTAGGCAATATCGATAATCAGTCTGATCTTAAAGCGGGTGAGAGATTAATCCTACAAGCTAATAATGTCACTAATGATATTGGCGCTCAAATCGTTAGCAATGATGTCAATGTTCAAGCCACAAAAACTTTGCATAATAAAGGTTTGATCAATGCTAATGATTTGCGTCTACAAGCAAACTACTTAGATAATGATAGTGCCAAGATTTATGGTACTACTGTTTTAATCAAAGCTAATACTATCAACAACCAAGGTCATCGTTCCAGTGATAAAGGCGCTATCATCGCCTCACGTGGTGATATGACTTTAATCGCCGATACGGTTAACAATCAAAGTGGCAATGTCACCTATAGCAAAGCACAAGATAATGCATGGATATTAAGTAATGGCAACTTAACCATTGGCGGGGCTATCGATGACAAAGGCGTTATCACTGCCAATGCAAAGGCTGTCAATAATATCAGCGGTCGCATCGAAGCCTTCAACAATCTGTCGATAACAGCTGATAAGCTATTAAATAAAAATGCGTCTTTTAAGACAGAGATACAAGATGTTGCAGGTAGTGACACTCAAAAGACATTTATCATACCAGGAGGCACCGCTAACAAAATACCTTTAGATAAATTAAGGTGGGTAAATTGGAGCCGCGCTGGTCTTTATAAGTATGCAAGCGACACCGACAACGCGATTGAAAACGGTCAGCTTGGTCAAGCACCGATACCTGATGCTACTAGCTGCAGTAATGGTGATAATAGTGTCTGTACCTTAAATTATGGTAACGACTCTGAGGTTTGGGCCTACTTTAATCTGACGCCGCCGACTGTCGAGGCGCCACAAACCCCTACTATAACTGAGCCTACTAAACCTGTAGGACAAGAAAGCTGTAATGATCCCGCTAGTGCTGCCTGTAGTGCCTACAATACTGCTTATGAGCAGTACCAGCAGCAGCAAAAAGAATATGACCAAGCTTGGCAAGATTATAATGCTAAGGCTGACGTCTGGGAGGAGCAAGATAGTGAGAAGTATGAAGCACTAGACAATGCCATTCGTGCTTATAACGCCGGCTACGGTCGCATTGAGATCAAAAAATGGACGCAAATCATAGTCAATGAGCGTCAAAGACAAAGTGTGGTAACTGACTCCTCTCCTGCGCAAATCATCGCCGGCGGTGATATGACGTTAGATATAGATAACGTCGTCAACGACAAGAGCCAGATATTAGCAGGCGGCCTTATCGACTTTGATGAAACCTCACAAAGTCTTGAGCAAATCGATGGCGATGGTAAGCTTCAAGTCGTACAAAATGGTACCAGTCAATACACCAAGTCGCGCTGGAGAGGTGGTTTTAAGCGTTATCATCAAAGGGACTGGGATGATAAGCAAGCTTATACCGATTTTCAAGAGACCACTATTAAATTACCCGTTTCGCAGTGGCAGCAGAACGCTGATCTGACTTTACAAGGGCAACAGGCACCAAACATTGATAACCAAATCAAAGATGGTGGTCCTGCCTTATCTAATTTGCAAAAAGGCGACGGCCCTACTAATAATACCGCTATTAACGTCGCCACTTCACCATCTGGCGATGAAATAAGAAGTGTCAGTGGCGCCACTAACCTGCCCAATAATAGCTTATATAATATCAATCCAGATAGCCAAAATGACTATTTGATTGAAAGTGATCCTGCCTTTACTGGCTATCGCAATTGGCTCACCTCAGACTATATGCTCGATAGACTCAAGCTTGATCCTAATATCACCCAAAAACGCTTAGGTGATGGCTATTACGAGCAGCAGTATATTCGTGATCAAATCATGATGCTGACGGGTCGCTACTATCTACAAGATTACAGCACTCAAGATGCACAGTTTAAAGGGCTGATGGATGCGGGCGTTACCACCGCGCAGACGTTAAATCTACGTCCAGGTATTGCTCTTAGTGCAAGTCAAGTGGCTAATCTAACCAGCGATATCATCTGGATGGAGCAGCAACAGGTCACTCTCGCGGATGGCAGCACTCAAAGCGTACTGGTGCCAAAAGTCTATGTTCGAGCCAACCAAGGCGCGATCAGAGGAGACGGTAGCTTTATTGCCGCCGAAAGAGTAAACCTAAGCCTAACGGGTAATCTAGATAACCAAGGACTGATCTCTGCTCAAAAAACGCTCAATATCGATGCTGATAATATCAATAATACCAATGGTGGTCGCCTACGTGCGGCTGATGCCAGATTAACTGCTGAGAATAAAATAACCAACGTGGGCGGTAGCATCTTTGCTGACAATACTTTAGGTCTAAAAGCCAAGAGTGTTGAGAATACGAGCACCACCTTTACTACCAACAACCAGCTTGGCGCTAGTAGCGCGACACGCACAGGCATTGATCAAGTAGCATCAATCGGTGTTGGTGACGGCCTGCGAGGTCAAGTGGATGCTAATGGTAAAGCGCTCACTACTTTGGCGATCAACGCGACTAATGATGTCACTTTCAACGCTGGGATTTTAAATAATCAAGGCGGCAACACCCAAATCGTCTCTAAAGAAGGCAATGTGGCCTTTAACGCTATCAATACGGGCAATGAAATCCGTGCCATTGGCGATGCTAATAACTACTACATAGACGGTCAAAGCCAAGATATCGGCAGCCGTGTCTCAAGCTATGGTGATCTTGATATCGCCGCTAAAAATGTTTCAGGAACCGCAGCGACACTGACCAGCGATAGTGGTAATACCTCTATCTACGCTGAAAAAGATATCACCTTTAAAGAGGGCCGTGCTACCTCCGAGTTCTCAACCGCTAATAAAATGACCAGCAGTGGCTTCTTAAGTAAAAAGACCACCCAAGATCGCTTTGACTCACAAAGCGATAATGCCATTACTAGCAACATTGAGGGCAATCAAGTCGCTATTCAAGCAGGTAATGATATCAGTCTCACCGGCACCAATGCCATCAGTGATAAAGGCACGCAATTAACTGCTGGTAGCAATATCGACATCCTAGCCGCGCAAAACACCTCAAGTGAAAGCACCTTTAGTCAAACTAAAAAGTCAGGATTGTTTGGCGCTGACGGCGGCATGGGCTTTACCATCGGTAAGCAGCAAAGCGATGAGACTAATGCTCAAACGGCACTGACCAATACCGCCAGCAACGTCGCTGCTATCGATGGCAACGTCATCATAGATGCAGGTGGCACCTACCAACAAACCGGCAGCAACCTGATTGCTGGTATGGGCAATGACAGTAGCTTAGACATTAATGACGCCAACCGCGGCAATACAGTAGTACGTGCCAAATCCATTAATATCGACAACGCCCTAGACATCTATACCAATCAAAGCGAAAGCAAGTTTAAGCAAAGCGGTCTGACCGTCTCTGTCTCTAACAGTTTAATTGACAATGCCAAAGCCATCGATAGTCTCATCGACGCAGGAGGCAACACCGAAAGTGTGCGCATGAAAGGTATGGCTGGAGTGGCTGGAGCCTTGAAAGTTAGAGCCCTAGCTAAGGAAGCAGCAAGTGCTGCAAAAGGTCTAGCTAGCGGTGTCAATGCAGATAGCTTAAAAGGACTTGGCAACACTCGTATTCAAGCCACTATCGGTAGTCAAAAGAGCCAGTCTAATAGTAGTAGCTACACTGAGGTCAACCAAGGCTCAAATATTAATACTAACAACCTAGCGCTTATCGCAACTGGTGCTGGCAAAGATAGTAATATCAATATTAATGGCAGTAACCTAAACGTCAACAACAACGCCTTATTCCAAGCGGACAATGACTTCAATGTCAGTGGCGTCGCCCAAGAGAGTAATACTCGTAGTGATAACTCAAGCTCAAGCGCCGCTATTGGGGGTTATGCTTCAACAGGTAGTGGTCAAGGCGCAAGCTTTGGGATTACCGCTAATGCCAGCCGCGGCAAAGGTTACGCTAATAGCGACACTACTACCTATGCTAATAGCCAAATCAACGTCGGCGGCACCACTACATTCGATATCGGTAATGACGTCACCATCAAAGGCGGCGTCATCAACACGGATAAAGCCCAAGGCGTGATCGGTGGTGATGTTAACATCGAATCGCTACAAGACACTTATTCCTATGACAGCGATCAGAAGAACATCGGCTTCACTGCAGATATTGATCTAAAAGGCGCAGGATCCAGTCTATCGGTCAATGGCGGCAAGACTGACATCAATGCGGAATATAAAGCGGTGGGTGAGCAGTCAGGCATCTTTACAGGGGATGGTGGCTTTGACATTACCACCCAAGGTAAGACCACGCTAATCGGCGGCGCGATCACCACCACAGACAAAGCCCTAGAGCTGGGACTCAACAACTATGTCAGTTTAGGCGGTATTACCACTCAAGACATCAAGAACACCACAAGCTATGACGGTGACGCGATACAGGTTGGCGTGAGTCTGGGTAATACCACAGGCAAGCCACAAGCGACGATGAATGGTCTTGGCTATGGCACAGATAGCGACAGTGATAGCAGCATTACAAAAGCAGGTATCACAGGTATTGTAGGTAATAGTGGTATTACTACTGATAATCAAGCGGAGTATGCAGGGGCGCTTGAGAATGTATTTGATGCGAATCGTGTTACTGAGGAGCTAGGAGCACAGACGCAGATTACTAAGGAGTTTGGCAAGGAAGCACCTAAGGCGGTTGGGGATTATGCTAATAATCGTATCAAAGCCATTAGAGTTGACGCCACTCTTAGTGATGCCGAGAAAAAGGCAGCGATTGCTAAGTGGGATGAAGGTGGAATCTATCGCGTTGCGGCTCATACGGCGCTTGGCGCATTAGGCACAGGTAGCCTTGAGGGCGCACTAACCACAGGTGGCGTAGCAGCAGCAGCGCCTACGCTCGATAAGGTGCAAGAAAAAATAGCAGAGTCATTGATTGCAAGTGGTATGAGTGAAGATATTGCTAGTGGTACAGCCAGCGGTTTGGTTAGTTTGACACTACTAGGTGCTGGTGCAGCAGCTGGACTTGATACCTCAAGTACGGTAACTGCGACTAATGTGGATGCTAATAATCGGCAGTTGCACATTAATGAAATCCTTTTTCTAAACAATAAGGAAAGGGTCAAACGTTTTCAAAAATATGTATTAGAAAAGGAAGGGAAAAGTATAAGCAAAGAAGAGGCTCAAAAACGACTCAACCGTTCTGGTGCAGCACTTGTCGACAATAATTGGAATAAAATTTATGGTGGTGATGGAAATGCATTAAGCTTCATCGCTAGTGAAGCCCAAAAGTCTGGTATAAAAATAACTTCGACAGATGGGAAAACAACTCAGATATTTCATGTTGATAAATCTGCATTTAATAATGAAACAGTTAATTTGAGGCAAGCAATTCAGAGTTATGCTAATCCTCAAACTCAGCAATTTATTAAAGACTTACAGGTAAAAGTCAATAAAGGTACTGCAATAAAAGAGTATAAGGCAGGACAAAATTTAGGTTATCAAGATGCTGGTAAAGATGCTAATCCACTGAAAGACACAGGTGTTATTCTATCAGGGTTGCTAGATACATTTGGCTTTTTAATAGAATCAACCAAAAGTGATCAAGTAGGTCCAATTGATTCACAGCGTATGAAGGAATATCATAATAAACTGTTACAACTGCAAGGGAAATATAAAGAAGCAGGGTATCTTTCAGAAAAAGATTGGGCAGAAACACAACGACTAACCATAGTTGGTTTAGCCTTAAGTGAAGTTGGGGGCGTAGCTATAGGAGCAGCAGCTAAAGCGGGTGTTAATACATTTAAGCGGGTTGGAAATGGGAATACATTCAAGACTTTAATTACTAGCTCTGAAGATGTTGTAGTGTCTTCGCCAGGTGGATCTATTAATGCTACGAAAGTTAAGCAGTCAACTAACGTATTAAATCCTACTAGTACTGTTGAAAAAAGCCTTGTAGACGACATAGTAAAAAATGGTGATCAAAGTGGTGCTAAGACAGAGCAACTCATCAATAGTATCGCCCAGCGTTCAGGTTTTACCCCTATCAAAGGGGGTACATATAACAAAGGTGTCAATGGATTCGATCATGTTTTAAAAGCTAAAGATGGCACAATTGTTATCATGGACAGCAAGCAGATTAGTAAAAGTGGTACGCTTTCAGTAAGCTCAAAAGCTGCAGGTAATACCAATCAACTATCTCCTGCATGGATAGAAGCAGTAATTGATAAATTGCCAGACAGTGACCCTGCTAAAATAGCTATTGAGAATGCCAAACGGGCAGGTAAACCCATAAAGACGATCATTACGGCAGTGGACAAACAAAATGGCGTGATAAAAATCATCCCTGTAGAGATTCCCAATAAGAAGTGAGAAATTAAATGACTGAATACTATAAAGTATATTTAGGAAGTGAGGCAGGACGAGATTATCAAGAAAGTGTTGATCATGTCATGGGTAGAGCCAATTATCTGCTTTCTAATCATCAGCATTACATTGACGATATAAAGCAGCTATTAGAGATTATTCATACGTCAGATGGAAACCCATTATATTGTATGAAAAGCTTAGGCACTTACTACGAAGCAAAGGCCTCCTCTGACTTATTGTTACACGCTGATATTAATGCTTTTAAACAAGATGCTTATGTGGCAGCCAAACTACAAATAATGGGTAAGGAAGAAATTTATTGGGCATACAATGGCTATAATACCGACAACTTCTTTGCTGCTATCATGTCTGATAATCTTGATTTAATAAACTACTTAATAAATCATCGCGATAAAATAGTGGAAGTAAATGAGCCATATGACCGACAAGATACCCGTTCTTTCTTCAACAAAAATACCCTGCTGGCATTAGCAGGAGACTGGACTGTATTAAAAGAACGTAGCTTGGTTTTTTTAGAAGATAATAATAAGGATAAACGAGATATTATACGTATACCTGACCATGAGTTTTATATTGCTTTATGTGATAAAGACGTAGAAGCAATGCAAACGGCACTAACCAAACTACTTGAACCTAAACTGGCTAAAAAAGCAGCCTATGATGGTAATAATTGGTTTGATTTTTATCTTCAGATGCAGGTGATACTGTATGCCAAAATCGCAGCAATACATGGCTATGACTTAGATATAGACAGTCCAATTACACCCAAGGAACTTATAGAATTTAAGCCTTTACCAAGCTACTCTGAACCTTATGATTTTATGATAGAGTTTGATTATAAACAACTGCAACAAGATTGGATTGATATGTGGCAGAGACGTATGAGAGTAGCTAGTGAGAAAAAGAAGAAAAAAGGACTTTTTTCTTGGCTAAATAAATAGCTTGTTTATAACAAGCGTAGGAATTATCTTGTCAAACTATTTAGTATGCCCCTGCCGAGGGACGAGGCGCAAAGCTAACTATTAAAGAACGATAGCCCATGCCTCGCATATTTCACGTCCATTAAAGAACTCAAATCTATAGGCCATATTTCTTATTTCTTGTTTATTTCTTCATCAAACAGCCTACTTGATAACGATTTCAATGCACAAAGCCTATCAAGTCTCGGCAACACTCGCATCCAAGCGACCATCGGCTCGCAAAAGAGCCAATCAAATAGTAAGAGCTATAGCGAGGTCAACCAAGCCTCAACTATTCAAGCCAATAATCTAGCACTGATCGCAACCGGCTCAGGTACTGACAGCAACATCAACATCAAAGGCAGTAATCTTGATGTTACTAATAACGCGCTATTCCAAGCGGACAACTACTTCAACGTCAACGGTGTCGCACAAAACAGTAATACTCGTAGCACCAACTCAAGCTCAAGCGCGGCGATTGGCGGTTATGTCTCTACAGGCAACGGTTTTGGTATCACCGCTAATGCCAGCCGCGTCAAAGGTTACGCTAATAGCGACACTACTACCTACGCGAATAGCCAAATCAACGTGGATGGTACGACTACCCTAGATATAGGCAACGATCTTAGCATCAAAGGCGGCGTCATTAACACGGATAAAGCCCAAGGCGTGATCGGTGGTAACGTCAATATCGAATCCTTACAAGACACTTACTCCTATGACAGCGACCAAAAAAACATGGGCTTTAGCGCTGATGTTGACCTAAGATGACCCCTGCCGTCAATCCCGTAGACTTAAACTTGGGAGATTTTTATCACACCGCTTAACAGTAAATCAAACCACATCTAGTTCAGCAATCGGTCGCCCTTCGTTAACAATAGAACAGTAAGATACAGCTTTCGGAGGAGTACGGATGTAGGTTTACACCTTTTCTAGAAAAATATATCTAAGTTTAATGTATAAAATATATACCTTTTTTTCCATATCGAAGTATAATTATTATACATTTTTAGTGACCAAGATCATTATATCTGACTTGATAAATAACTTTAAATTATGCTAAACGTCATTAGGGTTATTTCTCTGTATGCCTTTTCATACAAGGGTTTATAGATTAAGATACTCTAATATACTTTAACGAAATATGGTGGGTCTAGCCTGTCACGCCGGGGGTCGCGGGTTCGAGTCCCGTCCGCTGCGCCATATTTAAAACGAATTTAAACCTTTGAGTTTAAGCAAGTTTCGCCTCAAGCATTAGATTGTTTGAGGTTTTTTTGTGTCTGTTTTTTATGTATCTATGTTTTATGAGTTATAAGTCAGGTAAGCAAGTACAGTAAGAATTAGAATCTAGAGCAATGACTTATATTTACTTAAGTTATATCACTTAAAAGTCAGCTAAAAAGTAAACCCTTCTTTTATATCGGTCTTATATTGAATAAAAGAAGGGTCGTTGTCGTATTTATCTTAGGTGTAGCATGTCTTGGTTACAGCACTTTAATATGCCTTTGCTTAAAACGCATTATCCAGAATCTATGACGCGTTTTAGATAATTGTAGATTTTAGCTACGGGTAAAGACTTACTCATGCGTTGCTTGCCATGCGCCCATCGACCCTAGATAGATATCAATGTGCTTAAAACCTCGACTAGCAAGCCATCCTGCTGCTATTGTTGCCCGAGCACCACTGGCGCACATCAATGTATAGTGGCGACTTTGGTCAAGCTCATGCCAACGCTTGTTTAGGTGACCAACATAGATATGCTGTGAGCCTTCAATCGCATTGGTATTCCTCTCATCAATATCGCGTACATCAAGCAATGTCCAGTTCTGAGCATTATTAAGACGATTTTCTACCTCGGTTGTATCGATCATAGGGGTTTGCTGCATCTGCTCACCTTTAGCAGCGGCAGGGACAACACCCACATAGCCACCTATAACATTATCAAAAGCAATACGTACCAGATGCTCCATCGCAGTCGCAAGTTGTTCTTCATCAGAGGCAATCAGTACCAAGCTTTGTCCTTCCTCGATAAACCATCCAGCAAACGCAGGTAGCATGTTGACAGGTAAGCTCATAGAACCGGGCAGGTGTCCTGACGCATACGCCATGGGTTCACGAATATCGATGAGATGATCAGCATCGCAGTCATGCAGCTGTTTGAGCGAAAGGTTACGCGGACGCATAACGACTGGAGGCGCTTCACCACCTTCCATATTAAGGCGCTCCATCAATCTGAAGTAGGGCGGCTGGTAATGGTTTTCGCTCGTCTTGAAATCAATAAATGCCTCACGATCGGTAATCTGTAAACGTGGATTGTTCATTCTTTCGTGACCGACTGTAGAAAACTCTCGCTCCGCCATACCTGAACCACAGACTGAGCCAGCACCATGAGCCGGATAAATAATCGCCTGATCACCGAGCGCTAAAATGTCTTGTAATGAGTCATAAAGTAGACCTGCAACTTCTCTCCGACGCTCAGGATAGAAGTCAGTACGACCGACATCACCTACAAAGAGCGCATCACCAGTAAAGACTCCAACCGCCTTGTCTGGGTACGCCGTGTCAAACAGCGCATAAGCCAGATGATCATCGGTATGACCAGGCGTTTCTAAGACATGGATTTCCAATTGGCCAATTGAAAAGCAATCACCATTACGTACTGTCTCAGCATAGACAACAGGGTGTTCTGGATTGGGGCCATGTAAAACTGTCGCTCCGGTCATTGCGGACAAGATAGGTGCGCCAGAAACCAAATCCTCATTACGATGTGTCTCAAAAATATGAGTAATCTCAAGTCCTGCTGCGCGCGCCTTTTCTACATATATCGCGCAGTCACGACGTGGGTCAATTACCGCTGCTTGACCACCAGAGCCTACCAAGTAAGATAAGTGCGAAAGTCCGGGTGTCTTAATTTTCTCTAGTAGCATGGTCATTTCCTTATTGTTGTTTTAATCATAATAGTTATTTTAATCAGGTTTATTGGCAGTACAGAGCGAGAGCTACCAGCCAAATCTAGTTTTACTCTTGCATAAACTTGCATTCAATCTAGCATGAACTTCTAAGTATCATCAATATACAATAACATATATTAAACTTGTTATTTACATAAGGCCAAACGTAGAGAATTTTAGGTTGAAAAGGTGGGGTGATCATTATTTCCACTATTTGGTTAATCGCTTTTACTCGTTGATGTATATAGTTTAATTACACAGATATATCTTTTTTAGATTAAAAATATCTGTCAAATATTGAATTATTTTAATATGTCTGTATTATTGGACATATGGAAATAACTAATGCTATTGCAAGCTTTGCTGCGCTCTCTCAAGATACTCGTTTAAAAGCTTTTAAGCTGCTCGTCAGCCACGAGCCTGAAGGCCTACCTGCGGGCGAAATAGCCCGTCAGCTCTCTGTTCCTCATAACACAATGTCAGCCCACCTATCGGTGCTGGCACGAGCAGGGTGGGTAGTCTCACAGCGTCATAGCCGACAAATTATCTATCGTGCTTCGCTATCACATATGGATAACGTCATTCAGTTCCTGTTGCAAGATTGCTGTGCGGGACATCCGGAATTGTGTGCGTCACTCATGGATAGTTTAAGCGGCTGCAGAGTAAATGAGTCTGCTGAGCAAGGTAATGATTAAACCAATTATCAATTCAATAAATACATGAAATAGGTGTAAACACTATGAAGCCATTAATCTTTCATAATCCTAAATGCGGAACCTCTCGTAATACGCTTGCCATTATTAAAGCATCAGGTGAAGAGCCAGAAGTGGTGGAATACCTGAAAAATACACCAACCCGCGACCGTTTAGTTGAGCTATTGGCGCAAATGCAGATTTCGCCTAGAGAGCTATTAAGAAGCAAAGAAGCTATCAATGATGAGCTTGGTCTAAATAATCCTGAGTTGTCTGACGATCAAATTATCGATGCCATGATAGCGCATCCTATTTTAATCAACCGTCCTATCGTAGTGACTGATAAAGGCGCTGCTCTATGCCGTCCGTCAGAGCGTGTGTTTGAATTACTAGCCAATCCAGTAAGTAGCTTTACAAAAGAAGACGGCGAGGTTGTTACTCATGACAAACACTAATATTGCCCAAGTATTGGAAGCCGAATTTACCGTTTCGCCAGAATCTGGCCTCGACGATTTGCCCAATATTGATATAGATAATCTTCAGCCTATCGATATTGATTCCTTGGTTGCGCCAAATGACTCACGTCATCCGCCGAAAATATTAGTGCTATACGGTTCTGTCCGTGCGCGTTCATTTTCTAGATTGGCCGCTGAAGAGTCTAGCAGATTGCTACGTTGGTATGGTTGTGAAGTAAAAATGTTTGATCCATCCGGCTTGCCGTTGCCTGACGATGTAGACTCAGATCATCCCAAAGTGCAAGAATTGCGGGAGCTGGCGCAGTGGTCAGAAGGCATGATGTGGGTGAGTCCAGAGCGTCACGGCAGTATTACCAGTATCATGAAAGCGCAAATCGACTGGATACCGCTGTCGCTAGGTGGTGTGCGTCCAACTCAAGGTAAAACTTTAGCACTAATGCAAGTTAGCGGCGGTAGCCAGAGCTTTAATACAGTCAATCAAATGCGTATTCTCGGGCGCTGGATGCGGATGATTACTATCCCTAATCAATCTTCGATACCCAAAGCATTTTTGGAATTCAACGACGACAATCGCATGGATATGTCTCCGTTATATCTGCGCCTTGTGGATGTCTGTGAGGAGCTAGTGAAGTTTACTTGGCTCACACGCGGGCGTTCAGATTATCTCACTGATCGCTATTCAGAACGCGTCGAGAGTGCTGAAGAAGTATCGAGCCGCGTCAATCAAAAATCGATCTAACCTCCTAATTGATCTAACCCCCTAATCGATCTAATTCCCTATATTAAATCGGCTGAATAAAGTCAGCTTAAGTAAGGTTGTACAATGCTTGCATTTGCTATTTTTGTGGTCACTTTAGTCTTAGTTATCTGGCAACCTAAAGGACTGGGTATCGGCTGGAGCGCCATGGGTGGTGCCTTAGTCGCGTTAGCGCTTGGCGTCGTGCAACTATCAGATGTGGGTATCGTCTGGGATATTGTCTGGGATGCGACCTTTACTTTTGTGGCGCTGATTATCATCTCGCTTATCTTAGATCGGGCAGGGTTTTTCGGCTGGGCAGCATTGCATGTGGCACGCCTTGGCAATGGGCAAGGGCGCTTATTGTTTCCGATGATTGTCGTACTCGGCGCCTTTATTTCTGCATTTTTTGCCAATGATGGTGCTGCGCTACTACTGACCCCGATTGTCATCGCTATCTTGCTACGTCTGAAATTTTCGCCACCATCAGCGCTGGCATTTATTATAGCCACTGGCTTTATCGCTGATACGGCAAGTCTGCCGTTGGTCACCTCAAATTTAGTCAACATTGTCAGTGCCAATTATTTCGATATTGGCTTTGGTCGTTATGCGGCGGTGATGGTACCGGTCAATATCGTGTCTGTATTAGCGACGCTACTGGTGTTATGGACTGTCTACGCACGTCATATTCCAAAAACCTACTCGACTAGCGAGCTCAGCGCTCCAGAGTCTGCTATTACCGATCCATTGGTATTCCGAGCTGCTTTTCCACTATTAGGCTTGCTACTGGTCGCCTATTTTGCGACTGAGCCGTTGGGGCTACCTATTTCATTGGTCACGGGCATCGCTGCTGTCGCGTTAATGGCAATCGCTGGTCGTATATGGCAAGGCGGGCGTGGTGCGGTGGTCTCGGTGAGCGATGTGGTACGCAAGGCGCCTTGGCAAATCGTACTATTTTCAATCGGTATGTATCTAGTGGTATACGGTCTGGGTAATGCAGGTCTTACCGCCTATGGCGCGCAAGTACTTAACTGGTTGGGTCAACAAGGCGTAGTCATTGCTACGGTTGGAACTGGGTTTTTGTCCGCTATAGTCGCTTCTGTTATGAATAATATGCCAGCAACCCTAGTCGGCGCGCTTGCTATTGATCAAGCACAAGTACCTGCTGCAACGCGAGAGCTAATGATTTATGCCAATGTCATCGGTAATGATTTGGGCCCTAAATTTACGCCGATTGGTAGTCTGGCTACTTTACTATGGCTACATGTATTGGCAGAGAAGGACTACAAGATCAGCTGGGGACAGTATATAAAGATTGGTCTATTGATCACGCCGCCTGTGTTGTTAGTGACACTGTTGGCATTGGTATTCTGGTTGCCAATGCTAACAATGTTGCCAAGCTAAGCTAACCAATAGATAACTTGCTACAGTAATATCCTATCGTGACAATGTTATTCATTTTTAAATATCATTGTCATAATCAAGTATGAGATAAAGTAGTGATTAGCGCTTATCAAAGCGACAAAATAGATAACCAATATTAGGGTCTGTTGAACATTCAAATATTAGGACTGCTGATCGCGAAAATCGAATCAAACTAGGCGTAAACCGACGATAGTGTCGAGACCTTAACTAGGCTTGCAACAACGTTTGAGGTGATTTTAGTATCAGCCTTTCAGGGCAGGGCTATTTTTTGCCAATACATGGCGAAATCGTCTAACCTAGAACGACTAGGCGTCAAAAACTTCACTGCGTATTGTCTAAAAAATAGTCACTGCCAGTACCATATTTAAACGTTCAACAGAACCTAAATGATACGCATAAAAAAACCCTCATCAAATTGATGAGGGTTTTGGCAAATGCCATAATTGAATCAAAGTTGACTCAAGAAATTTACTACTAGAATGTGGCTCTCCAACCTGGGCTCGAACCAGGGACACACGGATTAACAGTCCGTTGCTCTACCAACTGAGCTATTGGAGAATAGGCTGTAAGTGTTTAATCGCTTACAACGAGCCTTAGAAGTCTCTAACGAGTTCTTGCTAAGTGGGGCGTATTCTAGCAAAGTTAAAAAATACGTCAAGCCTTTTTTTGCATAATTAGTAAAAATTATCATTTTAATGACGAGATAGCGTGTTTTTCCTAGTTATGCCTAAGACTCGCGTAAAAAAGACGCCCTATAGAATGTATAGGGCGTCTTTTTAATGAACAGCGGTAAGACTCGTTGCTATTTACGTTTTATTCAGCAACATCTAAATCAGCCACTGCTTTTTCGATACGCGATAGGGCGTCTTTTAACGTCGCCTCATCAGTAGCGTACGAGATACGCATATAGCCGCCAAGACCGAACGCATCGCCAGGTACGACTGCCACGCCAACTTTGTCCAATAACCATGCTGAGAATTCAGTACATGACGATAGGCCAGCCGCTTTGATGAGCGGTACGATATTTGGGTATACATAGAATGCGCCATCAGGACGCAGGCAAGTAATGCCTTTGATGGCATTTAGACCATCTACGACTAGGTCACAGCGTTTCTCAAAAGCGGCTACCATTGGCTCTAGTACGCTCTGATCACCACTAATAGCAACTTCGGCAGCCACTTGGCTGATTGACGTCGGGCATGAGGTAGATTGTGACTGTACCTTTTTCATAGCGCCGATTAGCTTAGCAGGGCCACCCGCATAACCGATACGCCAGCCTGTCATCGCATACGCTTTAGACACACCGTTCAAGATGATGGCGCGATCTTTTAGCTCAGGTGCCGCGTTTAAGATATTGTAGAACTTATCGCCTGTCCAGCGAATGTGCTCGTACATATCGTCTGAAGCTACATAAACTTGTGGATGCTTTTTCAATACTTCAGCGATGGCCTTTAGCTCATCTAACGTATAAATCATACCCGTTGGATTCGATGGGCTGTTTAATACCAATAGTTTAGTCTTGTCAGTGATCGCTTCTTCTAGCTGCTCAGGAGTAATTTTGAAATCTTGCTCAGCTGGGCATTTGACGATGACTGGCACGCCTTCTGCGATGATAACCATGTCAGGATAGCTGACCCAGTATGGCGCTGGAATGATGACTTCGTCGCCAGGATTGATAAATGCTTGGGCAAGGTTAAAGAATGACTGCTTACCACCGACCGATACTAGGATTTCGTTTGGCTCATAGCTGATGTCGTTGTCGCGCTTAAACTTCTCGATGATGGCTGTTTTTAGCTCTGGCGTACCATCGACAGCCGTATATTTAGTAAAGCCATCATTGATTGCATCGATTGCTGCTTTTTTGATGTGTTCAGGGGTATCAAAATCAGGTTCACCAGCGCCCAAACCGATAATATCTTTACCAGCTGCTTTTAGCTCTTTGGCTTTATTGGTAATCGCTAGTGTAGGTGATGGTTGGATGTTATTGACGCGGTCAGACAGTTGCAACTCGCTCATGAGAGATCCTTTTTTATATGAGGGTGGGGTTGGTGGAAATCTGATATTAATTATATAACGTTTTCATTGCTATCAGGACAAGATGTCAGATAGTTTGAAAAAAGATGGCGTCATCTTACCGTAATACGGCGGTCATTCGATTATAGATAATGGTGATGATGCTTGGGCAAACGACGCGATTGCTAGTTTTTGCATTGTAGCATGCTGATATTGAGCTGTCTTACGACGCTAGTAACAGAATATTGTGTCGTTGCTTGTGATAGCAGTACCTTTGTGAAAATGACAAACAACACGCTTATATTAAGCTTGAGCCCAGACGATTGCGAAGACACAACAATAAACCTGTAGCCGACCACTATAATTATTTAGATTTGTTAAATAAAATGGCTTATAGCTTAATGAAATGCGACCAATGATATCTGCCAAGAATAACGATAATAGATAGCTGTTATCAAAGGTTTGATTTTTTATTAAGCAATCAGTTCAAATGCACTAATTCCATATTATGAAAATACTTAAAAAGATAAGAATACTCAAAAAGGATATTTACGATGACAGATTCTACTGAAAAATTACATATTCTCATTACTGGGGCGACGTCAGGCATTGGTAAGCAGTTGACAAAAGACTATCTGCTAGCAGATCATCATGTATATGCAGTTGGCCGTGACGACGAAGCGTTGGCTGAACTTCAGGCGTTAGGCGCAGAAACGATTGACTTAGACCTCATGGATCGAGAAAAGGTCATCGAAGCTTTTGAAAAAATCGACAATGTCGATCTAGCAATTTGCGGCGCTGGTATGTGCGAGTACTTAGATATGCCGAACTTTGATAGCAGTGTGTTTATGAAAGTTATGTCGGTAAACATGGGTACGTTGTCGCATGCGATCGAAGGAGTGCTGCCAAAGCTAATCGCTTCAAAAGGTCGCTTGGTCGGTATCGGTTCAGCGTCTGCTTATGTGCCTTTTGCGCGCGCTGAGGCCTATGGTAGCTCAAAAGCTGCTATCCATTATCTAATGAAAACCCTACAGATTAGCCTTGCTCCGCATGATGTGTCAGTCAGCTTAGTTGTACCTGGTTTTGTTGAGACACCGATGACCAAACAGAATGACTTTCCGATGCCATTTATCCAGACGCCAGCGCAGGCCAGTCAGGCTATACGCGACGGTATCGAAAGCGGGCATGATGTGATTGAATTTCCAAAGAAATTGACTATGCCATTAAAGGCATTAGGTACGTTGCCTGATTTGATCTGGCAGCAAGTTAGCGAAAAACTCAATAAAAAATAATCTACTATTAATAGAACTCTCAGCCATCATATCGACAGAAAAATACAGAAGGGAATGCTTTTATGCCGTTTACTCGTTTCAAGCGTGCAAGTAACCAAAAGAATGCTACCGATGCTACAACAGATTCTGACCATCAAACTACCCCAAAACGTATCGCTATCATTGGCTCAGGTGTATCAGGACTGACATGCGCCCATTATCTAGGTACGCAACATGATGTGACGGTGTTTGAAGCCAATGATTATATCGGCGGACATGTAAATACGATTGACGTGGCACTACAGGACGGTAAAAAAGCAAAGAGTAGCAATGTAGAGAGTAGTGCGATAGATACAGGGTTCATTGTTTTTAATGAGCGCACATACCCGAACTTTTTTCGTTTGCTTCATGAGTTGCAGGTGCCGTTTCAGGCGACGGATATGAGCTTTTCTGTCAAAAACACTGCACGTCATTTTGAATACAATGGTCATACGCTCAACACTTTATTATCACAGCGTAAAAATGTACTCAATCCAAAATTCTGGCAATTCATCAAGGATATCTTACAGTTTAATAAGCATATCAAACAGCTACGCCAAGATTATGATAGCGCGCGCGCCCAAGGACAAGATGTCAGTAGCTTTGCAGAACAAACGCTCGGTGGTTACTTAGCACAAAAGAAATACGGTCAGCTATTTACCGATAACTATCTACTGCCAATGGTCTCGGCTATTTGGTCAACCAGTCTAGATGAAGTGCAAGAATTTCCTTTGGTGTTTTTTGCACAATTCTTTGACAACCACGGGTTGCTCGACGTGGTCAATCGTCCGCAGTGGTTTACGATAAAAGGCGGTTCAAAACAGTATGTCAATAAACTGATTCCACGCTTTATCAAAGCGGGTGGCAAGATACGAGTCAATAGCCCAGTACAATCTGTGGTTCGTGATGGTGATCAAGTGATTTTGACGGTGAAGAATGCTTTGACAGTGCAGGATAAAGGTAACGCTGACAACCGTAGCGAAAATCTTGTATTCGATGAAGTTATCTTTGCTTGTCATGCAGATACTGCGCTAAAGATTCTAAAGGATGCAAGCACCGATGAATCTGAAGTATTAGGTCATTTCCGCTTTACCAAAAACACGGCTGTATTGCACACCGATACCAGTGTCCTGCCGAAGAAACCACTGGCATGGGCAAGTTGGAATTACTTAATAGATGAAACAGTTTCAGGCAGTGTTAAGGATGACCAAGCGTCTGGAAACGCACAAGTACCTGCAAAGCCAGTGCTGACTTATCATATGAATATCCTGCAACGTCTGACCAAAAAACACAATTATTTGGTCACACTAAACCCATCTGTAGACAATAAAAGTGTCGATGATAAGCAGATAGTTAAAAGCATCGATTATAGTCATCCAGTGTTCGATCTTGCGATGATTGATGCGCAGACTAAATGGTCGAGTATCTCTGGGAACGGTTCGCACACGCATTTCTGCGGGGCTTATTGGTTTAACGGCTTTCATGAAGATGGTGTACGCAGTGGATTACGCGTCTGTCAGGCGCTTGGTCTTGATATTGATATAAAAGACGAGGTTGATCCAGCTCATTTACCCGACGCTGATAGCGCGCATACGTCGTTTCGTTATAAAGACTTACCTATAAAAGCGGATACCAAATTACGTAGACTGAACAAGCGTGAAGTAACCACAGCGACAACCAATCAGGAACTGGTTGAGTATGCTGATCGTTTGCAGAGTTCAACTGCTGATACGAGCCAATATACAAAACGTGGCTTATTCGGTCGCCGTAAAACCAAATAATATGACGATTAATTCTGTTATGTATTCTAAGTGTTTTGAAAGATTTGCCATATAAAAGTATGCCGTTATATAAGAGACTATTTATGACCACGTCCGCTCAAGATACCAATGCTATGCCAAGTCATGAGTCTTCTTATGATACAAATGCATTGCCGCATCAGCTGTTTGAGGGCACGACATGGCACAGTCGGCTGCTACCTAGTGTGAATAAATTCGTTTACCCTTATCGCTACTGGGGCGTCAATATTAGCGCATTGGCGACAGGGCAAGAACTTCCTGAAATTAACACGACAGTATTTGATGAGAGTAAGTTTTTAGAAAAATTACCATTACGTAAAGTATTACCGAAAAAGCTACTAGCAAAAGGTCTGCCTCTATTTTCAGCAAAGAAAAAAGCGCTACAACGATTCTGTGCTGATGACTATCTACAGCATACTGACCTACAGATTACCAATAGCCTAATCAATGATAAAAGTCTTGATAACCATATACAGTCTATTCAAGCACTAGAAAAACGTCTAAGCCAAGCATTTGAAAAACATGCAGGAAGCGCGCCTCAAGGCGATATGTTGGGATTACTTGTCTGCCGTAATGCGGGCATGTACTTTAGCCCAGTTAATTTTTACTTGGGGTTTGATGCGCAGCAGACGCCAACTCATCTGCTGGCTGAAGTGTCTAATACGCCATGGGACAAGCGCCATTACTATGGGTTTTTGTTAGAAGGAGAGGATACTGAGTTCTGTCATGACAAGGATTTTCACGTATCACCTTTTAACCCTATCGATCAGCTGTACCGCTGGCAGGTCACAGTAAAAGGTACTAAAACGGATGAGCTATCTAATACTGGCTTACAAGTGCGTATCGCTATCAACATCAGCGATGAGCGCGGTGAAGTTCTAAAAACTGGTATAAAGATATCAGGCGTACCGATGACAGAAGATGCTGTTCGTCATAGTTTGCGAAAAAAACCTTTGATGAATATGACGTCCTTAACCCGTATTTATTGGCATGCGTTTAAGCTCTATGCGATTAAAAAGGTGCCGTATATCAACTACGATGAAAAATTGGCCGACAGTCAACAGAAAAGTAGACAGTAGAAAAGCAGCTAGCAGTATCGAACGCAAAAGATGTCTTATATTTACAGCAATTTTTAAACATTAAAAATCTTGTCAGTGTATGACTGAAAATGAACCACTAAAAAATAAAGCATTTAAACAAGGATAAATACACGATGCCAGCACGACCGACCGATCGAGCACCAGTCACAAAACTAGAAAAACTCACTGCTCGTGTGAGCAAAGTAGTTAATGAAAGTGCTGTACTGCAGCCAGTCAGCAATAGTGTGAATAACTTAGCGAGAAAGCTTATCTTTCGTGCGCTACAGCACGTTCAGTTTGGTAGCCTCACGCTGATTGAAACATTTGACGAGCAGGAACCTAAGATAAGTAGCTTTGGCAAAGTAGCTACTAACGACGCTAGTAGCTCGGCGGTTGGTCGCCATTCGCTACATGTGACGCTACAGATTCATGATAGCGCTGTCTATCGTCAGCTATTACTTGGTGGCTCTATCGCGCTAGCAGACAGTTATATCGATGGTGAGTGGGATACGGATGATCTAACAGGTTTGATTCGCTTGGCGGCTCGTAACTTAGCAGTGCTCAATAAACTAGAGAATCGTTTTGCTGGTATTAGTAAAGCATTTGAAAAAGCGAAGCATCAGCTGCGTAGCAATGACAAATCTGGCTCCAAATCCAATATCCTAGCGCATTATGATTTGGGCAATGACATGTATGAACGGTTTTTGGACGATACCATGATGTACTCATCGGCAGTCTATCCTACGCCTGATGTAACGCTCAGTGATGCTCAGCAGCACAAACTGTCGCTCATATGCCAACGTTTACAGCTCAGTGCGGATGATAATGTGATTGAAATCGGTACAGGGTGGGGCGGTTTTGCTATCTTTGCAGCCAAGCACTACGGCTGCCATGTGACCACCACGACTATCTCTGATGCCCAGTATGATGAAGCAAAGCGACGAGTCAAGGCGGCAGGTCTGTCTGACAAAATCACACTGCTCAAGCAAGATTACCGCGAGCTGACAGGTCAATATGACAAGTTAGTCAGTATTGAGATGATTGAAGCGGTGGGGCATGAGTACTTACCGACTTTCTTTGCCAAGTGTAATAGCTTACTCAAGCCAACAGGTCTTATGGTATTGCAGGCCATCACCTTTAATGATCAAAATTATCAAGACTATATCGACTCGGTTGATTTTATCCAAACGCATATTTTCCCAGGTGGTTGTCTGCTTTCAAACCAAGAGCTGACGACACAATTCACAGCGCAGACCGATATGGTCGTCAAACAATTGCATGATTATGGCTTTGATTATGCGTACACGCTGCGTGACTGGCGTGCTGCATTTATGGCCCAGCGTGCAGAGATTCAAGCGCTTGGCTATGACGATGCCTTTATCCGCCTATGGGAGTTTTACTTTTGCTATTGCGAAGGGGGATTCTTGGAGCGCACGATCGGTGTGGTACAAGTCACTGCGATGAAGCCTAACAACATCGATACGCTACATTTTTCTGATTTGCCATCTGCCGTCTTAAATCATAAAACGGTTTTGAACGATGAGACAGCCTTTAATGATGCAGATATGACAGACACAGCATCGGTATAAGTTAGGTGATATAGATATGGTTTGTTCATAACTTTCATAGGGTCTCATACTGCATGAACAGTTTGAGACCCATATGTTGAAAGGTTGTATATTGAAAAGTTCTACGATGCTTGCAGGGCACGCTTATCACGCAGACCTGAATAGCGTGTGACCGCTAGTGCCATTAAAGAGATAACAGCGCCGATCCAAGCTGTGTCTTGTAGTGACATATTTTCAACCACGCTCCCACCGATGATTGAGCCTAATGCAATACCGATATTGAATGCAGCAATATTCAATCCAGAAGCGACATCGACAGCGTTCGGCGTATATTTTTCAGCTTGTTTGACAACGTAGATTTGTAGGCCTGGTACATTACCAAAGGCAAAAGCACCCCATACCAGAATAGTCAGCACTGCGGCAATCTTGGACTGCATAGTAAAGGTGAACAGTAAAAGAATGACACTTAAGGCGCTAAATATAATGCTAAGCGCACTAATAGGGCCGCGTTTATCTGCAAGTTTTCCGCCCCAGATATTACCGATTGCAACGGACACGCCATATACGAGCATGATAAGACCGATGGCTGATGGCGCAAATTTGGTCTGCTGCTCTAAGATAGGTGCTAGGTAGGTAAACGCCGTAAACGTACCGCCATAGCCAAGAATAGTCATTAAATAAACTAGCAGTAGTTGTGGTTTTACAATGACTTGTAATTGCTCTTTGAAGGTTGCAGAGATAGATTTTTTTAGGTTTTTTGGTACTAATATTGCGCTACCAATTAAAGCGATTAAACCCAGTACTGAGACGACCAAAAAAGTAGCGCGCCAACCGAAATGCTGTCCAATCCATGTACCTAAAGGTACACCAGTGACGAGCGAAACAGTGAGTCCGGTAAACATAATGGCAATTGCGCTGGCTTCTTTTTCTTTACTGACGAGACTGGTAGCAATCATGGAACCAATAGAGAAAAATACGCCATGCGCCAGACCAGTCAAGATACGGGCAAGTATTAAGGTTTCATAGCTGGGTGCTTGCCAAGCCAGCAAGTTGCCAATGACAAACAGACCCATTAGGCTCATCAGTACGATTTTGCGGTTCCAGCGGCCAGTGAGTGCGGTAAGTATAGGGGCGCCGATGGCGACACCGACAGCATATAGACTAACGAGTAACCCTGCTGAAGGTAAGCTCACGCCTAGATCTGCGGCAATAGTTGGTACCAATCCAACGATGACAAATTCGGTTGTCCCAATTGCAAATGCGCTTAGAGTAAGCGCCCATAAAGCGAGTGGCATAACGACATCCTAATAATTAAATGATGCGCGTAGTTTGACCGATTTATAGTTTGCAAAAAACAGCACAAATGACAAAATACCTTTGTCAATTTTGTAAAGGTAATCATGATGATGGGACATGCTAAAACAGAAGACATAGAGATATTTTTGACGGTAGTAGACACGGGCAGCTTTACTGGCGCTGCCAACTTATTGAATCAGCAAGTAGCCAAAGTATCTCGTGCAGTGTCCAGACTCGAAGATACACTGCAATGTACGCTGCTAAATAGAACGACACGGCGCTTGGAGCTGACGGAGGAGGGGCATGTCTTTATAAGATATGCGCGTGAGAGTTTAAATACGTTATATACTGGTGAAGAGGCGATTAAGCTGTTAAAGCAAGCGCCGAGTGGGCATCTAAGAATTGATGCCGCGAGCCCGTTTGTCTTTCATCAACTAACGCCTTTGGTTGGTGATTTTGTGGCGCAATATCCACACATCACTCTCGACCTCACCTCGCATGACAATATTATTGATTTGCTTGAGCACAAGACGGATCTGGCTATCAGAATTGGCGACTTAAAAGACTCAAATTTGCATGCACGTCTATTAGGTAAAAGTAAGCTGCGGCTAGTAGCCAGTCCTGAATACTTACACCAGCATAATGAGGTGACTCATATTGATAATTTGAATGTTGATGATTTAAGCATTCATAAATTAATTGGCTTTAATGATGCATCAAAACTAAATAGTTGGCCACTAAAAACACCAGTTAAACTGAATTTTCATATGACTGGCAGTAGCGGCGAGACCTTACGTCAGCTATGTTTAAATCATCAGGGTATCGCTTTACTGTCACACTTTATGATTGGTGAAGATTTGAAATCTGGACGATTGGTTGAGGTGTTGCCTGAGGCGATAGTCAGACCAAACAACCGTGAAGCCATACAGGCGGTATATTACAAAAATAGTGCCGTATCATCACGCATTCTGGCATTTTTGGACTTTATCCAACCAAGACTAACACTATAAATTTTATCCGTTTCTATTCATTTTATAAGAGGTAATATCATGGGTTACGTTTTTATTTATCTCGCTGCTGTGGTTATCTTTTTGGGTGTCGATGCTGTATGGCTGACGACCATGAAAGGCGCCTTTTATGAGTCGCGTATCGGGCATCTATTGGCTGATGAGCCAAACATGATGGCTGCTGGCGTGTTTTATATGTTTTACATATTGGCACTTTGTATTTTGGTTCTATATCCGCAAATCAAAGCTGGCGCATCCGTTGGTCATATCTTCTTACTCGGCGGGTTAATTGGCTTGATGGCTTATGGAACATACGACTTTACCAATTTGGCATTGTATAAAGGCTTTACGCTAGATACAGCGTTGGTTGACTTTGTATGGGGTGGTATTTTGACCGGTTCAGTGAGTGCGATAGTGGCATGGCTTGCGTATCGCTTTCATTGGTTAAGCTAGCGATTATATCTTGGTTTATCTAGGGCGTGTCCTCAATTCAATCGATAGTCATCTAAATGGGTTAAAAATGGCTAAATCTTGCCAAACAGCGTCAAATAGCTGACTAATATCTCGATATTATCTGCGCTATTTTCCTTGTTTGACTGCGATTTAACTCATTTTTATCACCATTTTTAAAATGAGGACACGCCCTAACGCTGTTTAAATAGCCTTGATTTACATAATTTAGACTGTCCAATGACAGAGGTCTGTTTGTGCTATATGGCGACCTGCTGTATAAATGGTAGACATAATAAATAAGTGTTAACCCATTAAGGAATATTATGCCGCAATACAATACCAGCTCCACTGCTAAAAAAGCCCCATTAAACCATGAGCTATACATGTCAGTACTGATGACGCCTGATATGGCGAATTTCATTGGCAATGTGCATGGTGGGGATTTGCTCAAGATGCTTGATCAGGTCGCTTATGCTTGTGCCAGTCGCTATAGTGGTAATTATGTGGTGACACTGTCTGTCGATCAGGTGATGTTCCGTGAGCCAATATATGTGGGCGAGTTGGTTACTTTTGCAGCCAGTGTCAATTATGTTGGCAACACTTCAATGGAAGTAGGTATCCGCGTCGAAGCAGAAGATGTGCGTGGTCGTACTGTTCGTCATACCAATAGCTGTTACTTTACGATGGTGGCTATCGATAACAATGGTAAACCGACATCCGCACCGCCACTCGATATCAAAAATAAGATGCAGCAATGTCGAGCTGATGCGGCTAAAGAACGAAAGAAACTGCGTATGGAAAGCTCACATCGTCCAAGTTGTGATTTCGAAGAGATTAACAAGCAGTTTAGCGAACATGAAGTAGATGACAAAAAATAGCCTAAGTTATTTAAAGCTATCTAAAATTGTATAAAGTTATCTAGGTTTATTGAATTAATAATTCATACAACGACTCACTAAAAAGACACTGAGATTGTAGAGCGCTTATTTTAAGCTGATATATATTTCAAGCCATTTATCTACGGCAAAAATTCTACTATCAATACCTTATTTCAGTGAGTCTAGTATGAGTCTAAAGCCATCTATTGCTAATCCCCAGCGCCATTTACCAGCCGCTCCTAAAGCGCAAACACCTCGTGCACGTGGGGCAGGTACTCCTAAAATTTTAAATGACCCTGAATTAAAACATACCCTTAATCAAAGCCCTGAAACCAACGATGAGCATTCAGGCTCACTGATCACTGTGTTAATTGCGGTTGGGGCCAATCTGGTTATTGCAATTGCAAAAACCGTTGCCGCTTTTATGACAGGCTCAGCCTCCATGATTGCAGAAGCAGCTCACTCATGGGCAGATGCTGGTAATGGTACATTACTCATCGTTGCAGAAAAAAAGTCCATCAAACCTGCTGATAAAAGCCATCCGTTAGGCTACGGCAAAGAGTCTTATGTTTGGTCTATGATTGCTGCCTTTGGGGTATTTACGGCAGGCTCGATTGTCTCTATCTATACGGGTATTAAGGAATGGAACGCTACTGAGTCTGAGGCTAACTATACGATTGGCTTTATCGTATTGGCAGTGGCGTTTGTGCTCGAGGGGATCTCATTGATTCAGGCATACAGACAAAGTAAAAAACATGGTGAAGCGCTCGATATCAGTGCACTTGGCTATGTCGTAGATACCTCTAACCCAACGTTGCGCGGCGTATTCTTTGAAGATTTAGCAGCGGTCATCGGCTTGGTGATTGCCGCTGCTGCTATGGGTATGCACGCTTATACGGGTGAACCGTATTGGGATGCGTTAGGGTCTATCATTGTCGGTCTACTATTGGGCGTCGTCGCCATATTCTTAATTAGTCGTAACCGAGATTTCTTAGTCGGGCATAGAGTCACTGACCGTATGCACGAATATGTTTTAAGCGAGCTGCTAAATCATCCAGATATCGATAGTGTGTCCTACCTGCATCTAGAGTGGGTCGGACCAAAAAAGATATTTATGGTGGCGGCAGTAGATATCGCCGGCAATCAAAAAGAAGAGCATATCGCTCAGAAGTTTGAAGAGATTGAAAATTTATTTAGAGGTAACCCAGTCTTTCAAGAGGCTATCTTGACACTGTCCGAACCTAACGCTGAGCTGCTAAGTTTAGAGAATATTTAATCTGGGGATTTGATGGATTGAATATGTAATATGTATGTCATATCGAATGCTTTTAAGTACGCTTGCTAAATTCAAAAACCTAGACACGAAAAAGCCGTCAACTATGACGGCTTTTTTTATAACTCTAGTGCTTAGTGACTAGTCAAATTGAATGCTATTATTTCTTTGGTGCGTTTGCACCGATGAACCATGCGTCTTTATCGACGATACGGCTAGCTTCTGTAAATAAGTCAGCGGTGTCTTCATCGCCTGCATCGCCAGCTGTAGCAATCGCTTCACGCAATGTCTCTGCGACTTTTTTATAGCGGCTAGTTAACTCACGAACATGCTGATCTACTTCAGTGATGTCGGTTGGATAATCATCTAGTATAGACTCTTTTACTACGCGACTTGCCAAACCGTTTGGTTGACCACCTAGGATTACAATGCGCTCTGCGATAGTATCTGATACTTCGAGGATACGCTCTGATGTCTCATCTAGTAATTGATGCACACCGATAAAGCCCGTGCCTTGTAGATTCCAATGGCACTGTTTGCCATCTAAGGTCAAATCGATAACGTTTGCTAGGTTAGCGTTTAGCAAATCAATCATTTTTTTCGCAGTTTCGTCTGAAATACCACTTGCGTAACGTTCTCTCATATTTTACTCCGTCATTTATTTAAAATTATTGTATTGAATGAAAGTTCAATGTATTTTTATTGGTCTTCTAATCGATGACAATCAAGTTAAAACTAATAATAAGAATTGCTGTACAGCTATCCATTCACTAGTACTGATCACTAATACTTAGAAGTCATCAACTTGTTAATTCAAGAACGATAATAGCAGCTTAACTCAGTGTTGGAACCCTTGAGTGTTAGGCTTTGTTGAGTGGTCGTGTAACGAGTTTGTTAACCGTGAAAAGCTTTGTAAATTTATCGAATACTGTGTGCGTTTTTTATAACGATGTAAGTTTTATCCGCTAATATTAAGCCTTAACTTTTAATAAACCTTACCTTTATATACTTATATTTTGGGCAGCGAGAGAGCGTTTCGACTATAGGATAAGACTCCTTATTCTCCTTTAAAAACCGCTGCTCAGACCCCATATTGTTATAAACCTTAAGAAGAAGAAAGCCATTATGCGAATGCCTGAACCGCGCTCATCGCGTCAGTTAAATCAATTGGCCACTCAGCTCCAAGGCGAAGCTGAAATTAGTGGTGTTAATGCGTCAGGGACGCAAATATCAAGTCGTGCCTTTGAGATGGTTACTGACTTTGAGCCAGCAGGCGACCAGCCGCAAGCCATCAAAAAGCTAGTTAATGGTATCAACTCGGACATGGACGAGCAGTTGCTACTAGGTGTGACTGGTTCTGGTAAGACCTATACCATGGCGAAGGTCATCGCTGAAACTCAGCGTCCGACCATTATTATGGCGCACAACAAAACATTAGCGGCTCAGCTATATGGTGAGTTCAAATCTTTTTTTCCTAATAATGCGGTTGAATATTTTGTCAGCTATTATGATTACTATCAGCCAGAAGCGTATGTCGCTGCTAGTGATACCTTTATCGAAAAAGACAGCGCTATTAACGATCATATTGATCAGATGCGCCTTTCCGCCACGCGTGCCTTGTTAGAGCGTCGTGATGCGATTATTGTCGCTTCGGTATCCTGCATCTATGGTTTGGGTGATCCAGAAAGTTATCTTAAAATGCTATTACATGTCGTTGTGGGCGATAACATTGACCGTACGGCGACTATCAAGCGTTTGGTTGAGATGCAGTACACGCGTAACGAGCTAGATTTTGGCCGTGGTACGTATCGCTTGCGTGGAGAGCTGTTAGATATCTATCCTGCTGAATCTGAGCAGCTAGCCGTACGTGTGCATTTATTTGACAACGAAGTCGAAAAGATTACGTGGTTTGATCCTTTGACGGGTAAGACAGTACGCAGCGTGCCACGTATTACCATTTATCCAAAGTCGCACTATGTGACGCCGCGCAATAAGCTAGAAGCTGCTAGCCACACGATTCGTGCTGAGCTAGAGCCGCGTTTAGAGTACTTCCGTGACAATAACAAACTGATTGAAGCACAGCGTCTCAAAGAGCGTACTCAGTATGACTTGGAGATGATCCAGCAGCTTGGTTACTGTAACGGTATCGAAAACTACTCACAGCATCTCTCTGGTCGTCCATCAGGGGAAGCGCCGCCGACGTTGTTTGATTATATTCCAGAAGATGCCTTGTTGTTCCTTGATGAGTCACATGTGACGGTTTCGCAGATTGGCGCGATGTATAAAGGCGATAGATCGCGTAAAGAAAACTTGGTCAATTATGGTTTTAGACTACCCAGTGCGATGAATAACCGCCCGATGAAGTTTGAAGAGTGGGAGCGTATCAAGCCAAAAACCATTTATGTCAGTGCCACGCCAGCATTGTATGAGCTTGAGCATAGCGAGCAAGTCGTTGAGCAGGTCGTCCGTCCGACGGGTCTGATTGACCCTGAGATTGAGATACGTCCTGTCTTGACGCAAGTCGATGATGTGCTATCAGAGATTACCAAACGCCGTGAAAAAGACGAGCGTGTACTGATTACCACGTTGACTAAGCGCATGTCAGAAGATTTGACCAGTTATCTTAAAGAGTATGATGTAAAAGTCGCTTATCTACATTCGGACATCGATACTGTTGAGCGTATGCAGATTATTCATGAGCTCCGTACTGGCGTGCATGATGTGCTGGTCGGTATCAACTTATTACGTGAAGGCTTGGATATGCCTGAGGTATCACTGGTAGCGATATTTGATGCTGATAAAGAAGGCTTTTTGCGTTCAGAGCGTTCGCTTATTCAGACCATTGGTCGTGCAGCGCGTCACTTGAATGGTAAAGCCATTCTCTATGCTGATCGCATTACGCCAAGTATGCAAAAGGCGATAGATGAGACGGATCGTCGCCGTGATAAGCAGATTGCCTTTAACCTTGAGCATAACATTACGCCAAAAGGTGCTCGCCGTAGTATCACGGACAAGATTGATACGGGTGAAAGCTTGGATGCCAATGACAATCAAGCTATCCCAGTTAAGAGTAACTTGCCAGATGTGGATATCAATATCTTGCGTAGTCCTGATCTGCTTGCCAAAGAAATCAAACGATTAGAGAAGCAAATGCAGCAAATGTCGCGTGATTTGAAGTTTGAAGAAGCAGCAAAAACGCGTGATAAAGTGCTTGAGTTAAAAGCACATTTAATCTGATAACTTGGGTTAAATATTAGGACTAAAAAGAGGCTAAACAATAGTGAAGGTGAGGTGCTTGTTGAGTACCTCACTTTTTTGTGGTTTATTCAATATCGGAACGTGCAGAATACTTGTAATACTGCGCATTGCCACTTACCATATCCGCATAAATCTCACCATCCATATAATATTTCAAAAATTTAAGTTAAATGCTAACAAGCCGAGCATGTGTAATGCTCTATTTGGGCTAGGCTTGTTGTTTTCATAGATCACATTGTCAACACAGACTAAATTTTTGGAATGGACATAATCTAGGCGTATTATTCACTGTGCTTACCAACAACTTAATAGAATTAAACTCTAACGAAAACTCACTCGGCATGTCAGATGCTGCCAAACAAGTGGTTATCGACTCTCTAGACATCGGTTTTCGTTATCCTGATGACCAACGTGCGGCTCTGATTACAAAAGTCGCTGAGATAAACGGTGTCACAGAGAGCCAAATATCACTGGGCAGTGGCTCTAGTGAAAACATTCGTACTGTCGTCCAAATGCTACAAAATCAAGCATTAGTAACAGGCAAAAAATTCCAAGTTATCGTACCGCATCCAACCTTTGCCTATGCTGAGTTATATGCGACATCCATCGATGTGCCTGTGGTAAAAGTACCGCTGACGACTGAAAACTACGCCTTTGACTTGCAAAGCATGCAAAAAGTGGCTGATGACTTTGATGGTATTAGCTTGTTTTATCTGTGCAATCCAAACAACCCAACGTCGACTATTACTGACACAGCAAAGCTTAAAGAATGGGTAGGGCATGCACCAAGTAACCATTACTTTTTATTAGATGAAGCTTATTCAGAGTATGTGACTGATCCAAGTTTTGAGAGTGGTGTTACATGGATACGAGAGGAGTACTCAGAAAATATCGTTGTGGTACGTACTTTCTCAAAGCTATGTGCACTCGCTGGCATGCGTGTCGGCTATGCAGTAGCTAGCCCGCAAATGATAGGCAAACTAGAGGCTTTCATCTCGATTGATAATACTAACTTGGCAGGTGCCGTGGCTGCATTAGCGACCCTTGATGATGAAGATTTTCTAGCATTGAGCTTACGTACGGCCAATCAATCACGTCAGTTGGTTGAGCAAACATTAGATGAGCTTGGCTTACGCTACTTGCCATCACAGGCAAGCTTTATATTTCATGAGATACAAGGCGATGTGCAAACCTATATCGATAGAATGCGCGAATATGGTATTGCTGTCGGGCGTGAGTTTGCGCCAATCACTGGCTTTAATCGCTTAACACTTGGCAGATCTGACGAGATGGCAGTATTTGTAGAGGTACTCAAATCGTTTCGTGAGAAGGGCTGGGTCTAACTAAATTAGTTAATGCAGTTCGATAATATAAAAGGGAAGTTGCTTATTGGTCGCTTCCTTTTTTGTTGTGTTTATTTCGGTTGTTGGAACTGTATTGAAGCCAGAATTAAGCGCACATTTTTACCAACATCAAACGCAGTTTTACATATCGCACCTTAACTAATCTAACGCTATCTTATAGGATAACTGAGTAAAGCATGACCCGTTAATCACACAGATGAATACTGGGTAACAGTCACAGTGCTCGGCATGCTCACGTATCTTATAATTATAAAGTTAGGGATGTACCTATGTTCGATATCAAATCATTTTTTAAACGAGAAGTAGAAAAAAAGCTTATCAATGTAGATGACTATATTTTTATGCCAGAACGCGTAGAGATGGAAATTGAAGGCGGACTATTAAATTGTGTGTTGAATAGTGATGGTCGCGTAGATATTTTTTATAGTAAAGACGGTGTCACTGAAGTGGGTTCAGCGTCGCGCAAACACCCATTTACAGCATTTGAAAAAGAGCTATATCATGGTATTTATGATGACGTGATTAATGATTTAATTAAGGAAGTAGATAAGATTATTGATAGTACTTCGAAGTATTTCCGTCGTAGCCAATCATTACCTTTTACGGCTTCTATAACGTCTCAACCAGCTGACACAAATAAATTTTAGGCTAATCAATTTAACCAATATATTAGCAATAAAAAGGGTGCGTTATGTATAACGCACCCTTTTTATTGCTTTCTATTCTAACGAATAATTTGATTGTTCTATTGAACAAAGCTTTTATAGCAGCTCTGTAGAGATTTGGCGACGACTTGTGCGACTAACTGAGTACGGTACTGAGAGTCAATCGCGGCATTGCCCAGCTCAACAATCGTCACTTGCTGTGGCGCTTGCTCACTGACGCAGCCACAAACATTGGTTTTAACAGATTCTTGCTGTGCTTCTGTCATGGCGACGCTTGCAACACGCCATGCGTTTTGTTTTTCAATTTGGCTACGGCATTGGTTGTCGATCGCAGCTCTAAAAACATTCATGCCGATCTCGTTTGCGGTACCGATTGCTGTACCTGTACCGTTGTTTGTAGTACCTGTTGAGGTACATCCCGCCAAGGCAAAAGTCGCTAGCATCATCGTTGAAGCCAAGATTTTTTTCATAAGTTAGTCCTTTAAGGTGTCTGTCATAAATAAAGCTGTATTTTATCAGTAAAACCTAGCAATGACATCATTAACCACAGGCGCATTTTATTTTAGAACTCTATAACCTAGATGTATTAACCACAAAAAAGCCAGCTAAGTAACCACTTAACTGGCTTGATATAGACTAAGCTATTCGGCTTATTTATACGTTTTTGCCGTGTTCTTTTTGCTGAATATCTTTCGCCAATTTATAGCATTCGTTGATATGGTCATTAGCGATTTTCTTAAAAATCGTATAGCCCATAGTCGCAGCAACCAATTGACCGCCAAGTGGGATAAACTTAGTCACTTGTTTGGCAGCGATACGACCACCGAAACCTTGAATGGTTTTCTTAACGATACCGCGTGTTGCCATGAGTCCAGCGAAATCTACAGTACGATCTTTTACTGCGCTCCAATGCACTTCGCGAGATTCCAAGTTAATGGCTGATTGACGGTCTTCAATGAGACCAAAACGCTCACTAATCTCTGGAATCAACTGCGTCAACATCCCCGCGTCAACTGCCACATCAAAAAATGGTACTGGCACAACCGCTACACCAGCAGAAACTCTAGCGCGTCTTTTTACCATTCCCTGACATTCTTTTTTAACCTTCTCAAGGTCTAGGTTAGGGTCGATCGTATTTGGAAGTTTTTCAGCAAGTGGCGTGGTTTTCATAAAGTGTCCTTGTAAATAATTAAAATATAAATGATAAAAAGTTCAATAAACAACAAATTCTTCAGTTGCTTACTATTTTATGGATTTATGCGTGGCTTACAATCATTGCTTTGTAGCAAAATGAATGAAATTACTCATACTGTGCACCTTTTTTGTAAGTGATTAAACGAAGGCAGTTTACATGAGCTATAAAAAGGGCAGTATCAATTATTGCTAGTTTACAGGCATTATTCATCAGGTTGCACAATGCCCAATGATATACAGAGGTAGTATAAATTGTCATTGTGAGCCTCTGCTAAAGCCAGTAGAATACCCTCATGCTAAATTTAACCCCCCGTTATACCAGCACTCGCATCGACGAGTTGCCCGCCGCGCTGCAACCATTTGCCGCTCAATCATTCACGCTTGCCCGTCTGTATGCAGGGCGAGGTATCACTGCGCCTGATGAGCTGGAGACTAGCCTATCAGGTCTATTGCCTGCTGAGGCCCTGCACGGTGTCACAGAAGCCGTGCGCTTATTAGATGTGGCCATTGATGAGCGTCAGCGTATCTTGATCGTTGGTGATTTTGATTGTGACGGTGCCACCAGTACAGCCTTAATGATGCGTGCGCTCACAAAGATGGGTGCGGTCGTTGATTTCCTAGTGCCAGATCGTTTTAAGTACGGTTATGGTCTGACGCCAGAGATTGTCGAGTTAGGTATTGAGACTTTTCAGCCAGATATGATAGTGACGGTTGATAATGGTATCTCAAGTCATGAAGGGGTGGCACGCGCCCAAGCTGATGGTATCACGGTGATTATTACTGACCATCATCTCACGACCAAAGAGACGCCACCTGCAGAAGCGGTAGTCAATCCCAATCAGCTAGGTTGTGACTTTGCTAGTAAAGCACTGGTCGGAGTTGGAGTCGCGTTTTATGTGCTCGGACGATTAGCAAAGCTACGCCGCGAAGCTGGCAAGTCTACCGTACAGGTGAGCCAATATTTGGATTTAGTCGCACTTGGGACGATTGCAGACGTTGGGGTACTGGATAAAAACAACCGCATTTTGGTACATCATGGATTGTCAGCTATTCGTCAAGGCCGTTGCTGTATGGGAATATTGGCATTGCTTGAGCAAGCGGGCCGTGATCCTAAGCAGCTTCATGCTCAGGATTTCGGTTTTGTATTAGGCCCACGTATCAATGCAGCTGGGCGTATGGATAATATGCGCATCGGTATCGAATGCTTATTGACTGAGGACTGGAGCACCGCGCAACGTTTGGCACAAGAGCTTGAGCAGCTGAACCGTACGCGTCGTCATGTAGAGGGCGAGATGCGTGCGCAAGCTGATAGTATCGTACAAGCACTGGCCTCTGAAGCTAATAGCGATGAAAGTGTGAGTGGTGATAGCGACAACAATGCGAGTAACGATGACACAATTACTCAAGCTGTCTCTACTGCTAAAGCCAGCAATTCAGGTGCGCGTAGTATTATTCTATACCAAGATGACTGGCATCAAGGGGTCATCGGCATTGTTGCTGGCCGCCTAAAAGAAAGCCATTATTTACCCAGTATCGTTTTTGCACCAGCAGACACTGAACAAACGGATGAAGATAGCGCTATCAAAGGCTCTGCACGTTCTATCGCTGGCGTACATATTCGTGATGCGATTGAACAAGTTGCTGAGCGTCACCCTGACTTAATCAGTCACTTCGGCGGGCATGCGATGGCAGCAGGCTTGACCCTCAAACGCCGTAACTTTGAGGCATTTGTCACAGCTTTTAATGAAGTGATGGCTCAGATGGATGATGAAGTATTTGCAGAGCAAAAATTCACCGATGGACCTTTGCAAGCGAGCGACTTTAGCTTATGGTTTGCCGAGCATTTAGCCGATGCCAGTATCTGGGGTCATGGATTTGCGCCACCGATATTTGACGGGGTGTTTGAGGTACTAAGCTTTAAGATTTTAAAAGACAAACATCTTAAGTTATCGCTGCGCTATCCAGACGTTCAATATCCGATAGAGGCTATTTGCTTTAACTTCGATAATGACGCTTGGGATTACCGTGCTAAGCAAGTCCATTTGTTATTTCAGCTAGACATCAATGAATGGAATGGCAAACAAAGCTTACAGCTGATGGTCAAAGACTTGGCTGTGGTAGAGCAAGGGTAAAGCGACAATGTCAAACCGATAATACTAAACGCGCTCAAATATGGGCGCGTTGGTATTTTTGAAATGAAGACACGCCCTAGTATTAGTATTTCCACTCTAATGTGGGGAACTGCCAATCGTAACGAATAGCCAGCATACGCAAAGTAAAAATCGTACTCATCGTAGAGATGTCAGCTACCCAATCTGTCACGCCTAAATTCTTTAGAGCAAAGTACAGAACCCCACCTGTCAACGCTGCCGTGATGTAAATCTCTTGCTGTAGTACCAATGGAATCTCATTGCAAATCATATCGCGAATGATGCCACCAACCACGATGGTAATCACACCTAACAATAGTGCTACAGGCACATTGGCACCCATACTATCAGCGACTTTGATACCGATCAGCGTAAATGCTGACAAGCCAATGGTGTCAGATAGTTTGAGGAATTTATCCACTCGTCTGGAGTTTGGATGAAAAAATATCTGCATCGCTAGTGATGAAATCGTAATAAGGGTCAGATAGCTCATATCTACCATCCAAAATAACGGATGGCGATCCAGAATGACATCACGTACCGTGCCGCCGCCGATAGCAGTAACGATAGACACGAGCAGACAGCCGAAGACGTCGAAGTTTTTGTGCTTGGCAAGTATCGTTCCTGAGACGCTACAGGCGATGATGCCAATCATATCAAAGAAATATATCAAAGAGCGCGGGTCAAAAGTAGTGATCAGTACGGTAGGGTCCAATACGATAGCCAACATGGGCAATTCTCACTATTTTCAATTATTGTCAGTCAAACAAAGGCTATCTACGCAGAGTCTTGCTCAATTAATCAGTTTACGAGTCGAATAGAAGGTAGATGCCAGTCGAATCTGAGCGCGAGCATACGAACTGCAAAGATAACAAACAGCATAATAAATTCGTTGAGACTGGCGCCCACTCCAAAATACTGTAAGCATAAATAGGTCACAGACCCTGCGATACTGGCAGTAATATAAATCTCACGCTGTAGCACCAGCGGAATCTCATTACAGATGATATCACGTAGCAAACCACCGATAATGGCAGTCCAAACACCCATCATAATAGCAATGAGGGGAGACATGTCTAGGGTTAAGGCCACCTTAAAACCAATGACACTAAAAGCGGCCAACCCGATGGCATCAAAGAGCTTTAACGCATTATCAATCTTATGATAAAGGTGAAAGAAGATTTGTAAGATAAGAGAGGTCACCGTGATAACGATCACGTAATTAAGATCAGTCATCCAAAATAGAGGATGACGGTCGAGAGCCATATCACGTAATGTACCACCGCCGATGGCATTGACCATCGCCACCAAGATACACCCAGCAATATCGAAGCCTTTATGCTGCGCAAGTAAAGTTCCAGCAATCGCGCAGGCAACAATGCCAACCATGTCCAATAAATATAATAGAATATCAGGAAAAATCAAAGCATTACCCATGGTTATAGTGCCAAATCGTAATCATCAAAGTGATAGGTGTTTTTTAGGCGGTTATTCAATGTATAAATTTGACGAAATAGGCGTAGTGTTATTTAGCCATCTTTTGCAAATAATATCAGCCCTACAATAATTAGCCCTATACCGAACAGTCCCATCGCCGAAGGTATGGCGTTATCTAATAATAATATACCCCCAATCAAAGCAAAGATAACTTCACTGGCTTGGGTTGAGTCAACGCCTGCAACCTCGCTTGAAGTAACAGCTTGCTCGCGCGCATACAGAAATATAGTGGTCGCTGCCACGCCTGCCAATAGAGCAACGAGCAACGTATTGATTATTTGTGAGGGGTGGGGCTGGTCAGGGCGCACTATAATGCCCAAAAATAGCCAAAATGGCAAACACCCAAGAGTCATTAGCCACACTTTGTTAAAAGCATTTTGCAGTAGCGTGGTTTCGATAGAAGGAATACGAGCAATTAGATTTTGTAGGGATGAGGTTGCCGCAGTGTTGTTACTTTGAAGTACGCTATCGAGGTCGGTAGCATCATATGTCGTAGCTGGCAAATCATAAGCTTCGGATATGAGCGGTTCACTCTGCTCACTGATATCAATACCAATACTGATGCTAGCTCGTTGAGCGTTCAACTCTGCGGCCTTCTGTAGTTCAGTATTGCGCTGGCGGGCATTGTGAGAAGCCTGCCAAACCAGCTGGTTACCAATTGGGTAACTAAAAGCGGCGATAAGAGCAGGTAGCGCACCGTAGAGCAGCATGTCAGACATGGGGACGGTGTCAGTTATAGAAGCAGCATGCAGACCTTCGCTGATATTGACGAGCGCCACACCGATAAAGACAATGACAGCATATACGATAAATTTTTTATCAAAACGTTGACCAAATGCCAATAGCACAAGCAGACTGGTGACGACGGTAAACATAAAGGTAGCCGCTACTACCCATCCCGCAACATGATCTGCGGCATAGCAAATACCGGTGTAAAACAGTCCAAACCCAATACTGCCAGTAATGCACCAAAAGCCCCAATGCTGTAGAAAAATCATTATTAGCGCTTTAATACGACCAAAGCCATGTTGCATCGCAATAATGGCAGTAATAATCAACAGCATAAAGACATAGCGTAGACTCGCTGACCAAAACCAATGTCCACCTGCGCTACTCATAAGCTCATTTAAGATAAATGTCGAGCTAAAAAACGCACCTGCTAGCAAGCCCAGTAAAATGAGTTTGATCATACCGCTACCTTATCCATGGCACTCAACGTGTTCACACTTTTTGTTTGTTACTTGCTGATAATTACTTGCTGATAATTACTTGCCTTTGGCATCTGCCCAGATGATCTTATGCAATTGCAGCTGAAAGCGAACTGGCAAGGCATCAGCCAACATCCACTCTGCTAGCTCGCGCGCCAATACAGGTACTTCAGGACTTAGCTGTTCATCGACATCATTTGCGACATTAAACATCGGAGAGAACCATACCGTACCGACCAATTCGTTTAGCTTATACTCGGTCAATTTAGCTTTTGCCCAGTCGTAATCTGTACGATTCATAATGACAAACTTGATTTGGTCATGCTGAGTGAGATAGTCGAGGTTTGACCATAGATTCTTATCGACTTCGCCTGAGCTTGGCGTTTTGAGATCCATTACCTTGCTGACTGCTGCTGGCACGTTTTCTACCGTGAGCGCGCCTGCGGTCTCAAGGGATATCTCATAACCATCGCTCAGCAAACGTTTCATCAATTCAATGGCATTTGGCTGTGCTAGCGGCTCACCGCCCGTCAGACAGATACGCTTGCACGGATAACCTTTGATTGTTTCTATGATGGTTTCTAATGATTGACGTTCGCCACCAGTAAAAGCATATTCGGTATCACAATAGACGCAGCGCAGCGGACAGCCCGTTAGACGTACAAATATCGTCGGCAAGCCTGAGGTGATTGCCTCACCTTGTAAGGAATAAAAAATCTCAGTCAGACGCAACCCCGCTTCAGGGTCAGTGACAGGGATAGCGGCGGTGCGTAATGATGATTCACTCATAATATTTCAAATACAGTTAAAGGTCGATAAGGCGATGAAGCGCTTATCAATCGTAATAAAAAGGCAGGGGATGGTACGAATGATTTTGTGTTTGTATAAAGCCAAACTAAAAGAGGATTATAACGTAACGCGCTATATTAAGCTGCAAAAAAGATGCTGGAGTCATCCCCCAGCATCTTCATATAAAACAATATTATTCAATAAATAACGGTACTTGCCAAATATTTAGGCTAGGCGTAATAGCTCGTTTACTGACGTTTTTGCACGAGTTTGCGCGTCAACTTTTTTCACGATGATAGCAGCGTACAGGCTGTGCGTGCCATCTTCTGACGGTAAGCTACCTGGTACGACAACAGAACCTGCCGGTACACGGCCACGATGAATCTCGCCAGTTTCACGATCATAGATGCGCGTCGATTGACCAATGTAGACACCCATAGAGATGACAGCGCCTTCTTCAACGATAACGCCTTCAACGATTTCAGAGCGTGCACCGATGAAGCAGTTGTCTTCAATGATAGTAGGGTTTGCTTGCAATGGCTCTAATACGCCGCCGATGCCAACGCCGCCTGACAGATGCACGTTTTTACCGATTTGAGCACATGAACCAACAGTCGCCCATGTATCAACCATTGCGCCTTGATCGACATAGGCACCGATGTTGACGTATGACGGCATCAATACTGCGCCTGCTGCGATGAAAGAACCTCTACGTGCGACAGCTGGTGGTACAACGCGTACGCCTGCTTCTTTAAACTGTGCTTCAGTCCAGTTAGCAAATTTAGTCGGTACTTTGTCATAGAACTGTACGTGTTCGCCAGCGGCTTGGACGTAGTTGTCGTTTAGACGGAAAGACAATAGTACGGCTTTTTTGGCCCACTGATTGACGACCCATTCGCCATCTTTCTTTTCTGCTACGCGCAGGCTACCGTTATCTAGTTGCTCAAGTACTTGATTGATAGCATCACGTACGTCTTGTGGCATATTAGCTGGGCTGTATTCGTTGCGGTTTTCAAATGCTTGCTCGATGGTTTGTTGTAATGACATAAAGGTTCCTAAAATGAATGAAAGGGAGGGTGATCTTAATGTTATGGTTAAAGACTTATATGACCCAGCCTAAAGAAAATTCAAGGTATGGCTTGGTCCAAAAACTTGCTTGCCGTATTGTCGCTAATTTGACCACTTTTAGCAAACGCGTTAAGGGTCTTATTATGACAATATTAAATGAGTTGTTTTCAGATATTCTCTCAAAACAACTCATTTATCATAATTTAATTGTCTGCCGTGTTGGTCTCTATCCACTCTAAAATATCTTGATACACAGTCTGTTTATCCTTTTCGTGCAGCACTTCATGGCGCATATTAGGATACAGCTGAATATCGACATGACTGAAATGACGCTTATCCAGACGCGTGACAACCCTACGTATACCGCGACCCATTTCACCAATCGGATCATCTTCACCGCTGATAAACAGCATTGGGAAGTTTTTGGCAATAGTGGTAGCCCAATTTTTATTTAATCCAGTATCCATGAGCGTGAACAATGTCATAAAGCCATTATTGGTAAAGTCAAAACCAGTCTTAGGATCGGCTTCATAGGCTTCAATGTTTGCGGTATTTTCACTGAGCCATGCAAACTGTGAGGACGAATTGCGATCAGATAGTTGGCTGTTAAGGACTTTATTCATCACCTTGGCAAAAATTGTATTCGGTTGTCTTGGAGCAACTCTGGCCAGTAGCTTGTTAATAGGTAATAAAACCTTAGCCAGTGGGTTGGCGTCTGCGGAACCCATTAGGATGGCACCTGTGAAATTATGCGCATGGTGCTTGAGTACATTGCGTACGATAAATGAGCCCATCGAGTGACCCATCACAAAATGCGGGACGTCTGGATGACGGTCTTTTAGGCTATCGGCCATCACAATCACGTCTTTTAGTAGCGACTGTACCGGATGCTCCTCACCAAAAAACCCAAGATCGGCCTCAGTCTTGATCGTCTGTCCATGACCCAAATGATCGTAAGTCGCCACAGCAATACCATTATCTGCCAAAAACTGTGCAAAATCGCTATAGCGACCGCTGTGCTCTGCCATGCCATGCACAATCAATAAAGTCGCGCTAATCTCGACGTCTTTGCTACTTGGTTCAAAAAAGTCATGATGCAAGTAGTGAATATTGTCAGAAGACAAAATGTGATCGTTACTGGTATCGATACTGGTACTCATGTAATGTTCCTTGATTACTTATAATTTTCATTAACGTTTTTGACGATGTTTCTCAAGTAATGGGTCAAGCAGCGCAATTTATCATGCGGCTCTTATAATGTCCTATTGTACTGGGCGATGATAAATAATTTCACCTTATTTTATGATTTTAATTCAGTTATACAAAATATCGTTCTAATAATAACGGTTAACACAGTGACTATGATTGAATCTGTATAAGTCATATGAATCACATAAGCCATTTACGCTCTTACTGTTTGCCTGCAACAGACTGGTCTTATTTATATGATACTTTTAAATGAGTTTTTAAAGTCAATTATATCAATCAACATTCCATCAAACACTAACAGCAACCAACCGCCAACCGCTTTGATAAAATCATCTATGACAAAATTTTCACTGAAAAAGACACTACTATTGGCAGGCGCAGGCCACGCTCACATTGGCATGTTACGCCGACTTAGCGCAGCGCGTTTAAAGGACGCCGATACGATAGAGGCAGACATTCATTTAATTAGTGAGCAACCGCAAACCATCTATTCTGGCATGTTACCAGGTTGGATGGCAGGGCATTATCAGTTACATGATATCAGTATCGATATCAAATCGCTTTGTGTGCGAGCAGGTGTGAGATTCATTCAGCAGTCGCTTGTAAAAGTAAACGCAGCGTCAAACAAGGTGGTTACGACTGGCGATGAACAAACGAATTTTGATTATGATGTCTTGTCTTTAAATACGGGCGCAGATACAGATATGCGTTGGCTACCTGACCACAATGGCTACAACGAGCACAGAAGCGATAGTGAAGATAACAATACTGGTGCTGCTAATACTGGCGTGATTGCCATACGACCGTTATCAACATTCATCACACAATGGCAGCGGATTCTAAAGGAAGCTCAGCAGTCTGAAAAGTATCAATTGGCTATTATCGGGGCAGGTGCTGCGGCCATAGAATTGGTGATGGCAGCCAAAATTGCGCTACAGAATATTAACCGTAATCATCAGGTGACATTAGTATGCGGTGAGAACCTTTTGTCAGGGTTTAATTCGGGCTTTCGACAGCGGGTTATTAAGCAGTTACATCGTCATGACATTACGATAATTCGAGAACGAGCGACCGATTATCGTGATGGTAAATTATTGACTACGCATAAATCATTGCCCATAAATGCTGTCATCGCTGCGACTGGCGTCATAGGGTCGGCATGGACAGCTTCTACGGATTTGGATATAGAAGGTGATGGGTTTGTCGCGGTAAACGATAAGCAACAGAGCGTCTCTCATTCTAATGTGTTTGCGGTTGGTGATGTAGCGACACGAATCGATAAATACGTGGCGCACTCGGGGGTTCACTCGGTGCATGGTGGTGCTGTCGAAGCCGATAATCTATTGGCCTATCTGGGTGACAACGTAATGAGGAGTTATCAGCCAAAATCACGCACGCTATATCTGCTGTCTTGCGGTGACAAATACGCCATTGGTAGTTGGGGTAATGTAAACCTACAAGGCCGCTGGGTATGGCATCTCAAGAAGTATATCGATAAGCGTTTTATCGAAGTTAATAAGAATTGACGAAGCTGATAAGAACTAACGAAGGTTAATGCTCATTTAGAATAAACCATAAAATCCATATGATTAGTTGTCAATGCTTATTGATAATCAGGTATGATTGATTAGATAAACCGTAAAGTGAGCAATCAGGTTTTACGTTGTAAATCTTATAAATAAACAGTAAAAGCAATGCGCTATCTGTGTTTTCTAATCTTTAATGTCACGTTGCTATCCTTTTTTAGTTGTACTGCTAACAGGATTTTAGACCACCATGAAATCAACTATCGAGTTACTTGAGCATACGGACTTTCCAGCGATAAAACGACGTCAATTGACGATATTACAAGTCAATATGGGCTACTTATGCAATATGTCCTGTGTGCACTGTCATGTGGCTGCAAGCCCTTATCGTACTGAAATGATGTCACGTGAGTTGGTTGAGCTGATACCAGAGGTATTGCAAGCACAAAACATCGATATGCTTGATTTGACCGGCGGTGCGCCTGAAATGCATGAGGATTTTAAGTATTTGGTTAAGGCTGTTCGGGCATTAGGTGTCAAAGTAATAGACCGCTGTAATCTGACCATTCTGATGGAAGAGGGTTATGAGGATATGGCGCAGTTTTTAGCAGACAACCAAGTGGAAGTGGTGGCATCTTTGCCTTGTTATTCCTTAGAAAATGTCGATAAACAGCGCGGCAAAGGTGCGTTTGACGACAGTATATTGGGGTTGCAAAAACTCAATCAGTTGGGCTATGGCAAGCCTGACTCAAATTTAACATTAAACTTGGTCTACAACCCGCAAGGCGCGACGCTGCCGCCCAATCAACAGCAGCTTGAAGCCGACTATAAGCGTGAGTTAAAAGCGCACTTTGATATTGATTTTAATCATTTATTTGCCCTAACCAATATGCCGATTCAGCGTTTTGGGGCGGTGCTGTTGGCAAAAAACCAGTTCCACCCGTATATGGATTTGCTCAAAGCTAATTATATGGCTGCCAATTTAGCCGAGGTTATGTGCCGTTCGACCATTAGTGTCAATTGGTTGGGTGAGCTGTTTGATTGTGATTTCAATCAGCAGTTAGAGATACCTGTCCCAAACAAGTCACGGCGACACCTAAGTGATTTGTTAACGCAAAACCCGTCTGGTGATGACATTGCCATTGCTGACCACTGCTATGGCTGTACAGCAGGACAGGGCAGTAGTTGTGGCGGCGCGTTAGAAGAAGAGGCAGTAGAGCCAGTGCTAGCAGACACGCCTTAGCCGTTCTAATGTAAGTGCTTTTAATATAAGTACTTTTGGTATAGATGAAAAACAATCAGTATAAACGGAGTAAGCCTTATGTCAGTATCTAACTTTTCAGCGAAGACATTTTTCGCCCAACCAGTGATTGCTACGACTATTTTATTAGCAAGCGTGGCCGCTCATGCTGACTTTAACCATCAGAGCTGGGATAGCTTATTAAATAAGCATGTGACCATGACCAACGGTGGCAAAGCTTCAGTGGTCAATTATGCTGGCATGAAAGCAGATAAAAGTAAGCTGACAAGCTATCTGGAAGCGACAAGCAAGGTATCTCAATCAGAGTTCAATCGTTGGAGTAAAAATGAACAGTTAGCATTTTTAATCAACGTTTATAACGCTGGTACGGTAGATTTGGTATTAACGAAATATCCAAATGTTAAATCTATCAAAGATATCGGCGGACTGTTTGGGTCACCATGGAAGCAAGAGTTTGTTTCGCTACTTGGTAAGACGCGCTCACTTGATGATATCGAGCACAATCTTATCCGTGGTTCTAAACGTTACAACGATCCGCGCATTCACTTTGCGGTCAATTGTGCCAGTATCGGTTGCCCTGCATTGCAAGATGATGCCTTTACTGGCAAGCGTTTAGACAGTCAATTAGAGCAGGCAACGTCTAAGTTTTTAGCAGACAGTAGCCGCAACAGTCTCAAAGGCGATACGCTTAAAGTATCACCAATTTTTAAATGGTATAAAGAGGATTTTGCAACCAACTGGCGCGGCACAAAAGATTTGGCAGGGTTTCTAGGTCGTTATAGCTCGTCATTAGGATTGAGTAAAGCTCAGACAGCGGATCTCAAACAAGGCAAGATAAAAATAAGCTATACCGATTACAACTGGAATTTGAATAAAAAATAAGCCAGTTTTTAATCTTAATCGCTGATTAACGTGACGGTATATCCATTGAACCTATCAATTATTGTTCCATTATTAAATGAAGCGGACAACTTGCCTGAGCTTATGGCTCATATTGTCCGTCTCGATCCAGCACCGCAACAAGTGATATTGGTCGATGGTGGTTCAGTGGATGGTTCGGTTGCTATCGCCAAGAGTGTGCTCAAAAATGCAGAGATTACTCAATCAATCATTGATTGGTATATTATCGAATCTACCGTAGGACGTGCTCAGCAGATGAATGCGGGCGCTATGTTAGCAACAGGTGATGTGTTGCTATTTTTACACGCTGATACCGAGCTGCCTACTGACGCGATAGACAACGTTCAACAAGCAATAGCTCAGTACGATTGGGGCCGTTTTGATGTCCGTTTAGACAGTCGTGAGCCATTGTTAAAAATCGTCGGATTAATGATAAACCAGCGCTCGCGCTTAATGGGTATAGCCACTGGTGATCAAGCAATATTTATCAAAAAGTCTTTGTTCGAGCAGATTGGTGGCTATCCTGATCAGCCACTGATGGAAGATATCGAGCTCTGTAAGCGGCTAAAGAAAATTGCTTGCCCAGCTTGTCTAAAAAGCAAAGTCACGACCTCAGCGCGGCGTTGGCAGCAGCATGGTACATGGCGGACTATTTTTTTGATGTGGCATTTGCGCTTTGATTATTGGCGAGGCGTATCGCCTAATGTTTTAAAGCAACGTTATTATAAGTAATGAAGTTGTTTGATTTATCAACATGATAGACAACAGAAGAAAGAATTCGTCCTCGTGCATTTGACTAATTGAGAGACCGTTATAGTGACAGCTGATTCATCTGCAAGACAGCAAGATACCTGCATCATTCTGTTTGCAAAATATCCAGCACGCAACAAGGCAAAAACCCGTTTGCAGCCAGCGCTAGGGGTAGATGGCGCTGCACGTATGGCAAGGCAACTATTATTGCATAGTATTGAGCATACCGTTGATACGGGCTTTGCTGTCGAGCTATGTGTGAGTCCAGCACCAACAGATCCATGCTGGCAGGCGCTTGATTTGCCTGACTCGTTGCGTTGGTCTACGCAGGCCAATGGTGATTTGGGTTTACGTATGCTGATAGCCAGTCAGCGCGCATTGCAACATTTTGACAAGGTTGTGTTAATTGGCACGGACTGTCCTAGTCTTACGACAGCATGTATTCAGACAGCGGTACAGCAGCTAAATCAACACGATGCGGTCATGATTCCAGCGACTGATGGTGGTTATGTGCTGTTAGGGTTTAGAGAGGTTGATGACAGCCTGTTTTCGGACATTGTTTGGAGTACGGCTAGCGTAGCCGCTGTCACCAAGCAGCGCATGGCGGCACTAGGTTGGACACTTTCACTATTTGATCCTTTGCACGATATCGATGAGCCTAAAGATCTAAAGCATTTGCCGTCAGGCTGGCTATATTCTCAAATCAATATCAAAGTCGATAACGACTGATAACGGATAATTGATAACTAGGTCAATAAATTCACCAACATAGTTGTATGTTCTAAGATGATTTACTAAGATTTTTAACTGGATGGCACATTCAATAAGGATATTGTTATGCATGACGTCGTGCAAAATTACTATGGCAAAGAGTTACAGAGTACCAATGATCTAAAGACCTCGGCTTGTTGTGATATCAGCAATATGCCTGAGTGGCTCAAGCCATTACTCGCGAATATTCATGATGAAGTATTGAATCGCTATTATGGCTGCGGTCTGGTATGTCCAGCACTGCTTGAAGGCTTTCGAATTTTAGACTTGGGCAGTGGCTCAGGCCGAGATGTCTATGCATTAGCGCAATTGGTGGGCGAGAGTGGGCACGTAGTCGGTGTGGATATGACCGATGAGCAGCTAGCGGTCGCCAAGCAGCATCAAGCCTATCATGTCGATAAGTTTGGTTATGACAATGTGACTTTTTTACATGGCTATATCGAGAAACTAGATGAACTAGACCTTGAGGCTAATAGCTTTGATATTATCGTCTCAAATTGTGTTATCAATCTATCACCAGATAAAGCTGCGGTCATGGCCAGTGTGCAGCGCTTACTGAAACCTGGTGGAGAGTTTTATTTTTCTGACGTCTATGCCGATCGTCGTATCCCGCAACACTTGATCGATGACCCAGTCTTATATGGCGAGTGCTTGAGCGGCGCGTTGTATTGGAAGGATTTTAACCGTTTGTCACGAGATGCAGGATTCTTAGACGTACGTTTGGTTGAAGATCGTCCTCTTGAGATTACAGATCCTGCATTGGTAGCTAAAATTGGTGACATTCAGTTTTTCTCTGCAACTTACCGCTTATTTAAAATCGAATCACTTGAGGATGCTTGCGAAGATCACGGACAAGCGGTGATATACAAAGGAACTATCGAGCAGTCACCGCATCGGTTTGATTTAGATAAACATCATGCTATCGAAGCTGGTCGGGTATTTCCAGTATGTGGCAATACGTTTCGCATGCTGCAAGAATCGCGCTTTGCGCCGCATTTTGAGTTTATCGGTGATGACAGTCGTCACTACGGTATTTTTGCGGGCTGCGGTGAGTTAATGCCGTTTAATCAACCTATGATGCCAGCATCTGGCTTGGGCGGTTGTTGCTGATATCAAAGTGATGTATTTAGTATAAATTTCGAATATACATGCTTAATTATAAAAAGGCCATTATTTTACATAATGGCCTTTTTTGATTCAATTGAAGTCAGATTAAGACTAAATCGATTAGCAGTAGTCAGTTAAAGATGGAAAAGACGCACTAAAATTACGCTAGCAAGGCGGCCAGTCTAATCTTGGTATGCTCGTCCATCGCATCTATAGGTGTGACTAGCGCTTGTGCGAGGGCATTGTGGGCGATTGACTCAGGTAGTTCGGCAGCAATCAAGGCAACGGCTTGCCGTAGCACTTTTTGAGCATTATCTGCATTTTTCATTAGGTTCTTTATCGCATAGTCGGCACTGACGGCTTCTTCCGTTGGATGCCAACAGTCGAAGTCTGTCACCAGAGCTAACGTGGCATAAGCAATACTGGCTTCACGTGCCAATTTGGCTTCTGGCATATTGGTCATGCCAATAACATCTGCCTGCATCTGACGATACCATTCTGACTCTGCCCGAGTTGAGAATTGAGGCCCTTCGATACAGACATAAGTCGCCTGTGGGTGACTAGTGCCTTCTGTAATATCCGCTTTGTCATAAGCGCGCGTCAAGAGTTCTGCTAGGGCAGGGCATAGTGGGTCTGCCATCGACACATGGGCGACGGCGCCCGCGCCAAAGAACGTACTCACTCGCTGCTTGGTCATATCAATCATTTGATCAGGCACGACCATATCTAGTGGCTTAAGCGATTCTCGTAGAGAGCCAACTGCTGATACGGATACGATATAGCGTACCCCAAGCGTTTTTAGCGCATAGATATTGGCTCGATAAGGTACTTCGGACGGCGTCAGTCTATGTCCCTGACCATGCCTCGTCAAAAAAGCAACGGTCACTCCCTCAAGCTCACCTAAGACAATATCATCAGATGGACTGCCATAAGGCGTCTGTATCGTCACACTGCGTTTGTTGGTCAGTGATGACATTTGGTAGAGACCGCTGCCACCGATGATAGCAATATCAGCAGATAATGTTGCTAGTACTTCCGTGTGAGGTATTGTCATAAGGACTATCCGAATGGGTTAATAAAAGAGAGACACAGACTAGTGCCATGTAATATCCTGAACCAAAAAATAGCTCAGATAAAATATAGCAGAACTTTTGTCCTTATAGTTATAAATTGAGAATTCTCATTAATTTGCTATATCTAAAAATTCCTAAGAAATAATGCGATATGGCGATATTTGCTAGATATCGATAAAGGTTTACAATAGCGACAATTTTTGTTTTAATGTTTATTAAATGGAACTTTGTTTCGCATAGCAAAACATACGTATATATTAGCTCAATTAATGAATGGCCTATATTTTCTCTAATAGCTGTAAATATAAGGTATTGAAAGAAAAAGAGAAAGTAAGCTAAGGTTTATTTATTGACAGAATTACTATATTATTACTCGTCTGTAACGTATTTATGTATAAATACGGATATTGTTAAACGTATAAAACCGATTACTTCAAGGATGAATTCAATGCTTAATTCTTTAAAATCCCCATTACTTTTGTCAGCTATGTTGAGTGCTGCGCTAGGTCTAACCGCATGCTCATCTCCAAGCTCAGAGGGCAGTGATACTGCATCTGCAGATAGTGCGGCAACAGATACTGCAGCAGATAAGCTTGATACTAAATTTTTGACCATCGCTACTGGCGGTGCGTCTGGCCCTTACAACATCATTGGTACTTCATTGTCTGAAGTCTATGTCAAAACCTTTGGCGTAAACTCAAAAACTCAAACCACTGGCGCATCAGTCGAAAACGTCAATCTATTGACCCAAGGCAAGGTCGACATGGTCTTGGCATTGAGTGATGTGGTTACGGATGCTGTCGAAGGTAAAAACAACTTTGAGCAGCCAATCACTAACATTCAACAGATTGCTGTTTTGTACCCTAACGTGGTGCAAATCGTAACCTCGAAAAAATCTGGTATCAAAAATATTGAGGATTTGCGTGGCAAGCGTATTGCTGTAGGCGATCAAGGTTCTGGTACAGAAGTCAATGCCCGTACTTTACTTGAAGGGTTTGGTATCACATATGATGATGTCACCGTTGATTATCTAGGCTTTGCTGAAGCTGCTGATGGTATGAAAGCAGGTAAGATTGAAGCGGCATTCTTTAGTAGTGGCCTACCAAACTCATCTTTGATGGAGCTAGAGCAAGGCTTAGATTTACAGATTGTCACTATCAACCAAGACAAGCTAAAAGAAATCATTGCGACCAAGCCTTACTTCAAAACCTTTGAGATTCCTGCTGGTACTTATGGCAACGAAACAGCCGTACCAACTGCTGCAATCATGAATGCACTATTGGTTAGCTCTGACCTATCTGAAGCGGATGGTTATAAACTAACCAAAGCATTGTTCGATAATTTAGATGGTCTAAAAACAGCTCACCAAGCGGCCAATGATATCAGTCTAGAAACCGCTCGTGATGGCATGGTAGCCCCAATCCATCCTGGAGCTAAAAAGTACTATGACGAACAAGCAGCCAAGTAATTCATTATGGTTATCAACTGGCGCGGCATTTATTGCAGCGCTGGTTTTTTTTACGCTATGGTTAGGTTCTACGCTTCAGTCTGTCGTTGAAGTGCGAGTCGCAGGCGTAGACGGTGCTGATGACAAGGTTTGTTACTTCACTGAGCCTGATTTTCAGCTACGTTGGATACATTCTGTAGAAAAACAGTGGTGGGAAGAGCAGTATCAACGCATAGACGGCAGCAGTACAGAAGGTGCTGAGCTGTTACTGACCACGACGTATTTTGAAGCGTTCGGTGCGGGGACACCCTCCACCGAAATGCTCGCTTCTATACAAAAGCCTGGCTATCTGGGTTATCAAATCAACGAAAAACTGCCTCGCCTTAATTGGGTCGTATCTAGACTGACCAAAGGTGAAATGGATTATGGTGGTCATCGTTTCTTGATTCACCAGTGGGTGCCAGACTATTCTGAAGTGGTGATCATGCCTAAGACGTATGATTTAATTGATAGATTTAAAAAGGACTTTTGTCATGAACTCCCAAGTGACGGATCAAGGTAGTGTGACTACCATGCCAGATGCTCAAGTTGATAACGATGCTGAGGCGGATGCGGTCAACCGAGCAGTATTGGAAAAATATGACCGAGAGTCAATCACGCGTCATATCACTCAAGGACCAGTAAAATATTTTATCGCTGGCATTTGTATACTCTATTCACTGTTTCATTTATATATCACTTTTAATCCAATGCCAGCACTGTTACAGCGCTCTGTACACGTCGGTGTTGGTTTTGCATTGATATTCCTAATTTTTCCAGCCAGTAAAAAAAGCAGTCGTAAGCGAGTGGCATGGTATGACTGGATTTGGTTTGCGCTGTCGCTATCTGGCATGGGCTATCTGATTTATGAATATCAAGATATTGTGACCTCGCGTGGCGGTATGGCAAATCAGGTCGATGTGATATTTTCCTTGATTACGGTAGTCTGCGTGTTAGAAGGCAGCCGCCGTATCACTGGGTGGATTTTGCCAATCTTGGCCGGCATATTTTTAGCCTATCCATTTGTCAGTCATCTAGACTTTATGCCTGACAGACTTTTGACTCGCCCTTATGATATGGGCGATATCTTTGGTCAATTGTTCTTAAAAACAGAAGGTTTATATTCTGTTGCGATTGGTGCATCGGTCACTTTTATTTTCTTATTTATTCTGTTCGGTGCGTTCTTAGCACGTTCAGGAATGGGGCAGTTATTTAATGATTTGGCATTGGCCATCGCTGGTCATAAAAAGGGCGGACCTGCAAAAGTAGCAGTCATCTCTAGTGGCTTTATGGGCAGTATCAATGGCTCAGCTTTATCGAATGTGGTTAGTACAGGTGCCTTTACCATTCCGCTGATGAAAAAGGTCGGCTATCACAAAGATTTTGCGGGTGCAGTTGAGGCCAGTGCTTCGGTTGGTGGACAGATTTTGCCACCGATTATGGGCGCCAGTGCCTTCATTATGGCTGAGACAACAGGCTTGCCGTATAGCACGATTGCCTTAGCAGCATTATTACCAGCGATATTGTACTATTTAGGCGTCATCGCGCAGGTGCATTTCCGAGCTGGACGTCGGGATCTAAAAGGTATTGCTAAAGAAAATCTACCAGCGGTCAAAGAAGTATTAAAAGCCCGCGGTCATATGCTATTGCCGATTGTCTTCTTGATTTTCTTATTAATCAGAAACGTACCTGTGGGATATGCAGCAGCTTATACCATTGGTTTTACCGTTGTGATCAGTATGCTACGTGCCGAAACGCGCATGAGCTTTTCTGATATTTTGGGTGCATTAGAAGATGGTGCGCGCCAGTCGTTAGCGGTCATGGCGGCTTGTGCGGTCGTCGGTATTATCATTGGGGTCGTGAGTCTGACCAGTTTTGGTACGGTGATGACGTCATCTATTGTCACGCTAGGTGCAGGATCGCTATTCTTTACCCTTATCTTAACGATGTTGGCATCAATGGTTTTGGGCATGGGATTACCATCTATTCCTGCCTATATCATTACGGCGACCATGGCTGCACCAGCATTGGCCGGTTTTGATATTCCAATCTTGTCAGCGCACATGTTTGTTTTCTATTTTGGTATCTTTGCCAATATTACACCGCCTGTGTGTCTTGCAGCCTTTGCGGGTGCAGGTATATCCGGTGGTGATCCGATGAAGACAGGGTTCTTATCTCTCAAACTTGCTCTCGCGGGATTCATCGTGCCGTTTATGTTTATTTATAATCCAACGATGTTGATGATAGATCCAACTGGCCTAGCAGTCACGGCAAAAGATTTCCCGCTGCCACCTATTGTAGATATCATTACAGTAGTAGTGACTTCGGTGACGGGTGTTATTGCGCTAAGCTCAGCACTTGAAGGCTACTTCAGAGGCGGTATGAATACGGTAACTCGAGTCATCTTAGCTATTGGTGCTTTATTATTGATTTATCCTGAGATTACGACTGGTATAGCAGGTGGCGTGATTGTTCTTGGTATTGCTATATTCAATATAAAAACAGCTGGAAAGCCAACGCCAACTTTAACCGTGTAAAGCGTTAGGTTTAGTCATTCTTAAATCTAACAAAGCTCAAAAAAAGGGTGAATAACAAATTTGTTATTCACCCTTTTTAATATTTTCGAGATGTCGTAATAACTGTCTTAGCTACTGTTCTTAGCAGCTGTTGTTCGCAACTACTTTCACATCACTTTATTGCTAAATTAGCAGCCAAGTTTGCCTTCAGCTTCTAATGCTTTTTTGCTACGGATAGGTGCTGGGCAGTCTTCGCCGTAGTACTGACGATCTGCAAAGTAGCTTGAGCGTACCATTGGACCTGCCCAAATGCTAAAGAAGCCAATCTTTTTACCGTAGTCCATATAGCGTTGGAACTCGTCTGGATGGACATAACGATCAACAGGCGCATGGTTTTTACTAGGCTGTAAGTACTGACCGATAGTGATCATATCTACATCATGAGCTTTTAGATCATCGAGTAGGGCATAGATCTCTTCTTCTGTCTCGCCAAGACCAACCATAAAGCCGCACTTGGTGGCGATATCAGGACGACGCTCTTTATAAATCTTAAGCAAATCTAGTGAATGCTGATAGTCAGAACCTGGACGGAAAGCTTTGTATAGACGTGGCACCGTTTCGATGTTGTGGTTAAACACATCTGGTGCAGTCTCTGTCAATAAATCCAACGCAATATCCATACGACCACGGAAATCTGGTACTAGGATTTCAATCAAGCAATTTGGGCTAAGCGCTCTTGATTCGTTTAGCACTTCTACAAAATGTCCCGCACCGCCGTCTTTTAGATCATCGCGATCGACAGAAGTGATTACGGCATACTTAAGCTGTAGACCTTGAATCGTTTCAGCGGTATGACGCGGCTCATCCTTGTCTAGCTCATTAGGACGACCATGACCTACATCACAGAACGGGCAACGACGCGTACAGATATCACCCATGATCATAAAGGTGGCTGTACCATCAGCGAAGCACTGTGGCAGGTTAGGGCAGGCCGCTTCTTCACAAACGGTATAAAGCTTTTGCTCACGCAAGGTTGCTTTGATACGAGCGACTTCAGCAGGTGAGGACATTTTTACCCGAATCCAATCAGGCTTTTTCTTTGCCTCGACAGTCGGGATCACCTTAATTGGGATACGGGCAACTTTGTCATAGCCACGTAGCTTTTCGCCTTGGATGGCTTTTTTTGGTTTGGCCTTAGCAGCAGGTACATGTGTTTGTACGGCAGTTGTCATAATGGAGTTATCTCTTAACCCTTTATATTATAAGGGTTTATGGAATTATCAGAATGTTTTATGAGTGAAGATATTATAGCAGAAATTTGGTCGTCAATTTTTAAACAATATTGTTAAGATTACTATGATTAATCTAGTGACCATAGTTTTAAATATCTATATCGATTTCCAACTCATTCAGTATATCTATGGCAGCACGAAACGCTTCTTGAGTAGCAGGTGCACCGCAGTACGGCAAGCTATGCATGAGCACCTCTCTAATCTCAGCGACACTGGCCCCGTTGTTAATGGCACCGCGTATATGTCCTTTCAACTCATTTGGGCTTTTTTGGGCAATTAAAAAGGCAATAGTGATTAATGAGCGATACTTACGTGGTAATACTGAGTCGTCTTGCCAAGTGCTGCCCCAAGCGTGTTCGATAATCCAGTCTTGCAGTGGCTGGGTAAATCCTGTGGCAGCATCAAGCGAGCGTTTGACATGCTGCTCACCCATGACCTCAGTGCGTACCTTGAGACCATTGTCATAGTTAGGATTATTGTTCGCATTGCTATCAGTCATATCGTCGTCCTTAATGTTTACACCAAAATGTTTTTATCAAATCGACTGTTAATACATCGAAGTTGCTACATTTTTTTAAGCGAAATTTTATCGAAGTTGTTTCTTACAAAATCGTATATCAGTCATATGGTGTCTGCTCAGTCATAAAGCAAGCGCTGATTGATAAGCGTAATCAGGCAAATGCCAGTTATAATGAGCGCTACAATCATATTATTGATGGCACTATTTTTATAATAAATGTTCAATATGGCCTTACTATGCGCCTTTTCAGAGCTGAGCCATTAACATTTAAAGCGTTTTAAGCTATGATTGCACGGATAATTATTTCATATAGTATATAGACGCAGGCAGTCATACTGACTACCCACGTAATGTGCTACACCCCAACTGACGAGGACGACTATTGTGTTAGAAGCTTATCGTAAACATGTCGAAGAACGTGCTGAGCTAGGAACTGTACCCCTACCACTAAATGAGAAACAAGTAGTAGAGTTGGTTGAATTATTAAAGAACCCGCCTGCAGGCGAAGATGCGTTCTTGATGAACCTATTAGAAAACCGTATCCCTGCTGGTGTTGACCAAGCAGCATACGTTAAAGCAGCATTTTTGGCTGCTATCTTAAAGGGTGAAACATCATCACCACTTATCAGCAAGCAAAAAGCTGTTGAAATTCTAGGCACTATGCAAGGTGGCTACAACGTTCAGCCATTAGTTGCTGCACTAGATGATAGCGAAGTTGCACAAGACGCTGCTGAAGCATTAAAGAAAACTTTGCTAGTATTTGACGCGTTCAATGACGTGACTGAAAAAGCAGAAGCTGGCAACACTATTGCTAAAGAAGTGATTCAGTCTTGGGCTGACGCAGAATGGTTCTTGAACCGTGCTGAAGTACCAAAGAAAACCACTTACACGACGTTCAAAGTAACTGGTGAGACCAATACGGATGACTTGTCACCTGCGCAAGACGCATGGAGCCGTCCTGATATCCCATTGCATTCACTAGCCATGCACAAAAACTCTCGCGACGGCATCAATGCTGACGAAGAGGGCGTTGTTGGCCCAATGAAGCAAATCGAAGCATTGAAAGAAAAAGGCCATCCGCTAGCCTATGTTGGTGATGTTGTTGGTACTGGTTCTAGCCGTAAGTCTGCAACCAACTCAGTATTGTGGTTGATGGGTGAAGATATCCCTAACGTGCCAAACAAACGTGGCGGCGGTCTAGTGCTTGGTAACAATATCGCTCCTATCTTCTTCAACACAATGGAAGATTCTGGCGCATTGCCAATCGAAAAAGTGGCAGTTGATAACCTAAACATGGGTGATGTATTTGACATCTATCCGTACGAAGGCAAAATCACTAAGCATGACTCTGATGAAGTACTATCAACGTTCTCACTAAATTCACCAACATTGCTTGATGAAGTTCGTGCTGGCGGCCGTATTCCATTGATCGTTGGTCGTGGTTTGACTAACCGTGCTCGTGAATACATGGGTCTTGGTCATTCAGACATCTTTGCTAAGCCAGAAGAGCCAGCTGATACTGGTAAAGGCTTTACGCTTGCACAGAAAATGGTTGGTAAAGCTTGTGGCCTGACAGGCGTACGTCCAGGTATGTACTGTGAGCCTAAGATGACGACTGTCGGCTCTCAGGATACGACTGGTCCGATGACGCGTGATGAGCTAAAAGACTTGGCATGTTTGGGTTTCCAAGCAGATCTCGTGATGCAGTCATTCTGTCATACTGCCGCTTATCCAAAGCCAGTTGACGTTGAGACTCAGCACACACTACCTGACTTTATCATGAACCGTGGCGGCGTAAGCTTACGTCCAGGTGATGGTATCATTCACTCATGGTTGAACCGTATGCTACTTCCAGATACCGTTGGTACTGGTGGTGACTCGCATACTCGTTTCCCAATGGGTATCTCGTTCCCAGCGGGTTCTGGTCTAGTTGCTTTCGCAGCTGCAACTGGTGTTATGCCACTTGATATGCCTGAATCTGTTCGTGTTCGTTTTGTTGGTGAGCGTCAAGCTGGTATCACCCTACGTGACCTAGTACATGCTATCCCTTATCAAGCGATCAAAGAAGGTTACTTGACGGTTGATAAGAAAGGTAAAATCAACGAGTTCAACGGCCGTATTCTTGAAATCGAAGGTCTAGAAGATTTAACCGCTGAGCAAGCGTTTGAATTGTCTGATGCCTCAGCTGAGCGTAGTGCTGCTGGTTGTACCATCACTTTATCTGAAGCGTCAGTGACTGAGTACCTAAACTCAAACATTACGCTGCTTAAGTGGATGATCTCAGAAGGCTATGGCGATGCACGTACGATCAGCCGCCGTGTTGAGCAAATGCAAGAGTGGTTGGCTAACCCAAGCCTCATGCGTGCTGATGATGATGCTGAATATGCTATCGACATCACTATCGATATGAGCGAAATCAAAGAGCCGATCCTTTGCTGCCCGAACGATCCAGATGATGCAAAAACGCTAGCAGACGTGGCTGGTGATACGATTGATGAAGTATTCATTGGTTCATGTATGACTAACATCGGTCACTTCCGTGCCGCTGGTAAATTGCTACAAGACGTACCAGCAGGTAGCCTGAAAACTCGTCTATGGATTGCACCACCTACTAAGATGGATGCACGTCAGTTGATGGAAGAGGGTTACTACAACATCTATGCACAAGCCGGCGCTCGTACTGAAATGCCAGGTTGTTCACTATGTATGGGTAACCAAGCACGTATCGCACCGAAATCTACTGCGGTATCGACCTCGACTCGTAACTTCCCGAACCGTCTAGGTCAAGGCGCTAACGTATACCTCGCTTCTGCAGAGCTTGCAGCAGTTGCAGCGGTACTTGGTAAACTACCTACTAATGATGAGTATCAGCAGTATGCTGGTATGCTAAACAGCATGGGCGATGAAGTCTATCAATACATGAACTTCGACCGTATGGAAGACTATACTGAAGAAGCAGACAAGATTAATGTTGCTCAGTTGACCTAGTCTTGGTTGCAGCTTAAGCAAAACTTTTTTGAATAAATAAAACCCCGTATCGTCATGATGCGGGGTTTTTTATTGATGACTCCAAGAAAACTAGTATTCATTTACAAACTTTTATTGAGTATCTATAATCAAAGCCAATGGTTGATAATTTTCACTGACGATTTCTACTTTCTACGACTGAGATAAAAAGCCCTATGGAAAATAATATTAAGCTTAATAAAGCGACTCCGCCGCCACTGCCCAGATCTACGATGGCTAATAATCATAGCTCTGAAGCAAATTATGGCATCATTGACTGGTTTAAAAAGGGCATGAGAAATTACACGAATTTTTCTGGTCGTGCGCGCCGTAAGGAGTATTGGTATTTCTTTCTAGTGCAAATGGGGGTGATGATCGTTGCAATGCTGATAGACGCAATAATATTTAGCTCAGAGACAGGTTTATTTTACATAGTAGCGGCACTTGGTTTATTTCTGCCTGGTCTTGCCGTGACTATCCGCCGCTTGCATGATACTAGCCGCTCAGGATGGTGGTTTTTGATAGGGATAGTGCCACTGATAGGCTCTATTATATTGCTAGTATTTCTAGCGAGTGATACCAAGCCTGAAACCAATAAATGGGGTCTACCGGCAAAATAGTCTGGTTAAAACAGGCGATAATCGTTAATAAAACGGCTTACGCCTGTTTACAAATGTCCTCACTGATTTTTGAGTTTTGTTTCTGTATAATATAGGGGCAGGCGGAAACCGTGGCTCTGCACTTTATTTATCTTTTCTAACTCGGGACGGACCGATACTTTGATACGCACCTTGCTGTTTAAATACAGGTGCTTTGGAGTCTTGGTTGATGACCTTATCACCGCTCAAACGTCGCTTAATTTATGTGACCGCTTTCGAAATTATCGCGATTATCTTATCTACTCTTATATTGATGAAACTCAGTCACAGTGATGCATCAGAATCCTTACCAATCGCTGTAATGATGTCGGTAGCAGCCGTCGTTTGGAACTTCATATATAATACCGCTTTTGAAGCGTGGGAACGTCGCAGGCGCATTGTACGTCGCACATTATGGATACGCAGTGTTCATGCTTTTGGTTTTGAAGGTGGGCTGGTGTTGATCTGCTTGCCACTATATATGATTTGGTACGATGTTGGTCTAGTAAAAGCCTTTATGATGGAAGTGGCGCTACTGCTGTTTTTCTTAGTTTATACGTTTACGTTTACTCTGATTTTTGACAAGATATTTACTTTACCTCATCATTCTAAGCCCGCGACCGCTTCTTGATCAAAGGCATTGACAAAAAAAGGGCTACCATACTGGCAGCTGGCAGCCCTTTTTTGATTGTATCGTTGTTTATCTTGTTATTTACCTTGATATACAGGCTTACGCTTTGCTATAAAGGCGCTAACCCCTTCGATAAAGTCATCGGTTTTTGCCATTACGGTCTGCTGTTCTACTTCCGTATCTAACGCCGCGCTCAAACCAGCGAAGGCGTGTACATTGAAGCTCTCTTTCATAGCGGCCAACGCTTTGCCTGGTAACTGGCTCAATCGTAGCGCCAATGCTTGGACGGTGGCGTCTAGTTCTTCAGCATTAACCACGTTGTTCACTAGATTTAAGCGCGCCATGTCTTCTGCTTTTAGCTTGTCACCTAGCATTACAAGCTCAGTGGCTTTTGCTGCACCTACCAATTGGTTTAATAAGTAAATACCACCTGCATCTGGAACTAGGCCAATATTAACGAACGCTTGTACAAACTTTGCATTGTCTGCGGCAATTCGGAAGTCACAAGTAAGCGCCAAGTTCATGCCAGCACCTGCCACAGCACCTTCTAATTTGGCAATAATCGGCTTATGGATATGACGTAACTTTAAGCTGACTTCGCCTGCACCTTCTACCATACCTCTTAATTTTTTTGAAACAATATCCTTGTCTAATCCTTCAGACAACATCTCTTTTATATCGCCGCCGCTTGAGAAGTTACCACCAGCCCCTTGTAAAATAATCACCCGTACTTGATCATCTGCGGCCGCTTTATCTAGCGCTATCAAGACTTGGTTTTTTAAGAGTGTGCCAAAGGCATTTAAGCTTTTTGGATCGTTAAAGGTAATAGTAGCAATGTGCTCTGCAACTTGATAATCGACGAGAGACTGTGACATTTGAGATTTCCTTATTTTAAATGACTGTTTTAATATTCTGTATCAATGACAATACTTTGAGATAAAGGTAAAAATGGTTCAATACTGATTACTATAGCAGCTTGCTATGATTATAAAAGCGTGTTTTGTGGGCGCCTAAGACACATCTATATACTGGTAAACTTCACTATTTTATCGTAAAAGCTGATGCTAGCTAATGGGACAAAACGACTGGCTCGTAAAAAGGCTATGACCTAAGGGGCTAATGGATTATGCTAATATGCCAGGTTGAGCGTAAAAGAGTCGTAAAAGACACAAGGGTACGCTCGAACTTTTCATTGATCAAACAAGGATGTGGTTATGCCAACTATCACTGTAAATAACGCTGATATTTATTACGAAGACAGCGCACCGAATGACACACAAAAGCCTGTTATCGTATTTGCTCATGGTCTACTGTGGAGCTCACAGATGTATGATAAGCAAGTAGAGCACTTTCAAACAGACTACCGTTGTATTGCTTTTGATTTTCGCGGGCAGGGTCAGTCGCAGGTTACTAAGTCTGGCTATGATATGGAGACGCTGACTGAAGATACACTTGGCTTACTTGCAGCGCTTGGTATTGATAAATGTCATTTTGTTGGGCTATCTATGGGCGGGTTCGTGGCTCAACGTATTGCGCTCAAACGCCCTGAGTTGTTGTTGTCATTGACGCTGTTAGAAACTTCTGCTGACCCTGAAGATCCAAAAAACATCCCTCAGTATCGCAAGCTGGTGAAAGCGATTCGCTGGTTAGGTATGAAGCGTGTGAGTAACAAAGTGATGCCAATCATGTTTGGTAGTACGTTTCTGGCAGATAAGCTGCGTAAATCTGACCGTAAGCAGTGGCTAACGATGCTACAAAGTAATCGCAAGGGTGGCGTGGTCAAAGCAACAATGGGCGTGATTGAGCGTACAGGTACTTATGAGCAATTAAGTGAGATTACAACGCCAACACTGATTGTGGTAGGTGATGAAGATGCCGCCACGCCTTATGCCAAGTCTGAACGCATGCATTTTGCTATCGCTGGGTCTAAGCTTGCTATTATCAAAGGTGCGGGTCATACATCGACAGTAGAAGAGCCTGATCAAGTGAACCAAGTACTCCGTCAGTTTTTAGAAAGTTGTGCTTAATGTAGCTGCTGTGCGAGAGCTTTAAAGCCTCATATTTATAGAAAAACCTAAGCAGATATCTACATAAAAAAGCCGCTACCTATTATTTGATAGCGGCTTTTTGTATGGTGCAAGTTGTTAAATGACAGACAGTTATCTGTATTAGCGATGAAAGTTACATTCGTGAGCTGTACTGGCTATGTCCATCATCAATGGTTCCAAAGGCTTCTGCACGATTAACAATTTCAGTTGCCCAAGCACGGTGCGTCGCAGGCTCTAGCATCGTATTATTGTACTTAAATACCGCTTTGGCCTCAGAGTGAAGGATCGCTTGCGCTTCATCCAATGTACTCAGTGGTACGCAATAAGCTTGCTGTACTAGGGCGATTTGACTTGGATGAATGACAGTTTTGCCCACCATCCCTAAGCTGACATCTCGATTCAGCTCTTGCATAAACAGCGTCGGCTGATCCAAGTACTCAAATACTGGCGCGGTAAGATAAAAACCATGCGGCACAAAACAGCCAAGCATTTGATAAGCCAAAGTACCGATAGGCGAGTCATAGACAATACTGTTTTTTGGGCGACGTAAGCGCAATGCTGCGAATAAGTCATTACCACCGATACGTAGCGCAAAAACTGGTTGACTAAAGGCTTCTTTAAAAGCAATGGCCAGCTCTTGATTGTGATGTGGGTTAAACAGCGCGGCGGTTTCGAGCGTCGGCATAAGTAGTTGATCTACTTTTAGGTTCTGACAAGCCATGCGCCAGTTAGATAGGCTATACATATCGACTTTTGGCATAACGAAACCATCGATAAGATCGATATGGGTATAGTCAGCCAGTTGCTGTAGCATCATCGGGCTACGTGGACGTATAAAGACTAGTGGACGTGTCGGGTGCTGAGCATGAATTTTCGCCGATTTAGATGGCGCATTAATGCTATTCACATGCTCAGCCCATGTATCGAGCAGGGTGCGCAAACGCTCAAGCGCTAACTCAACATCCTGCTGACTGACCGCATCCTCTAGACAGATAATAATACTATTAATCGTCGGTAATTTATCTCGCTTGATGACTTGCCAAATATCTTGGCGAGTCGCAGGCATGTATAAGCTAGCACCGAGCTGATATGGATGGTGCGTGTGCGGTTTGACCATCGCATGACGCTCAGTGATCAGATGCGCATAAGATTGGGTATCATTGTAAAGGTCTGACTCGGTTTTTAGCATATCTGACATAATTGGCATCATAAGTAGAGAGTATAAGAGAACGAAAAAGAAAGTATTTAATACCGTTAAATGTATTAAGTGTCTTGGGAGCGCTGCTTGATAAGCGTGATGGCTTGATAAGGCAGTATTTTATCACCTAATACACTGATAGTGATATTTCGTTGCGCACATAAGTGGCGTAGCAGTACGGTATCAGGGTGCTCAGCAGTGGCGAGCAATATACGCTCTGGATCACGGCGTAATATGGCACGTGTTGCCTCAGCAATAGTCGGCTTAATACGGTTACGATTGATAATCTTATAGTCTGCGGCCAACGTCTCTATCAACGCCGCAGTCTGGTAGCGTGGCTGCTGGTAAGTCGGTAAACGCGCTGGAGTAGTAGCCAATGATCGTCTCGCTGCATCGATATGATCAATAAATGCCAAGCTGTGATCTACCTCAATTAAATCATCATAAAAGACACTGCGATGTAGGCCTGATGACGGCTCTGTATACAAGCTACGTGAAATTAATCCCGATACAGTGCTATTCAACAAACCCGATGGGATTAACCAGTCTTCTTCACTTGCCGCAAGCCAAGCAACGCTAGCTGGATCGGCGAGAGTCAGTAGCGGAATGACGTCAGCGCCTTGATGGAAAATGTTGGCAAAATTAACATGGGTAGAATCACTAAACTTCTCTAGACTACGAGCCAACTCTTGATAGATGGCCCCTTTACCTGTCCAGCCATCGACGAAGACAATCGGACTGTTTGGATAAGCCTCTAGTAGCATTTGCAGGGCCACTGGATCAAGACCACGATCACGAATGATACTGATGCCATAATGTATACTTGGCAGGTGATAGCTACTGTCTGTATCCGACAGCGCACGCTGCAATAACACCCCAATTGGCAGACCAGCTCGCACCAAGCTGACCAAAATCAGTGGATGCTCATCATTCACATTCTGCTGAAAAATATGATGTAGCGTATGAGACAAATGAGCGATATCAGTCGCTGTCCTTGTTGAGCCTTGCTCTAATGCCTGTATGTATAGTTGCTCATGCATTGCAGTAGGTGCTTGCTCTAAAGTCAGCATGTCAGAGTAATGGCGTTGTCCGCTTTGGATAAGCGCTTCTTTTTGACTGACGGGCACATCGGCAACTGCGTCTTTATCTACCATATCGAGTAGGACAGTGACATCGCTTGCAAGATAACTACCTGAGCCATAGTTTTGCAGAGCCGCTCTTTTTATCTGTATATTAGGTAAAGTCATAGTATGAATAATAGCACTCGTGATGATAACAGTGGATTTGCGTGGCTGCAGTTTAAACTGACGGTCTAGCCTGACGATTTAGACTGGTATTGCTCATGCAGTTGGCCATGATTGGGCATACCGTACCAGTCCAATAACTGCAAGAAAGGCAGGTCAGCTAAGCTATCACCAAAGCCAAAACTGGGACGCTGATGGTCTAAATGATGCTCTAATAAAAACTGTACCGCATGACGCTTATGCACCGCATGAGGCAATATCGCTAAGTTATTAGCGTTCACATGTACATAGAAATCTTGATCAAAATCACGTATCAAAGTGGGCAGTTTCTCAGCTAAATCTACGAGCGCTTGATGATCTTTCTGTGCATGTTTGATAGCCAGATAAATGGTTAGCTCTTCATCATCAGAACCATTGTTAAAGCTATCGATATGCGGTGTGAATACTAAATGACTTTGCTCGCTTTGACTATGACTGGCAAACAACTGACTTAACTTATTAAGCTTATCTTGCAATGGCGCAAGTTTGCTATACATATGCTGCTGCCAACTGCTCAGCAGCGCTCCATCAGACGTTAAAACAATCGCCCCATGAGTCAATACTTGCCAACTGTTAAAGGGCAGCTTAACGCGTTTTATTTCACTACGATCCCGCGCCGTTACTACAACTAATTCGGTGCTGGCAAGTAGCCAATTAAAAAAGGTTGCTTGGCGCTGACTCATAAAACTCAGTGGTTCGTCTTGTTTATTGACCGTCGCACAAACCAAAGTCTCAGGCTCAGTAGTGGGCAAATCCCATGCGTCAATTTTACGCTGGGTTTGGAATAGCGTGTCGTCCAAATCCATCAAGGCATAAGGCTTAATAATGTCTGGGTTGGCTTTAAAAAATGAGGTAGTCATGGCGTCGTCCGTAAATAATAGGTTTGAAAGTTAGAGAGCAATTTAAAGACTAGGGCTCACCACCAGCACGTTATCCAAACCCCGCCACATAGCATCCACGCTATCAGCTGATGTTTCTATACACAATACAATCAAATCCCAATCACTAGGCTCAACGTTATAAGCAAAATTGGTCATACCAAGCCCGTAATTATCGCTAAAGCTCAGCATCGTGTTAATCGCTCCACCAAGCGCAATCGGTGAACGGGTTAATGCGCTAAAATTAACCATGGACGCTGTATCTCCGCTCAGTTTTTTAGACTCTATTTCAAGCCATTCAGCCAATAAAAATGGCAACCAAACAAACTCATTGCTACCCAATACTAAGATTCTTTTTGGTAGCTGAGTAACATCAAAGTTTTCTTGGCCATCGAAGCGCGTAAATGCAGTCTGAAAACCTGAAAGATAGTTAGCAAAACCTTCTGTACTGTCTAGCGTTGGAAAACGCCCCCAGTTGCCCGTATCACCGAGCGCCTGACTACCAGCGGCAGTAGTATCAACTGATGGCATCGTAATGGGTTCAGGGTTGGGGGCATCTGTCCATTGCCATGCGCCAGACAGTAAATGATGTCGATGAAACTCAATACCAGCGAGACGATCCGCCATACGTGCAGGCTTAGCATCTGACTGTAGATTAGGTTTCTCTTGATCTAATGACCAATCGACCAGTGTTGTTAGATGCACTTGCTCTAATTGTGTCAGTCCTGCTTCACGCAGCGCAGTGACGACATTAACGCAGGTATTACCCGTTGAGGCTTCATCATCGACCATAATCAGTGTTTTACTGGCCAGTAGCTGCGCTTGAGTAACGCTATCTTTGCTCTGATAAATTAAATGTTGGCTAGCATGACTGTGGTCTTCACAAAATGTCGTCAGCAAGGAGTTGGTACCATTCGGATCACTACTCTCATCGTGCTGTGCATGACGCGTAGAGTTCAATAGCAGGGCTTGAGGATAGCGCGTTTGTAGCGCTTGATGGACACCAGCAGATAGACCTACCGCGGTCTCTGCCATACCAATGACTAGAACTGGCTCAGGTAAGTTATTAGGCACTAAATCAGCCAAATCAGTAAATGCCTCTCTCATAGTACTTGGCGCAACGGGAATATGACGACCTAGCACTTTTGAGACAAACAGAAACGCACGCTTTGGATTAATACGCTGGGCAAATCCAAGCAAATCCTCTAACTGATAATGGGCGTGTTGTTCTACGCCATTTTTATTAGTGGCTGATTTATTGGTGGCTGAGTTGGTTTGATAAGTCAGATCTAGCGTACCACGGGGTAGGGTGATGGTCGTACTGTGTTGCTCATTTAACATTCATATTCCTTGGCGCTTTTATTTATATATCGTCGTAGATTTCTTAACCCTGACAGCCAACCAGCCATAAGGCACTGCGACTTTGCTTACTTAGCTGAGGTGTTGTAAGAGGCGCAGCACTGGTCAAATCAGTCGTGTTCTTCAAACTGATACCAGCACTCGCCAGTAGGGCAGATAATAACTGAAATTTCACCGCATAGTTCATATTTTGTGCATGTTCATGAACCAGACTGGATGTGACCATGCCGACGACCTCTCCAGTCGGCAATAATAAAGGACTACCACTAGAACCGGGCTGAATGGGTGCGGTGAATTGCATATGACGGATATCGTTATTTAAACCTGTCAATCCTGATATACAGCCTTGAGTGACTTGCAGTTGGCTACTCAGTCCTGATAACGGAAACCCTAGTGTGGTAATGGTCTCACCCAATATATCGACACACTGCTGCGCCAATGGGAGGTAGCTAGGTAAAGGATCGCTAACTCTAATAATAGCTGAATCGCTTCCGATATCGCTGAGTACAACTTGTGCCTCGCGATCAGGCTGACCTTGCTGACGTATGCCAATCATTGCTGCTGACTCAATCACATGATAGCAGGTCAGCAGATGATAGGGATCAATAGCAAACGCTGTTCCTGTCCAAGTCTCGCCTGCTTGTACATGACGGGGAGGGCGAGCTTCATTGTTTGGTTGAGTACGCTGCTGCTGTTGTGCTTCTTGAATAAGTGTATGTGTGCTAGGTGGACGAATATCCAGACTAACCTGTACATGATGTTCAAGGCTCGCTAAGCCTTGGGTTGATGCTTCGCCAAGCGCTCGACATTTAAACTGTTCATTACGCTGATATATTTCTAATATAATCGCCGCTTTGACATGCCGATCGTTTGTTGCGAAGTTATAGCGAATATCTCCATTATTGAGCGTGAGGCTTACGTCGTTCAACTCTACCGCTGGCAAGTTTAGGCTTGGCTCATGATAAACATAAGCAATCAGTTGTAAGAAACTAACATTATTTTTATCAAATAACTGGGGTAAATCTAACTGCCATGCGCTTGGATTATCCTTGCTATCGAGCTGAGCCCAGTCTTTAGACTCATGTAAATAAGCAGGACTATAAACGGCTTTACGATGGGTATCTAATGGCAACCACAATAGTCCAAGCTGCTGTCCAAATCCCAATGGTTTAGTAGTAGAAAATGCGATCGAACATTTTGGATTTTCGATAACCGTATTGGCTCCTAGTACTAATTCGACTTGCTTCGACATCACATTTCCTTAGTTTATTTGCGCAATTATAATTATTTTTATTGTTTAATGATTTTATCTTTGAGACTAAAGTCTGACTATATAAAGGGTTTTGATTTTGTTTTAAACCTACCATTCCAAAAAGAAAAAATGCTAATGGATGTTTTAATAAACAATTAAGATTAATTGCATAATAGATATATCAAGATATATAGGTTTAAATAGTTTCAAAATCCCTTTTAATAATTAATTCCTTTTAGAAAATAATGATGAGGTTTTATAGTCTAGCCATTTGTCGGTTAATGTAGCCACTTATCGGACAAAGCCATGTAGTGTATTGCTACAAAACCAAATTCCAGTGATAATACAATCAAAATCTATTGCTATTTAGTAACTCTACTGTGACCAAGTGTTATCTGTAAAGTTTAAAAATAGTATTTGATTTAAACCTATTAATTCTAATCTTATTTTCAAGCTTATTGCTGTTTCTCGATTAATGAATTTCTAGTGGTTAGAGCGCTTATATGCCTAATAACTATAAAAATCGAAGTTTCATCTACTGAATATAGTTCATTTCTTATAATATAAAAGATATATAAAAACTATCATATGGTTGATGTCTGCATATCTTTTATATTGTGAGAAAGCCAGTTGGTCGGACCTTTGAGACGTTATTCACATTAGCTTATCTAGATGGCTTGATATAAGAAAGCGTAGCAGTATTTTAAGAAAAGGAGTGCTCTGTGAAATTCTCTTGTGCATTAGAAACGTCTTCTGAACGTATTCGTCTGGTCAATGTTATTTCGCCGCTTATCAAAGCAGGTTATCAGCTGGTCTCCCAAAGACAAGAGGCTTCAGAGAATGGTGGTAATATCATCCATGTGATCGCAAGAAGCCTAGGCTCTAAAACGCAAGCAGATCTAATCGATGACTTGTCTTCAATTGAAGGCTGTACGCTTTTTAATCTAGAAATCGATGAAGAGGGCGGCTCGTCAGCTGCTCCTGCAAAAAAGACATTGGATGAGAAAAGCGTCTTATCAGCCATCGGTGCTTATTACCCTAAAATAGCAGATATTGTCAGTCAGTATGAAGATAGTTTACCTATTGAGCGACGTGTGACGGCATTGCAGGAGTTGGGTCGTAAGGTTGGCGGGGGTATTTACCAACGTGATTATTCACTTGGTAGTCCACTGAAGATGCCTACTACGATCACTCGTGAGCTTGTGCCAGCACTAAAAAGCCTGTCTAAAGTTAAAGCAAAAAACAATGTGATCTATTTAATCAAATGTCCATTCTGTAAGTCGTCAGATCATACTCACTCAGGATGCCATTTTATTGTGGGCTATATAGAAGGCTTTTTGGCAAGCAACCCTGCTATAGATGTGGTTCAAGTTGAAGAGACTAACTGCGGCGCCGGTAGTACCAATATTTGTGAATTTACCATTGGGTAAGAAAAACTGTGTGTAGATAATTTCATGTCTATGCAAAAAAATCAACGAGTGAATGACGCACCGTGTTGCAATAAAAGTAACGTTATTTGACTCAATTCTTATGATAGATAAAAGGCAAAAAAATGATGGAAGTTGAATATAACTTACTTTTGGTGTTGGTCTCATACGCCATTGCAGTATTTGGTTCTTATGTTGGCTTAAACCTTGCCATTCGAGTACCTTCTGCCAAGCCAGGAACAGATTTGTATTTTTGGGTAGCGCTATCATCGATTGCTATCGGTGGTGCGATTTGGTCTATGCATTATATCGGTATGATGGCTGTAGATATGAAGATGCCTGTGACTTATGACTTAGGGCTAACAATTGTCTCAATGCTACTCGCGATTTGTTTCGTTGCAGTTGGTATTGTTATCGTAGGTCGTGGTGAACCAAGCGTTGCTAAGTTAATCGGTGGCGGTGTGCTTACTGGGCTAGGTGTTGCAGCCATGCATTATACTGGTATGGCTTCTATGCAAATGGACGCTATCATGTCATACAATATACCGCTGCTTATCCTATCGATTGTGATTGCTATTGCAGCTGCTATCGCTGCGCTATGGTTGGCATTCAATCTACGTGGTACATTACAGCGTTTTGGTAGTGCCTTCATCATGGGTCTTGCAGTTTGTGGTATGCATTACACTGGTATAGCCGCGATGGAAATGACGATGACGGATCATTCGATGTCTATGGATTATACGCATGCAGGTGCTATTTCTTCATCAATTACGATCTTCATCGGTTCAGCAATTGTATTAAGCTTACTATGGGTCATCGCTTCTAAAAATGCACCTAAGCAAGCGACACTAGCATTTGGCGAGTAATTTTAAACGCTCGTTTTTAATACCAATTGAAAGTGAAAATAAAAAAGGGTTTTTAGATATTAATCTAAAAACCTTTTTTATGCCTATTCAAATCATTTGCTAACCACGTGCATGCTTAGCAGACTATTTATTCATCACCCTTTTCAATTTTCACACTCATCATAATAGAGCGTACTTGGCATGGTTCAATATGCTGAATATTGGTCTCTAAGTTAGGTCTCTCTGATAACCCCAACCAATAAGAAAATCCGACTTGCGTCAAATCAATCCCACTATGAGATGTATAACCAATACCACCTGATGGACGACTATTGATCTCAAGAACACGGTGCTGACCGCTATCATCAGCCTTAGTTTGTACACTGACGATGCCATCACAGCCAAAAGCCCTAATCAGTGGGATTACGACATCCATGACAGACTGCTCATAACCAACGTGTTGTATTTTTCCGGTTTTATGACGAGTGACAGCAGCTAGGACTTCACCATATTCACAGGCTACATCGATAGAGTATTCTTGCCCAGATAGATAAGGCATGAGCAGCATTGGAATAGGGCGCTCATGTACCATTTGGCTGTTAGCATAGGCATTCACAAATTGAGCTGTATTGATTTTTTTCTCTTCAGTGAAGTATAAGTGCTCAAAGCTATCGTACGTAGTACTATCTGCTTTACCCGTGTCTAGTCGCCAAAACCCTTGGGCAAAAATACCGACAACAGGTTTGACACATAGAGGTTGGTCACCATGCTCGGTGAGTAAAGCCTCAAGCTCCGCCGTATTATCAAAACGCCATGCGTCTGCCACTGGGATATTATGAGTGTGACAATGCTGCATAAAAGCAAATTTATCATCGATTGATTCTAGTGCTGTTACGCTGGTTGCGCCCGTCAATAAGCGAATACCAGCAGCGTCAAATTTCTCACGATGCACTTCATAATCGATACCATTGCGTCCAGTCAGTAGTACTTTTACGTTATGCTTTTGAGCTTGCTCCAATACGAACTGCCAACGTGGTATAGCAGGTTCGCTAGTCGTCTGGGCATCAGTATTCACAGCTGAATTAGATGGCTCACGATAAGCCATATCGGCGAATTCGAAAATCTCAGGCCTATCATGACGATGTGAGGCAATAACTTGAAAAGGGTGATTTGATTTGCTCTTTAGACTTTGTAAGCTCTCCAACATATCACGCTGGCTAGATTGACCTTCAGCTAACCACGCCGCTACTGGCATTGAAGGGTTACTATTGTCAGCAAGATTATTCATAATTCTCTCAGCGTTATCATTAGGTGTAGGGGAATGGGCAAGTCAATATTGCTACTGCAAATCTAGTAGTAATATTAGCAAAGGTATACGGTTTAATAGGACGTATTATATACAAATGATATGCGTTATAAACGCCTCTAATAAAATAGTCACAGGGATTTGTAAGGATGACTTTAGCGCTTATATCGCGATTGTCTGGTTCAAAAAATTCATAATATCCATGCTACTATATGACGACAGTCAGCATGACAATGACAACAGCATAATAAATAATCTAAGGGACGTATGATGAGTCAAAATCAACCTCAAAAACTAATTGCAGGTGCCAATGCACCACTACCAACTGACAATATTAGCATTCGTATTTTAAGCCAAAATGCCATCGATTGTGCCGCTTATCGCCTGACTAATGACGGAAAAGTACGCGGTGATGGTGACATGATATTTTATGGTCAGACACGTAGCGATGATGGTAGCGTTAGCTTCCGTGGTCATGACAGTGATGGGTTTTTTGATGTCAATTTGTCTGCACAGCCTGCAAGTATCGAGAAAATTGCCCTAGCGTTCTCTAGTTCGCAAACATTGTCGCAAGTTGGCGATGTGGATATTCAAGTCTTACAGGGCAGTCAGGTGCTGATGACCTGTCAACTGAGTAGCGCTGGACGTAACGAAAAAGCTATTATATTGGCTGAATGCTATCGCAGACAAGGAAACTGGAAATTTCGTTTTATCGCCCAAGGTTTTGAGGGAGGGTTAAAACCTTTATCTGAGCATTTTGGTGTGGAAATTGCTGATGAAGCGCCTGCCCAAAATCATAACCCTGCACAAAGCCAACCTCAACCTATCAACACTCAGCGACCAATCAATACGCAAAAAGCAAGCAGCACGTCTCAAGCCAACAACCCGCCACCAATCCCTGTAAGTCCTTCGATTAACTTAAGTAAGATAACGTTAACTAAAAACCAATCTAGCATTAATCTTAAAAAACGTGATGATTTTGGCAAAATTTCGGTCAATTTAGATTGGAATCAACGCCCCCAAAGTGATAAATCAACACCTAAAAAAGGCATACTGGGAGATCTGTTTAAGCAGCATCAATCAAGCGGTATCGATTTAGATGTCGGCGCTATGATTCATCTAAAAAATGGTGAAAAAACCCTTATTCAAGCGTTAGGTAATCGTTTTGGTAGTTTACAGTCAGCGCCTTATGTTTGCCTACGTGCGGATGATAGAACGGGGCAGGTCAGTGGCGGTGAATGGCTGGATATCAATGGTCAGCAATGGGCGCAGATTGAAGAGGTATTTATCTTTGCGTTTATTTACGAAGGCGCACCTAACTGGGAAAAAACCGATGGGGTTGTAACTATCCATGTACCAGAGCAATCACCGATTGAGACACGTTTGACCGAAGGTGCGGGCAATCTACCAATGTGTGCCATTGCCCGTTTGGTCAATCAGCAAGGCAGTATCAATGTTGAGCGTATCAACCAATACTTCAAAGGTCACCAAGAAATGGACAAAGCGTTTAACTGGGGCTTTAGTTGGAAGCGTGGACGTAAATAGTATTCTTAATTATAAGTAATAAATATAAAAGAGCGGCCCAGCTATTGATAGATGGGCCGCTCTCTTTTGAAATAAACTATTTAACTAGATTGGTAATAATCCAGTTAAAGTCTCAAGTCAATTATGCATGCGGTGTGATAGCAGGCATTAAGTCGTGGAAGGTGCGGCCAGAAGCTGTCTCGCCAATCGCATGCATTTTCCATTCATTGTTATGACGATAAACCTTTGCCATTACCATTGCTGTGTGTCCACCTTGGGCAGATAAGTTATAACGTGCTACTTCACTATTGTTATTGGCATTAACGATACGGCAAAACGCATTTTCTACGGTCTCAAACGTTTGACCAGTAAAGCTATTGACCGTAAATACCAATGAAACCACATTAGCAGGTACTCTTGAGAGATCGACGTTGATGACTTCATCATCACCATCACCGTCGCCAGTACGGTTATCACCAGTATGCACGATACTGCCGTCTTTCGATTTTAGCTGACTAAACCAAATGGCATCGACCGCTTGCTTATTAGCATCAAACATAATGCATGAAGCATCTAAATCGATAGAATCGCCGCCAGAACCGCCGCCGAATAATTTTCCTAAGAAGCCACCTTTTTTATCTTGTGGCCCTTGAGCAACATCCCAACCTAGACCCAATTTAACTTGAGCCAGCTCGCCACCAGCTTCTTTGCTTAGGGAGATTTTTTGACCTTTTTGAAGACTAACTGCCATGTGAGTATCCTTATAATAATTGTGAGTAAAACTGTTTAAAAATAACGCTAAAGAGAGTTAAAAATTGCGAAAGGTGCTATAAGATATTGTCTAAAAAGCCACCACCGCCACCACGTCCGCCTGAGCTACTACCTAGGACACTTTGTATCCAACCTTGATAACTGTCACGATTGCGCGAGCAAATAATGACTTTGCCACTTCCTGAGAAGTTCAGAACCATACCTTCGCCACTGGTGACGGAGTTAATAATATTGCTCATGATGCCTTTTTTCTTACTGGTCGAAACTGACAACTTGTATTCAAGATTCGAATCCCAGCAGACTACATGACCATTATCAATGATGACGTCTTTGTCTGGTGTGACATCAATTTCAAACAACGAGCCAAAACCAGATACCACGACTTGACCTTGGCCTTGAGTCTGCATCACCATAAAGCCGCCTGTATCACCAAACACTGCACCGCCTAAGTTGCGCTGAATATTGGCTCTGATATCGACGCCAGTTTGGGCCGCGACAAACGCACCATCACTCAATGTATACTGCTGCTTACCAACCTCTATGATTTGCATATCACCATCGAGCGTGGGCGCAAGCAGACAGTCGCCTTCACCATTAACCGCTTCAATCTGCTGTTGGAACAACGATTCATCGTTTGCAAAGCGGCGCATCAGTGACTGCATCAGGCCACCTTGTAGCTTACCTTTCAGCTCAAGATTGGACTCTATCATCACCATCGCATTGGCTTCGCAATAAATTGAATCACCTTTTTTAAGATTACAATGCAAAAAAGGTTCAATAGTACCGATTAAACTGAATGTTGCGGCCATGGCTTGCAAATCCTTATTCTAATATCTTTGTTAAATGCTCTTAATGTGTGCGTGTGCTTTTAGGTACTCTATAGCTTTTATGATAAGCCAATTAAATTTAAAGCCATCAAATGCGTTAAAGGGGCACACTTGATGGCTTATTAGATCATAACCAGACGTCTGATTATGATAATTGGCTTGCTAAACGTTTACGTTGGTTCTAACGTTAAACATTTACGCCATAAGAGGCTGCTAATGGTCCAAGACCACCGCTGAAACCTTGACCGACAGCACGGAATTTCCAATCACCGCTGTGACGATATAATTCGCCAAAGATCATCGCTGTTTCAGTGCTGCCATCTTCTGATAAGTCATAACGAGCGATTTCAGATTCGCCATTGTCGTTTACGACGCGGATATAAGCATCACCAACTTGACCGAAGTTTTGGTTACGCGCTTGGCCTTCATAAATGATGGCACAGATAGCTACTTTGTTGACGTCAGCTGGAATGCTCGCAAGATTGATTTTGATTTTCTCATCATCGCCATCGCCTTCGCCAGTACGGTTATCACCAGTATGCTCAACAGCGCCGTTGTCCGATTTTAGGTTATTGAAAAAGATAAAATCTTGGTCGTTACGGACTTTGCCTGCTTCGTTAATCAAGAAACCGATTGCATCTAAATCAAACTCTTGGCCGTCAGTGGCACGTGGATCCCAGCCTAGACCGACTGTAATGTTGGTTAAACCTGGCGCTTCTTTTGATAAGTTTACGTTGCCGCCTTTTGTTAAGCTAATAGCCATACAAATATCCTTTGGATTAATAGTTAAGTGGATTGATTGATAAAAAATAAACTAAAAGTTGTGCAGTGACTGATATCTCAGAGCAAATAATAAAAACTTACCTGTACGCTATGCCCTGCATATCATTAGGTTTTACTATACTAAGCGTTTGCTCACTAAGCAAGGCGTATTTTGTGCGCTTACTATATGCTTACTAAGGGACATAATACTTCTGTATCTTTGATAATTTTTAATCAACTTAGCAATAGTCGTTAAGATATTGTTATGAAAAGTAATGTTTCATACAAAAGGGATTTAGCACAAAGGTAGCTTAGATAAAACAATCGCTTTAAAAAGCACCGACTGACTATATAGGCTTAGAACAAACCAACTCATGGCTTAGGTATGCTTCGCAGCTAGTATGAGAGCTTGGCATTATATAAAAAACCTATTTAGACAAATAGACATGTATATCTTATTCTGCAAAAACCGACCAGCCAGTTTTTTGTACGAAGCGCTCTAGTGCTTTTAGTCCAAGCTTAGAGTTACCTACATGATCAAGCCCTGGTGACCAGACAGCGATAGAACCTTTACCAGGTGCTATCGTCAAAATACCGCCACCAACACCACTTTTGCCTGGTAAGCCCACACGGTAAGCAAATTCGCCAGAACCATCATAATGACCACACATCATCATCAATGAGTTAATACGGCGTGCTCGTTTTTCATTGATTACACTTACTCCTGAGTGCTTATCAACTCCGTTAGACACTAAATAAAGACCGGCACTGGCCAGCTGTTGACAGTTCATTGCAATTGAGCACTGATGAAAATACGTACCCAATACATTATCCACATCGTGTTTTAAACGACCAAAGGATTTCATAAAGTGCGCCAGAGAGGCATTTCGGTCCTTGTGCGCCATCTCAGAAGCCGCTACTTTATGATCAAAGCGAATTGACTCATCATCTGCAATGAGGTGAACAAACTGCAGGATTTCACCCAGTGTTTCTTTAGGTTTATGCCCCATCATAATAGCATCCACCACGGCAATGGCACCAGCATTGATAAATGGGTTGCGCGGTCGGCCAGACTCGTGCTCGAGCATCACAATTGAATTAAAAGGATCGCCAGATGGTTCGCGTCCGACGTGTGTCCAAAGTGTATCGCCTAGCTTGCCAAGACCAATGGTCAAGGTAAATACCTTAGAGATACTTTGGATCGAAAACAGTGTACTGGCATCACCTGCTGCATACATATGCCCATCAGGAGTCGCTACAGCTATACCGAACTGATTAGAATCAATATGAGCCAATTGCGGGATATAATCTGCGACTTTGCCGCGGTCAGTTTCTCTTGCCATCTCTGCGGCAATATCATCAAGAATTTTTTGCATATCGTTTATAGGATCTTATTTCGACAAGTTATTTAAGGATGAGGATTTTAACTGAAGATAGGGTAATAGTAACAGGGCAAACGTAACTTTAACCATTGATTGTCTCAATTATCGGTTATTTCGATATTTTGGGACTTCGATATGACCTGATAGGGTGGCAAAAACAGTATGAAAAAAAGCAGGCCATACCTGATGATATGACCTGCTTAGATGTATAACTAAATACAGACTACACTGAGAACATGCCTTAGTTTAGGCTTGCTTTCTCAGCTTTACGATGCTGAAGTGACGCTAGCAGCGCCCAACCAATAAAGGCAATACCAATCAGACCAGTGATAATCTCTGGTACATGGAACTTCACTGACAATAGCATAATCAGTGCCAATGCGCCGATGGCATAATGTGCGCCGTGCTCAAGATAGATGAACTCGTCAAGCGTACCTTTGTCTACCAAGAAAATAGTCATAGAACGTACGAACATCGCACCAATCGCAAGACCTAACATGATAACAATCACGTCATTGGTAATTGCAAATGCGCCAATCACACCATCGAAACTGAATGAAGCATCTAGGACTTCTAAGTATAAGAAACCAATGATACCGCCTTTCATAATCGCACTGGTCGCCGCAGCGCCCGAACCATTCTCTTCGTTCTCTAGGTCTTCTTCCAGATCACCCTCAAGCATACCTGATACAACCTGTACGCCCAAATAAACCAAGATACCCCAAACACCTGCGATTAGGACAGCGCTTGACTGCTCTGCATTAGCCCACGATACCGCAATCATCAAGACGATAAGCGCTACAAATACGCTCATGGCATCGACTTTGCCTAGCTTGGCTAAACGGCTTTCAAGCCAGTCAAACCAATGTACTTCTTTGTCATCAAAAATAAAGTTCAAGAATACCAATAGTAAGAAAATACCACCAAATGCTGAGATTTCCGCATGGTGGGCCATCAGTCTTGCCGAGTACTCTTCAGGGCTATATAAAGCCAAGTTGATGACTTCCATCATACCAAGGTCGGCAGTAACCGCGACGATGACAATAGGGAAGACCAATCGCATACCAAATACTGCGATTAGGATACCAACGGTTAAAAATATCTTTTTCCAAAATTCGTCCCAGCCCTTAAGGACTGAAGCATTGACCACCGCATTATCAAAAGATAATGAAATCTCCATGACGGCCAAAATAGCGGTAATAGAAAGAGTGGCTATCATGCCACCCATACCGCCATGTGAATATCCCCACCATGCTGCTATTGCCAAAGCAATTGCGGTGAAAATAAAGTCTAAATAAAAATGTCTCATGACACATCCTGTATGGTTGCGTAAAGCTAAGGTCTACCTAGTATAGGCATGAACCGCAAAAAAGCGGTTATTACTAACCACTTTTTATGCATAATTTTAAACGAAACGTAAAGCATTACTAGTCATTTGGCCATTAAAAATTGTGACTATTTGCAACGATGGCGGTTTGCTATTTTGGACGTGATGACGGTGACTAATAACAGACTAAATACCAGTAAATAATGGTTTTAAATATCGACACCGTATTGCTGACACATCGCTTGCAAGCCGCCTGAATAGCCTTGACCAACAGCGCGGAATTTCCATTCGCCATTGTGACGATATACTTCGCCAAACACCATCGCTGTCTCTACAGAGTAGTCTTCTGCTAAATCAAAACGTACGACTTCAGTGCCTGTTTCTTCATTAACAACACGGATAAAGGCATTGGCGACCTGACCAAAGTTCTGGCTACGAGCAGCAGCGTCATGGATAGTCACTGTCACGACTACTTTATCTACATCAGCAGGTACTTGAGTGAGATTTACTTTAATAACCTCATCATCACCGTCGCCTTCGCCAGTACGGTTGTCACCAGTATGCTCGACAGCGCCATTGTCAGACTTCAGCTGATTATAAAAGATAAAGTCATGATCGCCGCGCACTTTACCTGCGCCATTTAGCAAAAACACGCTAGCATCAAGATCGAACTCAGCACCAGAAGTGGCACGCTCATCCCAACCAAGACCGATAAGTAACTTGGTCAAATTTGGGTCAGTTTTCGTTAGCGATAAATTACCGCCTTTATTAAGTGATAAAGCCATGATGTTATCCTTTTTATTAGATGTTAGTGGTTTATGAGGTTATCGAAAAAAGGCGATGCTTACGCAATAACTGCGCAAATCCATCGCCTAGTAACGCTCTATCATAGCAACAAAAAATGACCCAATCAAAGCTGATTGGGCCATTGTTATATTTCATATACATTCGGCAAAAAACAGAAGTTTCAGGTACTTATATTACCTTATAAATCTACAACTTTATTTATCAAAATCTTGTTTACGGACTTTAGATTCTAAACTGTAAATTTAAAACTTCGAGTTATAGACTTTGACGATGACGAATCTCAAAGCTTTGATGAATCGGCTTTTTGATATTGAAATCAAAGCCAATGGTTTTTTGCGTAATATCAATGATGTCATAACGCTGAGTCAACTGCTCATCTAATTCAAAACGCGTAAAGTTGTTAGAAAAGTACAAGACGCCATCAGAGGTGAGGCGGTTCATGGCACGATTAATCAATGCAGCATGATCACGTTGCACATCAAAAGTACCTTGGAATTTTTTAGAGTTTGAGAAAGTCGGCGGATCAATAAAGATAACATCGAACTGTTCGGTATTGTCTTTAATCCACTCAAAGATATCGGCAGCAACGAATTGGTATTTATTTCGGCTAACGTCCAAACCGTTCAAGACAAAGTTTTGTTTGCCCCAATCTAGATAGTTCTGTGACAAATCGACGCTAGTGACTTTTTTCGCACCAGCAAGCGCTGCATGCACACTTGCGGTACAAGTATAAGCGAACAGGTTAAGTACTGCTTTACCGCGACTGTTATCTTTGATACGAGCACGCATATTACGGTGATCGATAAACAGACCAGTATCTAAATAATCTGTAAAGTTGACATACAGGTAGGCACCATCTTCGCGCGCAACATGAAACTTGCCACGTTTTTCTGTGGTGTTCTGTTTGCTGTACTGATCGTTGCCAGACTGACGGGCACGCGTTTTGATAAAGATCTGCTCACGGTTAATATCAAAGACTTCACGGATACCCATCAATGCTAAGTTAAAGCGTTTCTTTGCGGTCTCAGGTGGGATGGTCTTTGGTGGTGCATATTCTTGCACATGCGCATAATCACCATATAAATCAATCGCGACTTTAAAATCAGGTAAATCAGCATCGTATACACGAATATTGCTTACATTGTCTTTTTTGGCCAGTTTCTTAAGCTTAGCAAGGTTTTTTTGCAGACGATTAATGAAGTCTTGACCCTCTTCTACTTCAATCTCGCGTTTCTCAAAACGACTAACAAGATTGCCCGTTTGCCCAGCGATGAGCGTTCCGTAGCGGAAATAGACAGTGATGGCACCATTATGACAGCGTAACGTTTTTGGTTCTTTTATCGGTAGAATATCTACTTGTTCAACATGAGAGGCCAATATGCCAAGCATCGGGTCAATGCCACTACCGGCAAAGCTGTCTTGCAATATTAGCCCAATCGCTTGATACAACGGCTTAATCATTTCTTCATCACCCAAACGCTCACCATACGGTGGGTTGGTAATGACCAAAGGATTGCTCAATCGACCATCATTGACCAATGGCTTGAGCACGTTGCTGAGTTGGTCAAGCGCACGATGTTCGATATCGAGTAGCGGTAAAAGGTCTTGTAAACCTGCGGCAATAAGGTTTTTCTCTGTGGCAAGAATCGCACCACTATCAGCATCAAAGCCCAACATAAGCGGCAACGTATCAGGCTGCTCGTTGGCAATCTCTAATGCTTCACGGAAACGCGTTTGAGCATCATCAATCATCTCTTGCCATAGCGTCTCATCATGATACTGCCACTGGTAAAAACCAAATTGATTGGCAGCTTTGTCGATACCCACAGCATAGTCACAATGCATCAATAGCGCTTCGATAAGGAACGTTCCAGAGCCGCACATTGGGTCGATTAACGCATTATAGAAAGGTGCATCGCCCGCTTCATTTTTCTTGTGCCAACCAGCGCTATAGAGCAGGGCGGCTGCCAAGTTTTCTTTTAGTGGTGCTTCTGTCATGGCCACGCGATAACCACGGCGATGCAAACTTGTACCAGATAAATCTAGATATAGCTCGGCTTGCTTGTCATTTATGGTTGCAAAAACAGAGAAGTCTGGATTTTTGCTGTCGACGTTAGGACGGCTATCGTAAACTTCGTTAAAGGTATCGGCAATCGCATCTTTGATACGTAGCATGGCAAATTGCTGACTGACAGCGACACGCTTATCGACAGACAGACGAATAGCAAAGGTTTGCTCTAGGCTAAACTGCTCAGTCCAATTGACCGATTTTGCCAAGCCGTATAGCTGCTCTGCAACATCGTATTCTGCATTGATGTTTTTACGTTTAATCAGCATCAATACCCGCGAGGCCACGCGTGACCATAGGCAGATAGTATATAGCTCACGTAAGCCGCCAGTTACGGCTAGACGGCCGGTACTTTTGATTTCGCTGTCAATGCCAAAGCTGGTTAGCTCAGTCTGCAGTGGTGCCTCAAGCCCATCGGCACAGGTAATAATAAGATCAAGCGACAACTCTGGTGAAGCTGCTGTTAGAGATGCGGGCGCGGTTTGTTCGGTCATACGGGTACCTGTGGGCTAAATTGACAAAAAAGCAAATAATAAGATAATCGGTGTAACCGGCAATTTTACCATAATTCACAGTAGGATGGTTCAAAGTAGCCGTGTTTAAGATTTTAAGATGTGATAGTCAAATACGTGAAAATAAATTCTCTACTTACCCTTCGTCAGTGGTAATTCCTCTGGAACGATTTGAGTGGTGGTTGCAAAGGGCTTGGTCGCAATAGGGTAGTCAACATCCTTTGGCATTAGCAGTCGCATATGCGGATAGGGCGTAGAGATATTAGCCGCATCAAATGCAATTTTAATTTCTTCTTGCAGCACTTCTTTAATTTTAGGTATACGTGCCACGGCTGCTGGTTTGACCCAAAAACGTACGATAAAGAACACCCCGTACTCGCCAATTTCTGCCACGGTCGCTGAGGTCTCAGGACGATTAAGCACCGCATCGGTATCGCTAAGTACTTGCAAAATTTCCTTGCGAGCTGTTTCTATATCATCTTCGAATGCGATACGTACGCGAATATCAAAACGTATAAAGTTCTTGGAAGTCAGGTTAATTACCTCGGAGGAGGCAACGTTAGAGTTTGGGATAATGACAGTGATGTTGTCTCGAGTGAGGATATGAGTGGTGCGCAAGGCAATAAGCACCACGCGTCCCTCATTATCATTGATATGAATCCAGTCCCCAACTTGAAACGACTGCTCCAGCAAAATAGTGATACCGGCGATAAAGTTGGCAAGCGTCGATTGAGCAGCGAAACCGACAGCTAAACCGACAATACCCAAACCTGCAACTAACGATACGATATCAAAACCAAATTGTGCCATCACGCTGGCAAGCCCAAGTACCAATAGGAGTACCGACAAGATATTTTTGAGCAGCTGCTCTATCGAGGCATTGAGTCCATAATGCTGTAGGACTTTATGAATAATCTGACCAGACGACGCCCACAGTACGTAGTAGATACCAGCCCACGTACTTGCTTTTGCTGTAGCCTTGATGGTTTCTGGTTCAAAATTTATCTGACTCATGATCGCTATCAGACTGGCGACAATCCAAACGTAACGTAGCGTTGAGCGTGCAATCTTGGTACGGCGATCATTTAAACGAATTTTGGCTCTGCTTTGCTTGAGAATATAATTGGCCAACCAATAAAAAAATCCCAATACCGCAAGCAGTATTAGGATCTTTATGCCAGTGCTAGCAAGCTCTACTGCTTGAGAAGACCAATTGAGCGACTCTTCATCTATAGATCCGCCGAGAGCAAGATATAGGCTAGTATGTAAGTCGCGAATGATCTCTTTAAAAAAGTCGGTAACACTAGCGATTGGCATTTTTTCGTCCATGCAGGATGTGTTTGTACAAAAAGTTGTAAACGAATATCTATTTATAAATTACCTCAAGTCGCCAAAGCAATCAAATAAAGCAACAGTTAAGACTAGTTACTATTAATTTAAAGGCATTACTGACTTAAGGACTTAGCTAAAGGGTCGATTAAGAATTATCCTTTTGGGTATCTAGAGATTGGAAAGGTATCTCCATTTTGTACTGCACATCACGTAACGCCGTACGTAGTCCCTCTAGTATCGTCGGATGATAAAAAGGGGTGTCGAGCATATCTTTGATGCTCAAATCATTGGTAATCGCTGTAGCAAGTATATGACCGATATATTCAGCATCAGGACCGACCATACTGGCGCCTAAAATTCTGTCTGTCTTTTTGCAGCCATAGATATGTAGTAAGCCGCAGTTGACACCCATCACACGGCTACGTCCTTGATTATCAAAGCTCACACTACCGATAACAAATTCGAGTTCTGAATCTTTTTGAATCTCTGGTAGCGACATACCAACATTGACGATTTGCGGTGAGCAAAATACGATAGAAAACGGCGTCGCAGGTGGGCGAATATAGGCCGCTTCTGTATTTTCGCAGACCATACTACCTGCACTATAGCCTTCATCGCTGGCCACATGCAATAACGGAATATTAGCATTGGCATCACCAACGATATAGACGTTTAAGTCGCCAATCTGACCTGTTTTTTTACTTAAATCTTTTGGACGGTTCTTATCGTCTAGCTCAACACCTAAGTTTTCGACACCTAGCTGCTTAATATTGTTGCGACGACCAGTAGCAACTAAGACGTACTCGCCTTGCCATTGCTGAGACTCACCAGCACTGTCTTCATATTTGATAAACGCACTTTTATTACCTTCATCTGCTTTTGTTCCTACATCGGTAATTTCGCTGCCTAGATGCATGGTCAATTCATGACCTAAGCAATCGATCGCTTTATTATTGATATCATCATCTTTTAGACCAGCCACTTGTTTGACGCGATTCAATAGCGTAACTTCCACACCTAAACGTGTAAATGCTTGCGCAAGCTCTAGACCAATAGCACCAGCACCGACGACAGCCATAGTCTTTGGTAAGTCTTCAAGCTCAAAGACACTATCAGAAGTGAGCATGGTATCACCAAGCTTATCCGCCCACCCATCAGGAATAAACGGCGAGCTACCTGTGGCGACAATGATTTGCTCAGCAGCAATCAGCTCATCATTGACCTCGATTAGCCCTTGCTCATTGATACGAGCACGACCGTCGATTTTCTTATGATCAGGCCAACTGTCTACTTGTTTTTTAATGTAGCTAGCAAAATGACTGCGTTCGTCACGTACACGCTCCATGACTCGTTTGCCATCGATTTGCGCGGTCGCATGGATACCAAATTCAGCAGAATGATTGGCATCATGTGCGCGATCAGCAGCTGCAATTAACAGCTTACTAGGCATACAGCCGACCGCAATACAGGTCGTGGTCCAAAACCCTTCATTAATAATGACCACGTCATCTTTGATTTTACTCGCTTGGCGAAAAGCGTTTTGACCTGCGGTACCCGCGCCAATAATAGCGACAGATACTTTGCGCGTGACTTCTTTCGGCGTATCGTCGGTGGTCGTGTCAGATTGTTTATTCATATTATTCTCTAATAGGGGCAAAGTTATATTCAGTGATAGACTGAATGCTTGGCTTATATTTTTTATTCGGTTTTTATTGTTCTTATGATCAATACTGATTTAATTACAGAACCAGTGATTACGGCGCCAATATAGTCAGTAAACGACTGGTATAGTCTTTGGCAGGTAGGTTACGCTGGGCATGAGTCAGCTCACTGTTTTTATTGAATACAAATGCCGAACGTACAAGGCCTAGCGTAACTTTGCCGTACATATTTTTTTCTTTGATAACATCAAAATACTGGCATAGCTTTTCATCAGCGTCACTGATGAGTGGAATCTGTAAGTCATATTTGTCGATAAATTTTTCATGAGATTCAACGCTGTCACGAGAGACGCCGATAATGTCGTAGCCCAATTCGTCAAAATCATGAAGGTGCGAGGTAAACTCTGTTGCTTGTGTAGTGCAGCCTGGCGTATTGTCTTTGGGATAAAAATATAAAATCAAGCCTTTATCAGTATTAGCGACCATTTCTTTTAAATTGATTTCATCATGAATAAAATTGCCAGCAAGCTTGCGTACTATAGTTACTGGAAAATCAGGCAGGTGAATGGTTTCTGTCGTTGGCTTAGCCATTGTAAAATCCTTATTAGTTTTAGTTATGTGTATTGGCTTAATGATGGTTCTATTTATAGTGTTCTTATTATAGGCAGATTAGTAGAAATAAATAATCAGTTTTACACTTTGCCCATTCATTGGCAACAAAAAAGACTGGCAATGGCCAGTCTTTTGTATTTGCAGCAAATATCTTTTACGTGCTTTAAGCAGGTTTTTGTGGCTGCTTTAAATCCAAACCAACCGTGCATTGTTGCAGGTCTTTTTGCATTTTTTTCACGTAAGATAAGCTTGATGGGTCTTTTTTATCTTGTGCGTAGCTTTCAATCTATCACCATTCTCATGTAAATCATTTCAAGAACATTTAGCTTTGCCATGCAATCAGCATTTCTTAAGGGTTCATTGGTAATCCCCCCAATAAATAAGAACACTCATAAATAGAGAGTAACTGCTAGAATACATCAGCAGGAGAATCCTA
>NZ_CAJHBS010000013.1 GCF_904846705.1 Psychrobacter sp. Pi2-52
CATCGTAGCGCCAATGGTAGTGTGGTTCGCCCATGTGAGAGTAGGTCATCGTCAGCTCTCTATTCTGAAATATCCCCTGACATTAGCTTGTCGGGGGATTTTCTTTGCGCGCGGTTTGGTGGCGGTGCTTGCTGTAAGAAAGTTTAGCGCTAGATGCTTCGGTCAAAAATTCAAACTTTCCTACGTACCAATTTGATGTGATACTATTTATTCACTTCTAGACTCTACTATTTGTCATTTATTTTGGAGCATGTTATGGGCGTTTCAATCTACTATACTGCTGAACGTTCTACTCTCTTGACTCAACAGGAGCAAGAAAAGATTGCGTCAATAGTTGATGAATATAATGTAAATTTCGAGCATGCAGATGATGCAGAGACTTTCGATCTCTATGCATATGATGATAGTGAGTCTGAGGTCATATTAGCAGGAGCTACAAAGCTACCTGCTAATATGGATGTAGAAGATCTTATGTATACCCTAGAGCATTGGCTACAGTGTCTAACCGAGATTCGCCTTGTGGTAACTGATGCAGAATGGCATGTACATCTAGATGATAACGATGCTGTATGGGTAGATGATAAGTGGCAAATGGAAAAGTAGCGCTTCATCGCTATTATTATTTATCTAAATGCTTATATCAGTTTCTATATATTCATATGATATTTACAAAAAAAGCTCTCAACTGCGTAGCAGGCTGAGAGCTTTTTTATGAGGAATTATTTTATTCTGCTTACTTTTTACTATTATCTATATAGACAATTCAAGTATTAAGATTATATTTATAATATGAATATATCCTTCATAATCTGCTCAAAATGATTTGACTTCTATCATTATAGCTGCTAATTTTAAACAGTACTTTTATTACAGGTATGTAAAAAATATATCTAAACCTTGTAGACAATTTAATCTAGGATGAATCAGATTGTCTGCTCGTAATACCTTACTCCTATTCTCATAATTATCAAAAGGAATTGATAATGAAGTTAGCTCCTCTTTTTTCAATTGGTGCTTTAGCCGCTATTAGTCTTCTTGGCTGTTCTAACCAATCTGCTGATACGACTGATGGCTCATCAGCGACTTCTCAAGAAACTACCGTACTACGGTTTTCACATTTTTGGCCAGCAACCTCATCTATCAGTAAAGAAGTCTTCGAGCCTTGGGCAAAACAGATAGAAACAGATTCTAATGGTCGTCTAAAAGTGGAGCTTTATCCATCAGCGGGTCTTGCTAAAGCAGACGTTACTTATGAATCTGCTGCTAAAGGTACGATCGATATCGGTTCACAAGCGCATGGTTATACCAACGGTCGCTTTCCTTTGACTCAAATTACTGAACTTCCAGGTTTATCAAATTCAGCAACCCAAATGGGCTGTATGCTACAGACCTTATATGATGACGGTACTTTAGCAGGTGAATACGAAGACTCACATTTATTATTTATGTACGGGGCTGGACCTGGGGCGCTTCATACAACTGATAAGCTAATTCGAACACCTGAAGACATGAAAGGTATGCGTATTCGCCGTCCTTCAGCTGTTGCTGGTGATATTATTGAAAGCGCTGGTGCTTCGCCAGTAGGTTTACCTGCTAATGATATGTATACCTCGTTACAGCGCGGCGTTGTTGATGGTTTGAGTTTCCCTTGGGAAGCAGTAACAGCGTTTAAAATTGATGAGATTACCAAGTATCATACCAATATTCCTTTCTATAGTTCAGCGCTTATGGTCACGATGAATAAGGACAAATATGACAACTTACCTGATGATCTAAAACAAGTTTTGGATAAAAACTCAGGGATGGCATTAGCTAATAAGGTCGGTGAAGTGTTTGATAAACATGACCAAATGGCAATTCAAGCTGCTAAAGATAAAGGTGATGAAATTATCGACATTCCTGATCCATTAAATGATCCAGACTGGAAAGGGCCACTTGAAAGAGGAACACAAAAATATCTAAAGGATGTTAATGCTTTGGGTTTGGATGCTGATAGTGTCTATGAAAAAGCAAAAGCTGCTAGTGCTGCCTGTAAGGTCTAACCTAATTGGAGGTGTCACATGGCATTTTTAGTCAAGCTCAGCGTCCTAATCTCTAGATTATGCCAGTTTATCGGTGGGGTAAGTCTCATCATCATCGTCCTAACCACCATGCTCGACGTCGTCGCACGCTACATATTCAAACTCACCGGCGGTGAGTTTGGCTTTACCGTCAAAGGCAGTGTAGAGATTGTCTCCTACTTCATGCTATTTGCATTACTCGCTGCCTTTGCCGCGTTTGTCGAACGCTCACAAATCATCGTCGACGTCTTTACCCAGAAAATGCCACAGTCTATCAAAGGCTACCTTATGGGTATCTTTATGATGGGCTTCTTTATTATCGGCATCGTCTTCTCATGGGGACTCTACGAGAGCGCCATTGACGCCTTAGAGTATGGCAAAGTCACCCAAGATCTTCGCATATCTATGATGCCTATCTATATGGTTAGTGCATTCTTAAGCATCCTGCTCGCCATTCGCTCATTGATCGAATCCATCAACATCTTTAAGACAGGCGAATTCTTTGACGCCGAGGAGACAGGCGCATGAGTCCAGAAATTATCGGTGCGATTGGCCTAGTGGTCATGATCCTGCTTGTCGTCCTACGCGTACCCGTCGCACTTGCCATGTTAGGGGTAGGCTTAGTCGGTTTCGGTGCGGTGACTGCGCCTAGTGGTGCTCTGCAAATGCTCAAAGACATCCCAGTCGATGTCTTAGCAAAGTATGACTTTAGTGCCATTCCCTTATTTATTCTCATGGGCGTGTTTGCCACTCACTCTGGTATGGCAGGTAAACTCTTTGAAGCTACCCGAACCATATTTGGCGGGGTAAGGGGGAGTCTTGGTATTGCCGGTATTGGTTCATCCGGTATCTTTGCCTCTATCTCAGGATCATCACTTGCTACTGCCTCTACCATGACCAAAGTCGCGCTACCGCAAATGGAGAAGTACGGTTATCAGCCAGGCTTTGCCTGCGGTATCTTAGCCGCTGGTGGTACGCTTGGTATTATGATTCCGCCCAGTATCGCTCTACTGGTCTATGCCATCTTAACCCAGCAGTCAGTAGGTGATATGTTCATCGCTGGTTTCTTACCGGGTATGCTTGGCATGGTGATGTACTCAATCACCGTCATGGTGATGGTACGCTGGAAACCGCATCTGGCAAAACGTGGTGAGAAAACCACGTGGAAAGCAAAGCTATTGTCACTGACTGGTCTGATCCCATTTAGCTTTATCTTTATCGTGATTATTGCTGGTATCTTCTTTGGGCTATTTACCCCAACAGAAGGCGCCGCAGTAGGAGCGTTTGTCTCATGGGCTTATGCCTTTGCTAAAGGCATGCGCTTAGATGGTCTTAAACAGTCATTGATTGAGACACTAGCGCTCTCTGCCGTGGTGTTCTTTATGCTATTGGGTGCAGAGGCATTGGGATATTTTATCTCAGTCTCACGCTTGTCTTATACCTTGGCATCTTGGATCGGTGGGCTAGCGGTCAGTCCAATGATTGTGCTGATCTGTATCCTGTTCATGTACTTCCTATTAGGACTGTTTATGGATGCCTTAGCGATGCTAGTAATCACCATTCCTGTGGTATATCCCATCATTCTAGCGTTAGGGTTTGATCCGGTCTGGTTTGGCATCATTGCGGTATTGACGGTGGAGCTGGGTTTGATTACGCCGCCGATGGGCATGAATATCTTTGTGATTAAGGCGATGGCACCGCACATTAAGCTGAGCGATATGTTCCGAGGGGTGGCACCATTCATTGTCTCTGATGTGATTCGTTTGGTTATTTTGGTGATGTTCCCTGCGATTTCACTTGTGCTATTGGGGTAGGCTGAATCTAAACCATAGCTTATATAGCTATTGCATGAAGCCATATTGCTAATAAAGCAGTGTGGCTTTTTTATTGGCTGATATTTTGACTAAGAATTAAGAGAGGAACATTTTACAAACTCACAATCTGCGATGCTGCATGATGATAACTTTTCTTAGTGTTATAAAGGCTTGTGAATGTAGTAAACTGGTTTTCATTCATTTTCCTATATAATTTTATAAGTAGAGATAGTCATGGCTGTCGATTTTAGTAATACGCTTATCGTCGCAATTTCTGCGACGGCACTTTTTGATTTGACTGAGTCAGAAAACTATTTGCTAGAGCTGCTAGAGCAACGACCTACAAGTGCTATAAAAGAGTTTAGGGAGTACATGACCGAGCGTGAAAATGATCCCTTGAATATTGGTGCAGGTTATCCGTTGATCAAAGCGTTACTAAACCTAAATAAGTATTCTGATAATAGCGATGAACAAGATTCAGACATTGAAACACCATTGGTCGAAGTCGTTATCGTCTCAAAAAGTAGTCCAGACACTGGTATTCAGGTACTTAATGCAATTTTAGAACATGGTATTAATATCTCCCGTTCTGCTTTTGTTTCAGGTAGCCCTGTTGCGCCTTATATCAAAGACTTCAACGTTGATCTGTTCTTGACCACCAATCGCGAGGATGCCCAGCAAGTTGCGGATGCCAATATCTGCGCCTGTGCCATACTAGACGCGACGCCTGTGAATACTTATGAGCTGGATACTGAGCAGCTGCGTATTGCCTTTGATGGGGATGCGGTGCTTTTTGATGATTCCGGTGAACTGCTATACAAACAAAAAGGGCTACGAGCTTTTCATGATCGTGAAGTACAAATGCGTGATTTGCCGATTGAAAAAGGCCCTTATGCTGAATTGTTGATTAAATTATCAAATCTGCAGGAGCGCCTACCTGCTGGTCTAAAATACTCACCAATAAAAATTGCGCTGGTGACCGCGCGCAATGCACCAGCTGACTTGCGTGCTATTAAGACACTACGAGAGTGGGGCGTTAATGTTGATATGGCGTTTTTTTTGGGAGGACTAGAGAAAACAGCGGTACTCAGAACATTTGCGCCGCATATCTTCTTTGATGATTCAATCAAGCATATCGATGCGGCACGTCGCTTTATTCCTACAGCCTTGGTTCCGTATCATTCGACGTCATTATTGCATGGTGACAACTATCTCACTGCTGATGAGGATGCATCATTGTTATCATTCAAACCTGCTGTGCACCCACTATTTGCTGTAAACCATTAAGTAGGTATAAAAAATTTAGGTAATAAGGATAGGATGGTATATGAATTGGCAGCAGTTGCTCAACTTAATTGTCGTGCGGATAAAGCAGGTCATTGGACTGTATGCTTTTGTGCTTATACCGATGTGGGGCATGTTTTTTCTAAATGAAGTGGCCTTATTTGGTATGTGGAATATCTTTGGTATCGTGCCGCGTGCTTTAGATGTGGGTAGTATGATAGGGGTGTTTGCTTCATGGACCATGCATGGCAATTTGTCACATTTGACTGGCAATACGGTGACGCTATTACAGATTTTGTTTTTGTTTGGACTGTTTGAGAAAAATGCTTATCGCACGGTAATTAAACTGGTGGTCGCCTCAGGACTGGTCACTTGGGTTATCGGGTCGCCATCTTCTATCCATATCGGCGCATCAGGGCTTTGTTTTGCAATGTTAGGTTATATGATAGGCGGGGCTATATTTGCGCGGCGTTGGGGTTATCTGATTGCTTGTATTGTTATGGGGACTGGTTATTGGCTGACCATTAAGCAAGGATTGATGCCGCAACAAGGTATCTCATTTGCGGCACATTTTGGTGGCTTGTGCGCTGGGCTATTGCTAGGAGCTAATTCAAAGCATACTTATTCAGCCGCTTCTCAACGCTATTAAATGCAACTGGATATCAGTATTTAATGAACCAGAATTATCATACCAAGTGTTACTGTATTAGACGCTTGTATCAGTACAGATTTTGATAAATAAAGGGTCATCTGTAGTTAGCTCTCGCCATGCAGTGGTCTGTTTAACATGTTCATCCACCGTCAGTGTGCTACCTTTTTCTGGTATTACGTAGTCCGCTCGTGCAGGTGTAGTACAGTCTATTACCTGTAAAATCTTTTGCACGCTTCTGCGTCTTTCAAACAAATACAAATTAACTAAGTGCATGTCTGGATTGTTCGCATGCATGCTAGCATTGCCCGTATCTGCAGCAATAAAGCGCAAGACTTGTGGTTTGATATAAGACCACGGGCGAAACCATTCTGTACTCTCTGCAGTTTTCACGACCTCAACACCATCCGGCAGCTGACGGACTTGCTGACCGTACCAGTTATATTCTTGATGTACCTGAAACCCAAAAATACCAATTGCAGCAAATAAGGGAATCAGCCACTTTGGCGCGCGCTTACCTGACAGTTTACAGAGGTGAGTTATGATCAGTGCCAATCCAGCCATGCCAAATGCGGCAGCTATGGTAGCGATAAACTCAAAAAGCATAAAATATTCCTTAATGCGCTAGGCACTTTTAGTCAGGTATGTTCAATTGGACAAAGCAAAACCATCATCTAACTATTATTTTAATAAGTGTTAGATAAAAAATCACTCACCAGCAGTGGCTGCCAGTGAGTGATATATAGTAACAGAAGACATATCATCATTCGTCAGATTAATGGTCGACCGCACCGCCTGCACCGCGTGGTGAGCGAACGCTTTCAACCAACTCTTGAATGTGTAGCGGTGGCGCTTTGGTTGCATAAGAAACAATGAATGCAACGATAAAGTTAAGCAGGGCACCAATCACACCGAATGATAGTGGTGAGATACCAAATAGCCAGTACTCTGCTGTATCAGGGAAGTTAGCAGTACCACTGATGAAGAACCAACCTTTGAAGACAAAGATGTAAACTAAGATACTGATCAAACCTGTCAACATACCGGCGATTGCGCCAAGGTTGTTAATACGTTTTGAGAAGATACCCATCATTAGTGCAGGGAAGAGGGACGCACCAGCAATACCAAATGCCAATGCAACTACCTGTGCCGCAAACCCTGGTGGATTCATACCTAAATAAGTAGCAACCACAATCGCAATACCCATCGTGATACGTGCGACCTTGAGCTCTCCTTTGTCAGTAATGTTTGGATTTAGGTTTCGTTTGATTAAATCATGACTAATCGCTGACGAGATAGCGAGCAATAGGCCAGCAGCAGTTGATAGTGCAGCAGCGAGACCACCTGCGGCGATCAAACCAATTACCCAAGATGGCAGTTGTGCAATCTCTGGGTTAGCCAATACCAAGATATCAGCATTGACGTCGAGCTCGTTACCAGCCCAACCTGCATCTGCAAAGCGGCCATCAAGTTCTAGATCATGTGCAGCACGTGCTGTTTCAACGGCAGTCGTCGCAGCGCCTACGTCACCACCTTCAGTCTGTGCATTGGTTAGTGCAACTTCTGCAGCGCCCAGTCCACTATCGTTGTACATCTGAATACGACCATCATTGTTAAGGTCAGTATATTTAATCAGGCCAGTATCTTCCCAAGTCCTCATCCAGTCTGGACGTTGGTCATAGTCGATAGCAGGCTCTGCAACACCTTGTGGATAGATAGTATCGATCAGGTTTAGACGTGCCATTGCGCCAACAGCAGGTGCTGTAAAGTACAATAACGAGATAAATACTAATGTCCAACCAGCGGTCCAACGTGCATCGGCAACTTTAGGAACGGTGAAAAAGCGAATAATAACGTGAGGTAGACCAGCGGTACCAATCATGAGTGATAAGGTGAACAGTACCATGTTTAGTTTGTTAGGTACGTCAGCCGTATACGCTGTGAATCCCAAATCGGTCACGACTTGATCAAGCTTGGTTAGGATAGGGACACCAGATTCGATATGGTTTGAAAATAAGCCCAAACCTGGAATTGGATTGCCGGTTAATTCAAGTGAGATAAAGACAGCAGGAATGGTATAAGCAATCATCAGAACCACATACTGCGCAACCTGCGTGTAGGTAATCCCTTTCATACCGCCAAGAACTGCGTAAAAGAATACAACAACCGCAGCAATAATAAGACCTGTGTTGTTATCTACTTCTAAGAAGCGTGAAAATGCGACACCAGCACCTGTCATCTGACCGATAACGTATGTGGTAGAGGCAATAATCAAACAAACCACGGCAATCATTGCAGCCGTTTTTGAATAAAAGCGATCTCCAATAAAATCAGGCACAGTGAACTTACCAAATTTACGTAAGTAAGGAGCCAGTAGCATGGCTAGTAGTACATAACCGCCTGTCCAACCCATCAAATAGGTTGATGCACCATAACCGCCAGCAGCAAGCAAACCTGCCATAGAAATAAAAGATGCTGCACTCATCCAGTCAGCAGCTGTCGCCATACCGTTGACTACTGGATGTACACCGCCGCCCGCCACATAGAATTCACTGGTTGTCCCAGCCCGAGCCCAAATCGCAATACCAAAATACAGAGCGAAAGATAGGCCTACGAAAATAATATTAACTAAATACTGACTCATGGTCTATTCCTCATCTACGCCATATTGTTTATCTAACTTATTCATACGCCATGCGTAGAAGAAAATTAAAATGATAAACACCCCTATAGAGCCTTGCTGAGCAAACCAAAAGCCCAAGTCAGTGCCGCCGACTTTGATGCCGGCCAAAAGAGGACGCAATAAAATAGCAAAACCATAAGAACATAGTGCCCAAACTACTAGGCTACCTAAGATGAGACGGACATTGGCACGCCAATAACCGGATGGATCGTTATGATCTTTCATAGGACAACTCCTTTTGTCTTCCCTAAAAAATACCAACAATATAAAAAGAACTGCGATTATTTCTTACCATAAAAGTATAAAAAATAATCAGGTACTGCTTTATATAGTGAAAACGATGATGCGTGATAGTACGTTTAATGCTCGGTAGTTCTTTACTTCAAATAAAAGTAGTTAACTATTTAAGCATCGCATTGACCTAAACCATCGAATGGCAAAAATAACGTTTCTTGAGGAAGACAGAAGGGTGGACTATCCAGTGTCTTTTTAACAATCTCGTCTTCCTGACAAGAGTTTTAATCTTTTTAACACGCTAACCTGTTGTGCTTCTTGTACTGATTAATAGCTTCGATAACCATAAAACAGTCTAAACGGATATAGAATTTATATTAGCACGGTTTAATAAAGATAATTGCAAACTACTGCGCATAAATAATAAGTAAATTACTAAAAATTAGTTTGCTTAACCTTCATTGAAAAACCCGACGTTACGGAAATGGTACGGCAACCGAGTAATTTATACGATTAAATTATCACTTAATCTATTCTATATAAGATGAAACATAAGCATTATTTATTTTAAAAATAACTATATAAAGTCGATAAGTAAACGTGATGGTCGCATGTCGCTCAATATCTATATCATGCAGGTGTCTTTTTGGTATCAGGTATTTTGCACAGAGGCTTATATAGTCCATGGCAATCAAAATATGATATCGATATGAAATTTAAGTAACGCGTATAAAGAATGAATAAGGAGCCCATATGAACGAAGGGATAGTAGGTTGGTTTAATAACATCGTAAATTATGGTGTCGGTATTATCTGGGGTAACAACGATTGGCTGATTGCTAGTAACCCTTGGTATGGATTACTGATGTTCTTACTAATTGGTGCGGGTCTTTACTTCACCGTCGTGACACGTTTTATTCAGTTTCGTCATTTTGGTCATATGTGGAAGTTGCTACGCGTGTCCAACCAAGGACGCAAAGATGGTGGTATTAGCTCATTTGAAGCATTGATGACGTCGCTGGCCGCGCGTGTTGGTACTGGTAACTTGGCAGGTGTGGCAATTGCCATCTATTTGGGTGGACCAGGTGCTGTATTCTGGATGTGGATGACGGCACTGGTCGGTATGTCGACCAGCTTTATTGAGTCAACCTTAGCACAGGCATATAAAGTACCGCACAACGATAATGTGTACCGCGGTGGCCCTGCTTATTACATCGAAAAAGGTCTAGGCAAGCGCTGGCTTGCCGTGTTTTTCTCATTATGTTTGTTAGTGGCCTTTGGTTTGGCATTTAATGGCGTACAATCCAATACCATCGCTCAAGCGACCAACGAAGCCTTTGGTGTGCCAACGTGGATGACAGGTTTGGTACTGGTAGTACTGGTAGCGCCAGTGGTATTCGGTGGTTTACGCTCAGTAGCTCGTATCGCAGGTAAAATCGTACCAGTGATGGCTATCTTGTACATCTTGCTAGCGCTATTCATTATCGTGACTAATTTCAGTCAATTCCCAGCAGCGATCGCGTTGATTGTAAAATCAGCATTTGGCTTTGAGCAGGCAGCAGGCGGTGTCATCGGTTATGGTATTGCGCAGGCAATGATTAACGGTATCAAACGTGGCTTGTTTTCTAACGAAGCAGGTATGGGTTCAGCGCCGAATGCTGCAGCAACGGCAAAGAGTCATCCTGATCATCCAGCAGTGCAAGGTTTTATGCAGATGCTAGGCGTATTTATGGATACCCTTATCATTTGTACCGCGACGGCATCGATTATTATCTTGTCTGGCGTGGTTGATCCTAATGTCGAGCAAGAAGGTATTCAGTTAACCCAGCTAGCCTTATCACAGTATGTTGGTGACCTAGGTGTGGTGTTTGTGGCGATTGCGATTTTCTTCTTCTCATTTACGTCTATCATCGCCAACTACAGCTACGGTGAGTCAAATCTTGAATTTATCTCTGGTGCCAAAAACGCCAAAGTGATGATTATGGTTTTCCGCTTCCTAGTGTTAGGTATGGTATTTATTGGGTCTGTTGCTAGCCTACCTGCTATATGGAACTTCGCTGACTTGTCTATGGGTCTGATGGCCTTGGTCAACTTAGTGGCTATTTTGCTCTTGTCTCCTGTAGCGTTAAGAATACTACGTGACTATGAGCGTCAGGTAAAAGAGGGTAAAACAGGCGATCAGATTAAGTTTGATCCTGATAACTTTGTAAAACTCAGAGATGAAGCCAACCGTGACGCTTGGACGGACTAAGCCGCATTGATTGGTAAAAATAGCTTGTTCTAAGCATTAAAAAACCGCCCGACTCTTATGCAGAGAAGGGCGGTTTTTATTGGAGTACAGTTTTAATGATATTAACTGTACCAGCTCAAATCAGAATTATCCTGATTTACATGTTTGGGTAGTTAGGACCACCGCCACCTTCTGGCGTTACCCAAGTGATGTTCTGTGAAGGGTCTTTGATATCACAGGTCTTACAATGCACACAGTTCTGCGCATTGATGACAAACTTAGCACCCTCAGCATCTTTAACCACTTCGTATACACCCGCTGGGCAGTATAAACGTGCAGGCTCAGCGTACAACGGTAAGTTGATTGAAATAGGTACCGTTGGATCAGTAAGTTTTAGATGCGTTGGCTGATCTTCTGCATGGTTGGTGTTAGAGATAAATACTGACGACAATTTATCAAATACTAGCTTACCATCAGGCTTAAGATAGGTTGGTTGATAAGCATGATTAGCACGCTCCAACTGATCGTAATCTGGGATATTGTCATGCAAAGTGAATGGCATTTTACCTTTTAGCAAGTTGTGCTCGATAAAGGTGAAAGCGCCGCCCATGAACAGACCCATACGGTGAATCGCAGGTGAGAAGTTGCGCGACTCATAGTTATCTTGATACAACCATGACTCTTTATACATTGTGCTATAAGCAACCACTTCATCATGCTGACGTTCAGCTTGCAGCGCCTCAAAAATAGCTTCGGCTGCGAGCATGCCTGACTTCATCGAAGTATGTGTGCCTTTGATTTTTGCTGGGTTCAAGAAACCAGCGTCATCACCTACCAACACGCCACCTGGGAAGGTGAACTTCGGTAATGAGTTTAGACCACCTTTGGTCAACGCACGTGCGCCGTAAGAAATGCGCTTACCGCCTTCTAAAACGTTTTTGATAACAGGATGTGTTTTTAAGCGCTGCATTTCATCAAATGGAGACACGTAAGGGTTGTGGTAAGACAAATCAGCCACAAGACCAAAGCTTACTTGGTTGTTTTCATCAAAGTATAACCACCAGCCGCCAGTAGAGCCAGTTTCAGTCAATGGCCAACCAAGACCATGCATGACTACGCCTTGCTCATGCTTTTCAGGCTCAACTTCCCATAGCTCTTTTAGACCGATACCATAATGCTGAGGATCAGAGTCTTTATCTAGATCAAAACGGCTGATTAAGCGTTTGCCTAAATGTCCACGGCTACCTTCGGCAAAAATAGTGTATTTGGCAAGGAGCTCATAACCAGGCTCAAAACTTGGCTTGGCTTCACCATTGGCCGCCACACCCATATCACCCGTTAATACACCTCTGACCGAACCATCGTCGTTGTATAAGATGTCATCGGCAGGGAAGCCTGGGAACATCATGACTTCAAGCTCTTCTGCCTGTACGGCCAACCAACGAACAACGTTACCTAGCGAAACAATATAGTTGCCATCGTTGTGCATCGGACCTGGAATCAAAGAGTCAGGCACTTTAGTTGAGCGTGTGGCAGAGTTTAAATAATAGAAACGATCTTCTGTCGCTGGCACGTTAAGCGGCGCACCTTTTTCTTTCCAGTCAGGAATCAGCTCATTTAGAGCGCGCGGCTCGATGACTGCACCAGACAACGTATGGGCACCAAACTCAGAGCCTTTTTCGACCACACAAACCATAAACTCATCATTACCAGCTTCAATAGCGAGCTGGCGCAAACGGATGGCAGCAGACAGACCTGCAGGTCCACCACCAACGATGATGACATCGAACTCCATTGATTCGCGTTCGACTTCAGGTTCTGCGGCAACTGGCTCTACGACTGGTTCTACTTTATCTAGCGTTGCGGTCTCTGTCGCTACTGGTGCGTCAGCATTCACAGTATTACCATCGATAACTGGCGTTTGATTGTCTTGCTCTTGCATACCTACTCCTAAACTTTTAGTGGCTTATCTCAGGGCATCATTAGCTTAACAACTGAATAATAGACTTGCGGCGCTAACGTCACTCAGACATATGGCTGCCCGATAAAACTGTCTTTGCGGCATCAATTGACCCGTCAGGGTTAATACCAATTTATCCAAGGATATCAACGCATAACGTAAGATGTGTCATCAATACAACACCCACTTGACCATTTCAATAAAAAATCGTTACTCATTATAAAAGAAAAGTCCTACAAACACGATACGCATTTATGAGTATCGATGCTAAGGTAATGTTAAGAAAATGAGGTTGTTATAACGATAAAGTTTCATCATACCTGAAACTAAAATTTATAGTAATAATAGATAAGCCAAACTTTGAATACTAAATAAAGGGATTAATAATGAATAACGATAATAATAGTGTTGAAGACAGCCATGAAAAACTGACTAAAGCCCCAACCAGTAAGCCTTCTAGCCTAGATGACTTAGATAATTTGGATGCACTAAGCCAGTATATTAAGTCTGCTAAAGGGACTCGCGAAGGGCGTGCGATACCACCACTTGAAAAATGGCATCCTGAAGATATTGCTGATATGGATTTGATTATCAAAGCAAACGGAGAATGGTGGCATGAAGGCGGGCAAATGACCCGTGAGTCATTGGTAAGCTTGTTTGCCACGATACTATGGAAAGAAGAAAATAATGGCACTACTGAGTACTTTCTGAAGACCCCTGTACAGAAAATCCGTATCCAAGTTGAAGATGCACCACTTCTGATAAACGATGTTGGTATTGTCCATGAAGATGATATGAGTTGGTTAGAGTTTACAACGACGACAGGGGATGTGGTTCGCTTAGACGATGAGCATTCGATTGTATTAAAGGCGTATAATTCTAATAAGAGCGATTCTAATAAGAGCGACTTTAGTGAAAGCGACTTTAATAACAGTGACTTTAGTGAAAGCGATCAAGCGAATCAAATGAGTACAGCTGACGATGTTGCAGATTCTCAGGAATTAGCGTCTACAGAACAGGTACGCCCTTACATGATGGTTAGAAACGGCTTAACCGCACTTATCGGTCGCAATACTTTTTATCACCTGACTGAAATTGGAGCATTATCAGAAGAAAATGGCAAGACGATATTGACGCTACAGAGTGGTGGCCAGTCTTATTCATTATCGATGCCTACTGATTAGGTATTATGTTTATCTCTTAATTGCTGTATGCCGATGAGTGCTATAATTTTATAATGTCGCCTGATTCTATTGGTCTGAAAAATTCCTATCGTATAAAGGTAGTTGATAGATAGCTGACGTAGAGTAACGCCACACACGCAATATACATATAGCGCATTTAACTGGGTAATGAGATTAATGAGTAATATAATAATGGCATTAGCATAAAGATGGATATCAAAAACCAGACAGTCGGAAAGCTCAGACCGTGTGTCGATATATCTGTTGACCAAAGTCCCAAAGCTATTGATCTAGTAGATGTCAATAAACATGCTAGTAACACAGTTGTAAGCGATAAAAAACGTAGCGCGCCCATTGGCGTGTTTGACTCTGGTGTTGGCGGTTTGTCTGTTTATTTGCATTTAGCACAGCAGCTGCCTACTGAGCGTTATGTATATTATGCCGATACGCTAAATGTACCTTATGGTAATCGCGACAGCGAAGATATTGAAACGCTAACGCTAAAAGCCGTAGAGTGGTTACATCAGCAAGGCTGTAAGCTAATAGTTATTGCTTGCAACAGTGCTTCAGCATATGCGCTAGATACTGCCCGACGCTGCTATCCACATATACCTATTGTGGGTCTTGTCCCTGCATTAAAGCCTGCGGTATTGGCCAGTAAGAGTGCTCATGTAGCGGTGTTAGCAACCAAAGCGACGTTGAATGGCACCTTATTAAATGATGTTATCATCAATTTTGCTAAACCCAACAATACAATAGTCACTAAGTATTTTGATCCGCAATTGGTGCCTTGGGTAGAAGCAGGTATGTCAGAACAAGACGAGACAGCCCAAAGATTACGTCAACAGGTACGAATATTTGCTAATGAAGGTGTCGATCAGTTAGTGCTGGGATGTACACATTATCCGTTTTTTAAGACATTCTTGTTAGATGAGATTGCACAGCAGCAGTTATCAATACAAGTCATTGATTCTGGTCAAGCGATTGCTGAACGGGTTAGACAGCTATTGATTGCAAACAACTTGTCTGCATCATTGATGAGTGAAAAACGAGAAAATCTGTCACAAAACACCAGTAATAAAAATACCATTACTAGACCGCCATTAACTTTTCACGCCACTAAATATAGTGATAGACTATGCGCTTTAGTTGAGCGCTTACTCGGTACAGAAATGGCATTGCAATACTACTATCACTAGTTATTATCAAAGCTAGTGATAACAATACGCTGTATGCAACGCTGACTCAGTTGAAATAAATTGAGTGCATCTTTTCAAGCCAAGAGTATGCTAGGCTGAGCAAGACAAGATTTTTGTGTTCTATTTTACATCCTATCCTTTTTATGTCACGACCTACGCTTAGAGGTAATTGTGCCGAATCGTCGCTATCATATTCATATTATATGCGCTGACAACGACCAGTTGTTGGTTCTAGACAGCTTAGCGATATTTTTTCAGGCGCGCGCATTTCTGACCTATGATGTTTCTAGTAAATTATCTAAAGCCTCTTTTTATGGGCGTCAGTGTATTGACTCTTGTGATTACGCAGTCATGATCGTTGGCGACAGCTACGGGACTGTGCAAAAAAACGGTGTCAGCCAGATGCATTTGAGTTATCTAAATGCCAAAGCGAAGCTTAAGCCGCTAATTGTGCTGGTCAAAAACCATTCTCCAGACGCTGTTATCAGCCGACAACTTCAAGAGTTTATTAAGTTAGTCACCAAGCAAGATAACCAGCTACATTACTATGATACGGAAGAAGATATTGAGCCACTACTGGTACAGGCTCATTATAATGCAGTCGCCAATAATAAAATGATAGGTGGCTGGGTCAGAGCGAATGACGAAGAGAATACGACTAGTAAAAAGGTCGTGTATGAGAAGCCAGTCGATATATTACCTAGTACTACCGAGGTAGAGAACAATAGTCCTGATGACGAAGATTTTATCTCGGATAAGGTTAGTGAGCCAATTGAGTTAACAGAGTTTTTTGAGATTCAATATAGTGCTCAGGCTTATGAGGGTGGCAATCTAACGGACGTGACCCGATCACTAACACTCTCGTGGCACGAGATACTCATGACACTCATGAGAATACCATCTACTTTTTCGAGCTATGGCTTGCAAAATGCCATTAATCGTTTGATTACTGCTAAAGCGGAAATAGACATCAAAAAAGAGATGCCAAACGTTCATGCTGTCTCACGCTGCCAAATCTCTCAAGCTGATATCAATAATTTGCAACGTAAGCTAGTCGGTGCAAATTGGATACAACTAATGACTTATGGCACGCGGGTATCACAAGAGCTATGGAAACTTACCTTCTACGCAAAAAACCTACTGCAAAATCATACCTCAAATACGAATAAACAAGACTAGTAATTATTCGCTAGCGTGTTCAATAATAGCCATCTAAAACGTCCACTCTGGTATCACGACTACGTTTTGTAATACAAAGCATACGTGCAATGCTTGTGAATCTTCCTCAGACCCGTAATAATGAAGTCAGTCAGTTAGCTATGTTAACAACATTGGCTGCTTGAGAATGACAAATATAATATTAATAGTTAGGGAGAGCGTACGATGAGCAATGCTAAAAATGACGAACTAAAAAGAGAGATTGATGGTCTAGAAAAGTCTATGCATGATGCTGATCAGTTTCATACGTTAGAAGAGCAAGTAGCAGATATGAAACGTCGCGGTATAGATCCTAGCAAAGCCTACAAAGATTTAGACAGCAAAGCAGAAGATGAAGATTGGGGCGATGCGACTTGGAAAGAAAATGGTAAGTGGGAGCCAAAAACAGCAGCCGATTTAGATGACAAAGCTCGTGAAAATTGGAATGGTGACAATGGTCAACCTAAGCCACCACCTATTGTCTAGACAGGTATTTTGAGAAAATGAGATAAGTTCTATTAATAACTACCTATAAATAAAAAAGCCACACTATCGTTAGCGTGGCTTTTTTGATGCGTCTAAATAGCATTACCTATCTTGCTACTACGAACCTTGGTCTATACGAACAAGCTTGATAGTGCCATCGGCATCAGTAACGCGGCGATAACGTGTATTGCCAGAAGTTGATGAGTTCACTGATGGTTGAGATGAGTAGCTACTAGGAGCAGTCGTTTGCTGCTGAATTAATTGTCCCATGCGATCGGCGGGTGCAGGATTCAGGGGTTGGCTGTTTGCAGGCTGGCCGTATTGAGTTTGACTCGGTGCTGCATTACCAACGATGGCGCGATAGAATTTTTGACCTGCGCGTCCGTCAGCTGGGAAAATACCGCGACTAGTCTGGTATTGCTTGATAGCAGTACGAGTATTGTCTCCGATGATGCCATCTACACCGCCAATGTCATAACCTGCGTTTAGCAACGCTTGCTGAATATCTTTGGCCTGCTGGCGGCTGATACCAGGATCTTCGGTCGGCCACGCAGTGATAAAGTCTGTTTTGCTGCTGTCTTCGCGAGTGATTAGATCTGATAAGTGTGCAATCGCTAGTGCGTAGTTTTCTGATGCGTTATAAGAGTAGAAAGTGTCGAAGTTTTTACCGACCAAGAAAGCAGGGCCTTCCATACCAGCGGGTAATAATAAGCCTGCACTGCTCAAGTCATACGGTAGCGGACTGCCATTAGCCAACGTTAGACCTTGGTCGCGCCAGTGGCTTATCGATTTTTTGTCTTTGCGGTTAGATGCGGCCCAGAACCCATCAGGTAGTTTGACTTCATAGCCCCAAGGCTCGCCAGTACGATAGCCGCGATTGTCCAAGAAGTTTGCGGTAGAAGCGAGTGCATCAGGGACGCTATTGACCAAATCACGACGACCGTCTCCATCGAAATCTACTGCCAATTCTAAAAAGGTACTCGGCATAAACTGCGTCTGCCCAAAGGCACCTGCCCATGATCCTGTCATATCATTAGGTGCGATATCACCGTTTTGCACGATTTTTAGCGCATTGGCGTACTCACCTTGGAAATAGCTTTGACGACGATCAAAACAAGATAAGGTTGCTAAAGACTCAAATAATGGTTTTTTACCTAGCGTTTGACCAAAGTTAGATTCTACGCCCCAGACACCGAGCACATGCTCAGCTTTTACGCCATAACGTGACTCGATTTGACGTAGCGTCGAGCCCCATTGACGCTTGGCTCGGATACCGTCCTCGACACGCTCTTTGTCTACCAATGCTGATAAATAGTCCCAGACGTCTTTTTGAAACTCTGGTTGATAATTCAGTGACTGAATGACACTAGGATCAGGCTGGCTTGGGCGATAGTTATTAAAGGTATAACCATCAACACCGCTAAACTTGCTAGAGTTTTTTAGATTGTCCAAGCACTGCTGAAACTCGCTATTGGATAAATCAGGTGCTGGCGGCTGCGCGGCTTGAGCAGTGGTAGCAAGGCTGATGCCGACAGCAACACTAAGCAGCGACAAAGTAGAAAAAGGAGTCAAACGCATGAAAATATCCTATAAACGTTAAAATAGTTATCGAAAGGCAAAAAATGATATTAACGTAGAGTAACCAATCTAAACAGTAAAGAAAAGCTGTCGAAGTACCAAGGTTATAAATGGTTACGATAAATTGACGCTGCCGTGAGATTAGAAGAGGATTTCATAGAGCTGAAAATACAAAGCGTTAAACAGTACTTTATCGCAAGGACTATTCCTTAGAAGGTAGAACCTGTTTATTTGGCTAGCACACTATCTAGTTCTTCTATAAAGCTATGAATACGCGCCGCATTTTTGCCCAAATCACTTTGTCCAACTCGTGACTTACTGCGAATATCAACCAAGCGCTCGCTATCGTTGTCAGCCACACGAATGATCACATCGTCTTTAAAACCAAACCAAGCAGTCGTCTCTGTTGCTTCAACGATACCTTTATCTGCATCAGTATTTACAAGCTCCCACCCTAAATTTTCCATGGCTTGTTTGGCTGCTTTGATCAGTTCAGACTTTGATTGAGCATAGGTCAATGTCTGCAAATCAGGGTAGGCAGTACGTTGTTGTGCAGCCACTTCTGCACCTGCGTACTCTACGGGATTTGGCGCATCTGCACGTAGTGGCGCAATCGCAACAAACTCAGGCGGATTTACCAAATCGGTAGAAATATCGTGAATAGGTGGTACATTTTTGGCCGTATTCATCATGCCGAGCGGGACAGCGATTGCAGCGAGAGCAAGTACGGCTGAGGCTAGTGCGCTCCCAATACTGGCTGTATTGCGTTTAAATAATAGCTGAATAGCTAACAATATCAATGCTGCTATACCAGCAAATAACCCAAATTTAAACCCCGTAAATGCAGTGCCTAACTCTACAACGCCAAACTTATACAATGGGCCTGCCAGAGCAACCAGCAGAATAGCAGTTACACTCATTAGACCGACTATTATTTTCATTCATTTTCTCCGTTGCGATTTAGCAGCTTTTTAAAAGTTACATGAGTTTGGTTTATTTACTGCTCAATAGCCAAACGTGTTCTGTGACGGTGATATCAGGTGCAGAACCTATAGAAGAAGGCACGCTTGCTAGCTCATAGATTTGGTAGTGAGCGCTATAATACTGCTCTAGTTGGTCGGCATTAATAGAGAAAGGTGGTCCATTCTTTTTACGCTGATCGTAATTTAGCGTGAGTAAAAGCTGCGGTGTTATTTTATTGTTAGCACCATCAACTTTACTGGTATCGCTACTAAGTTTCCGCACTTCCTCACTATATCTCACACGCATATCGGCTGGCAGGACGATTAATGCCGCTTTATCATACACTGCATTAATAGAACCAATATCTTTAGCGGTCAGTGCAAAGATATCAGCGACCCATAAAGTGATGGTTTGTTCCGATAATTGGCTCTGATAGTATTTAATCATTGGGTTGTCTGCCTGTTGATAGACAGCAGGTTCAATATTTTGCTCAGCAAAGAATTCTTGTACGGCTGTTTCGAATAATTCAACGCCCACCACGTCATAGCCTTGCGTCGCTAGCCAAACCATATCGATAGATTTACCACAAAGCGGCACGAAGATACGGCTACCAACAGTTAGATTGAGACAGTTGAAATACTCAATCAGCAATGGATTGACCGTAGATTGATTGAATCCAATGCGACCTTCTTGCCAACGTTTGTGCCAAAACTCAGGGTTCATGCTGTGATCCTCTATTTGCAAGTTTTTATATATAGATTTAGCTTTAATAATATTTATTGGTTATGTCAAATGTATAAATAGTAAAAAGCCAAACACCTATAGTATAAGTGTTTGGCTGATATCTAACATTGGGCTAAGAAACTTTTCGAATAAATAACGTTTTATTCAACTTAGCGAACCCTCATTTAACTAACCATATATTTGCTAAATTCTTTACGCAGTTTGGCAAGCTTTGGTGGAATGGCAAAGTTGCAATAAGCCTGTCCTGGATTTCTGTTGAAGAAATCTTGATGTGAGTCTTCTGCTTGATAGAACTCAACGGCAGGATGTACTTCCGTCACCACATTGACACCCATATCACGTAATTTGTTAATAGTACGGTCAACAGTCGGTTTTTGACTGTCTTCGGTGTAAAAGACCACGCTGCGATACTGACTACCGACGTCATTGCCTTGACGATCCATCGTGGTGGGATCGTGCGTGGCAAAGAAGACATCGAGTATTACTTCTAACGGGACAATAGCCTCATCAAATTCGACTTTGATGACTTCGACATGGCCAGTCGTACCGCTACAGACCGCTTCATAATTAGCAGAGACAGCATCGCCGCCCATGTAGCCTGAGACGACAGATTGCACACCTTTTACCGATAAAAATACAGACTCGGTGCACCAGAAGCAGCCGCCACCTAATACGATCGTTTGCATAATTTTTTCCTATTATTATAAATATGGGTCAAGCGCTATATTTGGTAGTGATACTCTCGTTTTTCAATGCTTCTTTCAAACGCCTCATTACCTTTAACACTATTTATTCAGCTTAGCAGGCAAGCCAAAGGCGATAAGTAACAAACAGTAATGTTATAATGGGCTTTTGCTACGTTGCTTAGTTTTCAACTGACAATGACAAGCGAAACTACCAAGCAAAACACCAAGTAATTCTTAATTTCAGTTCTATTCTAAAAACGAGTCGTCCCATGAGCCAATCCCAGCCTGCTATCAAACATGACACCCTATTTGATAAACCGTTTACTACGCCACTGGATAAGGCCGCACGCTTTTCATTTGATGAGCAAGTGGTGGCTTGTTTCCCAGATATGATTCGCCGCAGTGTACCCGGTTATGGACAGGTACTGGCGATGCTGCCTATATTCGCCCGTCGTCATTGCAAGTATCGTCAGCAGAGCGATAGCGGTCAACGCGTTAGTCGTGTTTATGACTTGGGCTGTTCACTGGGTGCAGCCAGTATGACGCTAGCGGGTGAGTTCGACTCACAAGACTTACAGATTAAAGCAATTGATATCTCGCCTGCGATGACGACAGAGGCGACCACGCTACTGAGTGAGAATTATCCTGAGCATGACATCGAAGTAATCACAGCAGATATCCGCGATATTGAGCTTGAGCCGTGCGATATGGTGATTTTGAACTTGACGTTACAATTTTTGCCAGCTGCTGATAGAGTCGCGGTATTAGAGAAAATTTATGCGGCATTGAGCGAAGGCGGTATATTGGTACTGACTGAAAAAACCCATGCGTTTGATGAGCAGTATGATGCGTGGTTGGTAGAGCGTTATTACGACTTTAAACGTGCCAATGGCTATACCGAAATGGAAATCAGCGGCAAGCGTAATGCGTTAGAAAATGTCCTCATTACTGACACGTTAGATGAGCATCATGCACGGTTAAATCAGGTTGGTTTTGCGCGTCATCTGACGTGGTTTCAGTTTTTGAATTTTGTCTCTATTGTGGCGTTTAAATAATACTTACTTTTAACACAGTTATTTCTTAATCAATACGGTAACCTGCTTTTATGCTCAACGACACTATCATCAACGCCGAACGCGAATTGTATCTAACCCTACTGGAGCTGGCACAGCAGCAGCCGAGCGCTTATGAATGGCTCAAGCAATTACCAACATGGCTAGGTGACATAAAAGACAAAGCCAACTATGCGCACGCGCCTGCCTACCAAGCGTCAGTCGCTCGTTTGCCAAGCTTAACTGTCAATCATGTCGATCTAAACAGCGATACATTGACGATTGAGGCAGATCTAAATGAGTCTCAGCGCAAACAAACGACGGCACTATTAAAGCAGTTGATGCCATGGCGTAAAGGCCCATTTCAGATTGGCGGTCAAATCGGCGAGGATGAGTCAGGTATTAAGATTGATACCGAGTGGCACAGTGATTGGAAATGGAAACGTGTTGCGCCGCATTTAAGTAGATTGGACGGTCGCCGCGTATTGGATGTGGGCGGTGGCTCTGGTTATCACGGCTGGCGCATGGCAGGGGCTGGCGCAGATACGGTTATTATTATTGATCCGTCATGTTTGTTTTATCATCAGTTTATGGCGATTCGTCATTTCGTTGGTGCCGCAGATGCTAGTGATACAGGCCGTTACCGTACGCATTATATTCCTGTACCGCTTGAAGCCTTACCTGAGCACAGTCAGCTGTTTGATACCGTATTTAGCATGGGCGTACTTTATCATCGTCAATCACCGTTTGAGCATTTACAACAGCTTAAAGGACAGTTAGTCAAAGGTGGTGAGCTGGTACTTGAGACGCTGGTCATTGAAGGTGATGCTAATACTGTACTGGTACCGCACGATCGCTATGCGCAGATGAATAACGTCTATTTCTTACCATCGGTGGCGGCATTAATTGGCTGGTTAGAGAAAGCAGGATTTTCAGACGTGCGCTGCGCCGATGTAGCAGTAACCTCGACTAAGGAACAACGACAAACCGAATGGATGACCTATCATTCGTTAGCAGATTTTTTAGATCCTAATGATTTTACTAAGACCGTCGAAGGATATCCTGCTCCCATGCGTGCGACTTTGATTGCCAAAAAATAGCATTGATGGTGGTAGCTAACATAAGGAAAGCATTATGAAGACATTGAAGACTTTTATTGTAGCTACCATCAGCTTGCTATCGCTACCTGCTATGGCAGGTTATGGAACTGTATCGGAAGGCTGGGGCTTTGTACAAGATGACTGGCAGGTGGTTTGTGATAATACGCGGACTTGTCGAGCTGCTGGTTACGCCAGTGAAGCATTAATAGATGAGCCTGCTTCAATATTGTTCACAGCATTGCCAAAAGTAGCTCTACCAAAAGCGCAAATTCAGTTTGTCTCAGAAGTGCCGATAGGTGAGCTGAAGCGTGCTGAGCTTTGGCTGAATAACAAAAACTATGGTGTGATACAGCCCAATAAAGAAGACAGTCTACTATACGACTTGTCAGCCAAGCAGACGCAGGCGCTGCTTGATCATGCTCGTATCGCGACCAAGATAGAAATTAGAGCGGGCGATAACCACTGGCAGATCAGCGATAAAGGTGTATCAGCAGTATTGCTCAAACTAGACGATGTGCAAGGTCGGGTAGGGACGCCGATAGCATTGATCAGTAAGAATAATCCAAATCGTCAACGTCCTAAAGCAGCTCTACCAAAACCAATCATTCAAAAAGCATTTGCGTATTCAGCAAAAGACAACAAAACACTTGCTCCATCAAAGCTGGCGTATTTTCAGAAAAATATTGATAACTGGGTCGATATTAACGATGAGCAGCTTATAGGGTCCAAGGACGAGATGGGCGACTGTGAGCTGATTAACCCAAAAACTGAAACATATCAGCGAATGTCAGAGTATGGCTCTACGATGCTTGGTTGGGAATTTATACCAGTTGATGATAGCTATACGTTAGCCGCGCATACTTGCTGGCTAGGTGCTTACAATTCCAGTAACGGCTATTGGCTCATTGATAATACAAAACCTAGCAAGCCTATACTTATCACGACAGCAGGGAATGATTATTTTGATGGTGAGATTTCCGCCACTCACAAAGACCGAGGCATTGGTGATTGCTGGAGCCGTACTGCATGGATATGGAATGGTGAGACATTTGCTAAGAGTGAAGAGTCTAGTACGGGCATGTGCCGAGGTTTTGCTGGTGGAGCGTGGGACCTACCAACGTATGTGAGTCAGGTTATAAGAAATGATGCTAGGGCTCAGTAGCTTTTTGATTTAGAAGACTTTGATCTAAGAAGCCTTGATTTAAAAGGCCCTGATTCAAATGACTGACACCTTATCAAGCGCAGCAGTCATAGGCTGTATATTACGTTTTTAGTTTTGCTACTCATGTTTTAAGCGATATCAAAGAATAGTGATAAAAATGGCTAATTAGATTAACCATTTTTTGAAAGCGACTTCCATGACTATCTTAAGGATAAAACCAACAGAACCTGCGCCTAGTGCTAAGAATATCCAAAAAGTACCAGCGCGCCCAGCTTCAGACGTTTTAGAGATATCCCACATAATAAAAAACAAGAAAGCGATGAATATCGGCAACAAGACGTACAGTCCCCAACTGGTGACAGTACTGGCGGCAATAGCAAACATGGCGTAATCCTATAATAGAGTAGTAACGTGTCTTCTATATTTTAGAAGAGCCGTACAAACCATTATTATAACGTGGAAGCAGTCAGGTATAAACGACTGCCCAGTATTGAGCAACAGTAACGCTACAATTCACGTTATGGGTTATTTATCAGTTTTGCATCATTGATATTAGTCAGCCCAAATCCTGATAACGGTAAGATTTTAGTGCTAATTTTGGCGCAAATGGTGCAATAAAGCGCAAAGATTGTTATATTTACAGGTTACTTATCTTTTTACATTATTCTATCCCTGCAATGTCGGTCGCTATTATAATAAGCAGTTATCGATTGCTCGCATTCGCACCGTTTTTGTTGTTTATTTAATTGAGTTCAAATTCCTATGTCACAAGCCCAAATTGATACGCTTGCATCCCTATTTAACGATGCAATTCAAACCCTACAAGCAGATGGTACGCTACCAAGCGATTGGCAAAATAATAGTCAAATCACCCGTACAAAAGATTTAAGTCACGGTGATTTTGCCAGTAATATCGCGCTAACGGCAGCGAAAGCGGCCAAGGCTAACCCGCGTCAACTTGCTGAAAAAATCGTCAGCGCATTGCCTGACAATCAAGATATTCGCCAAGTAGAAATCGCAGGACCAGGGTTTATCAACGTATTCTTAAACTCGGAAGCTAAATTTTCTGTATTGGACGATATCTTTACATTGCAAGATCGCTTTGGCTTGAGCAATCAGTTCGATGGTCAAAAAGTCCAAGTTGAATTCGTTTCTGCTAACCCAACGTCCAGTCTGCACGTCGGTCACGGTCGCGGTGCTGCATTTGGCATGAGTGTCGCTAACCTGCTAGAAGCGATCGGCTATGACGTCACGCGTGAATATTATGTCAATGACGCTGGTCGTCAAATGGACATCTTAGCCACCAGTACATATTTGCGCTATCTACAGCTAAATGGTGAAGAGATAACTTTCCCAGTTAACGCCTATCAAGGTGACTATGTCAGTGACATCGCACAGACGCTAAAAACACAGCATGGCGATAGCTACGTACATAGTTTTGCAGACGTTGCCAAAGATGTGCCAGAAGATGCCAAGTTTGAGATTAATGCTGATGGCGAAAAAACCGTCATCTCAGGCGATAAAGAAGCACACATCGATGGTTTGATTGCCAATAGTAAGTCTCTGCTAGGTGATAGCTACGCGCTATTTTTAAACGCAGCATTGAGCAGTATTTTGGCGGATATCAAAGACGACTTAAACGACTTTGGCGTGAGCTACGAGTGCTGGTTTAGCGAAAGATCTATCGATAGCGAGATTGAGCCAGTTCTACAGATACTAGATGACAAAGGCTACCTATATGAAAAAGATGGCAACATCTGGTTTAAGTCGACTGATTTCGGCGATGAAAAAGACCGTGTTGTACGCCGTGCTAATGGTCAATCAACGTATTTCGCTTCTGACATCGCTTATCATAAGAACAAGTTTGATCGCGGCTTTGATAAAGTCATTAATGTTTGGGGCGCAGACCACCATGGTTATGTCCCACGCGTAAAAGCCGCTCTATTGGCTCTTGGTATTGATGCTGAACGCCTTGATGTGGTACTTGTACAGTTTGTCGCGTTATGGCGCGGTAGTGAAAAGGTACAAATGTCTTCGCGTTCTGGTCAGTTTGTGACCTTGCGTGAGCTACGTGCAGAAGTCGGCAACGATGCTGCACGATTCTACTATGTAGCGCGTAAGCCTGAAGTGCATGTTGATTTTGATTTAGAACTTGCCAAATCACAAAGCAAAGACAATCAAGTTTATTATATCCAGTATGCTCATGCGCGCGTTTGCCGTGTGCTAGAAAAACTGGCAACTTACGATTTAACCGTAGATGATGCCGTTGGTTTGGCACATCAAGATTTGCTAAGCGCACCAAACGAAGACGAGCTGATTAAACTGTTAGCAGGCTATCCGGCGACGTTACTTCGTGCAGCGACTGGTTACGAGCCACATGTCTTGACCAACTACCTAAAAGAGCTAGCGGCATTGTTCCATGGTTGGTATGACACCAATCGTATCTTGCCTATGAGCCTGACATCAGGTGAAACGCCAAGTCAAGATGAGCTAGACTTAATGCAAGCACGTTTACGTTTATCTAAAGCCGTTAGACAGGTATTAGCGAATGGGCTTAGTCTGCTTGGCTTGTCTGCACCGTCTAGCATGTAGTGCTTTTCTAATATGTGACATGAGTATAGACAGCTGATAGCATTAATTCGATGATGATAGTTAAATCCAGTAGGGAGAACGAGATCCATGCTAGCCAAAAAACCTAAAGGCGCAACAGAAAAGCGCAAATCAAGTAGCGTATCAGGCTTATTGTGGATGTTTGTTGGGGCCATATTGACCCTTATGATTGGGGTATTTATCTACCTCTCACCATTATTCAATTTCAGTCCCGCTGATGGTAGTGCTGAGAACGATTCTGATCGCCAAGTACAACCACGTGTGGATACTGATACCGATAATGGCGATTATGAGTTCTACGATATCTTGCCAAATCAAGAGATGGCAACCATCCCTGACGAAGATATCGCTGACATTGATAATGATCAAATAGGCGATATCGGTGTGTTTGAACCAGACGTCGTCGTGACTCAACCAGATAGCGATGCAGGCAGTACAGCAACGGGCAGCTTCGGTGGTTCGGAAAATGCGACTGTCGAACCTGCTGGTAGTAATAATGCTGGGTCGAGTGAGGATATCGTTGTCGTTGAAGAAGATGCAACCTATGATGGTACGCCGCCTGCTACTAGCAACGCTACAACCCGCAATAACAATGCAGCAGCTACGGCAAGCATCCAAGCTGCCAAACCTGCGGCGACCTACATCTTGCAGATCAATAGCTTTAGTGATGCAGATGAAGCGGATCGTCGCCGTGCGCAAGTACTGATGGCGGGTGTCGATGCTCGCGTGGTTAAAAACACGACGGGCAATGGCTTGCCAATTTATCAAGTCATCTCGCGTCCACTGAATAACCGTCAAGCAGTAACGACAGCACAGCAGCGCCTACAAAACAATGGTATAGACTCTATTATCGTTGAACAGCGTCGCTAGGTTCAGTCGTTTACAGTTATTGTATTTATTAAAAAAGCGTCGTAATGACGCTTTTTTTATCTCTTTATTTTATCAAAAGCTTTCTAGCTATTTTATCCTATTAAACGTCCATTAAGAGTATGGTTATGACCGTATCTAACTCAGTAACACCGCAAGCAAGCATCATTAAAGCGTTCTTTCAAAAATACTTTATCGATGCTTTTACTGGTATGGCTTTAGGGCTATTTGTCACGTTGATCGCAGGTCTGATTATCTCGCAAATCGGTGGTTGGTTAGGTTTGCCGGCATTGGTCGCGGTCGGGAAACTTGCCTCGATATTAATGGGTGCTGGTATCGGCGTAGGTATCGCTTACTATCTCAAAGCGCCAACGCTAGTGATGCTTAGCTGCCTTGTAGCAGGTATGCTTGGTGCCCATTCTGAAGCACTAATGGCAGGCACGCTTTTTACGCCGCAAGTGGGTGGGCCTGCAACCTTTGTAGCACTGCCGGGTAATCCAATCGGTGCTTATCTGACTTCTGTGTTTGCTTATCGCGCTGGCACTTGGATCGCGGGTAAGACTAAGCTAGATATTTTATTAGTGCCTTTGGTTGTATGCGGTATTGCTCTTCTAGTTTGCGCCTTGCTTAATCCGCCTATCGTAGCAGGGGTCGCTGCTATCGGTAAGGGTATTCAAGCCGCTACTGAATTACAGCCACTTCTAATGGGTATCATTATTGCCGTCGTAGTTGGTGTTTTATTGACATTGCCAACTTCAAGTGCGGCCATTTGTATTGCTATTGGACTCGGTGGTTTGGCTGGCGGGGCTGCAGTAGTTGGCTGTGCTGCGCACATGATTGGCTTTGCTGTTGCCAGTTTTAAAGACAATGGCGTTAGTGGCGTCATCTCTCAGGGCTTGGGTACCAGTATGCTGCAAATCCCTAATGTGCTCAGAAAACCTATCGTTCTGCTACCTGCTGTCATTGCTAGCGCTATCGTTGGGCCTATCGCGACCGTTGGTTTTGGATTAGCTTGTACCGCGACAGGGGCGGGTATGGGTACTGCTGGTTTGGTCGGTGTGTTTGGGGTTATTGAGGCATCACAAGAAATCATGAGCACCGGTCAACTATGGACAGCGATTATTCTATTGATGTTTATATTACCTGCGGTGATTGCAGGGTTAGTGGCTTACATCATGCGCCGTATGGGCTGGTTGGTCGCTGGTGATATGAAGCTGCCTTAATGCTTGGAAGGTTGAACTAAAATATCATCAACAATCTTAAAACTTAGTCTTATCCTTAATCAGCAATAACAATGCTTAAAAAAGCCCAGCTACGACTATAGCTAGGCTTTTTATATATAAATTCATCAATTTCTCATGAAATAGGAAATGTTTACAGCATACTATTTAACGGTCTTTAGCTTCTTATGACGACGTGGTTTTAGTTTGCGGGACAGTTGATGGAAGTCGTTCAGCACTTGACTATAGTGTGATGGAAATACACGTTGGATGGCATCAATCATCTTGGCATCGTTACCAATTAAGCAGCGCTGCTGATTAGTCGCTGCTGCCTGTAGGATAATCCAAGCCGCTTCATTGGCATCGAACTTTAAAAACTTATTAAAACTTCTGATGGCTTTGGGCCCAGTACTCATCCCAATATCATGGATGCTCTCATTACCGCGCGCGCTGTTGGCGATATTGGTTTTGATCCCGCCCGGATGGATACAAGTCGCTGATACCCCGCAGTTCTGGATATTTAGCTCTTGGCGTAAACTCTCTGTAAAGCCGCGTACGGCAAATTTGCTAGAGTTGTAGGCTGACTGTGATGGCTGAGCGGTCAAACCAAACAGACTTGAGATATTAATAATATGTCCATGTTCGCCAAATTGGCTCTGTTTAACGCTGTTTTTGATTAACGGTAAAAATGCCTTAGTGCCGTAAACCACGCCCCAAAAATTAATGTTCATTACCCATTCAAGCTCACTAATACTACTGCCTTCGACGGTAGAGTAGAGTGCGACACCTGCATTGTTAAAGACGAAATTTACTTTGCCATGTTCTGCCATCACGCTATCAGCCCATGCTTCCACCGCTGTATTGTCTGACACATCGAGTACGGTTATAGTGACGTTGACATCATAATTGGCAAGTAACTGTTTGGTCGCTGCTAGCTGTTCAGGATTGATGTCCGATAGTGCAACATGACAGCCCATTTTTGCTAAATGAATGGCCAGCTCACGTCCCATACCCGAACCTGCGCCTGTGATAGCAGCGACATGGTTTCGGTAGTAGGATGCAACGTCCGAGTCATCCAATGAAGTACGGTTAGAGGAAAACGGTAGATGTTGGCGCAATGAAGTCGCCATAGCAGTCACATGGTTGAGCATAATAAACAATCCTTTGTATTATTAAGAGTGGATATTCATAGGTGCCATAGACGTTGGAACATAGCAGTAGAATAAAGGTCGCAATAGACTATCTACATTAGCATGATTAGTGATGAGGTCTGCTTGCGATTGATAAACGCTGCTGTCATTTTGTGATAAGGAGCGTCAATTATTTCTAGAGCTCTATGCTGTTAAGTGCTACTAGAATATAAAGGTTAATCGAATTTTTGATAAATAATTTAAGCCATCCATAGACATAAAAAAAGCGCCGTGGCTTATAAGGCCAGACGCTTTTTTGAATAACTCATTACTAATAACGAGTCATCTTAGTCCCACTATGTATTAAGCAATTTTAGGAATTTTGCCTTCATTGATGACTTCTGCATCAACCATAACGGTCTTGGCATTTTCCATAGAGGGCAGCTCGTACATGGTCTCAAGCAGAGCGTTTTCTACGATAGAACGTAGACCACGTGCACCAGTTTTACGCTCCATAGCTTTTTTGGCAATGGCATCAAGTGCTTCTTGCGTGAAGCTAATCTCAGCACCTTCCATATCGAACAAGTACTTGTACTGTTTTACCAGTGCGTTCTTAGGTTCCGTCAAGATTTGTACCAGTGCTTCTTCATCAAGCTCTTTTAGCGCTGCAAGTACTGGCAGACGACCGATTAGCTCAGGAATCAGACCAAACTTGATCAAATCTTCTGGCTCGACTTCTTGTAGCAAGTCTGAGCTGCGACGGCTGTCATCTTTTGAGCTGACATCAGCGTTAAAACCAATACCGCCTTTTTCGGTACGTTGCTGAATGACTTTATCAAGTCCAGCAAATGCACCACCGACGATGATTAGGATGTTGCTGGTATCAACTTGGATCAGCTCTTGCTGCGGGTGCTTACGACCACCGTGCGGCGGGATAGCAGCCACAGTACCTTCGATTAGCTTTAGCAACGCTTGCTGTACACCTTCACCTGATACATCACGAGTGATAGATGGGTTGTCGCCTTTTTTACTGATTTTGTCGATTTCATCAATATAGATGATACCTTGCTCAGCTTTGGCCACATCATAGTCAGAAGCTTGAAGGAGCTTTTGTACGATGTTTTCAACGTCTTCACCAACATAACCAGCTTCGGTCAATGTCGTGGCATCAGCCATCGCAAAAGGCACATCTAATAGACGAGCTAAGGTTTGCGCAAGTAGCGTCTTACCAGAACCAGTTGGACCGATTAGCAGGATATTACTCTTAGCCAATTCTACCATTGCATCGTCAGCGCCGATCTTGGCTTTTTTGCTGTCGTTGGCTAGCGTCTGGCTAACTTTTAGACGTTTGTAATGGTTATAGACGGCCACAGCCAATGCTTTTTTGGCAGCGTCCTGACCGATGACATATTCATCAAGCTTGGCACGCAGCTCTTTTGGCGTTGGTAGTTTTTTATTGACCCAAGAAGTGTCTACTTCGCTATCATCATCACCGTGCTCTGCGCTGTCTGCGATTAAGTCAGTACATAGCTCGATACATTCATTGCAGATATTGGCATCGTCAGCAGCAATCAATTGCTGTACATCGCTTTTGGCTTTACCGCAAAACGAACACTGCGGGGTATTATCTTCTGCCATAAAAGGCGCTCCTAAAATTTAAAACTGGTTAGTTTATTTGTAGTATATCGATTATCGTATTCATTCAATGGTCATACCTTCTAATGGTCAGGTATGACATTGATAACGGTTTACTGTACGGCAAATAAACTATAAAAGGTCTTATGATTGCACTCTCAATGAAGAGGCATCACGTTAATGCTTAGATTACAAAGATTCAGGACGACGCTCTAATACTTCGTCAACCAAACCATACTCTTTGGCTTCTTGTGCATCTAACCAATAATCACGCTCAACGTCTTTTTCGATTTTCTCTACTGGCTGACCAGTGCGCTCAGCTAAGATACTATTTAGACGTGCACGAGTTTTAAGGATTTCACGAGCGTTAATTTCGATATCAGTTGCTTGACCCTGCGCGCCGCCTGAAGGCTGGTGAATCATGACACGAGCATTAGCAAGTGAGTAGCGCTTGCCTTTTTGACCAGCGGCCAATAGGAATGAACCCATGCTGTAAGCACCGCCCATACAGATAGTAGATACTTCAGGTTTGATGAAGTTCATGGTATCGAAAATAGCCAAGCCAGCGCTTACTGAGCCGCCTGGTGAGTTGATATACAAATGGATATCTTTGTCAGGGTTTTCAGCTTCTAAGAATAGCAACTGGGCAACGATAAGGTTAGCCATGTTGTCTTCGACCTGACCGGTCAAAAAGATAACGCGCTCACGTAATAGACGTGAAAAAATATCAAACGAGCGTTCACCGCGTGAGGACTGTTCAACCACCATAGGTACTAAAGCCGCTTGTGTGGTCTGTACTTCTTTGTGCGCACTCATCAGCATATCAAAATGCGGGTTGGCAGTGATGCGATCATAATCTGTCATAGAAAAGTCCTATCGATAAATGTATAAAATAAAAATGGATTGAATGATTTTATTGTCTAGTAGTTTTTGACTAATGGGTTGTTTATAAGGGGGCTGCGCTCACTATTCAAGCCTATAAAATGGGTTTGTACATAAAATAGGTGAAAAACTGACCCTACGATATTGCTAGGACTCATTGCTTATATTGAAACTTATACTAAAAATACGTCTAAAAGTAGATAAATACTATCTTATCTATTATCAAGTCATACAGATATTGATAGTACCTGTATCGACAGTATCTGTATCGATACAAATAGCGTAAATCATGTCTGACCTGACTTTTTAACATAGAATACCTGATTAATAGCCCTATAATCCACCTATCTTACTGACTAAGCCTGCAAATAGTTATGCGTTTAGTATTTTTGCTTATCTAATGTCCTCAGAGAGTATTGCGCTAACAATAACGCTAAAAAATGCACCGTTATGGACAAAATGTACCGTTTTGGTGCAAATATCTGCTGATTTTATAAATGACTGAGGCTCAAAAAACGTTTAGAAAATAGCTGGAAATATACGGTTATTTTTATCATTTAAGTTAAATAGAAAAAAGCGCAGACAAATCAAAGTTTTGAGTCGGTAAGGTTGTCTATTTGATTATCTGCTATCAAGAGTTGGCACAGTGCTTGTATCAATAAAAACATTGACGCTTTTATTTATAGTGGTGCGCTAGGCACGATAAATGGTGTAGGCTGTATTTCTTCGCTGTTATTCTGACATTACTGTAGTTAATGAACTGTAATTAACGATTAGCAATAGAGTTTTTAACGGATAGTAAATGAGAGTTGTCACATAAAATACTGAAACATATTTAATTGGTAAATGAGTATACAAAATGAGTTGGGCCTCTTCTTTAGCATTAAGCTTTGACACTGTTAGCAGTACAAGTACGGCCAAAGAGGGTACGGCTGATAACTCAAAAACGCGGCTTTATCATCGTAAGCATACGGGTGCCTTGATGGTACAGCGTGCTCTGTATCCTGAGCCAAGCGTACAGCAGGGTATTTGTCACATACTGATGTTGTACCCGCCAGCCGGTATCGCAGGCGGTGATACGCTGACCATAGACCTAAACTTAGATAGTGGCAGCCACGCTGTTATCACCACACCAGGGGCAGGTAAGTGGTACGGTAAGGACAGTGTTAGTCAAAAACATAAAGCTCCGTTGAGCGACAACGACACTCACCAAAGTATGGATCAAAATGAAATAGCTGCCTATGCAAGCCAACATGTACAGGCCAACCTCGCAGCACATACCCGATTAGAATGGCTGCCGCAAGAGAGTATCATTTATAACGAAGCCAATATGCATGCAGTGAGCCGTTTCGATTTGACGGATTCATCTAGTCTACTGACATGGGAGATTAGCGTATTTGGGCGGCAAGCTTACGACGAGCAGTTTTTGCAAGGGCGTTATCATACTGGATTGAACATCTACCGAGATGGTAAGGTTATCGTTGCTGAGCGAGTGGCGCAGGCAGCACAAAATCGCTGGTTTACCTCAAATTTAGGACTAGCGAACCAGCATATTTATGGATCGTTTTGGGCAGTACCAAGCTTAAGCGATGTCCATGACAATCTTGCACTCTCCGCGTCACAAACCACGCAATCGACCGAAACAGCCCAAGCGACTATCAAGCAGTCATTAACCCGCTATCTAGACAACACCGTAGCAGCATTACGTCAAGTTATTGCTCGAGCACAACTGCCTGTCTACTGCACTCATAATTGCCAAGCGATTAATATCCGCTATATTGGCTCAGATGTACGTGGTTGTTTTGAAGCTTTTTATCAGCTGAGAGAGGTCTTACGCGAATATTGGTGGCAACTTGAGCCCTGTCGCCCACGTATTTGGGACACTTAATATGGCCACTTTAAATAATGACACTAAGATATATTGCGACTGTTTTTAATCGATATTTAATGCTGTGAAAATCTCTAATCTGCTATAAATATAATGATAAGTACAACAAGGAATTATCATGCACCTGACCCCAACAGAAAAAGATAAACTCATGCTATTTACCGCTGGTATGGTGGCTGAGCGTCGCAAAAATCGCGGTGTTAAACTCAATTATCCCGAAGCGATCGCTTATATCAGTATGCTACTGATGGAAGGCGCACGAGATGGTAAAAGAGTTGCCGAGCTGATGAGTGAGGGTGCTACGTATTTGTCTGCTGATGATGTCATGGAAGGTGTCGCAGAGATGGTAGATGAAGTGCAAATCGAGGCGACCTTTCCTGATGGCACCAAACTGGTCACAGTACATAATCCCATTGTGTAACGCTGTATACCATTATTGTAGCACTGAAATGCTCACTATAAAATAAGGCGGCTACCATGCAAGCAGGCGAATACCATATCCAAGATGGCGATATTATCTTAAACCAAGGGCGACAGGTGCAGACTATCAGTGTGAGTAATACTGGTGATAGACCTATCCAAATTGGCTCGCATTATCACTTTTATGAAGTCAATGATGCCTTGAGTTTTGACAGAGAGCAAACTCGGGGGTTTCGCCTAAATATTATCTCTGGCACCGCTGTACGTTTTGAGCCTGGTCAATCGCGGGAAGTGGAATTGGTGGCATACGCTGGCAAGCAAGATGTATATGGTTTTGCTGGGCGTGTCATGGGCGCAGCTCATCCAGACAAAGCATCAGAGAGCGTCACTGATAAAAAGGTAACCACTACTTCGCAAAAGCGAGTCAGTCGTCGTATTTATGCTGAGCATTTTGGTCCTACAACAGGCGATAAAGTCCGTCTTGCCGATACCGAGCTTTGGCTACAGGTTGAAGCAGATTTAACCAGTCATAAAGATACTGCTGTTGATCAAGCAGATACGTCGCAAAGTGGTGAGAGTAGTAGCAAGCCTGTTGAAATTAAAGGTGAAGAAGTTAAATTTGGCGGTGGTAAAGTCATCCGTGATGGTATGGGACAAGGACAATTGCTGGGTGCGGAAGTTGCCGATACGGTTATTACCAATGCATTGGTCGTTGACTATACAGGCATCTATAAAGCGGATATCGGTATCAAAGATGGTCGTATCAGTGCTATTGGAAAAGCGGGCAATCCTGATATCCAGCCTGCCATCGATATTGCGATTGGCGGTGCTACTGAGATTATAGCTGGTGAAGGTAAAATTCTGACAGCAGGTGGCGTCGATAGTCATATCCACTTTATCGCACCTCAGCAATGCGAGACAGCGCTTATGTCAGGAGTTACGACGATGCTGGGCGGCGGCACAGGGCCAGCTCAAGGAACTCTCGCGACTACTTGTACGCCAGGGGCTTATCATATTGCCTCAATGCTAAAGTCTACGGACAGTATTCCCATGAATATCGGATTACTGGGCAAAGGAAATGTGAGTGTACCAGAACCCATCGCTGAACAAATCGAAGCAGGTGCCGTAGGGCTAAAGCTACATGAAGATTGGGGTACAACCCCGCAAGCCATCGATAACTGCTTGAGTGTCGCTGACGACTATGATGTGCAAGTAGCTATTCATACCGATACTTTAAATGAAAGTGGCTATCTCGAAAGTACGCTCGCTGCTTTTAAAAACCGCTGTATCCATACTTTTCATACTGAAGGGGCAGGTGGTGGCCATGCGCCTGATATTCTAAAGGCTATTAGCGAGTCGCATGTGCTGCCATCTTCAACCAACCCAACGCGCCCATACACCGTCAATACTATTGATGAGCATCTCGATATGCTGATGGTTTGTCATCACCTAAGTCCTGCTATTGCTGAAGATGTGGCCTTTGCTGAAAGCCGTATTCGTCAAGAAACCATTGCCGCAGAAGATATCTTGCATGATTTGGGTGCCATCTCGATGATGAGTAGCGATTCACAAGCGATGGGACGGGTGGGTGAAGTAGTCATCCGTACATGGCAAACCGCGCACAAAATGAAAGTTCAACGTGGCCATCTAGCGCCAGATGCAACGGCCATCATTGAAGATGAGAAGCAGTACATCACTTTGACAGACTATGACCAAAGCGCGGGCAACGATAACTTCCGTATCAAACGCTATATCGCAAAATATACAATAAACCCTGCGATTACTCACGGTATTAGCGATATGGTCGGCTCAATCGAAGTGGGAAAATGGGCAGATATGGTGCTATGGTCGCCCAAGTTTTTTGGGGTAAAGCCTGAATGCATTATCAAAGGTGGACTCATCGCTGCGGTACCGATGGGCGATATTAATGCCTCTATTCCTACTCCTCAGCCTGTGCATTATCGTCCTATGTTTGCGACATATCCAAAATCGGTTGCCCAAACCAGCATTACCTTTATGTCGCAAGCGGCGATCGACAAACAAGTAGATAAGCAGCTTGAATTGACCAAAGTCATTCAGCCCGTACATGGCATCCGTAAAATTCGTAAAAGCGATATGCGCTTTAACAGCTACTGCCCAGATATGGATATCAATCCTGAGACCTATGAAGTACGCGCTGATGGTAAGACACTCACCTGTGAGCCAGCTGATGTATTACCCATGGCACAGCGTTACTTTTTATTTTAGAGCTTATGATGCACGTTTATAGGTTCTCTAGGACAGTGAGCCATAAACCATGTATGCCAATGATCAGTTGGTTTCTTGAGTGAGATCATATCTTTATTCCCAACACTTTTATCATCAATACTATTGACCAATAGTTTGAGCAACAACAGCCAGAGAATAATAATGAAAATATTTAATACCCGTCTAAGTGCGCCTAGCGATGTCCAAAAAGCACAATTGGTAGAACAGTATAAAGCCGATGATTACCTGCTATTAGATTTTGATACTCGTCAGCATTCCCGCTTTAGAGCCATTACTGTTTCAGGTGAGGCAGTTGGTGTTGACCTACCTCGTACAGGCGTCTTAAAAGGAGATGACGTCCTTATCAATGCATCAGGGGAGTTGATGCAAGTCATCGCCAAGCCGCAAGCGGTGACTAAGGTGACTGCTGACAATGACTTTCTACTAATGAAAGGGGCTTATCATTTGGGCAATCGTCATGTGCCATTGATGTTTGACCACAGTTTTGATCAGGGTGAGGCAGGCTATGCGCTGTACTTTGAAAACGATCATGTACTTGCACAAATGTTAGAAAACCTCGGTCTACATATCGAGTCTACCTCAGTGCCATTCGAACCCGAAACAGGCGCTTATCAAAAGGGTCAAGGGCATTCGCATGGCCACTCTCACTCCCATGCACATTCGCATAGTGACTCTCATAGTCATAAGGAAAGTCATAGCCATGATGAAAGCCACAGCCACGGACATCAACATAGCCATAGTCATCATGATGCGCCTGTAGGTCGTTCAAATGATGATTAATACCAGTGCTCAGCCTACTCAGTCTGCCCAACTTGGACAGCTACTGATGCTGGCATCGAGCAATTTGCCGATTGGTAGCTATACCTATTCGCAAGGTGTGGAGTCAGCGATTGAGTCTGGGGTTGTCTCTGATGAAGCCAGTACGCTTACATTTATGCAGGACTATCTAGCGCTTGCAGTGGTTGGCTACGAGCTGCCTGTATTAGGGCTGATAATGTGCGCACTCAGCCAAGGTCATGAAGCGCTAGCAGCAAATTTAGCACATGATTATCACGCTGGCCTAGAGAGTAAAGAGTTTGTACTGGAGTCGCAGCAGTTGGCACAAGCCATGGTGTCTTGGCTCAACGAAGTCCTGAGTCTTGGCATACCGGTCGAAATACCTGAAGATGGATTTTTGCCGCTATTTGCTCATATTGCTCAGCATTGGCAGCTGCCACTAGCGCAGTCAATGACTACTTATGGATTTGCGCAATTAGAGAACATGGTGCTCGCTGCTGTGAAGACAGTGCCGCTAGGACAGATGGCAGGTCAGCGTATTCTGTGGCAATTACAAAGCGATTTGGGTGCTCAGGTTGATGCTTTAAGCGATGATGTACAGCATGTCTTTGATGCTCTAGTTATGTCGACAAACACGGCCAATACTGTAGGTAATAGTGAAGAGTCGGACTGTCAGCAGCTATGCCAAGACCTCTATGAATCGCTTAATATCTCTAATAACTTGCCCAATTTGGCTATTCTCTCAAGCATGCATGAGGAGCAATACAGTCGGTTGTTCCGCTCATAACTGTACTTTTATTTCTATTTATACTTATTAATATACAAACTGTTTTAGGAAATCAATATGTCTCTAACTCCGCTCAAACCAAAAAACTCTCACGCTGCATCAGACGTACAGACTGATAGCGATAGCCAGAAACCGTCTTCTGCCTTATCGTGCTTACGCCTTGGTATTGGTGGGCCAGTTGGTAGTGGTAAGACTGCTTTGACATTAAGGCTATGCCAAAACCTGCGTGATACGGTCAATATGGCAGTGGTGACCAATGATATCTATACCAAAGAAGATTCAGAGTTTTTGACCCGCAATGATGCCATGCCTGCTGAGCGTATCCGCGGTGTAGAGACGGGCGGCTGTCCACATACGGCTATCCGCGAAGATGCTTCTATTAATCTGACTGCGATTGCTGAGCTACAAGCAACTTTTGAAGGGTTGGAGTTGATTATCATTGAGTCAGGTGGCGACAATCTAGCTGCGACATTTAGCCCAGAGTTGTCTGATTTGACCTTGTACGTCATTGATGTCTCTGCAGGCGATAAGATACCTCGTAAAGGTGGCCCCGGTATTACCAAGTCTGATTTGTTGATTATCAATAAGACCGACCTTGCACCAATGGTTGGTGCTTCGCTGGAAGTGATGGAACGCGATGCCAAAAAAATGCGTGGCGACAAACCTTTTGTATTTAGCAATATGAAAACAGGCGATGGGTTAAATGAGATTATCGCCTTTATTAAAGAACATGGCATGCTTGCCTAAAGAGCAGATGAGCTTTTACCATTAAAATATAAAGAATAAGGAAAACCCGCATGACACAGTATACAAAAGGTCTTCATATCGAAAACTCTCGCTTCTCACAAGTGCTCTCAGCTCGTCATATCGTGTCTGGTTCGGCTGTGATGATGACATCGCTAATGCTGCCGTCATTGGCGCAGGCGCATTCAGGTCATATTCACTCCACTACCACGCAAGCGCCATTGTTTTTGGGTACGTTGCAAGCAGGACTGATGCATCCAGTCACTGGCCTTGATCATCTGTTTTTGGCAGTAGGCATGGGCATGTTGTTTTATGGTCTACAAAAGCAGCGCTTAGGCATGATGTCATTGACGGCAGGGTTGTCATTAGGTGCGATATTGGGCACGGCTGGCGTGCTGATTGGCGGTATCGCATTTGCTACATCATCTGGGCTGATTGAAGTGGCGATATCACTGTCGGTGGTTGTATTGGCTATGGTCTTGATGAGCCAGAAAAGCAGACAAGAAGCATTCTCTGCGCAGACTCATACAGCACGCACGCCAAGCATTCAGCAGGTGTCATTGTTTGGTTTTGGTGGTTTGGCCGTCTTTCATGGCATGGCACATGCGCTGGAAGTACCAGCAAATGCTGGCGTGAGTGGTCAGCTGGGATTTTATGCAGGGATGATGGTCACGATGCTAGCATTATATGCAGTTGGTACGCTGGTTAGTCAGCAGTTGCAGCAACGCTTTAGTGATAGCTTATGGTTACAGCGCGGGCTAGTGTTGCTAGGATTGAGCGCCGTATTTGCGCCTGTTTTGGTGTAAGGCGCGCTTTATAGTACGAGTACGATGTTTATAGATTCGATGTTTGTAAAGTTGATAGTTGTGACTGATTTTATCTAGTTAACGAACGCCATAAAAAATGCGCCCCCGATCAAAAGGTCGGGGGCGCATTTTAGTTTTGATAACTGACTACAGCATATCTAAAAAGACAGCTTGTCGTATCAATTACATTGCTTGCTGCTGTTGTTGCTGAGCCGCTAGCAAGTCTTGGTAGCTAACTTCTTTGTCAGTTACTTTACCTTGAGCGATCAAGTAATCTACTACTTGGTCTTCTAGTACAACAGACTCAATGTTAGCGCGCTGCTGCTTGTCATTGGTGTAGTACTCGATTACTTCTGCTGGATCTTCGTAGTTTTCAGCGGCTTCTTTGATGAAGGTTTCTACACGCTCTTGATCTACTTCTAAGCCTTTGGTATCGATAACACGGGCAACGATGATGCCAAGACGGGCAGCACGTAGCGCTTGCTCTTCAAATAGCTCATTTGGCAGCATGTCTTTATCGAAGCTATCAGCATTCGCGCCGAACTGCTGAGAAAAACGTTGCATCATCATGTTGCGTTGACGCTCGATTTCTTGCTCTAGCATAGCGTTTGGTACGTCAAACTCGTTCTTTTCTAGCAATGCGTCAAAAGTTGCTTGTTTAACTTGGCTACGCGCAGCGTTTTTGATTTCGCGTTCCATGTTTTTGCGTACGTCTTCTTTCAACTTCTCAACGCCGCCTTCTTTTACGCCGAATAGCTCAAGGAACTCTTCGTTGATTTCAGGTAGCTTAGATTTTTCAACCAATTTTACGTTGATTTTGAACTGAGCTTCTTTACCAGCTAGGTTCTCAGCTTGGTAATCTTCTGGGAAAGTTACGTCGATGATTTTTTCTTCGCCAGCTTTCATGCCTTTGATACCAGCTTCAAAACCTGGAATCATTTGGTTGCTACCGATAACTAGTTTAAAGTCTTCAGCAGAGCCGCCTTCGAATTTTTCGCCGTCGATAGAGCCTTCAAAGTCAAAAGTCACTTGGTTGTCTTTCGCAGCCATGCCCTTTTTCTCAACGAACTCTTCACGTTGCTTTTGTAGGTTTTCGATCATGGTGTCAACGTCTTCTTCACTCACTTGTGCAGTGTGACGCTCAACTTCGATCTCATCGATACCTTGTACGTCAACTTCTGGGAAGATTTCAACAGTGGCTTGATATACCAAGAAATCGTCTTCAAGTTTTACGTCGTCGATGTTAGGCATGCCAACAGCACGGATGTCTTCAGATTTGATCGCTTCAAATACAGTATCACGGATTACATCGTTGATAACTTCTTGTTGAATGCCAGCACCGTACTGAGAGCGGATGTGTGACATAGGGACGTTACCTTTACGGAAACCGTCAATCTTGGCGGTTTTCGCAACTTGGCGAATACGGCCTTCAACTTTGTTTTGAATTTTTTCAACGGGCACTTTAACCGTTAGCTGGGTTTCTTTATTAGATAGCTTGTTGGTTGTGACTTGTAAATCTGTAGCCATGTTAATTACACCTTTAGGATTAAGTAGTACGTTTGATTAATGAAATAGTACTTAGGGTTAAATGGTAATAGACAGACCGCGCCTCAAATTACGGGCATGTACGACGGGCTGCCGTTGAAATAAATAGGGGATAGCGATAGCGCACAACGTCAAATTCAGTGCCAGTAGCAATCGCCGCTGATACCAAAAGGTGAATCTGCTGAGGTTGTCCATGCTATCAAATATCGATAATAAACCGTTAATGCACCGCATAATAACGCTTTTTGGTGAATTATACAGCCAAATAACGGATTTCAACAAAATTTTAAAAGTAGAACAGTATAATCTATCTGTTTATTAAAGTAAAAATTATCTCTTTGATGGCATGTTTCCTTATGTTGCTTGCTCTTGTATGACTTAATTTTATATAAAAATTTGACCATATTCGTATTCAATAAATAAGATAACGGATAAAAAACAGCGATAAGGTTGTAAGCGCATTATGAGCATTAAGCGCACTTACGGATAGCTATAGATAGAATAGCTATAAGGTACTTATAAAGGTAGCTGCGCCAATAGCTGCTGGATTGCCTGACTACGATGGCTGATGCTGTTTTTATCAGCAGCGCTTAGACTAGCCGCACTGGCTTGTAAATCAGGTAACCAAAACAGTGGATCATAACCAAAGCCACCATCACCATGCGCTGTCTCTGAAATCTCGCCATGCCATAATCCTTGGGCGATGATTGGTAACGGATCATCAGCATGACGTACCATTGCCAGTACGCAAACAAACATACCTTTGATCGGAGCATCTGGACTCGCTGCGCGGATAGGTTGCAAGTCAGCGACGAGCTTGGCATTGTTTTTACTATCGTTGCCGTGCTCACCAGCGTAGCGAGCAGAGTAGATACCTGGCGCATTACCTAGTGCAGGCACGCACAGTCCTGAATCATCAGCAATCGCAAGCAGTCCACTGATACGGCTCGCATGACGGGCTTTGATAATGGCGTTTTCTACAAAGCTTAAACCATCCTCGATCGCATCTTCGATATCGAGCTGACCTTGCGGGATGATCGTCACATCCAAATTTGCCTCAGCGAATAGCCGTTTAAACTCAGCCAATTTGCCTTTATTGTTGCTAGCCAGTACCCATTGGTTGCTAGATGTCGGATGGGTAGCAGTTAACGAGGTATCAGTGGTGCTCATAGAGTCAGTCCGTTATGTGAAAATGATGAAGAGTTATTATTTGAGTAGGTTTTACTTATCTTTTATAGCGTTAACCGATAAATTGTTTGTCGATTGAAGTAGTTATACTAATCATGATAACGCATGAGTTTGGAAGGAGTGCGGTTACTGCTTAATAAATAACCAATCGCTATACAGATTGTACGGGCTATAACATTTGGTAACTGATATTATTGGTCACTATTGCTATAATAGATACCAAGCTACAATGAATTATATCTTATAGCTTGTGAATATTAAGTTAATAAAAGTCTATAAAGTCAGAGACTTGGCTTTTTGGCGAAGAATAATAGCAATAAGTAACCGCTAGGTTAATTTTGGATTCATAATGATACGTGATATTGTATTGAGCAGTACCGTGTATCAAGCGATAAAGTTCATTTCAAACAATAAACTCAGCCAATTTAGTCCGCTATTTTATAGTGTTTTTTGCGGTGTAAAAATAGCGTAAAATTCAGTTTCTATAAGCAAGTTTTTATAAACTAACGGCTAAACAGCAAGGATAAAATAATTATGTCAAACATTACTTTACCAGACCTACCATATGCAAAAGACGCACTAGAGCCACATATCAGTGCCGAAACGCTAGAGTATCATCATGACAAGCATCATGCTGCTTATGTAAACAAGCTAAAAGACATGTTGCCAGGTTCTGGTCTAGAAGACAAAACATTGCCAGAAATCATCGTAGCGACTGCTAAAGATGACAGCAAGCAAGGTATGTTCAACCAAGCAGCTCAAGTATGGAACCACACGTTCTACTGGAACTGCATGACGCCAACGAACGGCGGCGGCGAACCTACTGGCGATCTAAAAGCAAAAATCGAAGAAGATTTCGGTAGCTACGACAAGTTCCGTGAAGAGTTCAAAAATGCAGCGTTGACTCAGTTTGGTTCAGGTTGGGCATGGCTAGTTGCTGATAAAGTCGGTGGCAAATTGTCAATCGCCAAAACTGCTAACGCTGACACCCCACTTGCACATGACCAAGTAGCGGTATTGACTTGTGATGTATGGGAACACGCGTACTATGTAGATTACCGTAACCGTCGTCCTGACTATGTTGATACGTTCCTAGACAAGCTAGTGAACTGGGACTACGCAAACGCAAAATATAAAGGTCAAGATGCTGGCGTTGAAGAGTAATCTTTAACGACCAAGTATTTGATTAAAAAAGAGGACACCGCGAGGTGTCCTTTTTTTGTGTGATAACTTTCTATAATAGCTTTCTATTTCGATATTTGATTAAAACATATTTCTGATAGAGTATCGTCATTACGCCATTACGCTATTACGCTATTAGGCGATACCGCCGTTTGCGCCGATATTTTGTCCAGTAACCCAAGCTGCTTCTTCACTGACTAAAAATGCTACCACACGAGCGATATCGACTGGCTCACCGATACGGTTAAACGGTGACATGCTAGCAAGTCTCTCTACCGTGTCATCCGATTTACCTTGATGAAATAGTTCAGTGTCAGTAGGGCCGGGAGATACTGCATTGACCGTGATGTTACGCGCGCCGACTTCTTTGGCAAATATACGGGTCAGCTGATCGACCGCGCCTTTGGTCGCACAGTAGGTGCCGTAACTAGGTAGCAGCATGCGAGTGGTTGTGCTTGAGAGATTTACGACACGACCACCGTCATTGAGTTTAGTCGCAGCTTCACGCAATGTATTGAACGTGCCTTTTACATTGATAGCAAATATACGGTCAAAGTCTTCATCGGTAGTCTCGGCAATGGGTTTATTAATCATTATACCTGCGCTATTGACCAGAATATCTGGCTTACCAAACGCGCTGATAGTGGCATCAAACATTGCTTCGACTTGTTTGGCATTACTGACATCGGCTTGCACAGCGATAGCTTCACCGCCTGCTGATTTAATCTGGCTTACGATATCATTGGCTGCTGCGTCATCATTTGCATAGTTAATAATTGTTTTGGCACCTGCTGCCGCAAGTAATATAGCTATCTGTGCACCGATGCCTTTTGATGAACCAGTTACAATCGCGACTTTATTATTTAGTGTTGTCATGGGTACTAGCCTTTTTGGTTTGATTAATTATTTATATTATTGTCTAAAGCTTTTTCATCCAGCTTTCTTAGGATAAATTTACCTTGCTCTGCTACGTTAGCAGATTTGTCAGCTGCAAATTTTTCTGCAAAAATTCTAGATTGAATGCCTAGTTTCTCAATATTTCTTATAAGAAATTCTGCTGAAACTTGTCTTACAATAGGAGAGCGATCAGTAGCTGCTCTATTTAATAGTTCCAGAAAAGGCGGTTGCACGTCAATTTTCCTTTCAGCAATAATGGGTATCAGCTTTCTTTTACCATATGCTTTATCAATCCATTGCCATTCTCGTCCTTTAACCCACGTCATACGACTTTCAAATAGGCTGCGATACGCTTTTGATCTAACGTAAGGTTGGACAGCATCGCTAGCAACTTCGTCGAGATAGTTATCGAGAATATCTGTACGACCAATTTGTGAAAGTAACGATGGCATTGGTCCTGATGTAGAGGATATTAAATGAGATTTAAGCAGTAGGGCCATTTCCTCTGTGGCAATCATATCTAAAAACATTTGATTGTCAGCTTCTTCAATTTTGCCCCACGAATGCCAATTAAGTAGAAGCATGCACAGTACTTCAGCAACGTATTCAGGTTTCGTACTTCTGAGCAATGACGGAAGTATCTTAATTGCAGCTTTACGAACTTGTGGTACCCAGTCATTTAACCTGCGCACAACTAAAGCAAAAAAGAAAGCATTTGGTGCGCCACCTGATAGCGCGAGTAAACTCTTTTCTCGCTTATATCCATCTCCATTAACGATACCTAACCAAGTTAATTTCACGTTTGGTTTAAACCAAAGCTGCCATTTTGAACGAGTAGCAAAGTGCAAATTGGTATCAAGTTCGCTACGAATGAGCCGCTCCCAATAATCTAAATTTATCAACTTCAGATTTGAAGTTACTTGAATCAGTGAGGACATATCTCCTCTATAATCGTTGCTAGAATCGATCGAGCGAGTGAACTGCTTGATAGCTGATACGATGTCGTTCGTTGTTTCTTGATACTTTTGCATGATTGGTTACTCTCTTAGTTACAAAACCTCAAACCCAAACTTACTCAACGCTTCTCGCAGCATCGCAATATTATAATAAGCATGCGCATTGACGGTATTTTGAAAGAAAATATAGAGCGTATCAAAATGCTGACGCTGGTTGGCAATCGCTTGTGCCCAGTCCTGCATCTCCGACTCACTATAGCGATAATCATGGCGATCAGCCGCGCTCATCGCATCCCACCAGTTTAGATTATTGCCATGCATACGTAGATAGCCAGTGCGTTCAGTGAATATCAACCGTGACGGCGGTAATCCGCTAACCTTGGGGTAATCAACACTACACCAAATGAGTCCTTGCTGCCGAAAGCTATCGACCACTTGCGGGGTATGCCAGCCGTTATGACGAAATTCAATGGCGAGTGGATAGTCTTTAAACCAACTGACGAGATTAGCCAGATAGAGACGATGCTCACGAGTACGATCAAAGCCATGCGGGAACTGAAGCAATAATGGCGCTAAAGCATTCGCTTCGATAAGCGGTGATAAGGCATTTAGAAATGCTTGTGCATGCTCAGCAGTGCCTTTACGTGCATGAGTAAAGTCTTGATGCAATTTGACGGCGAACTTCAACTCGCTTTCAGTTTGTACATAAGCTTTATCAACCATCCCAGCAAAGGCTTTTTGCCCGATGGGCGCATAAAACGTGCTGTTGATTTCGACTGCGCCATATTGCTTGGCATATTCACGTAAGAAATCGGTCTTTTTGGTGCCGGTGGGATACAGCGTACCGAGCAAATCGGTATCGCTATAGCCACCAGTGCCGAGGTAAATGCGCGGGGTAGGGGAACTGTCCATGTTGACCACTCACTGCCGTTTTGAATAATGAAATTTACTAAGATATCTACTTTCGACTGCTATTCGACAAGCTACTTTTTACGCGACCAGAGCCATTCAATCAGTGCCAGTAGCGCATCATTATCTGTACCAATGGTATTTTCATTGTCGCTGAGCTCACGATTACTTAGTCCATGAGAAATGGCTGCACGTCCGTCATTAAATAGAGATTGCGCATAACTGGTGGCATTATCGACACCCATCAGTTTTACGTAGGTAGATTTGTCTAGTTTTTCATCGCTACCCGCAGGCTTACCAAGCGTATCAGTCGTCATGGTGACGTCTAGCACATCGTCTTGGACCTGAAAGGCCAGACCGATATGTTGCGCGCACTCTTGTAGTGCCATGCGCTGTGGAGCCGTTGCACCAGCACAGACGCCGCCCATGAGCATCGCCGCTTCTATCAACGCCCCTGTCTTATCACGGTGAATGGCTTCTAAATCATCCTGCGCGATATTGGCACTGGCTTCGGCATTGAGGTCTAGCATTTGACCTGATACCATGCGTCTGGCGCGCGGCGCAAATATTGCCATAAGCTGACTTGCGATATTTGCATCGAATGGCGCAAAGGTTGGCATCTCTGCAGTTAACACTTCAAACGCTAGTGTCTGCAATACATCTCCTGCCAGCAGAGCCGTCGCTTCATCAAAGGCGATATGCGCAGTCGGCTGCCCACGGCGCAGCTCGTCGTCATCCATACAGGGCAAATCATCATGCACCAATGAGTAGGTATGTAGCAGTTCCACCGCCAATGCAGCACGGCGCGACATATCATAGTCTGAGTCATTTTCTAGTAGCGCGTCCAGATCAGCATCGAGAGTATCGATGTCATCAATGTCGTCATTAGGCTCGTCTGTACGTTCATTATTGCTGCTATTAACACTGGCAAAAGCGCTAGCCACCATCAGTGGACGAACGAGCTTACCTTGCCCAGTCATGACATAACGGCAAGCATCAACCAGTGGGCTAGGCAGCTTGGCATAAGCAAACAAGACCTCGATATCTTGCGCTAATTGGGCACGCACAGCACCATGGAATTGCTCAGTGCTTTGAAAAGAGACAAAGTTAAAAGGGATGAAGCCAGTAGAGGTAGTGCTAGAAGTAAGGGAAACAGTCATAATCCAACCATTTATCAGAGATACAGTAAAACTTATTAGGGATAAGGAAAAAACGCTATTAGTGTAGCATGATAGGTCTTATCGCTTATGTGACACACGGTATCAATTGATTGTTTTTTGCGTTTTTCTACCGAAGTTTATTTAAAAACAGTGCAATCTTAGCTGCAATATAACGACAAGATTTCGTTACCGATGGATGATGTCACTCTCTGGTTGAATATGTTCTGATAAAAGAGCAAGCTAGGCTGGCACGTTAATCTTATTACCGTAGAAAAATGGTACTGAATACTAGCACTGACCAAGTAGCATCGATCAATTGGCACTTATTAAGTAGCGCTAACGGACTGTCGTTCCAAAGATGGTATGCATGAAGTCAACAACACGAAATAAATCTAAATTAACAATTCAGTATACATTTATTCACTAAAACACTTTTAGCGTAAGGTAAATGCCTGCAAGTGATTTAAGAGTGACTTGCGAGTATGGTATTAGCTTGTGACAGTTAGGGGCATAATCCCCTACACTAATTGACGTGAAAATGGTCTGATGGTGACCCTACTGGGTTTTTTCTCAGGATGTTCAATCGTCGATACCGAGTGTTAGACCAAATCTCAGTCAATATTTTGAACATCAGTACCTGCAACAGCAGTATATAAATGAAGCGTCATATGATGTCATGCAAGAGACGCAAAATACGTGCATCATGATGAACGCTGGATAATAAAGACATCTTCACTTGTGAGCTGGTTATATGTTTGTCTTTATAACATGACAAGCGCACAGTGCTATTACCCATTTTACTAACAGTAACTGGCTATTTATTTTAATTCAAAACGTAGCTTTCGTTATATAGAAAGGAGTTTCAAATGGTATACCAAGGAAATCGCATCACGGTGACAATGCTAGAGGATGGCATCGCCAATATGCAGTACAACGCCGAAAATGAGAGCGTGAACAAATTTGATGCCGAAACCAACAAACAGTTTGGTGAAGCAGTTAGTGCGTTAGAAAAAGCCGACAACGTAAAAGGTCTTATCGTTACTTCAGCCAAAGGCGTATTTATCGCTGGTGCTGATATCACAGAATTCGTCGGTTCTTTCAAAAAATCAGAAAGCGAGATCAAAGATTGGGTCGTTCATGTTAATGACGCGTTCAATCGTTTTGAAGACCTACCATTCCCTAAAGTTGCGGCTATCAATGGCGCGGCAATGGGCGGCGGTTGTGAAATGACTTTGGTTTGTGAATACCGTGTCATGAGTGACAAAGCCATCATCGGTTTGCCAGAAACTCAGCTAGGTATCTTCCCAGGTTTCGGCGGTACGGTTCGTAGTACGCGTATCATCGGTATCGATAACGCACTTGAGCTGATCGCGACTGGTAGCCCAAAGAAAGCATTAGCAGCATTGAAGCTAGGCTTGGTTGATGCGACTGTACCTGCTGATGACTTGCAAGATGCAGCGATTGATCTAGTCAAAAAATGTATCTCAGGTGAGCTTGATTGGAAAGCAAAACGTGAAGAAAAGCTGGCTCCAGTTAAGCTAAACCAGCTTGAGCAAGCGATGGCCTTCAACAGTGCCAAAGGTGCTATTTTCGCTAAAGCCAATCCTAAGCAATACCCAGCACCAGCAATCGCTATCGAAACGATTGAAAAGCACGTTAATTTATCACGTGACAAAGCAATCGAAGTAGAAGCGGCTGGTTTTGCAAAAGCCGCTAAGACACCACAAGCAGAAAGCTTGGTTGGTCTATTCTTAAACGATCAGCTAGTCAAAAAACTGGCCAAAAAACACAGCAAGCAAGCACACGACATCAGCGAAGCCGCTGTACTAGGCGCTGGTATCATGGGTGGCGGTATTGCTTATCAAGCAGCCAGCAAAGGCTTGCCAATCATCATGAAAGATATCAAGTCTGAGCAATTAGACCTTGGTATGGGCGAAGCGAGCAAACTGCTTGGCAAAATGGTAGAACGCGGCAAGATGACCCCAGCAAAAATGGGTGAAACCTTAAGCCGTATCCGTCCTACTTTGAACTACGGCGACTTTGCTGAGACTGATATCGTAATCGAAGCTGTTGTAGAAAATCCAAACGTGAAGCGTGCGGTACTTAAAGAAGTAGAAGGTCTAGTAAAAGACGACTGTATCCTAGCGTCAAACACCTCGACTATCTCTATTACGTTCCTAGCAGAAGCGCTTGAGCGTCCAGAAAACTTCGTTGGTATGCATTTCTTCAACCCAGTACACCGTATGCCATTGGTAGAAGTTATCCGCGGTGAGAAATCATCTGAAGAAGCTATCGCGACTACCGTTGCACTTGCTTCTAAAATGGGTAAAGTGCCAGTAGTTGTGAATGACTGCCCAGGTTTCTTGGTAAACCGTGTATTGTTCCCATACTTTGGTGCGTTTGACTTGCTACTGAAGCAAGGTGCTGACTTTGCTCATGTCGATAAAGTTATGGAAAAATTCGGCTGGCCAATGGGCCCTGCATACCTAATCGACGTGGTCGGTCTAGATACAGGTGTACATGGCGCAGCAGTGATGGCAGATGGTTTCCCAGATCGTATGAAGCCTGATTATAAAGGTGCGATTCAGTATCTATATGAGAACGAGCGTCTAGGTCAGAAAAACGGTGTTGGTTTCTATAAGTATGAAATGGACAAGCGCGGCAAGCCAAAGAAAGTTGCTGATGAAGCCACTTATGAGCTGCTAAAAACCACAACAGACAGTGAAAAACAAGAGTTTGATGATCAAGCGATCATCGACCGCACTATGTTAGCCTTCTGTAATGAAACAGTACGCTGCTTAGAAGACAACATCGTGAGTACGCCATCTGAAGCTGATATGGCTATGATTATGGGCGTTGGTTTCCCTCCATTCCGTGGTGGTCCTTGCCGTTATATTGATCAAATGGGTCTAGATAACTACTTGGCACTATGTGAAAAATACGCACATCTTGGCAAAGCTTATGAAGCGCCACAAAAGATTCGCGACATGGCAGCCGCAGGCGAGACTTTTTACGCAACAGCGTAATAGTCAGTCATTACTAGGATGAAGTGCAGTACGTTTGCTATTTTGCATAAAAGCAATTGAGACATGAATCGTCTCCAATAGCGAACGTACGATCATAGTTGGTTCAGTTTAATGCTAGTACGAGGGAATCAAGCGCAAATGTACCTATTGTACTTTGAGCGGGATTGACAAGGTAATAGTCGTAAATTGGGCTGACTACACTGACAATAAAAATTGAAAAGGAATATGGTATGACAACTTTAAGTCCAAAAGATGTGGTCATCGTAGATGGCGTACGCTCGGCAATGGGCAAAACCAAAAATGGTATGTTCCGTCATGTACGTGCTGATAGTATGTCAGCGGAACTAGTACGTGCGCTAGTAGAACGTAATGACTTTGATACCAATGATATCGAAGACATTATCTGGGGTTGTGTCAACCAGACGCTAGAGCAAGGCCTGAACATCGGTCGTAACATCGGTTTGCTAGCTGGTATCCCAAAGACTGCTGGTGGCCAAACGGTTAACCGTCTATGTGGTTCTTCTATGCAGGCGCTACATACTGCTGCTGCACAAATCATGACCAACCAAGGTGATGTATTCATCATCGGTGGTGTTGAGCACATGGGTCACGTAGGCATGATGCACGGTGTTGATTTGAACCCTGCTGCTTCTAAGCATTATGCAAAAGCGTCAAACATGATGGGCTTGACTGCTGAAATGCTAGGTCGTATGAACAACATCACGCGCGAAGAGCAAGACGCGTTTGGTCTTGAGTCACATCGTCGTGCATGGGCTGCAACTACTGAAGGTCGTTTTGACAATGAAATCATCGGTATCGAAGGTCATGATGCTGCTGGTCGTCTGCAACTATGTACGGTTGATGAAGTAATTCGTCCAGATGCGACCATGGAGCAAATGCAAAAGCTACGTCCAGCGTTTGATCCAAAAGGCGGTACAGTAACAGCGGCAACCTCATCTGCATTATCTGACGGTGCGTCAGCGATGCTAGTAATGAGCGCACAAAAAGCCAAAGATCTAGGTCTGAAGCCACGTGCCCGTATCCGTAGTATGGCTGTTGCTGGTTGTGATGCTGCTATCATGGGTTATGGTCCTGTACCTGCTACCCAAAAAGCATTGAAGCGTGCTGGCATGAGCATCGATGACATGCAAACCATCGAGCTAAACGAAGCATTTGCTGCTCAAGGTCTATCGGTATTAAAAGGTCTGAACCTATCTGACAAGCAAGACATCGTTAACATCAACGGTGGTGCCATTGCTCTAGGTCATCCATTAGGATGTTCAGGTGCTCGTATCACGGTAACATTGCTAAACGCAATGGAGCAGTCAGATACTGAAATCGGTCTAGCGACAATGTGTATCGGTCTTGGCCAAGGTATCGCTACTATTATTGAGCGTGTTTAATCTTATTTATATAAACAAGATTATTTGAACACTTAATAAGTAGCTACTCGCTAACGAAAAACCTCTAGTCATAACGGCTAGAGGTTTTTTTATGGGTAAAATTAATAGTTAGCCAATTAATAGATCACAGAGTCGAAAAACACAGTATTACGGCGATTAAAAATTATCTCCATTGACGCATTCATGAAACTATGACTAAATAAGAGAAAGATGAACCATGGCACTGTTTATGATAATTCTAAAATAGTTTTTAGTTGCAACTGTCAGCCGTACAAGGAGTGTACTATGTCTACTATGATTAATGATCGCACCTATCGAATCGCTCGTGAGAATACCCAAGCAATGATTGTCGATGTGCAAGAGCGCTTAACGCCGCATATCTATGACCACGAAAACATTGTCAAAAAAACCGTTACCTTGATTAAAGGGCTGCAAGCGCTCAATATTCCAATCATGCTCAATGAACAATATAAAAAAGGCTTGGGCGATACCTTGCCAGAGCTGCGCGACGTACTCGAAGGAGATAATGCCAAGAGCTTTGAAAAGGTTACCTTTAGTGCTTGCGACAACAATGATTCATGGCACCATTTAGCGCAGCAGAACCGTAGTACCGTATTGCTTTTTGGTGCTGAAGCTCATGTCTGTATCATGCAAACGGCACTAGATTTATTGGATAATGGTATGCAGCCTGTCATCATTGGGGATGCGGTGGGTTCCCGTTTTCCTTATGACAAAAAGCAAGCCATACGCCGTATTCGCCGTGCAGGTGGGGTGATTAGTACTGTCGAATCAATCTTGTTTGAGCTATGCCGTAGCAGTGAAGATCCTGCGTTCAAAACCATTATTAATTTGATTAAATAGGTGGTTAAGCTTTAGTTGCTTAAAGACTTGGATAAATAGGGAATCAATTCAACTATTTATCTTCTGATTTATAATAGATAGCGCTTGGTAAAATAAGCGCTATTTTTTTGATAACGGTAATAGTCTTTTAACCATTGTTTGATATCAAACTAACTATAATATCTTGAGCAATGAAACTTAAAATTGCCAGAACTTATAAGCATTAAACCAATAACTAGAGAAAGCCAGAGAAAATCAATGTCGCAAGCCAGCTCTATGTCACTCACTCATTCCGAATCTACTTCACATATCGATATCGATGATGTCACTCATTTCTTATTAGAGTTAGATGCGCTCAAACGCGTGAATCGCCGCAGCTATGTGACACAGACTACTCGCAAAGAAAACTCTGCCGAACACTCTTGGCATTTAGCGATGGCCTGTTGGTCGATTGCTGAATTATTTGCGCTAGATGTCAATCATGAAAAATTACTGAAGATGGCACTGGTCCATGATTTAGGTGAGATTGATGCCGGCGATACTTTCTTGTATGCCGATACGCGTATTGATGCACACGTCGAAGAGCGCGCAGGCATTGCCAGATTGCAACGTGAGCGAGGCAATGGCATTAGTGATTTAAGCGAGGTTTGGGAAGCGCAGGAAACAGGAAGTAGCAAAGAGAGTCAGCTGCTCAGAGTGGTCGACCGCTTATTGCCGTTTTTACTCAATCTAAATACCAACGGTAAAACGTGGGTTGAGCTTGGCGTTACGCGCTCGCAAGTGGCGGGTGCGCATGCATTTATCAAAGATAGCTTTCCTCCTATCCATGATTGGCTCTCACGTAATATTGCATACGCAACTCAGCAAGGCTGGTTAATTGACGCGTAAGTCTGTATAAGTAACAGGCATAAAAAAAGCCCAATTAAGCACTATGATCTACGCTTAACTGGGCTGATATTTTAAGTGTTTTTATACAGGTATGCTATTGAGCGTTTGCCATTCCTAGCAATTGACCCATTTGCACGACGCTGTTGGCTTGCATACTATCTAGCCAGTCAGCCTTCGCTGCTTTTGGTAATACTACAATAGCCGTTGAGCCTAGATAGAAGCGTCCAAGCTCTTCGCCTGCAGCAAACTGCATATCGTGATCCGCTTCCTGTATATCATCCGTGCGGGTGATTTTGCCAGTGGCGACGGTTTCAATACCAGCGACGATCATAGCACCAACCATTACGACAGCTGCTTTGCCATACTTGGTATCAAACATACAGACTAGACGCTCATTACGCGCAAACAAGTCTGGCACGTTAGCCGCCGTAGTATTATTTACCGAGAACAGTGTACCAGGCACATAGCGAGTCTTGGTCAATGTGCCAGTAAACGGCATATGCACACGGTGATAATTGCTAGGTGCTAAGTAGATAGTTGCAAAACTACCATCAGCGAAATAACTGCCGTCTTCACTGTCAGCAAGCAATTGGCCGACATCATAGTGACGCCCTTTGGCTTGTAGTAGTTTATGGTCTTCGATTTGTCCTAGCTGAGAGATAATACCGTCTGCAGGGCTCACGATACCATTTGCAGTGGCGTCGATAGTACGAGCATCTTCTTTTAACTCGCGGGTAAAAAAGTCATTAAAACTTTCATAAGCGTTGAGGCTTTGGCGTTCGTACTCGTCTAAGCTGATATTATAAGCTTTGGCGAAGCTACGGATAAAGGTGCGTTTGACATAAGGATGACGACTGGCGGCCAAACGTCCAGCGACTTTACTGAGCTTTTGCTGCGGCACAAGCTGTTGTAAGGTGGTAAATACATTCATAATAAGGCTACCAAAATAAGGTGTAATGTAATAGGGGCGTGTTGGAAATTCGACCATGGCACTGACAGTGGCTAAAATTGCGCCATACTACGTTGTAAATCTAGATAAGGCATGAGCATTATCGTCGTTTTACGCCTTGTCTGGAACAGTTTTAGCGATCCGCAGTACCTATTTGTGAATATCAAACACGCCCTAATAATAGTTAAGTTAATGACGGTATTTTATCATGGACAGCATATTATTGTATGGCCATAATCTGTTAAGGAATTAGTAAATGAAAGCACTCATACAACGGGTGAAACACGCTAGTGTGGTCGTCGATCAGCAGTGTATTGGCGAGATTGAGCATGGGGTATTGGCATATATTGGCTTAGGGCATGAAGACGATTTCGCCGCTGCCCAGCGTATGATTGACAAAATACTGACTTATCGCATTTTTGAAAATGACGATGATCCGGCCAAATTTGGTAAACTGGATAAAAACGTCCAACAGATTGGTGGTGGGCTATTATTGGTCTCGCAATTTACCTTGATGGCAAAAACAGACAAAGGTCGCCGACCAGACTTTGGTGGTGCGATGGCACCTGCTGTGGCGCAAGCGTTATTTGAACAACTGGTCGACTATGCCAAAACTAAGCACCCGAACGTGGCAACTGGTCAGTTTGGTGCTGATATGCAAGTGTCGAGCGTCAATGATGGGCCGCTCAATTTTTTACTAGAAATCTGATTTTAGAGTGTCATCAAGCTGTCATAATTAATCCGTTTAATAGGTAGAGACTGGTGAGTATATATCGCCTTTTTACATGCTAGATTTTGTCCTCTAACACCGAGAATGTCCTATGTATAATGAGCAAATTTTGATTGTTGAAGATGAGCCTGCGATTCGTGAAATGGTTGTCATGACGCTAGAGATGGCTGGGTTTGATAGCTTGCAAGCGGCTGACGTGTCAGAGGCGCATCAGCAAGTGGTCGATCATAGACCGTCACTGATACTGTTAGATTGGATGTTGCCGGGTGACAAGAGTGGTGTGGATTTTTGTCGTATGCTAAAAAACGATGAGCTACTCTCTGAAATACCAGTCATTATGCTAACAGCAAAAAGTGAAGAAGACAGTAAGGTGCATGGTTTAGATGCAGGCGCAGATGATTATATGACTAAGCCTTTTTCGACGCGTGAGCTGATTTCTAGAATCAAAGCCGTACTACGCCGCAGTAGTGCTATGAGTAGCGATAAACCTATCGAAATTGGACAGTTAAGTTTAGATACCAAGAGTCAGCGCGTGACAGCTGCAGGTAAAATCGTTGATGTTGGGCCTACAGAGTATCGCCTATTGGCATTTTTCATGAGTCATCCTGAGCGCGCCTATACACGAACGCAGCTACTCGATCAGGTATGGGGCGGCAATGTATATATCGAAGACCGAACCATCGATGTGCATATCAAACGTCTACGTAAATTACTGCGACCTTATGACTGTGATACATTGATACAGACGGTACGTGGAACAGGCTACCGATTTTCTAGCCTGATTGAGCCAAGTTAATCTTGTACAAATAATGCCGCAGCGATATAAAGGCCGCGCATAGTGGTAAGGATAAAAAATGGACAAGATAGCGCCAGCACAAAGTGAGCAATCAGCTCTACTAGAGCAAATATCTACTCAAAGCACAGCGGAGCAACTCAAAAAAATCGGCAGTGCACTACGAGCCTTGCGCGATGCAGTGATTTTGCTCAACAATCATGATGGACTAGAATGGTGGAATCAGGCGGCACAAGATTTATTGCTGCTACAGCCAGAAGATAAAGGTCAGAACATCTTTGACTTTATCACTGTACCTGAGTTCCGCCAGTATTATGAAGGTACAACGATACCTAACGACGGCGTCCATATAGAATCATGGCGAGATCCTAGTCGCTACTTAAAGTGCGAACTAACGCCTTTCGGTGATGAAAAATTGCTGTTTGTATATGATGTGACCCGCCTGCGGCACTTAGAGCAAATGCGTCAGGATTTTGTGGCGAATGTCTCGCATGAGCTTAGAACACCATTAACTGTGATGATGGGCTATCTGGAAAATTTCTCCGATCAGCCAGATATGCCGCCGCAATGGCGTCGCGGTTTTGAGCTGATGACGCAGCAAACTGCCCGTATGAACAGAATTGTGAACGACTTACTGCTACTGTCTAAGATTGAAATCGAAGAGTCACACGAGCTGCATTATATAGATATGACTAAGCTACTGACCAATATCTACGATGATGCACAGGCCTACAACCAAGCATATAAACACATCATTCATTTGCATATAGATACGTACGATGGGCTGTACGGGTCAGAGATGTACTTGAATAGTGCGCTATCAAATTTGGTAATCAATGCAATCAAATATACGCCAAAGGGTGGGAATATCACTATCAGTTGGACAAGGACGTCTGATGGCTGCCGTTTCGCGGTCGAAGATGATGGGATCGGTATTGCGTCAGAGCATATCGCCCGTTTGACAGAGCGTTTCTATCGTATTGACAAAGGTCGCAGCCGTGCAACAGGTGGTACAGGATTGGGATTAGCAATTGTAAAGCACGTATTGCACCAGCACGAAGCGCAATTGCAAATCGATTCAGTAGAAGGGGAAGGATCGACATTTAGTGTGGTATTTCCCTCAAATTACGTCAGATCCGTTACTGCCAATTAATACGATTTCTAGTCTGTATTAGCGTTGGTTTTTCGGCTTCAGTTTTGTGATTAATGCAAACTTAGGACTACTTCAGCTCGGGACAACGATATACTTTTCTGTATTCGTTAATCCTTTTGCAAAAGTGGATAAGGGTTGACCGCACTGCCATTAATATAGATACCATAGTGTACATGTGTCGGTGTTCCTTTTGCATTACCGCTATCACCCACATAACCTATAACGTCGCCCTGATTGACCCAGTCATTGGGGGAGATATCAGCATAGTCCTCTAGATGAGCGTAGTAATGTCCTGCGCCACCAGGTCCTACTACCACGACTACGCGCCCACCCAAGGTGTTCTCACCAACTTTGCTTACTACGCCTTGTGTGGTCGACTGCACGGGAGTATTGCGCGGCGCAAAGATATCGATACCCTCGTGGGAGCGGCTTTGACTACGTGCTGCGCCCCAAGTGTCTGTCAGGTTTCGTTCTGGTAGTGGACTGGGCAAGCTGTTTTCTGTCGGTAGCTCTTGTTGCAATAGACTCAATTGCTGCCATTTGGCAACCACAAATGATTGCGTTTGTTGACTGATACTGGGTAGTAGCTTATCGAAGATAAATAATAGTGCCAGCAATACGGTAGCCTTAATCAATAGGCTTAGTAAACGACTGAAAAAAGAAGGTCTGGGAGGCTGGTTATTTTCATCTGCTAGCATTGATGTCTCATATATATTCGATGTCATTTGAGATTTTATTATAAAAGCTTCGTCTAACAACGTATGTATCGCATTGTTATCTATCGTTTTTACCCCCATAGTTATTCTTATGGTTAAGGATATAGACAGCAAATACAGTTTTATCTACTTAACATTTCTGCTGAGCATAGACAGTTGCTACTGATGGTTAATACTTTATGAATGATGCTTTTAAGCCTGCTGATATTTCTGCCACGCGCGAAACAGCGTTGGTTATCGATACCGAAACAGATCAGGGCAGTGATCCCAGACCCATCCAAGTTGCTACTATCAATGTAGCAACTGGCTTTGAATGGATGAAATACTTTAACAGTGGTCGATCTATTTCACCCATTGTCATAAAGGTGCATGGTATTACCGATGATGATGTGGCTGGACTTGAGCGTTTTGAGCTAGAACAGTTTGAATTACCAGAGTACTTGATTGGTCATAACGTACGTTTTGATTGGCGAGTGATTGGCAGTCCTTCTGCTAAGCTGATTTGTACGGTGAGGCTTGCGCGGGCAGCCTTTCCAGAATGGTGTGCTTACGGTCAGTCTAAGTGTATCGAGCAACTGTTGGGCAAGGGTGAGGCGAGTGCAATGACGATTGCCGCTCATGATGCGCTTGGCGATGCTCGAATGTGCTATTTGCTGTATCAAGCATGCTGCGAGCGTCTAGAAATTGCGCCGACAGATTTTGCAGCAGCACATGCTATTTCCAACAAAGCGACTCCTGTGAGCAAAATGCCGTTTGGTAAGCATAAAGGCAAACCTATCAAAGATGTGCCTATCAGCTATGTTAAATGGATGATAGGCAATATTCATAATATGCAGCCGTCGCTGTATTCAGCACTGACTAAACGCTTACAAATGGAAGAGGCAGAAAACGCAAAAAAGTAACCTGAGTTATTACGTAGCCAATATATAAGGGGCTACGTGACGATAAAATTATGGTTGGTCGTGCAACCATGTCACCGCCATCTGCCATAGCTGCGGCGCTTTTATATTGGTCTTACTGCTAAAATAGCGCATATGACCGATATGATTTAGTCCAAAATCCTCAGGATCTAAGAATCGCTTTTCTACGGGCATCTTTGTAAATACCCTTATCATATCGTCCATGTTTTCACTGTTGGCGATATCATCATCGCTAAAGCCAAGCCATAGTGCTGGCATGCTGAGCTCATCATAGAAATGCGTATGTATGCTTTTGCCAAATGCGGTTTTGATATAGCCCGCCCCATTGCACCATTCACGCCATTGACGAGCCACGCCGCGTGGCAGTGGCTCACCCATACCGATTTTATCTGACGGCGTATAGCCTAGTGTTAAATTAGTGAATGGAATAAACGCATCCATAAAACCCATGGCTTTGAGCTTATATGGCATGCCCATATTTTTGATACGTCCTGACGAGCAAGCGACGTTGAACACTGAGCCAATCGCCTGATAGTTGGGCATCAAGCCGATGAGCTGACCACCTGCGCTATGACCGATGAGATGATAAGTCGCATCAGGAAACTCATCTTGTAAGGCATCAAGTACAGCTGGCATATCGTGGCGACCCCAACTGATCAAGGTAGCGCTACATTTTGCCAAATCGGTCGATAGTGACTCACCGATTCCTTCATTATCAAAGGTCAGTACCCCAAAGCCGCTTTCTGCTAGGTAGGTCGCAAAATTATGATAAAAGTGACGCTTAATACCTGTGGCTGGTGCCATCATGATAGCTTTTTTTGTCGCATCTTTAGGGCGATAGACAGTGGCTGCCAATGCTTGGTTGCGATCGGTCATGATGCTTAATGAGTAAATATCAATATTGCTCGCATCCTGCACATTACTTTTAATAGTGAGATTGCTATTAACCACAGAGCTTGATGGCTCGGTAGTAGGAGAGGCGTTGTGATTATCCATGGGTATACCTTAGTATTTTTATTAGTAGATAATGAATATTGAACTATGATGAACAATAAATGCGCATCTTGAAAGTGTAGTCGTTGCGTAGTGATAAATCGTTGTGACTATGTGGTAGCATTGCTTATGTTAAGATAAATGCTGGCAAGACAGTTGCTCAAATATGACTTCCAAGTTTTATATAGCTTGGTTGAGTTTGTCTTATGAATCATGTGCATGACAATATAAATGATAGGTGTCGGTATGCAGCCCTCACTAATAACAAGCACTCAATAAAAACTGACAGGTAATTAAGGAAGCTATATGCAAATGAAAATCAACGATGATACTTATGACGTAATCACAAGCAAAGACATTACTAATATCGAAAAAGCAGTCGACAAGTCTGCCTTATCAATGCCGCTCGTGGCTGTGTATTGCGGTTCACGCTTGGGCAATGGTGACGTTTATGAACAGGCGGCACGCGAGCTTGGCAGTGCATTAGCAAATAATGGCATGGGGCTAGTATATGGTGGCGCTAGTATCGGTCTGATGGGCGCAGTTGCGGATGAAGTAATCAATGGCGGCGCGCAAGCAGTGGGCGTGATTCCAACCTTTATGCTCAAGCACGAAATCGCTCATGAGCAGCTGACTCGCTTGCATTTGACTGACACTATGCACACGCGTAAGACCGTCATGGCAGAGTATGCCGATGCCTTTATCACGCTACCGGGCGGGCTAGGAACATTAGAAGAGATTATGGAAATCGCCACGTGGCGTCAATTGTACCAGCACGAAAAACCAATGATTATTTTGAACATCAATGGTTTTTATGACCGTATGATTGAGCATTTGAAATATACCACTGAGCAAGGCTTTATGAAGCAGGAAGATTTAGATCGTCTAGTAGTGTGTAATACCATCAGCGAAGCGATTGATATGCTACAGACAGTAGTGACCATAGATGATGCTGTGGATACGGAGAAGATGGCTGGTAGTAATAGTTAAGCCGTATAGCTATTCATACACAGCAAATGCTTAAATATGAAAAGCTATTGCAAAAAAGGAGCAGATAACCAAATCTCGGTTATCTGCTCCTTTGTTATATGTATTAACAACCTATCAGCGAATCATGTCTATTAGGCATCAGCAGGCGTGAGATCGTCCAATGCTACTTCACGAATACTATGATTAACATGAGCCATAGCGATTGGGAATCCACGCTGTTCAGCGAGCTCACGTGCAACCTCATCCACGGCCACACTATCGTTATGGACAAGGTACGACCATTCATGAGCATAGCGACTACGATTCAGAGGTGTATCGTTCTCTATCAAGCCTAGATCTGTCAGCTCATTAACTATTTGGTCAGCGGCAATCAAGGTCGAAGATGCTTTGACGTTTTCTGCACGGGCATAGCGTATATTAGAATATAAACTCACATCAGCGACTCGCAGAGTATCATCCTGTCCGGGAATCTGCTGCCCACCGTATAGCGCGTTACCAACAGTACGCGCGCTGTTAAATGTCGGTACAAACTCCGCCACATACTCAATCGCTTGCTGACTACGTGCCTGTAAGGGTGCTTTATCCCAACCATCTTCAATATAATGCACGTATTGCTGTGGCAGTTTGGGCTGCGCACTGTCTTCACTTGATGCGACAAGACCATCATCAAACAGAGTAATGGCTTTACTCATACCGTGAATCTGAAAATATCCGCCAGGGTAGGGAGTAAGCTGCGCCATGCCTTCTGGTGTACCTCGTTGACCATAAACGATGATCTCTGGTATCTGTCCACCAGCATCGCCCCAATGGGTCACATAAGACGATTTGAACTCGACCATACGCGTAACTTCGACACCGACCATATCGTCAATAACACCTGTACGGAATCCGCAAGCATTGACTAGATAATCAACTTCGATAGACTCAGGCTGAGAGTCATGTTCTTGACTATGGATTTGTTGATAGTCGATACGCCATTTGGTGACATGATGGTCAGCATTGGTACAGTTCTCACAATCTACCGGTACGACTTTTTGCACAGCAGTTTCGGTAAATACATGCGCATTGTCGTACTCTTCGAGCGCAAGCTTGGCAGAAGCGGCTAAACGAAAAATATTCCAGCCATATTCTTGAACAACAATTAACGGAAATTTAACTTTGTTCAAATCCAAGTATCTAGCGACTGGAATCATCCATTCATCAACCGTACTTGGTACAGCGACTTGCTCACGTTCAGCCAGCTCAATCAATTGCTCATGGCTGTATAATTGGTAGTAATCTTCAGGCTCGCCCAATACTTTATTATTAGCATCTTGCTCGATCAGTTCTTGATAAGCATCGGTCAAAATATCTAAACGCGGTAGTAAGTCTTCAGGCAGGCCTTCGTCACGTGTCGGTACGGCAAACACAGTAGGACGAACGTCAATAGTGTGCGGATATAAACGCAAAATATCGATACATTGCTTGAGCAGTGCTACGCAATCCTCGTCCGGTATTTCACGGTACAAGTTACCACCTGCATGCAAATGACACATAGGTGGTCCATCAATGAGAGATTTTTTCTTTTCAAACAAATAGGTCTCTAATCCTAACGCAGCAAGTCGAATCGCAATCGTCGATCCCGCAGTACCGCCGCCCAAAATGCCAACACGCTTTTTAGGTTGAGTGTTTTGTGCCCCATAAGATAACACCCCAGAATGAGCGTCACGATTAAAGGATTGAGCGTATTTTTTATCAAAAGACTGAGTCATTGTCGTCGTTGTATCCTTAATAGCATCTGTATTAGGCCGTGCTCGGTATATGTATCAAATGTTCTATATTTCTTGATATGAGTGCGAAGGTAATTAAGTTCAACACACAAATCTGAACTTCAATAATCATCTTTTCTATTGTTTAGCCATTCTTCATCTCTATAGGTTTATTTTACGAAGAACTACAGACAATATGATGGGAAATACGTAAGAAGATGCATGAGTTTTGTCAACGAGTCGCTATATGTGTGAATTTTTTCAGACAAACGAGCCTGTCTAAAAATAGAGTAAACGAGAGAAGTGGCAAACTTGTGAAATCGAAAATAAGCTCGTTTTATTATTTTGTAAAATTCGACCACTTTTGTAAGCGTGTATATTGATTAACGAGATAATCTAAAGCCGTATGCTATATTTATTTTGCTTAACAAGAAGCGTAGGTTCTGTTTTGAGGACTGTTCAAAACTACAAATATCAAAATGAACAATAGGGACAGTCGACAAAGTAAACAACCACAGGCTTATCGCTATAAAAAATACGACTAAAATTACAAGGAAGTTATGATGAAAAATATAATGATGTTATCGGTACTAACAGGTGTATTAACACTAACTGGCTGTACTACTTTAAAAAACGTAGTCGGTAACGATATGTCAGGTACGCATGAAGTACAGGCAACAAGCAATAATACAGCACCAGTCACTAGCAAGAATGGGGTGCTGGTAGATGCTACCAACCATATGACGTTATATACGTTTGATAAAGACTCTATGAACCAGTCAGATTGCGGTGCAGCCTGCCAAGTTGTGTGGCCAATTTTCAAAGCGCCTAGTGATGCTAAAGCCTCAGGTCAGTTCGCTGCATTTAAGCGTGAAGATGGCAAATATCAGTGGGCAATGAACGGTAAGCCTTTATACTTCTATGCTAACGATACAAAAGTTGGTGACAAAGACGGTGATGATAAACTTGGCGTTTGGCATGTTATTCCAAGTAAATAGTATGCATTAGATATAAACTGAATCGAAAATATTAAGATAAAAAAGCAGCCTGTCCTAAATTATAGAGGCAGGCTGCTTTTTGTTTGGTGTTATTCTCTAGTATTAGATGCAATCTGTACTATGTCACATTTGCTAAAGGCTCAACCTGAATGTTCTCTAACACTTCTTCTTTGCTAGGCTCTTTTCTATATAAAGGAAAAAAGTCTGAGAGCAGATCACTTTCCGTAAACCAGATATCAGCTACTAATTCTGTATATTTCACTGCATTAACAACGAGTCTATAAGTCTTAAATAGTAACTCTTGCGAGCTAAAGCCTTTCTTATACTCATATAAAGAATCTAAATTGGAGCCAACGCCGCCACCAAGATGTAGCACTTCATAACGGTTCTCTCGTCCCCAATTGCGAGCGACATGAGTGATAAGTTTAGAAGGTTGCAGATGCGTATAGGCGTTCAGCGTGCCGCCAAGGTGGAACTGCATAATGCCAGACTCTTGGCAGAGCGTATATATAGAGGACCCGATTGGTTTATCGTCTTGATAGGCGGTTATTAACAGTATTTTTTCTTGAAGGTTCTCAAGCAAATTAAAAAAATAATCATCATCAAAGAAGTAGTAATCACTGGCATTGACGTTTCGCATTGTCTCTTTATAAATGTCTGAGAACACCATCGCGTTTTGCCGAGTTAATAATTCTGTTTTTGTCACGACATCCATTTTCATGGCTTTTTTGATACCGCGGCGATGTCGATTTTGTGTTTCGCTCCAATGCTCTTCTTCAGACTTACTTAAATCAGACATCAAGGTCAGTCCGTGAGTCAGTGCTTTGCCAACTGTGGGTATCCATTCTTTATTAATAATCGGGTGCAACCGCATAAACAAAGACACGCAGCCTCTTTCGCAAAGAAAAGCTCTTATCTCATCCAGTATGATGTCTAACTCAGCATCGGTGAGGGTTTTGTCCATCAACGGACCACCGTAACCATAAGTGGAAGTAGCATCCCAGTGCTCTGAGTCAATGTCTCTAACTATAATAGGTAACAATACTTCCTTGTTTTTATAGTGAGCGATGATGCCTTGAGGTTTGCCCTTATCGATGACAGCTGAGGCCGCAATCCAACCAGATAAGTGGTATATATCAAAATGATGATTTGATACCTTCTTATCCCACTCAGCATCTATCGCTATGTAATCAACTTGTACTGTATCCACGTTGCTGCTCCCTCAGTGTTGCGTTAGATATTCGTAAATCCGTATATACGAATATAACAACAAAATATGAAGCCTTCAAGTATATAAAAACCTTTTATGTAAAATATTGAATATATATGATTAGAGCGTAGAAGAATCTATAGGAAATAAAAAAGCAGCCTGCCTCTATAAATGAGGGTAGGCTGCTTTTCTCGTTTTTGTCGAAAGCTATTAGAGAGCTATAAACTTACTGTTATTTCTTTTCTACTAGCTCACCGTCGATTTGGATAGGGACGTTGGTCGTAATACCGCTAGCATAAGCGGTCATACCATAAGCGGCACGATCGATCGTACCAGTAGCACGGAAACCAGCAACGGGCTCTTTAGTCAGTGGGCTGTTATCGATTTTATTTAATGTAACATCCAATGTCAGTGGCTTGGTCTGACCGAGTAAGGTAAAGTCACCGGTTACTTTAGCTTGCTGTGGGTTGATAAATTTAACTTGGGTCGATTTAAAAGTCATGGTTGGGTACTTTTCGACATTGAAAAATTCATCAGTTTTTAGATGTTTATCACGAGCATCCCAATTGGTATCGATGCTGTCGGTGGCTATAGTAAATTCCATGCTGGTTTGGTTTGGTGCTTTCATATCATAATTCACCACGCCCTCAACATCACTAAAATGACCCATTGTGGTTGAGAATCCCATATGGCTCACAGAAAATCCGACGCGAGTATGTGAATCATCTAACTCCCACTGAGTTGGTAGTGCCGCACTTGCCATAGTAGTGATAGCAAGTGCTGAGCTGATGAATAGCGCTTTAGCAGTGGTCTTCATTGTCATGTTTATCATTGAATAGTCCTTATTGAGTATTGGTTTTCCATGCTTGATTATAAATCTATGTTTGTCTATAAATAAGTAAAGCGATACTTCCTGTAAAACTGATCAATATCGCGTAGCTGTACCGTTTAATATACTAAATATAAATGATTCATACGCAGTATATTTATTTAGGTTAACTACAGTAATTTATACCATAGATTAATTTTACTAACCAAATTATTGTACTGAATTACATCGCTTATCTCAATACCATTACTTTATCATTGACAACTTATCACATATCTCTATCACAACTGCTCCTTGCGTCTTACGTCAAAAACCGTTAAAATCGCGGTTTAATTTTCCCGCTGGGGAAAGGCTAAGCGAACAGAAGGGTGGTGTTGGGTGCTGGAATAAGCCAGTGACGCAGTTGCCATACTTGTAATGTCCTTAGTGCCTCAGTTACGTATGTCATTATTTGTTTGATACATCATCGATGATGCTGTATTTAGACGTCGTACATACATCGGACCTAGAGAGTATATTATGCGTAAAGATATCCATCCTAATTACCAAGAAGTTTTGTTCCACGACACTAACGCTGACGTGTTCTTTTTGACTCGCTCAACTGCTAAGACTAAAGCGACTCGTGAATACGAAGGTAAAGAATACCCATACTACCCACTTGATATCTCAAGTGCGTCGCATCCATTCTATACTGGTGAGCAACGTAAAACTTCTACTGAAGGTCGTGTTGCAAGCTTCAACAAACGCTTTGGCGCATTTGGTGGCCGTAGCAAGAAAGCTGCAGACGCTGCTGAATAATTTACACTCATGGTGTAAATATATTCCGCTAAGCAATAAAAAACCGCTGATTATTCAGCGGTTTTTTTTCGGTTTAATTTTCTACTATCTAAAAATAAAGCTAACAGGCTGTTTAGCGCTCAAACTCAGTAGTAGATGAGTCCAATAACTGAACAGAATCTAGTAACTGAATAATAGTTTCTACGATCTGCTGCGCCCAATAGCCGTACATCAGACTGCTAGGATGAAATCCATCACTGGCAAACATCACATTGATATCGATAGCCGAGCCATTTGCATGCTCTTCTAGCATCCGTGTAAAGTCGGTTGCCATATACGTAACACCAGCATGAGCCGCACAGACCTGCTGTAATATCCCATCAAGTACCGATGCTTTTGCACCCACAAAGTTATTGAGCGGAGCAGGGATTGCAGGCATTTGTGCCATCGGCGGCAAACTTAAAAAAACCAATTCTCGTACGCCAAATTTGCGCTGTGCGATATTGATAATATCTTCAATTTGCTGTTGCCATTTATGCACAGACACGTTGGACGTCGTATCGTTGACCCCTACGCTCAGCAACATCACATCAATAGGCTGTTCAGGAGCAGGTAAGACATATAACCTGCGTAGAATATCAAAGCTAGTATGACCTGTTGTCGCTTGCAATGACCAATTAAGTCGAGCAAAGTTCGATTGGATAGCTTTGTTTTGTTCCAGTATTGGAATGAGCTTACCGACCAATGCTTCTTGCTGCGTTTGACTACCCACACCTGCTGCTGCTGAATCACCGACGACCATAAGGTTAAATGTCTTAGCATCTTGCGCTAATACCTTATTATTTGCTTGAGGCAGGTCAATCACGCCGTGCCTTTCGCCATGTGGTTCAGGCAAGCGGACTGTATCACGCTTGATTTTGCGACCTTGATAGAGGTAGACAGGGGCAAGTAAGACGTCTCTTGCGACCGATGTTAGTTTACTAGTATCTACCATCCTGCACGTTCCCTGATAGTCGTGAGACTGTCTTCAATTAACAATTTACCATCGACGTAGACATCACGTAATAGATTGTCAGCTGGATCGCTCATCTCATTTTCTTTGACAGTTGTTAGCTGGCCGCTGTTGTCTTTTACCAGTGCCAATCGTCCTTTTTTCGAGCGCTTAGAGCGGCTGGTCACAGGGTCTTTGTAGATATCTTTCCATGTCCCATTTATAGAGATAGCACTGGCTTTCATTGCCCAACTCATGGTGTCACGATTGACTTGCTGTAATAGCCCGCCACCCATACCGAAGGTGACATTGTCTGCGCTAAATCCTGCTTTTAGTATCACATCAATAATCTTACTCAAGCTCTGCGGACTGATGCCATCGCCTTGAATGACACGCACATAATCTGGCAAGACCTTATAGCCTTTACTATTAGTGGTTGTGCCAAACTTCACTGCTAAGCGCTCTAATGCCTCACGAACCACTTTAGCAGGGTCGCCGCTGTCAGGTCTGATGACCAAGGTGCCACCCATATTTTTGACATCGTCTTTTAGGCTGCCACCCCAAATATTATCAATGGCATTCCACAAATCATAGCTGTCAGACACCACTGAAAAGCTTTTGCCTGTGCCACCGAACTGCTCAATCATATTGGCAAAGGCCTCTGTCTCACCATCGCGGCCCCAGGCGGTCATGGTGCTGTGCTCAGCTGCAGGGATAGAAAATGCAGGCATGTCTTTATCCATTTGATACCAACGACTGGCAGCGACCAATGCCGTCATCGAATCAGTACCTGCAAAATTCACCAAGTGCGCTAAGCTACCGAGCGCGACGGATTCTTGGCTAGAAGCACCGCGCGAGCCAAAATCATGCAAGCGAAAAGGCAGGGACTCTGTATTGTCCGCTGATTTTTCTAACGCTTGACGGATAATGTCTTTGCAATAGTGAGAAACACTAGCGACCGTAGATGGATACCAAATCGCACGCAATAGAGCCGTTTCGATATAGCTGGGTAGCCAGTAAAACTCAGGATCGGTATTGATCACTTGGCAGACTACATTGGACACAGGCACGATACTGCCTTCTGGTACGGCTTGGATACGTAGTGGCAAGTAGCCGTCGTGTTTTTCAATCAAATGCTCCCAACCAGCACGATTGAAGGTTAGGCCATGCGCCTGAATGACCTTTTCGGCTTCATCGATATCTTGATGAGTAATAGGCGTACTTAAGTACTCTTTGATAAAGGCTTGTAGACCAAAGAACACCACATCGTAGTCACCTTTGCGGGCCTCAATGTAGCTTGACAGATACTCACTACCGCTCGGGTATTGCACCCAATGTGAGGTCTTATAGCTGTCGCTATTTAAGATTAAATTGTTTAGGTTACTGGTATACATCACAGAACTCCTCTGCTTTGAAATGCCGCAGCTGTCTTAATAAAAGAACAGTGGCGGCGGTTGATTGCCGTCTATCGGCATTGGTATCAAATTATTAATACGATATTTAGGGATAGCTGTTTTGATGATAATTTGCTCAAGTAGCTATTATAAAAAGCTGCTAGAAAATGCTACTAAAGAAAGCTACTAGAAAAAACGATTAGCAGCGAACTACAAGCCCACCATCTTAGTAATAATTGCATAGTGATCTTCAAACATCATTTTTGCATCAAGCTCTGCCAAGGGTAGCCAAAATGCCTTGGTCGCATCATCGCCGCCTTTTACTTTTGGCAACCCTTTCGGATCGTTTTTGAGTTGAAAATAAAACGCTTGAGTAATGGTGCGACCACGCGCTGAGCGATATGGGTCGTCAAAGGTATGTTGGCTATGGCAAGAGCCGCGCAGTACTGGCTCAGGCACTTTGAGGCGAGTTTCTTCACGCAGCTCACGGATACAAGCATCAAACAATGTCTCTTTTGGATTCAAAAATCCACCAGGTAGCGCCCACAGTCCACGTCCTGGCATACTGCGGCGCTCAACCAGTAGGATGTGCCCCGACTGTACAATCAATGCATCGGCAGTCATAAATGTAGGCGGGTATGGTGCTGATTCCCACTGTCTTTTATATTTATCGATAAAGTCTGCTTCTTCATGCAGTTGGTGATAGTCTTCAGTTTGTTTGAATGCATCGAGGACGTTACGCGTCGACTCAGGCGTACGCTCGGGCGTCGGCGTGGCACCCATTAGATAGCTATCACGAATAGGCGTGGCTGATAAGTTATGATAATTGGGCACTGACACAGAGTCCCAGTTGGGGAACAGTGACAGATAGTACGATGAGCTGTCTTTTGAATGACCAATCAGGCCAATATCCGTCTGCAAGTCGCCAGTGACAGATTTTACGCCTGCTTGCACATACTGTAGCCAGCGGGTGTCATTATAAAGTGCGTCATCTAAGCCAACACAGTGAATGCGTGCGGCGGCTTCTTCAGAGTAGGCACCTTTAATCATTGCGGCACGCTCAGCGACGCTAAATGGATTGCGTAAGCTACGTGGCAAGTTGGCTGAGCCGATCAGCATAATCACTTCGTCTGAGCGTTTTAGCGCCTCATCAATGACGGCTTTGTGGCCAGCATGAAACGGCTGAAAGCGACCGATAAAGACCAGATAACGATAGTGTTTACTGCTTTTCTGATCTAGGTTTTGCTTATCTGACTGTTGCTCTGATAATTCACTCATAGACGCCAACTTCCTACGACTTATTTTTATTGATTAAAAATTGATGACGCTAATACTGACACAGCCTATGACTTTCTGACAAGTATAAAGATGTTTTGTTGAACCTGTTAGTTAGGTTGTATGTAGATAGATGAGTGTATTTCCTATAAGGAACAGGGTAATAAATAAAATAATCATGACAGTATATATTGAGAAGTAGCACTTAAAAGCATTTGCTTCTTTGGGGGTTAGGTCACTTTTGTGATCCGCATAAAAGATTATGTGATATGAGGGATTATAAAACAGGACGAGCACATAGGGCGCTTTGTCATAACGATTCATTATTTGCTTGGTTATAGTAAAGTAGTACTGATAAACAATTGCCATAGCAATAGTTAAAACAGCAAAGGTAATCAGTATTAAAGTGGTCATTATTTACCCTGAGTTCTGGCATGCTTCTCTATCCATGCCGTTACCGTTGGCCAAATCTCTGTGGCTGCGTTACGACTGATCATGATGCGACTGTGCGTATAGTCATCTAAATCGCCATTACTGAGCGAATACTCTCGAAAGACATTAGTTAAATTATTAAAGCCTTCAAAAAACAAACGACAGCCGCGAGTAGGGGAGATGAAGGTATCGCCTTTTGCGCTAATAGAATAAACGGGGATCGTGATTTGAGCCATATGATGTCGATAGTCGACAAAGTCATCGCCAGTACTTTTCTGCTGATTAATGCTTTCGTTCATTTCTTCTGTATTCGTCCTGCCTTTATCAAAATGAGCCTTTTTCAAAAAACTACTTTTAAAGTTTTTACGCAAATTCCAATCGTACCACTGGGTCATCGTATAGTAGCTTTCGTTAAACGGGCCGACTTTGAACTGCTTAGCGGGTATGAAGCCGACTAACCGCGTAAGTACCTTGGCTATAAGGATTTTCGTGTAGCTGGTCGAGTCTTGCGCCGCACCAAAAGCTTGGCAGGCAAACATACAGATGCTATTGACCTTATCGATATAGCTTGGGTTTTGGACAAGAAACATGGTCAAACCAACACCGCCACCACTATGAGTAACGCAGTGCAGGTTATTGAGCTTTAATTCTTCAAAGAAATAGCGAAAAGTCGCCTCATAGTCGTAAGTGGCGACAGTCTCAAAGTTGAACTTTTCTTTCGGTAGTGAGCTATCACCATGTCCACGCCATTCCATGATGTAGCAGTGATGACCAAGCCCTGTAAAATATTCGGCGATTTTGAGGCAAGTTTGCTTGTCAGAAAACGTACCATGCGTCAAAAATATGTTTTGCGGTGTGATGTTAGGTAGGCTGTTTTCTGATGTGTTAGCTATCGTATCTTCTTCTGAATTATCAACTACTTTCCAAACGGCAATTTTCTCATCGTCCTTGGTAGTTACTAGGTGCAACGTCCGTGTCATCATAAAATGATCCTATCCAAAAAATACGTAATCTTTATACAAGTCGATATTTATACAAGCTGATATTTATACAAGACAATTAAAAGCCACCATGCTCATAACGCTACTGCGCACAATCATTCAAATTAACAATACTACGTCAAAACCAGATGACTTGCTCGGACTAGATGTGAACGGTATGGCATATCGAAAACGCTGAGTGCGCTTGATAAATGGTATCGCTGTCTTTATATAGAGAATAACTTGGCAGCCTACACAATCATTCAGCGTGTTTATTTGTCATGGTTTAAATATTGAATTACTTTGCGACCTGTTAGCATCATTAAAAAAACCAATGACGACCATTTGCCATAGCCTCACTTCAATTCACAGTAGCGTGGTCGGAATTGATGTGTGATTCAGGTATAATGACTGCTATAGACGGATTAAACTTTATACTCATGTCGGCCAATGTCATACAATAATAAATCGAAAATATTGCCAGTCTGCAAGCCTTATATAAATCGTAAATATTTTAAAAATCCAAATTCACGACACAGTAGCCATAATAGATATAGCGTTTGTGTCATAACGCATAGGAAACATTATGAGTGAGCAAAACCAAGCTGATAACCAACTAGACCAAACTGCTGGCTATGAATCAGCCCTAGATACCGAGCAAGTCGAAGCGAAAAGCAACATCACTATCACTGAGTCAGCTCAAGGCTACTTGGCAGATTTGTTATCTAAGCAAGATACCGATGGTATCGGTGTGCGTATTTTCGTTGAGCATCCTGGTACACCGCGCGCAGAGTGTTGCATGGCTTATAACCAGCCGGGCGAAGAGGACAGCGCTGACTTGCGTTTTACGTATGAAAACTTCTCTGCATTTATTGAGGCGGCGTCAGTACCTTATCTAGAAGACGCGGTCATCGACTATAATAAAGACCGTTTTGGTGGTCAGCTGACTTTCCGCGCGCCAAACTCTAAAGTACCTAAAGTAGGCGCTGATGCCAGTGTCGAAGAGCGCATCAACTATGTATTGCAGTCAGAGATTAACCCTGGCTTGGCAGCACATGGCGGTGACGTACAGTTGCTTGAACTGATTGATGAAGAAGGCATTGGTCTAACCGCTGTATTGAAATTTGGCGGTGGTTGCCAAGGGTGTTCAGCGGTTGATATGACTTTACGTCAAGGCGTTGAAGTACAGCTGAAACAGCAAATTCCAGAATTGACCCAAGTGGTTGACGAGACTGATCATACTCGTACAGAGAATGCTTACTATAAATAAAATGAAAAATAGTTAAAAGCAATTGGCTGCTATAAAGGTGGCCATATCTCTAGTATAGATATGCCTGTTTGGTTTGCTGCTTATGAATATTTGTCATGAAGAGATGAGTATTTTGCTATTCTTTTAATAAAGAAGCTGAGTTATGATGAACTCAGCTTTTTTTATTGCTATGATTTAGCAGACAGTTTTTTAAGGTGACTTTAGGCGATATGTCGTCAATAAATCATCTTTTATCAAAATAAAGGAATGTACTATGAGTGATGGATCAGCAGACCAGCAGACAGCCCAACAATCAGAAACTCCTCAACGTCTTGAGACCTTAGCGATTCATGCCGGCTATAGTGTAGAGCCAACGACCAAAGCAGTCGCCGTGCCTATTTATCATACCAGTTCATATGCGTTTGATAATACTCAGCATGGTGCAGATCTGTTTGATTTAAAAGTCGCAGGCAATATCTATACTCGTATCATGAATCCAACCAACGCAGTGCTAGAGGAGCGTGTGGCTGCGTTAGAAGGCGGTATTGGTGCGCTTGCCGTAGCCTCTGGTATGGCTGCCATCACCTATGCAATTCAGACCATTTGTGAAGCAGGCGACAATATCGTCGCTGTATCAACGCTATATGGCGGTACTTATAATTTATTTGCCCATGCTTTGCCGCGTCAAGGTATCGAAGTGCGCTTCTTCGATCATAAAGACCCTGAAGCCATTCGTGATCTAATCGATGACAAGACCAAAATGGTGTTTGCAGAGAGTATCGGTAACCCACTCGGTAATATCGTGGATATTCAAGCGCTCAGTGATGTCGCCCATGAATACGGTGTACCTGTCGTGATTGATAATACCGTGGCGACGCCAGCGATATGTCGTCCGTTTGAGTTTGGTGCAGATATTGTGATTCACTCATTGACCAAGTACATGAGTGGTACGGGGACGTCAATCGGTGGTGCAATTGTCGATAGTGGCAAGTTTGCTTGGGGTGATTATCCTGAGCGTTTCCCACTGTTGAACACGCCAGATCACAGCTATCACGGTGTGAACTTCGTCAAAGATGTAGGCGCGCCAGCCTTTATTGCTCGTGCCCGCGTTGCGCCATTACGTAATACTGGCGCAGCCCTCAGCCCGCTCAATGCTTTCGGTATCTTGCAAGGTATGGAGACGCTAAGTCTACGTATGGAGCGTCACGTGCAAAATGCACAAGCCGTTGCAGAATATCTGCGTGACCATGATAAAGTTGCTTGGGTTAAATACGCAGGTCTGTCTGACCATCCTGAGCACGAGCTTGCCAAAAAATACATGAAAGGCACGCCTTCTGCCATTTTGACCTTTGGTGTTAAAGGTGGACTAGAAGCTGGTGCGCGCTTTATCGATGCGCTGCAACTGATAACTCGTTTGGTAAACATCGGTGATGCGAAATCATTGGCCTGTCATCCAGCGACGACGACCCATCGTCAGTTAAATGAGCAAGAGCTAGAAAATGCAGGCGTCAGTACGGACATGGTACGACTGTCGATTGGTATCGAACATATCGAAGACATCAAAGCCGATCTTGCCCAAGCATTAGCTTCTGCTTAATAACAAGCGCTTATTAATTGAGCAAACTGTTTGAACAAGTCTGAATGATATAAAAAAAGCCCATATCGATTTGATATGGGCTTTTTGTTTTGCGTCCAACAGATGTGTTTAACAATTAAGAAGACAGTACACGCTGCGCGATATCTCGATAATCCTGCGAGGCAAGACGCGGTCCAAACTGCTGAATAACTTGTGCTGATATTTCGCTAGCAAGACGACCACATTCTGGCAGACTATACTGCTGCGATAGTGCATATAAGAAAGCACCAGCGTAGTTATCGCCTGCACCGTTGGTATCGATGACGTTGGCCACTGCTGGCGTTGCAACGTCATAGACTTCAACTTCTGCCTCGTCATTAGGCTGGTGGGCGATTACCGCACCATTGGCACCATCAGTGACGACGGCAATTTGGCAATATTCAAGCAGGGCACGCGCCGCTGCTTTGACTTGTTTTTTATCAGTGAATAGCTTGGCTTCTTCGCTATTACAGAATATCACTGCGACTTTGTTGCCGAGCATATTAAGCAAACCATCTTTGGCAAATTTTACTACCGCAGGGTCAGCAAAGCTCACCGCGATTTTTGCATTATGAATGCCGGCTTGTTGACGTAATTGAGTCATCGCTGGTTGGATGCTCTCAGACATCGCCAAATAGCCTTCGATATATAGCCAATCTGCTTGCGTCAATGCGTCAAAATCAACATTGTCAGCGACAATCTCACTTGAAGTACCAAGATAGGTCTGCATGGTGCGTTCGCCATCTTCGGTGACGGCAACCACACATGAGCCGGTCACACCGCCTTCATGAATAGATTTGTCTGAGGTCGCGACACCTGCTTCATGCAAGTCTCTGAGATAAAACGCCCCTTGATCATCATCACCGACGCGGCAAGCATAAAAAGGCTTACCGCCTAAGCTTGCAAAGGTAAACATAGTATTGGCTGCAGATCCACCGCCTGCTTGTTTTGATGGCTCAATCTCAGCCAGTTTAAAATAAGCCAGTAGTTGCTGCTGCTCTTCAATACCAGCCAGCGTCATATTACCTTTGGTCAGCTCGGTCTCTTCTAGTGCCGCATCTGACAGCACATACTCGTGATCAACCAACGCATTACCTATTGCCATTACATCGTACATTGCTTGTCTCTCCTCAATTCATTTATAAATGGTTATCTTTTTATTATTAAAAACTAGTCAGCTTGCAACTCTAGTAGACGCTGATAAAGCGCATTTTTCTTTACACCAGTGATATCAGAGGCCAGTGCGGCTGCTTTTTTGACTGACAAATCCTCTAGCAAACGCTGTAGCAATTTATCATGAGTGCTGATGTCGTCAGTATCTTTTGCCACACCGATACCAGCGACGACCACGACTATCTCGCCGCGTTGCTGATTGTCATCTGCTTTGACAAATTCAACCAACTCGCCAAGGGTGCTCTTATGTACCGTTTCAAACGTCTTGGTCAATTCCCGGCAAAAAGTCACCGCACGGTCTGCACCAAATATCGCTGCCATGTCTTCTAGACTAGCTACGATGCGATGCGGCGCTTCATAAAAGATTAAAGTTTCGGTACGTGCGATTAGATCGCTCAGCTGTTTTTGACGACCATGCGTTTTGGCGGGCAAAAACCCAATAAAGCTAAATCGATCAGAGGGTAACCCTGCTACTGACAATGCGCCAATTGCAGCAGAAGCCCCAACGATAGGTGATACGGTCACGCCAGCTTCATGCGCGGCTTGTACCAATTGATAACCTGGATCGCTGACCAGAGGTGTACCCGCATCACTAATCAAGGCAACCGAATGACCTTGCTCAATCATTTCGATAATTTTGGGCGTTTGAATGGCGCTATTATGTTCATGGTAGGCCCATAGTTTATTGTGACCTTTTTGCTTGGTAGCCGTATCATCATTTTCGATACTACTTTTGGCAGGACGAGTCTCTGAGTCTTTTGTCTCGTCAGCCTTACTGCCTTTGGTATCGATACCAAAATGTGACAGTAGTTTACCGGAGGTGCGGGTGTCTTCGCAGGCAATGATGGCGACCTGCTTTAAGACATCAATTGCGTGCGAAGTCATGTCGGACATATTGCCAATCGGCGTGGCAACGATATAGAGACAAGCTGGCATCGCAGTAGGGGTAGACATGAAAACCTCGGGTCGTTAAAAAGACGTTAGAAAATAATAGTGCGCTAGTATGTACAGTCGTTATCTATGGTTTTTCAGTCAAATAACGAATGAGGCAATCGATAGATTTTGAGAGTAGAATGCGCAGAAGTGGCTAGTTTAGCATGTTGTGCTATGATAATTCTCAAATGTTAATCAGACCAATTAACCTTATGCCTAATCATAATCCCTTAATCTTAACCTCACCAAAACAACGCCAAGGTAGTCGGTTTGAGCAGCAGGCATGTGAGTATTTACAAGCGCAAGGGTTGAGGTTGGTCGTACAAAATTGGCAACAGCCAAAGATAGGTGAGCTGGATCTGGTCATGATTGAGACAGGTTCAGCATGGTCAACATTGGTATTTATCGAAGTTCGCCAGCGCAAGTCCTCGAATTATGGCGATGCGGCACTCAGCGTGACAGCAAGCAAACAGCGCAAAGTGATTAAGACAGCGCAGTCCTTTTTGCAGCAGCATCCTGAGTATGCTCATTATGATTGCCGGTTTGATGTCATTGCTTACAACACGATGAATGAGTTGAGTCTGAAAAATGAGCCGTTAGACAATCAACCAGAATGGATTCAAAATGCTTTTATAGCCAGTGCTTGGTAATAGAATAAGTAAGATAGATGCTGCCAAATGAAGCATCTAACCATATCTGACAAGTAAGGTTCGTTACTAAAAAGCTAACCGCTGATGGCCAAAATTAAGTAAAGTAGCGGTTATAGTCAACTCTCTATAAATCAGATACAGTATTATCTTACCGCTACGTTTAGCTCGTCACTACTTATAAAATTGTCACAACCATGTTCTAAGAGGTAAATAATGACACGGATGCATTTGCGCACTGCTATTTTTGGTTCATCACGCCGTATTACGACTGGCATTATGATTGCTGCCTGCGTTGTCAGTACAGGTTGTGCCACCAACTATCTGACCAACAGTACAGAAGGGACTTATGGTGTGCCAATGACTGAGCGCACGATTCCGCAGCGTCTGCTCGATCGTAGTATTGAACATACTGCCAAAATCAATATATACGGGTTAAAAGAAGACCTGCAGCAAACCAGCCGTATGGGTATCGATAGCTTCAACAGCGAAGTACTGCTCACAGGTGAAGTGCCAACTGAAACGCTCAAAGCAGAAGTAGAAAAAGTCGTTAGCTCTATGCCAGATGTACGCCGTGTCTACAATGAGATGGAAGTGAGTGCGTCAAAAGGGTATAGCTCAACGGTTCATGATGGTTATATCACTTCAAAGCTACTGGCGAAAATAGCCGCCAGCGATGGTGTGAGTGCGTCACAGATTAAAGCCGTTACCAATAATGGTGTGGTCTACATTATGGGTCGTATGACACCTACTCAGCAGAGTCATCTGATTGATATCGCCAATGGTACTGTTGGAGTCACCGAGTTGGTATTGTTGACAACTGTCGTCGACGATAGAGGGGTCAAAATAAATAATGATGACATCATGTACGAGAGTAATTTGGCCAATCCTGCAGTAGCGCCAGCTGCTCAAGATACTACTATCAGCACGGCAACGCCTATTGTCATAACAGAGGAAGACGCTAATACTGCTCAGCCGTCTTCAAGCCCTTATATCGACCTTTATCAGAATCAGTAAGCATCCTTAGTTCGCCATGCAATAAAGGACGTTAATCACAATAAGCCTAAATAGTGATAACAGTAAAGGCACGAGAAATCTTCAGCCAGTGAGTACTATATCAATAGTAAAAGGTAGCAGAGTCAGCGCATTAGCCAACGATGATAATATCAAAAATATCATTGGCAAGTGGATAACACATTATCGCTGTTAGCCTGTTACTACTGATTGATAAATAAATATAATAGGATACTGGTCATGAAGGATTCACAGGCAAATATACAACCAAATGAAGAGACAAGCGTCATTGGTAATATAGGCATAAACAATAAACCTGCTCATAAGAAAACACGCACATTGAGATTTGGTGGTGCGGCAATATTGGCATTGGGCTGTATCGCGCTAGCCACGCAAAACGCACAGGCACTATCACCGTTAGCTATCGTCAATGGGATTACTTCTAGTGGTGGCGTTGGGGTGAGTAAGGATATCCTATATGGTGATCAGCCTTCACAAGACCTAGATATCTATTATCCAAAACCGCTAGCACAAGCTATGAAATCTCAAAGTACTATCAACACTAGATATCCTATGGTGGTATTTGTCCATGGTGGTTCATGGGAGAGCGGTAATAAAGAACAATATGCCTTTGTCGGTCAGAGCTTAGCCAAAGCAGGGTATGTCACCGCAGTGATTAATTACCGTAAAGCGCCTGAACACGTCTATCCTGATTATGTCAAAGATGCGGCTCAAGCAATTGCTTGGAGTATTGAAAATGCGACCAGTCTCCATGCAGATCCGTCACGCCTAGCAGTGATGGGGCATTCTGCTGGCGCGTTTAATGCAGTAGCAGCCGTATCCAATGCGGACTTTTTGGCACCTTATGGGGTTAAGCCTAGTGATATTAGTGCGGTCGTCGGTATCGCAGGGCCTTATAGCTATGATTTTCGTAAGTTCGATAGTGCGAGTGCTTTTCCTAGCGATGCAACGCCTGATGAGGTGATGCCCGATCGTCAGCTAAAGGGCGCTCAGCCGCCGTATCTACTATTAACCGCAGAGAATGACAAGATCGTTTATGATACTAATACCATCAAGATGACCCAAGCACTAAAGGATTTTGGCGCAACGGTTGAGACGGGTGAGATCAAAGGCGCAAGCCACGCCACTAGTATTGGTGCGATGGCAAAACCCTTGCGCTGGGTCAATGATGTACGGGCGCAAGTGCTGACTTATCTCAATAAACAGCTGCAATAACTAAAATAGTTTAGGGTGTTTTTTGATAGCGCCTCAGACAGCCCTAAAATAGATTTTTGATAGGTCTTCAGCACTGTTAAGTAATCTCTCATACTAAATCCCCAGTTTGGCCTAGCGCCTGCTGGGGCTTTTTATGTTTCGCTATATCTGTATATTTAGAAGTATAAATACAAAAAAAGACTGTTCATTCAATGCCGTCTATCTCTATTATAGAAAGGTCGCTATTAAAATATATAAGACCATAAGTTAAGGAAAGCCAACTCAAATAAAAGGACTACCACCATGAACCTACTCAAACTGTCACTATTAAGCCTAACTTTAACCATACCTTCGTTGACATTTGCCGCGGGAGGCAGTGATCCTATTACAGGGATTGATATTATTATCAAAAAAGACCCTGGCTCGCAGCCTATCGCTAATATACTTTTTACTGACTCAGAGATAAGCCAATATAATGAGCTAAGGGAAAATGATCGCCTTGCTTATCTCAACAAAGTCATCGTCCCGAAACTTGAGCGCGTCAATCAAAAGTACAATTATGATATTAAATGGAATCCAATCATCGAAAAAGGCATCGAGCAGCAATGGTGTATCACTGTGCCCTGTGATGCCAAGAGCAACATGATCATTCAGCTCACCATTCCTGAGAGTATGCGTCAGTCTGATGTTAAATTTAGCTTAGCCAGTAAGCCAGACGCCGTGATTGAAAGACGCACTATAAAGCGTGTTGCTCAGATGAGAATGCGTTAAAAGGGCAACGAAAAGCTGATTTATCAACACTTAAGGTCATACAAGAAAACGGAATTTAGCCTCTCATTATAATAAAAGGACTATCCTCGTGAAACTACTTAAGCTATCCCTATTAAGCCTAACTTTAGCCTTGCCGTCATTAGCATTGGCAGCAGGAGGTAATGATCCTATATTAGGGATTGATATTATCATACTCAAAGATCCTAGCTCACAGCCTATCGCCAATATACCCTTCACTGATTCAGAGATAAATCAATATAACGAGCTAAGAGAGAATGATCGGCCTGCTTATCTCAATAAAGTCATCGTCCCGAAGCTTGAGCGCGTAACTAAAAAGTACAATTATGATATTAAGTGGAATCCAATCATCGAAAAAGGCATCGAGCAGCAATGGTGTATCACTGTACCTTGCGATGCCAAAACCACGGTGGTGATGCAGCTTGAGATTCCAGAGAGCTTACGGGAGTCTGAGGTAAAGTTTACTTTAGCCAGTCAATCAGATGCCGTGATTGAAAGACGTACCATAAGACGAGTTGTTCAAATGGAAAGACGTTAAAATTTTGGCATGTTATTTAGAGTCTTTCATCGTCCAAGCAACCATTACAGTGACTGTTTGGTCGGTGCTATTTATAGTCAGTGCTTATAGTCGATGCGCTATAGCAGTTTAAAAGCGCCTGATATTGTATCCCGTTTATGTAAAATTGATGATATGTATATGTCATGTGCGCTTATACACAGACAGTGCTGTAAGATATGCAAACTCTTGTTATAATGTCATCACTTTAAATCTATACCCTATTCTAAACTTTAAGGCAGACCATTCTATGAGCATGAACGCTGACGATTTGATCGCATTTTTACAGACTCACTTCCCAGACGCTTTTATTCAAGCTGCCAACCAAGGTAATAAGTTTGACGTACGCGTGGTCGATGCCAGCTTTGAAGGCAAACGCGCGGTTCAACGTCAGCAAGCAGTATATGCGTTAGTCAATGATAAGATTGCGAGTGGCGATATTCACGCACTCAATATCCAAGCGCTGACGCCTGCTGAGTGGGACGTTCAATCAAAAGGCTAATTAAATAGCTGTCTATATGACTAGATATTACTGAATCGGCCATATGCATGGTTGAGAGTTATAGTTCTAGTTTTCATAATTTTTTATACTCATCGCTAGGTTGTCACCTTTATGGATCAATTTTTAATCACTGGTAGTAGTCGTATCGCAGGGGAAGTCACCATCTCAGGCGCCAAAAATGCCGCTTTGCCGTTACTCGCAGCTATGATATTGGCTGAGACTCCAACGACACTGCATAACGTGCCGTCACTACAAGACGTGCGAACGTTGATTGAATTGATCGGTGGCATGGGTATCAAAATCCAAAAGCAAGACGATACGGTCACGTGCGATACCAAGAGTATCGATAACTTCTATGCTCCGTATGATTTGGTAAAAACCATGCGCGCGTCAATATTGGTGCTAGGGCCGTTACTGGCACGTTTTGGCGAAGCTGAAGTCTCATTGCCAGGTGGTTGTGCGATTGGTTCACGCCCTGTTGATCAGCATCTAAAAGCTTTTGAAGCGATGGGTGCCGAAATAAGTGTGGAAAATGGCTATGTAAAGGCCCAAGCGCCAAAAGGTGGCAAGCTATTAGGCTGTAATTTCTCATTTGATATGATTACCGTCGGCGGTACTGAAAACGTCATCATGGCAGCAGCATTGGCTAAAGGCACCACTGTCTTAGGCAATTGTGCGTTAGAGCCAGAAGTGGTTGATTTGGCCAATATGTTGGTTGCGATGGGTGCCAAAATAAGCGGTATCGGTACGTCAACGATGACCATCGAAGGGGTAGAGCGTTTACACGGCTGTGAGTACTCAGTTGTCCCTGACCGTATTGAGACAGGTTCATACCTTGCTGGTGCCTTGATGACACGTGGTGATGTATTGACCAAAAAAACATCTTCTCTATTGCTGACACCAGTGCTAGAGAAGTTCGAAGACATGGGTGCAACTATCACGAGCGGTGATGACTGGATTCGCGCGCAAATGAAAGGCCGTCCAAAGGCGGTTGATATCCGTACTCAGCCACATCCTGGTTTCCCAACGGATATGCAAGCTCAGCTCATGGCGATTGCTTGCTTAGCAGACGGTACAAGTACCTTTATTGAAAACATCTTCGAAAACCGCTATATGCATGTACCAGAGCTCAATCGTTTGGGCGCGTCTATTCAGGTTGACGGTCATACTGCCGTAGTACGAGGTGTCGAAAACTTTACTGCAGCACCAGTAATGGCGACGGATTTGCGTGCGTCTATGTCATTGGTAATGGCAGCGGCGACTGCTGAAGGCGAGAGCCTGATTGACCGTATTTACCACATCGATCGTGGTTATGAGCATGTTGAAGATAAGCTGCGTAGCTTAGGCGTGAACATCGAGCGTATTAATACCAACGCTTAATATTGATTGATTCAATATCGGCTGTTACCCATATTACGTTATAAATTAAAAACTCTCCTTTCAATAGGGGACTGCACATGGACACGATGTCATTATGACTGAGACAAGCAAATCTTTACCAGCCAGCGGTTTATTAAACGAAGTAAACGATGAGTTTTCAGGTCTAACCTTGGCTTTATCAAAAGGCCGCATTCTAGAAGAGACCATGCCACTGCTACGTGCAGCTGGCGTTGATCTTTTAGAAGATCCTGAAGCGTCACGTAAACTTATTTTTCCAACCTCAAATCCAAATGTGCGTGTATTGATTTTGCGTGCCAGCGACGTGCCGACCTATGTCGAACATGGCGCTGCTGATTTTGGGGTGGCAGGTAAAGATGTGCTGCTTGAGCATGGTGCCAATCATGTTTATGAATTGCTCGATTTGCAGATTGCCCAGTGCAAACTGATGACTGCGGGTGTGAAAGATGCACCGCTGCCAAATCGTCGTCTGCGTATCGCGACCAAATATGTCAATGTCGCTCGTGCTTATTTTGCAAGTCAAGGTCAGCAGGTTGATGTCATCAAGCTTTACGGTTCGATGGAGCTTGCGCCATTGGTCGGCTTGGGCGATCTGATTGTCGATGTGGTCGACACCGGTAACACACTACGCGCCAATGGACTTGAAGCCCGCGATCATATTTGTGATGTTTCATCACGTCTGATCGTCAATCAGGTCAGCTATAAGCGCAAATTTGCACTACTAGAACCAATTTTAGATAGCTTTAAAAATAGTATCGCCAACAGCTAATGATCCAGTGCAAGTCATTGGTAAAATAAAGCACGGTTATACAAATTTTTAAACCAGTTTAGCAGGCTATGAGTGACGTAGCGTGCTAAACTGGTTTTGTTGTCTTAGCTTGCGAAAATATAAAATCACCATAAAATTCAGACAAGAAGACAGCGAATAAGTCGCAATACTCTTACCGTACAAATCTACTTTACTCAGTTCCAAACCGTTCATTTTTAGCACTACTTTATGCTCAGATATAGGATTAGGTCATGCGCCAGTTAAGTACCCAAAATGCCGATTTCGATAGTCAATTGACACAGTTGCTTGCCTTTGAAACAGTCAATGATGCTGAACTATTACATACCGTCGACGATATCATCGCCCAAGTACGTGCTGATGGTGATAGCGTCGTATTGGCATTGACTCAGCAGTTTGACCAACATCCAGCAACGTCGATGCAAGAGTTAGAGTTGTCTAAAGAAGCACTTGCTGAAGCATTTGCCAATCTTGATGAAAAAGTAAAGACAGCGTTGACCACAGCAGCGACTCGGGTACAGACATTCCATGAGCGCCAAGTACAAGAAACATGGCAGTATGAAGACGAGCTAGGCAACCGATTGGGTCAAAAAGTTACACCACTTGATCGCGTTGGGATTTATGTACCGGGCGGTCTGGCCTCTTATCCTTCTTCAGTATTGATGAATGCTATTCCTGCTAAGGTGGCTGGCGTCAATGAAGTTATCATGGTCGTACCAGCGCCTAAAGGCGTGCTCAATCCTTTAGTATTGGCAGCGGCTCATTTGGCCCAAGTCGATCGTGTCTTCACTATTGGTGGCGCTCAAGCAGTAGCAGCTTTAGCTTACGGCACTGAAACGATTCCAGCCGTGGACAAAATCACAGGACCAGGCAACAAATATGTCGCCGCCGCCAAACGCGCAGTATTTGGTCAAGTTGGTATCGATATGATTGCTGGACCTTCAGAAGTATTGGTGTATGCAGAAGGCGAAGCACAAGATAGAGCGGACTGGCTAGCGATGGATCTATTGTCTCAAGCTGAGCATGATCGTATTGCACAAGCTATCTTTGTGACGACTAGCGAAGAGCAACTCAACGAAGTAGCGCTAGAAATAGAAAAAGCACTGGCTGAACTGCCAAAAGCAGATATCGCGCGTGACTCATTACAGAACCGCGGTGCACTGATTTTGGTAAAAGATCGTAGCGAAGGTATGACACTTATCAATCGTATCGCTCCTGAGCATTTAGAGTTATCTGTTGATAATCCTGACGCACTGTTAAACGATATTCGTCATGCGGGCGCTATCTTTATGGGTCGTCATACACCTGAAGCTATTGGAGATTACTGTGCAGGACCGAACCATGTACTGCCAACATCAGGTACGGCGCGCTTTTCTTCGCCGTTAGGTGTTTACGATTTTCAAAAGAAATCCTCTATTATCTATTGCAGTGAATCCGGCAGTAAGCCTTTGGCTGAGACGGCAGATATTTTAGCGCAGCGTGAGGACTTAGAAGCCCATGCGCGTTCAGCTCGTTATCGTTATCAGTAATTGATTTTGAATTTTTAGCTTTTACTTTTGATATTTATTTTTGATAGTCTTTGTGGCTAATAGTAGGATAATTTATGAGTGAGTCAAAGATAGACACCAGACTATGGTCGTCTAAAGCGCGCAACTTGTCACCTTATGTTCCAGGTGAGCAGCCGCAACACGACAATCTATGCAAACTAAATACCAATGAAAACCCGTTTCCACCCTCGCCAAAAGTAGGGGAGGCTATTGCCAAGGTTTTGGAGCAGCAAGCTGATGAGTTACGTTTGTATCCTGCTCCTGAATCTAATGACCTACGTGCTGCATTGGCACAGTCATACAATCTTGATATCAATCAAGTATTTGTCGGTAATGGTTCAGATGAAGTCTTGGCATTAGTCTTTGCGAGCTTCTTTCTAAAAGAGCGTCCGCTACTATCACCTGATATTGGTTACAGTTTTTATCCTGTATATGCACAGACGTTTGGTGTAGAGCTCGTACAGATTCCTCTAGAGGAAGACTTTAGCATTGACCCTGATGCTTATCGTCAGCCTTGTAGCGGTATTATCATCGCCAACCCTAATGCACCAACGGGCTTACTGCTGTCACTTGCTGATATTCGCAAACTTGCGAGTGAGCATTCTAATGCGGTCATTGTGATTGATGAAGCGTATATCGATTTTGCTCAGATAGATGAAAGCAATGCAGATGCTCCAGTCTCAGCAGTTAGCCTAATCAATGAGTGTGATAACGTTATCGTGACCCAAACCTTTTCAAAATCACGCTCGCTTGCTGGATTACGCGTTGGTATGGCCTTTGGCAATGCATCATTGATTGAAGCACTAACACGTATGAAAAATAGCTTTAACAGCTATCCATTGGATAAGTTGGCTCAGGCTGGGGCGACTGCGAGTGTATTAGACACTGAGTATTTTGAGCAGACCCGTCAGCAAGTCATTGATTTACGTACGTCGCTAACAGCAGAGTTGACTACATTGGGCTATAACGTTCTACCGTCACATGCTAACTTCGTATTTGCTCGTCCAAAAGATGGCAATGCTAGCGTTGTCGCGAGTGCGTTACGTGAGCAGGGCATTATTGTTCGTCATTTTGACAAACCGCGTATTGCAGAGTACTTGCGTATTACGATCGGTACGGCAGAGCAGAACAACCGTTTGATTGATGCGCTAAAAGCCTTGCAGGTCGATGCTAGCGTTGCTGCTGAATAATACTAGATTGATAGCTTAATATAGGATATTGGTAGGTAAGTCTTTTTACTCATCACGTAAAACACTATCGCTAAGTCTTAAAAAAAGCCTGCTAACGTAACGTTGGCAGGCTTTTTTAATTTCAAATTAGTGATGACATTTAACTTTGTAAGGCTACATATTTTGAGCCAGTACTGATAATAAATTACCTACTTTATCTAAGCATTCTTGGTATTCAGCATCACAATCAGACGCGACCGTAATACCGCCACCTGCCCACAGGTTGATGTGCCTTTCTTTATTAAGGCTGTCATTTGACGAAGTATTGGCTTGCAAAGTGCGAATCAAAACGTTCCATTGACCACTACCGTCAAAGTTCATATAACCCATAGTGCCACAATAAGCACCGCGTGGCGTAGATTCCAGTTCAGCGATAATCTCGACAGCGCGTTTTTTTGGTGTGCCAGTGATAGAACCAGCAGGCAGACTACCAAATAATACAGCCAACGGATGAGTATCAACTTTTAGCTCAGCGGTAATAGTGCTGACCATATGATGCACGTTGCTAAAGCTCTCAATCGCAAATAATTGTGGTACTTTCACACTGCCAGTTTTGGCGTATTTACCCAAATCATTACGCAGTAAATCGACAATCATGACATTTTCGGCACGGTCTTTTTCGCTATCGACCAGTTGCTGCTTATACAGATCATCTTGCTCGTTAGTACTGCCTCGCGGCATGGTTCCCTTGATAGGCTTCGTGCGAATAGAGTGTTTACCAGTATCGTCTTCTCTAGTGAATGTAAAAAACAACTCAGGTGAGCAGCTTAACAATTCAAAAGGATTGCTGTCTGCGACAAAGCTGCTTCTATTTAGGTAATCACCATCATTTCTATCAACGCTCATATATCCTGCAAAAGGCGCTTTTGTATTGCGATATAGCGCAGGCAAATAGTCAATAAGCGAAAAGGCTGATTGAACATCATTATTTTCACGCGCTAGACTGCCAGACCATTTCTGTGTCAGGTTTATCTGATAGCAGTCACCTTGCTGTAGATAATCTTGTGTGCGATTAAATGCTTGTTGATAATCAAACTTGCTCCATCGCGGACTTAAAACTAGGGGAGTAATGTTTGATGCATCTTTAAACTGTGGTTGATTGAGATAGTTATCAGACAGTTTTTGATCCAGTTCGTCGAGGTAAGAGGTAAGAGTATTTATAAGATTATCGTTTGTCTTATGACCAATATTCTCAGAAGAGTCATCGTTAGTCAGATGAGTCTTTAATGCCCAACCTGTATCAACATGTGCTGTAGGCGTTAGATAAATATCATAATGTCCCAACGAAGCACACGGCTGCAATGCCAATTCAATTCTATCGGCAGGGCTTAGCTCATGAGCCGCAATATCATAACCAATAAAACCGATGAGCCCATGATAATAACTGGGTTTCGAGATTTCTTCGTTATTGATATATGAGGTGTCGTGATTAACTTCTTGGGCATTGCTATAAGCGATCAGCTCCTCTTGCCACTCTAGATAGCTTATATAAGCTGTCGTACTAGCATAACTATTGTTATCGCTATTTACATCAGTATCGCGACGCACGCCAGTACTGCGACAACTCTTAATCACCTTGTAAATATTGTGTAAATCACTAGAAGCTTGCTTCTCATTGGGATAAACAGACCAGCTGACTTTTGGGAGTAAGCCGATTACTGGTCGACCATCATTATTAAGCCAAACAAGCTGCCAGTTTGCTTTAATATCTTGAGCGAGCAAGTGACGCTGTAGCTGCGGCATCAGCTCTGCAGTAGACAAATCACCAAAACGCCAGCTAGGTTTGCTAGCTGGCGATGGCGCAGAACCTGTCTGTTCAGTTGTATTGTGATTTGATACAAGCATGGGTTAAGCGTCAAACTTTTTGATAATTAGCGTAGCGTTAGTACCACCAAAGCCAAAGCTATTACTCATCAAGGTTTCAAGATTTGCTTCACGCATTTCGGTGACGATATCGAAACCTTCAGCAGCAGGATCTAGGTTGTCAACATTGATACTTGGAGCGATGAAGCCGTCCTGTAGCATTAGCAGACAATAAATCAGCTCTTGTGCACCAACAGCACCCAAGCTATGGCCTGTCATTGATTTGGTTGAGCTGATAGCAGGTACTTTACTGACGTCATTATTAAATACTTTAGCAATCGCTTTAAGCTCAGTAATATCGCCCAGTGGTGTACTAGTACCATGGCTGTTAATATAATCAACACTTTCTAGACCCGCTTCGGCCAAGGCTTGTTGCATACAGCGAACTGCACCTTCACCGCTTGGCGCAACCATTTCCGCACCATCAGAGCTGGCACCATAGCCAACGATTTCAGCCAAAATATTGGCACCTCGTGCTTGAGCATGCTCTAGACTCTCTACAACCACCATCGCGCCACCAGCAGCAATCACAAAACCGTCACGGTCTTTGTCATAGGCTCTTGAAGCAAGTTTTGGTGTGTCGTTATACTGAGTACTAACTGCGCCCATGGCATCAAACATACAAGATTGAGTCCAATGCTCAGCTTCACTACCACCAGCCAATATCACATCGGCTTTACCCAATTGGATAAGCTCAGCAGCATGACCGATACAGTGTGTTGAAGTCGCGCAAGCAGAGGCGAGCGAGTAGGAGACGCCTTGTATTTTTAGACCGGTTGCTAAAGCGGCTGATACCGAGCTGCCCATTGTCTTTGGTACTGCCATTGCGCCGACACCGCGTAGACCTTTTTCGCGCATAGCATCGATAGCATTAACAATGTTTTCTGTTGATGCGCCGCCCGAACTTGCCACTACACCCACTCGTGGGTTGTTATTGATGGTATCAAGTGACAGGCCAGAGTGCTCAATCGCATTTAGCGCACTAACATAAGCGTATAGGCTAGCGTCACTAAAGAACCGTTTCAGCTTACGATCGATACCACTGGTATCCAGTTCTGATTGATTGATACTACCGCTCACGTGTGATTTAAACTCGTGCTCAGCATAAGAATCGTTAAATGTGATGCCAGACTGACCTTCTTTGAGGGCAGTGGTGACAGTATCTAAATCATGTCCAATACAAGAGACAATCCCTGCTCCAGTAATAACGACGCGGCGCATATGCTATTCCTTATAAGTAACGACTTGCTAGCAGTTGGTTGCAATAATCGTGGTAAATCTATATATGATGTTTAACTATGAGTTAATTCGAGCATTATAATGAAAAAATAGTCTATGTAGATAACGATAGCATGAATTTAGGTAACGAAATTCTGTTAACGGTCTATCAGAGGCAATATAAATTCAGTGTACAATTATGCTCTCAGTTATGGCACATGATAACGTATCAAGCACTGGAAATCTTTGGACAAGTGTAAAATAATGACAAAATAACACTTATGACTAAGTTTTGAGCAAAGAGATGAGAAGTAAGACTAACTACTGATTATGGACGGAATTATACTTTAGATACAAAATTTGTGATTCTAATAACATTGTTCGCACTGACACTAGTTACGATAACTGGCTAAAATAATAGATTCGTTATTATTAATAATTAACTATCATATTAAAATACAACTATATTAAAAAACCAACTCATCATATTAAGGACATCACGATGGCAAAGCGTAGTACTCTTTCTAAAAGCATCAATACCATTGGCTCTTTTACTCGAAACAACCTAGAGCGTGTAGGGGCTATGATTGACAGCGTAAACGCTAAAACCGGCAAACCGCGTCAATATAAAGCCGTCGACCTAGGCGACGAAGACTACCAACAAGACTTGTTTCGTGAGCAAACGTTGAAGGCGACGCAGCAACTTTTAGGACCACGTTTTGCTACTTATGGTAAATATGCCAAGAAAGTCGTGCCGAATAGCTTTTTTCAATCGACAGTTGATGGTGCATTTGCCCAAGTGGCCAACCTCGCTGCCAACTGGAGTCAACTCGACTTACCTAATGAGCATCGCTTTGCCAATATTGCTACTTTAGATGACGAAGAGCGTTATGCGCTAGCTACTGATATTGCTAATCAAAACCGCGCGCTTGCAATGATGGGTGGTTTGACGGGTTTGGTAGGTCTACCAGGTTTGCTCGCTGATACACTATGGCTATTACTGGTTTCATTACGTACGGTTTATCAGATTGCTGCTGTATATAATAAGCCGCTGACAGGTAAGCAAGGCGTCAAGATGGCGTACGAACTACTATCAAACGCTGATTTGAGCAAGATGCAAGAAAAACAAGCGCTACTAGCTGGTCTAGGTATTGGTAAAGGTTTGCTCGATAATGCTCAGAGCAATGGACTGCATAGTGAACTTAAAAATCTCGGTCTGAAAAATAAAAATGTAAATTTCTATGCTGAGCAAATAGACAAAGTCGCAAGCCAAGTAGGTATAGATTTAGATCAGATTAATTTATCATGGGTTCGTCGTTTTATTCCTGTCACCGCAGTAGCGATCGGTATGCACTACAACAGTCAGTTGATTGACGAAGTTATTGGCGTTGCTCAAGCGACCTTTGCACCAGAAGCAAAATTGGCCAATCGTGCTATTACTGATGACAGCAGCAGTGAGGCTAAAGTAGAAAAGGCTGATACTGATGAGGCGAAAAAAGACACAGAGCGCCAAGAAAAAAGCAGTGATTCAGAAAAAGTCACTGATAAAGAAGAAGCTAGTAAAGAAGAAGCTAGTAAAGAAGAAACTAGCAGTAAAAAAGACGCAGACAAGCAAACGTCTGATAAAAAAGCCAAGTAATAAACATATTATTTGCTAGTTGGGTTATATATTTATAAGCACGATGGTATTTATCTTAGTTTGATTGAGCAACACGACTTGAAAATTAGGATAAATACCACCACTTAGTTACTATCAAGTACCATTTCAATGTTAAACATCTTTTCTTAATGATGCTTGAGCTCACTTTGTTTGCTTTATTTATTACGCTATTTTTCGGCGAAAAATCTATAAAGTGATACAATGAGAGGCTGAATGCATATCTATCAAATGTTGTAAAGCGAAACCATTCATAAGTGGTTGAAATAGCAGCAACAACTCTTTATAATACACTGTCCTAAAAATGGGTGCCCCGAAATCTGCAATTATTGTCAGATAGATGGTGCATTGGCCCATTTTTTTGTTTTATACCAAACGGGAGAAGGATGCCTTATGGCAACAACTAACCAATTGATTCGTAAAGGTCGCAAAACCATCAAGGAAAAGTCAAAAGTTCCTGCGTTGGAAGCGTGCCCACAGCGTCGCGGTGTATGTACTCGTGTATATACTACCACGCCAAAAAAACCAAACTCTGCCATGCGTAAAGTATGTCGTGTACGTTTGACTTCAGGCTATGAAGTATCAAGCTACATCGGTGGCGAAGGTCATAACCTACAAGAGCACAGTGTTGTTCTAATCCGTGGTGGTCGTGTAAAAGATCTACCAGGTGTACGTTATCACACTGTTCGCGGTGCATTAGATTGCGCAGGCGTTAAAGACCGTAAGCAAGGTCGCTCTAAGTACGGTGCTAAGAAGCCTAAAGTTTAATAACTAAACGTTATTAGATAAGCTTCTTGCACTACCCAATAACTGTGCATGGGTTTGGTGTCAGTAGTAATATCGCTTTTATATAAACATATATCTGGGATTTGCTCTTAAAACATACCACCATGCAGTAAGGCTAACTGATAACTCACTGCTGTATCCTAATGGTAAGTAGTCGATGTTGTGAATGTTAGACACTCCTGAAGATAAGGAAATTTATTATGCCAAGACGTCGCGTCGTTGCTGCCCGTGAGATCCTACCGGATCCTAAGTTTGGTAGCCAAACTGTTGCAAAATTCATCAACCATGTAATGAGTGATGGTAAAAAATCTACTGCTGAGCGTATCGTTTACGGTGCACTTGAGACAGTAAGTGAGAAGCGTAAAGTTGAAGATCCAGTATCTTTCTTCGAAGAAGTGCTAGAAAATGTACGCCCAATGGTAGAAGTAAAAGCTCGCCGCGTTGGCGGTGCAACCTATCAAGTACCAATGGAAGTACGCCCCTCCCGTCGTACTGCATTGGCTATGCGTTGGTTAGCTGAAGCTGCTGCTAAGCGTTCTGAAAAATCAATGGCTTTGCGTTTGGCTGGCGAATTGAATGATGCTGCTGATGGCAAAGGCGCTGCTATGAAAAAGCGTGACGAAGTTCACCGCATGGCAGATGCTAACAAAGCATTCTCTCATTACCGTTTCTAAGCTACTTTTTAATAGTAGCTTGAGATTAGAGGCTCATGCCATTTAATCTTACATTGTTGTTTATTCTATTGAATGCCGCCATCATCATTCGGTCATATATAAATGTTATTTATTGATGACTGAGGTGGCGGACATCTATCCAGATGTCTCTCTTAACAAATACAGTTTTTGCTGGAGAGCATCCCAAATTTGATGCCGCACTATTCTTAGTATTTGCTCTTTTTTTGTCCGTATTAGGCTCAATAATCAGTAAGTAATATTACGAAGCTGAACGCTTTGTCATAGAGTATGAGGTAGAGACACAATACATTATTATATACACGACTTTTCCTAGGAAAACACTATGGCTCGTAAAACTCCCCTAAAACGCTATCGCAATATTGGTATCTCAGCGCACATCGATGCTGGTAAGACAACCACTACAGAGCGTGTTTTATTCTATACCGGTGTTAGCCACAAAATTGGCGAAGTACATGATGGCGCAGCCACTATGGACTGGATGGAGCAAGAACAAGAGCGTGGTATTACTATTACCTCAGCGGCAACAACTTGTTTTTGGTCAGGTATGGCTAAACAGTTTGACGAACACCGTATCAACATCATCGATACCCCAGGTCACGTTGACTTCACGATCGAAGTTGAACGTTCTATGCGTGTACTTGATGGCGCTTGCATGGTTTACTGTGCAGTAGGCGGCGTTCAGCCACAGTCTGAGACCGTATGGCGTCAGGCGAACAAATATAAAGTACCACGTCTTGCATTTGTAAACAAAATGGACCGTGTTGGTGCTGATTTCTATCGTGTTATCGAACAGATCAAAACTCGTTTGGGTGGTAACCCTGTACCATTGGTTATCCCAATCGGTAAAGAAGATGACTTCGAAGGCGTTGTTGATCTAGTGACCATGAAAGCTATCTATTGGGACGAAGCGTCTCAAGGTATGCAGTATGATGAGCGCGAAATCCCAACTGAACTACAAGAAAAAGCAGCAGAATACCGCGAGCATCTTGTAGAAAACGCTGCTGAAGCAAACGAAGAGTTGATGAACGAATACCTAGAAAACGGTGAATTGACTGTAGAACAAATTCACGGTGCTATTCGTCAGTTAACTATCGATAACGAAATCATCCCGCTTCTTTGTGGTACTGCCTTTAAGAACAAAGGTGTACAGAAGATGCTAGATGCCGTTATTCAGTATCTACCTGCACCAATCGACGTACCTGCTATTAAAGGTATTCTTGATGACAAAGACGAAAGCGAAGGCAGCCGTGAAGCATCAGATGAAGCACCTTTCTCAGCACTAGCGTTCAAAATCATGAATGACAAATTCGTGGGTAACTTGACCTTCGTACGTGTTTATTCTGGTGTAATGAAACAGGGTAGCAGTGTTTATAACCCAGTTAAGATGAAGCGTGAGCGTGTTGGCCGTATCGTACAGATGATGGCAAACTCTCAAGAAGAGCTTGCAGAGATTCGTACTGGTGATATCGCAGCTCTAGTCGGCATGAAAGATGTGACTACTGGTGATACGCTATGTGATGAAGACAACGTGATCACTCTTGAGCGTATGGAATTCCCAGATCCAGTTATCTCTCTAGCTGTTGAGCCAAAGACTAAAGCTGACCAAGAAAAAATGTCAATCGCTCTTGGCCGTTTGGCAAAAGAAGATCCATCGTTCCGTGTACACACTGACGAAGAGTCTGGTCAGACGATCATCAGTGGTATGGGTGAGCTACATCTAGAGATTCTTGTTGACCGTATGAAGCGTGAATTCAACGTTGAAGCAAACATCGGTGCACCTCAGGTTGCTTATCGTGAGACGATTCGTAACACTGTTGAACAAGAAGGCAAATTCGTACGTCAAACAGGTGGTCGTGGTAAGTTTGGTCACGTTTGGTTACGTCTTGAGCCACTTGATCCAGCTGGCGACACTGAATATGAATTCGCTGAAGAAGTTGTTGGTGGTACTGTACCAAAAGAATTCCACGGTGCTGTTGACAAAGGTATCCAAGAGCGCATGAAAAACGGCGTACTTGCAGGCTACCCAGTAGTTGGCGTAAAAGCGACCTTGTATGATGGTTCTTATCATGACGTTGACTCTGATGAATTGTCATTTAAGATGGCTGGTTCTATGGCCTTCAGAAAAGGTTTCTTAGCAGCTGATCCAGCGCTACTTGAGCCAGTAATGAAAGTAGAAGTTGAAACACCTGAAGACTACATGGGCGACATCATGGGCGATCTTAACCGTCGTCGTGGTTTGGTACAGGGTATGGAAGATCTACCTGGCGGTACTAAACAGATTCGTGCTGAAGTACCATTAGCGGAAATGTTTGGTTATGCCACTCAAATGCGCTCTATGTCACAAGGCCGTGCAACTTACTCAATGGAATTCCAAAAGTACGCTGAAATTCCAAAATCAGTTGCTGCTGAAATCATCTCTAAGTTCAACTCTAAAGATGATGACGAGTAAATAAAACTTACTGAAAGTGACAATATAGAGTATGTCTGTGTATTGTCACCGAAGAATACGCCAATAACTTGTTAAAAGACTTGTTATTGGCCGCGATTTTCTTATAATATCTGCACATTAGTATGTGCAACCTTTTAACAATTATCTTAATGTGGTCAAAATCGTCTTAATAATCATATTTATATGAGTTAAGTCTTGAACCCCAAAAAAAGAGGAAATACCCATGGCAAAGGCCAAGTTTGAACGTAACAAGCCACACGTCAACGTCGGTACAATCGGACACGTTGACCATGGTAAAACAACCCTTACCGCTGCAATCGCAACCGTAGCTGCAATCACCTCTGGCGGCGAAGCCAAAGACTACGCGTCTATTGACTCAGCACCAGAAGAAAAAGCACGTGGTATCACCATCAACACCTCACA
>NZ_CAJHBS010000014.1 GCF_904846705.1 Psychrobacter sp. Pi2-52
ATTTCTCGCATCGACTCAATAGATGCGGTATTGTAACTATTATTTAGGGCTTATCCAATTGAAGACATGCCCTAGTATTACGGGCAAAGCTTATTGAAATGATTGAATGAATCGAGATTAATGAACTTCAGTCATCTCATGTAGAACGAATGATTCAACCGCGCCTTCTGTTGCGGCAGAGAAGTCTTTTAAGTGTTGGTTTTCCATATGGATTTGCCATAGCTCGCGCGTAGTCCAGCTTTCATGCAACATAAAGTGAGTGGGTTTTTCATTATCTTGGAACAAATCATAACGAATACAGCCTTCTTCGCTGCGAGTAGCTGGTATGAGTCTTTCGAGCTCAGCTTTTACGAGAGCGATGCTCTCGTCCTTTGCTGTTATATGGGCGATGACGGTTAATGTAGTCATTTCTAATCCTTTGAATTGGTGGGATGGTTAGACAAGTTGTGAGGATGACTGTTGGTAAAAGAGTCTATATACGAACAGAGTTATATCGATACTGTATTTATTATATCAATATATAACATTACTTGAACGACCGTTCATTTGTGGTTATAGTGTATATCAGACAATAAAAATGTGCTTCAAATTTCGACGTCTATTGTTGTTATCTCATTACAGCTTTTATAGTCATTAATATAGTCACTAGATTTGATGGTCATCAGACGACTGTCTTCATATAATAGGATAAAGTTATGCTTAAATTTTATTTTCATCAAACGCCAAACCCAATGAAAGTAGCATTGTTTCTTGAAGAAACTGGGCTGCCTTATGAGCTTGTAGCAGTAGATACGCTAAAAGGTGAGCAGCATACAGCTGAGTACCGTGCTATCAACCCAAACGGCAAAACGCCTGCGCTAGAAGATGATGGCAAACGCGTGTTTGATTCTACAGCTATCTTGATGTATCTTTCTGAAAAAACAGGCAAGCTGGCAGGACAGCCAGAAGATCGTAGCGAGATGTTGTCGTGGCTAATGTTTGTAGCATCTGGATTGGGCCCTTTTTCTGGTCAGTCTGTTCACTTTAGACATAAAGCGCCAGAAAAAATCCCATATGCGATTAATCGCTACCTTCGTGAAGCTGAGCGTCATTATGAAGTGCTAGATACACATCTAGAAGGCCGTGAATATATGGTTGGTGATAGCTACTCAATCGCTGATATTTCTACTTGGGGCTGGATTGATAAGGCGACAGTTGTGCTAGGCGAAGGCGGCTTGGATAATTATCCGAATCTAAAGCGCTGGTTTGATAGCATTAATGCTCGTCCAGCGATACAAAAAGCCCGTGACATTCCTAAAGGTATTGATTTCAAAACTGAGTTTGATGACGTTGCTGCACGCGCGCTTTATCCGCAAAACTTTGATAAAAACAGTTAATCGAAGCAAAGAGACTTAATAAGTTTTATAATATAAAAAGTGATTAAAACCAGTAACTAAGGTTGATTCTACAAACTTTGCCTTAAAATAGATTTTAATGACTATGTGCAGAATTCCTCTACCTTTAAAGTAGAGGGATGAGTATATCATTATTTTTTAGTATAGCTTAGGATGTTATCATACCTTATGCCCAAACAAATCTTAAAAGCTTATAAAGTGAGATTATATCCAAATGACGAACAGCAAGTATTCTTTGCTAAATCATTTGGATGTACCCGCTTTATTTGGAATAAGATGTTGTCTGATAAGGTTAATCATTATAAAGCAAATAAAACGATTCTAAACAACACCCCTGCTCAGTATAAAAAAGAGTTTGAATGGCTCAAAGAAGTAGATAGCTTAGCGTTAGCTAACGTGCAGCAGAACCTTCGCAGCGCCTATAAAAAGTTTTTCGAACAAGGCACAGGCTTCCCTAAATTCAAGAAAAAAGGTATCAAAGACAGCTACACCACTAATAACCAAAAAGGGACGGTTGCACTCACATATAACAGTGTCAAACTCCCCAAAATTGGTCATATCAAAGCAAAAATACATCGCCGCATTAATGGGCTTATTAAAAGTGCCACTATCAGCGCAACCCCATCTGGTAAGTACTTTGTCAGCCTATTGGTTGAAACAGTAGTTGAGCCGCTACCAAAGACTTATTCTAATATAGGCATTGATTTAGGATTGACCAACTTTATTGTCTTATCAGACAGTACTAAAGTTGCTAATCCTAGGTTTCTATCGAAGCTGAAAGACAAGCTTGCGCGTGAGCAAAAGATTTTAGCCAAACGTAGAGAGGTTGCTAAAGCTCAGCAGCGTAAGCTGTCAGACAGTCGTAATTATCAAAAGCAAAAAGCTAAAGTCGCGAAGATTTACGAAAAAATAACCAACCAGCGTCTTGATTTTCTACATAAACTCTCATTCAATATCATCAAAAACCACGATGTCATTGCTATAGAGGACTTGAACATTAAAGGGATGGTTAAAAACAGAAAGCTTGCCAAAGCTATTAACGATAGTTCATGGTTAGTCTTTACAATTATGCTTGCTTATAAAGCAGAATGGTATGACAAAGCGCTTGTGAGAATAGACCAATGGTACCCGTCATCTAAAACATGCTCAGGCTGTGATTATGTCCTTGGCAAAGATGACCTTAAACTCAGCGATAGATTATGGGACTGCCCAAGGTGTCTGCAGACCCATGATCGAGACATCAATGCCAGCATCAATATCTTAAATCAAGGATTGATATTGGTTAAACAATCAAAAACTGTCGGTGCGATAGGGTTAGCTTAGTAAATTCGCTTAACCGCTGATACAGAATAGTGTATTAAGTAAGAGCGTTACCTAAGAAACCTCTACCTATAAGTAAGGTAGTGGATAGTTCATGGCAAAGATATTAAGGTGAAAATTATGAGTGCTCCGATAAAGTTTAATCGTGAGGATGTGATCGAAAAAGCAAAAAATCTCTATTGGGAAAAAGGCTATCACGCGACATCAATGCGCAATTTGCAAGATGTGGTAAATATGCACCCAGGTAGTATTTATGCAGCTTTTGGTAGTAAAGATAAACTATTTACAGAATCGCTGAATCGCTATGCCGCAGATGGTGCCAAGAGATTGGCCGACTGTATTGAGCAAAAAGACACAGTGTTGGATGGCTTAAAACATTTTATCCATATGGTGATTGTCTGTAATAGCGCCACTGCGCCTAGTGGTATGTGCATGATCGTCAAAACAGTCGCTGAGCTTACTCAAAACGATAGTCCAGATTTGCTCGCACATGCAACGAATATCTTAGAAGGTATAGAGGCGTCATTTGCCGTGCTCTTTGGACAAGCCATTGATAGCGGTGAAATTAGCGCAGAAAAAGACCCAGTTGAGCTGGCGCGTTATTTCCAAATTCAAATTATAGGTCTCAGGACTTATGCGCAGGTCACTAACGACAATGATGCAGTAGAGAAATATATCGATGATATTTTTAAAAATATCGTATAGCAGGGCTGGATAAAAACCAGATTTTTTAGTGTCGATCACGCTGTTGCTTTTTATAAGATGCTACTTGATTAAATACCAATGATTTGGTTTTAACAGCTCGCGCACTTTATCATTGACCAATCATTATAGTATTACTAAAAACCCTGATGGCTAGTACATTAGCAATCAGGGTTTTTGTTATCTATTACTGTGCTTTTGGATTGTCATTGATGAACTTTAGTAGAAGCTCAGCCAATGTTTCGCCTTGGTCTTCTTGCAGGAAATGACCGCCATTAGTGATAGTCGTATGATTTTGGCCTTTGGTACCCGGAATCAGCTTTTGCATGATGCGATCGCCGCCACCAGTTACGGGGTCGGAATCACTAAACAATGTGATAAACGGCTTGCTCCATTTGCTCAGCACGACCCAAGCTGCACGATTGTCTTCTGAAGCAGGATCATCCGGTGTCGTGGGCACTAGGATAGGAAACTGTCTGGCGCCTTCTTTATAAGACTCATAAGGGAAGGGTGCATCGTAAGCATCCAGTACGGCTTGAGACAATGTCGTTGTGGTACCGCTTTTGATGGTGCCTGCTACATTGAACTGCGGCGTCTCCTGAGAGAACTTCTGCCACTTGCGAAAGCCTTCGCCCGGATCGTGATCCCCAGTCGGTAGCATCGTATTGCCTGCTGCGACGCGATCGAATTTATCAGGATGCGCTGCTACTAAACGTAGACCGATTAAACCGCCCCAATCTTGACAAAACAGTGTTATATTTTTTAAATCTAATTGATCAAGCACCGATTGCATCCAATCGACATGGCGCTGATAAGTGTAGTCAGTACGCGATGCAGGTTTGTCTGAACGTCCAAACCCAGGAAGGTCTGGCGCGATAACACGGTGTCCTGCTGCTGTTAGTATGGGAATGACTTTGCGGTACAGATAAGACCAAGAAGGCTCACCATGTAATAATAAGATAGGATCAGCGTCGCTTGGACCTTCATCAAGGTAGTGTACGCGCAGCTCGCCACCTTCTGTATCATCGACCATCAAATAGTTCGGTTCAAAATCGTAATCTTGCAAGTTAGCAAAACACGAGTCAGGTGTCCTAAGTTTTTTCATACATCATCCTTGGGTTAGAAAAATAACAGTGCATTCTGGCACAGGTGTTAGACAGTCTATTAAAAATGAGTCTCTAAGTGCTACTCGACTATCACTGGTAATCCTAGCGATAAAGCTATCTAACTATAGTCTATGTTGATTAAACGTTCAAAATGAAAACTATACCCTACATGCATTCGTTGCTGCAAACATTAATAGTGGATGCGCCAGTAGCATCCACTATATATAGGATAAGTTTTGATATAGGATAGGTTTTGAGTTTCATCTTATAGAGCTAAACTAATCGTGACGCCAATATACCTTTACCACAACATCTGTACGACTAAGCTCAAGTCGGTCTTTCAGTAATGGACGCAATGCTTTGGCAGTATTCGCTTCTAGCGCTCCCCAAACTTTATCAATCTGTAGAGGGTTGTCAGTCAAATAATTACCCAATTTACTGTCGATTAGCGTGGCTAACTCTGCTCCTAAGTTTGGTTGATTGGTTACTATAGACAATACGGTAAAATGATCATCCTTGCGGCTTTCAGTTTCGCAATCATTATTAGTGTCACTGTCAGTATTGCTGTTGTCATTACCAATGTTATCAATGCCGCTGCGCATTTTTACCGTATCAAAATAACTTTGATCGCCTGCATCTTGCGTCACACAAATGACCAATGGTGGCGTAGGGTTTTTCCATAGCTCTAGCAATCGTGCTGCCGTTGGCATTGATGTCTCATCGACAATCAGTACCGCTTGACCGTCTCGTAAGTGCTCTACCTTTTCTGGAAACTCTCGTTTTGTAACGACGGTCTCGCCTGCTTGTAGTGCTGCTGCCCAGTTGCCGCCCGGTGTATTCCCATGCAAAAAAACATCGACCCAAGCTCGTATTCCATTATCAGCTTGCCATGCTTTTCTCAAAGTGTAATAGCAGTGAGGACGAGCAGGGCGTACGTTTTCCTTTTCGCTATCATTAGTTTTATAGTCACTAGCTTTATTGCCATCAGTGCTGTCAGTCATCAATGCGTCGGTCATTGCATTGTGCTCTAAATCAAACAAGTAAGCGTAACCCGCTTCGTTGGTAGGTACTAACGTCGAGTTTTTTGCGCCCTTAGCATCATTTAATGACGGCATGCTCAATTCAAGGCGCAGCATATTTTTGCTGACTCTACAACTACTTTGCACATCAAATACTTGCTTGGTCAGTTTGATTGTTTTTTTGCCTAGCTTTTTATCTGCTCTTTGTTTTAGCAAGATATATTGGGCTTGCAAATCATCAAGCTGGGAGATAGGTGCAGCAAAAGCGATAAAGAAAGACTGGTTATGAAGCGAGTTATTTTGAGCGTCAGTTGATTGATTCTCTACGCCTTTTGGACAAGTCTGTATGGCAATACCTTCAGCATAAATATCAGTTATTTGGGCATCGACCAGATCCGATTCGGCGGTAGATAATGAGGTAAATGCACTCAAAAATCCAAGCAGTTCGTCGAGGTGCTCTTCATTAATATGAGCGACCACACTTGCTATTTCAGGATCGTTTAGGGAAGTGTATTGGCTGTTCTGGTTATCGGTGTTTTCTGTAGGAGCTAAAAGAAGATTAGTCATATAAATACTCGCAATCAACAGAGCGTTGAAATTAAAGTGAATGAGTTTATAGTTAATGATAATTGTTTTTGTTATCATTTACGAGTAAAATCAATTTTTATTGTGGTTTGATCGTCAAAAATTGGTCTACAACCGATGGCCGATGAACCATCATTTTTATGACATATTATTTTTATCAACAATGAGTGCTTATATGCTACGTGCAAACCAGCTGACTATCAGCCGTCAAGGAAATACTCTATTAGACAACGTGACTTGTGAGATTGATACTAATCAGCTGGTGGCTTTGGTTGGGCATAATGGGTCTGGCAAGTCGACCTTGATCAAAGCGCTAGCAGGTGAGATGGCAAGTAGTAGCGGCAACGTCACATTAGATGAGCACAGTATCAATGACTACGGCAGTAAGGAGTTAGCGCGGCAAATGGCATATCTGCCGCAGCAATTGCCAGAAGCTGCTGGATTCACGGTGCGTGAACTGGTCATGCTAGGGCGCTATCCCCATCAAAAATGGCTGCAAAAGCCAACTCAAACAGATAAAGACAAAGTCGCGCAAGCATTAAAAGTGACTCAAACCGAAGCGTTTGCTGATCGAATTACTGCCACGCTATCTGGTGGTGAGCGCGCTCGTGCGTGGCTTGCGATGTGTCTGGCACAGGATACCCGTTACTTATTGCTCGATGAGCCACTTGCTGCACTTGATATGCACTATCAAATCGAGGTCATTCAGCTCATTCGTCGTTTGGTGGATGAACAAGGATTAAGCGTGGTAATTATTATTCATGATATTAATTTGGCTGCGCAATATGCCGATCGAGTCATCGCGCTGAAAAATGGCCAAATATGTCACAACGGCGATATCGCCAGTACCATGCAACCTACCGTGCTACACGATATCTTTAATGTCGATATGCAGTTGCTCAGTCATCCTATTACTGGACAGCCTGTCGCAGTCGCTTAACGTCTGGTTTCTGCTCCTTCTTTTTAATTCGCCTACAAAGATACGCTTCTATGCCTCCCGTTTTTTATACAGATAAATTATCGAAACATCCACTAGTTACGCCAGTATCAGTAATGACAATATTGAAATGGTTCGCCCTCGCATTGTGCTTGGTATTGACCGCCTGTAATAGTCAAACATCCACTACCTCAGAAGCAGAAAACAGTCATAGCGATAGGATGAATATTATCTCTCCCGATTGGGGTAATGCAGCGACTTTGACAGCGATGGGGCATGCACCAATTGCGACAGGGGATGTTAGGGTTTGGGACAGATGGGTGGGTAGCCCTAAACTGCCAACATCGATAACAGACTTAGGCATCCGCTATCAGCCCAACGCTGAGCTAATCGCTCAACTGCCTGTCGATATGGTCATAGATAATTATTTTTATGAGCATGCACGCAATTTATATGGCGATGTGCCTGCGGAATCTGTAATGTCTGCGGCAAAAGGAGAGACAGCAACGTGGGCTGACTATACCGAGCCGACGCGGGAGCTTGGCGTACTGATTGATAATCCGAAGATGGCTGAGGACTATATTGTACAAAGTCAGAAAGATATACAGCTGGCCAGTCAGCAATTTCAGCAGCGTTATCCAAAAGCCAAGAAATTCGCAGTGGTACAGTTTGCAGATGCCAATAACATGCGTATGTATGTGGCAAATAGTTTATTTCAGCCTGCGCTAGAGCAGATGGACAGAGAGCTTGTGGTATTGGGCAAGGGCAATCAGTGGGGGTTTGTGCCGATACGAATGGGAGATTTGGCGCAATTAGATGATGAGACTTGTCTATTAATTATCGATCCACTAAGCCCAATTACTAGAGCTGAAATTGATGACAGCTTGATTTGGCAGCGCCTGGGTTATGGTAATACCCGCTGTGTGGGCGAGCTACCACCAGTATGGATTTATGGTGGGATGTCGTCATTGGTTAGCTTAGCAAACAACTTGTCAGAAGTTTCATTAAAAGGCGGGGACGTACTATGAGCGCCAATGCAGATACTCACAACAACCAAAACAATCATATCAATAACCACACCGACAGTTCTCATAACGACAGTGCTCATACGATGACATTAGCCTCTCAAGTAGCAACGGTTTCAAAACCTTCATCAACGTTATCATCGTCGCAATCATTGAAACAGTCATCATCACCACTGAATCAGCCACCGAACCAACCCAATTCTCAAACTTCCTTGTTTGCCAATTTGTCTTGGCGACTATGGGCCATGCTCATCGGATTAGCGGCTTTGTCATTATGGAGTAGCTGGGCACTGATAGAACAGCAATGGACGCGTCCACTTCGTGACTTGCTTATACCAAGCTCGCAATTAGATATTGCCAGTATGGCGATACAGCTACATATAGTGGCAACCAGCGTAGTGGCGTTGTTGGCTGGCGGGCTATTAGGCGTGGTCAGTATCTTGCTACAGCAATTGGTAAAAAACCCTTTAGCATCCGATACGACGCTAGGGGTGGGCGTTGGTGCGCAGTTGGCTATGCTCATCGTCACGTTGTTTTTGCCGAGCTTGGCCATTTATGGCGGACTTTATGTAGCCTTTGTAGGAGCTATCATTAGTATGGGTCTGGTGTTTGCCTTATCAGCACCCAGTCGATTTAATCCATTAATTTTGATATTGGCCGGTTTGGTGGTAAATATTCTGCTGGCCGCAGTGGCTAATGTACTGGTGCTGTTTTTTGCTGAACGTAGTAATGGCATGCTGTCATGGGCGGCTGGGTTTTTGACACAAAATAGCTGGCATACCAGTATCGCGCTAGTCATCACGGCTATTTTGATGGCGGTCGTATGTCTGCCATTACTAAAACCATTAACGCTGATGAGTCTAGATGACACGCAGGCAAAACGTCTGGGTGTACCTATTAATGGGATTCGCGCACTTGTTGTGTTGATTGTGGCAATTGTGACTGCTTTAGTGATTAGTGAAGTTGGCTTGATTGGATTCATTGGTCTTGGTGCGGCAAGTTTGGTCAATGCGCTAGGTATTTCTGCTATTGGTAAGCGTTTGGCTACTGCTTTTGGGTTGGGGGCGCTGCTGTTGTTGTTGACCAGTAATGTCGCGTTACTGCTTGAGCCGTTACTTGATATGCAGATTCCAGCTGGTGCCATGACAGGTATCTTGGGTGCACCGCTGATTATTTGGCTAATTTTGCGTCAGCGTCGCGAGCGGATAGAGACAGTGACACCGATGCTTGCAGGTAAGCATACATCCATTGCCTTTTGGCGATGGGGCGTTGGCGTGCTCGCTATTATCATGTTTGCCTGTTTATTTGTACAAGATATCAATGGTTGGGGGTTAAGTACGGACTGGGCGCTTACGCAGCAGTACCGCTTACCTCGCAGTTTGAGCGCTGCGGCCACAGGCTTGATGTTGGCGGTCGCCGGTGTGCTACTGCAAACTTTAACGCGTAACCCCATGGCCAGTCCTGAGGTGCTGGGGGTCAGTTCAGGCGCGGCACTTGGGGTTATTTTAGGGTTTTTATTACTGCCAAGTTTAGGACTATCTGCAGGAGCAGGAACGTTGCTGGTTTCAGGACTGTCAGGGGCGATGGCCGTGCTGCTATTGATTATTTGGCTAGCACGCAGGGTCAGCTCAGGTTATTTATTATTGGTAGGTATAGGCATTGCCGCCATGATGGATGGGGTGATGCATATGGTCAAGCTCTCAGGAGATCCGCGTCTAGAAGCGATGCTCAGCTTTCTTTCAGGGACGACTTATAGCGCTCAGCCTAGTACAGTATGGTATCTCATTGGCATTGCCGCTATCTTATTCGTACTCAGTCTATTGCTGATTAAGCCTTTGCGAGTTCTTGGGCTAGGTACAGGTGTGGCGCGTAATTTGGGTGTGGCGGTTACGCCAGTGACTTTGTCGTTATTGGCATTAGTAGCAGCACTTAGTACGGCCAGCACGCTTGCCGTTGGCCCATTGAGCTTTATTGGTTTGATGGTGCCGCATTTGGCTACTTCACTGGGAGCTGTGAAGCTTGAACGACAATTGCCACTAGCTGCACTTTTAGGGGCAGGGGTAATGGTGATAGCGGATTGGATTGGCCGTTATGTTATTTTCCCTTATGAGCTGCCTGCGGGCACGATTGCTGCCATTATCGGTGGTGGATATTTCTTATGGCTCATTCGTAAGGTGCCAGCCTCAGCAAATAGATAGCTCATGTCTGCAAGCATTGAATAGCCGACAATTTTGACTTCATTCAGCAGAGGCTTATCTAACCTTATTTGATCAGCATTTTGATAAGAATAATGATGCTAAATTTCAGCAAGATTGGATGACGTGCTCGTCAGGCTAGCCAAATAATAACTAGGAGCAAGTCATGCCGACCATCACCCAATTTTATGGTGCCGCTGCTTAATGAGCAACGCCCCTATAAATAAGGCATCTACCAATGAGTCGCCTATAAACGAAGCCTCGAATAGTAGTGGTAATGGCTTTACCGACAAACAGGTACAGCAGGTGTTACTGACACTACTGCTCGGCGGTACGGTGGTCAGCTTTAGTAATAGTGCGCTTAACCCAGCCATTCCTGTTTTTATGTTGGTGTTTGATGTCGACATTGTGATGGGCGGCTGGGTGCTAAATGCTTATGTCTTGGCCATGAGTGTGGGGCTGATGCTGAGTGGCTACTTAAACAAAAAGTTTCCTTTTAAGCATGTTTATTTGGCGGCAATTTTTGGATTTATGTTGGGCTCAGTTATTGGCATGCTGGCGTCTAGTATGAGCTTTGTCATTATTGCTAGGGCTATACAAGGACTGAGTGGCGGTCTGATTATCCCGCTGTCTATTGGTATGCTGTATCAGATTTATCCGCAGCAGCAGCACGGCAGAGTAATGGCGCTATGGGGCATTGTTATTATGATGTCATTAGCGTTTGGCCCTTTGGTCGGTGCTTACTTGGTTGAGCAGTTTGCGTGGTGGACACTGTTTGCCATTACGTTGCCACTTAGTGTGGCGGTCATGGCGATGGTATGGCGGCTAATACCTGACATGCGCTCACATGATCAAGAAACCCCTTTCGATATCATCGGGTTTATCAGTTTGCTTGTTTGGCTGCTTGCGATGATGGTTTGGCTGAGCACGCTGAAAATAGATTTCACTGGCGGGCTACTCAGCAGTGACGGATTATTAAAGATAGCCACGTTGGGTTTATTATCTATTGGATTTCTACTGTCTGCGATGGTTTGGTGGGCATATGAGCGGCGTCAGCGTCATCCGTTATTGAACGTGCGCTTGTTTAACAATAAGACCTATTTGCACAGTAATATCATTAGCATTAGCCAAACAGTCGGTTTGATGTTGTGTCTCTTGCTATTGCCCGTGTTAATCCAAGACGTGATGGGCGAGAATGCCTTATGGACAGGTGTTGTCCTGATGGTCGCGACGCTCGTGGCCAGTATCACCACGCATTACGCTGGCAAGCGGGTAGACAAACGCGGTGCCCGAGGGATTGGTATGGCGGGTATCACGATTAGTGCGCTGTCTACTTTGATGCTCGCATGGTGCTTGTATCAGCCTACGCTTTGGCTATTAATGCTAATTATGAGTGTGCGAGGTATTGGGGTAGGTTTGGCGTATCTGCCGACCACTACCGTTGGTTTTAGCAGCTTACCCAAAGACGCGGTCACTGAGGGAGCCGCCCTTAATAACATCAGTCGCCGTATCATCTCTACTATATTTATCACGCTGTCCACCCTTTATATAGGCAGTCGAAGCGCGCAGCTACTAGCCGCAGGTAGTGATGTTGGCATAGCAAGCGCTATCCAAGAAATACTGGTGATAATCGCGTTGATGCTATTGTTCACACTTCCTTCTGCCTGCAAATTACCACGATCCCCATAAACGAATACCCCCTATCGGGGTTTAATTTAACTTATCAAGACGGAAATATCATTGATTTTTGGCACTAGGCATTAATCGCCGCAGAACAGTGGGCATCATTAATGAATTGTCCTTTTCACCCACTGGATAAAAGTAAGTTAGGTTTCCCTGTATTTATGCAGGGTATCAGCGCTGTGACTATGTGCAAGAGTAACTAAACACAAGGCACGCTAGCACCCAATATTTGCTATCGCTTCGGTGAGCAGATAGCGATTATTCGTTCAGGCGATATTGCCATTATGGATAGTGATGGTGTATTTATATTATCTGTGATGTAGCATAGCAGCTATTATCAGATTGTCAAAAGAAGCATAAAGAAGATGAGGTAAAGTTTCAGCGGTTTCTTGAGGTCTATCGTAATAACGAGCTAGATAAACTATTCAGTGATTAATGAAATTATCAGAGTTCAAATAGTCAACCATATCTGAAAACAGTACAAATAAACGCTTACTACCAAAGTGTAAATACATATATAAATAAAAACGATTATCATTTACAATACGATTCACAAAGTTAGTACACACAGTATTATTAGCTAAATATTACTCATACCACTGTTTATTTATCCAACTAAGTGAAATAACCTAAGTGAAATAATTATGAAAAGCCATCATCAAATTGCTCTATCTGTTCTTACCCTCTGTATTAGTCAGCAATTATATGCACAAAACAATATCAATGAAACGGATGCCTTATTAGATGCGCAGACATCAGCGGAAATGGCTTCAAGTACTGTGTCTAACGAGACGCCTAATGTGACTTTAGACACTATCAATGTCACGGCCAAAGCCAGAACGGGCACGGCGCTGGCACAGAAAATTAGTGAGATGCCAGCAGTCACCCAAGTAATTACTGAAAATGAGATTCAGATGCAGGCAACGGGTGACCGTACTACTGGTGATATCTTGGCACAGTTGATACCGAGTCTGGGTGCCAGTAGTGGCTCTACCAGTAACTATGGTACGACCATGCACGGACGTCCTGTACAGTTCTTGTTGAATGGTGTGCCTTTAAGCAGCTCACGCAGTCTTTCACGCGAGCTAAATAGTATCGATCCTGCGCAGCTTGAGCGGGTAGAGGTACTCTCAGGTGCCACCAGTATTTACGGTGCTGGTGCAGCAGGTGGCCTGATTAACCTTGTGACCAAATCTTTGGTAGGTTATGGCCCTATCAGACAGACTAGAGTCGGTGTCAGTAGCAGTCGTGGTTTTGAGTCAGACTCATTGGGTTATCATGTAGGACAAACCTTAGGATATGGCGGCGAGCGAGTGTATGGTCGATTAGATGTTGATTATGATAATAAAGGCGGCAAGTTTGATAGCAAAGGCAATCGAATCAGCCCAGATGCCAACCAAACTGACCAGCAAGATACCGAATCGCTAAGTGTAAATGGTAGCTTGGGTGTAGAGCTCACTGACAGCCAACGTCTTGATCTTGCAGTGACTTACTATAAAGATGAGCAAAACACCGACTATGGCCCGGATTATGGTGATAATTTACAGGTTTTGTTAAAACCTAAGGATGCACCACCGTCTTTAAAAGCCATTGATGGTGCCAACGTAGAAAATGAGCCATATACCGAAAAAAGCTCAGTAAATTTAAGCTATAGCGATGATGACTTTGTAGGCTCAGGGTCTAGCTTAAGCTTGACAGGCTATTATAGAGATGAGAAAGGCCGTTTTTATCCTTCTGGTAAAGATTTCCCTAAACAAGCGGGCAAAGTCTGGGTAGCTAATGGTCTTACCGATAAGAGTACGCTAGAAGAATTATTGGGCGGGGCTGTCGTCGTCACTCAGTCAGAAGCTGACATCGAAGTAATGGGCTTACGTGCCGCCATGCAAACCGAGACGGAAGTCGCAGGCAAAAAGACTCTACTTAGCTATGGTGCTGATTTCGAGCGCGAAAACAGTGAGCAAACTTACTATGGTCAAGACCTAAATACGTTCCTTGCTAGCAATGGTTTAAGCGCCCAAACCAATGGGCTGACCTACAATGGTGGACCAGATACCACTATCGATAAATGGGGTGCTTTTGTCAATGCAGATGTAGATCTAACCGACAAGTGGCATACTAGCGCTGGTGTGCGTTACCAAAAGCTAAAATCTGAGACTGATGCCTTTACGCCTATCTATGAGCAACTGCTTGAAGAGTATTTTAATAGCCCTGCTATCAGTGGGACAAGCGCAGCTTATGGTATTGACTATCAAGCAGGCGACGTAGAAAAAGGCAACACCGACCATGACAAAGTACTTTTCAATCTTGGTACCAGCTATCAGATAACACCGAAAGATCAGTTGTTTGCCAATTTTTCACAAGGTCTTGACACTGCAGATATACAGCGAGCACTGCGTGATGTGCGTGCCGGTTTCGTGGTTAATTCAGACAATGTTCAACCGATTGCAACCAATAATTACGAGTTTGGCTGGCAAGGCAAACATGGCGATACCGCAGCACGCTTGAGTGGTTTTTATAACGAATCAGACAAAGTCGTGCGCTTTACTGACAGCTATACCGTAGAAGTTGTCGATACCGATGAGCGTGTTTATGGGGTAGAAGGGTCGCTTAGTCATGATATCAGTGATAAATGGCAAGTAGGCGGTAGTGTGGCGTACACTCGTGGTCAGTATGACAAAGATGGCGATTGGCTAGAGCTAGATGCAGTACGTCTAACACCGCTAAAAGGTACGGCATTTGCTCAGTATAATTTCGATGAAGGCAGCAATATTCGTCTACAAGCATTGGCAATCGGTGGGGATGATAAAGCCTTTAAAGACCAACAACAAGACCCTGACTCTAGTGCCTTACCTGTCACTGGTTATATGACCCTTGATGTATTAGGGCAAGTAAATATGCCAGTCGGCCGAGTAGATTATGGCGTTTATAACTTGCTTAATAAAGATTATCTAACGGTCTATCATCAAACCACGTATGGTGATCTGAACCGTTTACCTGCCTCAGGTACAACTTATGGCCTAAGCTATACCGTCGATTACTAAAAAGCGCCACGCATTAAAAAACCCTTCAGGCTATGAAAAGTTAGCGTGAAGGGTTTTTTATGTCTTTATTTTAAGTATCGGTAGTGACCAAGTTTGGACTGTCCGTTTGATTTATAACTTTATCACCAGAGAGGTTTTCGAAGAAACTTCTTTTCTCGGTTTGGTCTACTATTTTGGCACCCACTAAGTCACCAACGACATTGCCAAAGGTGAAGATCATATCGACCAAGATATTGATACCTGCAGTGAGTGCAACGATTTCGATGGGCAGTCCTGCTTGGGTAAAGACAATAGACATACCGATTAATCCAGCACCTGGGACGCCAGCCGTACCAATCGCGGCCATGGTGCCAATGATGACAATAGTGGCCAATTCAGGTACCGATAGCGACATCCCCATGATTTCTGCTGCAAAGATGACAGCGACACCGAAACGTAATGCCGTCCCATTCATATTTACGGTTGCGCCAATAGGCAATGTCAGCTTGGCGACACGCTCACCAATACCTGCTTTTTCTGCACATTTAATGGTAATCGGTAGCGTGCTCAGACTACTGCTGGTCACAAATGAAGTAAAGGCCGCTTCTTTGATGTTTTTATAGAATTGAATGACTTTTACGCCAAACAGTTTCAACATGATTGGGAACACAACACCCACCAGTATGATGACGCCAAGGTATGATGTACCAATGAATTTTCCTAGCGCAATAACAACATCCAATCCTTGTGTACCAAAGGTATTAGCAGTGATGCCCAATACGCCAATCGGTGCATATAATAGAATGCCGTTTAGTATTTTAGAGACGACTTCGTTGCAAGCTTCGAGCAGTCTGAATAAAAAATTGCCCATTTCTTGTTGCTTTTCGTCTGCTGAATGGCGCATGAACAAAATAGCCAATCCAGAGATAACAGCGACAAATACGACCGCGAGAATATCACCTTGAGCAAAAGCATGAAAAATATTACTGGGTACCATGTTCAGTAAGGTATCAATGAAAGATGGGCGGGCAGGGGCGTCCATAGTGACGGCGGTGGGCAACGAAAACCCTGCACCAGGATTGGTCATTTTTGCCAAAATAATACCAACGACCACAGCAATACTAGTCGAGACAATATAAAAGGGGAATATTTTTAGCCCTATGCGACCGAGCTCTTTAGGGTTGGAGTGATTGACGGCGACCATCAAAGAAAAAAGGACAAGAGGTATCACGACCATCTTTAATAAGTTTAAAAACAGAGTCCCAAGCGGTGATAGAAAACTACTGTGCTCGCCCAGTACCAGTGCCAAAAAGATACCTATTAAAAAGCCGCCCGTCATTTTTACCATGAATGACATACTGGTATACCAACGCCAAATTATTCCCATTACTATCTCCTGTTATTTACAATATCTGTTACTGACCTTTAGAAGGATATGTCGAGATGGGCAAGAGAATATTTTGATTTTAGACATTCCATTGTCCAGTCCTGTATGATTCAAACGCTTTGGCTTGATACGGATGCTGTCAGCTTTCAGACATGTGATATTAGAATTTTTCCTTAAGGTAAGGATACTAAACACCAACAATCACTGAAACAAGCGAATTAAATTATGGCGAGCATTCCTTTTTTTCTTGCTAAGGGAGGAATGTGCGCCTATTTTTAGCGAATGCTTAGGCGCTTTACTTGATATATAGTCGATCAATTTAAAGCGGATACAGGATGGTTGGGATAGGTTTTACAGCCTTTGGAGTGTTTTGTACACAGCAAGCGAGGCAGGATTATACCAGCAGACCCTAACCACAATTACTATTTTGGATTTAAAAATAAGTTATGAAAACGGATACCAACAGTTCGCTAGATTTTAGAAAATATCCTTCCACCAAAGCTTTACAATGTTTTGAGACAGCGGCTAGACACTTAAGTTTTACCAATGCCGCGCAAGAGATGCACATGACTCAAAGCGCCATCAGTAAGCAAGTTGCGCAGCTAGAGGAAGTGCTAAATATTGCTCTGTTTTATCGAACACCGCAAAAAATCTCATTGACGCCTGCTGGCAAGATGTATTATCTGGATGTGCTAGATATACTAAAACATATCGAGATGGCAACGACCAATTTAGTGTCGCACAGTGATAATACTGAGGTGTTGAGAATTGTCTCGCACCCAACGTTTTGTTCACGCTGGCTCATTCCTGCGTTGAGTGGGTTCAATGAGGCGCATCCTTTAATAAATGTAGAAATCAAAGAACAGGTTGGACCGTTTTTCTCTGAAGACCAAAATGTCGATATCGCGTTTTTGTATGGTACGGGTATTTGGGGTGGCATGGAAGCGATTAAGCTGTTTGATGAATACAGTGTGGCTGTCTGTCATCCTGATTATTTAAAAGACGAAAAACCCTTCACGAGCACTGTCGCTAATTGTACCTTATTGCACCTCAACTCGCGCTTAAATGCATGGCATGAGTATTTTGATCAACAGGATATCAGTGTTAACACGACGTTCATTGGCCCACGTTTTGATACGTTTCAGGCATGTATATCAGCGGCATTATTGGGGTATGGTCTCGCGCTGGTACCGCTACGCTTGGTAGAGCGTGAGCTGCAGTCAGGGGCGCTGGTCACCGCATGGGATTATGCTGCAAAAGGCAGAGGGTCTTATTATATGACCTATCCATTATCACTTGGTGAATCACACAGAATAAAAATTATTATAAATTGGATATCTGCTTATCTTGAAACTTAGGGCATATTGAACCGTCAAAAAACGAATCGTGCTTGTTGGTCAGATAAATATTTACCGCTAATCGATAGTAATCAGTGCAAGTGCATTTAATTGGAATTTGTTGAAAGGCTTCATAAGACTTTGATTGAATATATGTTTGTGCTTAGGTCTTTCCTGTTTTAGCTTTGATTTTTTACCACAATGACGAAAAGGAATGAAAGCACAACTATTATTCGTTTGCTGAGCGCATCAGGTTTTGCTGAAATGAGGGTCACATTTAAGGAAGATAAGAGACTCTTAATGGATAAGCTATACAACGTCACTGATGCTTTTACGATGGTGCATCCCATCACCGTAACCAAAGGTAAAAATGCAAAAGTTTGGGATAATAACGACCAATGCTATATTGATTTTGTGGGTGGTATTGGCGTCTTGAACTTCGGACATTGCCACCCTCACATCGTGACGGCCATTATCAATCAAACCCAATCGCTCATTCATTATGCTTACAATGCAGCTGCTCACACTCCCTATCAAACCTTCATGCCACGATTGTGCGAGCTCATTCCTATCAGTGGTGAGCTCTCGGGCATGCTCACCAATTCTGGTGCGGAAGCCACAGAAAACGCCATAAAAATTGCCCGTCTCAAAACCCAGCGCGTCGGTGTCATTGCGTTTGATGGTGGGTTCCATGGACGGACACTTGCTGCTGTCAACTTGAATGGTAAAGTTGCTCCTTACAAGCGAGGATTGGGGCCGTTAGCCGGCAGTGTCTATCACATTCCTTTCCCTAGTCCAGATAATGAGGTGAGCGACCAACAGGCAATCGATGCATTAAATCGTTTGTTTGAAGTAGAAACTGACATCAATAATATTGGGGCGATTATCGCAGAGCCCATACAAGGGGAGGGCGGGTTTCAATTAATGTCGCGCTCTTTTGCTCAGTACCTGCGCGCCTTTTGTGATGAGCACGGTATCTTGCTGATTATGGATGAGATCCAATCAGGCTATGGGCGTACTGGTTCACCTTTTGCCTTTTCACATTTGGGCATTGAGCCAGATATGATACTGCTGGGCAAAAGTATCGCAGGCGGCTTGCCCTTAGGTGCGGTTGTAGGCAAGGCCAGTGTGATAAATGGCTTGCCTAAAGGCAGTTTGGGCGGTACATATTCTGGTAACCCAGTGGCGTGTGCAGCGGCAAATGCCACGATAGACATCATGCAAGAGGATGAGATATGGGCATCTGCTAAGCACTATGCGCAAGTGATTGAAACAAGTATCGCGCAATGGCAGGCAGAAGGCATTTCCCCTTGGCTGTATGGTCTCACAGGTATTGGGGCGATGCGCGGTATTGAGCTGCGTCATGCGGAGTATGGCTCTCATCCTAGTGTGATGGCTCACGTACTAACCCAAGCACGAAAGCGAGGCTTACTGCTCATGCCAAGTGGCAAGCACCGTCATATCATTCGATTGTTACCACCGCTGACCACTGAGCCTGAAACGCTACAAACTGGCCTTGATATTTTAAGAGACGTATTACGTACGATTCCTGATCAAAACCCAGCTGACTGGTCTTAAGCACAAATTACTAATTAATGAGTTACCAGCAATAGGCTTTCTCAGTAACTATAAAAAGGATAAATATCTATGAATAACAACAGTTTTATGAGTAGTGATTTTATGAGTAGCGATGATATTCGCCATCGGTTTTCTATGTCCATGTCAGCGATGTATCAAGCAGAAGTGCCGTTATATGGCGATCTTATTGATTTGGTCACTGACGTGAACACCAAGGTTTTAGCTGCTCAACCTGATCTTAAAGCGCAGCTTGAGCATACTGGCGAAATGGATAGGCTCAGTATGGAGCGCCACGGTGCCATTAGAGTGGGTACTGCTGCTGAGCTTAGTATGATGCGTCGATTGTTTGCAGTGATGGGTATGTATCCTGTGGGCTATTATGATTTGGCCCCAGCTGGTGTGCCCGTACACTCCACCGCATTTCGAGCGACTGATGCAGCGTCATTGAGTAAAAGCCCCTTTCGAGTGTTTACGTCATTATTACGTTTAGATCTCATTGGTGATGAAACGCTCAAAGAAGAGGCCGTAGCAGCATTGGCTCGCCGCAATATTTTTACTGATACTGTCATCGAGCTTATCGAGTCTTTTGAAGCGCAAGGTGGTTTGAGCAAGCAAGCAGGCCAGCAGTTCGTCGTTGAGGCACTAGAAACGTTTCGCTGGCATGACAGTACCCCTGTGTCAAAAGCGCTGTATGAAAAACTGTTGCAACAACATGGTCTCATCGCTGATGTGGTCGGGTTTAAAGGCCCACATATCAACCATCTAACACCTCGAACCTTGGATATCGATTCTGTACAGCACAGTATGCAAGCAAGAGGGATACCGCCAAAAGCGATCATCGAAGGGCCACCAAAACGACATTGCCCGATTTTGTTAAGACAAACGAGCTTTAAGGCACTAGAGGAGGCGGTTCGCTTTAAGAATACGTTGGCCGATGCAGGACAAAATAGCCATGAGCAAGGCCAACATACGGCACGCTTTGGTGAAATTGAGCAGCGCGGCGTGGCATTGACGCCAAAGGGTCGAGCACTATATGACAAACTGCTGAGTGACGCTCGTAACCAGCTAGGGGTGACCCCAAATGAAGCCAATGCCTCACAGTATTATCAGATTTTAGAGGCGACATTTGCTGCATTCCCTGATGACTATCAAACGCTGCATAGCGAAGGCTTGGCGTATTTTTATTATCAACCCGTGGATAACAGCAATACTGACTTGCAGCTCACGAGCTTGGAGATGGCGGAGTCCAAATCTGCGATTATCGAGCTGATCGAAAAAAACGTGATACGTATTGAGCCTATTGTTTACGAAGATTTTTTACCTGTGAGTGCGGCAGGAATTTTTCAGTCGAATCTACGTGATGATAAACAAAGTAGCTATGAGGGAAATTCAAATCAGCAGGAGTTTGAAAAAGCACTGGGTACTCACGTTCAAGATGAATTGGCTTTGTATGAGACGACCCAAGCTCAGAGTCTGCAAGATTGTTTTGTTGCCTTACAAAAGTCGGCATAAGGGTTAAACACGTATGGTCGGCTCAAAATAGCACAACCTCTGTGTCACTATTGACAAAAATAGTGGCAGCTATTAATGCGTTTTTATTTACTATCGTAGGGAATATATCCGGTGAATAATTTTTCAGACCTCTCACAAGGGGTGGTTGATATTATCATACAAAAGTTGCAACAAGATCATGATTTCGAACCGACCCAAATCAAAACCGATGCTGAGAGCTTAGAGCATTGGGGCAAAGACTGGACCAAGCACTTTGCCCCTGCTGCTGCTGCCATCGTCTTTCCAAAGACCACTGAACAAGTACAGACTATCGTCCTGCTTGCCAATGAGCACAACGTCGTTCTAACCCCAAGTGGCGGTCGTACTGGTCTGTCTGCTGGTGCAGTCGCTGCTAATGGCGAGATAGTCGTTAGCATGGATAAAATGAACCAGATCGGACAGTTTTATCCTGCTGATCGAATAGTTGAAGTCGAAGCCGGTGTCATCACCCAGCAGTTGCAAGCGTTCGCTGAATCAAAAGACTTATATTACCCTGTCGACTTTGCCTCAGCAGGCTCTAGTCAGATAGGCGGCAACATTGGTACCAATGCTGGCGGTATCAAAGTCATCCGCTACGGCATGACCCGTCAATGGATTATGGGTCTGACTGTCGTCACGGGTAAAGGCGATATCTTGCAGCTGAATCGCGGCATGGTAAAGAATGCCACCGGTTATGACCTGCGCCAATTGTTCATCGGTAGTGAAGGCACACTTGGCCTTGTTACTCATGCGCAAATCAAACTTGAACGTCAGCCACAAGACTTAAATGTCATGGTGCTTGGCATGGACAGCTTTAACGATGTGATGAACGTACTCTCTGCCTTTCAAGCGCAAATTGATTTGACGGCATTCGAGTTCTTTGACGATGTAGCTATTGATAAGCTGATGGCACATGGTCAAGTACAAGAACCGTTTGAATCACGTACCAAGTTCTATACGCTATTAGAATTTGAAGCACCTTATGAGCCAATTATGGACAAAGCCATGGCCATATTTGAGCACTGTATGGAGCAAGGTTGGGTCATCGATGGGGTGATGAGTCAAAACCTCACACAGGCTGAAGAGTTATGGAAGCTACGTGAGTATATCTCTGAGACCATCTCAGTATTTACCCCTTATAAAAACGATGTCTCGGTGCTAATAAGTCACGTACCGACCTTTATCGAAGAGATTGATCATATTGTTAGCAGCAACTATCCTGACTTTGAAGTCTGTTGGTTCGGTCATATCGGCGATGGTAATTTGCATCTGAATATCTTAAAACCTGAGAATATGAATAAGGATGATTTCTTTGCAGAGTGTCAGGTCGTCAATAAATACGTGTTTGAGACGGTACAGAAATATGGCGGTTCAGTGTCTGCTGAGCATGGGGTTGGTATGACGAAGAAGCCGTACCTGCACTATAGCCGCAGTGAGACGGAGATTGATTATTTACGAGAAGTCAAAAAAGTATTCGATCCAAATAACATTATGAACCGTGGTAAGATTTTTGATATGTGATTAGTACTCTAAACGCTTAACCCAAATAAAAAGACGCTAACCCGAAAGGCTAGCGTCTTTTTTATGACTTTATAATTCGCAAAAACTACGATTTATAAAAAAAGAACTTCCAATTTCTTGGAAGTCCTAAATGATATAGCTGAAATGTGGTGGGCCCAGTAGGACTTGAACCTACGACCAAAGGATTATGAGTCCTCTGCTCTAACCAACTGAGCTATGGGCCCTAACGTTAGACGCACAATGATACCTGATTTTTTTAATTTTTCAAGTAAAAGATAGGCAGTAATCAAGATATTTTTTATTGAGCCATATTTTTGTATTACAGGTGACCGCCAGCTATGGTTAGACTACGGCCTCCATCCACAGTGATAATCTCTCCTGTGACATAATTTGCCTGAACAAGATATAGTACGCTATGAGCAACCTCATCAGGTTGGCCTATGCGCCGCATGGGGATAGCATTGATAATACTTTGTTGCTGCTCGTTATCAATAGCTTGGTCGCTAGTAGGGTCAGGTAAAATATTGACCCCAGGTGCCACCCCATTAACCCGCACTTCTGGCGCCATCTCTAGCGCTAGCGACTGTACCATCATCCGATGTGCAGCCTTTGCCATGTTGTAGACAGTGTAGTTATTAAACGGTCTATCATGCGCGTGTATGTCCAATAAGCTAATAATGCAGCCTTGTTGTTGCCTAAGATAAGGTAATAGGGCTTGGCTCAGTAATAAAGGGGCTTTCGCGTTGGTCAAAAGCAACTCATCCCACTGTGCATGATTGATACTACCGAGCGGGCTAGGATAAAACCGCGAAGCATTATGCACCAATACATCAAGCTGTCCAAACGCCTCTACGATATTTTTAACAAAGCTGTCTAAAGCTGCTTTATCATTAACTATTGTCAAGTCAGCAACGATAACTTTTGCACTATTAGCACGGATGTCGTTCAGATGGTCAGCCAAGTCATTAGCGTCTTGTTCACTACGGTGACAATGAATGATGACGCGGTAACCTTGCCTATGAGCCGCTTTAACAATAGCCGCACCAATGCGCCTAGCACTACCTGTGACAAGCATCACTGGCGCTTGGTTATTGATATTTTCTGCTTGGTAGGCATTAGTTTCTTGGTCCATAGCAATACTACTTTTTTCTCTAAGGTGCTTGTCTATATCATTGTTGCGCTTGCAAGTGTTCAATCCTGCTTTGTCGTAAGGCTGTACCAATAGCCGGGCCTTTAAGGTCTGGCGCAATGTCAGTCATACCGATGGCGTGAAAGCTGTTTAGTGCTAACATCATTTGGCGATGCTGTGTTGCTAGCTGTAACACATGACTGCACACTAGCAGTTGAGAGAGCTTGTCAGGCTCCTTATGCGCACCGCAGGCTTGGATTAGATCGATTTTTTCAGCCGCATTTAGACTGTTTATTGTGCTTAGTTTGTCAGCTTGCTGAGCGAATAAAATTGCGAACTGAGTATGTGCTTTGGGGACTTTGGCTTTATTACCGATAGCGTTAATATTTTTTATAGCGGTTGATACGTTAGACGTAGACTCAGAGTTTTCGCTATTAAATAATGATGAAGACAGGCTAGTCATTAGTAGCGCCCAACGCTGTGACAAGTTTAGACGCATTTGGCCTGCAAAATATAATGCTGTCTGCGCTGTTTCTCTTATTTGGATATTGTCCCAAGCATGATGCAATGGCGCGAAATACTCTATGAGCGCACCAATTTCAAACAGTTTTTGCCAATAGACTTGCGGTGATAACTGCATAGTTGCACGGCTCGATTCTTGCCAAATACGTTCGGCGCTTAAATGAGCCAGCTCTCCTGTATCAACCAATTGACGCATCAGCGTTAAAGTGTCATCCGCGATGGTGAACCCTAAATCGTAGTAACGACTATAGAAGCGCACTGTTCGAAGTACACGTAATGGGTCTTCATTAAAAGCATTAGACACATGACGCAATGTCTTACTTTTTAAGTCTTGTAGGCCACCATAGTAGTCGATGACTTGTCCGTCAATAGGGGTGTCGTCAGTTAAGCTGGTAACTTCGATTGCCATCGCGTTGATGGTTAAATCACGACGGCGCAAATCATCTTCTAGACTAACATCAGGGCTGGCATGTACGCTAAAGCCTTTGTAGCCTGAGCCTTGCTTGCGCTCTGTACGTGCCAACGCATACTCTTCATGACTGGTCGGATGCAAAAACACCGGAAAATCAGCACCGACTTGTTGAAACCCTGCATCAATCATCTCTGCCACAGTAGCGCCAACGACGACGAAGTCCTTGTCCTTGATAGGACGCTTGAGCAGTCGATCGCGTACAGCACCGCCTACGAGGTAAATTTGCATAGAAGCCTCTTGTTATTATCGAGCTTTATATCACTATCTCAATTTTTATGAATCAAAAAAACAGCCAATGCTCTATAAGTTGCATTGACTGGTTTTAGTATAGCAGAAGGGCTCTGTCAATGGATGACAGAGCCCTTCTTAATATAGTCAATCCTCTATAAATTGGGTCCGGTGTTAGCCACGTTCAGTCTACTACTCGTAGTACTTTCACTCGGCTTCCTGGTATCCAAATTGTATTGAACCGATATAGTGCATTCATACTGGGTATGATGTATGACTATTTTTCATTTTCTAGGTCTTGTGCTTCAGTGACGGTCAATGCAGTCATGTTGACAATACCACGTGCTGTCGCTGATGGTGTCAAAATGTGTACCGGCTTATTAGTACCTAATAGGATAGGACCAATAGAAGCACTGCCAGTCGCTGTTTTAAGCAGGTTGAAAGCGATGTTTGAGGCATCAAGGGTTGGCAAGATAAGCAGGTTCGCTGCACCTTTCAATGGGCTTGATGGCATATCGTTTAGACGAATATTTTCGTTAAGCGCGGCATCACCTTGCATTTCGCCTTCAAACTCAAAGTCGACATTCATATTGGTTAATAGTTCATGAACCTTACGCATTTTGACAGCGCTGGCACGATCTGAAGCACCAAAGTTAGAATGAGACACTAGCGCCACGCGTGGCGTAATACCAAAGCGACGTAGCTGATCCGTTGCCAAGACAGTCATTTCAGCCAATTGCTCAGCTGTTGGGTCTTCATGGACATAAGTATCAGCGATAAAGATATTACGATCTTGCATGAGTACTGCATTCATCGCATAGAAATCATTCATACCTTGTTTTTTGCCAATGACGCTTTCAACGTATTTTAGATGCAATTGGTAATGGCCAAAGGTACCGCATACCATGCCATCTGCCGCACCATTTTCAACCAGCAAAGAACCAATCAAAGTCGTCTTACGGCGAACATCACGGCGCGCAAGCTCGATGCTTACACCGCGGCGTTTGTTTTTCTCATAGTAGCCCTGCCAGTAGTCTTTGTAGCGAGGATCGTCATCAACGTTGACGATGGTAATATTTTCGCCAGCTTTTAGACGTAGGCCTAGCTTTTTGATATTGGCTTCGATAACTGAAGGACGACCAACCAAGATAGGTTGTGCTAACTTCTCATCAACGACGACTTGCACAGCAAGTAAGATGTTGTTGTCTTCACCTTCACAGTACACGATACGTTTTGGATCGGCTTTAGCACGAGCAAAGATTGGCTTCATTACAAACGCTGAGTTATAAACAAACTCAGACAGACGCTGACGATAGGCTTGCATGTCATCGATCGGTAACGTGGCAACGCCTGAATCCATCGCTGCTTTGGCAACAGCAGATGCGATTTCAATGATTAGATTTGGCTCTAGAGGGCCTGGGATTAAGTAATCACGACCAAAACTCTGCATCTTTTCGATGTTTCTAGCGCTGGTAGTTGGCGTAGCTTCGACGTGTGCCATCGCAGCGATGGCTTTTACGCAAGCGACTTTCATCTCTTCGTTGACGGTTGTCGCACCAACGTCCAATGCACCGCGGAAGATGTATGGGAAGCATAGTGCGTTGTTTACTTGGTTTGGATAATCTGAGCGACCAGTTGCCATGATGACGTCTGGACGTACCGCATGTGCCAATTCTGGCATGATTTCAGGTGTTGGGTTGGCAAGTGCAAAGACAATAGGATCTTTTGCCATACGGCGAACCATATCTTCTGATAGAGTACCTGGCATAGATAGGCCTAGGAACATATCCACATCGTCCATGACTTCTTCAATAGAAGTGGCCGTGGTATCACGAGCATAACGCTGTTTGGTTTCATCAAGGTTTTCACGACTAGTGCTGATAATGCCGCGTGAATCTGAAACAATAATGTTGTTTTTATTAACACCAAGTGCGCAAATGATATCTAAGCAAGAAATGGCTGCTGCGCCCGCGCCTGAACAAACAATTTTAATATCTTCGATTTTTTTGCCAGTAATCAACAAAGCATTTAGCATGGCTGCGGCAACGATGATTGACGTACCATGTTGATCATCATGGAACACAGGAATGTTCATGCGCTCACGTAGTACGCGCTCAATTTTGAAACATTCTGGTGCTTTGATGTCTTCTAGGTTGATACCACCAAAGGTAGGCTCAAGCGAGGCAACCGCTTCGATGAATTTGTCTGGATCATTTTGAGCAATTTCAATATCAAAAACGTCGATACCTGCGAACTTCTTAAATAGAACGCCTTTACCTTCCATGACTGGCTTCGATGCCAATGGACCGATATTACCCAGACCCAATACAGCAGTACCGTTAGTGATAACACCAACTAAGTTGTTACGTGCCGTGTATTTAGACGCAAGTTTTGGATCTCTTTGGATCTCAAGACAAGGTACAGCAACACCTGGAGAGTAGGCGAGTGCTAAATCACGTTGGTTGGCTAGCTGCTTAGTAGGGGTTACCGAAATTTTACCTGGGCGTGGAAACTCATGGTAATGTAAGGCAGCTTGTTCAAACTGCTCTTTTTCTGTACTGAGGTTATCCGTATTCGAAGTGGTATCGTCATTCATAATAATTGCCATGGTTGGAATAAATTGGAATAAATTAAATGGTGATAAAAAACAACGTCTAACCCTCCAAAGATCATTGAATGATAATAATTGAAAAGTATAAAGACGTTAAACGACTCATGACCATCAGAATCATGGTCGACGATCAAAGATCAGGTCAAAAAAGCAAACTAGCTAAAATATTCATTCTAGCATTATTGCCAATTCACTGCCTAGTCAACAACGGTGAATTGTGCGAATAATATAATAAAATGATATTCGTTATTTATCTCGTTGATAATGCCAAAAAATGCGGTTAGATATCAACCTTAATTTCATAATGTTTCAAAATATTACAGAATTGAAAGGTACTAAGACGAGCAACTACTAAGACGAACAACTAATAGGCATCTGCGGTGTATCAGGCGCAGGCGCATTACTATCTAGATCATTAGCGATATCTTGCACGCTATAAGGATTGGCTAATAAACGAAACACTCGATCAACCTCTTCAAACTGACCTTGCTCTGCGGCAGTAATTGCACGCTGCGCCATGCTATTACGAAGGACGTAGACAGGATTAGTTGTCTGCATATCGTTAACTACCTGCTCAAGTGACAGCTGCTCGATCTGTGCCAGATAACGTGTTGACCAGTCTTGCCATACTTGTTGCGCATCGCTGCTTAATTCAGTGGTCATAGTAGCCAGTAGCTTTTGCTCATAAGGATGATCTGCTGGTGCGACCAAACCGAGTAGGGCGCGGAAGCTATTGGTATAGTCGAGCAAGTTGTCTTCTAATAGTGTCAACCATTCAAAGGCCAAGCCGAGGCTTTCTCTTTGATGCGGTAAGCCAAGCTTGCGGCACAGACCTTGCTGATAATGCTGCATAAAGGTTGCTTCGTAAGGTGCTAGGCAGTCAGATAAAGTCTCACGAGTGACGCCTTCTAGGCGCATAAAGTGTGGCAGCCAAACGTTTAGATTCCAATGCCCAATAGCAGGCTGATTCTGATAAGCGTAGCGACCCGTATGGTCTGAGTGATTATTAATCCATGCAGGATTGAAGCGCTCCATAAAGCCAAACGGCCCGAAGTCCAAAGTACTGCCTGTGATAGATAAGTTATCTGTGTTCATGACACCGTGAGCAAAGCCAATCAATTGCCAATCAGCAATCATACGAGCCGTACGTTCAACCACTGCGGTCAAGAAAGCTAAGACAGGCGTTTCGCTATCGCGGCACTCTGGATAGTAAGTGTCAATCATATAGTCAGTGAACTCACCCAGTACATCAGGGGCAAAGCTGGCAATCCATTCGACATGACCTAAACGAATATGACTGTCTGCCACACGCATTAGTGCTGCACCTGCTTCGATACGCTCACGGCGCACTCTCGTATCAGATACCACAAACCCCAGAGCGTTAGACGAGGGGATGCCAAGCTGGGTCAATGCATGACCGCACAGGTACTCGCGAATGGTACTACGTAAGACTGCGCGTCCATCACCCATACGTGAATAGGGTGTCAAGCCAGCACCCTTAAGATGCAAGTCTTGTGGCTGTCCATCATTATCGAGTACCTGTGCCATGAGCAAACCGCGTCCGTCGCCCAATTGCCCAGCCCACTGTCCAAACTGGTGACCAGCATAGGCCATCGATAATGGTTTGAAATCAGCTGGCACGTATTGACCGCCCAATATCTCAACCCAATTGGTCATCAGATCCTCATCGTCGGCCCAGCTCAACTGCTGTGCAACTTGACTATTGAAGTGACCGGCACGAGGATTGTCTAGTGGTGTCGGTGGCTGCTCATGATAAAGGCGCGTGTCTAGGTTGACGTAAGTGTTTTGATAACGCATACAGGCCGTTTCCATTAAAATATAAAAGTGAGAATGTCACTATAGCATAGCTCTCATATGACATCGTTGCACTCTGTCCGTCTCTTGTAATATCTAACCAAAAAATAAATTCCTCGGTCTTTAATTAACTCAATGTGATGAACAAGATTGTTATTACTTTTAGGTTGGAGCTGGCAATGTCTCAGTCAATGTATTTTATTATTTATTATGATAATAAGGTCATTAGAAGTAGCTAGAATGACATAAACGATAAAGTATAAGCAAAAAAATCCCCCTATCTAGGACGGATAGGGGGATGGAGAAGCTTCAAAATTATAAAATAAATCAGAGGTTAATTAAGCCGCTTTTTCGTTCGCGCCAATAGAGCGGAAAGCAGTTTTTAGATTGCTGTTATGCTCAAGGATTTTCTGTTCAATTTTCGCATAATCATGCTTTAGCTTATCATCAACTTCACGTAAGCGATCAGCACATTCTATTTTTTTCATTTCAATAGTTTGAGCTTTCAGTGATTGCCATTCTTCGACAGTTTGTTTAAATGCATCGTATTCAAACTTAATGCGGTCTTGGAAGCTCTTCATCGCATGAGGAAGATCAAGCCCAGTGCTTGTGGCTGTATCGATCTGCTGTTGTGCTGCTTTGAACTGCATTTGCACTTCGGCATGCTTAATAGTCGTATCATCAACAGTACGCAAATCCGTCGTTAAACCGATTTTTGATAAACCAGCAATCAACCATTTTGTTGGATCATATTGCCACCATTTCACACCATTACGATAATCATACTGGAAGAAATGATGATAGTTATGATAACCCTCGCCCCACGTAAAGATAGCTAAGAAAAAGTTATCACGAGCACTATTAGTATCCGTATAAGGACGTGTACCAAACATATGACATAGCGAATTGATGAAGAAGGTGAAGTGATGAGTTAATACCAAGCGCAGCAAACCAGCGATCAGTAAAGTACCCCAAACATCACCAATGAGCCAACCAATAGCAGCAACCATACCAACATTCATGGCAACTACCCACAAACCATAATATTTATGCTGAATCTGTAAGACTCTGTCTTTGGTCAAATCAGGAATGTTTTTATAATCAAATTTACCGCTAGGGTAGTTGCGTAGCATCCAACCAATATGGCTGAACCAAAAACCACGCTGTGCTGAATATGGATCGTCCAAACGATCATCTACATGACGATGGTGAGTACGATGTCCAGAAACCCAATCAAACGCTGAGCCTTGTACGGCTAAGGTTGAACCTAACAATAAAAAGTTTTTGACAATAGGGTGCGCTTTGTAAGCACGGTGCGATAGCAGACGATGGTAACCCGCCGTGATACTGATACCTGTCCATACCATAAAGGCACCAAACACACCCCAAACAGGAGCGCTAACTTCATGAGTCCATAGATACCATGGCGTAATCACAGCAGCAGCAATTGGCGTCGCTACTAAAATAGCCGCTGGAATCCAGTTAATTGGTGCTTTGGTAAATTCAAACTCACGCATATCAATGCTTTGCTCTTGCGCAGAAAGATCCGCTTGCTCAGAAGCTTTCGCATAATTGCGTTTTGCAACAGGCTGCTCATCAAGCGCCATTTGCGCTTTTTTCTCATCGAAACGAGTTTTAAAACGCGTTACTTGAGTGCTGGCGGTCTTTACAAGCGTATCACCAGATTTGATAGCGAAACGTAAGCCTTTAAGCGGTAAGCCAAGTGCTTTTTTTGCAATCATATAATATCCCTAACGGTATTAATTTAAGCCACCATAGTACCTTAAAAAGCGTGTAAAGTGAACACTTATACACTATAAAAATATTGCTAAATAACAATAACTTGTATGGATTATAGAATGTATTGATCAAAAATACGAGTGACTTATCAGACATGAAGGAGAAGTGTAACAAGAAGGGTAGATATGTAGGAAAGAATGCGTTTATCGAAAAAATGATTAAATATCAAAAAAGTACGGATAACTCGGTCAAGGCAACAGCAAATGACTTGGAAAATCCGTAATGATGACATCAGTCTCCCATTTGATGAGCTGCTCAATGGTGGGAATATCATTAACCGTCCAAGCACTTACGGGCAATCCATAACGGTGGCTATGCTTGATGACGGCTTGGGTCAAAAGCGGATAATGAATGCCCAGTTGAATACAGCCGAGTTGCAATGCGGTATTGGTCGCGCTTGCCAACGCTTCTGGCGTACGAATAAGCAAGCCGCGAGGCATATGAGATAATAGTTTGTGACGTTGCAAACGGTTGTGTAACTCGACATCGAAGCTCGTCAATACAACTGGTAAGCTGGCAAGAGGTGTATCAATAAATGCCTGCCGAAGCGCTGCAATCAACACCGTGTAGTTGGTACGGCTATGCGTCTTAATTTCAAGCTCAATAACGTTAAACCCGCTAAGCGCAGGTGCCATGCTCGCCAATGTCATAATAGGTTGACCAAACTGCAACTGGCATTGAATCTCTGTCAGTTTTAACTGGTCAATACGTGATTGCCGACCGCACATACGCTCTAGATCGTCATCGTGGAATACAATTAAGTGACCATCAGCGTTTAGTTGTATATCAAACTCTACGCCTGCTAAACCTCTTGACTTAAGATTTTGAGAGTATTGAAAGCCTGAAAAGGTATTTTCTAACGCTTCACCGCGTGCGCCTCGATGACCTAGTAATAACGTATCTCTAAAATTTATCATATGCACCAATTATCGATGATTTTTATGCCCAATCATATAGCGTCATATCAACGACGTCTAACAAAAACTGCGATGCAATCCGTACTTTTTTAAATATGACTTTTTAGAGTCCAAACCTGCGAATGTTTGTTATGTTTTTGCAACCAAACGCAGGTTTTACCCATAATGAGGGGCGCTATTTGTATATCCATGGGCTACACTAATGACCATTTGATTTAAACACCGTATAATGATGTGGTTTTCATATCTGTAGCAGCTAGCGTTGCATTTGAATGTTGAACACTGTCAGTCAGTGGCGGTACGAACCTGTAAATTGGGAGTAGAGTTAGTATGAGCGTAGCAAATATAAGTTTGAGCAAGTGGCATAAAGTTGCTGGGATTGGATTGGTATGTGGTTTAGCGCTTGCAGGCTGTGATCGCTCAGATAAAGAAGACACTCCTGAGCAGGCAGAGCTAACGGAACAAGAGACGGTCGATGCTGAAAATAGCGTTGCGCCTGCGATCAGCTGTGATGATCCTATGGTGCAAGATCGCCTTAAGTCAGCTCTGAAAAATACGCTCAACCAACAAGCACAGTCATTGGCTGCCAATTATGCAAATGATGCTGAAATCAGTTTAGCAAATGGTGTGGTTAGCGAAAAAACCAATGGCGTTGTCATTGATGTCCAAAACGCTGCCATCTTGCAACAAGCCAATGAAAACGGCATGACCACTTGCCAAGCAAGTGTCAGCATGACGCTACCAAGTGAAGACTTGTATCAAGCCAGTCAGGTACAAGCGGCCAATAATCAGCCAAGCTTACAATCACGTTTAGCGCAAGATAATATCCGTATCAATAACAATATGCTCGTTGATGACGCTTTCACTTACATCGTTGGTACTCAAGGCGGTCAAGTGCGTACGCGTATTGCGGGTCAGCCTGCTTTGATTACTGTGGTTGCAGATGTAATGGCAGGTTCTGTATTTAAAACTGCAATGGATGAGCAACGCGCCCAACGTGCTGCTGAGCGCCGTGCAACACAGAACAACGATACGACTCAAACAGCGCCAATTCGTCAGCCAAGAACCGTAACGCCAGTTGAGCCAATTCGTCCAACTGAGCCTACGCCGCCACCAACCATCAACAAACCTGCTGAAAGTCAGAACAGTTCGACTGCAAACACCCAAGCAGCTGCTGCCGAGCCTAGCAAGCCTGCAACACCAAAAGCCGTACCTAAAGATGAAACCATCGATATGGTCATCATTGAAGACAACAGCGCGACTTATTAATTTGTCATTGTAATAAGAGGTAGTGGTTTCCAATAGAGCGAATTGTTATCGCTGAGTAATAAAAGCCCCGCAACAATCATGTCGCGGGGTTTTTTGTGTTCAAATATTTATTGTTAAATACTTAGTTTGTATTACTGACTGTCAGTGAACGTATTCAAGGCTTGACTGTCCCATAATACCTCAGAGACTTTTTCTGGATCTGTACAGAAGCGTGCAGCAACAAACAGCCAATCGGATAAGCGGTTGATAAAGCTGACGGCAGTACTGCGAATCGCTTGTGGACGCTGCTGTTGCAATATCACGGCTTGACGTTCAGCGCGGCGACATACACTACGCGCCACGTGTAATTGACTCACCAATATAGAACCTGTTGGCAGAATAAAGTCTTTCAGCGGTGGCAATGTGGCATTCATCATATCTATTTGCTGCTCTAACCATTCAATATGAGTGGCATTAACCCCTTCATACTCTGGCATGGCAAGCTCGCCGCCTATATTGAACAACAAGTGCTGAATGATGACCAAAGCCTCAGAGAACTCTTTCTCTATAGATTGCCCTTTATTGTGTTTTAGTTGCGCACGTACCAAGCCAATATGCGAGTTGAGCTCGTCGATGTCACCCATGACGCTAAATAGATCGTCCGCTTTACTAAGGCGGCTGCCATCAGCCATACCAGTGCTGCCGTCATCTCCAGTACGTGTGTATATTTTGCTTAAGCGATTGCCCATCTTTACATCCTTAACGGTTTTTATGATTGAATAGCGTTAGTTGCACGCTCATTGTAGTATTTTACGCCTGTTTTCGCTAAGATAATGGGTTACGTTTTATATCACGACGTTTTTTGGTCTGAATTTTTATTTTTTTGATTTATAGTCACAGTCATTGGTATTGCTTATTCATACACGGCGGCTGAGATTTCCCATTTCTTTATTTTATTTACGTTACAAGGCTTTTTTACTATGACCACACCACTTGCAGATGCGATGTCCCAACTTGCCATTTACGATTCATTGACTGGCAGCAAGCGTCAGTTTGTACCACTCAAAGCAGGGCAGGTTGGTATGTATGTGTGCGGCATGACCGTTTATGACTATTGTCATATTGGTCATGCGCGAGTGATGGTCGGTTTTGATATGGCCGTTCGTTGGTTGGCACGTTTGGGTTACGACGTGAATTACGTACGTAATATCACTGATATCGATGATAAAATCATTGCCCGTGCCGCTGAAAACGGTGAAGAGATTGGTACATTGACGCAGCGTTTTATTGAAGCGATGCATGAAGACGCGACTGCGCTTGGTTGCGAGATGCCAAATGCTGAGCCACGTGCGACCGATCATATCGATGATATGCAGGATATGATTGAGACGTTAGTCACTGGCAACTATGCGTATGCAGGCGACAACGGTGACGTCTACTATGCTGTTGATAGCTTTGACGGTTATGGTAAATTATCTAAGCGTAATCTGGAGGATATGCAGGCAGGTTCGCGAGTCGAAGTTGAAAATGATAAACGCAATCCATTTGACTTTGTACTATGGAAAGCGGCAAAACCTGACGAGCCGCAGTGGGCATCACCATGGGGTCAAGGGCGTCCAGGCTGGCATATTGAATGTTCAGCGATGTCGACTAAGTGCTTAGGTAGTACCTTTGATATTCATGGCGGTGGTCATGACTTACAGTTCCCGCATCACGAGAACGAAATAGCACAGTCTGAGGCAGCAACTGGTTGTGAGTATGCACGCAACTGGATGCATGTTGGTTTTATCAATGTCGATGGCGAAAAAATGTCTAAATCATTGGGCAACTTTTTTACCATTCGCGATGTCATGGCAAAGTACTTGCCCGAAACGGTGCGTTTTTTCTTATTATCGAGCCATTATCGCAGCCAAGTTAACTTCTCTGATAGTGCCTTAGATGAAGCGCATAATAGCCTAAGTAGACTATTTAATGCACTAAAATTGGCTGAGCAGCAAAAAGGACAGTCAATCATAATCAACGAAGACTTAGTGGCTGAAACTTACAATAGCGCGGTTGGACAAGACTTCATAAAGGCGATGAATGACGACTTCAATAGCTCGACGGCTATTAGCATCTTATTTGGATTGGCTCGCGATATCAATAAAGCCATTAAAGCGGAAGACGTTGATACCGCATGGCAATTAGCCCAGCAACTAAAAGCATTGGCGCAAGTATTAAATATTTTACAGCAGCCAGTGCAGCAGTTTTTGCAAGCAGTGATTGGTGATCAGGCAGAAGATGGTCTAACGGATGCGGTTATTGATAATTTAATTATCGAACGTGCAGAGTCTAAAGCCAACAAAAACTTTGCTCGTGCTGATGAGATACGTGAGCAACTAAAAGAGGCGGGTATTGAGCTCGAAGATAGCCGTGCTGGCACCACATGGCGCCGCGCTTAGAATAATTTTTGCCGTTTATAGGGTAAATAGCTACAAATCTCGTAATAAATTAAGTCAGCTTTAGGCTGGCTTTTTTTTGCTTACTGAATTAGGTTAAAGCAGCAACGATATATTTTGTATACTTTCCTTTTGTAGACTGATGGCTTTGAAAACATGAATACTCTTAAAGACAACCCTATGGACAATCATTGTGCTGTTTTGCACTCAGATGATAATCATCAAGTAGATGTAGAGAAAAGCCGTTTTCAAAGTCATGTGCTGCAAGTATTGTTGGGCTTTTTGATTGTCGCTATAAATGTCATCTATTCACCCGCTTATGCAGCAAATAGTGAAAATGAACAGAGCACGAGCGAGTCAGAAAAACAAACGCCTAGTAAGCCTGATAGTTTTACTGAATATGCCGCTCAGCAAGTCAATGCGCTTAAAGATGAAAGTGTCAGTATTTCTGGTATTACTGAAGAGATATTCGACCCTACTGAGCGTAACGCAGTGGAGCAGGCAGGCAGACTACAAGGTGATACGGCACTGACCGGAGAATATAGTGAGAGCTACTATATACTCGATAAACTAAATGCAGGGTTGCCGCCGTTATCTGAGCCACCTAACTTGGAGACGCCGCTTGCAGCCTTAGAGTTTTTTCAATCAGCGTTAATGAAGCAGCAGTATGATTTGGCCGCTTACGCGCTAAACATGAATTTGATTGATGAGAAAAGCCAACGTAGCCGTGCGCTTGATCTCACAAAGCGACTGGATTTCTTATTGTCCGAAAAAGAGCTCTATGTATTCGACGATATGCCAGATCGCCCCGATGGCTTAATTGAACCACCGCTTGGTAATAATAGCAGTGTCATGGGTATTGCCAGACGTTCTATTCAGCTTGGCTATATTGATTATCGCGAGCGCCGTGTTCCTATCTATTTGCAGCGAGTACGAGTAGGGGATGAAGCCCCTGTCTGGGTGTTTTCGGCGCAGACAGTAGGTAATATTGATAATCTCTATGAGCAGTATCATCCAGCCGAGTTTGAGCGTTATTTGCCCACTTGGTTAAAGCTAAAGTTTTTTGGAATTGCGCTATGGGAATTCTCAGCGCTGATATTGTTCTTTTTATTAACCATGGGGATGGGTTGGCTACTGAGTAAAGGTACTGCAAAAATCATCAATCATTATATCGATGAAGAAAAATACAGCGTGTATGTTGGCAGTACCAATGGCGTCGCAGATTTGGTTAGCAAGCTAACAGTACCATTAACCTTTACCATCAGTTTTTCACTGGTTTTTACCTTGGTTTCTGGTGGTTTTCCTTATTTAGATGCAGTCGCCTCATCTACTCGTCCATTGATTTGGATTGGACTGGTATTTAGTACCATGTGGTTAGGCATTCGTATCATTAACTTTTTTGCCAATCGCTATCAAGACATGCAGATTGAAAATTTGGCTGCAGAGCATTTCGATAAAGAACGTCGCCGCCGTACTTATGTATCAATATTTCGCCGTGTGTTTATTTTCGCGATGATTTTGGGAAGCTTCTGGATAGGCCTTAGTGAGTTTGCCAATATGGAAGGCCTTGGCAAAACTTTATTGACTTCAGCGGGTATTGCAGGTGTGGTTATCGGTATTGCGGCACAGCCGATATTGGGGAATATCATCGCTGGTGTGCAGGTAGCAGTGACGCAGCCAGTGCGAATCGGCGATAGTGTGATAATGGATGGTAATTTTAGTACGGTCGAAGACCTGCGTTACACGTATGCCGTGTTAAAAACATGGGATGAGCGTCGCTTGATCGTGCCAATGCGTGAGCTAATCACTGAACGAGTGGAAAACTGGTCGCATACAGAAGTTCATCAGACCTGTCCTGTGTTTTTGTATATCGATTATGGCGCAGATATCGACGCTATCCGAGAGGCATTTATATCGATGGTCAAGGACAATAAACTTTGGGATAATAAAACAGAACCTGAAATGTATGTGGTTGATGTGACCGAAAATAACATTCAACTGCGCGGCGCTGTTTCATCGGTAGGGCCTATAGAGGCATGGACGCTGGCTTGTGAGATACGAGAGAAAATGCTTGGTTACCTGCATGCACAACAGAACCAATATCTACCTACAGAGCGTTTTACGTTAACAAAAGGCGACTAGAAATTGGGAATAGCGATGAGCCTTGCGAACTTAATTAGCTTTAAAAGCCAGTTATTAATGGTTTGAAGCACAACTACCATCGATAAAGACGCACTTGTGTAAAATAATCTGACAAATATAGTGTGTCAGCGAGGCGCTTATTTGTTATAATGTGGCGTTATTTTTATAGGATAACTGAGTGGTTAGCCATGAGTCAGCACTGTATATGCAGCTGTAATGATTGATACGCTTAACCCTGAGCTCCTACCCATCAAAATAACCACCACTAGGGGTCTGTATGTTGCGAATTGTCGATGAAGCCTTAACCTTTGATGACGTTTTATTATTACCAGCCTATTCTGAAGTTCTGCCAAAAACTGCTGATCTGTCTACTCGTTTGACCAAAAACATCACACTTAATCTTCCGCTAATCTCTGCGGCGATGGATACTGTGACTGAGTCTGAAATGGCTATCACTATGGCACAGCTTGGTGGCATGGGTATTTTGCATAAGAGCATGGACATCGAGAAGCAGGCCACACAAGTACGCCGTGTCAAAAAATTTGAAGCGGGTACCGTTGTTGATCCTATCACTGTCCATCCAGAGATGACAATCGGTGAATTGCTGCGTTTGACTCAAGATAATAATATCTCAGGTGTGCCAGTAGTCGAAAGAGGCACAGATAACGTTGTGGGTATTGTTACCCATAGAGATTGGCGTTTTGAGACCAATTTGTCATTACCAGTTAGTCAGATTATGACACCTAAAGAGCAGCTAGTAACTGTGCATGAAGGTGAAAGCAACGAGAATATCAAAAGATTGCTACATGAGCACCGCATCGAAAAAGTCATCGTTATTGATGACAATTTCCGCCTGCGTGGTTTGATTACTGTTAATGACTTTGCCAAAGCTGAAAACAATCCAAATGCGTGTAAAGACGAACAAGGTCGCCTACGTGTTGGCGCAGCTGTTGGTACTGGTGCCGACACGCAAGCCCGCGTTGAAGCATTAATCGCTGCTGACGTTGACGTTATCGTCGTTGATACTGCGCACGGTCATTCAAAAGGCGTGATCGATAAAGTATCTTGGATCAAGAAAAACTACCCGCATGTACAAGTAATCGGTGGCAACATCGCAACAGGTGAAGCTGCAATCGCTTTACGTGACGCAGGTGCTGATGCAGTAAAAGTAGGTATCGGCCCTGGTTCTATCTGTACCACGCGTATTATCGCAGGTATCGGTGTACCACAAATCTCAGCGATTGATAACGTTGCTAGTGCTTTAAAAGACAGCATTCCATTGATTGCTGACGGTGGTATCCGCTACTCAGGTGATATGGCAAAAGCAATCGCTGCTGGTGCATCGTGTATCATGGTTGGTTCACTCATGGCTGGTACTGAAGAAGCGCCAGGTGAAGTTGAGCTGTTCCAAGGTCGCTACTATAAAGCTTATCGCGGTATGGGTAGTTTGGGTGCGATGTCAGGATCAAATGGTTCTTCAGACCGCTACTTCCAAGATGCAAAAGACGGCGTAGAGAAGCTAGTGCCAGAAGGTATCGAAGGCCGTGTTCCTTATAAAGGGCCAGTTGCGGGTATCGTTAATCAGTTGGTTGGTGGCTTACGTTCATCAATGGGTTATACTGGTTCTGCCACTATCGAAGATATGCGCACCAATCCGCAGTTTATCAAAGTAACCTCAGCGGGTATGAAAGAGTCGCATGTGCATGATGTGCAAATCACTAAAGAAGCACCGAACTATCGAGTAAACTAGGTCGTTCCGTAAAATGCTTCCCTTTTATAGATTTAAATCGTATTAATGTTAGCTGAGACGTAAGGCTGCAGCGAGCTTAGGATACAAACAGCCAACAATGCTCTGTTATTGTTGGCTGTTTTTTTTGTAAAATACAGAAACAGATTATTACAACAATAGTATTGCCTGCGTATACGTTTGGCCTTTTATTTTTTTGACTTGAGGAACACACAATGAGCTATTTTGGCACTGATGGAATTCGCGGAAAATTTGGTGAATTACCAATTACACCGGATTTTATTTTAAAACTAGGCTATGTCACTGGGCTTGTTCTCATAGAAAAAAATGAAAATCCTACGCGTAAGCCAAGTGTAGTGATTGGTAAAGATACGCGTCTGTCAGGCTATGTGATAGAGGGAGCATTACAAGCAGGTTTTAATGCGGCTGGTGTTGATGTTTATATGCTTGGTCCATTACCAACCCCAGCGATTGCGCATTTAACCCGTAGCTTTAATGCAGATGCTGGCGTGGTTATCTCAGCCTCGCATAACCCTTATTATGATAATGGCATCAAGTTTTTCTCAGGTGATGGCAAAAAGATAAGTGATGAGATGCAAACTGCAATCAATGATAAATTGACGGCAATTATGAACGACGTTGGTAGTGATGTTGCCATAATGCCTATTCTTGATCCTGCAAATTTAGGTAAGAACAATCGTATTGATGATGCTAAAGGTCGCTATATTGAATTTTGCAAAGGCAGCTTCCCTTATCAGTACGATCTCAGTCATCTGACAGTAGTAGTGGATTGTGCCAATGGCGCAGGCTATAGCGTAGCACCTAGAGTAATGCGCGAGTTGGGGGCCAACGTGATTGCCATCAATAATACGCCAGACGGTATCAATATCAATGCTGAATGTGGTTCTACTCATCCTAAAAGCTTACAAAAGGCTGTGCTTGAGCATGACGCAGATGTCGGGATTGCACTAGATGGTGATGGCGACCGTATCGTAATGGTTGATGAGACGGGTAAGCTGATCGATGGTGATGGTATCTTATACGTACTTGCTACCCAAGGTAAAATTAAAGCTGAAGGTGTTGTCGGCACACTCATGAGCAATATGGGGTTAGAGCTGGCGCTAAAAGATGCAAATATTCAATTTACTCGCGCAAAGGTTGGTGATCGCTATGTGATGCAGGATTTAGAAGCTAATGGCTGGATATTGGGCGGTGAGCCATCTGGTCATATCTTATGCTTAGATAAAAGTCGCACAGGGGACGCTATCATTGCTAGCTTGCAAGTACTGGCAGTAATGCAAGCCAGAGAGCGTGCGCTAAGTGAGCTTGTTGAAGGTTTTGAAGTGTTACCGCAAAAGCTAGTCAATGTACGCTTATCTCAAATGCAAGACCCATTCAAACATGAGGAGTTGGTTGCTGCTTTTGATAAAGCACAGGCAACGCTAGAGGGTCGTGGTCGTCTTCTGATACGTCAGTCAGGTACAGAGCCTATGATTCGCGTGATGGTGGAATCAGATGATGAAATAGAATGTGATGTAATGGCTAATGATTTAGCTGATCTTATAAAGTCGGTACTAGGCTAATAGCATTCTAGGCAATAACTGGTATTCAAAATAGTAACTGGTATTTAAGATAATGACTGGTATTCGAGACAACAACATTATAGTTTTCAAATAAGGAGCTGCCATGAGCATGGACTTTACCGACCAACGCCTCTCATACGAGAAAGGTGAGCTTGACCAACAGTCAGTACCAACGTCACCATTCGAGCTTTTAAAAGCTTGGATGAATGAAGCGTTAGTGCAAAAGGTGCAAGAGCCTTATGCAATGAGTTTGGCAACATGTGGCGCAGACAATAAGCCTAGCGTCCGTATTGTGTTACTACGCGAGATTACTGAGACGGGTATTGTTTTTTATACCAATTATGAAAGCGCGAAGGGGCAGGATATTGTAGAAAACCCTAATGCCGAAGCGTTATTCTTTTGGCATGAGCTGGAGCGTCAAGTCCGTATCAGCGGTAGTATCGCTAAAATAGATGCTGATAAATCGGCTGCTTACTTTCAAAAACGTCCTCATGATAGTCAAGTAGGCGCTTGGGTCAGTCAACCGCAAAGTGGTGAAGTGGCCAATCGTGAAATCATGGAGCAAACGTTTGAACAGCTTCAAGCAGCGCACCCTGACAATACTACTGTACCAACGCCAGAGTTTTGGGGTGGGTATGAGATTACGGTTGAAAGTATTGAGTTTTGGCAAGGTCGAGCCAATCGGATGCATGACCGAATTGTGTATACGCAGAGTAGCGACGACAATGAAGGCGATAAAGGCCATACAAGCTGGACAACCAAGCGCTTACTACCATAGTTGCTGTAGCCTCAAGCTATAGATTATACAAAACTAAAAAAGCCACTCTAAATCCAATTTCTTTGGTATCTAGGGTGGCTTTTTTACGTTAGCTATTGACCTTAATTAGCATTATTTTTTAATTAACTTTTTATTTAACCTTTCATTTAATATTGGTATCGACATCCACTGAGACTGACATACCAGGACGTAAGCGTGCCAGTTCAGGCTGATCTTGGTCTAAGTCGATGCGTACAGGAATACGTTGAGCGATTTTTATGTAGTTACCTGTCGCAGGGTTGGCAGCAGCAGCACTAAACTCGCTACCAGTCGCTGGCGAGATATTACTAACGTGACCCGTAAATTTGGCACCGCCAAGCGCATCGACATGAATGGTCGCAGGCTCGCCTATTGCCATATTGGCTATTTGAGTTTCCTTAAAGTTTGCAATAATCCAGATACCTTTTGGCACGATATACATGAGCTGCGTACCAGCGCTAACGTATTGACCTTCTTTGACACTGACTTGGCTTAGCTGGCCAGATTCAGGCGCAGTGATGATAGTATTGTCTAGATTGATTTGCGCTTGCTTGACGCCTGCCTCAGCATTTTTAATATTTGCGTCCAGCGATGAGCGACTGCCACTGGTCTTTTCACGGTTTTCTTGAGCGGCTTGCAAATTAGCCTCTGCTTGCTGTACACCTGCCTGCGCTTGAGCCAATTGCGCCTTGATATGAGCAACTTCTGCTTTAGATACCGCACCAATAGCATCTAAACCTTGATAACGGTTAACATCTTCACGTGCACTCTCCACATTGATTTTGGCACTATATAAATCAGCTCTACGTGCTTCAATTTGTGCTTGGCTGGTTTGCGTATCTTGCTCATTAGTAGAGCGGTTAGTAACTGCTACCTCTGTATTTGCTTGGGCTTGTTCGAGCTGCTGCTGAAAGGTTCGATCGTCAATCTTTATGAGTAAGTCGCCAGCTTTTACATTGGCGAAGTCTTGCACTGCTACCTTGGTCACGTAGCCAGAAACTTGCGGGCTAATAATAGTGGTTTGACCTTTGACAAAAGCATTATTGGTTTGCTGTACCGTTGGGGTGAATGGTGGGAGCTTCCATGCATACAAAATTAATATCACGCCAATGACAATCAATAAAATTAATAAGCCTAAGTTTAGATAGGATTTTTTCTTGGGCGACCAACCAGTAGTATTGGGTATTGGCTCTTTTGGCGGCATTGGTGGTTCATTGCTGTCTGTACTGTCTTCTACATCACCTTCTGCCGTCTTAGTTGCTGATTGCGACGAAGTTGTAGCAGACTCTTCTTTACTTATATCGGACGCTATAGGTGTGTCTGTTGCTGGAGCGCCAGTGGACGTCTGAGGTGTTTGATTAAGCTCATTTAGTTTTTCTTGGCTCATGACGTGCTCCTAAATTCTTAATAAATATTAAAATAGACTGGCTATAAATGAATGAGGTGAAACATTATTAATATAATAAGGTGAGCTATTTTGACTCACGCATTTTTGCAATAACGGCAAGCTCTTTAGCAAGTGGATTGCGCTTGTGGTAACGGTTATAAAAATAGTTGATCAATAAAATGGCTGTAACGAAAGTAGCAAAACTGGCCATCAAAAAGAACAGATCGCTATAAGCGGAGACAGTTGCTTGGCGCTGAATCCCTTGCAACACTTGGCTCATCGCGGCCACATTCGCTTGTGCTGCGTCCGTCGTTTGGTTTGACAATACACTACGAGTACCAGCAATTTGAGCGCTGAACGTAGGATCACCCAAGTTCAGTGAGCTGACCATATCTGCATAATGGACCTGTGTACGAATGGTCGTAAATGCCTGAATAGCCGCTGCACCTGCCAATCCGCCAACCGTTTGGGAAATACCAAAGATAACCGAAAAACTAATGATATAAGCAGGGCCACTAGCAATAGCTCGCAAGAATCCTTCGAAAACCAAAGGTCCCATGAAATATACCGCGGCAAATGCAATCAAAAACTGGCTAATATAAAACATATAGGGAGCCGAGTTGATAGAGACCCCAACGTCCATCCAAGAACCTAAGGCAATCAATGCCACTGCTAAAATAACGGGACGGCGCAAGTCCATTGGATTGGTACTAAAAATACTAATCACCAAAGCCAACACACTGGCAGCCATTATGACAGCATAAAAAGTAACCAGCTGATCGTTACCATAGCCCAAATTAGCGAGCAGTCCTGCAGCGCCGACATTTTGCTCAGATAGCAAAATTCGCATGACCGCGCCGGTAATCATAAAGGCAATAATATTGCGACTACGCATCCAGCGGACTTGTAGCATTGGGTTTTTGCGATGTGTTTCAATCCATAAAGCGATGCCAATCCCAATAATGGCAATCATCAGTGGATAGACGAGCCAAGGCGTCGTCCACCATAAAATCCTACCTTGCACCAAAATAACAGCCAGTGCAGCTAGACCGCTCGCAAAAAAAGCAAAGCTTAAAAAGTCGAGTTTCTCAAACACTTTTTCGGTATTGCCTGGTGGTAGCTCCAATATATTAATCAGTCCAAAACAAATCAGTGCCAAACCAAATTGAAATAGAAATAAATTCTCAAGCTGACCATCGATGGCGAGATAGGGTGAGATGATTCGTGATAGTGGAATACCAAACTGCACCAAGCCAAAACCCAATATTAAGCCGCTGGTGCGCTTGACGGTTGGCATGCCTTGCAAACAGTAGAATAATCCTAAGATGGTCATGCCACTTGCCACCATACCGCTAAGTCCCCTGGCGACAATCTCTAGGTAATAAGGCTCAATTCCTATATTAGGCGTATCTAATAAATGACTACTGATTAGCCACTGTAAACTCGTGGCAGCCAACAAAAAGAACAGAGTGATTTTACTAAAAAGTGACATACCAAACTGCTGGCGAATCTTGTACAGCAGAACGGTGATACAGGCATTGGTCATATTATAGCTGACAGATATCCAACCACCTTCGGCTGGTGTTAAACCCAGTTGACCTTGAATTTGAGTAAGATTTGCGACGAGCAGACCGTTTTGAAAGCTAGCAGTGAGACCAACGAAAATTCCGATCAGTAAGTAAAATAATTTGCGGCGTGCAGGATGATCAGGATTGGCAGGAGAGCCCACCATTATCGGTTGTTCGTGGGGCTTAAACTGATATTCATTACTCATGGACGTACCATAATCTGTATAAGGAAATAAAATGGCATAGAACAGATTCCAGACGCAAAATCAGGTCAGTACGATGAATGTTCATAGCTTAAAAAACAGCGGAGTTACTGATATAAATGCTGGTCAAACTGGAAAGATAACCCAAGAAATGCAGGACATATTTTATCATAACTTCTACAGCGCTTTTGTCATTAGCGCGTAACTCATTTACGCTATTGAATAAAGATATAGCAGTATTTCGTGCAATGTGATGAGCGATGCAACAAGCAAAAAATGCTATACGCATAAAAAACAGCTCTATACAGAGCTGTTTTTGTGTATCAAAAAATTGGTCAGTCAATAATAGTATTTTGGCTAATACCGAGGTATCAATTAATACTAAGTACTAAATCGATTCATCATATTTTGCTTCTAGCTGCATCGCACGCTGATAGCTATCAAGACTGGCCAGCTTTTCAGCATACTGTTTGATATGCGGATAAGCATCAAGTTTCTGACGCTTAGCAAGAATAATCAAATCGAATGACAGCATAAAGTCGGCACCGCTCAGTTTATCACCTACAATAAACGACTTACCTTCAACTGAGGCATCCAGATACTTAAACAGTCTGGTTTTTTCTGTCTCGATGTAGCCGTTTAAAAACTCATTGTCATCGATGCCTGCTTTGTTAGTAAATAATTCAAGCATTAATGGCAACATGAGCGAGCTTTCTGCAAAATCAATCCACTGTAGATAATACCCATAGTCCGAGCTGTCTGTCGCAGGACGTAGACGCTCGGGCGCAAATCGCTCAATCAGTAACTCAGTAATGGCCCCTGATTCAGCATAAATTTGGCCGTCCATCTCGATAACTGGAGATTTACCGAGTGGGTGAACTGCCTTCAGGGAATCTGGTGCCAAATGAGTCTTGGCATCGCGCTGATGACTGACCACTTCATAAGGCACGCCTAGCTCTTCTAAGAGCCAAAGCGTACGCAACGAACGTGACTGATTAAGGTGATGTAAGCGAATCATGATATTAACCTTTGAGCTTGTTGATCAAACGCGTAGCCGCTTCTTCTGAAGATGCTGGGTTTTGACCAGTGATCAATAAACCATCTTCCACGACAAATGATTCCCAATCAGCCGCTTTTTCGTAGTTGCCACCATTGGCTTTCAATGCGTCTTCTACTAGGAAGGGTACTACGTCTGTTAGGCCAACTGCGTCTTCTTCAGAGTTAGTAAAACCAGTCACTGTCTTGCCTTTTACTAAGTACTCGCCATCGACTTTAACGTTTTTAAGCGCTGCAGGAGAATGACAAACAAAAGCAACAGGCTTGTCTTGCTTAACAAAAGTCTCGATCAGATTGATAGAGTTTTTATCTACTGCCAAATCCCACAATGGGCCATGACCACCAGGGTAGAATACTGAATCGAAATCTTCAGCGTTCATATCAGCAAGTTTTTTGGTATTAGCCAAATGTTCTTGCGCGTCTTTATCGTCTTTAAAACGAGTGGTATCTTTGGTTTGCGTGTCTTCTGTGTCACTACTAGGATCTAGTGGTGGCTGGCCGCCAGCTGGAGAAGCTAGAGTTACATTTACGCCAGCGTCAAGAAATGCGTAGTAAGGAGCAGCAAATTCTTCTAGCCAAAAGCCAGTTTTCTTACCAGTATCGCCTAAACGGTCATGAGAAGTTAGTACCATTAAAATGTTCATAATTATCCTTGTTTATTATTTATGTGTTAGTAACTATATAGCCGACAGTCATAAGTTTTACGTTACATCATTAGCCATTTTTACCTAATTAGCCTAAATGCAAATAATGACTGTTAGCATTATTCCTGCTTTGTAAGCAACTTTCAGTAGTGATATTAGCAATTTATGTTGTTAAGTAGTTATTCATAACGATTGCTAACTATCAGTAGCTGCTTAACTACTCAATGTTTAACCAGTAACTACTTAACGTCAGATACTTTGATTACGGTTTTACCAAAGTTATCACCGTTTAACATACTGACAAATGCATCTGGGGCATTATCTAGACCGTCAGTAATGTGCTCTTTGGTTTTTACTTCGCCTGACTCTACCCATTTGCTCATGGTTTCTAAGAACTCTGGGAAGTGGTCGCCGTACTCTTCAAAGATAATGAAACCTCTGACAGTTAGGCGTTGGCTTAAGATAAGACCCATCAACATACCTAGGCGATCTTTGCCATCCGGTAAATCAGTTGCGTTATACTGCGATACCAGACCACATACTGGAATACGTGCGTGGTCGTTAAGTAATGGCATTACCGCATCAAATACTTTACCGCCAACGTTTTCATAGTAGATGTCGATACCATCTGGACATGCTGCTTTTAATTGTTCAGCGAAGTCGTCAGCTTTGTGATCGATACAGATATCAAAGCCAAGCTCATTGACTGCAAAGTCGCATTTCTCTTTGCCGCCTGCCACACCGACAGTGCGCAGACCATATTGATTACCCACTTGACCGACAGTGGCACCGACGGGTCCAGTTGCTGCTGCCACAACTAAAGTTTCGCCTTTTTGTGGTTTACCGATATCAGTCAGACCCATGTAACCGGTGAACCCTGGCATACCTAACACACCTAAACCATAAGAAGGGTTAGACATGTTTTTGTCTAGTTTGAGTACGCCTTCGCCATCACTGACACTGTAGTCCTGCCAGCCCGAGTTTGATACGACTAAGTCGCCTACTGCGAAGTTATCGATATTTGACTCGACCACTTGCGCTACGGTACCACCCATGATGACGTCACCGACTTCTAACGGGTCTGCGTAGCTCTTGGCATCGCTCATACGCCCACGCATGTATGGATCTAGTGATAGATATACAGTGCGTAATAACATCTCGTTATCGTTTGGCGTTGGGATGTCGCTGGTTGTCATGTCAAAGTTGTCAGCGGTTGGTTCGCCGTTCGGGCGGCTGGCAAGTTTGATTTGACGGTTGGTTTGTTGATTCTGCTCTTTATCGAAGCTCATAGTAGGACTCCTTTATATTTATTCATTGTCATTATTATAGAGATATTAGATGTAGTAACTACTCAGCATTGAACTGAATAGCTACTATAAATAGCATAACGATATGTAGTTATTGTTACTGTCGCGATTTTTCTTATAATTCTTCTGACAGTTCTTGCTATAGCGCTTACTAAGACGCTTTGCTAGTCACAGCACGCTGCAAGATACGACGTGATACTTCTAGGTCGTTAGTACCATGTTCACCAAGCTTAACCATGTTATGCACTTCAAGCTGCTTGATAATTGGATCAATCGCTGATTCCGTCAAGTCAACGTCTTCTAGGCTAACTGGCAAGCCAAGCTCGCGGAAGAAGTTTTCAGTGTAGACAATAGCCGTTTCGATGATGGCATCGTCATCTAGGTTAGTATCGGTAATGTTCCATACGTTACGTGCATACTGAAGCAGTTTTTCTTTCTTGCTTTCTTTTAGCTCACGCATGACTGATGGCAATACGATGGTTAGCGTACGTGCATGATCGATAGCGTGTAGTGACGTCAGCTCATGACCAACCATATGAGTTGTCCAGTCTTGTGGCACACCAGTACCGATCAGACCGTTCAATGCCATGGTCGCTGTCCACATAATGTTCTTACGTGTTTCTAGGTTTTCTGGATCTTGCTTAACAACTAGACCTTCATCAATAAGGATTTTAAGCAGGCTTTCAGCGAAGGCATCTTGGACTTTAGCGTTTACTGGGTAAGTTAGGTACTGTTCCATTACGTGAACAAATGCATCAGCCACACCATTCATAACCTGACGCTCAGGCAAGGTAAGTGTTTTGATTGGATCTAGAATTGAGAATTTAGGGAAGGCCAATGGGTTACCAAACGGTAATTTTGCTTGACGTTCGCTATAGTTAATGACGCCGCCTGAGTTCATCTCAGAACCTGTGGCTGGGATGGTCAATACAGCACCCAAGTCGACAGCAGAGTCGATATTTTTGCAATAACCAGTTAAGGCATCCCAAGCTTGGTCACGTGAGACAGTGCCGTCTTCTTCAGTCAATGAAGAAACGAGTGCGACAAATTTGCTGCCGTCAATCACAGAACCACCGCCAACTGCTAATAAGAAGTCGATGTTGTGCTCATTAACCATATCAGCGGCTTTAAGTAATGTGGTGAACTCTGGATTGGCTTCAATGCCACCGAATTCAAATACAGTACGGTTACCGCTTGCTGACAAGGCAGTTTTTACTTCGTCTAAAGTACCAGTACGCTGTGCTGAACCACCACCATAAGTAATGAGGACACGCGCATCAGTAGGAACTAGATCTGATAATTGCTCGATTTGACCTTCACCAAAAACGATACGGACTGGGTTGTAATATTGGAAGTTATTCATAAGATTCCTAATTAGTAATAAAAAGTTTTTAATAAAAACGGTTCAATCAAATGGTTTTGACATGGGATATTGTCTGATATCAATCAATGAATGATAAGCAATGCTCGTATAGACATTCATTCTTAATATTTGTGCGCATTGTACACCAATTAGACCAGTCGTCTAGTTATATTTACAAAACTCTCGTATAACTGTTTAAGTCATATGCAGGTGTCTTTAAGAAATTCGTTCAGAAAAGAGAAGGCAATAAAGCACACTGAATACTCAAGCATAGTACTAGCCGCTACTATCTATAAGCGTTATGAATATTCAATGTGCCTTAATGGTTACGTTAGAAATGCAGTTGCTAGAAATCCGAACAGTTGACGATTAGCGTCCCAGTTGGGTCGTGGTCATCTGCCAAATTTCTGCTAAAGGGGTATTGGTTTGGCTAATCTTTGCAATCAAGCTTGCGCCAAGCCATGCAAGATACCAACGCTTGGCCATACTCTCAGCTGAAATATTGTCGAGACGAGGTACCGACCCGTCTGCCCAGCCTGCCTTAATCTGCTCAGCAAGCCACATGGTCGTCTGCTGATAGCCAGTATCAAGTGCCTTACGCATGGTTTCTGACATATCGGCTACCTCTGCGCTGAGCTTCACTACCAAGCATTTTTCATGGTCACAGCCGTTCTGCTGGGTGTCATACCAGTTTTGAAAATAATCATATAGTTTTTGCTGTGCACTGACATCTTGTGCATCGATGACATCCAACCGAGTCTTATATAAACTAAAATAATGATTAATAATTGCTTCACCAAAGGCTTCTTTAGAAGCGAAATAATGGTAAAAAGAACCCTTTGGCACACCTGCTGTATCTAAAATTTGCTTTAGACCAACAGCGGTAAAACCTTTCTTAGCAATTAATTGGTAGCCAGTAGCAAGTAAATGAGCTTTGGTATCTGGGGTAGTTGCGTCTGTATTAGACATAAACAGGATTGTCTCCCTTAGTAGTTGCTTATATTAGCGTATGTATTAGATAGTCAGTTAAAACAGTTAACGTTCATTTGAACGTCACGTTGATGGCGTATTGTAATAGGATATAGTTATATGTGTTACGTTTTATCAACAATATTCACTGACAAAATAGTCTTGTTTTATTAATAGCTATGGTAGCATTAGACCAGTCGTCTATCAAGGTAGGTTTTGTTGTTATCCGTTACCGTTAGTATTTATTGCTAAAGATCATTTTTCATTAGAGCTCTTTTTAATTGATAACTATTGATTGATAGCTCAGTAACGATTTCAGACTTACTTCTTGCCAGATATTTTCTCATTAAGATATCGCCGACTTAATAATTTTATTTTAATAATCGAAAACCAATACTTAACATAACAAATTAAAAATAAGGATGATTATGTCAACCAATACTACGAGTACATATAGTGATTTCCATTTACAGTTCATCGCTGGTGAATGGCAAACCGGTAAAGACGATAGTACCAACACCAATACCAACCCATATAACGGTGATACGCTTGTAGAGATCCAGCAAGCGACCAAAGAACAGTTGAACGAAGCCTATGATGCGGCGACCCAAGCTCAAGAAGCGTGGGCCAAGCAGACACCAGCAGCGCGTGCCGCAGTGTTGTATAAAGTCGTAAATATACTCGATCAGCGCCAAGAAGAAATCGTCGATTGGCTAATCAAAGAGTCGGGCAGTACTCGTATCAAAGCCATGGTCGAGTTCGGTGCAACGCGCGCGATTACCCTTGAAGCAGCGACATTCCCTAACCGTGTCCATGGTGAGATTCGTCCATCGAATACTCCTGGTAAAGAAAACTTCATTTATCGTGAGCCAATCGGCGTTGTCGCTGTTATTAGCCCATGGAACTTCCCACTACATTTAACGCAGCGCTCTATCGCGCCTGCCTTAGCACTTGGTAACGCCGTAGTACTCAAGCCTGCTAGTGATACGCCAGTGACAGGTGGTCTGTTACTTGCAAAAGTGTTTGAAGAAGCAGGTCTTCCAAAAGGTCTATTAAACGTCGTGGTCGGCTCAGGAAGTGAGATAGGCGATGCAATCGTTGAACACAAAGCGCCAAGTCTAGTGTCGTTCACGGGTTCGACCTCTGTGGGCAAACATATCGGTGAGTTGGCAAATGGTGGTGAATACATCAAACAAGTAGCGCTTGAATTGGGCGGTAACAGTCCATTTGTTGTACTAAAAGATGCTGATATCGAGCAAGCCGTAAAAGCGGCTGCCTTTGGTAAATTCTTGCATCAAGGTCAAATCTGTATCGCGATTAACAGAGTCATCGTAGAAGACGAGATATATGATGATTTCGTGGAGCGTTTCTTAGCGCATGTTAAAACATTGAACGTCGGCGACCCTAATAAGCAAGATACCGCTGTTGGCCCAATTATCAACGAAAAACAAGTTAAATCGCTCAAAGAAAAAATCGCTAAAGCGCAGGAAGAAGGCGCAAAAATGATACTCAGTGGCGAGATCGACGGCCAAGTCGTACCGCCGCACATCTTTACCGAAGTGACTCGCGAAATGGATCTATCACGCAATGAAGTGTTTGGACCATTGGTTGGTATCATCCGTGCTAAAGACGAAGACGATGCGCTATCGATTGCCAATGATTCTATGTATGGTCTGTCTAGCGCGGTATTCACTGCTGATATGCAAAAAGGTCTACGTTTCGCTCGGGGTATCAGAGCTGGCATGACCCATATCAATGACATCTCAGTCAATGATGAAAGCAATACGCCATTCGGTGGTGAGAAAAACTCAGGTATTGGTCGCTTCAACGGTGAGTGGGTACTAGAAGAGTTCACTAGAACACATTGGATCTCAATGCAAAATGAGCCACGTGAATATCCGTTCTAATTTTCCTAAAATAGAATGCTAATAGTTAATAAAAAAGACCGCTTTGATAGCGGTCTTTTTTTTGTGTCATTTGGCAACTTGCTGATAATGACGTATTTGAAGTTGGTCAATCTCTTATCTGGCATGAAAACCAAGTAACCCTTCAATCTCTTCCATAGTCATTCGTCTTACCAGTGCTTGTTCTTCTACCGACAGGCGGTTGGTGTGCTCTTTTATCATCGTATGAATACTCCGCGATATCTCAGAGGTAGTCGCGTAATACATTTGAGGCTGATCTTTTGTCAATCTCATCAAAAATCGATTGATAAGTTTACGCTTTTCATCTGATTTATTTTCTTCAGTCGTAGTATTATTTTGAGTCATGGTGTTCTCCTAGAGGTAAGCCATTTAAGCAGTCAGACATATGAGAGTCAACGCTTATAAGTAGTTTCTGGGGCTGAGCGCATTGCCTTACAAGTATTAGGCTCGCATCATAGTTGAATGCTAAGTATGTTTTACATCGTATATGATATTTCAAGATTAAAGACTAAATATTAAAAATAATAGATAAGCGCTAAACAGCCAGAAGGATAGGGTATGTCAAATCAAGCAGCGAACAACTCAGAGAACAGAAATGTCACGTTGGTGCTATTTCACAATGACTTGCGGGTAGCCGACAATGCCACTCTATTAAAAGCATCTGAAATATCTACTAAAGGTAACTTGTTGCTAGTTTATGCGTTATCGTTGACAGATATATTAGACGATAAAGACCATTACGATGCCTATCATTATGAGGCTATGGGGCAAGCTCGTCAGCAGTTTTTGCATGATAGCCTAGCTGATTTAAATGCGTCACTGATACAGCGTGGTAATAGGTTGCTGTATTTACAGAAAGACGATGAAACATTGGACGTCTTTACTCAGTTGAGTGATCTAATAGCGCAGCAACAAGTGACAGATATCTGCATCAGCCAGACGGCAGATTATAATCAAAACAAAGTATATGACCTTCTACAGGCGAAATATCCAGAGATACAGTGGCACATTCAAACAACGGCTACTTTGTTTGACGAGTTACCGCTAGAAAGCTTACCCAAAAGTTTTACGCAGTTTCGTAAACAAATCGAAATTGGTTACGATTTGCTACATGCAGAAAAAGATATAGCCATTTCTCCAACGCCAGAAACACTTGCTCCATTGCTTGACAATATGTTGAGTAGGAACGAGTACTTTTTTGAATTTCAGTGGTCTAATCAGGCAGGGCGTGATAAGCCATCACAGCAGCCATCCAGTTTTAGAGGTGGTGAGTTAAATGGCCTCGAGCACTTAGATGCCTATTTCGATTCCGATGCGCCCAGCACTTATAAAACTACCCGAAACGCGCTAGATGAGTGGGCGCATTCCACAAAGTTCTCCGCATGGCTTGCAAACGGCTCACTGTCTGTAAACACGATATTAAATCGTCTACGTCGCTATGAGCGCGATATTATCGCAAATGACTCTACCTATTGGATATGGTTTGAGCTGCTGTGGCGTGAGTATTTTTATTGGTACGCCGTGACCCACCAGCAAAAGTTATTTTGGTTTAAGGGCATCGCTCAGCACGCACCTTCAACTCAATTGGACGAAAATCTGTTAGCACAATGGAAAAATGGTACAACACAATATCCTATCGTCAACGCATGCATGAACCAATTGAACGCGACAGGTTATATGTCGAATCGTGGACGACAACTGGTTGCCAGTTGCTTTATTCATGAGCTAGGCCTTGATTGGCGTTACGGGGCAGCTTACTTTGAGCAACAACTTATCGACTACGATGTCGGCAGTAATTGGGGCAATTGGCAATATCTGGCAGGCGTGGGTGCTGACCCAAGAGGATGCAGGCAGTTTAATCTCGACAAGCAAACCCAGCAATACGATCCAAATGGTGAGTTTATCCGTCAGTGGCAAGGCAACACTCAAAAGAGTGACTAATGTATGTTGAAAACTCCCACTCAACAAGTGACAACTATTATTAGATTAATTATAAGATAGGTTTAAACAATGAAAAAGCCCAGTCCTTATTTAACTTTTGCAGGTGCTATTCCGTTTGTCGCCTGTGCATTTTTGCTGATGATAGACGTTGTTACCGTGCCTATGCTTGGTTCAGTACTCGATGTATTGAGTGCTTATGGACTAGTGATTGGCTCATTTATGGCAGGTGCGCATTGGGGTAATCATTTAGATTTAGCTGAAGACAATAAGTGGGCAGTTAGGCTTCCATTATATAGCAATGTCATTGCGCTTGGCCTTTGGCTTGGGTTTTTAATCTTATCAGCCAGCAGTTTTATTTGGCTATTAGTGATTGGGTTTATAAGTCTGTTGGTTATTGATTATAGCCTTCATCAAGCGCAGATTATCAGTCACACATATTTTAAAATTAGGCAGTATGTCACGGCGATAGTGGTCATATCGTTAGTCATCGCGGTATTACAGTTGTAAGTGGTATTGACTAAGTCATGTCTAAATAATAGCTAAAGAACAGCCAGCCTGATTTCTCTATTTTTATAATTGGGAAATTTATTTCAGAGATTTCCGCAAGCGTAGCACTTCGATGAGTAAAATATTTGATAGTTAGACTAAAAATTAATAAAGTTCATTTAAAATGAATGTTATAATTAAAGCCATCTATATTCTTTAAGAAGATGGCTATGCAATCTATCAAGTTACCTAGAAAACCACCAAGCTCTCCGCATCCTATCCTTAATTTAAGCTTTCGCATATTTTTTAGTGCTGCTGCGCTATTTGCCGTAGTAACGATGCTGCTATGGGCGTTTGTGTTCACTGGTCACACGGATATCGATGCACAGGTTTTGAACCCGTTATACTGGCACGGCCATGAAATGGTGTATGGTTATGCCCTAGCAGTGGTAGCCGGGTTCTTGCTAACCGCGGTCAAGACATGGACAGGGGTGATGATGCCGCATGGTTATAAATTGCTAGGTATCTTTATCTGTTGGTTGCTGGCACGTCTGAGCTGGTTAGGTTTTGGGCTTGGCATGACGCTCATAGGTGATAGTATCTCGTGGCTATATATAGCAGCCATTTTTGATGTAGTATTTGTCGCCTCGATGGCATATGTAGTATGTCGAGCAGTATGGCAAGTTAAACAATATAAGCAAATGGGTATCTTGGCAAAACTGGCCCTGCTGTTCTTTGGCAACGGACTCTGCTATTGGGGCATTATTAATGCTGATATGAATACAACTAAGATAGGTATTTATCTTGGGTTCTACTTGATTATCGGTTTGGTGCTGACTATTGGCCGCCGCGTAGTACCATTTTTTATCGAACGTGGTCTTAGTATGGGTATAGAAAATTCAGAACCCGTTAAACTACGTAATAGTAATACACAAGATATCGCAAGCTTAGTGTTTTTCTTCGCCTTTTTTATTAGTGATGTATTTTACCCAAATAAATATCTGCTGACGGTTACTGCACTTGGCGTAGCAGTGATTAATATCGTACGTCTGATAGGGTGGTATCATCACGGTATTTGGCAAAAACCATTACTTTGGTCGTTGTATATTGCGTTTTTAGGCATGTGTTTGAGTTTCTTATTGTATGCACTACAGCCTTGGCTCGGTTATCCGCACAGCATCGCTATGCATGGACTGGCGATCGCTGGTGTTGGTATGATGACGTTAGCCATGATGACTAGAGTATCTCTGGGACATACAGGTCGCAGTATTCATCAACCGCCAAAAACGGTAAGCGTTATGTATGGCTTGATGGTCTTAGTATTTATCAGCCGCGTACTACTACCGCTAGTAGATATGAGTCATTACCTAATGTGGATTATGATGGCGCAAAGTGCTTGGATTGTGTGTTTTGTGCTATTTTGCATCAGTTATCTGCCTATGCTGGCACGTCCTCGGCCTGATGGTTTATTTGGTTAAAGCAGGCTAACGATACTGTTTCCAAATGCTATGTCTAAATGTTATTACCAAAAATACGACTTACTTTGTCTAGGGCGTGTCATCAATTAGCACATTGATGCAATTTATAGCCTTAAAATGGCTAAATTTTCGCTAAACTGTGTCAAAGTTCTTGTCAATATGTTCATATTCACTGCGAACTTTTCCTTATTTAGCATCAATTTATCTTATTTTAATGCTCATAATCTAATTGATGACACGCCCTAGCTTAATATATAAAATTTATAAAAATAGGAGCGCAAGTACATGCGACTGACCAACTATAGTGACTACGCGCTACGCTCATTGATCTATTTGGCTGTGAAACCAGATCCATCATTATTGGCTAATATTAGCGATATCGCTGACAGCTATGGTATTTCTAAAAGTCATTTGACCAAGATTATTCATCAGCTGGGCCAACTGGGTTATATCGAAAGTGTGCGCGGCAAAAACGGTGGCATACGATTGGCACGTGCGCCTAAAGATATCAATTTAGGCGTATTGATCAAACAGATAGAGCCTGATTTCAATTTGGTTGAGTGCTTTGCCGTACCAGCGACCCGCAATGATAGCGAGCAGGATGTTCATCAGGCGAATTTGCCAGTGACATTTATTGAGGAAAAAAAGAATAAATCACTAGGCTGCGTGATTAGTCCAGCCTGTCAGCTAAAAAGCGTGTTTTTTGAAGCGCTCACCGCATTTATCAATGTGCTTGAGCGTTATACGTTAGCAGATATTATTAACAATGAAGATGAGTTGGCTACTTTGCTGTTTCGATAATAAGTTTCGATCATCGCATGTTTTATAAAGTTACTGGCTCAAAAAATGGGTCGCTACATTAGTAAATACAGTAATAGCGACCCATTTTTATGTTTAGCAAAGATGTTTGCCTAAGGTGTGAAAAGTTAGGCGTTTTCTAGTTTTGGACGTGCTTTCTTAACGGCTTTCACCAGTGCTTTCTCAAACCCACCTTCTTTGAACTGAACAAGATAAGAATGCGCAGCACAGAAATTGCGTACGTCACGCCATTCATGAGCCAAATTGGTCGCCCAGTCGCAGTATTGCGCGCCAGCGTTCGGCTCGTTTTTCAGGGCTTTTTTGGTCGTAGGATGCAGTATTAGCTCAGGTAATACAGCTTCTAATAGCTTCGTTGGTGGACTCATAAAAGTATCATCTACGTGTAAGCTTTGACTGGCAGGATGATAAGCCAATAAAGAACCTGCATGAATCATCTCATTGGGCGAGATATAATAAATGCCCTCTGATATTGAAAACTTAAGCTCAGGATAGCGTGCAGCGACTGCGTCACTTTCAACCAAGTCATCTGCCCAATCGATTTCTGGTACTTTTTTATGATGACGGCTACTGCCATAAAAGGTGGCTTGCGGGAAGTCTTTGGCCATTTGAGCACAGCTGACTGTATGAAAAGGATGTACGTTCAGCACCGCTTCGACATCTTGACCATTGTTAGTGAGTGCCATGACCTCATCTCGAACATCACCCGTTAGGGCGTAACTGTCCAAAAAGATAAATTTCCCTGATGGTAGTTTGATCAGAGAGCATTGAGTGCCAATGTTTAACACACCACCGAGACGGAATGTTCCGCGTATGTTCCAAAATCCTGCGCCTAAATCATGAATGTGATCAGTCATTTATAATTTTCCTCGTCTAGTTAATTAAATAAAATATGTAAATAAAACGAAGCTACTTTTTCACCGTAAACTTTGTTTTTCGAGTTGTTTTAGTAGTATGTGTTCTAACTCTTTACACCTTTATGTTTGTTTTTATGCCTTCTCAAGCTCAGGGCGAGCCAGATCAATCGCTGATATAAGTGCTGACTCAAATTGACCTTCATCAAATACAACCAATCCTGAGTGGGCACCGCAAAAATGACGACCATCACGCCATTTGTGTGCCAGCTCTACTGCCCAATCACAATAGTGCTTAGCTGCGTTTGGCTCAGCTTTGAGCGCTTTTTTGGTAGTAGGGTGTAAGCCTAGGTTAGGCTGCACGGCATTTATTAACTTGGAAGGGGGTATCTCAAAGGTATCATCGATATAGATGCTTTGGCTAGCAGGATGATAGACCAATAAGGAGCTGGCATGCACCGTCTCGTCAGGTGAGATGTAATGGATGCCTTGAGGTATAGAGAATTTGATTTCAGGGTAGCGCGCAGCAACGGCATCGCTTTCGACCAAGTCGTCTGCCCAATTAACTTCAGGTACTTGTTTCGGATGTCGGCTACTGCCATAGAATGTGGCTTGCGGAAAGTCTTTGGCCATTCGAGCACAGTGTACTGTATGAAACGGATGAACATTGAGGACAGCTTCGACATTTTGACCGTCATTGGTCAATGCCATGACTTGCTGACGCACATCGCCAGTTAATGTATAGCTATCTAAGAATATAAATCGACCTGATGGTAGTCTTATGAGCGCACACTGGACACCAATATCAAGGATACCGTTTTTGATAAATGATCCTCGAATACTCCAGAACCCTGCGCCCAAATCATACATTTCATCAGTCATCAATATTGCTCCTTAATTGTGCATTTATTCAATCATCTTACTTGTTTGTAGCACCCTATAGTCGGTTCAATATAATTTGGATACAAGGAAGGCGAGTGAAAGTACTACAAGTTGTAGACTAAGCGAGCCTGACACCGTATCCAATCTATAAAGGATTGACTATATGATTATTAATTTTTATGGCAGTAAAGTCTGTACTAAAAAAGATAGAAGCAATGTAAATGTGTAAAAATAAAAAAGAGTTGTTATTCAAATGTCATCATTAACAGTGAAAGCTGTTCTTCCTTTCGTAAGTAGATTAAAAAATAGCTTATAAACAGTCTTCGTAATCATAGGCTGAGATACGAGTATCGTCTTTGTAGCTGTCATTGCCACATAAGAATTTATCGAAACGGGTATCACCATTAATATAACGCTGCATCCATGCGATAGCAGGCTTGCTCAATAGCTTTTCGTTAAAACGATGACTGGCACAGAAATGACTGCCGTTGTTAATCTCGACCTTCATTTTTGGACCGTCAGCTTTTTGATAAAAAGTATTGGTATATTTTTTATTCGGGGCGATACGGTCATTTTCACAAGCGATGAATAGAGCAGGCGTATTCATCGCACCATAGCTCGTATCGTGATAGGGCGTTTGTGCAATGATGGCTTGCACCGTACTGCGCTCAGTTGCCAATCGTAGCGCACCGCCGCCGCCCATTGACCAGCCAATCGCGCCCAAACGATTTTGATCTATCATATGACCTACTGTTTCATCAGCGATGAGATGATCGAGAGCCGCGCTCAATTGCTCAGCACGGCTATCTGGGTTATCGTAAATGGAGCTAGTATTAATAGTAATAACGACAAATCCCCAAGAGGCCAAACGCGGTCCCCACCATTTGATAGAAGATTCATAAGACACGTAACCTGGCACTACCGCGATACCACCTAGTAGACCACAGTTAGCAGTATCCGTTGGATAGTGTATGGTACCGCCACCAAAGCCATTGGCTGATTGGCGACTCACGTGCTTGGACTTTACAGAAAACGGACCGTTATCACGTGTTTTTGTGAGCTCAGTAGCAGTGATAGCGTCATCCTTTATACAGTCTACTGACGCTAGTGATTTTGTAGAGTTAAATGTCGGTACGACTGGATTAAGACCTTCAACCCTAGTTTCGGACGCAGTTACTTCTGCTACAGCCATCGTAGAGAAAACCAATGTACTCATCGCGATAATAAGTTTTAAAAGCACCATATTTTTCATCATAGTAAATTGTATTCTAAAAGATTGTGTAGTCGTGCACGTCTCTAGGTTAGAAAAAATAGACGTAGGTAGTGATTGTTAACTGTCACTGTTATCAATCGTTAAAGTAGTTAAATGATTAACAAATGCGTCAACAGCATCTGACCATACTACCCTGTATATGCAATAAACGTAACGTTGATCATGACCTTGTGAGTCGAAAACTGTCTTTACCGTCTTAAGTCGAAATGTGATTCCTAGTCAAGTTTTTCTACGATAATCTCGAACCCAAATAAAGAATCTATCAAGAGGCAATAACACTTTTAAACCTGAGTATATTGATGAATGTGCTACCATAATTGGCTTGTAATTATGATGAACATTTATCGTTTAATAACGGTGCTTTTGCTTATACATTTAGCATAAATCACCTTTATTCCTCTCTACCATCCACGCCAGTGACGGTTATCATTTACAGTCATGGTATAACCAATATAGTCAGATCCCCTGTGAATAATTCTAAAGATCAGATTCAAGATATAACAGCTGTGCCACCAGTCACATCCAATCATTCAACGTCGTGGATATTGAAGCTCACAATTGGCCTGATAGGTATGTTTGCTTTTTTGCAAGTGTATTCTATTCAAGCGGTGCTACCGGTCATGATGGTGGACTTTGCTGCGACCGAAGTACAGGCTGGTATGATCGTTGGTGCCACTGTGTTAGCCATTGCGATTATGTCACCATTTCTAGGCATGCTCTCAGATGCGGTCGGGCGCAAGTCGTTTATCGTTGGCGCTTTATTGTTTTTAGCGATACCAACAGCACTCATTGCCCAGAGCTCGAGCATTGAATGGGTCGGCATTTGGCGCTTCATGCAAGGATTGTCTGTACCAGGTATTACGGTGGTGACGATTGCTTATATCGGTGAGGAGTTTGCGGGCCGGGCGATGACTGAGCTGATGTCCTTTTATGTGTCAGGATGCGTGCTTGGCGGCTTTATGGGTCGGTTCTTGCTTGGGCATTTGCATGAGCTGATTGGCTGGCGTCATGGTTACTATGTGATGACGGCAATGACCTTGCTAGGCGCGATATGGGTCAGCAAGATGCTACCATCGTCTCGTCACTTTGTGGCCAATCCTAATTTTCGCTCAGCGATACAGACGCTGGGTGAGCATGTCACCAATCGCTATGTGGTAACAGCATGTCTGCTTGGCGCTTGCGTGCTGTTCTCCCTTGTAGGCTGCTTCACTTTTATCAATTTACATTTGGCAGATAAGCCTTATGAGCTTGGTACTGGTGCGCTCGCCAATATTTTTGCGGTATATTTGCTTGGTGTTATTATCACGCCATTATCTACGACATTGCTACGACGGTTCGGCTCAGCGCGTACAGTACGGGTAGCTATCGTCGTATCTATGGTTGGATTGTTATTAACTTTGGTCACGCCATTATGGGGGGTGATTATAGGACTGGCTATTATGTCGTCAGGTGTATTTATCACGCAGTCGGCGACCATCAGCTATATCGCGGTCAATGTGAAAAAAGGCCGCTCATTAGCATCGGGTCTATATTATATGGGCTACTATACAGGCGGTACGCTAGGAGCATGGCTGGGTGGCATAGCTTATGCGCGAGGGCAGTGGTCTCTTACCGTATGGTTGTTATTATTTGTGCAGGTACTGGCGTTATTAATAGCCAGTTTTGGAATGATTAAAACCACAGTACGGGTAAAGTGATTGGCTGTATTATGTAGCATAGGTCTGGTCGGCCATCTTATGATACTTAATGTAAGACCGCTTTACACAGCGCCGCTTTTTTCTTACTATCAATAACGATGTTATTATAAAAATTAAAATGGTTAGCGCAGTAGATTTTATGCTGCTATTAACTTGATTGTTATTTATCCCTTATAAGTACAACAAACAAGGAAGTCAGTTCTATGTCAAACATTTATCACAGTGCACCATCTGCCTACGATTATCCACTACTGGTCAAGCAATTATTAAGCCGTGCAAAAACGGTATCGCAAGATCAAGAGATTGTGTATGCGGACAAAAAGCGCCTGACTTACAAAGAGCTGTTTGAGCGTATCAATCGCTTGGCCAATGTATTGGCAGACCTAAAGCTCGATGCAGGTGATGTGGTTGCCGTGATGGATTGGGACAGTCATCGCTATCTTGAGTCTTATTTTGCCGTGCCAATGTCAGAGTACGTTTTACAGACTGTCAATATCCGTCTATCGCCTGAAAAAATCCTTTATACCATCAACCATGCCAAGCCTAAAGTGCTGATGCTCAACTCTGAGTTTGCGCCATTGGTTAAAGACTATCAGTTCGAGAACTCAAGTATTGAGCATATTATCTGGCTTGATGACAATGGTGTCACTGCTGAAGGTATCTTTGGTAGCAACCAAAGCCGTGTCACAGGCGAATATGAAGCGTTATTAGAAGCTGCTAATAGCGAATTTGATTTCCCAGATTTTGATGAAAATACCATTGCGACGACCTTTTATACGTCAGGCACGACAGGTGATCCAAAAGGGGTTTTCTTTAGCCATCGTCAGCTAGTGCTACATACACTAGCAGAAGCGGCAACTTTGGGGATGCTGCCTGATAAGCAAGGCGTGAGCTATGGTGATGTCTATATGCCGATGACGCCAATGTTCCATGTGCATGCATGGGGTTTTCCGTTTACAGCAACCATGGTGGGTCTAAAGCAAGTCTATCCAGGTCGCTATGCGCCTGATACGTTGATGGACTTAATTGTCAATGAAAAGGTCAGTATCACCCATTGTGTACCAACGATTTTGCAAATGGTACTCAAAGAAGCACAAGATCGCGATGCCAGCTTTAATGGTCTAAAAATGATTATTGGTGGCTCACGATTGACCGAAGGACTAGCCAAAACGGCCATGGCACAAGGCATTGAGGTCTATACAGGCTATGGTATGTCGGAGACAGCGCCGCTTATTAGTTTAACGGGCTTTAGTCTCGATGAGCCTGAAATGACTGAAGAAGAAGACATTGCCCGTCGTTGTATGACAGGTAAACCCGTACTTATGGTCGATGCTCAGGTATGGGGCGAAGGCAACAAGTCAGTGGGAACTGGGCCAGAAAATACAGGTGAGCTGGTATTACGTGCGCCTTGGTTGACCCAAAGCTATCTCAAAAATGACGATGCTGGCAAAGAGCTATGGGAAAATGGCTATATGCATACCCAAGACATCGCCTACATACGTCCTGATGGCTATATCAAAATCACCGATCGCTTAAAGGACGTGATCAAATCAGGTGGTGAGTGGATTTCATCACTAGAGATTGAGACCATTTTATCACTACACCCGTCAGTGGCCGATGTGTCAGTGATTGGGGTGCGTGATAAGCAATGGGGCGAGCGTCCATTGGCTTTGGTGGTGCTAAAGCCTAATGCTAAGGATACTAGTGCTGATGATATCAAAGCGCTTGCAGAAAAAGCGGTAGAGCGCGGTATCATTCCTAAGTATGGTGTGCCAAGCCAGTTTAAGTTCGTTGATGAGCTACCAAAAACCTCTGTTGGTAAACATGACAAAAAAGTCATGCGTGAGATGTATGCCAATCAAACTGAGATATAATTAGTATTAGTTAAATGTTCAAATATTTGTATTCGTCAAAATGTAGCGCGTATTACACGCTTAATAGTTGACCTTTCCGATAGGCTCTGCTACATTTTAAACCGATACATATCGTATCGGTTTTTTAATTCTGGCAAGGATGACCAGTATTTACTAAGACATGGTTTTTTATAGTTGAAGCATTTTAGAGTTGGTAACAGCCAATTGCACGCAGACAGTGCACCGTGCGAGGTGAGTACCGTGACAACTTATTGAGTGCCTTAACTACAAAATACTATTGCCTCATTTCTCGTTTATGCTAAGGACAGCTACTATGAGCGACCATTCCCAATCCTCAGTTTCTACCCAAATGACAGACACGCCAAACTTCGCTGATATTTATCAAGAGTCTATTACGGATCGAGAGCAGTTTTGGGCTGAGCAGGCGAAGCGTATCTATTGGCATAAAGAGCCTGAACAAATTCTAGATGACAGCAATCTGCCTTTTGCCAGATGGTTTGTCGGCGGTGAGACCAATCTTTGTTATAACTGTGTCGATCGTCATCTGGTAGACCGTGCAGAGCAAGATGCTTTTGTGTGGGTGTCATCAGAGATTAATCAAGAATTGATAGAAACCTTTCCAGCGGTCGTTGATTCGTTTAAAGATTTGGGCAATAACGTCGAGTTTTATACAGACTATACCAAGCGTCGTCTAACTTATAATGACTTGTATAAAGAAGTTAATTATTTTGCCGATGTGCTACAGCGTCACGGTATTGGCAAGGGTGACCGTGTCATTATCTATATGCCGATGATATTAGAAGCCGCTTACGCCATGCTGGCTTGTGCGCGTATTGGTGCCGTGCATTCAGTCGTGTTTGGTGGGTTTGCCGCCCATAACTTGGCTATCCGTATGGATGATGCCGAAGCCAAAATGGTCATTACGGTGGATGCAGGGCTACGCGGCGGTAAGGTCGTCAATTATAAAAACCTAGTCAATCAAGGCGTCGAGCAAGCGACTGTCAAGCCAGAGCATGTGCTGGTGGTCAATCGCGGTATATTGCCATTTGAAACTAAAGCGATCGATGTTGATTATGCAACCGAGCGTCGTCATAGCTGTGAGACCAATGCAGTCGTAGAGCCAGTTTGGCTTGAGTCAAATACCCCATCCTATTTGCTTTATACTTCTGGTACTACTGGCACACCAAAAGGGGTGCAGCGCGATACAGGTGGTCATGCCGTCGCGCTGACGACGTCGATAGATTATGTCTATGACGGCAAGGCTGGCGAGACGTTCTGGGCGATATCTGATATTGGTTGGGCTGTCGGGCATTCTTATACGATCTATGCGCCGTTACTGGCGGGTATGACCAGTATTATGTATGAGGGCTTGCCGCATATGCCAAACCCTGGTATCTGGTGGCGTATCGTTGAAGCTAACAAAGTTAACATTTTATTCACCGCACCCACAGGTGTGCGCATGCTCAAAAAACAAGACGAAAGCTGGATGACGCGTTACGATGTCTCTAGTGTGAAGTCGTTCTTTTTGGCAGGTGAGCCGCTTGATGAATCAACGGCTAGTTGGTTGACTCAGCATCTGGGCGTGCCAATTTTAGATCACTATTGGCAAACAGAGTCTGGTTGGCCAATCTTGAGCCATACACCAAAATTCAATCATAAGCCGCACAAGCAGGGGTCACCTGGTTACCCGATGTATGGCTATGAAGCGCATGTCATCAATGAGGAGACTGGCGATCCTTGTCAGGCTGGCGAAAAAGGATTGCTTGCAATTAAAGCACCACTACCGCCTGGTTGTCTCACCACGGTATGGCGTAACGACGAGCGCTTTATTAGCAGCTACTTTGGTCTGTTTGATGGTCAGCAGTACTCAACCTCGGACTATGCAGTGACAGATGAAGAGGGTTATTTCTACATCTTAGGGCGTACCGATGATGTGATTAACGTCGCAGGACATCGCATAGGCACGCAAGAGATTGAGGAGGCCATCAGTACGCATCCAGAGATGGCAGAGTGTGCTGTAGTAGGTATTCAAGACGAGTTAAAAGGTGAGCTACCTATTGCATTCTGTGTCCTAAAAGATCAAACGCAAATTGAAACCACCGAAAACCGTTTCCGTATCGAGCAACAAGTGATAGGCGCTGTCGTCAAATCTTTGGGCGGCATTGCCCGACCAGCTGCTATCTACTTCCCGCAGGCACTGCCAAAAACTCGCTCTGGTAAAATCTTACGTCGCTCAATTCGTGCTCTAGCGGAAAACCAACCGACAGGAGATATGTCAACGCTTGATAACCCAACTGCTATTGATGCGATCAAGCAGGCGATGAAAGATTATTGATTGGTATAAATTAGCCTCATACAAAAATAGTGATGTTGTTCATCGCGTATCAAAGTCAGGTTAACTTCAAAAAGCTCATGAATCATCATGGGCTTTTTTGTTTTTGTTATTTAAACAATTTTTATAAGAGCACGTGCTATTAAAATAAACTTAGCAAAAATTTTGATAAAGCGCTTGACCGTAAAAATGATTTATTGTTATAGTCAATAACGATACAAAATAAATCATTTTAAAATTCAGTTTTTAATAATGCTTTACAGACAAACACTCATCGCTTTTATTTTTCTAATAAATATATAGGTGCCGTCACACGGTACTCTCGCAAAAAAGATAAGGATATCTTATGCACCACGTTCAACAGCTTATCAATGGTCAGTTCGTACAATCAAACACCGACGAATGGATTGATATCACTGATCCAGCGACGCAAGAAGTCATTGCCAAAGTGCCACAAACTACTAATGATGAGATTAACCAAGCTGTCGCAGCCGCACAGACTGCGTTTGAGACATGGCGCAAAACGCCAATCACCACGCGTGCGCGTATCTTTTTAAAGTATCAGTCTCTGATTCGTGATCATATGGATGAGTTGGCAGAAATCTTGACCGCAGAGCAAGGAAAGACGATTGCTGATGCACGCGGTGATGTGTTCCGCGGTTTAGAAGTAGTAGAGCATGCCGCTGGTATTGCCAATCTGCAAATCGGCGACTTTGTAGAAAATGTTGCGTCAGGGGTCGATACTTATAGCATTTGGCAGCCACTCGGCGTTTGCGCTGGTATTACGCCATTTAACTTCCCAGCGATGATTCCGCTATGGATGTTCCCAATGGCGATTGCTACAGGTAATACATTTATCCTAAAACCGTCTGAACAAGATCCGATGGTGACTATGCGTTTGGTAGAGCTAGCAATTGAAGCGGGCGTACCAGAAGGCGTGCTGAATGTGGTACATGGTGGTAAAGCAACCGTCGATGCTATCTGTGACCATCCAGATATCAAAGCGGTTTCTTTTGTAGGCTCTACTCATGTAGGCAAACACGTCTATGAGCGTGCCAGTCAATCAGGTAAGCGTGCCCAGTGCATGATGGGTGCCAAAAACCATGGCGTTATCCTGCCAGATGCCAATAAAGAGCAAACGCTCAATCAGTTAGCAGGCGCAGCATTTGGTGCAGCTGGTCAGCGCTGTATGGCGCTGTCAGTCGTCGTACTAGTAGGCGCAGCTGGTGAGTGGATTGATGAGATTAAAGCAAAAGCAGAAAGCTTGGTCGTCTCAGCTGGCAAAAATGACAAAGATTTGGGGCCGTTGATTTCGCCTGCTGCGAAGGCCCGTGTCGAGCATTTGATTGGGACTGGGGTAGAAGAGGGCGCGAGCTTGATACTAGATGGTCGCGGAATTACCGTTGAAGGGTTCGAGAAAGGTAACTTCGTTGGCCCAACTATCTTTGATAATGTCACAAGTGATATGCAAATTTATCAACAAGAAATCTTTGGTCCAGTACTATGTATTATGCGTGCTAACAGCTTGGACGAAGCGATTGCACTATTGAATGCCAATCCACATGGCAATGGTACGGCGATATTTACTCAGTCAGGGGCAGCTGCACATAAATTCCAGCAAGACATTCAAGTTGGTCAAATCGGTATTAATTTGCCAATCCCTGTGCCACTACCTATGTTCTCGTTCTCAGGTTCACGTGGCAGCAAGCTTGGTGACTTAGGTCCTTATGGTAAGCAAGCCGTACAGTTCTATACTCAGACAAAGACAGTGACTGCACGTTGGTTTGATGATGAAGCGAGCCGCGGTGTCAATACAACGATTTCAATGTAATCGTCAGCTCATTGTTTTATCAGTATGACATTTTGTGTTTTAGGTATGACGATAATGCGACTTGCGGTACTATTGAACGCAATTTTATTATCGTTATACCGCTATCATGTCGCGCTAATGTCTTATAAAATCTCTGACCAACCTTTTTATTAGCGCTTTTATCAACGTTTATCCAAGATTTAAGCCCTCTATTTGATCTATAAGAACAAGGATGACCCTATGGATTTTTCATTGACCGATGACCAAGTCGCCTTTCGCCAGACGGCTCGGCAGTTTGCGCAAAAAGAGCTAAAGCCAAATGCTGCTGAATGGGATCGTAACTCGCATTTCCCAATAGATATAATCAAAAAATCTGGTGAGCTTGGCTTTTTGGGGCTATACACCAATCCAGAATATGACGGCTTGGGCTTACCAAGACTGGACTCAGCGATGGTATTCGAAGAGCTTGCATGGGGCGACACGGCTGTAGCAGCGTATATGAGTATTCATAACATGGCCGCATGGATGATTGGTGAATATGGCAGCGATACGCTATGCAAAAAATATCTGCCCAACATGGTCAGCGGTGAGTGGCTTGGCAGCTATTGCCTAACAGAACCAAATGCAGGGTCTGATGCAGCCTCCTTACGTACCAAAGCGGAGAAGCAAGGCGAGCATTACGTACTAAACGGTGAAAAAACCTTCATTTCTGGCGCAGGCTCAACCGATGTATTGGTAGTAATGGCACGTACTGGTAGCGCTGGGCCCAAAGGCGTGTCAGCGTTCGTCGTAGACGCCAATAGTGCTGGTATCGAATATGGCAAAAACGAGCATAAAATGGGCTGGAAAGCACAGCCAACACGCACGATTAGTTTTAAAGACGTTAAAGTCCCTGTAGAAAACCTGATAGGTGAGGAAGGCCAAGGCTTTCGTATCGCGATGAAAGGACTGGATGGTGGTCGTATTAATATCGGTATTTGTGCGGTAGGTACGGCACAAGCGGCGTTAGAGACCGCAACCAGTTATGTGCAAGAGCGCAGCCAGTTTGGTAGCCCGATTGCTAGCTTACAATCGGTACAGTTTAAACTTGCTGATATGTTGACCCAGACCATCGCCGCACGCCAAATGCTGTATCTAGCAGCTGATAAAGTTGACAACAACGATGGACAAGCGTCTACCTACTGCGCAATGGCAAAACGTCTGTCTACAGATCTTTGTTTCGATGTTGCTAATGAGGCCCTGCAGTTGCACGGCGGCTATGGTTATCTAAATGAGTATCCGCTTGAGCGCCATGTACGAGACTTACGTGTCCATCAAATTCTGGAAGGTACCAATGAGATCATGCGTGTGATTATTTCACGTCAGGTCTTGCAAGATGAAGGGTTAAGCCAGCTACGCTAATTTATCTCGTTTTACTGAAACAAGGATGTTTTATGACAGATTATACAAATCTACAGCTATCAATTGATGGCCATACCGCAACGTTGACGTTGAATAACCCACCGGCACATACGTGGACGATGGACAGTCTGCAAGCACTTAAGCAGCTCATCACAGATCTCAATGCCAACGACGATGTTTACGCATTAATCGTGCATGGAGATGGCGAAAAGTTCTTTTCAGCTGGTGCAGATTTAAACAACTTCTCAGATGGCGATAAAGGCCGTGCCATCAGCATGGCAATTGCATTTGGTGAGGCGTTCGAAGCATTGTCTGCCTATCGCGGTGTCAGCATCGCTGTTATCAATGGCTATGCGATGGGCGGCGGCCTTGAGTGTGCGCTCGCATGTGATATTCGGATTGCAGAAGCGCATGCCCAGATGGCATTACCAGAGACAGGCGTAGGATTATTGCCATGTGCTGGCGGCACACAGAACCTACCTATGTTAGTAGGGGAAGGTTGGGCTAAGCGCATGATACTGTGCGGCGAGCGCGTCGATGCAGATATAGCATTGCGTATCGGTCTGGTTGAAGAGGTCACTGCAAAAGGCGAGGGGTTGCAAGCCGCTCAAGATTTGGCAAAAAAAGTCGCTAAACAATCACCCGTCGCTGTCAGTTATTCTAAAACACTGATTCAAGCGGCTAGAGACACACCGCCTGCACAAAATCTTATCCATGAGCGTGAAGATTTCGTTAAGCTATTTGACACAATGGATCAGCGTGAAGGGGTGCAAGCCTTTTTAGAAAAGCGTCAACCCAATTGGCAAAACAAATAAGCATTGCTTAAAATGCTTGGGTCATAACACTCATGACATTATTTAACTTTTTAACTTTGTAGGTCACTTTTATGACAGCAGCTACCGACGATACCCAAAACTCTTCGAACAATACCGAGCAAGAGGCCTCTGTATTGTTCAATACTGAACCGACAGATTGCGGGCACTTGATTGGAGTCATGACACTCAATACACCTAAATCGCTTAATGCACTCAGCGTTGATATGTGTCAATTGCTCTCAGCGCAGTTAGAGCAGTGGCAAGCGGATGAGCAAGTGGTGGCGCTTGTGTTAAAGGGTGCAGGGGATAAAGCGTTCTGTGCGGGCGGTGATATTCGTAAGCTCTATGACAGCATGTCTGCCAGTGCGCCAATGCCAAACCCTTATGCTACTGAGTTTTTCAGTCACGAGTATCGTCTCTATCGTCAAATGCACTTTTATCCGAAACCATTAATACTTTGGGGTGACGGTATCATCATGGGCGGCGGTATGGGGCTGATGGCAGGATGCAGTCATCGTCTGGTCACTGAGCGTACCCGTTTTGCCATGCCTGAGGTCACCATTGGTCTGTTCCCTGATGCTTCAGGCAGTTGGTTTTTGCAGCGTATGCCTGCTAAGACGGGGCTGTTCTTGGGTTTAACTGGCGCGATGTGCAATGGCAGTGACGCGCTACTCGCCAATCTGGCAGAGTATGCAGTAGCTAGTACTGATTATGATGCCATCATTCAGCGGCTCAAACAGAGTGACTGGCAGGCAGTTGATAACGCAAGCAGTTCGAATAAGTGTCATGACAATAGCGCACATAGTATTGTTAGCCGTGCACTTGCTGAACTACCTATTGCCGAACTGCCTGATAGTAAGCTAGCGACATATTGGCAACCTATTCAACAATTGATGAACCGTGGCGGTCTGGCTGATATCGATGCGCTGCTACAAAGCGATGAAGCACTCATGCAGCTAAACCAAGACTTTGCAGAAGACAGTTGGACTCAGCGAGCAGTTGCAACCTATCGGCATGGCTGCCCAGTCACGGCTGCATTAACCTATGCGTTGTATCACAAAGTCACTGACCTATCGATCGAACAAGTACTGTATTTAGAGACCAATGTCGCAGTACATTGCGCGGCCAATCCTGATTTTAAAGAAGGCGTGCGGGCATTATTAATTGATAAAGATAGAAAGCCCAAATGGTCGCGTTCATTGGCAGACTGTCTAAGTGTAGAAGGGCAGGCGTATATCGATCAGCATTTTGGCAATCCTTATTCTAAAAACGAGCACCCTTTAGAAGGTTGGTTAGGTAGTGACGCTTTGGGTAGTCGATACGTCGGCTAACTGCCTAAAAGCACTCTATCAAGTAGGACATAAGCAAAATTCACTAATAAATACTGTTAAATAGTATGTAGCAATAGCTACATCATAAATCATCAAGGAGTGATGAGATGGGTACAAAGGATACAAGTACGATGGATAATAATAACTCTAAACCAAATATCGCCTTCATTGGGCTTGGTAATATGGGTGCGCCAATGGCAGAGAACTTATTAAAGGCAGGTTACGCGCTATCTGTGTTTGACTTGTCTGATGCAGCGACTAAGCGCTTGAAGCAAGCAGGGGCTAGTGTCTCAGAAAGTCCTAAAGACGCTGCAAATAATGCTCAAGTCGTGATTAGTATGTTACCTGCAGGTCAGCATGTACATTCTGTATATTTAGGCGATAGTGGCTCTGATGGATTGCTCGCAGAGTTACCAAAAGGCACGCTTGTGATTGACAGTAGTACGATTGCGGCGGCTGATGCAAGGACAGTAGCAGAGGCGGCAAGTAAGCTTGGCATCGACTTCTTGGATGCGCCAGTCTCTGGTGGCACAGGTGGGGCAGTTGCTGGTAGTTTGACCTTTATCGTCGGTGGCGATGCTGCTGCTTTTGCTAAGGCTGAGCCAATACTTGCCGTGATGGGCAAAAACATCTTTCATGCGGGCGAGCACGGCGCAGGACAAGTGGCTAAAATCTGTAATAACATGCTATTAGGTATCTTGATGGCAGGGACGGCAGAGGCGATTAATCTAGGCGTCAAGAACGGTTTGGACCCTAAAGTGCTATCAGATATCATGCTACAAAGCTCAGGCCGTAACTGGACCTTAGAAGTTTATAATCCTTATCCACAAGTCATGGAGAATGTGCCTTCTAGTAATGGCTATCAAGGCGGTTTTATGAGTAAATTGATGCAAAAAGATCTAAACCTTGCGATGCAGACTGCTCAAGACACTGAAGTAGACACGCCAATGGGTGCCAAAGCAACAGAATTATATGCCTCACATACTGTAGAGAATGGTGATAAAGATTTTTCTAGTATTATCGGACGTCATGATGTCTCATTATTGTCTTAAATATACTAATATTAAGAATTTTTGGTATCACTAGTAGGTGGCATTAATTAAGAGAATGCATTTGCTAAAAAGAAAAAGGTCTACGCTAAAATCATAGCGTAGACCTTTTTTGATGGGCAATAGATAGTATTAGCTTTGCAGATCGTAGACGAGCGTTTGAACGTCTTGGGCGGCTTTTTGTAGTCTTGGTACGTGCGTCAGCAAATCATCTAATGAGACGCGTATGGTGGGCGCATGTAAGTAGAGTGAGGCCAGATAGCGTTGCTTTTTATCCAAGATAGGTACAGCCACTGCGACCATCTCAGAGATAAACTCCTCATTATCGATGCCGATACCAGTATCAGCAATGCGATCAAGCTCGGCATTTAATGCATCGATATCAGTAATCGTATTCTTAGTGAACTTATCTAATGGTAACCCTTGTAGTATTTTCATACGGCTAGTCGTAGATAGTTGGCTTAGATAGAGCTTGCCAGTCGCTGTACACCACATAGGTGACTTTGCCCCGACAGGAAGATAAATCTGTAGTGGCAAGGTCGTCTGAGCACGGTTGGTATAGATCATATTCATATGATAAGGAATACCAATGCCGCAAGTTTCTTTTAACTCGTCAACCAGCTTTTGCAAAATCATCTGTCGCTCGTTAAAGAACAGTCGTTGTTGCCATAGTTCAACGCTCAAGTTGCGCACGCGCTTACCAGGGATAATACCGCCACCAATGTCAACAGTCAAAAAACCATCATCAACCAAGTTTTGAATCAATCTATGAATGGTCGGTTTAGGGATATCTAGCTCTTGTGAGAGCTCGAGTGGAGAAAGCGGTTTTGAAGCATAGGACACTGCTTCGATGATTTCTAGGACACGGGTAATCGACGATACTTTAGGCATATATATGACTCAGTAGGAGTAAAGAAATAGAGCAGACAGCATTACAAGGTTTTCATAAATAAGACAAATAGTGACAATACTGACGTTCTATAACAAATCTGTTATAACAACTAATTTAGCATAATATTCGCTTGAGACAAGTGTTAGTCGCATTATATGAGATCATTTATATCGTTTTATTTGTTAGCGTATATTTTCTCATATAAGTAACAATAGATACGTCAACTCACAAGGCACACTATTCTGTAAGGTTAAGCCATATAACTGTCATTGAGTTGGAAGATATTTTAGATAATGATGTGGACATATTTTGCAATACCCTTACATAAACATTAAGCGAGCAAAGTCTCATGTTTACGCTGTTTGGTTACTTTAAGGACGTTATGTAACATAAAGGCGAATTTTTGCAGATTGGTGTAGCAATTATTACAGTACCTATGCAATCTTTACATAATGGCAAATAAAAACAGCATCAGTAGGGGTGACTTTTTAAGTCAGAATTGTTTTAATCACCTCAACAAAATGATGGTTTAAAAAAAGCACAATCATCGTTTTTTATGGGCGGGTTTATTTCACACTTTAGGAGAATAATTATGAAATTGATTAAATTGACGGCAATCTCTGCTGCTGTTCTAGCATCAACTGCTGCATTAGCTGCTGATCCAGTTATCGTTGTTGATGACAATGCTGCCGTTGCATATGAAGTTGAGCCAGTTGCTGTAGCCTATGAAGCAGAACCTGCTGCTTATGCATACAATGCTGACGCTGGTGTAGTACGCAACACTACTGGTGCTGTAGTTGGTGGTACTAAGACTTTCTTCCAGACTGCTGTTAACCCAGCTGCAGTGAGTGCTGAAATTGGCACACTAGGCTATGGTGCTAACGTTGCTTGGGCGGTTAATGATAAAACTGAGTTACAAGCTGGTTGGTCTGGCATGAACTTTGACGGTGACAGAGACTTAAATGCTAACGATTCTTGGATTAACTGGGATAAGGCATTAGGCGATGGCTATGGTAACTATAACGGCACTATGGATTATGATGTAGATTTTAGCAATCCATACATTGGCGTTCAAATGCGTCCGTTTGCTAACAACTTCACAGTTGCTGCAGGTACTATGGTTCCACGTAACAAGATTGAAGCTTCAATTGCTGCTGATGCAGGCTCAAAAGGTATTGCAACTGTTTCTATCGATGATGTTGAATATCAAGTTGACACAGCAACTATCAAAGCTGAAAACAAAAACAAATTGGCACCTTACGCTACTATCGGTTACCGTCCAAACATTAACCAAAACTGGGGCGTATTCGGCGAGTTAGGCGCAGCATATATGGGTAAGATGGATGCTGAAGTAACTAATGTTAGTGGTTCTGACACAGATGGCTTTAAAGAAGCGGCAGAAAAAGAAATCAAAGACAAAAACGTTTGGTATCCAATCGTTAAAGCTGGTGTAACTTACCGCTTCTAATCTAATCACAGTCTAAAGACTGTTATTAGTTAAAGATTAAGTACAAAAAACGACCCTCTCGAGGGTCGTTTTTTTGTCTGTCATATAGTAGTTCATGAGATACAGTGGAAAGTTGAGGGAATAAGTATTGTCTTAAATAGAGTTTCAAACAGATAGCTAGTAGGCTGCTAGAGAAATATTTACTAAAAAATCACCACCGTATGCTGTGTCGTTGATATAGCAATATGATAATCAGTTCTGTCTTCAGCGATGATATACATGGATGACTCTTGTCTCATGCCATCTAATATATCTGCAATGAGGTGTGAGTAGTCCATGCCCATACCTTGAGCCAGCTTATAGTGATTTATTTTTATAAAGCATTCTTTGAGTTGCCATAATAGTTTTACAACAGTATCGCGCTCATCTGTCGGCAAGGCTAGTAACCTATTAATCTCATTATCTGAATAAAAGCGCTTTGCCACTTTCCACACCACATTGCTAGCTTCTATATCAATCCCAGCAGGGCGGTCAAGACTGATGACCACTGCTATCTTATTGTTCAGATTTTGCTTAACTTGATTTGAATTGCTGCCAGTATTGGCTTTACCACTTATCCCTGTATGACTGAAACAAACGTAATATTTATGATTGACAAGGCAATACGGAAAATCAGACTCATCTAACGTATCGCTAATCTCTAACTTATTGAGTAGTTGCTGTAATAGCAGACGCACGCCTGCACGTTGTATTTGCCGTTGATTGTGAGCAATACCGCGTGATGCATCTTTCGATGACGATTGAAAATCTAGACAAAGCGATTCACCAACCTCTGCAGTGGCATACCATGTCGTAGAATTGAGCTGAGTATATTTAACCTGAGTTAATAGCAAGTGTTGTACCATCATTCTTATTGTTTGTATTTGGTTTTCAGTATCATTATTTTAGCTGACAAAAATGTAAAAAGCCCAGCAATATTAAATTGCTGGGCTTTTTATGGAAATATATTAAATTATCATGTGTAAAGATTATGATAGATAATGCTAAGTCTTAGTAAGACAGCTCAGCACGACGGTTTTGTGCATACGCGTCTTCTGTGTTACCAGCTGCTGCAGGGCGTTCTTCACCATAGCTAATAACTCGGATGTTGTTTGCAGTGACACCTTGAGCAGCGAGGTAGTTACGTGCAGCTTGTGCACGTCGCTCACCTAGTGCCATATTATATTCACGGCTACCGCGCTCATCAGTGTGACCTGCGATAACGACAGTCGCTGCTGGGTTTGAATTTAGCAGGCTTACGTGTTGGTTAAGGACGCTCGCTGATTGAGCAGTAATTTCGCTGCTATCAAAGGCAAAGTAGACCACTGCTTGAATATTCTCAGCGCCAGTAATGACAGCGTTTGAGTTATCAACGATAACCGCACCATTGTAGCCAACTTGTCCACCTGGAATACCTAGCGGGGCAACGACAACTTCTGAGGTAGAACGCTTGGTAGCACAACCAGTGGTTAGTGCAACGGCGCTTGATAGCACAGCAAGAACAGCGATCTTAGAAAAACTGATTGACATGACGAGCTCCTAAAATTTTAATTAAATTTGTTTTTTTAAACTGCTTCCGATAAAACTTAGGCAATCTCTATCTATAATATACTAAATGTTAATTTATGTAAGTGTTTTTACTGTAAATTACGATAGATAAAATTGAGTGTATTACCAGCGGTGCTTGCCCCAGTTTTCAGGGTTGGCCCAGTAATCAGCATTGAGCCAATTTGGCAGCTGTTTGTAGTCATATAGATTAAATTGCCAAAGCGTCGCAGTAACGGTTGACGAGGTAATAGATTGAATATCGTCAATATTTAGAGATGGCTCACTTAATATATCAAATGGCGTAAAGCCGTAAGGTTTTAAGTCTACAGAGCTATCTAATGCAATAAGTAAATGCGCGGCATACAAGTCACGATAGCGCATGAGTAGTGGCACATAGTGTTGAGTCAGCTCTTCTGACAAGGTGGGTAGCCAAAAGCAAGCAAGCTCATAACGATCAGGTACATGCTGTTTAGCAAGATCTGATAACGTTGATAAGTGTTGTGCGTTCAGCCTTGATTCAGTGTTCTCATTAGTAGATATAGTATCGTCAAGTTGTGCTTGTAGTGCTAATAAATCCGCATGGTTATGTGTTACCCATAATGCCTCATTATTATCTTTGTTATGCTCAGGTGACTGTTCTGTCTGAGTCGTCAATGAGGGTAGTAGCGCGTCAACATACTCTATAAGCAAAGGTAGGGTAATGTCTGCACGTTTCACCGTATTTTTTGTCATATAATAAACCGTTAGTTAAATGATTGGTCATCAGTATGACTATTAAATCATTTTCAACGACATTATCCAATTGATAACGTATGTTTCATATTTAAATCATATTGAACCGAGGATATCTTATTCTACATACTTGAAATTTGGCGATTTAGGTCAATCTAGCTATAAGCTTGATGAGAAAACCAAATTAGTAATAAAAATTAGTTTATTAAGCGCTTAGCTGATTGGTTAGCCTAAAGATAAGGTCTTTATTTGCACTAGTGCCTTTTGCAAATAGTAAAATGATATTAATCATATATTACTCATCCCCAGTAAAAATACTTTATAACCAAACCACCGATAATAATAGGACACCATATGTCTACTGCTGAAACTGATGCACAAATCATCAATCCTGAAATGCCAGATGTGCCGCCCCATGCGCCAAGCAAGATTAATCTAAAAGACTATACCAAACCAAGTTTTGATGTCGATACGGTACATTTAGATATTAAGCTGTTTGAAGACTACGCGCAGGTAGACAGTAAGCTTGAAATGGTGCGTCAAACGGCAGGGGATATCGTCTTATTTGGTGAGTCATTAGAGTTGCTAACGATTACGATGAACGGTAAGGCACTGACCACTGAGGATTATCAGCAGGAAGCGGGTAAGCTGACGATTCATAATGCTCCTGAGCGAGCTACTTTAGATATTCAAGTACGTATCTGTCCGCAGACCAATACGGCGCTTGAAGGCTTATATATGGCCGGTAGCGGTGACGACACGATGTTTGTGACTCAGTGCGAGCCAGAGGGTTTCCGTAAGATTACTTTTTATCCTGATCGCCCTGATGTGTTGGCGATATTTACCACGCGACTTGAAGCAGATAAGCGCTATCCGACGTTGTTGGCCAATGGTAACTTAGTCGAAGCAGGCGAAGTGACCGATGCACCAGACCGCCATTATGCCATCTGGCACGATCCAACCAATAAGCCAAGCTATCTATTTGCCTGTGTGGTAGCTGGTTTAGATGTATTGACAGATTCTTATACGACTAGCGAAGGTCGAGAAGTATTGCTTGAGTTGTATGCCAAGTCTGCTGATATCGATAAATGTGATGTCGGTATGCAAGCCCTAAAAGATGCGATGAAATGGGATGAGGTCAATTACGGGCGAGCCTACGATCTAGATCGCTATATGATTGTGGCGGTCAGCCAGTTTAATATGGGTGCAATGGAAAATAAGGGTTTGAATATTTTTAACACCGCTTGCGTGTTATCTAGCCCTGAGACGACCACCGATGCCCGTAGTTTTAGCGTAAAAGCCATTATTGCTCATGAGTATTTTCATAATTGGACTGGTAACCGTATTACCTGCCGTGATTGGTTCCAGCTTTGTTTAAAAGAAGGCTTTACCGTTTACCGTGATCAGTCATTTTCAGCAGATCAACAGTCAAGTGCGGTACAGCGTATCGATGATGTGGCGACCCTGCGTGCCCATCAATTCAGCGAAGATGCAGGTCCATTAGCACATCCGGTACGTCCAGAGAGTTTTGTTGAGATTAATAATTTTTATACGACGACTGTCTATGAGAAGGGCGCTGAAATTGTACGCATGATTGCCAATACGTTAGGGCCAGATGATTTCCGCAAAGGAACAGATGAATATTTCCGTCGCTATGATGGACAAGCGGTAACGGTTGAGGACTTTTTATCAGCACTGAGTATCACCGATGACAAAATCGAGAATTTTATTGATTGGTATCGTCAACCTGGTACGCCAGTGGTATCGGGTTCTCAAACCTATGATAGCAACGCACAGACGCTGACCATCACTTTGAATCAGCAGACACGCCATGTCAAAGGCTTTGATGCGCCAAAACCATTGCCGATACCTGTAGCAACGGCATTATTTGACAAAGACTCAGGCGCTATCGTCGCTGAACGTATGTTATTGCTTGACGAGGCGACGCAAACGTTTGTCTTTGAGAATGTAGCGAGCGAGCCTGTTGTGTCATTACTGCGTGACTTTAGCGCGCCAGTACAGCTCAATTATGACTATCAAGATGTAGACTTAGCATTTTTGCTTAAGCATGAAACCAATGGGTTTAACCGCTGGCAAGTAACTCAAATGCTGGTAAATCGTATTTTGCTGCAAGGCCAAGGTACGAAGAGCAGCCCTGATGTATACCTAGAAGCATTAGCGCAGACACTGCCTGTCTTAGCAGCTGATGATGCGATGCTAGCGGCACGATTGCTTGATATTCCATCAGCGCAAGAGCTGGCTTCTGCTATTTCTAAAGACTACGATCCAGTGTTGGTTAAAGAGCAGCGTGATGGGCTATACAAGCAAGTGGCTGATAAGTTAAAAGGCCAATGGGCTGAGCTGTACAATAATCTGCCAATGCAGTCTTATGAGGATAGCGCTGAAGCTCGAGGCATTCGTGCGCTGCGTAATGTCGTACTCGATATGGCATTGACGGCGAATGTAGATGATGCAGCAGACTGGGCACAGCAGCAGTATGACAATGCGAGCTGTATGACTGAGCGCTTTGGTGCATTGAAGGCCATGGTCAATCATCAGCTGGTAGATGCAGATAAGTACTTAGCAGACTTCTATGATCGTTTCCAAGCAAATGATCTGGTTGTCGATTTGTGGTTCAGTGTCCAAGCTGCCGCTGAGGATGTAACGCCTGATATGGTCAAGTCGCTACTGACGCACACGGACTTTGATTGGAATACCCCTAACCGTGTCCGTTCAGTTATCAGTGCTTTTAGCTCACAACCGACGGTACTCTGGACGGCAGAAGGTCTAGAGATGTATACAGGCGTGATTCAGAAATTAGATGATGCCAATCCTGTATTAGCCTCACGCTTACTGCAAGTACTGGCCCGCTGGAATACGTTGGCTGAGCCTCGCCGTCAAATGGCGCACAAGCAGCTGATAGATTTACAAAAGAATGTCTCATCTAAGCATGTGCTCGAAAGCTTAGAGAGTGTGTTAGGTGCTGCAAATAATTAATTGAGAGCAGTGCAATATACATCGAAATGTAATATCAATTTTATGAAAATATCAATTTCAGAATAAGGTTAGCTCTGACCAATTAACGAAACATGTATCGTTGCTGGTCATTGCTAATCAAATTTTAGAATAGAGTGTTTCTTATAGAATGTTCATAAATAAAAAGCCCCTTTCGCACTGATGCGCAAGGGGCTTTTTATTGTTTGCTTGACGATAAATTATCGCGAATAGCGATTAGCGATTTGGTAGCACATCTTTTACCATATCACGTAAGTCACGTAATGCTGTGACAGTGCTATCCCAATCTAGGCAACCATCGGTGATCGATTTGCCATACTCAAGCTGGCTTAAATCAGCAGTCAATTTTTGATTGCCGCCTTTTAAGTGACTCTCAATCATCATACCGATAATTGATTTATTGCCGTTTTGAATTTGTTCGGCAACGTTTTTGATAACCATCGGTTGTAGGTAAGGGTCTTTACCGGAGTTGGCATGGCTTGAGTCAATCATAATCTTACTATTGGTCTTGCCTTTTGCCAGCTCGTTTTCAACTTGAGCGACCGCAGTTTCATCATAGTTAGGTTTACCATTACCACCGCGAAGTACCACGTGCGCGTAAGGATTACCTTTAGATTTGATGATAGAGACTTTACCATCTGATGATAGACCTAAGAAGCTATGACCTTCTTTAACCGCTTGCATGGCATTTACAGCTACCGTCATACCGCCATCAGTACCATTTTTGAAGCCAACTGGGCATGATAAGCCAGAGCTCATTTCGCGATGCGTTTGGCTTTCAGTGGTACGTGCACCAATGGCTGACCAGCTGATTAGATCCTGTATGTACTGCGGTGTATTTGGATCAAGTGCTTCGGTCGCGCAAGGTAGACCTTTTTCATTCAAATCAAGTAGCAATTTACGAGCCGTGCGCAAGCCTTTTTCTATATCAAAGCTGTCATTCATGTCAGGGTCGTTGATCATGCCTTTCCAGCCAACCGTCGTACGAGGTTTTTCAAAATAAACACGCATGACCACAAATACACTGTCTTCAATTTCTTTTGCCAATACGGCCAAACGATCGGCATATTCGTGAGCGGCTTTGATATCGTGAATAGAGCAAGGGCCAATGACCACAAACAAACGCTTGTCTTTACCATCCAAGATATCTTGAATAGTATTACGACCTTTTAGTACGGTGTTATACGCGTCGTCTGACAGAGGCAGCTCGGCTTTTAGCTCGGCGGGGGTAATCAAAGGAATAAATTTTTCAATATTCACGTCGTCAATATCTGCATTATGGGTAACTGATGTTGTCATGGTTATATATCGTCTAGCTGATTTATAGGAATAATCATTATGCGGACAAAAGTGTTGGTTGACAAGGGTAGTCGAGCAGTTAATTGACTGATAACTGGAATGAGGAAACTAAAACTTAGTTATACTTATAGAGACTTAGCGTGATATTTGACGTTCTAAATGCACGTTTAGCATTTGGTTTTTCTATCTATTAATAAGAGTTGGTTGAGTTTTTGATGCATAACGCTCAGATTTTATGCGTGAATTTCGCTATTTGTATCATCGTCAAGTATGATAGCAACATTAGCGATGGGTGGCCCAAACTGTGGTATTAAAACAGTACGGATGAGTGCTCATATTATTCATAAGGTCGTATCGCTGATTTATTACGTTATATTTTATAATAACGGTTTATTTTATTTTGTGTATTTCTAATATCGAGAGCTTGTCATGACAGATTCTGCTACGTCTCATCACCATACTGACCTCATTCATCAAGCCGAGACGGATTTTCAAGTAGCAAATATAAATGCTACGCCGCTAGTGATAGGCATCGTCGCAGGTGAGGTATCTGGTGACAGTTTGGGTGCAGATTTTATGCGGCAAATGAATAATCTACGTGATGATATTGTCTGGGTAGGCGTAGGCGGTACGAAAATGCAAGCGCAAGGGCTACAGAGTATTTTTCCGTTAGAACGCTTGGCGGTGATGGGTCTGGTTGAAGTCATGTCGCAGCTACCAGATTTGCTCAAAGCACGCCGCGAGCTACTGAGCGCATTTAAGGCTGCCAATATTGATTGGTTCGTCGGTATTGATGCGCCTGATTTTAATTTGCGAGTATCTAAAAAACTAAAGCCCCAAGGCGTGTTCTGTGTGCAGTATGTCAGTCCTTCTATTTGGGCATGGCGCGAGTCGCGTATCCATAATATTAAAGCGGCGACCAATTTGGTGCTATGCCTATTCCCGTTTGAGTTGCCAGTTTATGAGCGACATAACCATCCGGCGACCTGTGTGGGTCATCCCTTACTACGAACCATTGATCAGACCCTTATCGATACACCAATTAATCAACGTCGCAGTGAGTTAGTCTGGGACAATGATGGGTTGCAGCAGTTCTTCATCGAACGCTTTGATGATGTGAGTCAGCTTATTTGTGTAATGCCAGGTTCTAGGCGCGGTGAAATTACAGCTATTCTGCCATTGATGCTTGATGGCATCCAAAAGTTAATCCTGTTAGATCCTAAGCTGTGCTTCATCATTCCAACGGTCGATCAAAATCATCAATATATCGTACAAGAAGTGATCGACCAACGCTCAGAACAGCTACGTGAGGCAATTGTGGTGGTTTACGATGATACCCAGCCAGAATTTAGCCAACATGCCATGGCGGCGTCAGATATCGTGATGCTAGCATCTGGGACAGCAACGCTGGAGGCAATGCTGCTTGAACGTCCGATGGTAGTGGTTTACCAATTAAATCAGCTGACTTACCAAATAGCCAAGCGTCTGGTAAAAGTGCCATATGTGGCATTGCCTAATATATTGGCTAATGCGCCAATCGTACCTGAGCTTATTCAAGAGCAAGCGAGCGGTGACAATATTTGCCGCACCGTAATGCGATTGCTACAACCACGCGCTTATGCCGAGCAATTACACGACTTACTAGTGACAAAGCAGTCGCTACAACAGCAAAGTAACCATGAGCCTGCAAACAGCGTGATTGAACAGTGGTTTATCCAAAATACCAATACCGTCAATCCTAATTAAACAAGAAAGACCTCCTAATATTATGCATATCAACCAACATACAGAAAGCTCAGTTCAAATAATTGACATCAATATTGAGCACATTGATGTGAAAGGACAATATATTCAGTTAGCAGCGCCCATACGTTTATATGGGCAAATGAATACCGCTGAGTTGCTTACTCAATATCTCAGTTATGGTAACCAAGGGACAGATCAGTCAATACTACAAATCGGCGTTGATGAAGCAGGACGTGGGCCATTACTAGGCAGCGTCAATATTGCCGCGGCAATATTACCTGCGATTTGGTCAGGATTGATTGAGGAACAACCGCTCAAAGACACGCCGTTGTCGATACTGACAGACTCCAAACAACTGAGTGAAAAAAAGCGCGATATCCTTTATCCATTGGTTCAGCAGCATGCTATCGGTTATATCATCGCTGATATACCAGCAGCAGTGATCGACCAAGTGAACATCTTGCAGGCAACGATGCTTGGTATGCGCTTATGTACTGAATCATTGCTAGAAGTAATTTTTGAAAAATTCTCGACTACTGGAAATGTTAACAGCACGTCGCTCGATCAATTTAAAGTCGAAGTACTGTTTGATGGAAATCGTTGCCCTGACTTGAATTATGATAGCTTTAAAAAGTTAGAGGTAGCGCCATTTGCAATTGATTGTCAAGCATGGGTAAAAGGTGATGCGCGTCATACTAGTATTGCAGCGGCCAGTATATTGGCAAAAGTAAGTCGTGATGAATCGATGTATACACTGGATGCTCAATATCCGGAATACGGTATTGCCAAACACAAAGGATATCCGACGCGCGCGCACATGGAAGCAATCGAAAAACATGGTGTCTTGCCAACGCATAGACGTAGTTTTGCACCAGTGAGAAAGGCTCTAGAAATACAATAGCTATAAAAGAAGTAGATAGAAAGCTGATTTCTAACATGCATTATCTCGTTTTAAAGATATGATGGGGTCAGCTTTGATATTTTGGTTGACGATAAAACATTAGAGCAGCAGTCATTTACGTTTACTACTGGTAAGGTAAATTACTAATAATCATTTAATACGCTCTAAATATTGATCGTAAAAAAGAAGGTCTGAACCAGTGATATGATTCAGACCTTCTTTTTATGTAATAATTTTTTGTGTAATGGTAACCCTCCCAAACTTAAGACACCTAATAAATAGAATTAAGCTGCCTGATTGAGTTTCTGTATCGGTGTAAAACC